>NZ_BMRN01000022.1:0-489 GCF_014648655.1 Streptomyces atratus
CTCACGGGCCCCCGGAGCCCCCAACCCACGACGACTCGTCAACACCAAACGCCGCACCCCACGCTCCACCACCAAATGCCGCGCAAACACCCCGCCCAACGTCCCCGTACCACCCGTCAACAACACCGTCCCCACCGAACCAAAACCACCCACACCACCAGAGCCCGCATCACCAGACCCCGCGCCCGGCACCGCACGCACCAACCGCGGCACCCACGCACGACCCCCACGCACCACCACCTGCGACTCACCCAGACCCACCACCCGCACCACATCCGCATCGGACACCACCCCATCCACCAACACCACACGCCCAGGATTCTCCGACTGCGCCGACCTCACCAACCCCCACACAGCCGCACCCACCACATCCACCACACCCTGCCCCTCACCCGACAACCCCACCGCACCCTCCGTACGCACCACCAACCGCGAACCAGCAAACCGCTCATCCACCAACCACTCCTGCACCACACCCAACACCTCACA
>NZ_BMRN01000022.1:499-1846 GCF_014648655.1 Streptomyces atratus
CCACCCTCACCCTCACCCGACAACCCCACCGCACCCTCCGTACGCACCACCAACCGCGAACCAGCAAACCGCTCATCCACCAACCACTCCTGCACCACACCCAACACCTCACACACACCACCACGCACCCCACCACCCAGCCCCAAACCATCCCCCGCACCCCGCACCGAATCAAACACCACCACATCCGGCACCCCACCCGACACACCACCCACCACATCAGCCCAACGCCCCACACCCACACCATCAACCGCACCAGGCAACTCCACCCCCGACCACCCCACACCGAACAACGAACCCCACACACCCGACTCCGCCACCGCACGACGCTCCACACCCACCGAACGCAACACCAACGAACCCACCGACGCCACCACACCACCCCCCACATCGGCCAACACCACCGACACCCGGCCCTCACCCACCACCGAAACCCGCACCCGAACCACCGACGCACCCACCACACCCACCGACACACCCGACCACGCAAACGGCAACGCAGCCCCCTCACCCACCACACCAGCCACAACCACCCCATGGAGCGCAGCATCGAACAGGGCAGGGTGCAGGGCGAACGTCCCGGGCTCCGTACCTTCCGGCAGTCCCGCCTCGGCGAATACGTGCTCGCCGGACTTCCACGCCGCAGTGAGGCCGCGGAACGCCGGCCCGTACTCCAGCCCGGCCTGCGCCATGTCCTCGTAGAAGCCTTCCAGGTCCACGGGCTCCGCATCTGCCGGAGGCCATTGGCCGGTGCTCCATGCCGCGTCCTCGTCGACGACATCGTCGACGGTAGTCGTCAGCGAGCCGGTCGCGTGTCGCACCCACGGGAGGTCCACAGCCTCGCCGCGCGAGTGGACAGTGACGGGACGCCGACCGGAGTCGTCGGGAGCGCCGACGACGACCTGGAGCGCGACCCCGCCGTGCTCGGGGAGGACCAGGGGCGCCTCCAGAGTGAGCTCTTCCAGTGATACGCATCCGACTTCGCGTCCGGCTCTCAGCGCGAGCTCGACGAATCCCGTACCGGGGAAGAGGACGGTGTCGCCCACCGCGTGGTCCGCAAGCCACAGTTGCGCGTGGGACGAGAGACGTCCGGTCAAGATCACGCTGTCCGAGTCAGGGGGAGTGACCACCGCGCTGAGAAGGGGATGGTCGGCGGACTCCTGGCCGATCGACTCAGGATCCGAGCCGTGCTGCTCGCCGACGATCCAGTAGTTCTGGTGCTGGAAGGCGTAGGTCGGCAGGTCGACCCGGCGGGCACCCGAACCCTCGAAGAACCGGGCCCAGTCGACCGTGACTCCCGTGACGTGGAGCCGGCCGAGCGCGGTGACAGCCGTGGACGCCTCGTCA
>NZ_BMRN01000022.1:1856-8515 GCF_014648655.1 Streptomyces atratus
GTCAAGCAACGCGGGGTGGAGCCGGAAGTCGGCCGGGTCCGCTCCTGCGGGGAGCGCAACATCGGCGTAGACGTCATCGCCCGAACGCCAGGCGGCAGTCAGACCGCGGAAGGCGGGGCCATACCGCAGACCTTCCTCAGCCATACCGTCGTAGAAGCCCGCCAGGTCCACGGGCTCGGCACCGGCCGGGGGCCACTGGGAGACGTCGAAGGCACGCTCCGGCTCGGGACCGGCCGCCGTACCGGGGGCGAGGATGCCGGTCGCGTGCCGCGTCCACGGCTGGCCGCCGTCCTCGGGGCGGCCGTGCACGGCGACCTGGCGCCGGCCGTCCGGCTCGGCGCTGCCGACCGTGACGCGGATGGCGACGCCTCCCGACTCGGGGACGACCAGCGGTGCCTCAAGCGTCAGTTCGTCGATCACCGGGCAGCCGACCTGATCGCCCGCGTAGATGGCGAGTTCCACATGCCCGGTGCCCGGGAAGAAGACGGACTCGCCGACGCGGTGGTCACCGAGCCAGGGATGCGTACCGAGAGCGAGTCGGCCGGTGAGGCTCAGCGCGTCCGTGTCCGGTGCGGGCACCAGGGCCCCGAACAGCGGGTGCGTGGCCGGTTCGAGGCCTGCGGTCAGGACGTCTCCGGTGCCCACGGGGGCCGTGACCCAGTACCGCTCGCGCTGGAAGGCATAGGTCGGCAGATCGACCGGGGCGGGGGCGGCCTGGTCGAAGAAGGGACTCCAGTCGACCGGTGCTCCGTGCACGTATGCCTCGGCCAGCGACTGGGCGAACCGGTCCATACCGCCGTTGTGGCGGCGCAGCGAGCCCACCGGGGTGGCGGTGACTCCGGCCGCGGCCACCGTCTCGCCGAGTCCGACGAAGAGTCCGGGGTGCGGGCTGGCCTCCACGAAGAGGTTGAATCCGTCGTCGAGCATCGCGCGGGTCGTGTCCTCGAAGCGCACGGTGCGGCGGAGATTCTGGTACCAGTAGTCGGCGTCGAGACCGGTGGTGTCGAGCGGACCGCCGGTCACGGTGGAGTAGAACGTGGTCGAGGCCGGGCGGGGGGTGACGGCGGCCAGCTCCTCCAGCAGACGGTCGCGGATCTCCTCCACGAAGGCGGAGTGCGAGGCGTAGTCCACCGGGATGCGGCGGGTCTGCACGCCCTGCTTCTCCAGTTCGGCGTACAGCTCGTCGAGGGCGTCGGTCTCGCCGCACACCACGGTGGAGCTGGGGCTGTTGACCACGGCGAGCTGGAGCCTGTCCTCCCAGCGCCCGAGCAGCGCCTGGGCCTGTGCGGAGGGCAGACCGACCGACATCATGCCGCCGCGCCCGGCCAGGTCCTGGCGGATGATCCGGCTGCGGAGGGCGACGACGCGTGCCCCGTCCTCCAGCGAGAGGGCACCGGCGACGCAGGCCGCCGCGATCTCTCCCTGGGAATGCCCGACTACGGCGGCAGGTTCGACGCCGCACGCCCGCCACAGCTCCGCGAGCGAGACCATGACGGCCCACAGCACCGGCTGGACGACATCGACCTCGTCGAAAGTGGGCGCGCCCGGACGCCGGTGGACGACATCGAGAAGGTCCCAGTCCGTGTACGGGGCGAGCGCTTCGGCACACTCACGCATCCGGTGGGCGAACACCGTCGAGCTGTCGAGGAGTTCCACGGCCATGCCGGGCCACTGCGAGCCCTGGCCGGGGAAGACGAAGGCGACCTGTGCCTCGCCCGTGGTGGTGCCGCGGACGACGTGCGCCGCCTTGGTGCCGTCCGCGAGCGCGTCGAGGCCGGTCAGCAGCGCGTCACGCTCACCGGCCGGGCCTTCGCCGCTCCCCCGGGTGCCACCGCCTGCGGACTTGTCGGCGTCCAAGGCCGTGACGTTGCCGCCGAAGCCGCCGAGGACGACTGCGCGGTGCTCGAACGCGGTACGGGTGGCGATCAGCGCACGGGCGATGTCCTGCGGACGCACCGGGGTGTCGGTCTCGTCCCGGACGAAGGAGGCGAGCCGCTCCGCCTGGGCGCGCAGCCCGGCAGAGCTGCGTCCGGAGACCACGAACGGGATGACCGGTGACACGAGCCCGGGGATCTCCGTAGCGGCAGGCCTCTCTGTTCCGGCCGCAGCGTCGTGTCCGTCGGCCTCTCCCGTACCGGAGGCTTCGGCACCTGCGCCGGTTCCTCGCGTCGCCCCGGGTTCATCGTCGGCGTCCGCGGTGGTCTCCGGTTCGGGGGCCTCCTGGAGGATCACGTGGGCGTTGGTGCCGCTGAGGCCGAAGGCGGAGATGCCCGCGGTGCGTGGGTGGCCGTTCCGGGTCCAGGGCTCCGGCTCGGTGAGCAGGCTGACGTGACCGGCGGACCAGTCGACGTGGCTGGAGGGCTGCTCCACGTGCAGGGTCTTGGGCAGGGTGCCGTTGCGCAGCGCCATGACCATCTTGATGACGCCGCCGACGCCCGCGGCCGCCTGGGCGTGTCCGATGTTCGCCTTGAGCGAGCCGAGACGCAGCGGGTGGTCGGCGCTGCGCTCCTGGCCGTAGGTGGCGAGGAGTGCCTGGGCCTCGATGGGGTCGCCGAGTGTGGTGCCGGTGCCGTGTGCCTCGACGGCGTCGACGTGGGCACCGGGCACCCGGGCGTTCGCGAGTGCCTGGCGGATGACGCGCTGCTGGGAGGGGCCGCTGGGTGCGGTGAGGCCGTTGCTCGCGCCGTCGGAGTTGATGGCGGAGCCCCGTACGACGGCCAGCACGGGGTGGCCGTTGCGCCGGGCGTCCGAGAGGCGTTCCAGCAGGACGATGCCGACGCCCTCGGACCAGCCGGTGCCGTCGGCGGCGTCGGAGAACGCCTTGCACCGGCCGTCGGGAGCGAGGCCGCGCTGCTTGCTGAAGGCGACGAAGGGTGCGGGGGTCGACATGACCATCACGCCGCCGGCCAGTGCGAGGGTGCATTCGTCCTGGCGCAGGGCCTGGGCGGCGAGATGCAGGGCGACCAGGGACGACGAGCAGGCCGTGTCGACGGTGAACGACGGCCCTTCGAGGCCGAGGGTGTAGGAGATGCGGCCGGAGATGACCGAGGCGGCGCGGGCGGTCGCCATGTACGCCTCGACGGCTTCGGGTACGCCTTCGGGGAAGTCGCCGTAGTCCTGGATGCCGGAGCCCATGTAGACGCCGACACGGCCTCCGCGCAGGGTCTCCGGGTCGATGCCGGCCCGCTCGAATGCCTCCCAGGCGACTTCCAGGCTGAGGCGCTGCTGCGGGTCGGTGGCTTCCGCCTCCATGGGACTGAGGCCGAAGAACCCGGCGTCGAAGTCGCCTGCGCCCTGGAGAAATCCGCCCTGGTGGACGTAGCTGGTGCCGGGTTGTGAGGCGTCCTGACCCATGAGCTGGTCGAGGTCCCAGCCACGGTCGGCCGGCATGCCGGACACGGCGTCACGGCCCTCTGCGACGAGCTGCCAGAGCTCCTCGGGAGTGGTCACGCCGCCGGGGAAGCGGCAGCCCATGGCCACGATGGCGATGGGCTCCTGCGCTTGAGCCTCGGCGTCGTGGAGGCGCCGCCGTGTCCGCTGGAGGTCGGCGGTGACTTTCTTGAGGTAGTCGAGGATCTTCTCGTCGTTGGCCATATCGGTCTCACCGAGTCCTTTGGGTCAGATGCCGGCAGCGTGCCCGTGTCAGGCGAGGCCGAGTTCTTGGTCGATAAAAGCGAGGACGTCGTCGGCGGAGGCCGCGTCGAGGGAGTCCCCGACGCCGACCGCCGACTCGCCGCTCTGCTGGGCGGTCAGCTTGTCGAGGAGCGTCTGGAGCCGGGAGGTGATGCGGCTGCTGCGGATCTCCTCGATGTCCAGCGCGCCGACGAGTTCCTCGAACCGGTCGACCTCCGCGAGCAGGGGCACACCGGTGGCGTCGCTGTCCGGGAAGAGCCGGGTGTGGAGGTGGTCGGCGAGTGCGGTGGGCGTCGCGTAGTCGAAGACCAGCGTCGCCGGCAGGGCGGTGCCGGTGGCGGCGGTCAGTGCCTGACGGAGCTCGACGGCCGCCACGGAGTCGAAGCCGAGGTCTTCGAAGGCGCGTTGGGGGTCGAGCTCGGACGGTGACTCGTAGCCGAGGAGGGCGGCGACGCGGGTGCGTACGAGGTCGAGCAGGGCACGGCCTCGCTCGGCGTCGGAGAGGCCGGCGAGCCGTTCCATCAGCTCCGAGGCGTCGGGAGCCGTGGCGCCGGTGCCGGCGGACAGGACCTCCTGCACCTCGGGCAGGGCGTCGAGGAGCGGGCGGGGACGGGCGAGGGTGTAGGTGGGGGCGAAGCGGGACCAGTCGAACTCGGCGACGACGAGGTGACTCTCGTCGTGTTCGAGCGTCTGGCGCAGGGCGCCGATGGCGAGGCCGGGGCGCATCGCGGGGGCGCCGATGCGTTCCATCACGGCGCTGAGTTCGGCGTCGACCATGCCGCCCTGCCAGGAGCTCCAGGCCACGGAGGTGGCGGTGAGTCCGCGGGCGCGGCGCCGGTGGGCGAGGGCGTCGAGGTGGGCGTTGGCGGCAGCGTAGGCGGTCTGTCCGGCGCTGCCCCATACGGCGGCGCCGGAGGAGAAGAGAACGAAGGCGTCGAGGGGGTGGTCATCGAGCAGGGCGTCGAGGTGCAGGGCGCCGGTGACCTTGGCGTGGCCGACGGCGGCGAATTCCTCCACGGTGAGGTCGGGGAGCGGTGCCATGCGCTGGCCGGCCCCGGCGGCGTGCACGACGGTGGTCAGGGGCAGCTCCGCGGGTACGGCGTCGAGTATCGCGGCCAGCGCGGCGCGGTCGGTGACGTCGCAGGCGGCGAGGGTCACGCGGGTGCCCGTCTTCTCCAGTTCGGCCGCCAGATCGCGGGCGCCTTGGGCTGTGTCGCCGTGACGGCTGAGGAGCAGGAGGTGTTCGATGCCGTCAGCCGCGAGCATGCGGGCCACGTGGGCGCCGAGGCCGCCGGTACCGCCGGTGATGAGGGCGGTGCCGCGGGGGGTGCGGGGGTGGCGCGGGGTGCGGTCCCCGAGCGGTGCGCGGACCAGGCGTCGCGCGAGGACGGCGCCGGCCCGTACGGCGACCGCGTCCTCCCCCGATGCACCGGTCAGGACTTCGCAGAGCCGCTGCACCGCGGTGGGGTCGAGGTCCGCGGGGAGGTCGACGGTGCCACCCCAGGTGTCGGGGTGGTCGAGGGCGAGTCCGCCACCGAGGCCCCAGAGCGCGCTCTGGGCCGGGGCGGTCAGCTCGGCCGAGGCGGTGGTGGCCACGGCACCCTGGGTGGCGCACCAGAGGCGCGTGGCGAGACCGCTGTCGGCCAGGGCCTGGGCGAGAGTGACCGTAGTGGTCAGGCCCCGGGACAGGTGCGGGTGGACGGGGTCGGGGCGGTCGTCGAGGGCGAGCAGGGAGAGGACGCCGCCGGCCGGGTGACCGGCGAGGCGCATGGCGAGTTCGGCGCGGTCCTGTGCCGGTCCGACCTCGACGACCTGGGGGGCGGCTCCGCGGGCGGTGAGACCGGTGAGGATCGCATCGATCCGTGCGTCGCCGGTCGCACCTTCCGCGACGGCGACGAGCCAGGGGGCGCCGAGAGCGGCGGCGGTGGACGTGGTGGCGGCCGGTTGCCAGACGACGCGGTAGCGCAGGTTGTCGAGGGCGGCGCGTTCCTGGTGGAGGTGGCGCCAGCGTGCCATGGCCGGCAGTACCGCGCCCAGGGCGGTCTCGGGTACGGCCAGCCGGTCGGCGAGCGCGGTGACGTCCTGCTGCTCCACCGCTGCCCAGAAGGCCGCTCCGGTCGGGTCCGCGGCGGAGTCGGTGGCCTGGGGTGCGTCGACGCGTTCGACCCAGTAGGTGCGGTGCTGGAAGGCGTAGGTGGGCAGGGGCACGGGGCGGGCACCCCGGTCCGCGAAGAAGGCGTTCCAGTCGACCGCGGTGCCTCGCGCGTGGGCGTGGCCCACAGCAGTGAGCAGGGTGCGTTCCTCGTCGCGTGTGCGTCGCAGGGTGGGCGTGCACACCACGTCGGGGGCGTCCATGAGGCAGTCGGTGGCCATGGGTGTGAGGGCGGCGTCCGGACCGATCTCGATGAGGACGCGGGCGCCTTCGGCGTACAGGGCCCGGACTCCGTCGTGGAAGCGGACGGCCTCGCGGACGTGGCGGACCCAGTACTCGGGGGTGGTCAGGTCGCCGGGGCCGGCGAGCCGGCCGGTCACGTTCGAGACGAGGGGAAGCCTCGGTGCTTGGTAGGTCAACTTCCCTGCGACCGCACCGAATTCCGCGAGCATGGGGTCCATCAGCGGGGAGTGGAACGCGTGCGACACGGTGAGCCGCTTCGTCCTGCGCCCCAGCCCCGCGAAATGATCCGCGACCCGCAGCACCCCCTCCTCCGCACCCGACACCACCACCGACGACGGACCGTTCACCGCCGCGAGCCCCACCTCATCCGTCAACAACGGCAGCACCTCACCCTCCGCCGCCTCAACCGCCACCATCAACCCACCCACCGGCAACGCCTGCATCAACCGACCACGCGCCACCACCAACTCCGCCGCATCCCCCAACGACAACACCCCTGCCACATGCGCAGCCACGATCTCACCGATCGAATGACCCGCCACCACATCAGCCCGCACCCCCCACGACTCCACCAACCGGAACAACGCCGTCTCCACCGCGAACAACCCCGCCTGCGCAAACATCGTCCCGT
>NZ_BMRN01000022.1:8525-119664 GCF_014648655.1 Streptomyces atratus
CGCCACATGCGCAGCCACGATCTCACCCACCGAATGACCCGCCACCACATCAGCCCGCACCCCCCACGACTCCACCAACCGGAACAACGCCGTCTCCACCGCGAACAACCCCGCCTGCGCAAACATCGTCCCGTTCAGCACCTCCGCATCCTCACCCCACACCACCTCACGCAACGAACACCCCAACCGCCCGTCCAACTCCCCCAACACCCCGTCAAAAGCCTCCCGGAACACCGGGAACGCCTCATACAACCCACGCCCCATACCCAACCACTGCGCACCCTGACCCGTGAACACAAACGCCGTCAGGCCTTCCGGAAGGATCCCGGGGCCGGTGATGACGTCGGTGCCCGCACGGCCCGCAGCCAGTTCGGCGAGGGTGTGGACTGCTGCTGCGCGGTCGGCCGGAAGGAGGACGGCCCGGTGGTCCAGGGCGGCGCGGGTGGTGGCGAGGGAGAAGCCGATGTCGATGAGGGACGGCTCAGGCTCGGTCTCCAGGTGCGTCAGGAGCCGGTCGGCCTGTGCGGAGAGCGCCTTGGCGCTCCGGGCCGACAGCAGCAGCGGTACGACGGGCAGTTGCTCCCGGTGGAAGGTCGCGTCGGCCTCGTCCGGCATGCCTGTCCCGGTGGCCGGGTCGGCGGCCTGGGGCGCTTCCTCGATGATGATGTGGGCGTTGGTGCCGCTGAGCCCGAAGGAGGAGACACCCGCCCGGCGCGGCCGGTCCTGCGGTGCCCAGATGACCGGTTCCGTCAGCAGCCGTACGCCGCCGGCCTCCCAGTCCACCTGGGGTGTCGGCTCGTCCACGTGCAGGGTTCTGGGCAGCAGGCCGTTGTGCAGGGCCATCACCATCTTGATGACACCGCTGACACCGGCCGCCGCCTGGGCGTGCCCGATGTTCGACTTGACCGAGCCGAGCCACAGCGGCCGGTCGGCGGACCGGTCCTGGCCGTAGGTGGCAAGCAGGGCCTGCGCCTCGATCGGGTCGCCGAGCCGGGTTCCGGTGCCGTGGCCCTCCACCGCGTCGACATCGGCCGGCGCGAGTCCGGCGGCGGCCAGTGCCTTGCGGATGACGCGCTGCTGGGAGGGGCCGTTGGGTGCGGTGAGGCCGTTGGACGCACCGTCCTGGTTGATGGCGCTGCCCCGGACCAGGGCGAGGACCGGGTGGCCGTTGCGCCGGGCGTCGGAGAGACGCTCGACCAGCAGCAGCCCGACGCCCTCGGCCCAGCTGGTGCCGTCGGCCGCACCCGCGAACGCCTTGGAGCGGCCGTCGGCGGCGAGGCCCCGCTGCCTGCTGAAGTCGACGAAGATCTCGGGGGTCGGCATGACCGTGACCCCGCCTGCCAGCGCGAGGTCGATCTCGCCCGTGCGCAGCGCCTGGCAGGCCATGTGCAGGCTGACGAGGGAGGAGGAGCAGGCGGTGTCGACGGTGACGGCCGGGCCTTCGAGGCCGAGCGCGTAGGCGACGCGGCCGGAGGCGATACTGCCCGCGCTGCCGTTGCCGAGATAGCCGGCCAGGTCGTCGGGAACGTCGGTGACGCGACTGCCGTACTCGTGGTACATCACACCGGCGTAGACGCCGGTCTGGCTGCCGCGCAGGGTCTCCGGGTCGATCCCGGCGCGTTCGAAGGCCTCCCACGCGGACTGGAGCAGCAGCCGCTGCTGCGGGTCCATCGCGAGGGCCTCGCGGGGCATGATGCCGAAGAACTCGGGGTCGAACTCGGCGGCGTCGTAGAGGAATCCGCCTTCGCGTACGTAGGTACGGCCGGGCAGGCCGGGCTCGGGGGCGTAGAGGGCGTCCGCGTCCCAGCCGCGGTCGGCGGGGAAGTCACCGATGGCGTCGACGCCGTCGGCGACCAGGTTCCACAGGTCCTCGGGCGAGCGGACTCCGCCGGGGAAGCGGCAGCTGATGGCGACGACGGCGATGGGTTCGTCGTCAACGGGGGGCGAGGGGGCGGCGGTGGGCGAGGCGAGTGCCGTGCCGGTGAACAGGGTGTCGAGGTGGCCCGCCACAGCACGGGAGTTGGGGTAGTCGAAGACGAGGGTGGCGGGCAGCCGCAGCCCGGTCGTGCCGGCCAGCAGGTTGCGCAGTTCCACGGCGGCGAGGGAGTCGAAGCCCTGATCCCGGAAGGCGGTGTCGGGGCCGACCGCCTCGGGCGACGGCTGGCCGAGGACCGCGGCGACCTGGGTGCGTACCGCGTCGAGCAGGACGCGGGCGCGTTCCTCGGGTGTCGCACCGGCGAGGCGTCGTTCCAGCGCGGAACCGGGCGCCCCCGGCCGCACGGTGCGGCGCACGGGCGTGCGGACCCGGTCACGGAGCAGCGCGGGCAGTTCGTCGGTGCGGGCGGCGAGTGCCTTCGCGTCGACGGTGAGGGGGACGACGACGGTTTCGCCGGTGGCGACGGCGGCGTCGAAGAGGGCGAGCCCCCGGTCGGCGGGCAGTGCAGGCAGGCCGAGCCGCTTCATGCGTTCCAGGTCGGCCGAGGTCAGATCACCGCCGAGGCCGGTGCTGACCTCCCACATGCCGAACGCGAGGGCGGTCGCGGGCAGTCCGGCGGCCGCGCGGTGGGCGGCCAGCGCGTCCAGGAAGACGTTCGCTGCGGCATAGTCCGCCTGTCCGGCGGCGAGAACGAGGCCGCCCGCGGAGGAGAACATCACGAAGGCGGTGAGGTCGGTGTCCCTGGTCAGTTCGTGCAGGGTCCAGGCCCCGTGGGCCTTGGGGCGCAGGACGGCGTCGAACCCCTCGGGGGTCAGGGTGCCGACCAGTCCGCCGTCGGCGACCGCGGCTGCGTGCACGACGCCGCGCAGCGGGTGCTCCGGCGCGATGCCGCCCAGAAGTTCGGCAAGCCGGTCGCGGTCGGCGACATCGCACGCGGCGACGGCGACGTCGGCCCCGAGGCCGGTGAGTTCGGCGACGAGGAGCTCGGCACCCGGCGTGTCCATGCCGCGTCGGCCGACGAGCAGCAGATGCCGGACACCGTGCTCGGTGACCAGGTGGCGGGCGACGAGTGCGCCGAGACCGCTGGTGCCTCCGGTGATGAGCACGGTGCCGTCCGCGTCCCACGGGGTCAAACGCGCCGGGTCGGACGGGGTGGCCCGGCTCAGCCGTGGAACCCACAACTCCGCCTGCCGGACGGCGGTTTCGGGCTCTGCGGAGGAGACGGCGGCGGCGAGCGCCGCAGCCGTCGCGGGTGCGTCGCCGACGTCGTCGGGGCCGAGATCGACGAGCTGGAAGCGGCCCGGGTTCTCGGCCTGCGCGGCCCGCACCAGGCCCCAGACGGTGGCCTGGACCGGGTCGGGGTCCTCGCCGGGGTGCACGGACATCGCGCGCCGGGTGACCACGACCAGGCGGCGGGTGGCCGACGCGGGGTCGGCGAGCCACGCCTGGACCTCGGCGAGGACGTGACGGGTCAGCGCGCGCACGGCTGCCGGGACGTCCGGGTCGGCGGGTGCGGCCGGGCAGTGGAAGACCGTGTATGCGGAGGCGTCGGCTACGGATCCCGTCTGCTCGGCGGTGGGTGCGGTCCGCTGCCACGCGATGCGGTGGAGCGAAGCGGACAGGGCTCCGGAGGCTGCGGCGATCCGCTCCGGCGAGACCTCCCGGGAGACCAGTGACTCGACGGTGGCCACCGGGGCGCCGCTGTCGTCGGCGACCATGATGGCGGACACCTCGTCGCCGCGGATGCGCTGGATGTGCACCCGGAGCGAGGGAGTACCGGCGGCGTGCAGGGTGACGCCGTTCCAGGAGAACGGCAGCAGTGTCGCCGCGTCGGCGGCCTGATCGGTCAGCAGGTCGGCGTGCATGGCGGCGTCGAGCAGCGCGGGGTGCAGGCCGAAGGCTGCGGCCTCGTCGCGGGCCGGTCCGTCGAGTGACACCTCGGCGAACACGTCGTCACCGCGTCGCCACGCCGCGCGCAGCCCCTGGAAGGCGGGCCCGTAGGCATAACCGCGTGCGGCCAGCCGCTCGTAGGCGGACGTGACGTCCACCGGGTCGGCCCCGGCCGGTGGCCACTGAGTCAACTCGAAAGCGGGTGCGGGGGCTTCGCGGGTCAGGGTGCCGTAGGCGTGGCGCGTCCAGGGGCTGTCCGGGTCGGTGCCGGTGCGGGAATGGATGCTGACCGGCCGGGCGTCGGATCCGTCCGGCGCACCGACGACGACGCGCAGGGAGACACCACCACGGGCCGGGAGGGTCAGGGGCGCTTCGAGGAGCAGTTCCTCGATGCGGCCGCAGCCGACGTGGTCGCCCGCCCGGATCGCCAGCTCGACGAAGCCGGTGCCCGGGAGCAGGACGCTGCCCAGCACGCCGTGGTCGGCGAGCCACGGCTGAGTGCCGGTGGCGAGCCGTCCGGTCAGGACGACGCCGCCGGTGTCCGGTGTCGCGACGGCGGCACTCAGCAGGGGGTGGGTGACCGGTTCGAGACCGGCCGCGTCCAGGTCGCGGGCTCCGGCGACCTGGTCGAGCCAGTACCGCTGGTGCTGGAAGGCGTAGGTGGGCAGGTCGGGGCCCTGTCCGAAGCCGCTGACGTCGAGGAGTGCGTCCCAGTCGACGGGAACGCCCCGGGCGTGGAGCCGGCCGACGGCGGTGAGCAGTTCACGTGCCTCGGGCCGTTCCCGGCGCAGCGTGGCCGCGAACGCCACGGCGTCCGTGTTGTCGACGCATTCCTGGCCCATGCCGCTGAGCACGGCGTCCGGGCCGATCTCGACGTAGGTGGTGGCACCACGGCTCTCGGCGAACCGCACCGCGTCGGCGAACCGGACCGCGTCCCGCACATGCCGGACCCAGTAGTCGGCGCTTCCCCAGTCCTCCGCCAGGTCACCCGTGACGCCGGACACGACCGGAAGCGACGGGCGGCCGAGTTCCAGGGCTGCCACGACCGCACCGAACTCGGCGAGCATCGGCTCCATGAGCGGCGAGTGGAAGGCGTGGGACACCCGCAGAGCGGTGGTCCTGCGGCCCTGACCGGTGAAGGTCGCGGCGAGCTCCAGAACCGACGCCTCCGTGCCCGAGACGACCACGGCGCGCGGCCCGTTGACCGCGGCGATGCCCACCGCGTCGGTCAGCAGCGGCAGCACCTCCGCCTCGGTCGCCTCGACGGCGACCATCGCGCCACCGGCGGGCAGCGCCTGCATCAGCCGGCCACGCGCGACGACCAGCCGTGCCGCGTCCGGCAGCGACAGCGCCCCCGCCACATGCGCGGCGGCGATCTCGCCGACCGAGTGGCCGATCAGGAGGGCGGGGCGTATCCCCCACGACTCCAGCAGCCGGAACAGCGCGGTCTCCACCGCGAACAGACCCGCCTGCGCGTACATCGTCCCGTTCAGGACGTCGGCGTCCTCGCCCCACATCACGTCGCGCAGCGAACTCCCCAGCTGTGCGTCCAGCTCGGCCAGAACCGCGTCGAACGACTCCGCGAACACCGGGAAGGACCGGTGCAGCTCCTGTCCCATACCGAGGCGCTGAGCGCCCTGGCCGGTGAACAGGAAGGCGACCTTCCCCTCACTGACCGTGTCCCGCACGGGCCCGGCGCCGGAGGCGACGGCCTGGAGGCCGGCGGCGAGTTCCGTACGGTCGGTGCCCAGAACGACGGCCCGGTGGTCGAATGCGGCGCGCGTGGTCGCCAGCGCGTGCCCGGTGGCGGCGAGGGCGTCGTCGGAGACGGTGTCGAGGTGGGTGAGCAGGCGCGTGGCCTGTGCGTCCAGGGCTTCCGGGGTCTTCGCCGACAGCGGCCACGACACCGGGGCGGCCGGGGCGGCGGACGGGGCCGGTGGTGCGCTGTCGGCCGACCGGGTGGGCGGCTCCTCGATGATGACGTGCGCGTTGGTGCCGCTGATACCGAACGACGACACCCCGGCACGGCGCGGGCGGCCGTGCGCGGGCCAGTCGGTGGAGTCGGTCAGGAGCTGCACGGCGCCCGACGCCCAGTCCACCTGGGGCGAGGGTTCCTCGGCGTGCAGGGTCGCGGGCAGGGTGCCGTGCCTCATCGCCTGCACCATCTTGATGACACCCGCGACTCCGGCGGCCGCCTGGGTGTGGCCCATGTTCGACTTGATGGAGCCGAGCAGGAGGGGGCTGTCGTCCCCCGGACGTTCCTGGCCGTAGGTGTCGAGCAGGGCCTGCGCCTCGATCGGGTCGCCGAGGGTGGTGCCCGTGCCGTGCCCCTCGACGGCGTCGACATCGGCGGGCGTGAGGCCGGCGTCGCTGAGGGCCCGGCGGATGACGCGCTGCTGGGCGGGGCCGTTGGGGGCGGTCAGGCCGTTGGACGCTCCGTCGGAGTTGACCGCGGAACCGCGTACCAGGCCGAGTACCCGGTGGCCGTTGCGTTCGGCGTCGGACAGCCGCTCCAGCAGGAGCATGCCGACGCCCTCGCCCCATCCGGTGCCGTCGGCGCCGCTGCCGAAGGACTTGCAGCGGCCGTCGGCGGCGAGGCCGCGCTGTCGGCTCATGTCGACGAAGGTGTCGGGGGTGGACATGACCGTGACGCCGCCGGCGAGGGCGAGCCCGCAGTCACCCCTTCGCAGAGCCTGGGCGGCCCAGTGCATCGCGACCAGGGAGGACGAGCAGGCGGTGTCGACGGTGACGGCCGGGCCCTCGGTGCCGAGCGTGTAGGCGACGCGTCCGGACACCACGCTGGCGAGGCTGCCGTTGCCGTGGTAGCCGGCCACGTGCTCGGGCAGGGGGCCCAGGCGCAGGCCCCAGTCGTGGTACATCACGCCGGCGAAGACACCGGTGTCGCTGCCGCGCAGTGTGTGCGGGTCGATGCCCGCGCGCTCGACGGTCTCCCAGGCGATCTCCAGCAGCAGTCGCTGCTGGGGGTCCATGGCCTGCGCCTCGCGGGGGCTGATACCGAAGAACTCGGCGTCGAAGTCCGCCGCGTCGTAAAGGAATCCGCCCTGGTCGGTCAGGCTTTTGCCAGGTGCGGCGGGGTCGGGGTCGTGGACGTCGGTGTCCCAGCCGCGGTCGGTGGGGAAGGCGGAGACGACGTCGCGCCCCTCGTCGACCAGCTGCCACAGCTCCTCGGGCGAGGTCACACCCCCGGGGTAGCGGCAGGCCATCGCGACGATGGCGATGGGCTCGTCGTCGGCCGCGACGGTGACCGTGGGGGTGTGCGGGTGGCCGGTGCGGTCGGTGTCGCCGCCGAGCCGTCCCGCGAGGTGGTCGGCGAGCGAGCCGGGGGACGGGTAGTCGAAGACGAGGGTCGCGGTCAGCGGCAGGCCGGTGGCGGAGCCGAGCCGGTTGCGGAGTTCGACGGCGGCGAGGGAGTCGAAGCCCATCTCGTTGAAGGCCCGGGTCGGGCTGACGCGTTCGGGTCCTTCGTGACCGAGGACGGCTGCGACCTGGGTGCGGACCAGGTCGAGGAGGACGTCGCCCCGTTCGGCGCGGGTCAGACCGGTGAGCCGACGGGTGAGCGACTGCTCGACGCTGACCCCGCCGGCGCCCACGGAGCGGCGCGGCGGACGGACCAGGCCGCGCAGGACGGCCGGGACGTCGGCGGCGCGTGCGTTCAGGGCACGCAGATTCAGACGTACGGGGACGACGGCCGGTACGGCGTGGGTGGTGACGGCGCGGTCGAGCAGGGCAAGGTTCTCCGCGACGGACAGGGGTTGCAGGCCGAGCCGTTCGATGCGCCGGAGCGCGACCTCGTCGAGGGAGCCGCCCATGCCACCGGTGCCGGTCCACAGACCCCAGGCGAGCGAGGTGGCCGACAGGCCGAGGGCGGCGCGGTGCGCGGCGAGAGCGTCGAGGAAGACGTTGGCGGCGGCATAGTTGCCCTGTCCGGCACCATCCAGCAGCGTCGCCGTCGAGGAGAACAGAACGAAGGCCGAGAGGTCGTGGTCCCGGGTGAGTTCGTGCAGGTTCCAGGCTCCGTCGGCCTTGGGCCGCAGAACGGTGTCGAGCCGTGCGGCGTCGAGCGCGTCGACGAGTCCGTCGTCCAGGACGCCGGCCGCGTGGATCACCGCGGTCAGCGGCAGCCGTTCCGGGACGGCGGCGAGCACGGCGGCCGTCGCCTCACGGTCGGCGATGTCGCACGCAGCCACCGTGACCTCGGCACCCAGAGTGGTGAGCTCCGCCCGGAGCTCTTCGGCGCCGGGTGCCGCCAGTCCGTGTCGACTCGTCAGCACCAGTCCGCGTACGCCGTGTTCGACGACCAGGTGACGGGCCAGGGTGGCTCCGACGCCGCCGGTGCCGCCGGTGATCAGGACGGTGCCGTCGCTCCGCCAGGGGGTGGCGACGGGCTGCGGGGTGTGGGTGAGCTTGGCCAGACGGGGCACGTACACCTGGCCCGCGCGTACGGCCAGTTCGGGCTCGACCGCACCGGCGGCGAGGCCCAGCAGCTCGTCCGGGGTGAGGGAGCCGTCGGTGTCGACGAGGACGAAGCGGCCCGGATGCTCGGCCTGGGCGGAGCGCACCAGTCCCCAGACGGGTGCCTGGGCCAGGTCGGGCCGCTCCCCCGGCGTGACGGTGACGGCGTCCTGGGTCACCACGGCCAGCCGGCCGCGTGGGGGCCGCTCGTCGTCGAGCCAGGTCCGCACGGCCGTGAGGGTGTCGCCGAGTGCGGCGCGGACGTCGGCGGTCAGGTCGTTCCCGGTCGCGGCCGGCACGGTGTGCAGTGCGGCTTCGGCGGTGGCGGTGGGGCCCGCGAGGACGGGCAGGGGGGTCCACCGGACGTGGAAGAGGGCGTCGTGGTGTGCGGCGGCCGCCAGTCCGTCGGCGGCTACCGGACGGACGAGGAAGGATTCGACGGAGGCGACGGGTGCACCGGTGGTGTCGGCGAGTTCGAGGGCGACCTCGTCGGTGCCGGTCGCGGTGATGCGTACGCGCAACGAGGTGGCACCGGTCGCGTGGAGAGTGACGCCGGTCCAGGCGAACGGGAGCAGGACGCGGTCGTCCGTCTGCCGGGTGCCGGTGGCGAAGTCTGTCGCGTGCAGGACCGCGTCGAGGAGTGCGGGGTGCAGGCCGAAGGCGGCCGACCGGTCACCGGCCGATTCGGGGAGCCGGACTTCGGCGAACACCTCGCCGGCCGCGCCACGCCACACCGCTCGCAGGCCGTGGAAGGCGGGGCCGTATCCGTAGCCCTGTGCGGCCAGGTCGTCGTAGAGGTGGGTGACGTCGACGGGTGCGGCGCCGGGCGGCGGCCAGGTGCCCGCGGCGAAGTCCGCCGTCCCGGGCTCGGGCTCCTCCTGCGGGACCAGCCGGCCCGTCGCGTGCCGGGTCCACGGTGCGTCGTCGGCGGCGTCCTCGTCGCGGGAGTAGAAGGCGAGGGCGCGGTGTCCGGTCGTGTCGGCCGGGTCGACGACGATCTGGAGGGCGACACCGCCGGTGGTGGGCAGGAGCAGCGGGGCCGCCATCACGAGTTCGTCGAGGCGCTCGGCGCCGGTCTGTACGCCCGCCCCGACCGCGAGGTCGACGAAGGCGGTACCGGGCAACAGGGCGTGACCGGCGACGATGTGGTCGGCGAGCCAGGGGTGCGAACGGAGGGAGATCCGTCCGGTGAGGACGGCGCCGCCGGTGTCGGCGAGGCCGACGACCGCGCCCAGCAGCGGGTGCCCGGCCGCGACCTGGCCGAGCGCGGTCGCGTCCTGGGCCGTGTCCGGAGCGCTCAGCCAGTACCTGCTGTGCTGGAAGGCGTAGGTGGGCAGTTCGACCTGGTGTGCGCCGGTGCCCGCGAAGAACGCGTGCCAGTCGGCGCGGGCGCCGCGGGTGTGAGCGACGGCCAGCGCGGAGAGCAACTGGCGCGGCTCGTCGCGGCCGCCTCGCAGCACGGAGGTGAACACGGCCGCCGGGTCGGCGCTCTCGCGGCCCATCGCGCAGAGCACCGGGTCGGGGCCCAGTTCGAGGAAGGTGGTGACGCCCCGGTCGTTCAGCAGGCGGACGGCGTCGTGGAAGCGGACGGCTTCGCGCACGTGCCGGACCCAGTGCTCCGGGTCGCGGAGTTCCTCGGCGGTGGCGATGCGGCCGGTGAGGGCCGAGACCACGGGGAGCTTCGGCGGCGCGTAGGTGAGGATCTGCGCAACCTGGCGGAAGTCGTCGAGCACGGGGTCCATCAGCGGCGAGTGGAAGGCGTGGCTGACCCTGAGCCGCTTGGTCCGGTGCCCGGCGGCCTCCAGTCGTGCGGCCAGCGCGGTCACCGCTTCCTCGTCCCCGGACAGCACGACGGAGTCCGGCCCGTTGACTGCGGCGATGCCGACCGTGTCACGGCAGTGCGCGAGGAGCGGTTCCACCGTCTCCTCGGCCGCCTGCACCGCGATCATCGCGCCGCCCTCGGGGAGTGACTGCATCAGGCGGCCGCGGGCGGCGACGAGGGTGGCCGCGTCGTCGAGCGAGAGCACACCGGCCACGTGGGCCGCGGTCAGCTCGCCGATCGAGTGCCCCGCAACGTAGTCGGGACGCATTCCCCAGGACTCCAGGAGCCTGAACAGGGCGACCTCGACGGCGAAGAGGGCCGCCTGCGCGTACATGGTGCGGTCCAGCAGCGCGGCCTGGGGGGAGCCCTCGTCGGCGAACAGGACGTCCCACAGCGACTGGTCGAGCTGGAGGTCGAGATAGCCGATGGCGTTGTCGAGGGCCTTGGCGTAGACGGCATAGGTGTCATACAGCCGGCGGCCCATGGCGAGCCGCTGGCTGCCCTGTCCGGTGAAGAGGAAGGCGGTGGCCCCGCCGGTGACGGATGCGATCACGCCCGGGGCGTCCTGGCCGTCCGCGACCGCCCGCAGTCCGGCGAGCAGGCCGTCGCGGTCGTCGGCGAGCACCACGGCGCGGTGGGGCAGGGCGGCGCGGGTCGTCGCGAGGGAGTGGGCGAGATCCAGCGGGTGCAGGGCGGGATCTGCCTCGACGCGGTCGAGCAGACGACGTGCCTGGTCGCGCAGGGCCTCCTCGCTCCTGGCGGAGATCACCGCGGGCAGTGGCTGACCGGTCTCGGCCCGGGTGCCGTCGCCCTCGCCGACCGCGGACCGGGGCTCGGCGGCGGGTGGTTCCTCGACGATGAGGTGGGCGTTGGTGCCGCTGACGCCGAAGGAGGAGATACCGGCCCGGCGCGGGCGGGTGGACGGGGCCCAGGGCACGGGCTCGGTCAGCAGGCGGACCTCGCCGGCCGTCCAGTCGACGTTGGGTGAGGGAGCGTCGACATGCAGGGTCGCCGGGAGCAGGCCGTTGCGCATCGCCATGATCATCTTGATCAGGCCGGCCGACCCGGCCGCTGCCTGGGTGTGCCCGATGTTGGACTTCACCGATCCCAGCCAGACCGGTCCGTCGGCCCGCTCCTGACCGTAGGTGGCCAGGAGCGCCTGGGCCTCGATCGGGTCGCCGAGGGTGGTGCCGGTGCCATGTGCCTCGACGGCATCGATGTCCCCGGGGGCGAGTCCGGCGTCGGCGAGTGCCTGCCGGATCACTTGTCGTTGGGCCCGTCCGCTCGGTGCGGTGAGACCGTTGGACGCGCCGTCCTGGTTGATGGCCGAGCCGCGGATGACGGCGAGCACGGGGTGGCCGCTCGCCCGGGCGTCCGACAGCCGCTCCAGGGCGAAGACGCCGACGCCCTCGGCGAAGGCGGTGCCGTCCGCGGCAGCGGCGAACGCCTTGACGGTCCCGTCGGGTGCGAGGCCACGCTGCCTGCTGAACGCGGTGAAGGTACCGGGGCTGCCCATGACCGCGACGCCGCCCGCGAGCGCGAGGGCGCACTCACCGCGACGCAGCGCCTGGACGGCCAGATGCAGGCTGACCAGCGATCCGGAGCAGGCGGTGTCGACGGTCAGCGCCGGCCCTTCGAGACCGAGGGTGTAGGAGACCCGCCCGGAGACGACACTGGGGGCGTTGCCGCTGAGCAGGTAGCCGTCCAGGCCGTCCGGCGCCTCGTGCAGGCGCATGGCGTACTCCTGCGGCTCGGCGGCGACGAACACACCGGTACGGCTGCCGTGCAGGGTCTCCGCGTCGATACCGGCGCGCTCGACGGCCTCCCAGACGGTCTCCAGCACGAGCCGCTGCTGCGGGTCCATAGCGAGGGCCTCGCGCGGGCTGATGCCGAAGAACTCGGCGTCGAACCCGGCGGCGTCGGTCAGGAATCCGCCGTGGCGGGCGTAGGTGGTGCCCGGGGTGGTGGGGTCGTCGTCGAAGAGCCGGTCCAGGTCCCAGCCGCGGTCGGTGGGGAACTCGTCCCGGATATGGGTGCCTTCGGCGACCAGCCGCCACAGGTCTTCCGGCGAGGCGACGTCACCCGGGTAGCGGCAGCCGATGCCGACGACGGCGATCGGCTCGTCGGTGGCGGTGGCCGGTGCGACGAGGGGCTCGGGCCGGTCGGGCAGGCCGAGCGCCTCCGTACGCAGATGGGCCGCCAGGGCGGCCGGTGAGGGGTGGTCGAAGACGACGGTAGGGGGCAGGGCGAGGCCGGTCGCCGCGGTGAGACGGGCGTGCAGCGCGACGAGGGCGACGGAGTCGAGCCCCAGTTCACGGAAGGCGCGATCCGGTTCCATGGTCGGCGGCGTGTCGGGACGGGCCTGCCGCAGCACGGCGAGGGCGTTGTCCCGTACCAGATCGAGCAGCACCCGCTTCTGCTCGGCGGTGGGGAGGGACTCCAGCTCACGCACGAGTGCGGCCTGCTGCAGCGTGTTCCCGCCCGGCACACCGTCGGTGCCGGAGACGAGGTTTCCGGACTCGGTCATCTGCACTCCACACAATTGTCGCCCGTCACCGGACGGAAATCACCAAGGAACCGCACCACTGCGGGTCACGCTATGAAGGCGAGGGGCCGGGCACAGCCCCTAGGGGCCCCCTAAGCTTTCGCGGTAATTCACGGCGGGAAGGGGGCCCGGTGCGCACGGGTGAAATCCCCGAACCCGCCCGGTGCTCCGGTGCGTCGGATTCCAGCACCGCCTGGTCGAATGTCCGCTGTACGTACGAGAGATCGGCGAGCAGGCCGGCCGAGGTGACCTCCCGGGCACTGGCGCGCCCGACGAGGCCGCCGAGCGGGAGCCGCCCGGTACCGGCCCACCGCAGCCGGCCGTCGCCGTCGATATAGCTCCGGGCACGGCCGTGGTTGTCCGGGTGGAGGCAGTACGGGATGTCCAGAGAGCCCTGTTTGAAGGCGAGTTCCAGGGCACGCCCGACGTCCGGCGCCAGGTCGAGAACCCCCTCGATCAGAGCTCTGGCCTCGGCATACGTCTCCGAGTCCGCCTCAGCACGTGTCTGGGTGGGTCCGGCGGTCTCCTTCCGGGCGACCTGGGCTGCCGACTCCAGCGCCGCCACGTTCTCCTCGATCTTCGGGATGCGGCGCGACTCGGCGACCGTCTTGACGATGAGCCGTTCCGAGCCGGAGCGCACGGCGAGGCGGGTCGCCTCGGCCAACAGTCGGTAGGCGCCCTGGGCCGTGGTCGGATAGACCCCCATGTAGGCGTAGACGACCACGTGCCAGTTCTGCGTGGGCAGTAATTCGCGGCTCAGTCGCCGCAATGCGGCGATCGCTTCCAGGTCCTGCTCCGCATGGGTCTGCTGGGCGTAACTGAGGGAGACGCTGCGTATTCCGTGCTGGCAGAAGAAAAGCGCTTCGAGGACGCTGAGCGCCACCAGTTGGCTCGGCGGACACAATTGTCCGAGCATGCAGCCGCCGAACGTCTCCAGATGTGGTTCCACACCCGATTCCCGCAGTTGCGCGAAGTCCTCGGTGCAGCGGACCCAGTTCCGTACGGAGTCGCCGAGCGGGGTACGGCTGTACGGGAGGCAGTACGAGACGGGGCCGCCCTCGGTGGCGTTGATCAGCGAGGTGCGCAGTGCGGCGAAGATGTCGTCGGGCACCGCCGATCCGTGCCGGACCTGGACGGGGAACTCTTCGGACCGTATGCCGGCGAGGACCTGCTCGGTGACGGCCGGGTCGTAGCTGACGATGGGGTAACCGTTGAGGTCGCTCCCTGCCCGCAGGGCACTCTCGACGAAGGCCAGTTCACCGACCCTGGTGTAGCTGTCGAGGGTGACGGTGCCCACCGTCACGGCATCGGCCTCACGGGTCGCGGCGAGCCCCGCGCGCATCACGGCAGGGTCACTGAACCCCATGCGGGGCTGGACCACGAGAGCTCCGGAGCCGCTTCTCGCACGGACGAAGGCCCCGAAGTCGACCGGGCGCGCCCCCTCGGGCGTCCGCACCGGCGGGCGCGCACCCGGAATCACGCCACGACCTCGGTGCGGGCCACCGGGCGGGGCGAGGCCGCGGGAAGCGCGGTGACGAACCGGCTGAACTCCAGCGTGCTGGTCGAGGCGTCGTCGAAGACCGCGTCGAATCCGGCGGCGATCAGCGCGTCGATCGACCCGGTGCTCTGCTTCCCGGCGACGCCGAGCTTGCCACCGATGACGACGGGAGTGGCGGCGAGTTCACCGCAGGAGCGCAGAGCACCGATGACGCGCAGGCCGTCGTGGTGTCCGTGTCCGTTGACGGTGCTGATCACCACGAGGTCGGGGGCCAGTTCCCGGCAGGCGTCCACCAGGACCCGGTCCGGAACACAGGCACCGAGGTTGACCACCTCGTAGCCCAGTTCCTCGATGAGCAGCTGGAGGAAGACCAGGTTCCAGGTGTGGGAGTCGGAGGCCACGGTCGTCACGACGACGGTGCCGCGCGGCTGCGTCGCGGTGGCTGCGGAGGTCCTGCGGTCGGGGGTGAGATCGCTGGTCACCGGACGGCTCCCGCGGTGCTCGCCGGGACGGAATCGTCCAGGGGCCGGTAGGCGCGGTGGTGCTCGATCCTGGAGACGGACAGCACCTCCTCACCGCGGACGATCACCTCGGTGGGCGCCGGCCGCCCGAGGAACATCAAGAGGCTGGCGGTGGGGCCGTACGCCCCGGCGTTGGGAATCGTCACAAGGTCTCCGGGAGCGAGTACCGGAAGGTCGATCTCGCGCCCGAGGATGTCGCCCGGCGTACACAACGGGCCGACCAGGCTGGCGGATTCGACCGTCTCCCCCGGTTCGACGCCCACGGCGACGGGGAGCAGCCGGCCGAGGCCCGACATGCCGCCGAAGGTGTTGATGCCGGCGTCGAGGATGACGAACTTCCGGCCGCGGCTCACCTTGACGTTGCTGACACGGGTGATCAGTGTGCCGCTCGCGCCGACCAGGTAGCGGCCCGATTCGCACGCGATCTCCGGCCCTTCGGTGCGCCACCGCGGGAAGTGGGTGTCCAGCGCGGCCTCGAGCGCGCCGCGCAGCTCGGGGTAGGCGCCCCGGTCGCCAGGGACGGCGTAGGGGACGGTGAACCCGCCGCCGATGTCCAGGAAGCGCAGCGGGAGGTCCAACTCACACTGGAGGCGGGCGGCGAGCTCGATGGTGTGCTGGAACTCGCCGATCAGACTGGCTTCGTCCTTGGCGTTGCTCAGCGGGAAGAAGTGCATGCCGGCGATGCTGATTCCGTCGATCTCCCTCAGCGTGGGCAGCACCTCGGCCAGGGTCTCGCTGTCGAAGCCGAACTGGGAAGGGGTGCCGGTCATCCGGATGCTGCTGGTGGCGCTCGCCGACGCGCTGTTGACGCGCAGCAGGCAGTTCGCCGTCACCCCGTTCGTCCGGGCGGCCTCGGCCACGTGGCGTACGTCGGAGACGGAGTCGGTGGAGAAGAGCCGCACCCCGAGACCGATCGCCTCGTCCAGTTCGCCCGGGGTCTTCCCGGGTCCGGTGTAGAGGCAGTCCTTGCCTCGGAACCCGGCTGCGACGGCGGCCTCCAGCTCACCGGTCGAGCTGATCTCGGGCCGGCAGTGGCGTCCCTCGCCCTCCCGGAGCGCCCGGACCAAGCCGGGGTGCGGGTTGGCCTTGAGGGCGTAGAAGAGGGTGAACTCCTCGGGCAGCGTGTCGAAGAGAGCCTGCCGGGCCGCGTCGAGCTCGTCGAGGTCGTACACGTACAGCGGTGTGCCGAACCGTTCGGCCAATGCCTGGTAGCGGCTCATCGTCCTTCTCCGTCGATCATCTCCACCAGCGCCTGGCGGGCGTTCTTCCCGTGCAGGCTCAGCGGCAACTCGGCCAGGACCCGGCATTGCGCGGGGACCTTGGCGGACTCCAGGCGTTCGGCCAGTTCCTTCAGTACGGTGTGCGGCGCCAGTTCGGTCTCGGCGAAGATGACCAGGTCGCGACTGTCGGTGGGGGGCAGCGCGGCGGCGGTGCGCACCCCGGGGATGTCCATCGCGGCGGCCTCGATCTCCACCGTGCTCATCCGGATGCCCTTGCGTTTGAACATGTCGTCACGGCGGCCCTCGAAGTAGAGATAACCGTCCTGGTCCAGCCGGCCGTAGTCCCCCGTGTGCAGCCTCAGTGAGCCGGTCTCCGGGTCACGGCGGAAGGTACGGGCCGTCAGCTCGGGCCGGCGCCAGTAGCCGGGCATGACGTGCGGGCCCACGGCGACGATCTCGCCGGTCTCCCCGGCCGGGACGGGCTCTCCGTCGGCGCCGAGGATGAGCACGGACGTGCCGGGCAGCGGCAGGCCGACGGAGAGGGGCCTGAGGTGTTCCTCGTCGGGCGGCATGATGGTGATGCGCTTGCACTCGGTCTGGCCGAACTGCCGGACGACCTGCACCCCGGGGAACGCGTCCCGCAGTGCGGTGACAGCGTGGGCGGGCAGCGCGGCACCGGTGTTGGTGAACATCCGGACCGGGGGTGGTGCCTCGCGGTCGCGCCGGGCCATCGTGCCGATCATCGCGGCCAGCGAGGGGACGATCGGCACGACGGTGGCACCGGTCTCGCGCATCCTGCGCAACAGGACGAGGTCGGACTCGCCGCCGTCCAGAACCAGTTCGGACCGGCCGAGAGCGGTGAGCAGCACTTTGTACAGGCCGTAGTCCCAGGAGATCGGGAAGCGGCAGAAAACGACGTCGTCCGGGCCGTAGCGCAGTACCTGCTGAATCGCGCGGGAGGCGAAGGTGACCTGTGCGTGCGGGCAGATCACGGCCTTGGGCGCCGCGGTACTGCCTGAGGTGTAGACGAGGAAGGCCGTCTCGTCGGGCCGTACGTCGACGGACGGCGATGCGTCCTCCCGCGCAGCTGCCTCGACCTCGGGCCAGATCGCGGCGAGGTCGTGCACGGGGACCTCGGCGAGGCCGTCCAGGACGGCGGTGCCGGGGCCGTCGCCGATCATCAGGGAGGGCTGCGCGTCCTCGATGACGGACCGGAGGTGGTACTTCTTCATCGCGGGGTTGAGCGGTACCAGGATCACACCGGCGCGCGAGGCTCCGTAGACCATGGCGACCAGTTCACGGCGGCTGGGCAGCTGGACGAGGAGCCGGTCGCCGCGGCCGGCGCCCTGCCGGGTCAGCCAGGTGGCGAAGCCATGGCTGAGGGCGGCCATCCGGTCGTAGGTGACCTGGCCGAAGGAGTCGGTCAGGCAAGGGCGTTCGGGGGAATCGGCGGCCGCGTCGTCGATCAGGGAATGGACCGTCCCGCGGTTCCCGTGCGGCGTCCGCGCGTAGCTGGTGTTCGGATTCTCCACGGTTCCAACGTCGCTTTCGGGTGAGGGCGGGAGCGGGACGGCCGTCGTGGCCGACGGGTCCGGGCTCTTCGGGGAAAGACGGGGCGCCCGGCGAAGCCGGGGTGAGGGCCGCCCCGCCGGGAAGTGCGGAACGGCCCTCACGGGACCCGTGGCTCGGGTCGCGTGCCCCGGCCTTCGGGGGCGGAGGACCGGCGGGCGGCCCTGCGGGTCCTCAGTCGGCGACGCTCAACGCCGCGACCGGACACACGTTGACGGACTCCAGGACTTCCTCGCGGAGCTTCTCGTCCGGGGTCCCGATGAGCAGCACCACCTTGCCGTCCTCGTCGTTCTGGTCGAACACGGCGGGAGAGGTGATCACACAGGAACCTGCCGCGACACAGCGCTCTCGGTCGACGATCACACGCATGGAAAACTCCTTTACCAGGTAACCGGCAGCTCGTGGAGGCCGTCGATGAGTGCGTTGGCCTTGAAGGGAAGCTCGTCCAGGGCCGCGTCGAGGCGCAGTCCGGGGATGCGGCGCAGCAGGGTCGTGAAGACGACCTCCAGTTGCATGCGGACGAGCATCTGTCCCGCGCACTGGTGCCGTCCGAAGCCGAAGGCGACGTTGTGGCGTGCCTCGCGGCGGGTCAGGTCCAGGGTGTTGGGGTCCTTGAAGACCGCCGGGTCGTGGTTGGACGCGGAGAGCGAGCAGATGACGCCCTCACCGGCCCGGATGAGCCGGCCGCCGATCTCGACGTCCTCCAGGGCGACCCGGACGGTGCCGTGGTCGGAGATGCTGGAGTAGCGGGAGAGCTCGTCCACGGCCTGGCCCGAGAGCTCGGGGTGGGCGCGCAGCCAGTCGGCCTGCTCCGGATGCTGGAGGAGCACCAGGGCGCCGACGGAGATGCCGTTGACGGTGCTCTCGTGACCGGCGGCGATCATGGCCCGGACCAGGGCGCTGATGTCGGCGGGTTCCAGTTCGTTCTCTGTGGCGTTGCGCTTCAGCAGGCTGCTGATCAGGTCGTCGCCGGGGTTCTTCTGGCGATCGGCGATGAGCTGGTGGAGCAGCATCTCGACCTCGGCGTTGGCCGAGGCGTGCTCCTCGGCGCTGCCCTGGGTGACGAGCAGGGTGACCCAGCGGTGGAACAGGTCGGCCGACTCCTGCGGAACACCGACGAGTTCGCACATCCCGATGGACGGCACCGGCATCGACAGCATGGACACCAGGTCGACGGGGCCGCCGTGCGACAGCATCGCGTCGATGCACTCGTCGACGATCTCCTGGGTGCGCGGCCGCATGGCCTCTACGCGCTTCACACTGAGCTCCGGCATCAGCATCATGCGGTGCGCGGTGTGCTCCGGCGGGTCCATGTGCAGCAGGGCCGGCTTGACCTTGCCGAGGAGCTCCATGGGGAAGGCGAACTGGAGCGGGTAGCCGGGGTCCGCCATGTTGGAGCTGAAGCGGGGGTCGACCAGCATCTGCCGGACGTCCTCGTAGCGGGTGAGCAGCCAGGCCTCACGGCCGTTGAACTTCAGCTTGACGCGGGAGACCGGCTCCGTCTCCCGCAGGACGGCGTACTCGGGGGCGGGATCCAGCGGACAGCCGGTGCGCTCCAGCGGGAACGGACGGGGCTGGGCATGGGGGCATGTGTCGACGAGATCCGACATGGTTCCTTCTCTCGATGTCTCTGCGCTCGGGGTTTGGTGACGGCTGGAGGGACCGGTCAGCCGCGGGCCTTCTCAAGGGACCGGCGAACGGCGGCGACAGTGCGGCTGACGTTCTCGCTCAGCGGCAGGGCGCGCAATTCAGTCGAGAGAACCTCCACCGACGGGGTGAGGTCGACGCCCTTGGCGTCGAGCGTGCGCAGCAGGCCGGTGATGTCGAAGTCGCCGTCGCCGGGCAGCAGTCGGGCGTTCAGCACCTCGTTCATCACATCGGGGGACGGGGTGCTGGGGCCGTCGCTGAACTCCACGGCTGCGATCTGCGCACCGGTGAGCTGCTCGATCGCGCCGAGACCGGTCGGGTCACGGAAAAGGTGCCACATGTCGATCATCAGGCCGGCGTTGGGGCGGTCGGCGCCGGCGACTACATCGGACGCGACCTGGTAGGTGAAACCGGGCATGACGGCCATCGCTTCGAGGGAGATGGTCAGCCCACGCTCCGCGGCGCGGTCGCACAGGGCGGCGAAGCGCTCGGTGAGGACCTCGGTCGGCGGCATCTCGACCCCGGGCGGGTAGACCGCGCAGGACTTGACCGACGGGATGCCCGCCGCCTCGGCGAGCTCGAAGAGGCGGGTCTCACCGGCACGGGCGGCTTCCCCCTCCTCCCCTCCGGCGTTCCAGCCGAAGAGGACCTCCAGCTCGTGCAGGCGCACGCCGTACTCGGTCATCAGGCCGCGCAGCTTGTCCGCGGAGTGCTCGGCCAGGTACTTCTCCAGCTCCTCGACGCTCATCCCCATCGAGGAACAGCCGTGCTCGGCCAGCGCGGCGAACCGCTCCTCCAGGGTGTGGCGTACCGGCTCCTGCCAGGCCGAGCCAGTCAGCTGCAGGTAGCCGAAACTCAGGTCGGTCCCGTTCAGAAGGGTCATGGGATGCCTCTCGCTCCGAAGTTCACGGCCGGTCCGTGTGCCGGTGGCCGGGACGCGGCGCCGGCCTGGGCGCGTCCCACCGGAAACCTTGGTGGTGCGGGGTGTCGGTGCTGCGGTCAGGCGGCGAAACTCCTGCGGATGGGCTGGAGCGCCGACCTCGGGTCCACGGCGACGACGTCGAAGTTCCTGGTCGTGACGGGGACCCGGCCGAAGAGGCTGTCGGAGCCGGAGACGTACAGCCTTCCCACGCCGTGCCGGCGTAGCGCCGCGACGACGTCGGGCCAGCGGACCGGGCGCACGAATCCGTCAAGGAGCATGGTGCGTACCTCGTCGCCCGTGGTCAGCAGAGTGCCGTCCTGGTCGGCGACGACCGGGATCCGCGGCTCGCGGAAGGTCAGTCCGTCGAACAGTTCGTCTTCGGCCCGCTCCCGGAGCGGGCCGAAGACGCTTGCGTGCATGGGCGGGTGCATGGTGTAGAGGGGGAGGCCGCCGACGGAGCGCAGCCGCTTGCCGAGCCATTCGAGAACGTCGGCGCGGAGCGAGACCATGTAGAAGTCGTCGTCGACGTGGCAGGAGATCTCGTACCACTCGCCCTGCGCGTCGAGTTCGGCGAGCACCTGGTCCAGTTCCGCGCGCGGGACGCGGGTGAAGGAGTGGGTGACCACGTCGCGGTGGTGCTCTGCGAACCATTCGTCCAGCAGTCGGGCCCAGCCTGCGGTCAGCCGGACCGCTTCGGCGAAGTCCAGGACGCCGGTGTACGCCGCCACCGTCTTCCCTCCGAAGCTGGGGCCCACGCAGAGCGTGGGCTCCGGCTCGAACCGGTCCCGGGCCCATTCGGCGAGCGCCAGGCAGTTGACGAGGAACGCGACCTGCGCGTATTCGCTGTAGTCGCCCTCGGCCTGCCGGTACCGGTCGAGGAGCGAATAGCCGAGTACGTCGTCGGCCTGGGCGACCAGGCGGCGGGCCACCGGGTTGACGAGCATGAATTTGGCCGAGTCCTGGAAACGCGTGGGGCTCATACCGGGGAAGACCAGGGCTCCGTCGGCACGGAAGTCGTTCGTCATGGTGTTCCTGCCCTTCAGCACGTCTCCTGCGAACGGCCGGCCTTTCGGTACTCCGTGTCCGGCCGGTTCGGCACCCAGGCTGAGGTCTGCCGCGGCAATGCCAAAACCCCTAAGGTTTCGGTTTCCAATTCCGTTGACGGCGGCGATCGCCAGTGGCACCGGGCGCTCATGTGCAGCTTCCGGAAAGGGACTTCGCGTCCGGGCGCCCGGTCCCTCGTAGAGCCCCTAAGGGTCCGGGCGGACGGATACGGACCTTGTGGCGCGAACCGGGGAGCGGCCCGCGACGGAGCGGCGGTAGCCGATCCCGCGGGGCGTTTCGTGAGGATCCGGCAGGATCGGGCACCAGGGCGCACTGGTCCGGCCTGATCCCTCGCGCGAGGGCGTAGGGGTGGCCCGCGCAACTTAGGGGAGGCGGCGGCCCCATTCCGCGGCTTCAATGTGGGCAGTTTCGCAGTTTCCCGGATTCCGGCGCTGGTGGACGAAGCCACCGCGCACTGCCGGCCCATGGATGGGTGGGACCATGACCGTAGTTCAGGACGCCTCTTCGGACAGCGGCGCGGAGTCTGCCGCGTCCCTTCGGCCGGACGTCCGTTCCCTGGTGGCGCAGGCGCAGGAACTCAAGCGCACCGCGCGCGAGGGGCTCGGACCACGATCGACGGAACAGCAGCACGCGCGAGGCAAGTTGACCGCGCCGGAGCGGCTGGAGCTGCTCTTCGACACGGGGACGTTCCAGGAGGTGGAACCGTTGCGCAGGCATCGCTCCACCGGTTTCGGCCTGGAGAACCGGCGGCCCGGCGGGGACGGGGTGATCACCGGGTGGGGGCAGGTCCACGGCAGGACCGTCTTCGCCTACGCGCACGACTTCCGGGTCTTCGGCGGATCGTTGGGCGAGGCCCACGCGCAGAAGATCCACAAGGTGATGGATCTGGCCATCGCGGCGGGAGCACCGCTGGTGGGGCTCAGTGACGGCGCCGGGGCGCGGATTCAGGAGGGCGTGACCGCGCTGGCCGGATACGGCGGTATCTTCCGCCGCAACGTGCAGGCGTCCGGGGTCATCCCGCAGATCAGTGTCATTCTCGGACCGTGTGCGGGTGGTGCCACCTACTCACCGGCGCTGACCGATTTCGTCTTCATGGTGCGGGACATCTCCCAGATGTACATCACCGGGCCCGACGTGGTGCAGGCCGTCACCAACGAGAGGGTCACCCACGACGAGCTCGGCGGGGCCGAGGTGCACGCGACGGTGTCGGGGGCGGCGGGCTTCATCCACGACGACGAGGTGGAGTGCCTGGAGGAGGTCCGGCACCTGCTGTCACTGCTGCCGTCCAACAACCGGGAGCTGCCGCCCACCGCCGCGACCGACGATCCGCCCGACCGGCGCTGCGAAAGCCTGCTGGACCTGGTGCCGCAGCACCCGAACCGTTCGTACGACATGCGGGCCGTGATCCGGGAGATCGTCGACGACGAGGACTTCTTCGAGGTGCACGCGGAGTGGGCCACCAACATCATCTGCGCGCTGGCCCGGCTGGACGGCCACACTGTGGGCATCGTTGCGAACCAGCCGGCCTCGCAGGCCGGTGTCCTGGACATCCACGCGTCGGAGAAGGCGGCGCGGTTCGTGCAGACCTGCGACGCGTTCAGCATCCCGCTGGTCACCCTCGTCGACGTGCCGGGCTTCCTGCCCGGCACGGACCAGGAACACCGCGGCATCATCCGACACGGCGCGAAGCTGCTCTACGCCTACTGCGACGCCACCGTGCCGAGGGTCCAGGTGATCCTGCGCAAGGCCTACGGCGGTGCGTACATCGTGATGGACTCCCGCTCGATCGGGGCCGATCTGTCCTTCGCCTGGCCGACGAACGAGATCGCGGTGATGGGCGCGGAAGGCGCGGCCAACATCGTCTTCCGGCGGGAGATCGCCGCGGCGCCGGACCCGGAGGCGGCCCGTGAGCAACGGATCAAGGAATACCAGCAGGAGCTGATGCACCCCTACTACGCGGCGGAACGCGGCCTGGTGGACGACGTGATCGATCCCGCGGAGACCCGTGCGGTGCTGGTGCGTTCGCTGGCGATGCTGCGGACCAAGGACGCTCGGGTTCCGGCACGCAAGCACGGCAATCCCCCGACCTGATCCGGCCACGGGCCCCGCGTCTCGTGCGCGTCGACCCGGCCGGTACACGGCGCGCCGTGTACCCGCGCCACCTGGTCGGAGTCATCCGCGCACGCCCCGCACGGCCTTGCCGACCGCGACGCATTGAGTGAGGAACCGATGACCGCATCTCTCGACCTGACCCCCGAAGCCCGCAGGCCCGTACCGCACGGACCGGCGCTGCGTTTCGTGAGCGGCACGCCCTCCGCGGAGGAGATCGCCGCTGTGACCGCCGCCCTGATGAGCCTGCGCAGGGCTTCGACGGCGGGCGCGGAGGAACGGCCGGCCGGGCCACCGCGCTGGACCGCGCCGATCCACTACCGGTCACCCGGCAGTTGGGCCGCCCGATGAGACGGCCGACCGCGCTCGGCGACCGTGCCCCCTCCTGCCCGATCCCCCACCGATCGACCACCCGACAGAAGGATGTAGAGCAGTGATGACGGACGACTCCCGCGAGACCGGGGCCTGGATCCGGCGGTTCCACCCGGCGCCGGAAGCCCGCGACCGGCTCGTCTGCTTCCCGCACGCCGGTGGTTCGGCCACCTACTACTTCGCGGTGTCGCGCGCGCTCTCACCGGCGATGGACGTCCTGGCGGTCCAGTACCCGGGCCGCCAGGACCGCAGGCACGAGCCGTGCATCGAGGACATCGAGACGCTGGCCGTCCGCGCCGTCGAGGAACTGGCACCGTGGGGCGATGTGCCGTTGACACTGTTCGGCCACAGCATGGGGGCCACGGTCGCCTTCGAGGTGGCCCGCAGGCTGGAGGCCGCGGGAACACCCCCGAGGGGCGTCTACGTCTCCGGCCGCCGGGCACCGTCGCGGGTCCGGGACGAATCGGTGCACCTGGCGGACGACGACAGGCTCATCGACGACATCAGCCGGCTGCGCGGTACGGACTCCGCGGTGCTCGGCGACCCGGAGATCCTGCGCATGATCCTCCCTGCGATCCGCAGCGACTACAAGGCGGCGGAGACCTATCGCTACCGCCCGGGTCCGCCGCTCGGCTCGCCGGTCGTCGCGCTGGTCGGCGACAACGATCCGCAGGTGACCGTCGCCGAGGCGGAGTCCTGGCGCGACCACACCACCGGTCCGTTCAACCTGAAGGTGTTCCCGGGAGGGCACTTCTTCCTGGACGGGCACGCTCCGGCGATTCTCGACCTCATCCGCGGTCGTCTCGGGGTGCCGTCCACCACGTCCTGAGCCGGTCCGGTCACCGGGCGCACGTTCCCGCGCACCCGGTGGCCAAAGAGCGCGGAGTGGCGCCTGCCCACGGCGATATCGAAGCCGTCGTCCACCATGACCCCATCGCTGCCCCGGAGTTCGCTCCGGGGCATGCGCGGCTCAGGCCCCGGGACGATGGATTCCGGACAGAGTTCCGTTACCCGCACCAGGATCTAGACGACCGTACTAGACTATCGTCTAAATCGGTGCCGAGGCCCGTCCGTCCTCTGCCGTCGGCATGCGAGGCAGTCCCGGCCGGTGTCCGCAGAGTTGCGCGGACCGACGCCGCCACCCCCCACCCCGCGTACACGGTCGCGCGTTCCCTCGCGGTTGGCCGTCATCGAGCGGCTATCGAGTACGGAGGCCAGAGTGCCGGTACGACCTGAGCACGGCGTCACCTCACGCGTGGCGGAGGACGGATCGCTCGAACTACTCACCATGGGGAACGGCACCAGCTTCCGGTGCAGCCCGGTCGGGGCCGCCATGTGGATCGCGCTGCGCCAGCACGACGGACAAGTCGGCCCGGCGGCCGAGATGCTCGCTGCGCTGTGGTGCACGGATCCGGACAACACCCGGACCGACATGGACATCTGGGTGAGCGAACTGCGGGACGCCGGGCTGGTCCGCGAAGAGCCCTGACCCTCAACCGCCCCCGGTTCAGACCGTCGGGCCCGCGCCCGCGGCGGCGCCCTGATGGAGCACCAGGATGGCCCGCATCGCCTCGGCGAGCTGCCGCCCGGAGGGGGCGGTGTCCGGCGAGAAGAGCCAGAGGGACATCACGCCGTTGAGCAGCGCGGCGTAGAAGCGACCGAGGGTGCCGGCCATCTGCTCGTCGACCTCGCTCTCGTCCACGCCGTGGAACAGCGCCACCAGCGCCGACCAACCGAACGGCTGTGCCTTGGACAGTCCCTCGCGCATCTGGGGAAGGTCCTCCGCGTGCCCGGCGACCTCCACGCTCAGCGCCCACAGGGACTTGCGCGTGGGGAAGAGTTCGATGATGCGGTTCCAGACCATCTCGAAGCGCTCGATCGCCGAGGACGCGGATTCCAGATCGGCACCGATCGCCGTGCCCGGCTGGAACTCGTCGCCCCATTCCTGCATCGCCTGGACGTAGGCCTCGACCAGCAAGGCGTCCTTGGAGCCGTAGTGGTAACCGATCGATGCCAGGTTGGTCCCCGACGCCGCCACGATGTCCCGCGCGCTCGTGCGCGCGAACCCTTTCTCCAGCAAGCAACGCTTGGCGCCCTGCAGCAGATCTTCGCGATGACCCACAACACCCCCTCGTCTCGAAGCCGTTCGGGGCATCTTAGACTCCCGCCCGCCCGGCTCCGCGCCGGTGCACCGCCGGAGCGGAAACCGCACGCAGTGGCTGCGAACTCCCCAGTACGAGGGAGCTTTTCTCCACTCCGGCGAGTGCTCCGCCCCACCCCGTGCGTGCAGCTTGTGACCACTAGAGGTTCGGTCATGCGTGCGCCACACTCATTGGCGTGTGACGTACGCACACGCATTCTACATACGCCACACATATCCCGCCGGGGCTTGCACCCGCGGGTGGAGCACCCATGTTGCAGCGCGAGGTACGGGGGAGACATCTGTGGCATTGATTGAACGCGAGACGGAAGTCCAGGCCCTGCGCGCCGCCCTCACGGACTGTCAGGCCGGACCGGCCCGCATCGTCCTCATCGAAGGGGCCGCAGGATGTGGCAAGAGCGAGCTCGTCGACACCCTCGACGAGTGGGCCGATTCCGGCGGTGTCCTGACACTGCGGGCGTTCGGCTCCCTGGCCGAGCGGGACCTGCCGCTCGGGGTGATGCGGCAGTTGGCCGGCGACGCACCGGCCGGATCCCTCCCCGAGGTCTCCGTGGCTGCTGACGGTCAGCCACAGGTCAGCGCAGTCCGCGAGTTCCAGACGGCGCTGGAGCGGCTCAGCTCCTCGATCCCGCTCGTCATCTCCGTCGACGATCTGCACCACGCCGACAGCGCCTCCCTGCGCTATCTCCAGCACATCGTCCGTCACAGCCGCTCCACCAGGATGCTGCTGGTGCTCACCGCACCGCTGCACCAGGACGGTCAGGACGCCGCCTTCGGTACGGAGCTGCTGCGCAGCCGTCATGTGCGGCGCATCCGGTTACGACGACTGACCCCCGAAGGATCCAGGCTGGTCACGGCCGGCTCGGTCGCACCGGCGCCGGGCGAGGACCTCTCCGCCGAGCTGCACGCGATCAGCGGCGGCAACCCCCTGCTGCTGCGTGCCCTGCTGGAGGAGTACCGGTCCGCGCCGTCCGGCGCCCGCCCCTTCCGTCCCGAGCCCGGCGGCCTCTTCGGCCAGGCCGTGCTCACCTGCCTGCGCCACAGCGGGCCGCACGCCCTGGATGTCGGCGCGGCTCTCACCGTACTGGGCGACTCCTACACGCCGGAGCGCGCCGGCCGTCTCCTGTCCATCCCCACCTTCACGGCCGCGCAGTCGGTCGCCTCGCTCCAAGCCTCCGGCATCCTGGACGGGCACCTCTTCCGGCACCCCTGCACCGAGTCGGCCGTGCTGGACCAGATCTCCTCCGAGGTGCTGGCCGACCTGCACCTGAGTGCCGCCGAACTGCTGCACCTGGGAGGGGGGTCCCTCACCACGGTCGCCGGCCACCTGCTCGCCACCGCCCAGCGCGACGGATCCCTCGTCGCCACACCATGGGCCGTGGACGTCCTGCGCGAGGCCACCGAACACCTGCTGATGAACAACGAGAGCACCCGGGCCACCGACGCCCTCGAACTCGCCCACGAGCTCAGTCGGGACGAACAGCAGAAGGCCGACATCAAGACCCGACTCGCGGCCATCACCTGGCGGATCAATCCGGGCAGGGCGGAGAAGCACCTGTCCGCACCCCTCGCCGTCCTGCGATCAGGCCGCCTCGCGTCCGAGCGCATGGCCCCGCTGGCCGAACTCCTCGCAGGACAGGGACGGATCGCCGAGGCCGCAGAGGTCAGATCGATCATTCTCCGGGAATCCGGCGCCAACGGGGCCCAGGACAACGGCGGCAGGACCGGATACGGAACCGTCGCGGACGAGGTGTCGGGGCCGGCGGTCACCCGCACCGAGGAGCGCGCCGGCCGGGGCGACAGCCGGACGGACGCGGAGACGGCCGCCCAGGTGTTCCTGCGGAACACGGTACTCACGGACGAGACGCTGGAACCGGTCGTACGGGCCCTGCGGGTCCTGAGCTATTCCGGGCATCCGGAGCGCGCCGCCCAGTGCTGCCGTGAGCTGATCGCCGAGGCGGAGCGGCAGAACGCCCCGGCCTGGCAGTCCCTGTTCTCCTCCCTGCTCGCGGCGGTGCTGTTGCGCCTGAGTGATCTGCACGCCGCCGAGGAGTACGCCCGCAGAGCGCTCGACTGCCTGCCCGAACAGAGCAGCAGTGCGTTCGTCGGCGCCCCGACGGCCACCCTGATCAGGGCACGCACCCTGATGGGCGACCATGCCGCCGTGGCCCGGCAGCTCCATCAGCCGGTCGCCGACACCCTGTTCAAGAGCATTCACGGTCTGGCCTATCTGCGGGCCCGAGGGCTCTACCTCATGGCGACCCATCAACTCGACTCCGCCCTGGGCGACTTCCTCGAAGCCGGTCGGCTCGCCAAGAGCTGGGGCGTGGACCGCCCCTCGATGCTGCCCTGGCGGACGGACGCGGCCGAGGCGCTGTTCCGCCTCGGTGAAACCGATCAGGCGGAGACGCTCGTCGAACAGCAACTGGCCGATCCGGATGCCCGAAGACCATGGGTCCGCGGCATCTCTCTGCGTCTACGCGCGGTGACGTCCGATCGCCGACAGCAGCTTTCCCTGCTCAACCAGTCGGTGGACGAACTGAGCCGCTCCGGCGACCGCGTGGAACTGGCGCGCTCCCTCGCCGATCTCGGGCGCTCACTGCGGGCCGCGGCCGAGCCCATCCGCGCGGACGCGGTGATCCGCAGGGCCTGGAATCTGGCTTGGGAGTGCGGGGCCGAGGCGTTGTGCGCCGAGATCTCCCCCGAACTGGAGCCCGAGGACCGGATGCGGCAGCGGTCCACCGCACAGCCGCAGTTCCGCTCGGGCACCGATACGAAACTCAGCGACTCCGAACGCCGGGTGGCCACGCTCGCTGCGAGCGGCTACACCAACCGGGAAATCTCGCTGCGACTGCACATCACCGTGAGCACGGTCGAACAGCACCTCACCCGCGTCTACCGCAAGCTCAGCATCACCCGCCGCCAGGACCTGCCGGTGGATCTCCAGCTCACCGTGTCCACGGCCGAGGCGGTCTGAGCGACGAAACAGCCCGGAACGACCGCGTCCGCCGACGGCTCTCACCGTCGGCGGACGCGGTCGTTCCGGCGTGCGACGCCTTCGCGCCGGACGCCCCTTCACCCACCCCATCCATCGAATCAGGCATTCCGTTCCCGCGTGGCCGATGTGCGCGCAAGAGCAGGAAGGTCCCATGAACCCCCATCACTTCGTGAGCGCACATGGACGCAGGGGAACGCCGGAAAACCTTGCGAATTAAACATCCTGCCCCGTCCCGGCCCGACGAAACAGCCCGGACGCCATGCACTCCCGTCAGAGTAAAGAAATAGTATGTGGAAAGTATTAATTGAGCAAATATTCACCCGTGCACAATGACCCGGGTTAACCTCGTGGACGACACAGGTGTCACATAGTTTTCCTATGCAGACAATTGCTGCCACGAGAATTTTCTGCATAATGGACAGCACTCCGACCGAACCACCGCACACCAGCGGAATGGATACTCAGTCAAGGCTTCCATGATTCCCATGCCTGCTTTCCCCGCCGCTTGACGCAGTACTGCATCATTCGTGAATTAATGAACCCATGGCATCACTTCACGAAATCCGGATGCTTTAGAGTTGGCGCCCGATAACCCACGGGCAAAAGGGGGTAGCGAAGAATGTCGGCAGCCAGAGGATCCCACTCCACGGAGGAATGCTCACCACTGGAACGCGTTACATCGACGCGTGGATCCACTGCGGAGGGAAGCCGGGTCCGGTGCGAGGACGTGGCCGAGGCACTGAGACTCAGCCCCGAACAGTCGGTGGGTGCCGAGCTGGTCCTGCGCCTCCTCGGACTGATGCAGCCGGCCCTCTCCGGCCCGGATCTCCTATCGCCGATGACTTCCGAGGAGACCGCTGCCCGACTGGCGCGGGCACTGGGTGAGCGGAGGGGCGACCAACGCGCCCCCGAGTCGCGCGGGCACCCTTGCCCCCAGGCGCACTCCTCCGATTCCTCCAGGCCACAGCCCCACCGAGAAGACGCTCCCCCGTCGGACGAGACCCTCGACCCCGCCGCGACGGCTCTTCAGACGCTGATCGCCGACGAGAGTGCCGACTGCCACCGGGAACTGCTGGTCGTGCTGCCCAGTGGCGCCCGGCCCTGTCACGCGTTCCCCGCCGCCCGCGCGATCGTGCTGCGCCTGCTCGACCGCGGTGTGCGCACCAGGCTGATCTACCAGCACGCGGCCCGTGGCGACCTGGTCACGCGGTCAATGGTCCGCGAACTGACGCACCGCGGCGCGGAGGTCCGCACCAGCGCCGAACTCATCGACCCGCTCATCGTTTACGACCGACAGGCCGTGATCCTGCCGGATTCCTCGACGTGTGGCCCCGGCAACCGAATGACCGAAGCGGTGACGGTGGACGATCCTGCCATGGTTGCGTTCACCTGCGGCGCTTTTGAGAACCTGTGGAACGCCGCAACCCCGTTCAGCCCCTGCACCAAAGACCTCCCGAACTCGTTCGACGATCTCAAGATGTCGATCGTGCAGCTTATGGCAATGGGCCACAAGGACGAACTGGTCGCCCGCCGGCTCGGAATATCCGTCCGCACCTGCCGCCGCCATGTTGCTGAAATAATGGATGAAATCAAAGCCACCAGTCGATTTCAGGCAGGTGTCAATCTCACGCGGGCCGGACTTGTCGACGACCCTTTTCCAGCGCCCCAAAGCACACCGGCCCGGGCAAATCCTGAGTCATCGTCCGCACAAGCAGACGGCTGATCCGGGATACATCGCCCCGATACGGATGAACGTGTCTACGGAAGATGAACCACCCCGCCGCCCGCAGGCACACCGGCCCGAAACCGACCGGAAGGTCCGTCCGTCACGCACGAGAGGTTCGTTCCGAGCGGCACGCCGCTCGGGCACCCCCGGTCGTGTGCGGCGTCGGTCCACGTACCGTCCGCATGAACAGAGCGCGGAGAGCGGCACCGGGGCCGGCCGCGTCCGCCGGTCCCTCCTCCGGGATCATCCCGTCGACCCCGGGGCGATCCGGCGTCGAGACACCCCCGCACCGGGACAGGTGCGAGGAGGTTCTGTCGCGAGGCGGCGACCACCGTGTCGCCGGCCCCCAGCAGCGCGGCGGCACAGCCGGGTCCCGGCCTGCCCACCGAGCGACCTGACACGCTGTCGGCCGGCAGGATCAACGACCACGTCGCGCCATACACGGCAGTATCCACATAGTTGCCGGCCTCGTTCCGGAACAGACGACCATCCGGTACCACGCCGTCGTCGGTCCGCTCCGTCCCGGCGGTGACCACACCACCGGACAGGTTGAGCACCCTCATCCGGCCTCGGGTGAGCGGCACTGCGAACACCTGAGGCGAATGACCTCCGCCAGACAGGGCGACGGTGAGCCGCGGCCCCTGCATCCTTGCCGCGGGTCGTCAGTCATCACGCCTTCAACGGTCTGCGTCTCTCCCGCACAGCCCTCGATACGAGGCGAATCGGCTCCGCGATCAGCGCCCGGTTCCACGGTGCAAGCCGTGATCGATCTGACGGCGCAGCACAGCGGGTTGGTGACGCAGCACGCGGCTCTGCGCGTTTTTCGACTCTTCTGATCGATCCGGTGACGCGGTCTGTCCCAGGAAGGGACATGGAGATCATTTACCGTCCTGGCGGCCGCGTCGGTGTCCGGAAGGGAGCCTGGTGGCGAACCCCTCGAACCAGGCCAGCATCTCGGGGTGGGTGACGGCGCCCTCAGCGGTCACATCAGCGGCGCGGGCTCCCTGGATGATGCGCTTGACGGGGACCTCCAGCTTCTTTCCGGTCAAGGTGCGCGGCACGGCAGCTATCGGAACGATGATGTCCGGAACGTGCCGAGGTGAAAGCGTGTGGGTGATCGACGTCGCGATGGCACTGCGAAGTGTGTCGTCGACGGTTTCCCCTTCGGCGAGGACGACGAAGAGCGGCATGACGTACCGGCCGTCCGGCAGTTCGGCGCCGATGACCAGACTGTCTGCGATCTGGGGAAGCTGCTCGACAACGGCGTAGATGTCGGCGGACCCCATCCTCACGCCCATTCGGTTGAGTGTTGAATCCGAACGTCCCACCACCGCGACCGACAGGTCCGGTTCGACCGTGACCCAATCGCCGTGCCGCCAGACTCCGGGATAGACATCGAAGTAGCTCGCCAGATAGCGCTGATTGTCCGGGTCGTTGACGAAGTGCAACGGCATCGAGGGAAGCGGTGCCGTCACCACCAGTTCCCCCTGCGCCCCGACAAGCGGCTGTCCGGAGGCGTCCCAGGCGGCGATGGCAACGCCGAGCGCGGGACACTGGATCCGGCCGACCCGCACCGGCAGGAGCGGGGAGCCCCCCGCGAGGACCGAGCAGACATCGGTCCCTCCACAGATCGACTGCAGCCAGGCGTCGGGGGCGAGGCGGTCGTAAACCCAGCGCCACGTGCTGCCGGGAAGCGATGAACCGGTCTGCAGGATGGACCGAAGAGCGCTCAGATCGATCTCGGCCGCTGGGTGTGCATCCGCTTTCTCCGCGGCGACCAGGTAGGCCGCTCCCACGCCGACCATCGTCGCGCGCGTCTGTTCGGCGACCTTCCAGAGGCCGTTGACGTCAACGTACGTGGGGCTGCCGTCGTACAGGACGATCGTGGCGCCGTGCAGCAGGCCGCCCACCATGAAGTTCCACACCATCCAGCTGGTGGACGTATGGAAGAAGTAGCGGTCGTCGCTCCGCAGGTCGACGCCGAGACCGAGGGCCTTGAGCAGCTCGACGACGATGCCGCCGTGCCCCTGCACGATGCCCTTCGGTACGCCTGTGGTACCCGATGACCACAAGATCCACAGAGGGTGGTCGAAGGCGACGTCCGCGAAGGTGAGTTCGGCCTGGTTGTCGAGAAGCGTGGACCACGTGTGCTGCTCCAGCCGAGGCCGCTGCGACCACGATGAGGTGGTGGAGGACGTGGAGAGGTGGCCGACCGCGATCAGATGCCGGACCGTGGGCAGCCCGTCCGCGATCTCGGCGACCGCCGGACGTCGGTCGAATTTCTTCCCCCCGTAGAAGTAGCCGTCGGCGGCCACCAGGACCGTCGGCTGCGCCTGCTGCAGCCGCGCGAGCACGCTGGACGTACCGAAGTCCGGGGAGCACACGGTCCACACCGCGCCGACAGCGGCACTGGCCAGCAACGCGACCACGGCATGCGACGTGTTCGGGAGGTAACCGGCAACGCGGTCACCGGGCCCCACGCCCATCTCGCGAAGGGATGCGGCGACAGCGGCGACGTCGCGTCCGAGCTGCCGCCACGAAGTCTCCACCGGAACGCCGCCTTCGGAGACACTGATCAAGGCCGGGCGCTCGTCGGTGCTACGGGCGAAGCATTGCTCGGCGAAGTTCATCCGCGCTCCCCCGAACCAGGATGCTCCTGGCATCGACGCGTCGGCCAGCACCTCGTCGTAGCTGCTGACGGCGTCGAGGCCGTAGAACTCCCATACCGCCGACCAGAAGGCGGGCACCTCGGTGGTGCTCCATCGCCACAGCTCCGCGTAGTCGGAGAAGGACAGGCCCCGCGTTTGCCTCAGCCAGCGCATGAAGCCGGCGATGTTGGAGCTTTCGGCCGTCGAGCGGCTGGGGGACCACAGCAGGTCGGTATCGGTACTCATCAGCGCCTCCAGGGGGCGGGGTCGTGCGGGTGGGGACCGGTGCGCGGAGGCCGGCCGGGGGAAGCGCCTACGGGACGCATCGACATGTCTGCAACAAGGGGCTCGGCGGCACACGGCTCCCTCCGGCCCGGCGCGGGCAGGAGGGAGCCGTGAGGCAAGGCCGTCGCCGGTCAGGCGGACATGTCGGACGAGGCTCGGCCGAGCTCGCGGACGAACTCCTCCGCCCGGGGCCATGCGCCGTAGCCGGAGGCGGGGTTGAGGTGTCCGACCGGGCCGAGGTCCACGAGGCGGCTCCCCCATGCCCGGGCGAGATCGGCGACGCGATCGGCAGCGGCCAAGGGGTCGTTCGTGCTCGCTGCGACGATGCTGGGGAAGGGCAGGGGTGTCCGCGGCGTCGGCGTCCAGCCGTTTTCACGCAGGGCTCCCAGGGTGGGGTAGCCCTCCGGCAGCGGCGTGTCGAAGTCCGGCGGCGCCGCCAGCAGTGCGCCCTTGACGGGACGCCGGTGTCGTTGCGCCCAGTGCACGGTGGTCATCACCCCGGCACTGTGGGCCACCAGTACGACGGGCCCGGAGATGTCCGACAGCGCCTCCTCCAGTGCGGCGACCTGGGCATCGCGGCTCAGCCTGTCCTTCTCCAGCGGGGGAACGGTTCGGGCGTCGGCGATCGTGGCGGCGAGGACGGTCTGCCAGTGGTCCGGCACATGATCGCGCAGTCCGGGGACGATGACGACCGTCGGCTGTGCGCTGGGACTCATGACTGCAACTCCGGGGTCTTGAGCGCCGGGCCGGGGAGCAGCCCCAGGCGGCGCAGGTCGTCTTCGTAGGAGAACTTGCCGATGATGAAGGCCACGCTGCCGGCGAGCGCGACGAGCGGAATCACCTGCAGTGCGCCGAGCAGGCCCAGGTGGTCCGCGAGCATGCCCGTCACCGCGGGCCCAGGGGCCAGCCCGAGCAGGCTGTTGGCCAGAGTGAGGGTGGCGAAAGCCGTCGCCGCGATGGCGGCAGGGGTCAGATTGGCCACCATGGCGGCCGCCGGACCGGCGGTGCCGCCGGCCACCAGGGTCCCGGCCGCGATCAACACAAGCTGCAGCGGGCCGACCGGCAAGTGGAATCCCGCCATCAACAGCACGAACGACCCGAGAGAGCAGACGATCGCAACGATCCACTTCCGGTCCGCGGCCTTCCGGCTGAGGCGGTCCGCGACGATCCCGCAGAGGATCATGCCAATGCCACTGATCAGCGCGAAGACCCCGGCGGCCAGGCCGGCCTTCGCAGGAGGCATGTCGTAGTACCGGTTGAGGAAACTGGGTATCCACGCGAGCAGGGCCATCGCGATGAACATCTGCAGCCCGCTGCCGATGTAGGCGCAGACCACGGAGACAGAGGAGAACAGCCGCGGCAACTGGGTCCGGACGGGGGCGCGTTCCCCGGACACGGCGCTGTTGCGGATGGACGCCGGGCCCAGCCTCTTCTCGGTGACCACGAGGCCGTAGACCGCGGCCAGGACCAGTCCGAGGATTCCCATCGCGCCGAACGCCCAGCGCCAGCCATGCTCCTGGGCGATCACACCGCCGACCGACACACCCAGCACGGATCCGAACGAACCCCCCGCCATGAAGGCTCCGGAGAGCGTGGCCCGCAAACCGATGGGGAACACGCTGAGGACCACCGCGATGCCGACGCTCCCGTAGGCCGCCTCTCCGACGCCCACCATGAACCGGCCCAGGAACATCTGGCCGTAGCTCGCGGAAATGGCACAGCCCAGGGTCGCCAGGCTCCACGCCGTCGCGGCGATGACCAAGGTCCTGACCCGGCCCCAGCGGTCCGCCAGAAGCGACAGGGGGAAGGTGAGCACTCCGACCATCAGGGCCACGATGCCGCTGAGAGAGCCCAACTCGGCATCGGAGAGCAGCCATTCGGCTTTCAACAGGGGAAAAACCGCGTTGAGGACCTGTCGCGACATGTAGTCGGACAGCAGTAGCCCAAAACCGAGGGCGAACACGAGCCAGGCATAGCTACGGGATACAGCCGGTGCGGCGGGAGACGTCCCCGGCACTGTTGTGCCGGCAGTGTGCAGTCCCATGGGCATCACCTTTTCGTCTCTGGTCGGGGCTCAGAAAGGTTTGTCGCCGGCAATCCCCGCGCGCTCCATCTTGCGGACGGCGGGCCAGTAGTCCTGGACGGCGTAATGCTGGGTGGAGCGGTTGTCCCAGATGGCGACGCTGTTCTTCTGCCAGCGCCAGCGCACCTGGTACTCGGGGACGGCCGCCTGGCTGATCAGGTAGTTCAGGAGACTGCCCGCTCCGGGCGCGTAGTCCTGGCCGAAGCGCACGTTCTCGGGCGTGTGGTAATTGACGAAGTGCGTGGTGAAGGCGTTGACGAAGAGAATCTGCTCGCCGGTCTCCGGGTGGGCACGCACCACCGGGTGCTCCGGGTCCGGGAAGCGGGCCTTCAGCTCGTGACGTTGCTCCGTCGGCATCACAGCGCCGAAGGTCGCCTCGATGCTGTGCCGTGCGCGCAGGCCCGCGATCTGCGTCTTGATGTGCTCCGGCAGCCTGCGATAGGCCTCAGCCATGTTGACCCAGATCGTGTCACCACCCACCTCTGGTGTTTCCACGCAGCGCAGCACGGCGCCCATGGGCGGGCACGCGCGCCAGGTTGCGTCGCAGTGCAGCGCGTTCTCGTAGTGCTCGGGTTTGCTGTCCAGATCCTTGTAGATGCGGACCAGCCCGGGGTGGTCGGGGTCGCTGCCGACCACCGGATGGTCCTCCAGCGGGCCGAAGCGCCCGGCGAAGGCGATGTGTTCGGCGCGCGTGATGTCCTGGTCACGCAGGAACAGGACCTTGTACTCCAGCAGCAGCGCCTTGATCTCGGCGAACAGGTCGCCGTCGCGCGCGGCGTCGCCGAGGTTCACACCGGACAGTTCGGCGCCGATGGTGCAGGTCAGCGGCTCAACCTTGATGGAGGTACGGAGGGCGCCCGGACGCACGAGTGCGGGTGTGTCTTCCTTCGGGCGGACGGTCTGGGGCATGTGCTCACTCCTGGGGGTCACGTGCGGGGCACGGCGAGCTCAGAGGACGAAGACGGAAGATCCCGTGGTCCGTCCCGCTTCCAGGTCACGATGGGCCTGTACCGCGTCCTGAAGGGCGTAGCGCTGGTTGGTCTCGATCTTGATGCGCCCGGCCGCGACGTGCCCGAACAGCTCTCCGGCCAGGGCGTCCCGCTCCGCCGGCTCGGCGATGTAGTCGGCCAGTGCGGGGCGGGTCACGAACAGCGATCCGTGGATTGCCAGTTGCATGGCGTCGAGCGGCGGTACCCCTGAGGCCGTACCGAAACACACCAACAGGCCACGGCGTTGCAGCGAGGCCATGGATCCGGCGACGGTGTCCTTGCCGATACTGTCGAAGACGACCGGGACGCCCTTGCCGTCGGTCAGTTCACGCACCCGCTCGGCCACGTTCTCGCGCCGGTAGTAGATGATGTGCTCGCAGCCGTGGGCGCGGGCGACCTCGGCCTTCTCCTCGCTGGAGACCGTGCCGATCACCGTGATGCCGAGCAGCTTCGCCCACTGGGAGAGGATCAGACCGACGCCGCCGGCCGCCGCGTGGAGCAGCACGGTATCGCCGGACTTCAGCGGGTGGATCCGGCGCAGCAGATACGCCGAGGTGAGTCCGCGCATGGTCATCGCCGCGGCGGTCTCGCAGCCGATCTCGTCCGGCAGCTTGATCAGTGAATCCGCGGGCATGACCCGCTCCGTGCTGTAGGCACCCAGCGGACTGCCGGTGTAGGTCACACGGTCGCCCTCGGCGACATGCGGCACACCCTCGCCCACGGCCTCGATCACACCCGAGGCCTCCACGCCGAGCCCCGCCGGCAGCGGAGCCGGGTACAGGCCGGAGCGGAAGTAGGTGTCGGCGAAGTTGAGTCCGACGGCGACATGCCGGATCCGTACCTCGCCCGGACCCGGGTCGCCGACGACGACCTGTTCCCACCGCATGACCTCAGGGCCACCGGTTTCATGGAATCGAATGGCGTGTGCCATGACGTGCTCCGTTTGCTCGTGTGTGGGGGCTGTGCGGGGCGGCGGCGGGGCGGGAACCCTGGCCGCCGCCAGTAGGATCGAATCAGCTCTTGAGGTCGCGCAGCATGGAACCGCGCCGGCCGGGGCGGCGGTTGGGCACCATGCCGAGCCGGTCCAGGGTCTCGTCGGCGTCCGAGTACCATTCACCGATCCTGTAGATCTTCTTCGCCTCCTGCCCTGTGGCGATCTCACGCCCGAGCACATGGGCGATCTTGACCATCTGCTCGACCTGCTCCACGGAGGACATCCGCTCGCCCTTGTGCCGCCACAGGTTGTCCTCATTGCCCACCCGCACGTGCGTGCCGAGGGCGATGCCGATCGCGTTCATCGGCGCCACCGCGCGCATGGATGCCTCGATGGTGAGCACGGCGCCGTCCGGGACGCGGCGGATGAACTCGATCAGGTCGGCCGGGTGCCGGCCGGCGAACCCACCGCCGATGGCAACGTAGTTGAGCACCAGCGGCCCGCTGTAGATGCCCTTGCGGATCAGCCGCTCCACGGTCTCCAGCTGCGCCATGTCGGCGAGTTGGAAGTGCGGCTGGATGCCGTTGGCACGGAGCCGCTCGAGGTGCTCGAGGTAGAAGTCCGGCCCGGCCTCGACCACCATGTCCCGATAGGCCTTGTAGTAACCCGCCTTGGCGATCGAAGTGCCCTCGATGTCCTCGTCGTCGAAGATCTCGACGATGTTCATCTGGTTGGTGTTGATCGCGATCGTCACTTGGTCAGGCTTGGGAGTGATCTCGGCCAGCATGTGACGAGTGTCGTAGCTGAGCCACTTGGCGTCGCCGCCCTCGTCCTCGGGGGCGAAGGAGATCGACCCGCCGATCTGGAGGACCATGTCCGGCACGGCCTCGCGCAGGCGGGCCATCAGCTCGTTGAACATGGAGATGCGCTTGGATCCGTGGCCGTCCAGCTCGCGCACGTGGATGTGCAGCACCGTGGCGCCGGCGTTGTAGCAGTCGACGGCCGCCTGCACGTGCTCGTCCATGGTGAGCGGTAGGTCGTCGGCGTCACCGGGCAACCACTCCGGCCCGTAGGGCGCGGCCTGGATGACCAGCCTCTCCTGGTTCTCCGGATACAGGGAGTCGTCGAAGAAGTGCATGGTCCATCTCCTTTGTCGGATGGGTCTTCACTCGCCGCACGCATCACTGCCTTCGATGCGAGGCCCGGAGGGCTTGCGAGGAGCGGACGCGGGAATGCAGACGGGGTTCCCGGGCTCGCCGGGGGCTCGGATACGATCAGCGGGCCCGGGAGGGAACATTCGGCTGGGGGCAGGATTTCTGCCCGCCCTCGTGGGATCGGCCTTGTCCCTTGCGGTGAGGCAACGTTAAGGGCGGGCCAGGGCGCGCGCTTGACCGAAGGTGACAGAAGACTTACCGCTTGGGGACATGCCTTGCCGTCGCGGCCGGCGTCCCCGGACCCAGCCAGGGGTATGCCGGGATATGGCGTGAACGGCCGTTCCACGCCCCTGCAGAATTCTGGGCGGTCACTCCTCGCCGGAAGGCCGCTGCCCGGTACCGCGTACCCGCCACTCCCTCGGGCTGCAGCCGAACCTCTCGCGGAACCAGCGCGAGAAAGCACTCGGTGCCGAGAATCCCAGAAGCCCGGAGATCTCCGTGAACGAGCGGCGCGGGTTTGCCACGAGCTGCTCCGCGAGCTGGGTACGTGTGGCGTTGAGAACGGCGGAGAACGTCTCGCCCGAGGCCGCGAGGTGCCGGTGGATCGTCCTCCGGTCGATGCCGAGGCTGTCTGCGACCTGCTCGATCGAACAGCGCCCGGTGGGCAGCAGGACTTCGATCAGCTCACGCACGCGGTCCAGCACGGTGGTGTCCCTCGAGACCGCGATGGACTCGAAATACTGCCGGGCATAGGTCCGCAGCAGCGGGTCCGACATGGGGTTGGGAGCCTTGAGATCGCTGGCGTAGAAGACGATCCCGTTGAACTCCCGGTCGAATTCCACTACGGGACCGAAGAGGCGCCGGTGGGTACCGGGATCCGCCGGCGCGTCGTGCGTGAAGCACACGGACAACGGCTGCCACCGGGCACCGAGAAAGCTGCGGAGGACCCCGTGGAAGGCGCCCACGGCCAGCTCCGTGGCCTGGCGGGCGGCCATCGCCTCACCCAGCTCGAGGCTCACCTTGAGGGTGGCCAGTCCGTTCGCCCCGGAGAGCCGGCTGCGGAGCATCTCGTTGTACATGTGCTCATGGCGGACGAGAAGTTCGAGGGCACTGCGGACATCGGGCTCGTCGCGCAGGACCAGACTGATGGGGCCGAGATTGGAGAAGCTGCGTCGCTCGGCGAGGAGCAGGCCGAAGTCCCCGCGCCGTGAGGCCGCCGCCGAGAGTTCGAGCAGCTGGATGACCGCCGTGCCGGGGATCCATCTGTCCTGGACCGCGAGGCCGACAGGGTCAAGGCCGACGCGCTTCATCAGGGCCCGCGCATCGATGCCCAGCGACTGGCTGACCTCGACATAGTTGTTCAGCGCTGCATTGCGGACAAGAGGCTTCATGGGCGCGCTCCAGGGGGGCTTTGTCCCCAAGTGATAAGTGAGATGTCACGTCACGTCAAGCCACAGGACACATCGTGACCTAGCGTTGCACCACTGCGGTGGGGTTCTCCGCCTGGATACGGCGTCCCGGCCGATCGGAATTCCAGCGGAGAGCACCATCGCAAAATGTTCACGTGCTGACCAGCCCTGAAAAGGCTGTACGGAATTTCCTGCAGATCAATGGATTCGGGGCAGTGAAACGCCCCGAATCCGTCAGAAATATTCAGCAAGGAAGGCGAGAGGTCGTACGCCCGATTTCTGTTCCAGCCGGCAATGAGCTGCACAGGAGTCCGAAGAGAGACGTACGACCTGAGGGAGGTCACCATGACAAGCGTGATCAACGTGCTGCGTCGGCCCTGCACCGGGCCGGCCGTGTGGGCGGGTCCGGACCTGGCGGACTCCGAGGAATGGGTCCTGCGGCTCTCGCCGGCGCAGATCGACGAACTCGAGGCGGCCGTGCACGCGGTGCGTGCGCGGGACCTTCCACTGCTGAAGATGACCGCCGGCGACTTTCCGCTGCCGACACTGGCCTGCGAACTGGAACGCATCGCCGACGAATTGGAGAACGGACGCGGATTCGTGCTCGTCAAACGCATTCCGGTCGAGCGATACAGCCAGGCGGCGGCAAACACCATTTTCTGGGGAGTGGGCCGGCATCTGGGTGTTCCGGTGTCGCAGAACGCATCAGGCCACATGCTGGGCCACGCCCGGGACACCGGCCGTAGCCTTGCCGACCCGGGAACGCGCGGATACCAGACCAGAGCGAGGCTGCCGTTCCACACCGACGGATCCGATGCCCTCGGGCTGCTGTGCCTGCGAGCGGCCCGCTCCGGCGCACGGACCGCCGTCGTCAGCTCGGCAGCGGTCTACAACGCCGTCCTGGCACGGCGACCTGATCTGGTCGAGCGGCTGTACCGCACACATTTCCTCGATCGCCGGGAGGAGCAAGCCCCCGGCGAGCGCCCGTACGCCGCGGTCCCTCTGGTGTCCTTCAGCGGGGGCAAGCTCAGCATGCGCTACAACCGCTGCTACCTCGAATCCGCACAGCGCTTTCCTGACGTTCCCCGCTTGGAGCCGACGGACGTGGAACTGTTCGACCTCGTCGACGCACTGGCAGGGTCACCGGAGCTCCGGCTCGAGGTCGACTTCGAGGTCGGTGACCTGCTGTTCCTCAACAACCATGCGGTTCTTCATTCCCGCACGGAGTATGAGGACTTCGACGACCCCGAACTGAAGCGCCACGTCCTGCGGCTGTGGCTGGCCGTGCGGCAGGGACGCCACCTGCCGCCCGACTTCTGGGGAGATCCGCACAGCACCGGCGGCGACCCCGATCGCGGCGGGGTTGCCCCCCGCGACGTGATCGCGACACAAAAATCCGTGGGCCTCGGCGGCTGCCGGCACCCATGGTGACCGCCGCCACCCCAGATCGAAGAGGAAACCGAATGAACAACCTCGCCACGCTCCTGACCGAATCCGCCAGGGCCGACGGCAACCGCGTCGCCGTTCGCCAGGACGAGATCGCCCTCACCTATGCCCAACTGGACGACGCGAGCGCCCGGTTCGCCACACTGTTGCAGACCAAGGGCGTCCGGCCGGGCGACCGCGTCGCGTTGGTCATGCCCAACGTCACCTGGTTCCCGGTCGCGTACTACGGCATCCTCCGCTGCGGTGGCGTGGTGGTACCGATGAATCCGCTGTTGAAGGCCCGTGAAATAGCCTTCACTCTCCGGGATTCCGGATCGCGGATCGTGGTGACACTCCAGCGGTGCGCGGACCAGGTCGCAACGGCCGCGGCGGAAGTCGGGGCCGACTGCCTGGTCACCGACTCGACGGCGCTCGACACCCGAGTGCGGGCCACCGAACCGATGCCCCACGTCGTCGACCGGGCGGAGGACGACACTGCCGTGATCCTCTACACATCGGGCACGACAGGAACCCCGAAGGGCTCCGAGCTGACCCACCGCAACCTGATGACCAACGCGGCCACCACGACCCGGACGCTGCTCCACGTCGGGCCGGGCGACGTACTGTTCGGGGGCCTGCCGCTGTTCCACGCCTTCGGGCAGACCTGCGCTCTCAACACCGCCGTCGCCGCGGGCGCCACTTTGACCTTGCTGCCGCGGTTCGAGCCGGTCAGGGCGCTGGAGATCATGCACGACCACGGGGCCACCATCTTCCTGGGCGTCCCCACGATGTACACAGCCCTGCTCCACACCGGGATCCCCGACGGCTACGACCTCTCACGACTACGCCTGGCCGTTTCCGGCGGTGCCTCCTTGCCGGTCGAGGTACTCCACAAATTCGAACAGATATTCGGCATCACGGTACTGGAGGGCTATGGGCTGTCGGAGACTTCGCCTGTCGCGTCGTTCAACCCCCCGGACAGGCCGCGCAAGGCCGGCTCGATCGGCCTCCCGATCCGCGGGGTCGAGCTCAAGCTCGTGGCGGACGACGGCACCTCGGTGGGCCCGGGCGAGGTGGGTGAGATCGCGATCCGCGGCGACAACGTGATGAAGGGCTACTGGAATCGTCCGGACGCGACCGCGGATGCCATCCGGGACGGATGGTTCCACAGTGGCGACCTGGCCCGTGTCGACGAGGACGGCTACTACTTCATCGTCGACCGGAAGAAGGACCTCATCATCCGGGGCGGATACAACGTCTACCCACGTGAGATCGAGGAGGTGCTCTACGAACACCCGGCCGTCGCCGAGGCCGCGGTGATCGGTGTACCGCACGAGACCCACGGAGAGGAGATAGCCGCCGTCGTGACCCTCCGGGGCGGTGCGCAGATCACGGCCGATGAGATACGCGACCATGTCAAACAGCTGGTGGCGGCGTACAAGTATCCGCGGATCGTCACATTCACCGACGCACTCCCCAAGGGAGCAACGGGCAAGATCCTCAAGCGGGAGATCGTCGTCGAGCAGAAGGCTTCCACGGACTGAACCGATCAGGTTCGACGGCGACAACCGCAGGAAGACACTGCTTGCGCAGCGCGGTGGGGCTTCTGGTCGACGGCCCGGGGAAGCCGGGCTGTGCGGACCGTGGCGGATGCCTGCCGAGTCCTCGCTGTTCCGAGCCGGGCGACGGCCGGATTCGGAGCCGCTGATGGCGCTGTTCGCTGCCACCGCCCGGCGCAGACGCCGCGAGCGATCTGGCGTGGGCTGCGGCTGGTGGCGGTGGACGACACGTGCTGGGATGCCGCTGACAGTCGCGCGACCGGGAAGGCCTTCGATCGTCCGGGCAACACCCGTGGCCCGGACAAGGCGGCGTTCCCGCAGGTACGGATGGCCGCGCCGGTGCAGGGCGGCACGCACGCGATACCTGATGCGGAGCTGGACGACTGCCGGGTCGGGGAGCCGATGCTGCAGGCCCGTGTCGAGTGGCCGGCCGGCGGGCCCGCGCACACTGGTCCTGGCCGACCGGGTCTTCCCCGGCGTGTCGTGATGGCGGGTGTTCACCGCCACCACAACATGCCGAGGGACGCGCCCTCGGGCGGCGGAGCACCTCGGGGTGGTGCCACGGCGTGCATGGCCGCCCTGTCAGTTCTGGAGTTCCCCGAGCCAGCGCAGGGCACTCCGGCTCGGCAGGAAGCAGTACTCGCCGCCGCGGGTGACGACGAAGCGCGGCAGTGGGGTGAGGCGCCGTCGAAGCGGCCGCCGGGGAATGGTGAAGCCGGAGACTCCGTCGTGGGATCCGGCGACGGGATCTTTGGTGTCGCCCGCGCCGAAGAAGACGCCGTCGTTCATCCATTCCGACTGGACGAACTCGAACTGCCGCCCGAGGTGGGCTCCGATGAACGCGAACATCAGGCCGCGGTCGGTGCCGTCGTCCTCCAGGGCCCCCTCGGGGAGCGGTGGACCGTAGACGGCACCGCGTCTGATCATGCGGTGAAGTCGCACTTCTCCCGCCACCGAGGCGTCGCGGGGGTTGGCCCGGCGGATGTGGCAGCCGCCGGGCGTGATGAATCCCGCCGGATCGTCTCGCTCGTACAGGAAGGTGTTGCGGCGGTCCTGGTCGGTACCGAGAGCGGGGTCGTCGTGTTGCGGACTGAGCGCGAGGGGAGCTCCGCTGCGCCAGCGTCCCATGATCTTGGCCGCGAGCAGTTCCTCGTCTTCGGGAGAAGTGGCGTTGTCCCGCAGACAGCGCCTGAACGCGGCGACGTCCTGGTGGAGCTTACGGAAGACCGCGTAGCTGCCGTTGCGCCCCAGCACCTCCGGCTGCGGGGTCTGCAGACCGCCGATCTCGTCCCGGTAGCCGAGCACGAACTCCCCGGCCTTCAGCGGCGACTCCAGCCGGTTCGACCCGGCGATGCCGCTTCCTTCGACGGCTGGATGGCTGACGCCGTCGCGATAGCCGAAATGCTCGGTCTCGGTGGGCAGCGCGTAACAGTCCTGGCGCCAGATCGCGGTCACACCGGAAAGGTGGTCGTACGCGGGGCGGGCCCGGTCGAGAGCCGCCGCCAACCGTTGGGGATCAGGCGCGACCGCCGTGAGCACCACATGGACATCCGGCGTGCCCAGCGGCGCTTCCCAGTTCTCGGGGCTGCTCTCGCCGACATCGCCCAGTGTTTTGGCCCGGGCGGCCATCCCCTGCCGGAACTCCCAGGCGAACGTGTCCAGTGACGCGCGCGGCACACCCAGGGCCTCCAGACCGTGGCAGGAGACCGCGACACTGACCCAGGTGTCCCCCCGGGGGCTGACCGAGTCGGCGGCGGAGGTCACCACCGCGCTCGCGCGCCGCATCAGCTCCCGCCCGTCCGCCCGGTCATCGACGCGGAACACAAGGTAGGTCGCCGCGTAGGGAGTCGGCCGAGGGCTGAGAACCCCGCGCTGAATATCGTCGAGTTCCAACGCGACTTGCGTAGGTCCGCTCACGGTTCGCCTCCCTGCGGCACTACCTCGTAACGAGGTTCCGCCAGAATCTCCGCAGACTTTCGTCGCCGCCGAACAGCGAACTGAAGATCGTGGAGTCCGCCAACAGCACATCTCCGGCCCGCTCACCGCCCGGAGGCATCCACAGGAACATGTTGAACTCGGTGTTGCCTGCCTCGGTGAACGGATGCGGCCTGGAGGTGTCGATCGGCTGCCTGGCCAGCACGTGGATGACTTCCGGCTCGTCGGTCGTCACGGCGTAATGCGGCAGGTGCATATGGAAGTTGAAGTTCGTCACGCCTTCCAGCCACCCTTTCGCGTCCAGGTCCCTCACCGTGGAGAGCGGGGCGATCTCGTTCTTCTCCCGCACCGCGGGGCGCAGTCCGTAACGGTTCTCGACCGGCACCGCGAGGCCCTGCATCAAGCCCCGGACGTAGGTGGCGAATCGCTGCTGGCGGGGGACCAGGCGATCTCCGTGATGGTGGTACTCCACGTCCCGCACGGCCAGATCGTCCGATGCCCCGACGTCATGGTGAGGCCCCAGGACCAGACAGGCGTCCTCCCGGCCGAGGAAGGCCCGCAGTGCCTCGACCTCCTCGGGCCGGGCCTCCTGCCCCGTGACCATGTGATCCAGCCCGAACACGAAGAGAGTGTCGGTGTCGGCCAGTACACGCTCGTCGAGCGGAGTCCGGAACCCGGCCTGGTCGATGCGCTGATACACCGGAACGGGATGCCCGGTGACCTCCTCGACAAACTGCTGGAACGGCACCCAGGCCCAGAAGAACAATTCCAGCGAGCCGGCGATGCCCTGCTGGAATTGCAACGGGTCGGACCACTTCGGGTCCTCGTAGGCAGGCCACGCCACCCGCCTGACCTCCGTCATCGTGGAGAACCGGTTGTCCAGTTCAGCCGGGTTCCTGCCCGCCTCGGCCGGATAGCTCCACGAGACGTAGATGCTCACCCGTCGCCGACCAGGGGTGTATTCGCGCGGGACGTGGTTCTGGTTGTAGGTGCGCGCGGTCCTGACCTCGCTCATCTCGTCTCCGATCCGCAATGGGACAAGCACACGACAGCCCGTTCTCACTGCAACTGGTCGAGCATCTCCGACAGAGCACCCTTGATCCGCAGAGCCTTCTTGATCTCATCAGCGGACACGTACGGGTACTCCCCGTACTCGATGAAGCTCGGACAGTGGTGTTCGCGCACGAACCTGACGAACGCCTCAGGGTTGGTCCGCCAGTCCTCGGGGAATCCTTCGAGGTTCTCGAAGGCCGTGTTCACCCCCGCCTTGCCGAAAAGCGCGATGGCGTCCTCGGTGTACTTGTCGAAGTCGGTATCGAAGATCCCCTGATACATGAAGCGCGTGTCGTCGTCGAAGAGCACCCAGCGCAGGTAGTGCAACTTCAGTGGCGCGAGGAGTTGGGGGTCTTCCTCCAAAGCCTCGGCCAGAGTGCTGCCGTAGGCACGCATCGCGTCGGCCCGGCCCGGCTTGACCTTCGCGACGATGGTGAACCCGTAACACGCCGGTGTCTTCGGAAACACGGGGCCGTATTTCCCCTGCTCGAGTTGGTCGATCTTGGGGACGACGGCCGCCTGCGGCTTGATCTCCATGTCCGCTCCTCCCGCCACCTGTCGGCCGGGAACAATCCCCATGATTGTCCCACGCAGCGGGCCCGTCCGCCTCGTGAGCAGCACTGTCGTGATCCCGGTCGCGGGTGCGGGCAGCACCTTCGGCAGCCGGGCCGGGTCCGGGCAGGACATTGTTGTTCGCGGCATCGCCCACCGAGTGCCTGGGGCTGCCCGGGGCAGGGCCAAGTGCGTCGACCTTGCCGACAGGCCGGCAATGGGCGACGATCAGGCGCGAGGTGCTTCACTTGTGGAAGGGGATCCGTGTCCGACGTCAAGGCCGAGCTCGACCAGCTGATGCACTCCTTCCTCGGTGCGTTCACCAACACCGGCGGAAGTCGGCCGAACGTGAACGCTGTGCATGAGGTGTTCATTCCGCAAGGAATGATCATCAAGAACGTCGGGGGCGAGCCGGTGGTCTACAACCTTGACGCGTTCGTCGAGCCCCGGGAGAAGATCCTCACCGATGGGACGCTGACGGAGTTCTCCGAATGGGAAGTTGCCGAACGGACCGAGATTTTCGGGTCGATCGCGCACCGATTCAGCGAGTACCGCAAGTCCGGTTTCCTCGATGGCGAGTGGTTCGAGGGATCCGGCCGCAAGACCACCCAGTTCGTCCGGACACCGGTCGGCTGGAGGATGAGCTCAATGGCCTGGGATGACGCATAGAGGGTTCTTCCCTTCTGCGCACCGCACGGCCGGGACGCCATGACAGTTGCCCGTGACACAGGAGTTGAGCGGGCTGTCGTGAGTCCGCGCCGCTCCCCGCGCCGGCCTCGTCGCCGATGCCCGCGGCCCGGCAGCGTTCCAGGACTTCGGCACAGACAGGGCCCGGTCGATCAGAGTGCGGCCCTTGCCCGATGCGCAGGCGGGAAACACTCCGATCCGGCAGTTCTCCGTATGGCCGACGGTCCCGGAGTCGTGGCGTTGCACCCCGCCGACCGGACGCCCTTCCTCAGAAGTTGGGGCGGGGACGGGACGCCGTGCACCTTGTCGGGCGTCGGTCCTCCCATCCCCGCCCGCCGAACCGGACGTGCTCGTTGGGTGCCGCGGGCGGGGCAGCAGGTGGGTGGCCGAGCAAGCCCCCTGTTGCGGGAGACCGCCCGGCCGGACCGTGTGGTTACCGCACGTCGTAGGCGCGCGTGATGGTCTGGGTGACCGCGTTGCCGTTGGCGTCGGTGAAGGTGGCCTTCGTCATGACCTGCTTACCGGCGGCGCCGGTGTGGTCGAGGACGGCCGTCCACTTGCCGTCCTGCTGCTCGGTCGGCGCCTGGGTCCACGTGGTGCCGCCGTCGTAGGAGTAGGACAGCGAGGCCGCTGTGATCGCGCCCGCGGTGTACCCGGCGTGGCCCTCGACCGACAGGCCGACCTTGATGCCGCTCTGCGCGGGCAGGGTGTTCATGCCGTCCACCGGCAGGTCGTACGCCGGGTGGAGGAGCGGCAGGCCGCGGGAGTAGACGTCCGGCTCCCGGTGGGAGCGGAAGCTCCAGGTGGTGGTGGCGGCGGTGGAGCGCAGCCAGTTGCGGTCCGCAGTGTCGATCTTGGCCAGGTTCTGGGTGAGCTCGTACGCGGCATCCTCGTCCGGCACCTCGAACACGCCGTACGGATAGGTGAGTCTGCCGATCTGCTCACCATTGCGCTTCAGCGACATGTTGCCGAGGTCGCCGAAGGACCCGCCGTAGGTCCAGTGGTCGCCGGAGCCGTCGACCCAGAGGGCGTTCTGGATGCCGATCAGGTTGCCCTGCCGCTCGGCGGCCAGCATCAGGTTGCCGTCGGCGTCGCGCGCCGCGCCCGGCCGCAGGGGGCCGCCGTACCACTCCTCGGCGCTCCGCTGTCCGGCCCGATAGGTGCGATCGTGGTCGCCCATGAACGCGGCGAACGGGAAGCTGGTCATCGCACCGTGGAACCAGGCGTCGTCGCCGGTCGTGTAATAGGCGGTGCGGGTACCAGGCACGTGGACCGTCTGGTACAGGCTCACGGGGATCTGGGTGGAGCTGCTCCCGGAGGGACGGAGGAACAGCGCGTCGATGTAGTCGGCCTCCTTGCCCATGGCATGCCACGTCTCGGTGACCTGGGCCAGCTTCGAGTCCTTCGGCTGGTAGACCTGGTCGGAGTGCAGCGGCCCCTCGGTCGGGAACGACACGTTGTAGACGTAGGACGAGCCGTCCTCGGAACCGGTCGCGCGCCAGGTGGGCCGGAACTCGAAGGTGCCCTTGTGAGCGCGCCCGTCGATGTCCGCGTAGAACTTCTGCACGGCGCCGCCGGCCGTGAGTGTTCCGCTGAGCTGCCAGGTGTCGTCCCACGTGCGGGCGTAGTTCAACGTGGTGCCCTGCAGCTTCGAGGGGCGGTCGGTGCGCAGGCTCAGCTGGTGGGCCTTGCGGGCGTCGAGGACGACGGTGGTGTCCTCGGTGATCCGCATCTGCGGGTGGGCGAGGTAGCTGACCGATTCGGGCTTGTTGCTCGCGTCGGGCGTCGCCACGAAGCTGCTGAGGGCGTAGTCGCCCGGGCGCACACGGTAGATCTGCTCGGGCGCACCCGCGTTGGTGCGGCGCTCGCCCTCGTCGGAGTCGATGCTGGCGACGTCCAGGGAGGAGGCGCCGGTCGCGGGCTTGCCGTTACGGTCGACGACCTTGACCCGGAGGGTGACCGTCTCCGGCTGGACGTAGAGGGTGACGGGCACGGAGACGTGCACATCGCCGCCGGTGGCCAGGATCCGGCCGGTGACCGCACCGTACTGGGCGGGCTTCAGACGGGCGGTGGGGTCGATCTGCAGCGGCACCTGAGCGGTGGCCCCCGCCGGGACCGTCACCTTGTTCTGCTCCGGCTTGATGATTCCGGAGGTGACGTCGCTGCCGTCGTTGCCGTGCACACCGCTGAGCTTCAGATGGAGCGTCAGGTCGCTGTCGCTGGTGTTGGTGAAGGGCACCTGCACGGTGGTGCGGTCCGACGCGTCCTGCGGCCAGTTGTAGCTGCCGGCCTGGACAGCCGGCACGGAGAGCGCCTTCTGGTTCACCGCGCCGAACACGTCAAGCACCCCACCGCCGGTCTGGTCGGCGCCGGCGACCTTGCCGCCGGTGCGGGCGGAGGAGACCAGGGCAGCCTTGATCTGCTGCGCGGTCCAGTCCGGGTGCGCCTGGCGGACGACAGCCGCAGCGCCCGCGACATGCGGGGTGGCCATGGAGGTGCCCGACATCGTCCGGTAGGCATAGACACCGCGGCCGCCCGCGGCCGCCGCCGAGATGTCGACGCCGGGGGCGGCGAGCTCGGGCTTGAGGGTGTGGGTGACGGCCACCGGACCGCGGCTGGAGAACTGCGCGGTGGTGTCGTCGCGGTCGACGGCGCCGACGGTCAGCACGCCGGGCACACAGCCGGGCGAGGAGACAGTCTCGGCGCCCGGGCCGGAGTTGCCGGCGGCGACGACGAACAAGGTGTGCTTGCTCTTCGACAGCTCCTGCGTGGCCTGGGCCATCGGGTCGGCGCAGTCGCCGATCCTGGGGTTGCCCAGGCTCATGGAGACGACGTCGGCCTTCTGGTCGACGGCCCACTGCATACCCGCGATGATCCAGGAGTCCAGGCCGTAGCCCGCGTCGTTGAGAACCTTGCCGACAAGCAGGGAGGCACCGGGGGCGACGCCCTTCTTACGGCCGTCACTCGCCGCTCCGGACCCGCCGACCGTGGAGGCGGTGTGCGTGCCGTGGCCCACATAGTCGTTGGTGGTCTTGGAATCCGTGAAGTTCTTGGACGCGTCCACCCGGTTCACCAGGTCCGGGTGCTCGGCATCCGCGCCCGTGTCCAGCACGGCGACCTTGGTGCCCTTGCCGTCGTAGCCCTCGGCCCAGGCCTCCGGCGCGTGCACCTGCTTGGTGGACCGGTCCAGCGTGGCCTCGACCTTGCCGTCCAGCCACAGCTTCTTCAGCGTGGAGCCAGAACGTGAGCGCGGGTTGGTGACGTCCTGCCAGAAGGCGGCGGCGGTGTCCTTGCCGGCCCTGAGCGCGACGCCGTCCACAGCCGGGAGGCTCAGGCCCCGCTCGGCTCCGCGCGGAGCCGCCGGCGCGCTGTCGGCAACGTTCACATTGTTCTGGTAAGTGGCAATGAGCGGCAGCGTGTCGGTATGTGTGTCGTCGTATCCCTGGCGGATGAGCCCGGTGACATTGAACAGCTGCTCGTCGACCTTGCCCTGAGCGATCGCCTGAGAGGCGCCCTCCGGGTAGACGTAGAGGTCCTTGCCCTTCTGATAGGTCTGCACCATCGGCTGTGTGCCGTCCTTGCGGGGCAGCACCGCCGCCGAGCTGTGACCCGACGTGTCCGTGGTCACCAGCACCTTGTCGCCGGTGACGAGCGTGACCGTCACCTGCTTGCCACCTGCGGTCTTGCTGCCGATGACGGGCCTCTTCCCCGAGGCACCGTCAGGCGGAGTGTCCGCCGCCCCGGAAGGCGCGACCGCCGTGACGGCCAGGACGGCGGCGGTCGCCGTGCCCAAGGCCATACGCGTTATGGAACGCATGAATCTCCCTATGTGAGCCATGAACATATGCCAAACTGCGGCTGCAGCCTGGCAGACGTATCGATTGAGTGGGGATGCCGCGCGTGACGGGTTTCCCACGTGGCGGTATTCCGTCACGCGGTCACATCAATTGGTTCGTCAGCTCGGTGGATCTTCGGGCCCGGCAGACGGGGGCACGCTTCGCCGGGCCGACGCTCGCCCGGATGATCTCGCCGAAGGGGGCGCGGGGGCACATTCCCCCACTCCTTGACCAGCAGCAGGCCCCGGCCCGCCTCAAGCTCTCTCCGTTACGCCGATTCCTCCGGATCCGTGCGGACTCCGATCCGCTGCCGGAGAACGGGCCCGTCGGCGGTGATACAGAACCCGCCAGGAGTTGGCGGCCGCCCTCGCAGGGGGCCACCGACAGACGGAAGGTCCTTGGCTGTCAGGCCGAAGAGGAGGTCAAAGCCAGCCCGCACGTGCAGCGTGCCATCCGAGTTGCAGGCGCGACTCCACCCCGGCAAGGTCCATCAGACGGCGTATCCGTCGCTCCACGGTGCGTATGGAGAGACCGAGTTGGGATGCCGCCCGCCGGTCGGAGATCCCTGCCAGCAGCAAGGCCAGGACCTCCAGTTCCTCCTCTGTCGGCTGCTGATCGGCTGCCGGCTCCTCGCGCACGCCCGTGGCAGAGGTGTACATCGGCCGGGCCTGGGCCCATTCCTTCTCGAAAAGATGGACCAGGGCCGTCAGCAGGCCGCTGCGGTGCACCACGATCGCGCTCGGCTCACCGCCGGAGTCCGCCATGTCCAGTGGCACCATGGCGCGCTCCCGGTCCGACACGACCATCTTCAGCGGCAGCGAATCGACCAGGCGAAGCTCGACGCCTGCCGTGACGGCCGCCCGCACGTCCCGCACGACGTCGTGACTGTCGAGATAGTTCTTGTCAGCCACGACCCGGAAGTCGACCCCGCGGTCCAGCGCGGAGCTCTCCGACGTGTCGGTATCCTCGCGCGGGACCGCGATGGGCGCGCCGACGAGGAAGACGAGCAACTCCCGCTGAGCGCCGCGCTGCAGTTGGTGGAACCGGTGTGCGACCTGCTCCACACCGACGACCACCTCCACGACACCGCCCGCAGTGTGTGCGGCGGTGCTGCGGTACTGCTCGGTCAGCATCGAGAACGCGGTCTCGGCCTGGTGCAGCGCGTTGCGCTGCTCGACGAGGAGCGGGGCCAGGGCGACCGAGGGCGGTGTGAGCCGGTAGTGGGCAGGCCGGAGACCGGCCTCGCAATCGGCCGAGTCGAGTGCCCCGCTCTCGACCTCGGTGGCGACGGCCACCAGGCCGCGCGCCGCCAGGTCGAGCAGGATGCGCATGCTCTCGGCCTTGTCGAGTCCGGTTTGCCGGGCGAGGTCCTGTGCGGAGGCTGTCGGGCGGGCCAGCAGTGCCGTGTAGATGGCCTCTTCGGCCGGGCCCAATCCCAGCGCCTGCAGCATCCGGCTCCTCCTCGGGTGGCCACCGTGTCCGGCCCTGGCGCAGCTCCCGTGCACCGAGCGGATTCTTCTCAGCCGAACCCTATCCCTCCGTCAGGTTGTCGCCGTTGACTGTTTACCTGGTCGGTACCCCGGCCAGGATGCCTGCCGCCCGGGCTCCGGCCTGCTCGGAAGTCGACGTGCGCGAGGTCCTGATGGCGTTCCTCGCCCGAGAACCCCGCCTGGCACCGACCGCCCCGGACTCCTGCTGATCACCGACAAGGCGGGCCGGCTCCCCCGCCGAGGCCGCGACGTCCGAACGTGCCACGGGGGTACGGCCCCTGCGTCCACCGGGGCGCGGCCGGCCAGGACATCATGGACACCGCAACGACGCCCGTGGCCGCCCGGCGTCTCCCCCGGCACGCTCTGCGGACCCCGATCGCCCCCTGCCCCAGGCTGCGGTCCACCGGGTCCCGGCCGTCAACGCTGCCTACGCCGCAGCCCGGCCGGTCCTTGAGGAGGACGAGCCGGGCCGGTGACGACGGTGCGCGGAGACCGCGGTCAGGTCGCCGCGCCCAGCCAGGTCTCCCGTACGGAGCGGAGCGGGTCGCGCGCCGTGCGGGACTCCGTGTTCCAGATACGGGTCTCGCGCCGCTCGGTGGAGTAGGAGGGCCAGGCCGCGCCGGGGTCGAGGTCGCGGATGAAGGCGACCCAGGCCGTGTGCACGGCGTCGGCGAGCTGCTGCGGGGGCGCCTCCCCCAACGCCTTGTCGACCCCTTCGGCGCCCAGAAGGTCGAAGACAAAGGGAAGGTCGGCGCAGTGGTGGGCCAGGCCCTCGAACGCGGGTGCGGTCGCGGTCCAATCGAACTGGTAGAGCCACGTGGGGAGATCGCGGCTCGCCCGGGACTCGGCGAGGGCAAGGGCGGGTGCACGGAAGATCTGGTCGGTGAGGGCCTGACCGGCCTCTCCCTCCGCGACTGCGTTGAACTCGTGCGTGGTGCAGCCGATCATCAGCGGGATGTCCTGGCCCGCCGCGCCGGCAATGAGTGCCTCCGGTACGGGTTCGGGGATCAGCGCTCCGTCGGCGAAGGGGGCGAGGACCAACATCGGGAGGGCATCGCGATCGGGACCGGGTGCGTTCAGCGCGTCCTGGAGGGCGAGGATCTCCTCGTCCGTCAGGCTCTGGAGCGCCTCGGCCGTGGCGGGCACTCCGGTGCGTGCGGTGAAGAACTCGGAGACGGTCGCCGCGAACTCGGGGCCCTGCGGTCGCATGACCGCGCCCGAAGCCGAGATCGCTGCCCGGAACAGGCCCGCCGCGGCCGGCGTGGCCAGGAGTGTTTGGACCGCGCCGCCGCCTGCCGACTGTCCGGCGACGGTCACCTTGTCCGGGTCCCCACCGAAGGCGGCGATGTTCTCCCGTACCCACCGCAGGGCAGCGATCCAGTCGAGCACCCCGCGGTTGTCGGGCGAGTCCTCCACGTGCAGGAAGCCCTCGATGCCGAGCCGGTAGCCCAGCGATACCAGGACCACTCCGTCGCGGTTGAAGGCGGTGCCGTCGTACCAGGGGCTGGCCGAGCAGCCCGCGACGAAGCCGCCGCCGTGGATCCACACCAGGACGGGGAGGCCGGTCTGCCCGGCGGCGCGGGCCGGGGTGAACACATTGAGGTTCAGGGTGGATTCGCCGGGAACGCAGGGCTCGGGGATGGTGGTTGCCTCGGCGAACGGACGGCGCTGCGCGGTGGGTCCGTACACGCGGGCGTCGAGGACGTCGGCCCACGGCTCCGGGGGGACGGGCGCGGCGAAGCGGAGCGGTCCGATCGGCGGCCGGGCGTAGGGAATGCCGAGGAAGCGGACGCCTGTTTCGGTCCGTTCGCCACGCACCGGTCCGTGGCTGGTACGGATGATGTCTTCCGTCATGCGGGGCCTCTCCGATGGTGTCGGTCAGTGGCGGGGCGCCTCGCGCTCGATGTAGTGGCGGGTACGCGCCGGGACCTTCGCGTCCTCGGCCATGCGGCCGGCGATGACGGATGCGACGGCGATGCATCCGTCGTGGAACAGTGCCGTGGCATCGGCCTCTTTCACGGACTCACTGCAGGAATCGTCGGGTCGCTCCCGGCAGCAGCCGAGTCCGGTGTCAGCTGTCGAAGCCGAGACCGAAGCGCTCCAGGGTCTTGAGCCAGAGGTTACGCCGGCCGGCGTTCTCGTCCGCGCGGGCGAGGGACCACTTGGTGATGCCGATTCCCAGGGAGCGGACCGGCTCCGGCGGGAAGGGCAGGGGCTTGCTCCGGACCATCTCCAGAGCGGTGCGCCGGGTGCGGTCGCCTGCGAGCAGGTCGAGCATGACCTCCGCGCCGAAGCGCGTGGCACCGACGCCGAGTCCGGTGTAGCCGGCGGCGTAAGCGACCCTCCCGCGGTGACTCGTGTCGAAGAACACGCAGAAGCGCGTGCTGGTGTCGATGGCACCGCCCCACGCGTGCGTGAAGCGGGCCCCTTCCAGTTGCGGGAAGGTCCGGAAGAAGTGCCGGGCGAGGGTGGCGAAGGTCTCCGGCCGCTGGTCGCGCTCGGCGCTGACACGGCCTCGGTAGCGGTGGACGGCGTCGTACCCGCCCCACAGGACGCGGTTGTCCGCGGACAGGCGTACGTAGTGGAACTGATTGGCACTGTCCGCGAATCCCTGTCGGTTGCGCCAGCCGACGGAAGCCAGCTGCGCGTCGGTCAGCGGCTGTGTCATCAGGGCGTAGTCGTACACGGGCACGGTGTACGGGCGGTGGCGGCGGACCAGTGAGGGGTAGGCGTTGGTGGCGAGCGCCACGCGCGCGGCGTCGATGCGGCCGTAGGGGGTGCGGACAGCGATTGCGGAGCCGGCCTCGGCGAGCTCCGTCGCGGGCGTGTGCTCATGGATGCGCACTCCGAGGTTCAGACACGCCTGCTTCAGGCCCCAGGCCAGCCTGGCCGGGTTGACCATGGCGACGTCGTCCTTGTTCCAGAGGCCGCCGAGGAAAGTGGGTGAGTCGATCTCGGCCCGTACGGCGTCGGTGTCGAGGAGGACCGGGCGGCCGCCGTACCGGGCGGCGCTCTCGGCCTCCTCCGTCAGGCCCGCGACCTGATAGGGCTCAGTGGCCACGACGAGAGAGCCGGTGCGTTCCCAGGCGCAGTCGATCCCGTGCCGTTCGATCGTGTCCTCGATGGCCTGGAGGTTCTCGCGACCCAACTGCTCCAGCAGACCGATCTCGTTCGGCCAGCGCTGCAGTCCGTTGTTGAGGCCGTGGGTGAGGCTGGCTTCGCAGAATCCGCCGTTGCGGCCCGAAGCCGCTCCGCCCACCTCCTGCGCCTCGATCAGCACCACGTCGGCGGACGGGTCGCGTTCCTTGGCGATCAGTGCGGTCCACAGTCCGCTGTATCCGCCGCCGACCACGAGCAGGTCGCAGCGGGTGGCCCCGACGAGAGCGCCGGCTGCGCGGGGCCGGTCGGGGTCGTCCAGCCAGAAGGGGATCGGTTCGGCGTCCCGGAGCGAGATGAGGGGGTCCATGAGGCGGCTCCTTCGGAATATGGAGGAACGTGCCTCCGAAGTGCCGCCATCAGACCGCTTGGAGGTCATAACGTCAACGGTGTTGTCATAAGAGCTCAGCCGACCCCGGGCTCATCGCCCCCGGCCCCCTCGGTCTCGGCTTCGTAGGCCAGGTCGATCCGGTCCAGCATCTCGTCCGCGATCTGCGACGCGCCGGGTTCGTACCGCCGCGCCAGCTCGCGGAAGAGCTCCTCGGCGCGCGCGGCCGGCCAGTCCTCGGGCAAGTGCTCGGCGGGCAGATAGGGGGCGTCGCGCACGAGTTCCAGCCAGTCGGTGTGCAGCAGGAGCTGCAGCGCCATGTCGTCCGCCGCGCCGCCGGGCGGAACGGAGCCGCCCCACCGATCGATGAAGGACCGGTAGCCGGTGGCGATCGCGTCCACGTCGAAGGCGGAGTGCAACAGAGGCCCGGCCTCGGTCGGCGGCGCGGCCTCGCCGTGGAAGGCCCTGATGTGATCCTCCAGCCCGACCTCCGCCGCCAGCGGGGCGACGTCGACTCGACGAGGGGCAACCCACAGGCCGCTCTGCACAGGCCCGAATCCGGCCCACACCAGGCGTGAGCGCAGGTCGTGCCGCTCACGGCGCCTGGACTCCGGCAGCGAGAAACCGACCAGGGTCCAGGTGCCGTCCCACTCCCGATTGACGGCTCCGTCGCGCCAGATCCGCTCCTGCCCGTCGGAGAGGACAGTGGCCGCGCGCTCCGTGAGCGAGAAGTACATGCGGCGTCCTCGCCGATGCCGCTCCAGCAGACCGCGGCCGACCATACGCGTCAGCGTCGAGCGGACGGCATCCTCGCCCACCCGCACACGGGCGAAGGCGTCGATGACGCACGCCGAAGAGAGCGCGATGTCACGGCCGAGCACGTGAATACCGAAGAAGCTCATCATCAGCGACTGAGGCCTGACAGTTGTGCCGCCCTCGGCGGTGTCCATCGGTTCCTGGGGCGAGCGGGGTCGGGTCACGGGGACAGCGTAGGCGCCGCACTGCTCCCGGAGATAAATATTCGGCATTCTGTTGACCGCCGTTTGAATTTTGCCTAGCTTTGGCTCCCGCCGGTCTCCGCCGTGGTCGCCCTTCCCGCACCCGCGCACCGGCCTTCACGAAAGGAAGCAGCATGGATCTCTCCGGCAAGGTCGCCGTCGTGACCGGCAGCGGCCGCGGTCTGGGGCTGGCCTACGCCCGCTCACTCGCCGCCTCGGGCGCGGCCGTCGTCGTCAACGACGTGGATGCGAACGCCGCCACCGCGGCCGTGGAACAGATCACCGCCGACGGCGGGCGCGCAGTCGCGGAAGTGGTGCCCGTCGGTTCCACCGAGGCCGCCGATGCTCTGGTCTCCCGGGCTGTCGATAGCTGGGGCCGCCTGGACGCGATCGTCACCAACGCCGGCGTCCTGCGCGACAAGGTGCTGTGGAAGATGTCGGACGACGACTTCGACACGGTGGTCCAGGTACACCTGCGGGGCACGTTCACCTGCGTCCGGGCCGCTGTCGAACGGATGCGGGAACAGGGCGAAGGCGGGCGTGTGATCGTCGCCGGCTCCCCCGCGGGTCAGCGCGGCAACTTCGGGCAGACCAACTACGCGGCTGCCAAAGCCGGAATCGCCGCCATGGTGCGCACCTGGGCGCTGGAGCTGGCTCGCGCCGGTATCACCGCCAACGCGGTCATACCGGTCGCCGCCACCGCGATGACGAAGACCATCGCGGCCTTCGCCCCGCACGTCGAGGCGCTGGAGCTGGAGGGCACCGCGTTCCCCGACAGCCTGCGCAAGGGCGAGGGATTCGGCACCCCCGAGGACGCGGCCGGCCTCGTCGCCTTCCTCGCCTCGGACGCCTCGGCCGGCATCACCGGTCAGTGCATCGGCGTCGGTGGCGACAAGCTCGCCCTCTGGTCGCACCCGCAGGAGGTCGCCGTGGCCTACACCGACGGTGGCTGGAGCGCGGATGCTGTCGCGGGGGCCTGGCCGAACGTCTTCGCCCGGTCCGAGCAGACCTACGGCATCCCGGCGCCGCAGCTGTGACGGGCACCACGGCCGCGAGCGGTACCAGCGGGCCGGACCCGGCCGAGCTCGTCGCCATCGACATGCACGTCCACGCCGAGGTGTCCGCGCGGGGCACGACCTCGCTCTCCGCCGAACTGGACAGCGCCGCCGGCACGTACTTCAAGGCGGAGCACCGCCACCCCACCCTGCCGGAGATCGCCGCGTACTACCGCGAGCGGAGGATGGCCTGTGTGGTCTTCACGGTCGACGCGGAGTCGGCCACCGGCACCGCACCCGTACCGAATGAGGAGATCGCCGAATCGGCCCAGGAGCACCCGGACGTGATCATCCCGTTCGCGGGGGTCGATCCGTACAAGGGCAGGGCCGCCGTGCGCCAGATCCGCCGGCTGGTCGCCGAGTACGGAGTACGGGGATTCAAGTTCCACCCCAACATCCAGGCGTTCCACCCCAATGACCGCATGGCGTACCCGCTGTACGAGGCCATGGAGGAGGCCGGCGCCATCGCCGTCTTCCATACCGGGCAGACCGGCATCGGCGCGGGGGCGCCCGGAGGCGGCGGCATCCGGCTGAAGTACTCGAATCCGCTGGACGTCGACGACGTCGCCACCGACTTCCCCGGGATGCGGATCGTCCTCGCCCATCCGTCCTTCCCCTGGCAGGACGAGGCTCTCGCCGTGGCCACGCACAAGCCGGAGGTCTACATCGATCTGTCGGGCTGGTCGCCGAAGTACTTCCCGCCACAGCTCGTGCGGTACGCCAACAGCCTGTTGCGGGACAAGGTGCTGTTCGGGTCCGACTACCCGCTGCTCGCCCCCGACCGTTGGCTCGCCGACTTCGCGAAGCTGCCGGTCAAGGACGAGGTGCGTCCGAAGATCCTCAAGGAGAACGCGGCCCGGCTGCTCGGCCTGACGGAGGAGTGAGCCATGCGCAACCAGGGGATCGGTTCCTGGACCGCCCGGCGCAATCGCAAGACGCCACGCCGCCCCGCCCTCGTCCACGAGGGTCGCGGCCTCACCTACGGGGAGTTGCACGACCGCTGCACACGGCTGGCCCATGCCCTGCGTGACGCAGGGGTCGAGCGCGGGGACCGGGTGGCCTTCCTCGGTCCGAACCATCCGGCCTTCCTGGAGGCCCTCTTCGCGGCGGGGCAACTCGGGGCGGTCTTCGTACCACTGAATTCCCGTCTCACCGTGCCCGAACTGGTGCACCAGATCACCGACTCCGGCAGCCGCGTCCTGGTCCACGCCCACCGGCCGGCCGCCGACATGGTGGAGCTCGCGGACCGGGCCGGTCTCGCGACGCTGATCGCTGTGACGGCCGGTCCGGGACTCGCCTACGAGGAGACGATCGCCGCCGCCCCGGCGGAGGAGATCGATGAGGCGGTGAGGCACGAGGAGCCCTGCCTGATCATGTACACCTCGGGCACCACGGGCAGGGCGAAGGGCGCTGTCCTGACCCATGGCAACATCATCTGGAACAGCGTCAACGTCCTCGTCGACACCGAGCTGTCCGGCGAGGAGGTCGCGCTCGTCAGCGCGCCCCTCTTCCTGCCGACCCTGCTCAAGGGCGGCACGGTCCTGCTGGAGTCCTCCTGCGATCCGGACCGCACGCTTGAGCTGGTGGAACAGCACCGCGTCAGCTGTCTGTTCGGGGTTCCGACCATGTACGACGCGATGGCCTCGGCGCCGGGCTGGGACACCGCCGACCTGTCGAGCCTGCGGACCCTCCTCTGCGGCGGGGCACCCGTCCCCGCCCGCACCGCGCGCGCCTATCTGGAGCGCGGACTCGCGTTCGTCCAGGGGTACGGGATGACAGAGACCTCGCCCGGGGCGCTCGTCCTGGACCGCGCCGACTCCCTCGACCGCGTCGGCTCGGCCGGGGTACCGCACTTCTTCACGGATGTCCGCGTCCGGAACGCGGCGGGCGAGGACACGGCACCGGGCGAGAAGGGCGAGGTCGTCGTCTCGGGCCCGAACGTCACGCCCGGCTACTGGAATCTTCCGCAGGAGAGCCGCGCGGCCTTCACCGAGGACGGCTGGTTCCGTTCCGGCGACGTGGCGATGGTCGACGAATACGGCTATGTGCAACTGGTCGACCGCCTCAAGGACATGATCATCTCGGGTGGAGAGAACATCTACCCCGCCGAGGCCGAGGACGCGCTCCTCGAGCATCCGGACGTCATCGAATGCGCGGTCTTCGGCGTGCCCGACCCCAAGTGGGGCGAGGTCGGCCGGGCCGTGGTCGTCCTCTCTCCGGGCTCCACCGCGACGGAGGCCGAACTCCTCGCCCATCTGAACGGCCGGCTGGCCCGCTACAAGATTCCCAGGACCTTTCACCTCCTGCTCGGCACGATGCTGCCGCGCAACGCCACCGGAAAGCTGCTCAAGGGCGTCATCCGGTCCGAATTCGGCGGCTGACCGCCCCTCGCCGACCGCCCCTCATCGACAGAATCCCTCTCAGCACCCGGGAGTACCCCATGCCCCTCACCGTCAACGGAATCGACGAGATCAAGGCCCAGGCCGGAGCCGATCTCGGTCACAGCGGCTGGCTGGAGATCCTCCAGCCGCGCGTGGACACCTTCGCCGACGCCACCGGCGACCACCAGTGGATCCACACCGATGTCCAGCGCGCCAAGGCCGGCCCCTTCGGCGGGACCATCGCCCACGGTTACCTCACGCTCTCCCTCCTTATCCCCCTGTGGAGCGAACTGCTGCGGGTCGAGGGCGTCTCGATGGCCGTCAACTACGGTCTGAACAAGGTCCGCTTCCCCTCTCCCGTGCGGGTCGGCGCGAAGGTCCGCGCCCACGGCCGGGTCGTGTCCGTGGAAGAGGTCCAGGGTGGGGTCGAGGTCGTCGTCGACCTGACCGTGGAGATCGACGGCTCGGCGAAGCCCGCCTGCGTCGCCCAGGCGGTGTACAGGTTCTACGCCTGAGTCGCACGACGAGCCCGAGGGGGCGCCCACCGAAGCCGCCGCCCCCTCAGCGTGGCTCCCAGGCAGCCGTGCCGCCGCGTACAGCATGAGCGTGCCGCCTGCACCCCACCCCCCCCTCGGAAGCGTCTTACGACAACAGCGTTGACATGTGAATGCACACCTCGGTTGCATGACCGTTCGACACATCCCTCCCTCTCGCCTTGGAGCACCTCATGGCCAAGCCCGATCTGGTCTTCACCCGTGGCCCCATCCACACCGGAGATCCCGCGCGCACCCGGGCGAGCAGCCTGGCCGTCACCGGGGAGCGCATCACCGCCGTCGGCCATGACGAGGTGCGCGAACTGATCGGCCCGGACACCGAAGTCATCGATATCCAGGGCAAGTTGCTGCTCCCCGGATTCCAGGATTCCCACATCCACGCCGTGTTCGGTGGAATGGAAATGGCCGAGTGCGATCTGACCGGCACGGTGGGCGTCGAGGACTACCTCACCCGCATACGCTCCTACGCCGACGCGCACCCGGACCGCTCGTGGATCACGGGCGGCGGCTGGTCCTTGGAGAGCTTCGACGGCGGACTGCCCACCCGGCAGCTCCTCGACTCGGTGATTCCGGACCGCCCGGTCCTTCTGGTCAACCGCGACCACCACGGCGCCTGGGCCAACACCCGGGCGCTCGAACTGGCCGGTCTCACCCGGGAATCCGCCGATCCCTTCGACGGCCGGATCGAGCGCGAGCCGGACGGCACCCCGAGCGGCATGCTGCAGGAGGGCGCCACCGCCCTGGTCTCCCGGATCGTGCCGCCGAGCACACCGGCGGACCGCCTCGCCGGTCTGCTGCGGGCCCAGAAGCTGCTGCATTCCCTCGGTATCACCGGCTGGCAGGACGCCCTGCTGGGCGTGTTCGGCGGCAATCCGGACCCGTCCGACGCCTATCTGGCGGCCGCTCGTGAAGGCACGCTCACCGCCCGGGTGACCGGGGCCCTGTGGTGGGACCGCGAGCGGGGGGCCGAGCAGATCGCCGAGCTGCTGTCCCAGCGAGAGCAGTTGAGCCACGGACGGTTCCGCGCCCGTGCGGTGAAGATCATGCAGGACGGCATCGCCGAGAACTTCACGGCGGCCATGACCAGCCCGTACCTCGACGGCTGCGGCTGCGCCACCGCCAACTCGGGTCTGAGCTTCGTCGACCCCGTCGCCCTGCGTTCGTACGTCACCGAGCTCGACGCCCACGACTTCCAGGTCCACTTCCACGCGCTCGGCGACCGGGGGGTGCGCGAGGCCCTGGACGCGGTCGAGGCAGCCGTCGAGGCCCACGGGCGGCGTGGCAACCGCCACCATCTCGCCCACCTCCAGGTGGTCCATCCCGACGATCTGGATCGCTTCGCGCGGCTCGGCGCCATCGCCAACATCCAGCCGCTCTGGGCCGCACACGAACCCCAGATGGACGAGCTGACGATCCCCTTCCTCGGACCCGAACGGGCCTCCTGGCAGTACCCGTTCGGCTCCCTCCTGCGCGCTGGAGCCACCCTGGCCGCAGGCAGCGACTGGCCCGTCAGCAGCCCCGATCCGATCGCCGGAATCCATGTCGCGGTGAACCGGATGGAGCCCGAGGCCACCGACGGACGGGTCTTCCTGCCGGAGCAGCGCCTCGACCTCGCCACCGCGGTAGCCGCCTACACCGCCGGCTCGGCACATGTGAACGGGCTCGACGACACCGGCAGTCTGCTCCCCGGCCACTTGGCCGACCTGGTGGTGCTGGACCGGGACATCTTCACGCTGCCCCCGGAGGAGATCGCCGAGGCCCAGGTCCTGCGCACCTACGTCGGCGGCGCGCTGGTGCACTCCGCCTGAGGGTCTAGGACGGCCGCCGCGAGGACTCCCGGACCAGCAGGCGCGTCGGCACGAGCACGCCCGAGGGCCCTTCGTCGCCGTTCTCCAGGGCGGCGACGAGGAGTTCGATCCCGGCCTCGGCGACCTCCCGGGGCTGAAGGCTCAACGTCGAGACAGGAGGTTCGGTGTGCTCGGCCGTACCGTCCTCGCTCACGCACACCACGAGAAGGTCGCCGGGTACGTCGTAGCCGTGGCGGCGTGCCGCCTCCAGGACGAGCGGCGGGCTCAGCTCCGCCACCACGAAGAGGGCGTCGGGCCGCTCGGCAGCGGTCAGTGCGCTGTCCACCGCCCGGACCACCGGGCCGTTGCCGGCGTCGGCGGCGAAGGTCACCCGGGCCGTGTGGCCGCGTGCGGCACACCAGCCCCGGTAGGCGGCCAGAACGCCCCGGTGGAAGCGGGTGGTGCTGTCGGGCAGCACGAGCGCCGTCCGCCGTGCGCCCTGCGATCCCAGATGCTCCAGGGTTCCGCGGACCGCCTCCTCGGCATCGACGTCCACCCAGTGCGCTCCAGGTCTGCCGTCCACCGATCCGTCGCTGAAGACGGGGATACGGGCGGCAAGCAGATCCTCCACCACCCCATCGTCGGCGACCGGATCGGCGACTATCACCGCTTCGAGCGGCAGGTCGGCCCACTCGCTGTGCAGCGATCCCGCGGGCAGCATCACCAGGGCGTATCCGCGTTTGAGCGCCGCGGCCGCCGTGGCGCTGGTCAGCTGGGCGAAGTAGGGCGACTCCAAATACGTCCACGGGGTCCCTGCGAACTCCCCCACGACGTAACCGATCAGCCGGGCCCGCCCCGAACGCAGCTGCCGGGCGGTGGCGTTGGGCCGGTATCCCATCCTGCGCGCAGTCTCCCTGGCCTTCTCCCGTACGGCCGGCGAGAGCCGTCCCGTGCCGTTGAGGGCCGCCGAGACGGTGGTCTTGGACAGGCCCGCCTCGCGGGCGACATCGACAAGACGGACGCGAGGCGGGGCGGTCCGCAAAGTGTGGCCGCCGCGTTGGGGAGCTGAAGTCATGCGCTGATGCTGCCACCCTCGCGACCTCAGCAAAACCGTTCCCGCAAAGTCTTGCGCGGGAACGTTCCCGCATCAATACTCGCTCCATCTCCCAGCGCCCGTCACTACACCCGTAAAGGGGTGGGTCTCCTTGCGCATGTCCAGAGCCACCGCGCTGCTTGTCTGTTCCGCCGTCGTCACGGCCGCCACCGCCGGCTGTTCCGGCGCGACCAAGTCCCGGTCCGGCGGCGCCAGCGCCTACACCGTCACCCCGAACTCCCCGGCGGCGAAGGGCTCTCTCGACTCCTTCACCTGGTCGCTGTACGCCGAGCCCTACACGCTCGACTACGCCCTCGCCTACGACTACCCGCCGAACACCGTGCTCGCCAACGTGTGCGAGCAACTGCTGCGGGTCACCCCCGACATGAAGATCGAACCCGGGCTGGCCGTGAAGTACGCGAACCCGGACCCGAAGACCTGGGTGTACACCCTTCGACCGGATGTGAAGTTCCACGACGGATCGACCATGACGGCGGACGACGTGGTCGCCTCCCTCACACGCCACATGGATCCGGCCACCGGATCCCCGTGGGGCTCGTCCTTCAAGAACGTCGCCTCCATCAAGAAGAGCGGCCCGCTGGAGGTGACGATCCGGCTCAAGAAGCCCGACGTGCTCCTCAACGAACTCATGGCGGCCTCCCCCGGCACCGTCGAGAGCGCCGCCTTCCTTGCCAAGGCCGGCAAGGACTACGGCGGCCCCAAGGGCAAGGTCAACTGCACCGGCCCCTACGCCCTCGACAGCTGGGCTCAGGGCGACAGCCTCACCCTGAAGAAGAACACCGCTTACTGGAACCGGTCGCTGACCCCCAAGACCGACACCGTGACATTCACCTTCATCGAGGACTCGTCCGCCCGCACCAACGCCTTCCTGTCCGGCACGGCCGACGGCGGCTACATGGTGCCCTCCTCCTCCCTCGCCCAGCTGCGCACCGGCTCGAAGGGCACGGTGTACTTCGGCCCCAACACGGCGGCCTCCGATCTCGCCGTGCTCGACTTCAAGGGCCCGCTCGGAGACCTCAAGGTCCGCCAGGCCCTCTCCATGGCCCTCGACCGCAAGAGCATCGTCAAGGCTGCCGCCGGCGGCATCGGCATTCCCGCGAAGGCGCCCGCCGCGCGCGGCGCGTGGGCGCTCGCGCCCGAGAAGGCCGACGATTACTTCAAGGCGCTGCCCGAGCCCGAGTACGACGTGGCCGGCGCGAAGAAGCTGATCGCCGAGGCCGGTGCCACGGGGCGCAAGATCACCCTCGTCACCAGCTCGCTCGCACCGGAGATCAGTGTCGTGGCCAACGCCGTCCAGGCCGCCGGCAAGCAGATCGGCCTCGACGTCCAACTGAAGGCAGTCGCCCCGGAGGCGTACAGCAGCATCTTCGTCGACCCCGGCGCCCGCAAGGGACTTGACCTCGTCATCACCAACGGGTACGACAACACGCCCGACCCGCTGGAGTTCTACCAGTACCTGCGTACCGGTGACTTCGGCAACTACGGCAACTGGTCCGACGCCGAGTTCGACGCCGCCTTCGACAAGGCGAACGCGGAGCCCGATGCGGCGCGCCGCGCGGAACTGACCGCCGAACTCCAGCGCATCGCCGTACGCGAACTCCCGATCATCCCGCTGTACGAAGCCCCTTACTCGGTCTTTCTCGGCAACCGGGTGACGGGTGCCCCGACCGGCATCGCCCAGCTGTACTACCCATGGGCCGCGACGATCGGGGCCGCGCAGCAATGACGCGTTATCTGATGAGCCGCCTCCTCGGCCTCACGGCGGTGCTGCTCGTCACCTCGTTCGTCGTCTTCGGCACCGTGCATCTCGCGCCGGGCGACCCGGTGACCTTCCTGCTCCACGGCCGCCCCGCGACCCCGGAAGCGGTCGAGGCGCTGCGCGCCCAGTACCACTTGGACGACCCGCTGCCGGTCCAGTACGCGAAGTGGCTCGGCGGCGTCCTGCACGGCGACTTCGGCCGCTCCACCCAGTTCCACCAGGACGTCGGCTCCCTCATCGCCTCCCGTCTGCCGGGCACCGCGCTGCTCGTCGGGTACTCGGCGCTGCTGGTCGCCGTCCTCGGCGTGACGGGCGGCATCCTGGCCGCCCTGCGCCCCGGGGCGGTGGACCGCGCCGTGCTCCTCGGCACCGGCGTCGCCACGGCCACTCCCTCGTTCGTCAGCGCCATCGCGCTCATCTCGCTCTTCTCCGTCCAACTGGGCTGGTTTCCCGGGCCCGGTGGCACCCCCGAGAGCCTCGGCGACCGCCTCTACCATCTGACGCTGCCCGCCTTCGCCCTGGCGATCACGTTCGCCGGACTGCTGGCCCGGGTCACCCGGTCGGCGATGCTCGACGAACTCGGGCGCGAACACGTCGAGGTGGCGCGTGCCCGTGGTGTCGCGAGAGGCGCCGTGGTCCGCCGGCATGTGCTGCGCAACGCGCTGGGCCCCATCGTCACCGTCGGCGGCACCATGCTCGCCGGCCTGCTGATCAGCACCTCGATCGTCGAAACCGCGTTCAACGTGTCCGGTATCGGCTCCCTGCTGGTGCAGGCGGTGACGGCCAAGGACTTCGCCGTCGTTCAGGCGATCACCCTGCTCAGCGTGGCGGCGTTCGTCGTCGTCAACCTGATCGTCGATCTGCTCGTGCCGGTTATCGATCCCCGGCTGTCCCTCTACGGGGAGGCTTCCCGATGACCACCACCGTCTCCCCCGCGCCCCCCTCCTCGGGTGCGCTGCGCCGCCGCCGGGGCCTGGGCGGACTGCGGGTTCTCGGCCAGGGCCCACTGTTCACGGCCGGCGTCGTCGTGCTCGCGGTGCTCGTCCTGATCGCCGTCCTTGCCCCCGTGCTCGCACCGTACGACCCCGACGTGCTCGACCTGTCGGCGAGCCTGACGGGCACCAGCGGTGACCATCTCCTCGGTACCGACCAGTCGGGCCGCGACATCCTGTCGAGGCTCATCCACGGCGCGCGCACGGGCCTGCTCGGACCGCTCCTCGTGGTCGGCGTCTCGACCCTCCTCGGCACGCTCATCGGCATGGTCGCCGCCTGGCGCGGTGGCTGGGCCGATGCCCTGCTGTCCCGGTCGATGGACCTGGCCTTCGCGATCCCCGGACTGCTGCTGGCCATCCTCCTGGTAGCTGTCCTCGGCTCGGGCATGGCCGCGCCCGTGATCGCCATGGCCGTGGCCTACACCCCGTACGTCGGACGCCTGGTCCGAGGTATCGCCCGCCAGGAGAAGGCCCGCGCCTACATCGAGTCCTACCGCGTGCAGGGCTGGTCGGGCTGGACGATCTGCCTGCGTCATCTGCTGCCGAACATCGCACCGACGGTGTTCGCGCAGTCCGCGATGAACTTCGGCTACGTACTGATGGATCTCGCCGCGCTGTCCTTCCTCGGGTTCGGGGTGCAGCCGCCCACGGCGGACTGGGGAGCCATGATCAACGAAGGCCAGTCGGCGATCCAGCAGGGGGCGATGCTGCCCGCGCTCGCGCCGTCCGCGTGCATCGTCCTAGCCGTGGTCGCCTTCGGCATCGTCGGCGAGGGGCTCGCCGACCGAATCGCGAAGCGGGAGCGGTGAGTGCCATGACCGAGTATGAAACCCCCGCGCTGGAGATCGACGGACTCGGCGTCCGTCTGCCCGGCGAGCAGGCGGCCCGGCCCATCCTCGACGGCGTCACGCTGCGAGTCCGGGCCGGCGAGACCGTCGGCCTGGTCGGCGAGTCCGGCTCGGGCAAGTCGGTCGCGTGCCGCAGCGTGCTCGGGCTGCTGCCGCCTCGGGCGCGAACGAGTGGTGAGGTGCAGGTCGCGGGCCGCGACGTCCTGGCCATGAACCGCGCCGAACTGGCCGGGCTGCGTGCCGGACAGGTCGCGATGATCTTCCAGGACCCGCGCGCGTCCGTGAACCCGCTGCGCCGCGTAGGCGACTTCCTCACCGAGGGACTGCGCGGGGCGGGCACCCCCGCCGCCGCGGCCGAGAACCGGGCCGAGGAACTCCTCGACGCGGTGGGCATCCGCGATCCGCGGGGCGCGCTGCGCCGCTACCCTCACCAGTTCTCGGGCGGGATGCTCCAGCGTGTGGTCATTGCGGCTGCCCTCGCGGGCGAGCCCGCTCTGCTGGTCGCCGACGAGCCGACCACGGCCCTCGATGTCACCACCCAGGCGGAGATCATCGCGATCCTCACCCGCCTCCAGGCCGCACGCGGCACCGGAATGCTCTTCGTCACCCACGACCTCGAACTGGCCTCGGCGATCTGCGACCGCGTGTACGTCATGTACGCGGGCCGGATCGTCGAAACCAACGGCACCGACGCGCTGTTCGACCGTCCACGCCACCCGTACACGGCGGGACTCCTCGCCTGCACGCCCCATATCGAGGCCGCAGCCGCCGCCCCACGCCCCATCCCGGGCCGACCAGTCTCCCTCGCCGAGGCCCCACCGGGGTGCGCCTTCGCAGCGCGCTGCGCCCATGCGCAGCCGCGTTGTTCCGAGGAGACGCCCGAACTTGCGCACCACGGCGACGGACTCGCCGCGTGCCACCGCGCCGATGAAGGGATCAAACTGTGACCGGGGCGACCGAGGAACTCGTCGTTCAGAGGCTGCGCAAGCGGTACGGAGACCACACGGCGGTCAAGGACGTGTCCTTCACCCTGCCGCCGGGCTCCTCTCTCGGCATCGTCGGCGAATCCGGCAGCGGCAAGACCACGACGGTGCGGATGCTCGTCGGCCTGGAGCGCCCCGACGGCGGCACCATCCGCATCGGTGGACGTGACCGCTCTGCGCCGGCCAGGGGCAGAGCCGAGCGACTCGCCCGCGCACGCGAGATCCAGATGGTCTTCCAGGATCCGTACCTGTCCCTCGATCCGCGGGTGACCGTGGGCCAGTGCGTCGAGGAGGTCCTGCGCCTCCACTTCCCGATGGAGACGACGGCCCGGCGGGAGCGCGTCGCCGAACTCCTCGACCAGGTCGGGCTCGGCGAACGGGAGGCGGCCGCCCTGCCCGGCAAGCTGTCCGGCGGCCAGCGCCAGCGCGTGGCGATCGCCCGCGCGCTGGCCGCCGAACCGCGCGTCCTCGTCCTCGACGAGGCCGTGGCGGCCTTGGACGTGTCCATTCAGGCGCAGGTCCTCGAACTCCTGGGCACCATCCGGCGCGAGGTCGGCATCGGCTTCCTCTTCGTCACCCATGACCTCGCCGTCGTCCGACACATCACCGACGAGGTGATGGTCCTCAGGGAGGGACAGGTGGTGGAGGCGGGCCCCACGGCCGGGATCCTGGACGCGCCTCACCACCCCTACACACGTCTGCTGCTCAGCTCCGTCCCCCGACGCGGCTGGAACCCCGGCGACGCCGCGGCTGCCCGCCGCTCCCTCGGTTGACCAACCCGATCCGAACCCCCCGGACACCGCGGCGTCCCTCGCCTTCCTGCCGAAGGGCCCGGAGGCCCTCGGCCTGGGCGCGGCCGGCCAGCTCGTCGATGCGTCGGTCATTCATGCGCCTGCCGCCCCGCCTTGTGACCTCTGATCATGTTGTGCCCGGACCACACGACGGTTCGGGCACACAGTCGTCCGTCTCCCACGCTGGGGCGAATGTCTACCGGCGATTGCGACACACGCGACCCACCGGCGATCGGATCACCCGGCTCGGCCGGACGCGAGCGCGAACTCGCCGCCTTGAGAGCGGCGTTGTCCGGACCGCCGGTGGTCGTGCTGATCGAGGGTTTGGCCGGGATCGGTAAGAGCCGACTGGTCCAGGAGCTGGTCGCGGCGCAGGCCCCGGCCCGGCAGCGGGTGCTGTCGACGGCCTGCCCCGCTGTTCGACAGCCTTTCCACGCTCGGGCCGGTGGTGGGTGCGATCCGACCGGCACCGGAGGACGTCGCCGGGCATCCATCCAGTCTTGGGCAAGTGGCACTGCGGACGCCGGAGGTGAATGACCTCCGCCGGCCGCACGGCCGCGTAGTACATACCGACGTCACGGTTGATGAGGTGCACCGCTGGGCGACTGGTCTGGGCGCTCTCCCGTCGTGATGCGCGGAGGCGCGACGCGACGCAGGCGTCAGCGGTGGAAGGCGGAGCCGAAGCGTGCTCCGGGCACGGGCGCGGCAAGCATGCGCGGTCCGAAGCTCACCGACCTGGTCGCGGTGACACCGGAGGCGGTGCCGGGGAAGACCCACACGGCCCCGGAACCGCTGTTCTCCGCCGGTGCCGAGACGGCGACGTACCCGCCGACGACGGAGGTGCGGCTGCCGAACCGGTCACCGTTCTCCGCCGTGCCGGGCACCCCGGCCGTGTTCTGGCTGAGGACCTGGACCCTGGTGCCGACGAGACCCGTCGCGCTCCCCCTGAGGATGGCGAAGGTGCCGGCGTCGGTCCGGCCGGCGTGGTCCTCGCCGGGGATACCGGTGACGACGTCGGCGTAACCGTCGCCGGTGACGTCGCCGACGGAGACGTCGGTACCGAAGCGGTCGCCGCTCTCCCCTGTCCCGGGGACGCCGGGGGTGTTCTGGCCGATCAGTGTGGCCCGCGGCGCGAGCCCGCCCGCCGTGCCCCGCACCACGCCCACGAGACCGCCGCCCGCCGCCGTGCTGCGGCCGAAGACGACATCCTGCCGACCGTCGCCGTCGATGTCGCCGAGGGCGATGCTGTCCGCGGACACCGTGTCGGGGTGGGCGATGAACGCCCCTGCCACCAGGCCGTCCTCGGTGCCCTTCAGCAGTTGCAGATGGGGCGGCGGGATCGCCCCTCCGTCGTCCGAGTCCCACGAACCGCTGCTGACCACCAGGTCGGTTGTGCCGTCGCCGTCCACATCGCCCGCTTCCATCGCGTAGACACGGACGTCCAGGTCGACGAGGGGGCCGGTGCGAGCCGGACCACCATGACGGCTGAAGGGCCCGTACCGCATCTGATAGGCCGTCGCCAGGTCCAGGTTCCCGTCCCCGTCGAAGTCACCGGCCCGGGTCTCCGCCCCGCCCTGGCCGACGTCGGTGGCGGTGGCAAGCCCGCCCACACCTCCCCACAGGACGGTTTGCCGCCCGACGTCACGCGCGCTGCCGATGTCCTCGCCCGGGGTTCCGACAACCAGGTCGGTGAAACCGTCACCGTCCAGGTCGGCCGCCGTCAGGTGGCTGCCGAAGCGGTCACCCGTCTCCGCCGTGCCGGGTATCCCGTAGCGGTCCTGGCTGATCACCTGGCGCTTGACGCCGTTGGGGCCCTCGGCCATGCCGTAGACGACGGCGAAGTACCCGGCGCCGGACTTGCCGTTGACCGTGCCGCCCGGAGCGGCGACCGCCACGTCGGTGTATCCGTCACCGTCGAAGTCCGCCCGCACGGACGCCGCGGCGTCGACGGCGAGGGCGCCCGCAGGGGTGTCTTCGGCGTAGGACACCGCGGGGGCCGCCCCCGTCATGGCGATGACGGCGGCGACGACAGCGGCGGCAGCCATATTGAATCTCCGTGAGGACAAGGCAAACCCCTTAGGACGGCGAGCAGGTGGCCGCGCTTCTCATCTCAAGCGCTCGGCAACCAACAAGACCCGCACAGGGCGCCAAGGGTTGTACGCCGTCCCCCTCACAACTCGAAAACACCCCTGTGACCAGGAGAAAGGGCGAAACACTGCTGCAGCACTAGAGGCGCGGCGCCCCGGTCACCGACATCACCAGCGAGTACAGGGAGGTGGTGGCCGTGATGAACAGGCGGTTGTTCTTCGGGCCACCGAAGGCGATGTTGGAGACGGACTCGGGCACGCGCAGCCGGCCGATGAGGGTGCCGTCGGGGTCGTAGCAGTGGACGCCGTCGTCCAGGGCGGCGGCCCACAGGCGGCCTTCGTCGTCGAAGCGGATGTTGTCGAAGCGGACTTCACCGCGGCCCTCGGCGAAGACCTTCCCGTCGCAGAGCGTGCCGTCCTCGCGGATGTCGAACATGTGGATCCGGGCAGTCCGCGAGTCGGAGACGTACAGCCGCATCTCGTCGGGGGACAGGATGACGCCGTTGGGTCCTGCGAACCCGTCGGCGGCGAGGTGCACGTCCCCCGTCGCGGGGTCGATCCGGTACACATTGCACTCGCCGATCTCGGACTCGGCGCGATGGCCCTCGTAGTCGCTGTTGATGCCGAAGTCCGGGTCGGAGAACCAAATCGTGCCGTCGGAGCGTACGACGGAGTCGTTCGGACTGTTGAGCCGCTTGCCGGCGTACCGGTCGGCCAGGACGGTCACGGTCCCGTCGGGCTCGGTGCGGGTGACGCGACGGTTGCCCTGCTCGCAGGTGACCAGGCGGCCCTGCCGGTCGAGGGTGTTGCCGTTGCTGTGGCCGGCCGGGGTGCGGAAGACGCCGACCGTGCCGGTGGCCTCGTCCCAGCGCAGGATGCGGTCGTTCGGGATGTCGCTCCAGATCAGCTGGCGCCAGGCGGGGAGGTACAGGGGGCCCTCGGCCCAGCGGCAACCGTCGTGCAGAACCTCCAGCCTGCTGTCGCCGTTCGCACAGCGTCCGGTGCGGAAGCGGTCGTCCAGGATCTCGTACAGCCCGTCGGCAGGCATGGCGTCCTCTCGGAGGAAGTGGCCAGATGTGATTCAACGTAACACGCATACAACCGAACAAGATATGGTTATCGCATGAAACCAGTGGACGACATCGACCGACAACTGATCGCGCTGCTCCAGCAGGACGCCACCCAGTCGTACGCCGCACTGGGCAAGGCGGTCGGCCTGTCGGCGGGCGCCGCGCACGAGCGCGTGCGCAAGCTGCGCGGACAGGGGGTCATCCGGGCCACGACGGTCGACGTCGACCCCGCGGCACTCGACCGCGGGGTTCTCGCCTTCGTGCTGGTCGACTCGACGGCGTGGATGGGCGACCGGGCCGAGGACTTCGCCGCCGTCCCGGAGATCCAGGAGGCGCACGTCATTGCCGGCAGCGCGGCCGTCCTCGTAAAGGTGCGCACCTCGACCACCGAGCGGCTCCAGGACGTGTTGCGCCGCCTGTACGCGATCGACGGGGTCAGCGGGACGCAGGCAACGGTGGTTCTGGAAACCTTCTTCGAGCGGCCGTTGGACGCCGGTCAGGCCTTGCCTCTCGGATCAGCCCGACTCGGAGGGGTGACACCTGCGCGGCGCCGGTGAGACCCGCGGCCCGGAGTGATCCGACAGTCACGGCCCAAGAAATCGCCGAGAATCAACATGCGGGTTTGATCTTCCTCGGGGGTTGGCTGCTGTACTTGCCGAGGTGGGCGGCCACGTCCGTCGGGGTGCGGAATCTGGCGGTCGAGGGCGGGATCGCGTGCTCGGCCAGTAGCCGCCGTCCTGCGCCCGCGAGGGCAGGGCGAGGTTTTGACCTGCGGTGCCACAGTTGAGCGGGAAAGGTCGGCAGTCGGTGCCCGGCCCAACCGTAGGCAGCCGTCACTAGGATGTTCATCGCGGAAGTCCACTGGTCGGCTCGAGGTGTCATGCCCCTGCAGATGAAGTTGAGCGCGATAACACTCGACTGCCCTGATTCGTTGGCTCTGGCGGCTTTCCATCAGCAGGCCACCGGCCTCGAACCCCACCCGAAGTCGAACGCCGACTTCGCGGTGCCTGCACAAGACCGGAACTCTCCGGAACTCATCCACACATGACCGGGACCTAGCCGTACATGCCTACAGAAGAGCGGGACTGCCTCTGCATCGCAGGGACAGGACACCTCCGCATCGCGCCGAACCCGGGGCTGGGCACCCCTCGACGTCCGGCCTGGCCGTCTTCAAGGGTTGGTTGCAGGGCTGAAGGCTGTCCGGTCAGCCCGACCCGGGCGCGTGAGGGACGGCCCTGTCCCCCGTCAGGATGTCGCACGTCAGCCTCCCGCCGGGGGCATGGTGTGCAGCAGTTCCAGTCGGCGCTGGACGGCTTCGACCGCCCCGGAGCGCCGGCCGGGTACGTGGCGGCGCAATGAGACCAGGGGCGGGCCGAGTTCCCGGGCCTGCTGCGGGTTGTGAAGTTCCTGCCACTGGTGGTGGGCGCGGTCCACGGCGCCTTCTACGGCGGGGTCGTCCGGGGGCTGTTGCCGGGCGAGGCGGGCGTCGGCGGCAGCCATCCACAACTCGCAGCTGCACGCGGGATCTTCGGCCAGACGAGCGAGGTCGGCCCGGACCTCCAGCCAGTGGATGGCCTGCACGGAGCCCGCGCCGTAGGTACGCAGAGCCCATCCCTCCCACATGGCTGCGAGCGACGCAGCTTCGCCGTGCCGCCCGGCGAGGGCAGCGGCGAAAATCGCAGGCAGCGGGTCCTCTTCGGCCTCCTCGGTGTTCTCCGAAATCGGAGCAGGCGCCGTCGGAACAGGTGCAGGCTCCCGGTGTGGCCGGTTCGGTACTGGCACAGCCGGTACCGCAGGGGTTGGGACAGTTGTGTGGTCGATGGCCAGGAACAGTGCGTCGACGGGGCCGGCCTGGGCGGCGGCCTGTTCGTGGAGCTGGGCGAGTGGCGGGTTGATGCCGCTGCGCCAAGTGGTGGCGAGGGCCTTCAGATAGGCCGGTTCTGCGATGCGGCGGCGGGGCGGCGGCGGGGTGATCCGGCCGTATACGCGGATCCCATGGCCGAGGACGAGGCCCTCGGTACGGAGCTGTTGCCAGGCGTCCGGGGTGGCGACCATGTCGGTGACGACGGTGGTGGTGCCCGGTCGGCGCAGTTTGAGTTCGCCGGCCAGCCAGTGCCAGGGCAATGCGGTGTAGCGCAGGGTGGTCGGCGTGGTCCGGGCGAGTGCGAGGTGGATCAGGCGCTGCTTGTGGTCGAGGTGGAGTTGTCCGGTTATGTAGAGGGAGAGCGGGCCTGGTCCGGCGGCCGCGGCGCGGATGCGGGTGAGGACGGTCTGCGGGTCGGTCGGGTCGGCGAGTTCAACGATGGTGGCCGCCGTCGTGCCGGTCAGGGTGCTGGGCGGGACCGCCGCGAGCGTGGGCAGGACGCTGGTTGCGTCGATGAGACAGCCCTTGCCGGCCGGGGCTGCCGCGATCAACAGCGCGGTCCCGGATACTGTGTCCTCCCCGTTGATCATCACAACAGCACCGTAGCCGCTGTCCGGCTTGTGAATGTAATCAGCGGCCAACTCCTGTCCGGTGACCAGCGGGAGGTGGGCATCAACAACTTGCCGGGGACCCTACCGGTGAAGTTCGCCCGGCTTCCCGGACCGGCCCGGTCACATGATGGCCGAGCAGCAGATCGACGCCAGGGGTCTTTGCCGCAGGGGACCTGATCAACGGGTCGAGGATGCTGCGCCGAATGTTGTACGCGCACGGCAGCGCGGGGCCCTCCGGCGCGGCCCTCGGCTCGATCCATCCCCAGCGCGTGTACCAGCGGGCCTCGTTGCGGACGGCTCCCGCCTTTCGACGTCTCCGTACTCGGTCGAGCACTCTCACGAGTACGCCGACAAGCCTGCTGGAGATGAACCGGCTGTTCACAGCCTGGACCAAGAACGTCTACCATCGCCGGGTGCACTCCGAGACGGGTGCCGCCACCGCCCCACTGGCCCGCTCGATGAACAGCCATCCGCTGAGGCGTCCCCAACCCCGCCGACCTCGCCGAAGCCTTCCGCCGGTCAGAACACCGCACCGTCTCCCACACCGCGCTCGTGTCCCTGCACGGCAACCGCTACCAAGTCGATCCACTGCTCGTGGGCCGGCGGGTCGAGCTGGTCTTCGGCCCCGTCGTCCTGTCCTTCCTCCACGTCCGAGCGAACGGTCAGGACGCCGGGACCGCAGTGCCCTTCCAGGTCAGCCACCACTCCCACACGGCGCCACGCCTCGGCATCGACGTCGAAGTCGTCCGCCCGGGTCCTGCCGCGACGGGGTTCAAGGTGATCCCGCGACTCCGGGTCATCGAGCGCACCAACCGGCTGGCTCAACTATCCGCGGGACAAAATACTCTTTAAGTACAGCTCATCCCGACTCCAACCGGTGCCTGCCCATCCGCCGCAGCCCCTCAACCGGCGAACTCGCCTTCCATCTGTGCTGGTCGCAGCACCCGGTTGCCCGTCGCCCGCGGTCAGGGGGCGGGGCCGTGACCTGCGCGGATGTCGCCTGGGGCCTCGGGGCGAAACGCTCTGTCAGGGCGCTTCGACGGCAGGGGCTGTCGGCAGGGCCTGCTCCACCCAAATGGTCTTGCCGGTGGGCGTGTAGCGCGTGCCCCACTGCTGCGCGATCTGGGCGACGATGTACAGGCCGCGGCCGCTCTCGTCGTCAGCCGCGGCGTGGCGCAGATGGGGTGAGGTATGCCCTGTGTCGGCGACTTCGCAGATGAGGGTTTCGTCGCGGATGAGCCGGACGTGGATCGGCCCGGCGGCGTAGCGGATGGCGTTGGTGACCAACTCACTGACGATGAGTTCGGTGGTGAACGACAGCTCGTCCAATCCCCATGCTCCGAGTTGCCCGGTGGCCATGGTGCGGGCGTTGCCGACCATCGCCGGCTCCGCGGTCAGTTCCCACACAGCCACCCGCTGGTCATCGAGCATCCGTGTGCGTACGAGAAGCAGGACCGCGTCGTCGTTCGCGGGCCCCGGCACCAGGGTCGCGACTGCGCGGTCGCAGAGTTCTTCCAAGGGACGCCGGGACTGGGCGAGGATTTCGGTGAGCAGGCCGAGTCCGACGTCGAGGTCGTCGACGGCCGTCTGGACGAGGCCGTCGGTGAACAGGGCGACAAGGCTGCCGCGCGGCAGCTGGAATTCCGCGGTCTCGTAGGGCAGACCACCCAGTCCCAGCGGAGGGCCCGGCGGGAGCTCGGGGTGGGTGGCGACACCACTGTCCGGCAGGACGACCGCAGCCAGCGCATGACCGGCACGTGCCATGCTGCACTGCCCCGACACCGGGTCGTACACCGCGTACAGGCACGTCACCCCCAGGGCTTCGTCATCCCCGGGCCGCACGCCGCCTGCGCCCTGAGCGGCCGCCTGCTCCTTGGCGGTCTGGCCGACCAGGTCACCCAGGCGCGAGAGGAGCTCGTCCGGGGCGAGGTCCAGGCGGGCGAGGACGCGTACGCCTGTACGCAGGCGCCCCATGGTGGCGGCAGCGAGCAGTCCGTGGCCGATCACCTCCCCGACGACCAGGCCGACACGCGTGCCCGACAGCGGGATGACGTCGAACCAGTCACCGCCCACCCCGGACCGGCTGTCGGCGGGCACATAGCGGCTCGCCATCTCGACAGCGGTCCGCTGCGGCAGCCGGTGAGGCAGCAGGGTGCGTTGAAGCCTGAGTGCCGCGGTGTGTTCGCGCGTGACGACCAGCATCAGCACGACGCCGAGCAGCAGGGCGCCGAGGCCCACGACGGTCACCCCGCCCGTCTGCCCGATGAACGGCAGATAGATGGAGGTCTCACCGTAGTCGGGGTCGGCGTAGACGCCGAAGGCGGCGTAGCAGAAGAGGAAGAGCATCAACAGCCCGCCCAGACCCGGCAGCAGGCCCTTGAACAGGAAGTCCCGGCGGCTGCGGGTGAGCACCTTGCGGAAGTACCAGACACAGGCGAAGCCGGTGAGGCCGTAGTAGAACGCGATCGCGAGGCCGACCGACCCGATGGAGTCGGCCAGGACGTTGCGGCTGAATGCCGTCAGGAGGACGAAGAAGCCGACGGAGGCCAGGCCCAAGCTGACGGTCGACCAGGTCGGGGTGAGGTACTTGCGGTGCACGCGGGCGAATCGGGAGGGGATGGTCTTGTGCGCGGCCATGGAGAAGACGGTCCGGGCCATCGGGAGGATGGTGGTCTGGGTGGAGGCCGCCGCAGAGGTCAGCACCATGAGGACCAGCAGCTTGGAGAGGGCGGACCCGAGGCCCTGGCTGCCGAAGACTGCGTTGCCGAGGCCCGAGAGCACATCGCCCTCGTGTGCCTTGTTGCCCAGCCCGATTCCGGCGGAGCCGATTCCGGCGAAGGCCTGCGCCGAGGTGGCGACCAGGGCGTACAGGACCAGCAGGAGCACAACGGAGATGACGGCGGCGCGCCCGGGGATGCGCGTGCTGTCCGCGGTCTCCTCGTTGACCGTGACGGCAGTGTCCCAGCCCCAGTAGATGAAGACGGCCGCAAGGATGCCCGAGGTCAGCGCTTCGGCCGATGGCACGTGGAAGGGGTTGAACCAGGAGGCGGAGACATGGATCGCCGTCTCGGGGGAACTGGTATAGACCTTGACCAGGGCGGTGATGGCGAACAGCACCAGTACGGCCACCTCGATGAACAGAAGCCAGCACTGAACGGCGGCCGAGATCTTGATGCCGACGTAGCAGATCGCGGTCATCACGGTGATCCAGACGACGCCCGCGATGGTGGTCCACACCCTGCTTTGGGTGAGTGAGTCGTAGCCCAGGAGCCGGAAACTGTAAATGCCGGCGATCTCTGCGAGGTTCGCCATGACAATGATGTCGGCGACGATGATGCCCCAGCCGCCCATCCAGCCGGTGCGCGGGCCGAAGGCACGGGTCGCCCAGGTGAAGGTGGTCCCGCAGTCGGCGTTGCTCGCGTTGAGTTCCTTGTAGGCGTACGCGATCAGCAGCATCGGGACGAAGGCCAGCATCGTGATGATCGGGGCCTGCGGGCCGACGGCCGCCACGATGAGGCCGAGCGTGGCCGCGAGGCTGTACGCCGGGGCGGTGGACGCCAGGCCGATGGCAACGGAGGACCACAGTCCCAGGGCACCGGATTTGAGCCCTTTCCTACCCGCGCCTGAGTCGAGCGCGAGCCGCGAGTCGGACGCGACACGGCTACGGGAGAGCTTCACACCGGATGCCAACCTCCTCATTTGCCTTCCGATCACCATTTTCACCGCAGGCGAGGAGGCCTGCCACGGGAGACAGGCTGGATGATCTACGCCGCCGTCAGCAGGGGCCGCCGGGGCCGTGGGAAAATGGGGGTATCCGAGGAGCTGTTCGACTTCGGCCCGGTCGGCACCGTCGGCTACCTCTTGCCGACGCCGAACGGCCCGGCCCGGCCGCGACCGGCGTGCGGGCATGGTGATCGCCGCGCGGTTGGCACAGACAGCAAAGTCCGGTCTGGTCAGCTCCCAGGCCATAGGAACCCTTCAGGACGTCTTAAGCGGCCTGGACCGTACCCGTGCGCTGGGCCTGTACGCCGTCACCGGCAGCCTCGCCACGGTGCTGGGACCGACGCCCGGAGGAGCCTTCGTCGCATCCTGTGGGCCGACGCCGCACTCGTCCTGGCCTGCTGCTTCGCCCTGAGGACGTGACGACGGAACCCGGATCGGCCCGCAGAACCTATTCGGCGAGAACGCCGCCCGGCCAGCCCGCGGGGGCTGGCCGGAACCTCTTCGGTTCTACGGCACCGTAGAAATCAGTGGACGGCCGCAGAAGTTCCTGTGGCGTTCCACTCGGCGATCACAGGTCGTCCGTGCTCGGTGGAGAGGCGGCTGACCGTCCCCGTAGCCAGTTGGAACAGCCGCCCGTCCGCGGCGGGCAGTCCGAGGCGACGCGCCGTGAGCACCCGCAGGAAGTGGGCGTGGGCCACGAGCACCACGTCACCGCTGTCGAGTGCCGGCCCGACGCGGTTCAGCACGCGGTCGGCGCGCTGTCCCACCTCGATCGGGGACTCGCCCGGATGGCCGGCCCCACCGGGCGGCACCCCGTCGTTCCACAGGTACCAGTCGGGCCGGGTGCGATGTATCTCGAGGGTCGTCACGCCTTCGTACGCGCCGTAGTCCCACTCGCGCAGATCGGGCTCGGGCACGACGTCGTGCAGGCCCGCGAGTTCCGCTGTCCGCACTGCACGGCCCAGCGGGCTGGTGAGCGCGAGGGCGAAGGTCCGCCCGGCGAGCAGCGGGGCGAGGGACTTGGCCTGCTCCTCGCCGCGCTGGGTGAGGAGCAGGTCGGTCCAGCTGGTGTGCCGGCCCGACAGGCTCCACTCGGTTTCGCCGTGGCGGACCAGCAGGAGGTCGCCCATGGCAGTTACTTCGCCGACTCGACGGCGTGGCCGCCGAACCGGTTGCGCAGCGCGGCGATCATCTTCATCTGCGGGGAGTCGTCCTGACGCGAGGCGAAACGCGCGAAGAGCGACGCCGTGATCGCGGGCAGCGGCACCGCGTTGTCGATCGCCGCCTCCACCGTCCAGCGGCCCTCACCGGAGTCGGCGGCGAAACCACGGAGCTTGTCGAGGTGCTCGTCGTCGTCCAGCGCGTTGACCGCCAGGTCGAGCAGCCAGGAACGGATGACCGTGCCCTCCTGCCAGGAGCGAAAGACCTCGCGCACATCGGTGACGGAGTCGACCTTCTCCAGCAGCTCCCAGCCCTCGGCGTAGGCCTGCATCATGGCGTACTCGATGCCGTTGTGGACCATCTTCGCGAAGTGGCCGGCGCCGACCCTGCCCGCATGGACGAAGCCGGCGTCGCCCTCGGGCTTGAGCGCGTCGAAGATGGGCTGGACCTTCGCGACGTTCTCGGCGTCGCCGCCCACCATCAGCGCGTAGCCGTTCTCCAGACCCCAGACACCACCCGAGACGCCCGCGTCGACGAAGCCTATGCCCTTGGCCGCCAGCTCCTCGGCGTGCTTCTCGTCATCCGTCCAGCGGGAGTTGCCGCCGTCGACGACGGTGTCGCCGGCTTCCAGGAGATCGCCGAGCTCGTCGATGACGGACTGGGTCGGGCCGCCCGCGGGCACCATCACCCACACCACACGCGGGCCTTCGACCTTCTCGACCAGTTCGGCCAGACTGCTCACATCGGCGAGGTCCGGGTTGCGGTCGTAGCCGATGACGGTGTGGCCGGCGCGGCGGATCCGCTCGCGCATGTTGCCGCCCATCTTGCCGAGGCCGATGAGGCCCAATTGCATTGTTGTCATGCTGTTTCACTTCTTCCGGAGAGTGCGGTACGCGGCCACGAGGGCGGCGGTGGAGGGATCGAGGCCGGGGACGTCCGCTCCTTCGGTGAGCGCGGGTTCCACGCGCCTGGCGAGGACCTTGCCCAGCTCGACGCCCCACTGGTCGAAGGAGTCGATGTTCCAGATCGCGCCCTGTACGAACACCTTGTGCTCGTACAGCGCGATCAGCTGGCCGAGGACCGAGGGGGTCAACTCGCTTGCCAGGATGGTCGTGGTGGGGTGGTTGCCGCGGAACGTGCGGTGCGGCACCTGCTCCTCGGGAACCCCCTCGGCGCGCACCTCGTCGCTCGTCCTGCCGAAGGCGAGCGCCTGGCCCTGTGCGAACAGGTTGGCCATCAACAGGTCGTGTTGGGCCTTGAGTTCGGGGCTCAGCTCGTCGACCGGGTTGACGAAGCCGATCAGGTCGGCCGAGATGACCTTGGTTCCCTGGTGGAGCAACTGGTAGTACGCGTGCTGCCCGTTGGTGCCGGGTGTACCCCACACCACCGGACCGGTCTGCCACTCCACCGGATCGCCGTCGCGGTCCACCGACTTGCCGTTGGACTCCATGTCCAGCTGCTGCAAGTACGCGGTGAACTTCGACAGGTAGTGCGAGTAGGGGAGCACCGCGTGCGACTGGGCGCCGAGGAACGAGCCGTACCAGACGCCCAACAGGCCGAGGAGCAAAGGTGCGTTGGACGCGGCGGGTGCGGTTCGGAAGTGCTCGTCGACGAGGTGGAAGCCGTCGAGCATCTCGCGGAACCGGTCCGGGCCGATGGCGATCATCAGCGACAGGCCGATCGCCGAGTCGTACGAGTAGCGCCCGCCGACCCAGTCCCAGAATTCGAACATGTTGGTCGTGTCGATGCCGAAGTCCGCCACCTTCTCGGCGTTCGTCGACAGCGCCACGAAGTGCTTCGCGACCGCCTTCTCTCCCCCACTCTCGACTTCGCTCGAGCGGGAGGTGCCCCCGTCGTCGAGCCCGGCAAGGAGCCAGGACCGCGCCGACGTGGCGTTGGTGATCGTCTCGATGGTCGTGAAGGTCTTGGACGCGACGATGAACAGGGTCTCCGCCGGGTCCAGGTCCCGTACGGCCTCGTGCAGATCGGCGCCGTCCACGTTGGAGACGAACCGTACGGTCAGCGAGCGGTCGGTGAAGGCCCGCAGCGCCTCGTATGCCATCGCGGGGCCGAGGTCCGACCCGCCGATGCCGATGTTGACGACATTGCGGATCCGCTTTCCGGTGTGCCCGGTCCACTCGCCCGAGCGGACGCGCTCGGAGAAGTCGGCCATCTTGTCGAGCACGGCATGCACGGCCGGGACGACGTTCTCGCCGTCGACCTCGATGACGGCTTCGCGCGGGGCGCGCAGCGCGGTGTGCAGTACGGCACGCCGCTCGGTGACGTTGATCTTCTCGCCGCGGAACATGGCGTCCCGCATCCCGAACACGTCGGTCACGGTGGCGAGTTCCTGGAGCAGGGCGAGGGTTTCGTCCGTGATCAGGTGCTTGGAGTAGTCGATGCGCAGATCGCCGGCGCGCACGGTGTAACGCTCCGCACGACCGGGGTCGGCGGCGAACAGGTCACGCAGCTGCGAGTGCTGCAGCTCCCCTGCATGGTGGTGCTCGAGGGCCGTCCACTGCGGGCGGTGCGTGAGCTTGGGTGAGTCAGGCATGACGGGGGTTCTCCTCGGTGCCGTCCCCGCGCAGGGCGACGGCGTACATCTCGTCCGCGTCGAGGCGGCGCAGCTCCTCGGCGATCAACTCGGAGGTGCTGCGCACCTTCAGGGCCAGGGTGCGCGAGGGCTGGCCCGGCAGGGACAGGGTGGCCAGTGGGCCGTCGGGGCGGTCGATCACGATCTCGCCGCTCTCGGTGCCGAGCCGTACGGCTGTCACGACCGGCCCGGCGGTGACGATGCGCTCGACCGGGACCTCGAGCCGGGCCTCCAGCCAGCGGGCCAGCAGCTCGGCGCTCGGGTTCTCGGCCTCGCTCTCCACGGCGGCCGACACGACCTTCTTGCGGGCCTGGTCCAGCGCCGCGGCCAGCATCGAGCGCCACGGCGTCAGCCGGGTCCACGCCAGGTCGGTATCGCCGGGCGCGTACGAGGAGACTCGGGCCTGCAGGGCGACGAGTGGAGCCTCGACGGCGTACATGTCGGTGATCCGTCGCTGTGCCAGGGCACCCAACGAGTCCTTGGCCGGGATGTTGGGCGCGTCCACCGGCCACCAGACGACGACCGGCGCGTCCGGCAGCAGCAGCGGCAGGACCACCGAGTCGGCGTGGTCGGAGACCTCACCGTAGGTCCGCAGGACGACGGTCTCGCCGGTGCCCGCGTCCGAGCCGACCCGCACCTCCGCGTCCAGGCGGGAACGCGTGCGGTCGCGCGGGGTGCGTGCGACGCGTCTGATGACGACCAGGGTGCGCGAGGGGTGCTCGCGCGAGGCCTCCTCGGCCGCCTTGATCGAGTCGTACGCGTTCTCCTCGTCGGTCACGATGACCATCGTGAGGACCATGCCCACGGCGGGAGTGCCGATGGCACGACGCCCCTGCACGAGCGCTTTGTTGATCTTGCTTGCCGTGGTGTCGGTCAGATCGATCTTCATGGCCTGCGCCAGCTCCGTCCGTCTCGTGCGAGCATCTCGTGGGCTTCTTCGGGACCCCAGCTGCCCGAGGCATACGGCGCGGGCTTGCCGTGCTTGTCCCAGTACCCCTCGATCGGGTCGAGGATCTTCCAGGACTCTTCCACCTCCTGGTGACGGGGAAAGAGATTGGCGTCGCCGAGCAGGACGTCCAGGATGAGGCGTTCGTACGCCTCCGGGCTGGACTCGGTGAAGGATTCGCCGTACGCGAAGTCCATCGTGACGTCCCGGATCTCCATCGACGTACCCGGCACCTTCGATCCGAAGCGCACCGTCATGCCCTCATCGGGCTGTACGCGGATGACGATCGCGTTCGCGCCGAGCTCCTCGGTGGCGGTCGAGTCGAAGGGGGAGTGGGGCGCGCGCTGGAAGACGACCGCGATCTCGGTGACGCGGCGGCCGAGGCGCTTTCCGGTGCGCAGATAGAAGGGGACGCCCGCCCAGCGGCGGTTGTCGACCTCCAGCTTGACGGCCGCGTAGGTGTCGGTCGTCGACCTGGGGTCGATGCCGTCCTCCTGCAGGTAGCCGCGCACCTTCTCGCCGCCCTGCCAGCTCGCCGCGTACTGCCCGCGCACGGTGTGCTCGCCCAGGTTCTCCGGCAGCCTCACGGCCTTGAGGACCTTCAGCTTCTCGGTGAGCAGCGACTCCGCGTCGAAGGCGGCCGGCTCCTCCATGGCGGTCAGCGCCATGAGCTGGAGGAGGTGGTTCTGGATGACGTCACGGGCCGAGCCGATGCCGTCGTAATATCCGGCGCGGCCGCCGATGCCGATGTCCTCGGCCATCGTGATCTGCACGTGGTCGACGTAACTGCGGTTCCAGACGGGCTCGTACATCTGGTTGGCGAAGCGAAGCGCCAGGATGTTCTGGACCGTCTCCTTGCCGAGGTAGTGGTCGATACGGAACACCTGGTCAGGGTCGAACACCTCGTGCACGATCGCGTTCAGCTCGCGCGCACTGGCCAGGTCGTGGCCGAACGGCTTCTCGATGACCGCACGCCGCCAGGAACCTTCCGGCGCGTCCGCGAGACCGTGCTTCTTGAGCTGCTGGACGACCTTCGGGAAGAACTTCGGCGGTACGGACAGGTAGAAGGCGTAGTTGCCACTGGTGCCCCGAGACGCGTCCAACTCATCGATGTCGGCGCGAAGTTGCTTGAACGCCGTGTCGTCGTCGAAGTCACCCGGGATGAACCGCATGCCCTCGGCCAGCTGCTGCCAGACCTCCTCGCGGAACTCCGTGCGGGCATGCTCGCGCACCGAGTCGTGCACCACCTGTGCGAAGTCCTGATCCTCCCACTCGCGCCGGGCGAATCCGAGGAGCGAGAAGCCCGGCGGGAGCAGGCCGCGGTTGGCGAGGTCGTAGACGGCGGGCATCAGCTTCTTGCGGGAGAGGTCGCCGGTGACGCCGAAGATGACGAGGCCGGAGGGGCCCGCGATTCGAGGGAGGCGGCGGTCGCGGGGGTCGCGGAGCGGGTTGCTCCAGTCGAGGTCCGGGGCGGTGGCGCCCCTGTCGGCCGTCGCGTCACCGGATTCCGCCGTCGCGTCGCCCGATTCCCGGGCCGCGTCGCCGGATCCGGCGGTCATGCCGCCCGGTTCCACGGCCGCGTCACCGGATCCCTCCGCCGCGGTGTGCGCATCCTGCGCGGCACCGTCCAGAAGCGTCTCGCGCTCGCTCATTCCCCCTCAACTCCCTTGCCGTTCAGCGAGGTTGCAACCGCACCCAGCAGGTCTTCCCAGGCTGCCTCGAACTTCGATACGCCCTCGTCCTCCAACTGCTTCACGACCTCGTCGTACGAGATCCCGAGCCGCTCGACGGCCATGAGGTCGGCGCGGGCCCGGGCATAGCCGCCGGTCACCGAGTCGCCGTGGACGTCGCCGTGGTCGGCTGTGGCGTCGAGGGTCGTCTCCGGCATGGTGTTGACCGTGCCGGGCGCGACCAGCTCGTCGACGTACAGGGTGTCCTTGTACGCGGGGTCCTTGACGCCCGTCGACGCCCACAGGGGGCGCTGCTTGTTGGCGCTCACCGTGGCGAGGGCGGTCCAGCGGTCGGCGGCGAAGACGTCCTCGTACGCCTCGTACGCGAGACGGGCGTTGGCGAGCGCGGCCCTGCCCCTGAGCCCGAGTGCCTCGTCCGTGCCGACCTTCGCGAGGCGCTTGTCGATCTCGCTGTCGACGCGGGAGACGAAGAACGAGGCGACGGAGTGGATGGCGGCCAGGTCGATGCCCGCTGCCTGCGCCTTCTCCAGGCCCGCCAAGTACGCGTCCATGACCTCGCGGTAGCGCTCAAGCGAGAAGATCAGCGTGACGTTGACGCTGATGCCGAGGCCGATGACCTCGGTGATCGCCGGGAGCCCGGCCTTCGTCGCCGGGATCTTGATCATCACGTTCGGGCGGTCGACCAGCCATCCGAGCTGCTTGGCCTCGGCGACTGTCGCCGCGGTGTTGTGGGCGAGGCGCGGGTCGACTTCGATGGAGACCCGGCCGTCGCGGCCGCCGGTCGCGTCGTACACGGGCCGCAGGACGTCGGCGGCGGCGCGGACGTCGGCGGTGGTCATCATGCGGACGGCCTCGTCGACCGTGACGCCGCGCACGGCGAGGTCGGCCAGCTGCTCCTCGTACCCCTCTCCGGAGCCGATGGCGGCCTGGAAGATCGAGGGGTTGGTGGTGACGCCCACCACGTGCTTCCGCTCGACGAGTTCGGCGAGGTTGCCGGATGTGATCCGCTTGCGGGACAGATCGTCCAGCCAGATGGAAACACCTTCCCCGGAAAGGGCCTTGAGGGGTTCGGCGGTGTTGCTCACAGTGATCATCTTCTTTCTGGCGGTCTGATCAACCACGCGCTGCGGCGAGAGATTCCCGCGCGGCGGAGGCGACGTTCTCGGCGGTGAAGCCGTACTCGGCGAACAGGGTCCTGGCGTCGGCGGAGGCGCCGAAGTGCTCGAGGGAGACGATGCGTCCGGCGTCACCGACGTACCGGTACCAGGTCAGGCCGATCCCCGCCTCGACGGCCACGCGGGCCTTCACGGACGCCGGAAGCACGCTCGCGCGGTACTCCGCGGACTGCTCCTCGAACCACTCGACGGACGGCATCGACACGACACGCGCACCGATCCCCTCGGCCTCGAGCAGTTCGCGCGCCGCGACGGCGAGCTGCACCTCGGAGCCGGTGGCGATGAGGATGACGTCAGGGGTCTTGGTGGAGGAGTCGCGCAGGACGTAACCCCCCTTCACCGCCTCGGGGTTCGCCTCGTACGTCGGCACACCCTGGCGCGTGAGCGCGAGACCGTGCGGAGCCGGGTTCGTGGCGTGCCGCTTGAGGATCTCGGCCCAGGCGAGCGCGGTCTCGTTGGCGTCGGCCGGGCGGACGATGTTCAGGCCGGGGATGGCGCGCAGCGAGGCCAGGTGCTCGACCGGCTGGTGGGTCGGGCCGTCCTCGCCGAGGCCGATGGAGTCGTGGGTCCAGACGTACGTGACCGGGAGCTGCATCAGCGCGGACAGGCGCACGGCGTTGCGCATGTAGTCGGAGAAGACCAGGAAGGTGCCGCCGTATATGCGGGTGTTGCCGTGCAGCGCGATGCCATTCATCTCGGCGGCCATCGAGTGCTCGCGGATACCGAAGTGGACCGTGCGGCCGTACGGGTCGGCCTCCGGCAGCGGGTTGCCCTTCGGCAGGAAGGAGCTGGTCCTGTCGATCGTGGTGTTGTTCGAGCCGGCGAGGTCGGCGGAGCCGCCCCACAGCTCGGGGATCACACCGCCGAGCACCTGCAGCACCTTGCCGGACGCGGCACGGGTCGCGACGGATGTGCCCGCCTCGAACCGCGGCAGAGCGGCCTCCCAGCCCTCGGGCAGCCGGCCGGCGACGACGCGGTCCAACAGCTTGGCGTGCTCGGGGGCGGCGGTGCGCCACTCGGCGATCTGCTTGTCCCAGGCAGCATGCGCCTCGGCGCCGCGGTCGAGGGCCTCACGGGCGTGGGCCAGTACCTCGGGCTCCACCTGGAAGGTCTGCTCCGGGTCGAAGCCGAGGACCCGCTTGGTGGCCGCGATCTCCTCGGCGCCGAGCGCCGAACCGTGCGAAGCCTCGGTGTTCTGCGCGTTCGGGGCGGGCCAGGCGATGATCGTGCGCATCGCGATGATCGAGGGGCGCCCGGTCTCGGCGCGGGCGGCGGTCAGCGCCCCGTACAGCGCTCGGACGTCGATGTCGCCGTCGGCCGAGGGCTCGATCCGCTGGACGTGCCAGCCGTACGCCTCGTACCGCTTCAGGACGTCCTCGGAGAAGGCGGTTGCTGTGTCGCCCTCGATGGAGATGTGGTTGTCGTCGTAGACGAAGACGAGGTTGCCGAGCCTCTGGTGACCCGCGAGGGACGAGGCCTCGGCGGAGATGCCCTCCTCCAGGTCGCCGTCCGAGACGATCGCCCAGATGGTGTGGTCGAAGGGGGACTCACCCTCCGGCGCCTCGGGGTCGAACAGGCCGCGCTCGTAGCGGGCGGCCATCGCCATGCCCACGGCGTTCGCGACACCCTGGCCGAGCGGACCGGTGGTCGTCTCGACGCCCGCGGTGTGCCCGTACTCGGGGTGACCGGGCGTCTTCGAACCGTGCGTACGGAACGCCTTCAGATCGTCCAGCTCCAGCTCGTACCCGGAGAGGAACAGCTGGGTGTACAGGGTCAGCGAGGTGTGGCCCGGGGAGAGGACGAAGCGGTCGCGGCCGGTCCACTCCGGGTCGGCCGGGTCGTGCCGCATCACCTTCTGAAAGAGGGTGTACGCGGCCGGCGCCAGGCTCATCGCGGTGCCCGGATGGCCGTTTCCGACCTGCTGCACGGCATCGGCAGCCAGAAGGCGGGCGGTGTCGACGGCACGCCGGTCGAGTTCGGTCCACTCGAATCCGTCAGGGAAGCTGTCGGGTATCTGCGTGCTCATCTTCAAGAAGTCCTCGATAGGAGCCGGGAAACTGCTCTGATGCGTTCAAACTTAAAAGTATGACTTTTGCCGGGGAAGGTGCCTCTGTGTCAGCCTTCGGTGAAAGTGGGACAGCGGGTGCCGTACCGAGCCGACGCGAGAGGGACATGACAGACAGAACGGACCAGGAGGGTGGAGGGATCAAGACCTTTCCCTTCCCCGCGAACCTGAGCGTCTGCGGCGTAGGTATGCAGGTCGGGCCCATGGAGCCCGGCCGGACCTGGCATGCGGACGCGCCTTTGGAACGCGTGCACCGCGTCGACTTCCACGTGGTGATGCTGTTCCGCGGCGGCCCGGTCAGGCACATGATCGACTTCGCCGAGTACGAGGTCTCCGCCGGCGATCTCCTCTGGATCCGCCCGGGCCAGGTGCACCGCTTCTCCCCCACGGCCGGGTACCGCGGGACCGTCCTGACGATGCAGCCCGGCTTCCTGCCCCGAGCGACCGTCGAGGCGACGGGCCTCTACCGCTATGACCAGCCCCCGCTGCTGCGCCCCGACGCGGATCAGCTGGCCGCCCTCGAACGCTCCCTCGCCCAGTTGGAGCGCGAGTACGTCGACACGACCACACTGCCGCTGAGCCTCCACACCGCGGTGCTCCGGCACTCCCTGACCGCGTTCCTGCTCCGCCTGGCCCACCTCGCGGCGAGCTCCGCCGAGACGGCACGTGGGCAGACCGACACCACCTTCACCCGCTTCCGGGACGCGGTCGAGAAGGGCTTCGCCACCAACCACAGCGTCAGCGCGTACGCGGACGCCCTCGGCTACTCCCGCCGCACCCTCGTCCGCGCGGTGCGCGCGGCCACCGGCAAGACCCCCAAGGGCTTCATCGACAAACGCGTCGTCCTCGAGGCCAGACGCCTACTGGCCCACACGGACATGCCGATCGGCCGCATCGGAGCCTCGGTGGGCTTTCCCGACGCAGCCAACTTCTCGAAGTTCTTCCATCAGCACACCGGTACGACTCCAGTGGCGTTCCGGGCGGAGCTGCGCTGTGCAGGCGTCACGCCGTCGCGGAAAGTCAGGGCGTCGGCGGCCGATTCACCGGCCTGATGACCCTGTACCGACCAGGGCGATGATTGAGGCCATGGCGTTGTCGACGGCGTTCACGAAGTCGTTCGGCACGCACCACCCGATCGCGTCGGCGCCGATGGGCGGGTCCGCCGACGGTGGCCGTCTCGCACGGCGCGGGCTCGGATTGCCGGGCGCCTGAAACGGGGATCGGGGCCGGCCGGCCCGCGCCCTGCCGATCGCGGCACGGTGCTCCACCACCACGAGCCGGTCGACGGGGCGTGGCGGAGAAGGTCCGCGGCCGTCCGGGCGGTGATGTACGAGCGGTCGCGCCCCGTGGACCGCCCGGGAGACGGCCGGCTTCCGTCGCGCGCCGGCCCGGACGACCGGCGTCTGCACCGCGAACCGCACAGTTGAGGACCGGCGTATGGCTGACCAGCGGGATGTCGAGCGAGTTGCTGCCCTCGCCGAGCCGCTCCGCCGGATCGCTCAGCCCGCCGGGAGGCGGCAGGGACCGCTCCGGCGCAGCGTACCGAGCGGCCCGGAACGAAGCCGAACAGCACGGTGTCGCAGGCGAACGAACCACCAGCCGGGCCCAGCGCGCGTTCGTCCTCGCCATTCACCGACCCCGGCCGGGCCGACGACGGGCTCGAACTCGCCCAGCAGCTGCTGTCCGGGCCCGACCTGCACGGCGGTGCGCGCGGGTCGGGCCGCCAACCGGGCGACGCGTTAGGCTCGTTCTGTAGACACGCGTGGCGGCCTACGGAGGCGGCCAGGAGCCAGAACGTCGAGTACCCGACGCCGTCGCGGGCCGAGGGCTGGAGGCTGGAAGGGAACATGGATCCGGCCGAGGCCCAAGTGCCCCGCCGCGTGGATGAGCGCCTGGCGGAACATGCCGAGAGCTGACAGAGGCGGCGGCCGTACGGCAGGGCTCCTTGCCGGTTCACTCTGCAAGGGGCTCCGTGCGCCGCCCAGTTTCCCGGCTCCGCCGCAGCCGAACCCGTGAAGTCAGCGGCCCCGGAAGGGGGCGCTGCACTGCACGACAGTCATCGCCACCACGCCGCCCGCGTGCTGCGCGCCGGGGGCCGGCCCGGAACGGCGGCCACGACCGGCAAGGCCGCCGTTCGGCAGGACGCCTCCGAGGTACTCGGGTCGGAGCCCCCGGTTGGTTGTCCACCTCGCGCGTCCGTACTCGAAGGAGGTGCGTCCGGTATGGATTCGGAACGTGCCGGCCGTTTGGTGTCGGCGCTTCGTGCCCGTGGCGTGATGGCCCATCTCGTGGAGGCGGGTGTCTACGAGTTCGGGATCCGGGTCGTCCTCGACGAGGGGATCGAGGCGCTGTGGGACGTCGACGGGGCCTCGGGGCTCGACGCGGAGATCGTCAGCGACGGAGTACTCATCGGTTTCGTACCCCATGTGTCCGGTTCGGAGAGTTTCACCGAAGAGCAGCTCGTGGAGAGCATCGCGACGACGCGGTACTCGGCGGAAGGGCTCCGCCCGCCCAGCGACACGCCCGCACCGACCGCGCCCCCGACCGGCGAGGCTGCGCCGTCGCCCGGTCCTGCGGTCACCCCGCCGGTCGCCCGCTACCAGCGCCGGGCACACTGGATCCGGCGAGGCAACAAGGACGGTCCCCTGCGCTGACCAGGCACCCGGTGCATCGCCCGACGCGCCCGCCTGCGACGCGGCGGGCCGCCGTCCCGTCACAGCGGAGCTCGCACCTCTTCGACCGACGGCAGGACGGGATGGCTGCGAGGAGATCGAACCCGGCTGGTCGCGCACGACGCGGCCCGTCCCCGATTCGGCCCTTCCCGGATCGTGCCCGAGCAGGTGGCGGGTGACGATGGCCGGTGACAGCGCTGCGGAACGGGTTCGGCGGGCGACATGAAGCGTGGTGAGGGGCAGGACGCCGGGACTACCGGTCGGCTGGACCGCAGGCTCTTCCTCGCTGCCGCAGCGGGCGGGGCGGTGGCCGGTGGCGTGGCAGTGACCGGTTGCCACTCGTCCGCGGCCGGGGGGACCGCCACCGGCTCCACCCAAACCGGCGCCTCCCGCCGCACCGAGGAAGGGGACAGCGCTCGGGCCGCGGACTCCGACTGGCGTGTCCGTTCGGTGGGACCGCCCGGGGCCATCGAAGGCTATGCCGACAAGGTGAGCGTGGTGCCGGGTGAGGAGTTCGGCATGTACGTCTCCACCACCGCCCCCGCGTTCCGGGTCTCGGCCTACCGCGTCGGCTGGTACGACGGGGCGCAGGCGCGACTGATCTGGCGTTCGCACCGTGTGCCCGGGTCGGTCCAGGCCCGCCCCCGGCTGCTCCGGGTCACCCGGACCGTACGGGCGGACTGGCGACGCACACTCCGTGTCCGCACCAACGGCTGGCCGGAGGGCGCGTATCTGCTCCGGCTGGACTCGGACAACGGCCACCAGCGCTATGTGCCACTGATCGTCCGCTCGGCGAGCGCGGCGGGCAGAATCGTGCTGATGCACGCCGTAGCAACATGGCAGGCGTACAACAGGTGGGGCGGCTACAGCCTTTACGAGGGCGAGAACGGTGCATACAGCACGCGGTCGCTCACTGTCAGTTTCGACCGTCCCTACGACGGCAATGGGGCCGAGAAGTTCATGGTTTACGAACGGGCGGCGGTGGTCCTGGCGGAGAGGCTGGGCATCCCGCTCGCCTACACCACGGGTGCGGACGTCCATCGCGACCCCGGCATTCTCCAGAACGCCGCCGGAGCTCTCTCACTGGGACATGACGAGTACTGGACACCGCAGCAACGGGCTCACGTCACCCGGGCGCGCGACGCGGGCACCAACGTGGCCTTCCTCGGCGCCAACGCCTGCTTCCGCAGGGTCAGACTGGAGCCGGACGCCACCGGCGCCGACCGCGCTGTCGTCTGTTACAAGACCGACTACCGGAACGACCCGTACCTCGCCGACCACCCGGACATGCCGACCAACGACTTCCGCCTGCCGCCCGGCGCCTCCCCCGAGTCGTCCCTGACCGGCGTCCTCTACGAGGGCTACCCGGTGGACGCCCCGTATGTCGTCCACCGGAGCGACCACTGGCTCTTCGAGGGGACGGGCGTGAAGCGAGGAGACTCCTTCGACCACCTGGTCGGAGTGGAGTACGACCGGGTCACTCCGGACATGCCCACCCCGGCGCCGCTCGAGATCATCGCCCATTCCCCTCTCGTTTGCGAGGGCAGACACAGTCATTCCGACTCCGCCTACTACACCGTGCCGAGCGGAGCGGGCGTCTTCGCCTCCGGGACGATGCGTTGGGTCGAGGCTCTGATGGCGGGGACCCGTGAGAACGGACGCAACCACGGCATGGACGCCCGTACGGGGGCTTTCGTCACCCGCGTGACAGAGAATCTGCTCCACGCGTTCGCGGCGGGCCCGTGCGGCCGGAACAGGCCGAGGCCCAGGGACAATGTGAGGGACGTATACGCGTCCGCACCACGCTGACATCATGATCGATCTCCCGGGTCACCGGCTCGCCCTGGCCCGGTGCGAGGACGTCACCATCGGAGTGAGCAGTGCGGCCTCGTCGTCGGCCACCTGCTGCGACAACTTCGCCGGCATGTCCTGACCGAGCGACCCTGTCGCGCGCATCCCGTGAGTGGTCGAGTCGTCGCGGGATGCCAGGCGGCCAATCGTTCCAAGCCACTGCTGGGCTCTGCGCGCTGCCCCGACATGCGGTGGGACCGCTCAGCCCGGGCGGCCGTTGTGCCGGGCCGCCCCGGGCTCGTCGTTGCTGCCGCGTCAGCTTTGATCCCCGATCTTCGCGGTCCTGCTGACCCACTGGGACAGGGTGAGCTGTGTGGGTGCCACATGGCGGCGTTCGGCCTGGCCCTCCCTGGACGTCCCCTGGTATCGGCCGGTGCTGTCGGCCAGGGCGTCGCGGAGCAGGGACAGGTGCACGGGCAGGGCTGCACGGAAGTCGTCCCCGTCCCGGCACGGGGGGCAGGTTGCCGGTCGTTCACTGATCGTGCGGTGCTTCTCGGATGCCGTGAACATGGGAGGTGTCCTTCCTGCTGCTGGGGTGCCGCCTCACGCGGTCGTCGCGGCCGCGCAGGGCGTGGTGAGCCGGGCCCAGTCGGTCGGCAGCAGGGCTGCCGGACCGGGCAGGGCGAGATGGATGCCCACCGGGGCTGCAATGGTTCCGGCGGAACTGCGGATGATGGTGTCGAGGGCGACACCGAGCAGTCCGGCGGTGGTGAGGTGAAGCGTGGTACCGGAGATCACACGGGTGATGCTGGGGGTGGAGAGTGTGTGGTCAGGTGATACGGGGACGGGACCGCCCGGCCGCCGAAGAGAGCGGCGACGCAGGCCGCGGTCAAGGATGCGAACACGCGGTGTGATCGGCGCACGGTGTGCGGCTTGATCGGTTCGGCGTTGTATCGCTTGGTCGGGCAGTGGGCTTCGATCATGGCGAAACCTCCGTTCGCCTTCTCACCTTCGCCCAGGAAGGGCCCCTCGCGCGTCGTCCCCCCGCAGCGATTCCCGGCTACCACGGCTGCGGTATCTGCCACACCTGCCTACGACTGGGGCGACATGCACGTACCGCGCCGACGATTACTCCGACGCCGGTGAAGGCCCGGATTCCGCTGCCGGACTGACCAGGCCGCACTGATAGGCGATGACGACGAGCTGGGCCCGGTCACGAGCCGCCAGCTTGGTCATGGCCCGGTTGACGTGGGTCTTGGCAGTCAGCGGGCTGACGAACAATTGTTCTGCAATCTCGTCGTTCGACAGCCCCAGTGCCGCCAGGCCCACGACATCGCGCTCCCGCCGTGTCAGGCACTCCAGCCGCTCGTGCACGTCCGCCGGGCACGGGTCCGGCTGCGCGAGAAAGCGCTTGATCAGCGCACGCGTCGCCGACGGGGACAGCAGTGCCTCGCCTGCGGCGATCGTACGGACGGCGTCGAGAAGCTCCTCGGGCCGGGCCCCCTTGCCGAGAAAGCCGCTCGCACCGGCGCGCAGAGCCTCGGCGACGTGCTCGTCGTCCTCGAAGGTGGTCAGGATGAGCACCTTCACCGCCGAGAGGTCCTCGGACTCACTGATGAGCCGTGTGGCGTCGAGGCCGTCCATCTCCGGCATGCGGATATCCATCAGGACCACATGCGGACGCTCTGCACGCGCCAGTTCCAGTGCCTCCTGCCCATTGGACGCCTCCCCCACCGTCTCCATGTCGTCCGTGGAGTCGAACAGCATCCTGAAGGTACCCCGCAGCAGGGCCTGGTCATCCGCAAGCAGTACGCGAATCGTCATGCCCGTCTCTCCTCGGTGGTTTGCCCATTACCAGGCCGGGACGCAGCGGCAGTTCAGCCGTCACGGTGAAGCCGCCTTCCGGACGCTCTCCCGCGTACAGACAACCCCCGACCGTGGAAGCGCGCTCACGCATTCCGATCAGCCCGTGGCCCGTCCCCGGGTGGGCGTGGTTCCCTCCGGTCCGTCCGTCGTCCTCAACGGTGATCGTCAGCCGCTCGGGGCGGTAGTGCAGGAACAACCGGGCATGGTCGGCGCCGGCGTGCTTGTGCACGTTGGTCAGAGCCTCCTGCACGATGCGGTACGCGGCCAGGTCGACCGTCGGCGCCAGCGGTTCGGCGATGCCCCGCCGAGTATGGGTCACGGTCAGGCCCGCGCGTTCGAACGACGCCAGAAGCGCCGGTACGCGCGCAAGGCCCGGCATCGGATCACGCGGCGCCACCGGATCGCCGGACTGCCGCAGCAGCCCCACGGTCACCCGTAGTTCGTCCAGCGCGGACCGGCTGGTGTCCCGGATGTCCTCCAAAGCGGCCAGGATCTGCTCCGGCCGCCTTTCCACCAAATGGACGGCCACGCCTGCCTGAGCGTTGATCAAGGCGATGTGGTGCGCGACGATGTCGTGCAGCTCGCGCGCGATGCGCACCCGCTCGGCCGCCACCCGCTGCTGCGCCTCCTGCTCACGCGTACGCTCCGCGTGTTCCGCCCGCTCCTCCACGGCCGCCACATAGGCGCGACGTGAACGCACCCCGTCCCCGACAGCAGCCGGCAGCGCCGTCCACGCCAGCATCGCCGCGTTGTCGGGGGCCAGCCATGAGTGCGGGTCGCACAGCACGGCGGCGCCCACCAGTACGACGGCCGAAAATGATGCCGCAGCCCAGGTGGCACGCCGGTCGGTCAGCGCGGCCACGTTGTAGACCGACACCAGGACCGGGCTGATCACCAGCGGGCTTTCCCGAATCCCGACTATCTGAAAGGCCACCCCGCAGGCAACTGCGACGGCCAGTACGCCGAAAGGGTAATGGCGCCGCCACACCAACGCGGCGCAACCGATACCCGCCAGCACCACGACAGGCCACCGCAGGGAGAACTGGTGCCCGTGCCGTACGACCGAGGCAGCCGCGACCGACAGCACGAACAGCAGCGCCACGCCCAGTGCCTCCACCACACCGATCCGGGGCCGCGCCCCCCGTTTCAAACCGCTGATCACTGCCATGTCACCACGGTAGGGTCGACGGCCGCATCGGGCATCGTCTGGCGCGGGTGCCTCGACCGTCGGCGTCCGCCCGTTCGCGGACCTTCGGGCGGTGAAGCGCACATCCACGGTGTGCTGTACGACCTGTGGCTCCATTGCGTCTAGGAAGAACCGGCCCGCGTCGGTTCCGCCGCCAGAGCGGCGGGGCGCCTCGCTCCGGCGGTGGCGCGCCCCCGACTTTGCATGATCATGCGAGATTATGCATACTCTTCCTATGTCTAAGGTCCTCACCTCCCTTCCCGCCGGCGAGCGCGTCGGCATCGCCTTCTCGGGCGGCCTCGACACCTCGGTCGCGGTCGCGTGGATGCGCGACAAGGGCGCCATCCCATGCACCTACACCGCCGACATCGGCCAGTACGACGAGCCCGACATCGCCTCGGTGCCCGGCCGCGCGAAGACCTACGGTGCCGAGATCGCGCGCCTGGTCGACTGCCGCGCGGCGCTGGTCGAGGAGGGTCTGGCCGCGCTCACCTGCGGGGCGTTCCACATCCGCTCGGGCGGGCGTGCCTACTTCAACACCACGCCGCTCGGCCGCGCCGTCACGGGCACCCTCCTGGTCCGGGCGATGCTCGAGGACAACGTACAGATCTGGGGTGACGGCTCCACCTTCAAGGGCAACGACATCGAGCGGTTCTACCGGTACGGCCTGCTCGCCAACCCGCACCTGCGCATCTACAAGCCGTGGCTCGACGCGGACTTCGTGACCGAGCTCGGCGGCCGCAAGGAAATGTCGGAGTGGCTGCTCGCCCACGACCTCCCGTACCGCGACAGCACCGAGAAGGCCTACTCCACCGACGCCAACATCTGGGGCGCCACCCACGAGGCCAAGACCCTGGAGCACCTCGACACCGGCGTCGAGACCGTGGAGCCGATCATGGGCGTGCGGTTCTGGGACCCCTCGGTCGAGATCGCCACCGAGGACGTGACGATCGGCTTCGACCAGGGCCGCCCGGTGACGATCAACGGCAAGGAGTTCGCCTCCCCCGTCGACCTGGTGATGGAGGCGAATGCCATCGGCGGCCGCCACGGCATGGGCATGTCCGACCAGATCGAGAACCGGATCATCGAGGCCAAGAGCCGCGGCATCTACGAGGCGCCCGGCATGGCCCTGCTGCACGCGGCGTACGAGCGTCTGGTCAACGCGATCCACAACGAGGACACCCTCGCCCAGTACCACAACGAGGGGCGGCGCCTCGGCCGGCTGATGTACGAGGGCCGCTGGCTGGACCCGCAGGCGCTGATGGTGCGCGAGTCGCTGCAGCGCTGGGTCGGCGCGGCCGTCACCGGCGAGGTGATGCTGCGGCTGCGGCGCGGCGAGGACTACTCGATCCTCGACACCACTGGCCCGGCGTTCAGCTACCACCCGGACAAGCTGTCCATGGAGCGTACCGAGGACTCGGCGTTCGGCCCGGTGGACCGGATCGGCCAGCTCACCATGCGCAACCTCGACATCGCCGACTCGCGCGCCAAGCTGGAGCAGTACGCCGGGCTTGGCCTGATCGGCACCGCCGGTCCCGCCATCGGTGCCGCCCAGGCGGCCGCGACCGGACTGATCGGCACCATGCCGGAGGGCGGCGCCGAGGCCATCGCCTCCCGCGGCGAGGTCTCCGGTGACGACGAGATGCTGGACCGCGCCGCGATGGAGTTCGGCACGGACTGACCAGCCCCCGTCCAGCGGAAGGCTCGGCACCCCCGAGGGGGATGCACCACCGGAAAGGCCGGCTCGGCGCCAACGGCGCCGAGCCGGCCTTTCCGGTCACCCGGGGCCGGTCTCCTACGAGTTCGACGCACCGCTGGAGCGGTCCATCAGCGCGTGACGATTCCGACGACAAGGTTGATGGTGGTGGCCAGGATGCTGGCGCCGAAGACATAGGACAGCAGGCAGTGCCGGAGGGCGACCGCGCGAATCATGGAACTGGAGACGTCTGTGTCGGAGACCTGATAGGTCATTCCGAGGTTGTAACTGAAGTAGAGGAAGTCGCTGTACTGCGGCGGGTCGTTGGAATTGAAGTCGATCCCGCCTTCGGGTGTCAGGTAATAAAGGAACGCGTAGCGGGCGGCGTACATCAGGTGAAGTGCCGCCCAGGCCATGAACACGCCGCAGAGTGCCGTCGCGGCCGCGGCGTGGCTCAGCTCCGAGTCGCCGACCAGGAGCAGCGCCACGATACCGACCAGTCCGCACAGGGCGGCCGCGACGACGACGAGTTCCTCGGTGACGGGCCGGAACTCCTCGCGTCGGACGTTGTGATGGGTGGTGGCGGCGTCCATGGGCCACAGGACCATCCACCCTGCCACGACGAAGATCGTCTCCGCCGCGGCGATTCCGGCGAGAATTCCGAGCGGTGTGTTGGTCAGTACACCGACGACCGCGCCGATCAGCGCTCCGACGACCGCCGAGCCGACCAGTCGAGGAACGGCGGACAGCGCCGGCCAGTGGTTCATGGGCCTCAAGTGTGACCGCCTCGACAGCTCGGTGAAGGGTCTCAGGCCGGTCGCGCGACTCGGCGGGCAGACTCAGCAAGAAACGCTACGAGAAGGGCTCAATCATCCTGTCCTCGAACAAGACCTTCGGAGAACGGGGTCAGGTCTTCGGCGACGAGGTCCTCGACCAACTTCGGCACCACTGCGAACTCGTCTCGATCAACGGCGACAGCTACCGGTCATACAGCGTGTCAGCGGACGAGCCGAACCATGGGACGCAGTCGTGACGTGAGGTCGGCCAGCAGCTGTTCGGCCTGTGGCAGTACGTGGGGTCCGAGGGAGGCGGTGCCGACGGCGACTGCCACTCCGGTCCAGGCCAGTGGGCCCAGCGGTGTGCACCCGAAGAAGTGGCTGACGACGGGTGTCTGGACCAGGGCGATGAGCACGGCGGCGGTGCCGAGGACTGTGGTCAGGACCAGCGCGCTGTGGCGGCGTCCGACGACGGTCTGGGTGAGCTGGGCTCCGACCACACCACACAGGGCCATGGTGCTGGTGCGTCGTGCTGAGCCAGGAGTGAGGGTGCCGATGAGCCATGCGATGGTCCCACCGATACCGGTGATCAGGCCACGATGGCGGATCTGGCGTGTCAGCGGTTGCCCGAGGACGGCGAGGCCCACGGGTACGGTATCGGTCGCGGTGGACTCACCGGCGGGTTCCGGATCCTGGGGGGTTACCGCGACCGCCATCGCCGGGAACATGTCGGTGAGCAGGTTGACCAGCAGCAGCTGACGTGTCGACAGCGGCGACGTGCCGGACAGCAGTGTGCCCAGTACGGAGAAGCCGACCTCGCCGGCGTTCCCACCGAGCAGGATGCTGATCGCGTCGGCCACGCTGCGCCAAAGGGCTCGGCCTTCGCCGATGGCGTCGATGAGAACCGACAGTTCGTCGTTGGTGATCACGAGGTCTGCGGCATTGCGTGCGGCTGCCGATCCGCGCGCGGCGATACCGACCCCGACATCGGCAGCGCGGATGGCGGCGGCGTCGTTGGCGCCGTCGCCGACCATGCCGACGACGCGACCCGCCTCCCGGAATGCCTCGACGACCTGGAGCTTCTGTTCGGGTGCGACGCGGGCCACGACGCCGCAGTCCCGGAGCAGGCGGGCCCGTCCCGCCCGGTCCAGTGAAGCCAACTCGTTACCGGTGACGACCGTGACATCAGGGGGCCAGCCCAGGGCGACTGCCACGGAGCGGGCGGTCTGTGGGTGGTCGCCGGTGAGCATGACGGGTCGTACGCCGACCTCTCCGAGACCGGCCACGAGCGTTGCGGAGCTGGCGCGGGGGGTGTCGGCAAGTGCCACGAACCCGATGAGTTCCAGCAGTTCAAGGGGCTTGTCCAGTGCTTCCCTCGCCTCGTCGTCCGTCGCGAGACAGCGCTGGGCGACGGCCAGGAGCCGCAGGCCCTGGCCGGCGAGGGAGTGTGCCTCTTCGACGGCTGCCGGATCCGTATCCGGGCAGCAGGGCAGCACGACTTCCGGCGCGCCCTTGACGACCAGCATGCTCGCGCCGTCCGCGTCCCTTCCGGCGGCGGCGGCGTAACCCCGGCTCGCCTCGAAGGGCTGGGCCTGCACGATGGTCCACCCTGCCTCGGGCGGGGCGACCGCCAGGACCGCCTCGTCGGTGGCATGGGCGTGGACGCCCGGCTGCTCGGCAACGCGGGGGCAGGCCCGGGCGGCAACGCGCAGGATGTGTTCCGCCTCGCCCGCGTCGGCCGGGTGCTCGACGCCTGTGTCGGCGATCAGGCGGACGACACGCAACCGGTTCTCGGTGAGGGTCCCGGTCTTGTCGAAGCAGATGGTGTCCACGCGTCCGAGCGCTTCCAGGCTGCGTGGCGTGCGTACCAGGACGCCGAGCTTGCTCAGCCGCCGTGCCGCGGCCATTTGCGCGACGGTCGCCACGAGAGGCATGCCCTCGGGTACGGCAGCCACTGCGACTGCCAGTCCGCCCCGGAGGGCTGCGCGCACCGGGCGGCCGCGCAGCATGGACAGGCCGGCCACCGCGGCGCCGCCGACGAGGGTGAGGGGCAGCACCCGGCGGGTCAGCCGGTGCAGTCGTGCCTGAACCCCCGCCGAGGTGGGGACCCGGGCGGCGAGGGACGCCGCGCGGCCGGCTTCGGTCTGGTCACCCGTGCCCACCACCACTGCCCGGGCGTGGCCGGCCACCACCGTGGTGCCTTCGAACACCATGCAGCTGCGGTCGGCGACGGACGCCTGCGGTACGGCGGCCACTTGTTTACGGGTGGGCAGTGACTCGCCCGTCAGCGAGGACTCGTCCACCTCGAAGCCACTGACCTCCAGCAGCCGCGCGTCGGCCGGCACCACATCGTTGGTGCGCAGCTCGATCACCTCGCCGGGCTTCAGCCGCACGGCCTCGACGACGGATGCCTCGCCTGCTGACGGGTGGGCGAGTCGCCGGGCGGTTCGCCGCTGCCCGGTCACCAGTGCGGACAGCGCCTGTTCCGCGCGCAATCTCTGTACCCCGCCGACCAGGGCGTTCACCGCCACGGCGGCGATGACCAGGAATGCGTCCACCGCGGACCCCAGCAGTGCCTGCGCTGTGGCACCGACCACCAGGACCGGGGTGAACGGGTCGTCCAGTTCGGCCCACACGGCGTCGGCCAGACGTGCGCTCACCCGTGCGGGTGCGAAGGCCGGGTGCGTGGCAGCGGTGCCCGCGATGTGGCCGACCCGGGTCCGTACCACCGTCAGGGCGGTGGGTGTGGCGCGTGAGGCCTTCGCCAGCCGGACCATCACCTGCTCGGGCTGCAGGGCGTGCCAGGGCACCCGCGGCCTGGGGTGAGGGGTCGTACCGGCGGCTACACCGAGTGCGGCGCACCAGCCCATGACCAGGGCCGCGGCAGTGGCGACAGTGACGGGGCTGAGCCGCACTTCGAGGGGGAAGGGAACCCGCTGCGACCGAGCCCCCCGGGTGAGCACCAGGAGCTCGGAGAGTGTGGCGCCCGCCTCGGCGCAGAACTTGGCACGCCGGCTGACCGCCCGCGCTGCGGGTACGGCGGACAGCAGCCGCCACACCCCCTCCAGTCCGCGCAGGGGCAGAAGGTCGGCGCCCCAGACGATGGCGCTGCGCTCGTCGGTGACTGCGACGGCGATGTCACTGCGGAGCAGTCCGTCGAGTACGTCGTGGGCGGCGGCAGTCAACTCCCGTTCGGCGGACGCCCGGTCGTGCGGGACGCGCGCCACCGTGAGGACCGTTCGGCCCTCGTTCTGCAGGGCAGCCACCACCTCGGCCAACGGGATCTCGGCAGAGACGAGTTGGTCGGCGAGAGTCCCGAACTCGCCGAGCGAGCAGTCGTCCACCACCACGACATGCAGACCGGCTCGGCGCGCTGCGTTCAGCGCGGCTTCGGCCATGGGGTCGACCTCCCAGCCGACCAGGACGGTGCCGACGTCCGTTCCGCGAACCGACGCGATCAACAGTCCTTCGTCCGGCACCGTCTCATCGGGCACTGCGCGAAGACCGATGCATGACTCCTCGGACGGCGTTGCCGCGTCCTCGGGCGCGCTCAGGGCCGCGGTGGCTTCCTGCCACAACCGGTGGTGATCCCAGTCGGTCGCACTGGGGTGAACCTCGAGCACAGTGCGCCGAGTGCTGCGCAGCGCTTCGGGATGCAGGACCACGGTGTCCACGAGCTCCAGTTGACGCAACCGCTCGGGGTCGCGGACCAGCACGTCCTCGCGCGCCAGGGCACTGCCGAGAGCCGCGGTGAAGGCCGCCGGGCCGTAGCGTGCGGCCTTGGGGGAACCGGCCAGTACGGTCTCGGCCGCCTCGTCGAGGCTGCGGGTGAACAGGAGCGTGGTGGCGGCGCCGCCCAGCATCCCGTTGACCGCGGCGGCGGCATATTCCTCGCCCGGGCACGGAAGCAGCGGCGGACGTACGACGTCGGTGTTGGCTACAGTCAGCCGGTCCGGGGCGCACAGCGTGTCGTGCAAGGCGTCGAACGTCGCGAGCTGAGCCAGCGATTCCACCAACTGGGCGGTCCGCAGCGCCGCGTCGAGGAGCAGCGGACTCGGCGACTGCCCGATCCCGCAGACGGCCGCATGGGCCGCGGCCAGCACCAGATCGGCTGCGTCCGGGCCCAGCGCACGGCTCAGCACCACGCGTACCCGCGAGTCCTCACGCATCATGACGACCGCGGCCACCATGGCCTCCGGCGCGCGCTTCACAAAGGCTGCCCGAGCGGCGAATGCGACGCCGATGCCCGCCGCGTCGCACGCCAGGGCGACAGCGTTGGCGCGCACGCCCCCGGCGGCGCCCGGGTGCACGTGTTCCAGCGTCTGATCGCCGACGTGCATCAGCCCGTGCTCGGCGGCCAGTTCGGACACCCGGTCCGCCACCCGCTCGCCGACCGCGTCGTCGGTGGTCTGCACGACCAGCCGCCCCAGGCCGCCGTCCCAGTAGGCGATCAGCACGTCAGGGTGCTCGGCCAGCTCGACGGCCACCTTTCTGGCGGCGGCCTCGAGTCGTTCCACGGTTCGAACGGGCGCGTCCGGGTGGTGCGCCAGCGCCAGGTGCATCCGGGTTCCGGCGCGCCAGTAGCCGACCTGAGGAGTCATCGCGTTGCGGGCGACCCTGCCGACCCGCAGCGCGGTCGCCGACACCGCCGCCACCCCGTCCACCGCGCCGCGTGCACCGGCGTTCACAAGCTCAGCGGCCAACCGCGCCGCATCTGCGGTCGGCGGAGCGATCCGGCGGGTGGCCTCGGCCGGCGCAGCCAGGGCGCTCTGGAGGGCCACGGCGGGCAGCCCGGTCAGGAAGCGGAGCAGCATGTCTCACCTTCGCGGGCTTGCCGCCCGCGGCCGGGCGGAACGGTCATCACGGGTGCCGGGCACGGAACGGTCGTAACAGCGGATGGGAGGCGACCTCAGGGCTTCTTCCGCCCACGTGCCTTGGCGCGCGAGGTGCCTGTGGCGGTCGTGGCCGCGCGCTTGGACGCGCGGGCCTTCGCCGTCCCGGAGGCGGTCGACGCCTTGGCCGGGCGGGTCTTCGCCGTCCCGGAGGCGGTCGACTTTGCCGGACGGGTCTTCGCCGCCCCGGAGGCGGTAGATGACTTGGCCGGACGTTTCTTTGCCGATTTCGAGGTGGTCGATGCCTTGGCCGAGCGGGTCTTCGCCGGCCTCGCGGTGGTTCGCGCCTTGGCCGACCTGGCGGCCCGCTTCGCCTGCGACCCTTCGGTGCGGGCCTCACCGGCGGCGGGGGCCGCCGCGACATCCGCCGGACGCGGCTGCGTGAGCCACACCACCGCGGCGCCCGCCATGGCCACGGGCCACTCGACCACACCGGCTACGCCGAGCAGTCCGGCACCGGTGTACGCCGCGACGCGCCGTGCATGCGGCGAAACGATCCCGACGGAGTCCAGAACACCGTTGACGATCCCCTTGACCCGATCCGCCCCAGGGACCCTCTCCACTGCTGTCGTCACCCTCTGCACGGGGTGCGCCAGTGTCGCCTGGACGGGATGCTGCACCTTTGTGTCCCCTGAGTCAGACGCATGGGAACTGTCAGTCATGGTCGCTCTCTCTCCGTGGGGCAGGGGTGACGGACGGCACGCGGTCGTGACGTCTCTCACGTTTCAGTAACCTTGACAAGATCGCGCAACTCCGGCAAGCCTGGACATATCTACTTACCGCCATGTGAGGTAACAGGCGGTGGACGCCTCAGCGTCAAGGGCCTGACCGGCTGCGGCAATTCCGTTCGCCCATCGACGCCGTCACCGCCCGACCGCGCCCCCTTCGCTCGTCGACCGACCAGCCACAACACTGCTCCCCGCCCGACCGGCCGGGCCGACGTCAGGCCCCCCCCACCTCCACCGGAGGCCGTTTCATGCGCGTCGAACTGTCCTGGCCGCGCCCTGGCGCCGAGGACCGGACCCTCACCCTGGCCCTCCCCGACCTTCCCGCCACGGGCCTGCTCCGCCCGGCCCTGCGGTACACGAGCCGGTTGCGCACTCCTGCCGCCCTTCGGCGCGCCGTCGCGTGCGCGGAGCCCGTCATCGGAGCCGCAGCCCGCACTTCCGGCGCGGACGCACTCACCCGTGCCGCCCTGCCGTATGCCATCCGGTTCACCCGGCAGGCACTCCTCAGCGGCACACCCGCCGCCGTCCCGAGCCAGGCGGCGCGAGCGATCCCATCCGGATCGACTCGCTGACTCCCCGACCGCCTGCACCCTGAGCGACACACCAGGAATTCGGATCCCCCGGGGAAGGGCGTGATCGTCGACGCGCCTGACCCCGCGTGGGCCCTGCTCATCGCCCCAGTCGCTCATGACTGCCGCGCCGTCACCGGCAGACCTCGTCACCCACCCGGCAGATATGCAACGCGGCAGCCCGCATCGCGAGCCACAGCCGGCGACGGCGCGCCGATCGAGGCCGAGCGCTCCACGACCACAGGCGCCGCACCGCGTTTGGCCCGCAGCTTCGCGAAGAGCTCGCGCAGCCGCAACTCGCTGTCGGGCAGCACTCTGCCGAAAACTCCCTTGCCTGCCGGAGTGAGGTCGGCGCCGTCCCGCTTCACCCCGGTACGGAATGAGCGTTCACGCCCCTGATCAGCGGTCTGCCAATACCTCCGAGGCCCGGTGGCACCACTTCTTCGACCATGCTCGAGTGCCGCGGCATCGGGATCACAGTCGGCCGGTTCAGGGATCACGCCCGGACCCGGATCGACGTAGCCAGATGCGGTAACTTCAGTTGCCGAATCCCCGTTCGGTAACTAAAGTTGCCTGCATGATGTCTGAGATCACCGCTGCGGAACAGACCGCCCTCGACAAGGCCCTCCTCGACGCCCTGAACCCACTCGCCTCGGCCATGCGCGCCCGAGCGACCGGGCTCCCCGAGGAACGCACGTGGGATGCCAACCCCATCGAGGTGACACTGTCGATCCTCACCACCTGGAAGATGGTGGACGCAGAGGTCAAGCGGTTGACGGCAATCGCGGCAAAGACCGCCGGCTCCTATGGTGCGAGCTACGAGCAGTTGGGCGCTGCTTGGGGTATCACCCGACAGGGCGCCCGCAAGAAATGGCCCGACGCCATCGACAGATCATCCCCTGCAGAAGCGGAGGCAAGCCTCATCGAACTGTGCGGTGGCAGTGCCGAATTGTCCCGGGACCCCTCATCAGGTGGCTGGCGGTGGGCCGGCAAGGGAGCCGATGGAACACGCGATGAGGCAGACAGCACCTCTTACTACGCAACAAAGGAAGAAGCCGCCGCCCACGCAGGCGCCTTTTTGAAGGAGCACGCCGCCGACCGGCGCCAAGGGCTCGCAGATCAGTGACACGTCGTTGATCTCGTTGCTGAGCCCGTTGGTTCGGGTGGATCAACGGCATCGACAACATCGAGATCCACGCGTGGACCGAAGTCCTCGGCGGTGAGGGCGAGGGACACCTGCAGCGGCCGACCCTTCGCGAGAACCGGACCGGCGCCGTGCGCACCATTTGCTGCGTCCTGGCTGTTCATCTTCATCGGGGCCGAGCCGCATACGCAGTGGCTGGAGGGAGTGGTCTCCCGTGATGATCGCGGATTCGTGCCGACCGGCCCGGACTTGGCGGCCGGAGGGCAGCGTCCGGCGGGCTGCCGGCAGCCGGCTGGCGGCCGCCGGCTGCCGGCTGCCGGCTGCCGAGAGATCGGTACCACCTGGAGTCAAGCGTGCCTGGCGTCTTCGCCGCGGGAGATGTGCGTTCCCCCTCGGTCGAACGAGTCGCGTCGGCCGGCGGCGAGGGAGCCATGGCCGTCCTCTTGGTGCATCGCTATCCGGAGGCACAGTGACCACGTCAGTGAATCTGTCACCGGAGCAGTCGCGGACGCTGTTCCTGTTCGAGAAACACGGCGACGAACAGCTCAATTGGCCGGCGGAGCGCGGCCGCGCTGAGCAACAGCCGACCGGAAGCGTGGTTTACGGGGAGGGTGAACCGGCCCCGTGCTTCTTCGTACTGCTCAGCGGTGCCATCGCGCTCAGCCGTGCGCTGCACGGCGACGATGTGGAGGTCAATCGCACCGATCATCGCGGTGTGTACAGCGTGGCGACCCGTGCGTACCTCGGGGACCGCGTCGAGCAGCGGTATCCCCACACGCTGCGGGCCCGCGGACATCGACGTGCCGTGGCTGACCTCGGCAGCCGACACCATCGGTGAGGTCCTTCGACGTCGCGTAGCGGACGCCCACACTTCAAACATGGAATTTCAGACGTTCTTTTTCCGGAACTTACGGATAGCGGTACCTCATAACGCGTCTGAAGAGAAAAGAAGTTGACGGACGCGGCCAGGGCAGTGAGTCGTTGACTGGCCCCTTTCGATCATGCAATCATTCGAATGCACATCCTGTATCCGCTTTTCGTACACCCTGTACCAGTATTCGAACACGCCAGGTACGGTGGAGGTCGGCGGGCCTGTGCGTCAGGCCGTTCGCCATCGCCCTCTACGAGCCGTCGTTGCCACGAAGGGGGCCCCATGCAGTTCAGGATTCTGGGGCCGCTCGAAGTCGTGGACGACGGCAGGCACATAGATGTCAGCGGGCAGCGTCAGCGCACGGTTCTGGCGATGCTGCTCCTCGAATCGGGACGTGTCGTCTCCAATGACCGCCTGGTGGAGGCCATATGGGAGCGGAAGCCGCCGGCGACGAGCCGCACCCAGGTACAGATCGGCATCTGCGCGCTGCGGCGCATACTCCCCGCGGGGCCCCACCCCGGCCCCATCGTGACCCGCTCGCCCGGTTATCTCTTACGGATGACCGAGGGACAACTCGACCTCCACGCCTTCGAGGAACGGGTCGCCGCAGGCGGAAGAGCCGCTGCCGCCCATCAACCCAAGCAAGCGGTAAAGGAGTTACGGGCCGCGTTAGGGCTGTGGCAGGGTCACGCCCTGACCGATATCAGCAGCAAGCCGGTACGGGCGAACGCCGTCCAGCTCGACGAGCGGCGCCTCGCCGTACAGGAACAGTGTCTTGAACTCGAACTACGGCTCGGCAATCACCACCGCGCCGTGAGTGAACTCGGCGCTCTGGTCGCCGCCCACCCACTCCGGGAACGGCTGCGGGTGCTCCTGATGACCGCGCTCCACCGCGCGGGACGGCAGGCCGAGGCCCTGGACGCCTACCGCCAGGCGCGGGCGGCCCTCGTCGAGAGGCTCGGCATCGAGCCCGGCGCAGAACTGCAGCGGCTGCACCGCATGATTTTGGCGGGGGAAGAGGAGTGGGGCGCACCGCCCCGGGTCCAGCCCTTCATCAAGGTGACGGCGCCCGCCGCCACGCCGGGCGGGCCCGGAAGCGGCCCGGCGGTCGCGGCCCTTCCGGCGGTTCCGGCCATTCCGGCGCACAAGATTCCGCGGCTGCTGCCCGCCGACATCGCCGACTTCACCGGCCGCGCGCGAGCGATCCAGCGCATTCTGGCCACCCCCACTCGTACCGACGCCCCCCGAACTGTCGTCCCCGTCACCGTGATCACCGGACGGGGTGGCTCCGGCAAGACGACCCTGGCCGTACATGTCGCCCATCGGCTCGCTCCGGACTACCCCGACGGGCAGCTCTTCGCGAAACTCTCCGGCGCCCCGGGCCGCCCGACGAGCGCCGCGGGGGTGCTCCGGCGCTTCCTGCGCGCGCTCGGGGTGAGCGACGAAGCCGTCCCCAGCAGCGTCGAGGAGCGCGCCGAGATGTACCGTGACCTGCTGGCGGAGCGCCGGGTCCTCGTCGTGCTGGACGGCGCGGCGTCCGAGTGCCAGGTCGCCCCGCTGCTCCCCGGGTCGTCCGGATCGCGGGTGCTGATCACCTCGTGGCGACGCTTCACCGGGCTGCCCGCGGACACCCGTATCGAACTCTCCAGGTTCCGGCGGGAAAGCTCCGTGGAAATGCTGATGAAGATCATCGGACGGCGACGGGTCGCCGCCGAACCGCTGGCCGTCGAGGAGCTCTGCCGTGCCTGCGACGATCTGCCGCTCGTACTGCGCGCGGCCGCCGCACGCCTGGCCGCCCGGCCGCACCGGGCCGTGGCGGACGCCGTCGCCCAGGCCGAGGCGGTGGACGGATGCGCCGACGCGGCCCGCCGCCCTGACGAACTGCGCCACGTGGAACAGACCGTCCGTACGTGCATGACCCCGGCTTACGCGGCGCTCAGTCCGGAGGCCCAGCGGGCTCTGCGCCGCCTGGCCCAGTTGGAGATACCCGACTTCGCGCCCTGGGTCGGCGCTCCCCTCCTCGAATGCGAACCGCACCGCGCCCAGGACCTGCTGGACGAGCTCACCGAGTCCTACCTGCTCGACGCAGTGGTGGACCAGGCGTCCAGAGCCGTCCGGTACCGCTTCCCCGCGTTCGTACGGGCCTTCGCCCTGGAGCGCCTGGCGGCGGAGGAGTCGCCGGAGGAGCAGCGGGCGGCGTTATGGCGCGTTCTCGACACCTTGGCGTATCTCACCGGAGAAGCGCAGCGCCGCAGCGGACATGGGGACCCGCCCGTACCGGATGAGCCCATCCGCTGCCATGCGATGCCGCGGAGCCTGATCGACCGTCTGCTGGCGGACCCGTTCGCCTGGTACCAGCAGGAGCGCGCCCAGGTGGAGGCGGCGGGCCGGCAGGCGGCCGAAATCGGCCTGTGGACCATTTCCTGTCGCCTGGCGAGCAGTTCGACGGTGCTGGCCAGGAAGTGACTCCCCGGGGAGGCACCGCGGCGGTTCGGCCGTGGGCACCGATTCCCTTTTGCCGGCCCGATGTCGGCGCGCATCCCATCACGACTGTCCTGCTGACAGCCTCTCCAGCGGTCCCGCACAACTCCCCCACGAACCTCGACGGGCTCCGGGGGAACGCCGCACCCGGACGCGATTCAATCTTCCGTTCAAATACAAGACACACGTGCGCCTATTTGGCTCTATTACTTCCCTAAATTTGCGCTAAGGATGTGATCCAGAACCCTCCCGATCACTAAAAGGCGCAGGTCAGGCGCTAATCGCGAGGGTTGACCGGCGCTGATGCGGCTCTCTAATGTGACAGCGCTCCTCCATGTCCCATGCAAATAATCCCGCAGTTCTTCGCAGCGTTCACAGGTTCTCTTCGGCGATGCACGTACGCACTGCTCTGTGTGCTCTTCAAGAAACCGCGGCCGCGTTTCGTTTTTATTGGACCTTTAGTGGACCGGTGAGAAGGGCGTCATCATGGACGGCATCCCCACGACCGACGAGAACGCGGGAGAAGACGCGCGTGCGGAAGGCGGAACAAGACCGTCCGCGGCCGGCCGGCTCCGCGCCAGGCCGGATGAGCGCGGTCCGCTCTCTTTCGGCCAGCAGCGGCTCTGGTTCCTCGACCGCTGGCTCGGGGACAACGCCGTCTACAACATTCCGGTCGTTCTTCGCTTCACCGGCCCCTTGGACGCCGCCCGCCTGACGGCCGCCGTCACTACGGCCGCAGCCGGTCATGACGCCCTGTTCACCGTCTTCGATGCGGACGGGAACGGGGAGCCGCGCCAACGGTTGCTGGACACCCGTGAGACGGACTGCCCGCTCGTCGACCTCACCGGCCTCGCACCCGTCGACCGCGTCCGCAGCGCACGGGAGGCCGTCGAGGCGGATGCCCGCAGGCCGTTCGACCTGGCCCGGGATCCAATGCTGCGTGCGTCGCTGTACCGGCTGTCCGAGGACGAGCACTGGTTGCAGCTGACCTTCCACCACATCGCCTGCGACGGCTGGTCCCTCGATGTGTTCCAGCGCCGGCTCAACGAGGCGTATCGTGCCGGCGGCGGGTCGGTGGGCACACTGCCGGTCCAGTACGCCGACTACGCGTTGTGGCAGCGCGAGACGCTGCGCAGCCCTCGTACGGAGAAGGCCCTGGCGGCCTGGACGGATGCGCTGGCCGATGCTCCGGCCGTGCTGGACCTCGGCACGGACCGCCCCCGTCCGGCTGAGATGAGCTATCGGGGCGAGACGACGGACTTCCCGCTCACCGGAGTATCCTCGACGGCGCTGGAGGCGTTCGCCGCCGAGGAGAACGTCAGTCTGTACACGGTGATGCTCGCCGCCTTCCAGGTCCTCGCCGCGCGCCACTCGGGGAGCAGCGATGTCGTTGTCGGTTCGCCGGTGGCGGGCCGGGACAACGCCAAGCTCAACGATCTGGTCGGCTTCTTCGTCGACACACTCGTCCTCCGGGTGGACCTGGGGGACGACCCCGGCTTCCGGGAGCTCGTGGCGCGCTCCCGCGCGTCGCTGCTGAGCGCACTCTCCCGCAGCAGGGCCCCGTTCGACCTTGCCGTGAAGCAGCTGCACCCCGAACGGTCACTGAGTCACAACCCGATTGTGCAGACGCTCTTCGCCTTCCATGAGGAGGAGCCGCTGGAGCCCTTCGGCGAGGGGTTGAGCGTCGAGCGTTCCATGGTGGCCACGGGGACCGCGAAGTTCGACCTCACCTGGTCGGTGTACCGGCGGCCGGGCGGGCTCCGTCTCCAGGTCGAGTACGCGACGGACCTGTTCGACGCCGACACCATCCGCACCCTGGTGGACCACTGGCAGATCCTGCTCGGTCAGATCCTCGCCACGCCCGATCTTCCGGTGAGCCGACTGCCGCTCATGGCGCCTGCCGAGCGGCAGTCGGTGGAGTCGTGGGCGGGTGACGGCGGAAAACTCCCGGTCGGTGCGATCCACGAACTGGTGATACGCCGCGCGCTGGAAACCCCCGACGCCGTGGCCGTCGTCTGCGACGACAGCACCCTCACCTACGCCGAACTCGCCACCCGCGCCGCCGACATCGCGACACTCCTGGTCGGACAGGGTGTGGGCCCCGAGGTCTGTGTGGGGGTCTGCGTCGAACGATCCCTCGACACCGTCATCACCACCCTCGCCGTCCTCATGGCCCACGGCGTCTACGTCCCCCTCGACACCGCCTTCCCCACCGACCGCAT
>NZ_BMRN01000023.1 GCF_014648655.1 Streptomyces atratus
TCACCAACCCCGTCGCCAACATCACCGCGGCCGCCAACTACGCCGCCCACCGCTACGGGTCGATCGACAACGTCAACTCCGCCTACTGAGCCACAGACTCAGCATCCCCCTCGCGAGCCAGGACCGGCACAGGCAGCAACACCGCTGCCCATGCCGGTCCTTCCGCAACTGGTGTGGCAGGCCGCCCGGCGGGGCTCGATGCAGCAACCCCCGGTTCCTCCGGCCGCCGACCGCCGGGCGTCGCAAGGACGGCGCTCGGGCCACCGCCGCCCGCTCGGCGACGCCTCGGCGATTCGAGGTACGTCGACGCACCGACGTCAAGGACATGGCTGATATGGAGATCCTGGCGTTCGTGACTTTTCAGGGGAGGATGGAGTCGACGTATCCACCGTCCGTGCGCACGGCCCCGCCGGTCGTGGCGGATGCGAGGTCGGAGCTGAGATATACGGCCATGTTGGCGATCTCCTCCGGCTCGATCAGCCTCTGCAGGAGCGACCGAGGCCGGTACTTGACCATGAACTCCCGCTGCGCTTCGTCCCAGGGAAGACCGGGGTCGACGAGTTCGTACACGAAATCCTCGACACCGCCGGTGTGAGTCGGCCCGGCGATAATCGAGTTGACGGTGACTCCGGTGCCGGCAGCGTCCTTGGCGAAGCCCCGCGTGACGGCGAGCAGGGCAGTTTTCGACACGCCGTAGTGGACCATCTCCACCGGGATGACCACCGCCGAATCGCTTGCGATGTTCAGGACTCGCCCCCAGGAGCGCTCCTTCATGGCCGGGAGGTAGGCGCGGATCATCCTGACGGCGGACAGGACATTCACGTCGAAGTACTGGCGCCACGCCTCGTCGCTGATCTCCAGGGCCGGGGTCGCCCCGAAGATGCCGAGATTGTTGACGAGGACGGCGACGTCCGGGGCCGCTTCGGTGACCTGACGGGCGCCGTCGTCGGTGGTGATGTCGCCGGGTGCGGCGATGAAGGCGTCACGGTCCGTCTCCTGCCGCAGCCTGTCGATGGCATCGTCCACGGACTGCCGGCGGCGTCCGTTGACGGCCACGCGAGCGCCGGCCCCGGCCAGCCCTGCGGCAATGGCAAAACCGATACCTTGCGTGGATCCGGTGACGAGTGCGGTCCTGCCGGTGAGATCGATGAGCACGGTTTCTCCTCAGTCACGTGGTCGGTGCGGATGTGGCCGTCGCCGCCGGCCGGTGCAATGGTGTTCGGACGCCGGGAGTCGGCGAGCGTGCGACGGGTGAACACACCCGACGTTCGGGGTGGGAACGGTCATGGCGTTGATCCTTCCGCGTCGAGGATCACCAGCGGCCGCACGGCGCGTACAGGGGATCGGGAAAGCCCCGAAGGGTGACGGCAGGTCTCCCGCGCGGGACGTCTCAGCGGACCCCCGCACATCGATCGCGCACGCGGTGAACAGCCCGGGCCGGGGCCGGAGATTCAGCCGGCCGAAGTCGTCCCGGCTGCGGACGGCCTCTGGACCCGCCGCGTGGGGTATGCCCTGGGACCGATGCCCGTGCAACTGCTCCGGCCGTGGCCGTGGACGGGGATCCTTCCGCTGATGGTTCACAGGTGATTCAACTCCGTTCACCTGCGCTGCCCAGGATTCGCCATGGGCATGTCGTACGTCTTCACGGCGTGCCCTTCACCTTGCAGCGATCAGGAAGGACGGCTGCTGATGCGGCCAGCAGAGCGGCGAACACGGCCGGGTGGCAGATCGGGCGGACGACGGCTCGCGGGGGTGACCCTCACCGCGCTGCTCCTCGTGAGCGGCAACCTGACGACGGCGTACGCCGATACCGGTGCGGAGCAGCGCACACCAGGGCGGAGCGGGTCGGCGGGCGGCACGAGCCTGCCGGTCCTCACCCCGGGCGACGGGGCGTATCTGGAGGGCACGGAGAAGGTCGCGGCCACGCCGACGCTCGCCGGTGACTCCGTGACGGGGCTCGCGGTCGACGGGAAGGCGATCGACGCCGAGCAGACGGTCGGGGTGTCCCGGCTCAGCTTCGACGTCGGGTCGAACTCGACGGAGGCCCGCTACCACAACTACGTGCTGGTCAACGGTGAGTACCGGGCCGACATCGGCGACCTCGTCAACGAGCGGGGCACGATCGAGATCCCGAACCAGCACCTGGTCAAGGGCGAGAACAAGATCGAGATCCTGGCCGGCGCGGTCGACAGCTCGTGCGGCGCCAACTACGACGACTTCGTGCTGTCCGACATCAGCCTGGACCTGCTCGGCGAGGTCGCGGACGGCGAGGAGAACGAATACACGTACTCCTTCGGCGACGGCAGCTGCGGTTCCAACACCTCGCTGCTGACGAAGGCCACGCTCAGCTTCTTCGTACTGGGCGACCCGCAGGGCACCACCGGACTTCAAGCCGACCTGGACACCGCGGAGTTCGCCAACGGCGAGCACGCCTTCACCGCGAGGACCGTCTCCGGCAAGACCGTCAAGAACACCGTGACGGTGAACAACGCCCCGGCGGGTGCCCCCCGGCTGCTGCCCAAGGACGGCACGCTGGTGAAGGGCCGGCAACCGGTGTTCGCGAACTTCCCGGCGGGTGCCGAGGGCGACGTCGAGTCGCTGACCGTGGACGGTGACACGCCCGTCACCGATCCGCACCTCGGCAACGGCGCGGCGACCTTCTCCTTCGACGTGGGGTCGAACTCGATCGACGACCGGAACGACAACTACCTGCTCGTCAACGGCAAGCGCGTCGACCTGGGCGGCACCTGGGTGAGTCAGCGGGTCGACATAGCCGTCCCGGCGCGCCACCTGGCGCCCGGTGACAACACCATCACGGTCGTCACGAGCTCGTACAAGGAGAGCTGTGGCAACAACCGCGACGACTTCGACATCGCGCGGCTCGCCCTCACCCTCGACGGCGCGACCGTCACGGGCCAGGACATCGCGGACTCGTACGCCATGGGCGACGGCACCTGCGGCAACAGCGACACCCGCCTGCGCGAAGTGGAACTGCACTACACGATCGACGCCCCGGCCGTGCGAGTCTCCGACACCCTCGGATCCGGCAACGCGACCCTCGGCTTCACCGTGGGCAGCAACTCGATCGAGGCCCGTTACCAGAACCACATCCTGGTGAACGGTCAGAAGCACGTGCTCGACAGCGACTTCGTCAGTCAGCACGTCGGCCTGACCTTCCCGAACGAGTGGCTGGTCCCCGGCTGGAACACGGTCGATTTCGTCACCGGTACGTTTCCGACCTCGTGCGGGGACAACCGCGACGACTTCGCCGTCTCCGACATCACCCTCACCCCGGCGAACGGCACCGCCACCGGCCGGATGGTCAAGGGCTCGTACAGCTTCGGCGACGGCAATTGCGGCGACAACGTCAACCCGCTGACCGAGATCGACCTCGAGTTCTTCGTCGAGGGTCCGGCCCAGGGCCTCCGCGCGGACCTCGACACCGCGGAGATCGACGACGGAAAGCACACCCTGGCCGCGACCTCGAAGACCGGCAGGACCGCGACCCGCGTCCTGGTCACCGACAACTCGGCGCCCCAGGTTTCTGCCAGCATCCCCGCCGCCGGCCAGAGGATCACCGCGTCGGTCGTCCTCGACGTCCGGCTGGGGGACCTCTCAGGCGTGGTGGACGGCCCGGACGTGAAGCTCGACGGCAAACCGATCCAGCTCGGCGCCTTTGTGGGTCCCGGTCTGTCCGCCGGCGAGCACACGCTGTCGGTGTCCGGAACCGACGGCGTCGGCAACAGCGGCACCCGCGAGGTGAAGTTCACTTCCGCCGGCATCCCGGACACCCCCGCCGACCTCACTCCGAAGTCCGGCACGACCGACGCGGACAGCAACGTCGAACTGTCGGCGAAGGTTGCCGAGCCCGACGGCGGCACGGTGAGCGCCACCTTCTCCGAGGCCGAGATCCTCACCCCCAACCAGGTGTACGTGGGAACGGCCACGTCCGTTCCCACGACGCTCAAGGTCAACGGCGAGAAGAAGGTGAAGGCCGACGGCCTCGCACCCGCCGACGGCAGGACGCTCGACGCGCCGGCCGCCGAGGACGTCACGTACCAGCGGTTCGACGTCCAGGTGAAGGGCCATGTCGACGCGCCGGTGCTGCGCTGGGAGGGCGTCATCGACCCCGAGCGGCTCGCCGCGCTGCGCGTGTGGAACACCGGGACGAAGCAGTGGGATGTCCTGACCAGCGCCCGCGGAGCCGCCGACGGCGACACCGTCCTGACCGCCGTCGTCGACCGGAAATACATCGACCGGCAGCAGGTCCACACCATGGTGACCGGCGAGGACCCCTTCGCCGACGACATCGACGCCGGTGACCCGAACGGGTTCGCCGACCCCGACTCGTACGACTTCTCGATCGTCCACTACACCGACACGCAGTACCTCTCCGAGGGCGCGGTTGAGCAGGAGACGCCCGAGGAACGCGCGGTCTGGGAGAAGGCGTACGGCGACGTCTCACGCTGGATCGCGGACAACAAGGACAAGCACAAGATCGCGTACGTCGCCCACACCGGCGACATCATCGAGAACAACATCCGCAAGCCCGTCGACGAAGCCATGCGGCGCCAGGTCACCGGAGAGCTGGAGGTGTCCTCGAAGCAGCAGAAGATCCTGGACGACGCGGGTGTGCCGAACGGTGTGATCGCGGGCAACCACGACAACCAGTCAGGCACCGAGAACGGTCCGGACGCGATCTACAACCAGTACTACGGGCCCGAGCGCTACCAGGCGCTCTCGAAGGGCTGGGAGCACGCCGAGTACGGAGGCCCCTGGCGCGCGGGCGACAACCAGAACCACTACGAGCTGTTCTCCGCCGGCGGCCTCGACTTCGTCGTGGTCGGCCTGTCCTACGGGGTGACGCGCGAGGAAGCCGAATGGGCCGACTCCGTCTTCAAACGCTACCCCGACCGCAACGGCATCCTGCTCTCGCACGACTACCTCGCCCCGAGCAGCAACCCCGACGGACGCGGCGCCAAGTTCTCCGCGCCGGACGGCTCGATGCTGTACAAGACGGTGGTCCAGGACAACCCCAACGTGTTCCTGATCCTCGCCGGTCATGAGCACGGCGTCGGCACCAACGTGAAGCCGAGGGTCGGCGAGGTCGGTCACGACGTCGTCGAGCTGCTCGCGGACTACCAGTTCTACACGGTGTCCGCGGACCGGCTCGGGCTCACCGAGATCGGCGGCTACCAGCCCGACGACCAGCTGCGGTTCGGCGCGAGCTTCTTCCGCATGCTCCAGTTCGACGTCGACCGGTCCGAGCTGACCGTCGACACCTACTCCCCGCTGCTCGACGAGTTCGGCGCCACCGAGTACGACACGAACCACCGTTACGACGGCACCGAGGACAACATGGTCCTCCCGATCGACCTCAGCACCCGCAAGACGACCTTCAAGACCGACTCGCTGGCGCTCTACAACCCCGTGAGCGTCATCGGGAGGACCAAGGCCGGCTCCGGTGAGGTCGCCTCGGTGAACTGGAAGGGGCTCAAGCCCGGCACGACCCACGCGTGGTTCGTCACGGCGCGCTCCACCGGCGGCGGCGTGAGCGCCTCCGAGCCGAGCGCCTTCGTGACCAAGGACGCCCATGGCCGGCCCGGCACCTGGGGACCGGACGTGCCCGCCTACCCGTGGTTCACGTCGTCCGCCGACCGGCGGTGACCGGTTGACCCGTAGGTAGCACCTGTTCGGCACCCACGCCCGACGTCCCGGATCCGAGCGGTCCGGGACGTCGGGCCCACCACTGCCCGGCCCTCGACAACGAGAACCGAGAACTCCATGCGCCCAGCCCCCTTGCCCCTGCCGGCGACCCTGCCCTCCTCCTGGCTGTCCCGGCTCCGGCAGCGCCGGCTGCCCGCCGCGCTCCTCACCACCGTCGCGGCCCTGATGGCCGTACTCGTCGCCGGCCTCGCCCACCCGGCCCCCGCCGCCGCGCACGACGCGACCTCGACCGCGTACGTCGAGGTGGAGGGCGCCGGAGCCCGTGCCGAGGCGACCCTCGACCTCGAATACGACCTGCTCATGAAGTCGGCCTGGCTGTACGCCGAGGCGTACGAGGCGAAGGACCGTGCGGAGCAGCTGCACCAGCTCGACACCCATGCCGAAGCGGTGACCGAGTACGTCACCGGACGCTTCGCCGTCACCCGCGACGGCACCTCCTGCACCCCCCGCCGCGTCGGCGACGCGGACGTCCGCACCCGCGGCACCCGGCCGTTCGCCGTCCTCACCCTGGCCTACGACTGCGCGGGTGGCGCCGATGGCACCTACACCGTCTCCAGCGCCCTGTTCCCCGACGCAGAGAGCTTCGTCCACAGCACGGAGACGATCGTCCACTACGACATCGACGGGCAGCGAGGCTCTCAGGTGCTGTCCGCCGCCGAGCCGGCCCTGGAGACCGGCGGACACCACGAGTCGCACCAGATAGTGGAGTTCTTCCTGCTCGGCACCGAACACCTGCTGTTCGGCCTGGACCACATCCTCTTCCTGCTGTCGCTGCTCATCGGCGCTCGCGGCCTGCGCGACATCGTCCTCACGGCGACCGCCTTCACGGCCGCGCACAGCGTCACGTTCCTGCTGGCGACCACGGGCGTGGTGAACGTGCCGGGATCGGTCGTGGAGCCGGTCATCGCGGCCTCCATCGCCGTTGTGGCGCTCGCGGGCGTCGTCCTTCGCGACCGGGAGGGGAGCGGACGCTGGCGGCTTCTGGCCGTCTTCCTGTTCGGCCTCGTCCACGGTCTGGGCTTCGCGGGCGCGCTCGGCATCGACGAGAGCTGGTCCTGGGAGCTGCTGCTGTCGCTGCTGAGCTTCAACGCCGGCATCGAGGCGGTGCAGTTGGGCATCATCGCCGCAGTGTTCCCGCTGCTGGCCCTCCTTCGCCGGACTCCCGCACACCGCTGGGCCCTGCCCGCCATGACCGCGCCCATCGTGATCGTCAGCCTGTACTGGGTCTGGGACCGGGTAGCAGTCGCGGCGTGACCTGGGTGTATTGATCACGGGCGTCGCTGGACCCGGGCATCGAAGAGATCCAGTCGTCGGAGGCACGCATCCACCGGTCAAGCGGGCAGTCGTGGCACGCTTTCGACGAGGCGACGCGTGTACGGGTGCGCGGGAGCGCCCAGCACCTGTGCGGTCCCACCCTGTTCGACGATGTGGCCGCTCTCCAGGACGGCGGTGCGTTCGCACAGCGAGGCGACCACCGACAGGTCGTGGGAGACCATGACGAGAGTCAGGCCCCGCTCCTGCTTCAACTCGTTGAGCAGATCGACGACCTTGACGCGAGTGGTGACATCGAGCGCACTGACGGGCTCGTCGGCGAGCAGCACTCGCGGGTCGCACACGGTCGCGCGGGCAATCGCGATGCGCTGGCGTTGGCCGCCGGAGAACTCGTGCGGATAGCGCTCAGCGGCGTCGGCCGGGAGGCCGACCCGCTCCAGGGCGTCGGCGACCTTGGGCCCGGCCGTGCTCCGGCTGTCGAGGCCGAGGGAGCGCAGTGGTTCGGACACGATGCCGCCGACGCGCTGACGCGGGTCCAGCGACGAGTACGGGTCCTGGAAGACGCACTGCACACTGCGCCTGAAACGCCGCATCTGCTCGCTGTTGCGTGGCTTCAGCTCTTCGCCGTCGAACCGGACGGTGCCGGTGGTTGCCCGGGCGAGCCCGAGGAGCAACCGCAGCAGAGTCGTCTTGCCCGCGCCCGATTCGCCGACGAGGGCGAGGCTCTGCCCGGTCTCGACGGTGAGGGAGATGTCCTCGACGACGGGCGCGGCGTGTCCTCGGTAGCTGAAGGAGGCTTCGTTCAGCTCCAGTACGGGCGTCATCGCGTGCTCCTCAGGTCCAGAGCTGATTCCAGCTGCCGTGCGCTTTCCACCAGCGCCTTGGTGTACTCCTCACGCGGGGTGCGTACGATCTCGCGGACGTCGCCCTCCTCGACGGCGCGGCCGTCCTTCATGACCAGAACGCGTTCGGTGACCCTCGCGACGACCGCGAGGTCGTGGCTGACGAAGAGGACGGCCATGTCCCGTTCCCGTACAAGGGTGTCGAGCAGGTCGAGCATGTCGGACTGCACGGTGACGTCGAGGGCGGTGGTCGGCTCGTCCGCGATGAGCAGCTTCGGCTCGCAGGCCAGTGCCATGGCGAGTGCGACGCGCTGGCGCTGTCCGCCGGAGATCTCGTGCGGGAAGGCGCGGGCGATGCGGTCGGGCTCGGGCAGCCGCACTTGCTCCAGCGCTGCTACGACAGCCCGCTTCAGCTCGGCGCCCTTCAGGCCTCGCCTTCTGCTCAGCGGTTCGGCGATCTGCCTGCCGACGCGCATCAGCGGGTCGAGCGCGGTGAGTGGCTCCTGGAAGACGATGGCGGCGTCCTGGCCGCGCACACCCGTGAGCTGCTTCTCGCTCGCGCCCACGATCTGGGTGCCGGCGAGCTCGGCGCTGCCGGTGACCGTCATCCCGTCGGGCAGCAGGCCGAGCACGGCGAGGGTGGTCAGCGACTTCCCGGAGCCCGACTCTCCGATGAGGCCCAGGCGTTCGCCGGGGGCCATGGCCAGCGAGAGGCGGTCGACGAGGATGCGCCCGTCGGCCGTACGGATCGTGAGGTCGCGTACGTCGAGGATGTTCACGCGCGCCTCCGCCGGGCCGCAGGGTCGAGGGTGTCGCGCAGTCCGTCGGCGATGAGGTTCACACCGATGACGAGCAGGACGAGAAGGATGCCGGGGGCCAGCGCGCCTGCCGGGGCCGTGGTGAAGGTGGCCTGCGCCTCCTGGAGCATGCGGCCCCACGAGGCGTTGGGCGGCGGCGCTCCCAGACCCAGGTAGGACAGGCCGGCCTCGGCCAGCACCGCGAGCCCGAACTGGAGGGCCAGGTTCACCACGAGCGTCGGCCAGATGTTGGGCAGTACGTGCCCGGCCACGATCCGCGGCCACGACGTGCCCGAGGTGCGCGCGGCCGTGATGTAGTCCTGTGCCAGGACCCGCTTGACCAGGATCCGCACCAACCGTGCCACGACCGCGCTCTGCGCGAGGCCGATCGCCAGCACGGCGGACCCCAGCGTGGCCGAGCGGGCGGCGACGATGAGCATGGCCAGCAGCAGCGTCGGGAAGGCGATCAGGATGTCGAGGAACGCGGAGAGCGTGTCGTCTATCCAGCCCTGCGCGAACGCGGCCAGCACACCCAGCGTGCCACCGAGGGCGGCCGCGATGAGGACCGATCCCAGGCCCGCTTCGAAGGCGATACGGGAGCCGGTCATCAGCTGGGTGAACAGATCGCGGCCGAGCTTGTCGGTGCCGAGGAGGTGGCCCGCACCGGGGCCCGTGAGCCGTCCGCCGGACGTGTCGTCGGCGGCGTACGGGAGCCAGAAGAGCGAGACCAGCGCAAGCACGGCGATCAGGCCGGCCAGGACGCATCCGACGGTCAACGTGTACGAGCGCTTCGTCGACCGCTTCATCGGGCACCTCCCGAAAGCCTGCCGCGCAGCCGCGGATCGATGATCCGCTGTGCGAAGTCGGCCGCGAAGCCGATGATCAGCACCGCGAGCGTGGAGACGAACAGCACGCCCTGGATGACCGGATAGTCGTGCTGCGCGATGCCGGTCGCGAGCAGGGAGCCGAGACCCGGGAGCGCATAGACGGACTCCACGACCACCGCGCCCAGCAGTGTGGACGCCAGCTCGATGCCGAGGATCGAGATCACCGGTACGGAGGCGTTGCGCAGCCCGTGCCGCCACATGGCCTGCCCGAACGACGAACCCATGGCTCGCGCGGTGCGCAGGTAGTCGCTGCCCAGTACGTCGAGTGAGGCCGACCTGACGTAGCGGATCAGCGAGGCGCTCATCACGAGCGCGATGGTGATGACGGGCAGGGCGAGTGAGCGGATCGCCTCGGCCGGCTGTGACCAGCCGTCCTGCGGGAAGCCGCCCGCGGGAAGCCAGCCGGCGTTCAGGGCGAAGACGGCTATGAGGATCATGCCGAGCCAGAACACGGGGACGGCGATGCCCAGTTGGGACACTCCGTTGAGCAGCGCGCCGTACCAGGTCCGGCGCCGGTGCGCGGCCACGAAGCCGACCGGAACGGCGATGAGCACCGCCAGGACGAACGCGGCCAGGGTGAGCGGGACGGTGACGTTCAGCCGAGAGGCGATCTCGGGCCCGACCGGCAGCGAGCTCACGAACGACGTACCGAGGTCACCGCTCGCCAACTGCCCGATCCAGTGGACGAACTGCTCGGGCAGCGGCTTGTCGGAGCCGATGGAGTGCCGGGCCGCCGCGATCTGCTCCGGGCCGGCGCCCACCGAGGTGAGCGCGTTGGCGGGGTCGCCCGGCAGCATCCGCAGCAGGGCGAACAGGACCACGCTCGCGAGCGCCAGCGACACCAGCAGGAAGGCGAGACGGCGCAGGAGATACCGGCCCATCAGCCCTTCTTGATGTCGTAGGCGAAGAACTGGGAGTTGAGGCCGTTGACCGGGTAGCCGGACAGCTTGCTGTTGGCCACGACGATCTGCGGGTACAGATACAGCCAGTCGCTGGCCGCGTCCTCGGCGGTCTTGCGGTTGACCTTCTTCAGGAGTTCGGTCTGCTCGGAGGTGCTGGACGCCTGCTCGGCCTCCTCGACCCACTGCGTGACCTGCTTGTTGTCGTAGCCCCAGTAGAAGTCGGGGTTGCCGTACCAGACCAGGTCGCGGTCATTGACGTGTTCCTGGAGCGTCGCCGTGAAGTCGTGGTTCTTGTAGACCTTCGTGTACCACTCGTCCGGCGTGATCGTGTTGATCTCGACGGTGATGCCGACCTTGGCGAGCTGCGACTTGATGAAGGTCGCGGCGGTCGGGTGCGGGTCGTAGTTCGGGGTGTCGAGGGTGAAGCTGAAGCCGTTCTCGTATCCGGCCTCGGCGAGCAGCTTCTTGGCGCGCGCGGTGTCGTACGCGTTGACCTCGGTGAGATCCTCGTACCACGGGTCGGTGGGGGGCACCATGGAGCCGATGGGCTTGCCGTAGCCGCCCCAGACCGACTCCAGCAGCTTCTTGTCGTCGATGGCGGCGGAGACGGCCTGGCGGACCTTGACGTCCGTGAAGGGCTTGGCCTTGTCGTTGAAGGCGAGCAGCAGCTTGGTCGTCGAGTTGCCGTCGTTGACCTTGTAGTTCTGGTTGCTCTTGAACTGGTCGAGGGCGTCGGGCGACTGCTCGCTCGTGACGACATCCACTGCGTTGGTCAGCAGCGCGTTGTTCAGCGCCGTGGCGTCCTTGTAGTAGTGGAAGACGACCTGCTTGTTGGCGGCCGCGTCGCCCCAGTAGCCGGCGAACCGGGCGAGGCTGAGAGCGGAGCCGCGGGTCCACTTGTCCAGCGTGTACGGGCCGGTGCCGTCCTCGTCCGTCTTGAGGCCCTTCGCGTCGGAGTTGATGATCCACACGTAGGAGAGGTTGTAGACGAAGGAGATCGACTTCTTCGACAGCTGGACCTCCACCGTGCGCGGATCAGGCGTCTCGACGGATTTGATGACCTCGAGATTGCTCTTGCGCGCGGACTGCGAGTCCTTCGCGATCACCTTTTCGAGGCTGTACTTGACGTCCTGGCTGGTGAGCTTCTTGCCACTGTGGAACTTCACACCGTCGCGCAGGGTGAAGGTGTACGTGAGTCCGTCGCCGCTGACCTTGTAGTCCTGGGCGAGCAGATTCTCGACCTTGCCGTTGTCGGTGAGCTTGAACAGCCCTTCGTACACGTTGCCGTTGAGTGCCTCGGTGACGCCCTGGCCGCCGCCTGCGGTGTTGTCGAGATTCTGCGGCTCGTAGAGCGAACCGATGTTGATTGTGGCGTTCTTGTCGTGCGCCCCTCCGGCGGCGCCGCCCGCGTTGGAGCCCCCGCCGCAGGCTGTGAGGGTCAGGGCGAGGGCGGCGGCGGTGGCCCCGCCGTACAGGGAAGTCTTCTTGATGCTCATGAGGAGTACGCGCTTTCGTGCTGCGAGGCGGGGGAGTGCGGGGTTGATCAGTGCTGCGCGGGGAAGCCGTCGCGGAAGACGGGCCGCTTCTCTCCGGCCTCTACGGGCAGGTGGAAACGGTTCTGCCGCGGCGGCATCGGACAGTTGTACTGGTCGGAGAATCCGCAGGGCGGCACGAAGGCACGGTTGAAGTCGAGCAGGACGCGGCCTGCGCCGGTGTGGGTGACGAAGAGGAAGCGCCCGGCACCGTAGGTGGTGTCGCCGTTGGTGGGGTCGCCGAAGACGAGCAGTAGGGTGCCGTCGTCGTCGAAGGCGCTCAGTGTGTACTCCCGGCCGTCCAGGGTGAGCTCGATGTCGCCCGGCACGACGAGGTCACGGGTGCCGCCGTTGTCCCGGATGTGCTCGAACCCGACCCGCCTGGCACCCGACACCGGGGTGTACGCGGCCTCCAGTACCCAGGCCGGGTCGTACGGGAAGACATCGGTGCGATCGAAGTTCTGGATCGCGGGGGACTGCGCGTCCCAGAAGCGGAGACCGTACTCGGGCTCGCCGGTGACGAAGTCGGTGCGCTCCACTGTGGTGACGGTCACAGAATCCGGCGCTCCGGCACGGGCCGCATCGAGGTCGGGGCGCTCACCGGCCGGGGCCCAGCGGGTCTCGACGAGGGCGAGATTCCCCACGGCCGAGGTGACAGAGCGCCGCCGCTCGGCGCGCCATGCCTCCCAGTCCCCGGCGGGGTCGGACGGCTGGTCGGGCACTACAGCGGCGTGGGACACGGCATTACTCATTCACGTAGACGTACGTCGGCTGTCACGCCTCGAATGTCACGCTGCGTGAACTTCAACCCAAAGGACCTTCTTTATCTTTCATAAGGCGAGCTAATGTCAAATTTGGCTGAATAGTGAGACCGGGGCGGAGTCGGTGGCCCGAGCCAGCCGCCGGTGGCCAGGCGGCAGCACTCGGCCGAGCCGTGCGAAGCCGAGCCGCGGCTTGTGCCGGAGGAGCCCGCTGGGCGCTCGCCCTCCCTCGTGTGCGGACGGAGCTCAGCTGTTGGAGCGCAGCGCACACACGAGCGACTTCGTGACCTTTTCTACCGGGCTCAGCCCCGGGTGCGCGTGGCGCGAGGTCTTCCAGGACGATGACCCGGCAGCCACTTCGGCGGCCGTGGCGCCAGGGGCAAGGCCGATTCCGACATCGTCGGGGGTCGAGGAACATCGGAACGAGAACCGGCGCTAAGGATCTGTCGGTGCTGGTGGGCGGCTGACGGAGTGTCGGGGGCCGGGCCCATCTGAAGTCGTTCCACGGATAACGCCCTATTATCTGCGGGACGGCTGATCGCGACCTGCGGGAACGGCCGCCAGGCCGTACATGAAGCGGCCCTGTTATCTGCGGCAAGGGGGAAACGGTGCCCGCCGTCATACAGCTGCCCGCCGGGAAGGCGCTGACCGTCCGCGCGGCGGCCGATGTCTTCCTCGACTCGCTCGGCAACCCGAACACGGTCCGCAACTAGGGGATCGGGGTGGGCAAGACCGCCGAGCGGCTCGGCGAGGGCCGGCCACTGGCGTCCGTGGCGGACGACGAGATCGGCGAAGCACTGGAACTGCTGTGGGGCACCTCCGCGGTGAACACCTGGAACGCCCGGCGCGCGTCGGTGCTCTCGTGGCTGGGGTGGTGCGGTGAGCGAGGGTACGACGGCCCGGCGGTCCCGGCCTGGGCGAAGCGGCTTACCCCGCCGGACTCCGAGACGCCGGCCCGCTCGAGAATGGCGATCGACCGGCTGATCGCGCGGCGGGAGGTGCACCTGCGGGAGAAGACGCTGTGGCGGATGCTTTACGAGACCACCGCCCGCGCCGAGGAGATCCTGGGCGTCAACATCGAGGAGTTGGACCTCGCCGGACGCCGGGCCCCGGTGAAGGGCAAGGGCGCCCGCCCTCGTACGCGTCGCCGCGGCGCAGTCCGCGAGGACTTCGTCCTGGAGACGGTCTACTGGGACGCCGGCGCCGCCCGGTTGTTGCCTCGCCTACTCAAGGGGCGTACGCGCGGCCCGGTGTTCGTCACTCATCGCAAGCCCGGCCCCGGCAAGGTCGTCAGCCCGCGCGATATCTGTCCGGACACCGGGCTCGCGCGTCTTTCGTACGGGCAGGCCCGGATGTTGCTGGACGAGCACACCGCCCTCGGTGGTGGGCCGGGCACGGGCTGGGATCTGCATGAGTGGCGGCACTCCGGCCTGACCCACCTCGGCGAGGGAGGGGCGAGCCTGCTGATGCTCATGGCCAAGTCGCGGCACAAGAAGCCGGAGACCGCCCGACGCTATTTCCACCCTTCCGCAGAGGCGATCGCCGAGGTCATGAGTTTGCTCGCGCCCGGCGACGGCAGGCGTTGAGTTCGGCGATACCCGGCCTGTCGGCGCTGTCGCGAGGGCGAGCGGGGCGCATCCCTCGGTGCGCGGTGTCGGCAGTGTGCTGGTGCCCCGCCTGGAGGCTGCCGACCGCTGGTTCACAGGCGGCGCGAACGCTCATCCCTGGCCGTGGCTCAGCCAGTGGGCGATGTCGGCGATGACGGCGGGGTCGACATGCTGCGGAGTTCCATATTCGGCGGGGGTGGATGGTCCTGCGCCGGGGAAGAACAGGTGGTTGTCGGCTTCGTAGACACGGATATCGGCTTCCGGGCGGCCGACCAGGCCCGTCCGCCATCGCACGAGGTCGTTGGCGACGGTGACCTGGTAGTCGCGTCCTCCTTGGAGGATGAGCATCGGCTTGCTGAGTCCGGCCGCGATCGCGACCGGGTCGTAGTCACGCAGTTCGAGCCAGTACGGCGCGGACAGGCCGAACGGCAGATCCGCTGCGGGGGTCGAGGGCGTGAGTTCCGCGCTGTCGACCAGGGCGGCCTGCCGCTGGAAGGTCTCGATGACCTCGGGTGGGACCTGGTCGGGGAGCACGGTGGCGAGGTAGCTGACGACGCGGACAGCGGCGTGGTGCATCGGCTGCGTGTCACCGGCCATGATCACGAGGCCCGCCACCGCGGGTGCGGCGACGGCGACGGCGGGGGCAACCTTGCCGCCCATACTGTGGCCGAGGACGAAGACCCGCTCGGGGTCCACCGAGCGGTGGCCACGGAGCAGGTCGACCGCGTCGACGGCATGCGGCACGTATTCCTGCGTCATCGTCAGGTCCGATGCCGCAGCCACATCGCGGTGGGCGTAGGTCGCCTTGTCGAAGCGCAGCACTGTCGTCCCGCGGCTGGCGAGCCCCCAGGCCAGGTCCTTGAGCGGTTTGTTCGGCCCGCTGGTCTCGTCGCGGTCGAACGGTCCACCACCGGCGAGCAGCACCACGCCGGGGCCGGGAGCCTGCCCGCGGGGGACGCTCACCGTGCCTGACACCGCGAGTGGGCCGGTGCCGACGGTGACCTCGTACTCGCTGAAGCGGCCGGGCTCGGCATAGGGCGGTGGCATCCAAGCGAGTTCTGAGCCGGGCATGGACTCTGTCACAGCGCCGTCAGGCATCCCATCACAACCTTTCTCAATGAATGCGAACGGTAGCATGGCGTGAGATCATTGCAGGATGGATGCTTTCGAACTCTTGGCCCACCCGGTGCGGTTGCGAGTGGTTCATGCGATGCGCGGCGGCAGGGAACTGACCACCGCCGAGCTGTGCGACCGCATCCGGGACGTCTCGAAGGCCACGGTCTACCGGCACGTCGACCTGCTCGCAGCCGGCGGGGTCCTGGAAGTCGCCCTGGAACGACGCGTGCGCGGCGCCGTCGAGCGCCGCTACCGGCTGCGCCGCGACCGCGCGGGGATCAATACGGACACGGCCAATTCACTCTCGCTCGACGACCATCGCAGCGCATTCGCCGCCGCTCTGGCGGTCCTGACTGCCGAATTCACCGCGTATCTCGACCGCGACACGGCCGACCCGGTAGCCGACCTGGTCGGCTACCGGCAGCATGCCGTCTGGCTCAGCCCTGGGGAACTGCACGGGATGATCGACGGGATGCGGGAGGCGATCGCCCCACACCTGGCCAACGAGCCATCACCCGACCGCACGCAGTACCTGATCAGCCCGATCCTCTTCCCCGTCGAAGCGCCGCCGACCGAAACCGGCACCGATAACACCGCCGCGGGCAGCCAGAGCCCGGGACCCTGTAGCTGAGCAAAGTCCACCACTGTCCCCGTGCCCGGTTTGCCCCGAGGCCCAAGCCGCACGGCCAATTCCGCCACCGAGAAGGCTGATGCACCTCCCTACGCATCATCGGTGGTATCGGGGGCCCGCAGCGGGCGCAGGCCGCCAGGCAGGTCGGGCAGCTGGAACGAGTACCGACCGAGCATGTTGACGTGATGCCGCACGAACGGGGACAGACGGGCCACGTCCTCGTCGCGGACGTCGAACCCGTCCTCTCGTAGCTGCTGTACGGCGGCGTCCATGTACCTCGTGTTGAACAGCACGAGCGCATTGAGGACCAGGCCGAGCGCCCCGATCTGGTCCTCCATGCCGTCCTGGTAGCGCTGGTAGAGCTGCCCCGCCCGCCCGTGGAAGATCTTCCGGGCGAGCGCGTGGCGGCCTTCCTGGAGGTTGGCCTGCACCTTGATCTGCCGCCGGTAGCCGGGCTCGTCGGCCAGGCGCAGGATGTGCAGGGTCTTCGCGATCCGCCCGTAGTGCGCGATCGCGTCGCCGAGCGGGGTGGGCCGGCCATCGCGGGAGAGCATCCGGATGACGTCGTAGGCGCGGACGGCTCCGGTGTGGATGGAGCCGATGATCCGCAGGATGTCCTCCCAGTGCCGCTCGATCCGGGCGAGGTCGATCCGACCGCGGGCTGCGTCCTGGAAGGCTCCGTAGTCGGCGGCACGGTCGATGCGCCACATCTTCTGATCCGGCAGGTCCGCGAGCTGCGGAGCATAGGCGAACCCGGCCAAGGTGAGGAGGCCGAAGACGATGTCGCTGTACGAGGCGGTGTCGGTGACGATCATCTCGGGGCGCTTGCCGCCGTCGCGGTCGTAGAGAACGTCCAGCACGTACAGCGAGTCGCGCGGGGTGCCGGCCACGACCTTCCCGCCGAGCCCGGCAGCCTGGTCGTTGATCATGTTGAGCCAGGTCGCGCCGCCCCGGCGCCCGAAGTACTTCGGGTTCGGCCGCGCGTACACCGACGGCACGGGCACGACGAACCGCATCCCGTCCACCGAGGCCACCAGGCCCCCGCCCCAGCTCTGCGCGAGGCCGATGGACGCCTGGTGACTGATGAGGGCGGCGTTCGCGGCCCGGTAGGTCGCCAGCCGCAGATACGTCTGGTCAACGTGGGACAGCCGCCCGTACTTCAGCGCGTCCACGCTGCCCAGAACTGGGGTGTAGCCGACGTTGCAGCCTTGGGCGACCAGCAGCGCGGCGATCGTGACGTGCAGGTCCCGCAACCGGGCCTCGCCGCCCGTGATCGACGTGAACGCCTGGTCGGCACCGGTCCAGGAGAAGACCTCCAGCAGCACTTCGGGCAGGTCCACGCGCGGCAGCATCGCGTTGACCGCAGCCCGCAGATCCAGCAGGGAGGCCGGTTTGGGCTCCGGCTCCAGGGCGGCGAAGTGCAGTCGCCCGTCATCGTCGAAGACGATCTGCGCGTTGTCCGGGGCGCGGCCGGCGACCTCCTGGTAGGTGCCGTCCAGCAACGCGGCCCGCGCCGCCAGATGCCCGCCGGCCTCCCCGGGCAGGTTCAACGAGGCCAGGACGGTCGGCCTTGCCTGCTGCCACGCCTCGCCGGCCAGCAGCTTCGCCCGCGGGTCACCCCACTTCGATGAGTTCCTGGCGAAGACCTGCTTGCTCCGCAGCATCCGGTGCAGGTGCTCCAGCACGCAGAACGTGTACGCCTTCCAGTCCACCGTCCCCGGCTCCAGATGCGGCGCCGACAGGACCAGACGACGCCATGATCCGGTCAGCAGACCGGCGTCGATCTCGGCCGGGCCGACCTTCTTGCGGCCCATCAGCTCCGGCAGCGACAGCAGCACGCACAGCACGGCCTCGCCCTCCGGGGTGGCGTCGAAGTCCACCACGGCGACCAGCAGCCGCAGGAACGGCCGGACCGTGCCGAACCGGTTGACCAGCATCGCCCGCCATGCCTCGTCGGCGTCCGAGTCCAGCGGCGGAGTCAGCTCGAACAGCGCGGCGATCGCCGCGGCCAGCTCATGCCGGGGCACCACCTGCTCGATCGCCGCCCACATCCCCTCCAGGCTCTCCACCTTCGGCGGGGCGATCTCCCCGGTGTCAGTGTCGACCTGCTCGCTCGTGGTGTCGAACACCACCTGAAACGCGGTCGCCAGCTTCGCCGACGCCCGCTCCACCCTCGGCAGGGTCTTCAGCTTCTCCTTCGCGCTCTCCCGCTCCGCCCTGGCCAGCAGCTTCGTCGCGATCAACACCTCCAGCAGGTCCAGCGCGGCGTCCACCGCCCGCGAAGTCAGATAGACCGTGGTGGCCAGCAACGTCGCGAGCCGCCGGGCGTCCGAGTGCCGGCGGAGCAGCGACGCTTTGCCGTCCACCCCGTAGCGCGACAGCTCCGCCAGCCGCCGCGGCGGTATCCCCGACACATCCAGGGCACCCATCCCGAGCCCGGCGATCTCCTCCGCCCGCTCCAGCGCCCGCCTCATCTGCGGCCCCGACACCCGCACCGGCCCGCGCCGCAACCGGTCCAGCTCCGAGACCCGCTCACCCGGCGGCACGGTCAGCAGGGAATCCAGCACAGCCCGCTGCCCCACGCTCAGCATCCCGTACAGGGTGTCCCACAGCCGCTGGTTCGCCGCCTCCCGCACCGAGGCCACCAGCCTCGTCAGCGTTGTCACCCCCGGCAGTAGCACCCGCCGCTCACGCAGCCAGCCCGACGCCGCGTCGAACAACGCCTTCGGCCCCTCGCCCGTCGTCCACGCCCGCGCGTCCACCCGCTCCCGCAGCTCCCCCTCCGCCTCGGCGAACTCCCGGTACTCCAGAACCCGCCGCAGCTCGCGCACATGCTCCAGCCGGGTGTTTTCCCACTCGCCGTACACCTTCAGCACCGACGGATCACCGATGTCGAGCTGCTCAGCGAGGTAGTCCACGACCTCCGGCGGCACAGACGTCGGGTCGTCCAGGAACACCCCGAGATAGCGCGCGGTCGTGAGCTGGGCCGCAAACCCCAAGCGGTTGTGGGCCCGCCTCTTGGACTCGATCAGCTCCCGGTCCGCGTCGTCCAGGAAGAAGAAGCGCTCCAGCTCCGTACGGGACGGCGCCCCGTGATACGCCGCGTACGCGGCAGCCTGCTCATCCGTCAAAAACTCGACCGGCACCCCGGACCTCCAAACAGTCGATCAATACGACTGCCGAAGGTTCATCCCTCGCAGAAGCCCAGGTCAAAGCCCTCAGCGAGGCCGGGCAGGCTTAGCGCCGGTTTTCGTTCCGATGTTCCTCGACCCCCTCGTCGTGAAGGAGCTGGAGCGCAGCGTGACCGGCGCGCAAGAAGGCCCGCCTCGCGGAGGGCTGGGCAGCCGCTTCCCGATGCCGTCGCGGCCTGTGGCAACGCGAGCGCGACCTGTCGCCTACGGAGTCGAGGGCGTCAGCGCCTCTTCCAGTTTCGCGAGCGTTGCCGCGTGACCGAAGAGACCGGGCACACCGCCCGAATGCAGGAAGACCGTGCGCTGCCCGGGTACCGCTTCGCCGTCCTCGACCGCCGCGATCAAGCCGCCATCGCGCGTCCGGTGCAGATCGGGTCGAGCACGATGCCTTCGGTGGGCCGTGGCGCCGGCGGCGAGCGCTGCACCGCAGGCCCACTCGAGTTTGCGTACCTTGTTTCCGCCGCCGCCCAGGCCGGTGAGGTCATCGCGTTTGACGCGCAGGTCACCCGCGCCTGGACCAATGGCCCGGGCCGGCCGTGGCATGGGCTCGAGAGCGGTCGGCCGGGTTCCGAGTACCGCTCGCTGCGAGGTACGGCTGTCCGGGGTCATCGCCACCGCTCTTCACCTGCGCTGCCGTCGTGTGTGTCCTCGGATCACGCTGCGACGGCGGTAACCGCGCGGACGCTGGAGGCGTTCGGCGTCGGGGACAGTGGCTACGGCTCATGTACTTTCAGGTCGAGCGAGGCGATGGCTTCGATCCGCTCGCCCCACCCGAAATCACTGCCGTGAGGACTCCTCGTGCCTGCGGGCCGGACAAATGGGTCCGCACGTCGCCTCGGTGCAACTCCCTCCTTGCGGGCGGGACGACATCCGCCCGTCCGGCATGCATGGCGGCGGTTGGCTCATCGGTGTGACGGAGCCTCAGCAGCCGCACACGTACGTACGGATCGCCGGTGCGCCCACGGCGCTGGGCTACCGGGTCCCCGCGTGAGCGCCAGGTCGAACCCTGTTCGCGCCGGCGCATCCACACACGTGCGGACTGCTACCGGTAGGTGGAGAGCGTGCGCGCAGATCTCGAATGAGGCGCCCGGCACCTCATTCGTGGGGTGGCCCTGCCATGGCGATCCGGGTGTTGGCCCAGGCCATCAACTCCGCGTCACCCAGGGTGCTGACCCATAAATCGACCCGGTCCGCACCCCGTCCGGCAGGGCGGGGGCCGGCCCCCAGCACGCGCAGGCCTGCGCTTCGCGCCGAGTCGATACCGGTGACGGAGTCCTCCACCGCCAGTGCGTCCTGCGGCCGCACGCCGCAAAGATCTGCCGCAGCGGCATAGACGTCCGGATGGGGCTTGGGCCGCAGCGTGTCGCCCGCGACGACGATATGGCCGAAGTGGCCCAGCAGTCCGGCCCGGTCCAGGCTGGATTCCACCATGTCCAGGGGGCAGTTGCTGGCAACCGCGAGTGGCAGATGGCGGGCGGCCAGACGGACCAGCGCCGCCGCGCCCGGCATGGTGACGGGGTCTGCGGCGACCAACGCCGTGAAGTGCTGGAGAAGCGAATGGGTCATATCGTCGGTGAGGTCAGGCTTTCCGGTCGCCTCGGCCATGAGGCTCCCGCACTCGGTGTAATGCACCCCCTTGGCTCGCTCGGCGAATCCGGCCGGGGGTTTGAGACCGAACTCTCTGAAGACTCTGTTGCGTGCGTCCTGCCAGTGGCGTTCGGTGTCCATCAGGGTTCCGTCGCAATCGAAGACGATAGCGGCCGGGGACCAGTCAAGGATGCGATGAGCTGTCATTTCTCTGCCGTTCTTGGAGAGTTTGCCGACTCCGTCCTGTCGCCGGGTTCGTGAGATGTCGGACTGCGGGAGAGATGCGCTCGACTGTTCAGCCTGGGATGCCGAACGGTCCTTCTTGACCGCGCGCGAAGGTGGTCGATCCGCCTGCGTGAGGCCCACCGCTCCGGACATCGTCCGTCTCATGGGTCGAGCCCGAAAACATCGTGGTCACTACGTTAATTTTGTCCGAAGAGGGACGCAATCACTCCTTCGAGTGTTTGACGGCAGGTCGGTCGCAGGTTAAACGCGAGGGACGGGACGGCCGGAGGGGAACTGTGGAGTGCCGTCGGGCCTATCAACTACGTTGCCAAGCAGGTCAGTTGATGCAAGCCGTGTCGTAGCGGCCGCTGAGGGTGGCCCCGTTCGTGGAGCCATCGGGATGAGGTCGCAAATTTCACCGATGTCACCCACATGCACGCACGGTCGAAGAATAATAAAAGCTCCGCGGTCGGCGGCGCAGTGCCGCCAATGCGCGGGCGCACTACCCCCTGTATCAAACTCATTGCATGAATGAACGAAGGTGGAACATACGTGCAAGACAGGGCGAGAGCGACCCGGAGATCCCTGCTGGAAGCCGCAGCGCAACTCTTTGTCGAACAGGGATACGCAGGCACCAGCATCAACGACATAAGCGGCCGCTCGGGGAAGACCAGTGGAGCCATCTACTTTCACTACTCCAGCAAGGAAAAGCTCGCCCTCGCCGTCGTCAGTGAACAGTTCGCCGCATGGCCGCAATTGGCCCAGCACTACACGGCCCCGGGCGTCCCGCCGCTTGAGAAGCTCGTCGCGCTGAGCTTTGAAATCGCCAGAGTGCTGCGCGAGGACGTCGTAGCCCGCGCCGGCGCCCGCCTGTGGGCCGAGCGCCGGGGCATCGACGCGCCCGTGCCCGCACCGTTTGCAGCCTGGACCGCTGCCGTCACGAGGCTTCTGGCCGAGGCCCGGTCCAGGGGCGAACTCGCCGAGGGGATCGAGCCGTCGGGCACCGCCACGACACTCGTGTGCGCGCTCTTCGGTCTGTACAGCCTCACCGACGAGGTGGCGAGGGAGCAGGAACTCGGGTCCCGGCTCGACCAGTGGTGGCTCCTGGTCCTGAACGCGCTGCAGGCGAGCCCTGACCCCGCTGCCCTGATCGCACGAGCGCGAGCACGGTTTCCCGTGAACGACCCGCCCGCCCGGGCCGAGTGACAGTCCGGCGCCAGGTGGCCGGACTGCTTGCTCAGCTGCCTGGCGGGCCTGCCCCCGTGCTTCGCTTCGACTCTGCCCATGCCGCTCACGTCCTCACCCTCGCCCTGCCTCGACCCACTCCCAGGTGCCGATGGTCCCTTCCGGGGGCTGACCGGTACCGCTCCGGACAGGCTGGGGGAGCCGTTCGGACAAGAGGTCGGCCACAGGGCTCTTCGCGGCGTGATCTGCGCCGCTCGGGTGGCCGGTTCAGGACGATTCAGTGCGCGGTCGGCTGCGCAGGGCGGCAGTCGTCGATGTCGAACCCGAGCCTGCTGACCACACCGACGACGCCTTCCAAACGCCAGGTCGACCGAACGGCCAGAGGGACGTCACTACGGTGGTGAAGGCGTCCCTCCAGCACGACCATGCCGTCCCGGACGGAAACGGCGACGGCGCCGGGTGGCAGGCCCAGCGCGCTGACCAGGACCTCCTCCACCACCTGCTGACGGATCTCCTCGTCCGTACGCAGGAAGACCCGCAGCAGGTCGCGGCGGGTGGCGATACCGATGAGGCGGTCCTCCTCATCCACCACGGGCAGGCGGTCGACGCCCTGACGTTCCATCAGTCGTGCGGCATCCGAGACCCGTTGCTCCGGATGGATGGTGACCGCCGGGGTCGTCATCAGCTCTCCCGCGGCCGTGGCCGCAGAGCCGTGTGCGAGATCGGCGCAGGAGACCACCCCGACCACCTTGTCATCGTGGTCGACGACCGGCAGTGCGCGGATACGGTGCCGATCCAGCAACCGCACCACGACGTCCAACGGCGTCTGCCGGCTTGCGCAGACGACCTCGCTGGTCATGACTTCGCCGACGGCGCGCGTCTTCATGGCGCTTCCCTCCTTCACGGTGCGAGCGGGAGGCGGGCAGGCCTTGCTCCCCGCCGGGTGACAGTGCCTCTGCCTCGAGGCACCTGCCGGCCGCCTCGCCGCCCCTTCAGCCTCGCAGCCACCCTGCGCCGCGGCGCAGGGCCCAGACGTACCCGGTAGGGGACCGACCCGCCTCGCACCGGAGGGCCGGGAGACTCTAATCCCGCCCGCTGATGGCCTGGCCACCACGCCACGGTGGGGGAGTGGCCGACCTGCGGGCCGCCTCCTTGCGGTGCAGGACCCGAGTCATCTGGCTGCGGAGGCGGTCCTGCAACCGGTCCGCCAGTTCATGTGCCGTCGCCTCCTGGGCGTGCACGACCACAAGAGTGTTCCCCACAACGAGCTCGGCCCCGGCAGACCAGGGCTGCTCGACGTGGTGCGCCGCCGCCTTCGCGATCCTCACCTTGCCGCTGACGTCTGGAACTCCGGGCCGGTTGAAAGCCTTGTCGACCTTGGTCCGAACGTACGCGAGCGCCTCTTCGTCCACATCGCCTTCCGCTCGCACCTGTACTGCGACGGTGGAGGTGACGTGGGTGCCGGTGTCCTTTGCAGTCATCTGCTCCGCTCCTTCGATCGTTGGGCAGCGGCTTCAGACTTCTGCGAGGACCGGCGTGGGCCCAGGGCTGTCAGGCCCCAGGAACGGGGCCATAGGGCCTCCCTCTCCAGGGCCGCCGGACTCGCCCTTCGGCAGTGTGGGTCCGACCGGCTGCCGGGAGCCGCCAGGGGGCGTGGTCCTCGACGTGGACGTGTCCGGTCCGCCAGTTCGTCCCCGCACGGCACCACTGCTTCTGGCCGGGGGAGACTCTGCGGGAACAGGGCCGACCGGCCCTGGTCCCTCGGCCCGGACCCGGAAACGATGCCGGTACGGAGACCGATACGGCCCAAGTGGACATCGACGAGTGACGCGGAACCAGGGAGCAAGTGATGGCGGACAGCAAGCAGCCCGGCCCCGACAGCCCGATCCGGGTCTTCCTGCTGGACGACCACGAGGTGGTACGACGTGGAGTGCGCGACCTGCTGAACGACGAGCCGGACATCGATGTGATCGGCGAGGCCGGCACCGTGGAGCAGGCCCTGGTGCGCGTCCCCGCACTGCGCCCGCAGGTGGCGGTCCTGGACGTCCGGCTGCCCGACGGTGACGGCGTGACCGTGTGCCGGGAGCTGCGCTCGCGCATGCCGGAGCTGGCCTGCCTGATGCTGACCTCCTTCGACGACGAGGAGGCGCTGCTGGACTCGATCATGGCGGGTGCGTCCGGATACGTTCTGAAGCAGATCCAAGGATCGGACCTGGTGTCCGCGGTACGCACCGTGGCCCGCGGCCAGTCCCTGCTGGATCCGAGCGCCACCACCAGGCTGATGGCCCGTCTTCGGAGCGGGCGGCAGCAGGAAGAAGAGCAGGACGCCCTGCTCGGTCTGACCGAGCGGGAGCGTGAGATCCTCGCCCTGATCGGCGAGGGCCTCACCAACCGCCAGATCGGCCAGCGGCTGTACCTCGCCGAGAAGACGGTGAAGAACCACATCTCCCGCCTGCTCGCCAAACTCGGCGTGGAGCGCCGTATCCAGGCCGCGGTCATAGCCACCCAGGTCCAGGACCGGCAGAGGCAGGAAGGGCGCTGAAGTCCCGGGCCGGAAGGACCTGTAATCGCCGCTGCCCGCACCGCCTGGCATGCCTTCCTCCCCTGGCAGTGAGTCCGATCTCATACCGCTCTCATACCGCCGTCTGCCGCGGGCCGACAACGTGGCCCCGACGAGGATGATCGGCCGTCGGCAGGGTGAGGGGCTTTGGAAGAATCGCCGGCGAGAGGCCCCGAGGGTGCCCGGGTCCGGCTGCCGCAGCAGCTGCTGGAGGAGTTGCAGGCCCGCCTGGACGCGGCCCGTGGCACCCGCGACCGCGTGCACAGTCTGCTGGAAGCGGTCCTCTCGGTCGGCCGTGACGACGAGATGCGCCGCGGCGGCTTTCCCGACGGCTCCATGGAGCCCAAGGCCGAGACAGCGGCCCGGTTCGTCGAGCGCACCGGAGGCCCGGCCGCGATCGGTGCTCTGGACGCGGCGTACGAGATCGTTCACGGCAGGCCGGGCACGCTGATCCGTCCGAACCCAACGGGCGGCCGACCTGCGACCGGAGTCAGCCGGACCGGGCCTCGAGCCACCGACGGTAGGCGGCAACCGCCGTCGGCAGCGTCGGGAAGATGAGATCCGTCCCGACCGAGCCCGCGAGACCGTACGCATTCAGGTCGTCCAGCAGGTCCTGCTTGACCCGGGCGAGGGCGAACACGATGCCGCGGCCGCTCAGTTCGCGGCGCAGTTCGTCGACCGCGTCGAGGGCGGTGATGTCGACCTCCACGTTCGCCTCGGTGTTGAGGACGAACCAGCGGACGGGATCGGTCTGTTGGGCGACCGCGGCCAGCGCACGGCGCCGGAAGTCCTCCGCGTTGGCGAAGAACAGCGGCGAGTCGTAGCGGTAGACCAGCAGACCGGGGATCGTACGGGCCTGGGGGTAGTCGTCCACGTCGTGCATGCCCGCCATGCCGGGCACCAGCCCCTCCACCGCGTCGTGCGGGCGGGCCACCCGGGTCAGCAACTCGGCCACCGACAGGCCCACAGCCACGACCACGCCGTACAGGATGTCCAGGGCGAGCACCCCGGCCAGGCAGCCGAGCGCGAGCAGCAGTTCGCGGCGGCGGAAGGACGCCAGGCGGCGGAAGCCCGCGAGGTCGATCATCCGCACGGCGGCGTAGACGACGAGCGCGCCCAGCACGGCGGCGGGGGTGCGGGTCAGCAGCGGACTGAGGAAGAGCAGGACGGCCAGCACCGCCGCCCCGGCGACCAGGGAGTACGCCTGGCTGCGGGCGCCCGCCGAGGAGGCGAGGGCGGTGCGGCTGGCGCTGCTGCTCACCGGGAAGCCGTGCAGGGCGGCGGCACCCAGGTTGGCCGTGCCCAGGGCGAGGAACTCCTGGTTGGCGTCGAGCCCGGGCCCATCTGCCTCGCGGTCGGTGAACGCCCGTGCGGTGAGGATGAAGTCGGTGTACGCGACCAGGAGCACGCCGAGGGCGGGCAGCACCAGGTGCGGCAGCTCGCTCAGGTCGGGCAGGGCGAGGTCCGGCAGCCCCGAGGGGACCGTGCCGATCACCTTGATGCCGTACCGGTCGTCGAGGTCGAAGGCCACCACGGCCGCCGTACCGAGGACCATGGTGAGCAGCGGCCCGGGCAGCGCACGGACGTAACGGGCCACCAGGAAGAGGAAGGCGAGCGCGGCGGCCGAGAAGACGACCGTGTTCGGGTGCGCCTCGTCCAGATGGCTGACGTACGACCACAGTTGGGGGAAGAACTCGGAACTGGTCGTCCTCACCCCGGTGAGTTTGGGCACCTGGTCCACCATCATGATCAGGGCCACGCCCGCGAGGTAGCCGATCAGGACGGGGCGGGAGAGCAGGTCCGCGAGAAAGCCCAGCCGCACCGTCCGCGCCACGAGGCACAACAGCCCGACCGTGGCCGCGAGGCCGGCCGCCAGCGAGGCGTAGCGCCCGGAGTTCCCCGCGGCGAGCGGGCCGACCACGGCGGCCGTCATGATGGCGGTCGTCGACTCGGGACCGACCGACAGCAGGCGCGAGGAACCGAACAGCGTGTACAGCGCCAGGGCCGGCAGGATCGCCCACAGCCCGGCGACCGGCGGCAGCCCGGCCACACCCGCGTACGCCATGACCTGCGGCACGAGGTAGGCCGCCACGGTCACTCCGGCCAGCAGGTCGCCCTTCAGCCACGCACGCCGATAGCCGAGAAGCTCGGCGAGGCCGGGCACCAGGCGGTGCCACCCGGGAATGTGCCCGTCCGAACCGCCGGTCATGAGCCGCCCTTCGCCTTCAGGATCCACCGGAGCGCCGCCATCCTTCCAGCTGGGGGGCGCGGTCCACGAGATGCCCACCGGGTCCCACGCGTACCGTGCACAACGAGTTCGCCCCAACAGGCCCCGTAGAAAGGGACCTTCAGCCCAACGGCCGCAGACCTTCGGCATCCGGCGGCGCGCGGCGCCCGCGACAAGAGTGAGGAGTGTCAGGACAAGGACCAGACATCCCCGAAGGGATCACCGCCATGGCCGTGCACGAGCACCCTCACCGGAGCCCAGGTTTCCACCTGTCCTACCGCAGAAACCGCACCGGCTCCGCGATCGCCGTGTCGGCACGCGCCGACACCCACGCCGTGGGGGCCCACGCCCTGGCGTCCCTGCGTCTGCTCACCGGTTTCGTCTTCCTGTGGGCGTTCCTGGACAAGACTTTCGGCTTCGGCTACGCGACCGAGTCCGGCAAGGGCTGGATCGACGGCGGGTCGCCGACGAGGGGCTTCCTCGGTTCCGTTGCCGCCGGGCCGATGGAGTCGACGTTCCACTCGTGGGCCGGTGACGCCTGGGCGGACCGGCTGTTCATGATGGGCCTGCTCAGCATCGGCGTGGCCCTCATGGCCGGCGTGGCTCTGCGGCCGGCGGCGGTGGCGGGCACGGCGATGATGGCGTTGATGTGGATCGCCGAGTGGCCGCCGGCCAAGCACCTGTCGGACGGGTCGCCGAGCATGTCGACGAATCCCTTCGCCGACTACCACGTCATCTACGCGGTGGCTCTGATCGCCGTGGCGGCCGCGGGCGCGGGTGCCACCTGGGGCCTGGGCCGGCTGTGGGCGCGGCTCCCGATCGTCCGCGACCACACCTGGCTGCGCTGAAAGCCAACGGTGCGACGGCCGCTTGTTCGGGGACCGTCGCACCAAGCACTGCACAGGACCATCGGCCGGGCTGAAGGACCAGTGGCCCCTGCCTCGAAAGACCCCCTGAACACGATGCTGGAATCGGGTCCCTTCGGGTCCCCGATCCAGGAGGTGGAGATCATGTCCCGTACCATTACCGTAGGTTTCGACGGCTCGCCCGAGAGCCGGGCCGCCGCCGAATGGGCTGCCCGCGAGGCGAAGCTGCGCGGACTACCGGTGAGGCTCGTCCAGGTCTGGGAACCGGTACCGGAGCCCATGGCCCAGGCCCCGCTCCTCGGCGTCGAGACCCGTCAGCACTGGACCGAGAGGGTGCCGCGCCAGGCCGCCGAAGGGCTGCGGCTGCGCCACCCCGGCGTCGAGGTGACCACCGAACACGTCAGCGGACGGGCCGCCGAGGCCTTGGCCCGCGCCGCGCAGGACGCCGAACTGCTCGTCCTCGGCTCTCGCGGCCTGGGCGGACTCGGCGGCTTCCTGGTCGGCTCGGTCGGCCTCGCAGCCGTGGCGTCCACCGAGCGACCCGTTGTCCTGGTCCGCGCCGGAGAGCAGGCCACCGACGAGCACGAGATGGACAAGGCCGGCATCCCGTCCACCGCCGCCCCCTTCCGCCCCGTCGTCCTCGGACTCGACGTCGGCAGCCCCGACGAGGCGCTGATCGGGTTCGCCTTCGACGCCGCCACGCGCCGGAACGTGCCGCTGCACGTCGTGCACGGCTGGAACCCGCCGCCCTACTACGCCTACGGCATGGCCCTGGAGGCCGCGGTCCAGCGGGAGCTGGCGGGGGTCGAATCCACTGTCCTGACCGAGGAACTGCGCCCCTGGCGGCAGAAGTTCCCCGACGTCGAGGTCGTGGCGGAGTCCCGCTACGGCAGCCCGTCCAACCTCCTGATCGACGCCTCTCGAGAGGCCTCTCTGGTCGTCGTCGGCCGACGCATCCGCCGCTCCTCCGTCGGCGCCCACATCGGCACCGTCACCCACGCCGTCCTGCATCACGCCACCGCCCCCGTCGCCGTCGTCGCACACGACTGACGCGCCACTGCAGAAAGAGAGAAGAGACCATGAAGGCAGCAGTCGTACGAGCCTTCGGCGAGCCCCTGGTCATCGAGGAGCGCCCCGACCCCGAGCCCGGTCCCGGCCAGGTCCGCGTCCGTGTCGAGGCCTCCGGGCTGTGCCACACCGACATTCACGCCGCGCACGGTGACTGGCCCGTCAAGCCCACCCCGCCGTTCGTCCCCGGCCACGAGGGCGTCGGCCTCGTCGAGAAGCTCGGTGAGGGCGTCACGCATCTGAGCGCCGGTCAGCGGGTTGCCGTGCCGTGGCTGGGCCGGGCGTGCGGGCGGTGCGAGCACTGCCTGTCCGGCTGGGAGACGCTGTGCGAGCAGCAGGTCAACACCGGTTTCGGCTGCGACGGAGGGTACGCCGAGAAGATGCTGGCCTGGGCCGACTTCGCCCAGCCTGTGCCCGAGGGCGTCACCGCCTTCGAGGCCGCCCCGCTGGCCTGCGCCGGCGTCACCTCCTACAAGGCTCTGAAGGTCGCCGACGTCAAGCCCGCGCAGTTGGTCGCGATCTCCGGCGTCGGTGGCCTGGGCCACCTCGCCCTGCAGTACGCCAAGATCGCAGGCGCTACGGTCGCCGCGATCGACGTCACCGACGACAAGCTCCAGCTCGCCACCGAGCTCGGCGCCGACATCGTCATTGACGCCCGCAAGCAGGATGCCGGCAAGGAGCTGAAGGAGCACGGCGGTGCCCACGCGGCGATCGCCCTCGCGGTGAACCCGGCCGCGTTCGAGGCCGTCAACTCCGGTCTGCGGCGCGGCGGCAAGCTCGTGATGGTGGCCCTGCCCGCACACGGCACCATCCAGGTCCCCATCTTCGACACCGTCCTGAACGGCACCTCGGTGATCGGCTCCATCGTCGGCACACGACAGGACCTCGCCGAGGTCTTCCAGCTCCACGCGGCCGGCCGTACGAAGGTCATCTACGAGACCCGTCCGCTCGCCTCCGTGAACGAGTCGATCGACGCGGTGTTGCGCGGCGAGATCAAGGCCCGGGTCGTCTTCGACCTCGGCGCGGGACGGTGAGGACGATGGACCTCCCGATCGTCGTCGGTGTCGACGGCTCGGAGCCCAGCACGCGGGCCGTCGGCCGGGCGGCCGACGAGCCACCCTGCGAGGCGCGTCACTACGGCTCCAGGGGCCGGGGCACCGACGTGTCCGGCCTCGAGCCGCTGCTGCGCCCGGAGGTCGTTGCCGTCGTCGGAGCTGGACGCAAACCCGGCTCGGTCGGTCGGGCGATCCTGCACCACCTGAAGGCGGGCGGATGCACGCGCCGCATTTTCGCGGTGAACCCGAACTCCAGCCACATCCTCGGCGTGCCGTCCTATCCGTCCGACAGCGCCCTGCCCAGGACCCCCGACTGCTCGCCGACCACGACATCAGCGGACTGCCGGTGGTCGACGAGGACGAGAAGGTCATCGGCGTCATCTCCGAGACCGACTTGATGGCCCGGCAAGCGGAGACACCCGACCCGTACGAGCCGAAGAATCGCATCCGGTTCGCGGCACCGACGCGAAGCGCCAGGCGGCAGGGCGTGAGGGCGACGGCTCGCACCGCCGGTCAGCTGATGACCGAACCACCCGTCACCGTGCACGCCGAGGACACCGTCGTCGAGGCCGCCCGGACCATGGTCCACAGGCGCATCGGGAGGCTCCCGCACCGCTGGCTCACCGCGCTCGTCGACGCCCTGCGCGCCGCGTCCACCCCGGCGAGCGCGGCGGCCGACGACCGCGACCCGCGGGAGCTGGACACCGCTGCCGCGCAGGACCTGTTGCGCCAGGTGGCCGGCTTCGGGCAGCCCGCCCCGCTGTTCGTGATCACTGGCGGTGACCCGTTCCAGCGCCCCGACCTGACCGACCTCATCGCGCACGGCAGGAAAGTCGGGGTCCGGGTTGCTGTCTCCCCCTCTGGCACCCCGACGCTCACCGATGAGCGATTGCGCGCCGTGCACGCTGCGGGCGCGTCCGGGCTCTCGCTCCGCCTGGACGGCTCCACCGCCGAACTGCACGACGCCTTCCGCGGGGTGCCCGGGGTGTTCCGCTGGACCCTGGACGCCTGGGACACAGCGCGTTGCCTCGGCATGAAGGTGCAGATCAACACGACGGTCGCCCGGCACAACCTGTACGACCTCCCCGACATCGTCCGCCTGGTCGCCGAGCACGGGGCGATGCTGTGGAGTGCCTTCTTCCTGGTGCCCACCGGCCGCGGCCGCACCCTCGGCGCACTGACCCCCGCCGAGGTCGAGGACGTCCTCAACTTCGTCCACGACGTCGGCCTGGCGGTGCCCGCCAAGACCACCGAAGCCCACCACTTCCGCCGCGTCGCCCTGCAGCGCCAAGTGCTCGCGAACAGCGGCGACGACCACGTGGCCGTGCTCGGACTCGGGCCGCTGTACCGGGAACTGCGCAAGCGATCGGCCGAGTTGGGCCTTGACGCCGGAACGCGCCGGGTGCGGCGTCCGCCGCCTGATGCTCGCCGCGGGCGGCCACGGCATCGCCCACGCCAAGGGCCACTTTGAACCTGCCCGGATCCTGGCGGTCGCCTCCCTCGTCGGCTCGCTCGGCGTCGTCCTGCCGGCCACCGCCCTGCCCGCCACCTGACCCGTGGCCACGACGAAGAGAAGAGGAGACATCATGCGTACCCGAGCCCCGCTGGACGCCGCCACCGTGGAGTCGCTCCTGACGGCGGCCGTGGCAGCCCCGTCGATCCACAACACACAGCCCTGGCGCTTCCGCCTGGATCCCGACAGCCAGGCATTGGAGGTCCGTTCGGCGCCGGAGCGAACACTGCCGCTGACCGACCCGATGCACCGCGCCCAGTATCTGTCCGTGGGCGCCGCGGTCTTCAACCTCCGGCTCGCCGCCGTCCACCAGGGCCGGCGGCCGGAGGTGAGACTGCTGCCGGATCCGCACGAACCAGGGCTGCTGGCCACCGTACGACTGACCGGTCGACTCGGCGCGGACGACCAGCCGTCGGACCCTGGCCTCTATGAGGCCATCGCGCGGCGGCACACCAGCCGGATGCCGTTCACCGGCCGACCGGTGCCTGAGCCGATCGTGGCGGAGATGACGGCGGCCGCGTGCGCCGCCGGCGCACGCCTGCACGTGCCGGACATCGCCGGAACACGGAAGCTGCTGCGTGTGACCGCCGCAGCCGAAGCACGCAACCACGCTCACCCGGAGCGCACCGCCGAAACCCGAACCTGGATCACCGCCCCGGGAGCAGACACCCGCTACGGGATGCCCGTCACCGCCCTCGGGCCGCCCGACGCGGCCGCGCGGATGCCGGTGCGGGACTTCACCGGTGCGCTGCCCGCCTTCCGTCTGCCCGCCCTCTGGTTCGAACGCCACGTTCAGATGGCCCTGCTGTGGATGTCCCACGACCGGCGGGAGGATTGGCTGCGGGCGGGCCAGGCCCTGCAGTACGTCCTGCTCACGGCCACCGCCCACGGGCTGCGCACGTCACTCCTGTACCAGGCCATGGAATGGCCCGACCTGCGGGCGGCGACGGCCCTCCCGGGACACAAGCGGTGCCATCCGCACATGCTGATCAGATTCGGCTACGGACCGGACGGCGGCCGCACCCCGCGAGCGCCCGGGCACTGCGCTGTTCGTCCCGCAGCACCGCCCGCAACCGCTACCGGAACGAGCTGAGGACGCGGTCTTTTCCGGCGCCGTCCAAGGAACACGGCGGACAGGGCCGCAGCTGTCCGCCGCAAGGACGGCCCGTCAGCCTGCGCCGCAGGCAGCCCCGAGCTCGCGCCGGGTGACGAGCTCCGCCTCGATCCGTAAGAACATGGTGTCCGCTGCTGTTGCCCAGGGGCGCGGACTGTCCGTGACAGCCGTTTCGCGCTCCGCCGCCAGACCGTTCAGACCGTGGCGCTACCGGTGATGATCACAGCCATGGGTCCGCGGGAAGCATCCGGGCGGACACCGGTGCGGGACTCACCGGTGCGCTACCCGCGCCACGGATGTCCGCCCTGCGCTTCGAACGCCATGCCCAGGTGGCCTGCTGCGGACGTCCCACGACCTGGTTCCCTCACAGGGCCGCAGTCGGCGGTCGGTCATATGGGTACCGGGCCGACGGAGTGACTCCGCGCCGCCGGCACCCGCCTGTGTCCGCGCGGCCGGAGTCAGCGCCCGCGGTCGCTGCGGGCTGCGCCTCACTACGTGCCAAGCGCTCCCCTGAGCTCGCGTCCGGTGACCATCTCGGACTCGATCCGTACGAACACCGCGTCCCGCAGGGGCATCCAGGAGCTGGGGCCGGTCTGCGACAGCCGCTCGTGCTCAGCGGGATCGGTCAACACGGTGGCCCGTCCGGTGACGACCACGCTCCAGCCGGACCGGGTTGCCGCGTCGAACTCGTCCGCCTCGAAGGCGACTACGACGCCGTCGATGGCGTGTACGAGGTCCGAGTCCGGCGATGTGCACAGCAGGACGGAGGCGTCCGTGTCCAGGGAGAAGTTGATGGGGAGGACCGCGGGCAGTGCCTGTCGGGTGTAGACCACACGGCCGACCGGCACCTTGGCCAGGAGGCGCAGGCACTCCTGCCGGTCGAGGGCGCGAAAGGCGTCGTTCGGGGACATCAGGTCATCCTCCCTGTGGGCGCCGGGAAGGGGGTAGGGCCGGTCGGCCCTCTTTTGTTGTGTCCCGGCAGGAGCGGGGTGCGGCCGCGCGGCCTCAGGAGTCGCGCGGGCGATCCGGAGCACGGATCCGAGGAGGTGCGGGCGGTCGGATCCGACCTTGAGGGCCCTTTGCCCGGCCGTAGGGACCCATGGCCCATGCCGCTCGGGCGTCCGGATGCGGACAGTGGCTGCGAGGCGTCCGATCTGTGGGGCAGCGAACCTGTGGTTCCCATGCGCCCCCGCGCCACCGAACCAACGGGAGAGGGAAGGGGCGGACAACATGAACCAGCCGACGACGACGGAGAGCGAGAGGCCGGCCTCGGGCGCGGCCGGTGCCCGGCCAGGCATGGCTGATGCCGGCCCTGGCCACCATCGGTTTCGCCGTCAACTTCTGGGCATGGGCGCTGCTCAGCCCGCTCGGTCCGCGCTTCAAGGACTCCCTCGACCGGTCTTCGTTCCACCAGTCGCTGCTGGTGGCGCTGCCGGTCGTGGCCGGCTCCCTGGGCCGCAGGCGGCCGGCAGGCGGACGACTTCTACCGGGACCGCTGATTGCACGGCAAGGTGGTGCGCCCGTTCGTGGTCCCCCGGGTACTGAAGTGTCGCGGGCTCTTTTCCGAACCGCAGGCTCGCGATGAGCTCCACGAACCCTGCGCTCCAAACCGGGGACATCAGTTCTCATCACCGACATTGATCACGCGGAACCGAGGCAGGTGATTCCTGAACTCACGTCGAAGCGACATCCACGGAAAAGTTACACACCCAGCGGGACGACCCACTCGATGACGGTGCCACTCGGGTCGTTCGAAGACAGGCTGAACGTGCCGCCCATCTCCTCCGCGCGCCTGCAGAGGTTGGCCAGGCCGCTGCGGCGGGTGACCGCCGGGTCGATCCCGCGGCCGTTGTCGGCCACGCGCAGCTGCAGGGCGGCGCCGGTGACATCGACGCTGACGTCGACGGTGGTGGCGTGTGCGTGCCGAGCGGCGTTGGACAGGGCCTCGCCGAGCACGGCCAGCAACTGTTCGGCCTGTTCGGCGGACACGGCCGTGTCCAGCAACCCGGTCATGCGTAGAGCCGGGGCAAAGGCAAGCGATTCGGTGGCCCATTCAGTGGCCGCCACCAGCTGGGCGCGCAGCCCGCTGCCGGGACGGGTCTGATCGTGCTCGCGCAGGCCGTAGATGGTGGAACGGATGATCTTGATGGTGTCATCCAGGTCGTTCACAACCCGCTGGATCCGCTCGCCGACCTGCGGTCGGTCGGTCACTCGGCCCAGCGTGGACTGCAACGACAGCGCGCCGGCGAACAGCCGCTGGATGACCAGGTCATGCAGGTCTCGGGCAATCCTGTCGCGGTCATTGAGCACGAGCATGCGCTCCGTGTCCCGCCGGTGCTCAGCGACGTCCAAGGCCAACGCAGCCTGGTTGCCGAACCCGGTGACCATGTCGACAACGGCGTCCGTGAAGAAAGCGCTGCCCGGTACGTTCGCCACCTGCAGCACCCCGCGGACGTGCTCCCGGGTGCCGAGCGGTACGAAGAACGCCGGCCCCAGCTCCACCACCGAGGCGCTGCCGCCCTCGGCGCGCGGGTCGGCGCTCACGGCATCACTGACGATCCTCTCCCCGGACGTGAAGACCTTCGCAGCCAGCGCCGCGGCGGGCAGCACCAGCCCGCGGACCTCCTCGGCCAACGCTCCCGAGGCGGCCTCGATGACCAACTCGCCGCGGTCACCGACCGGCACCCCCAAGGTGACCAGGTCCGCACCGGCCATCTCCCGCACGGTGGCCGTGACAGACTCCAGCACCGCGGCGGGCTCCACACCGGACAGCAGGCTACGCGTCAGCTCGTTGCTGGCCGCCAGCCACCGCTGTCGGCGGTCCGCATCCTCGTACAGCCGGGCGTTGTCGATCGCCACACCGGCCGCCGCGGCCAGGGTCCGCAGCACCGCCTCGTCGTCGGTGTCGAACTCCGCTCCGCTCTGTTTGTTGGTCAGGTACAGGTTTCCGAAGACCTGGTCGCGGACCCGGATGGGGGCGCCGAGGAAGCTGGTCATCGGCGGATGCCCGGAGGGGAAGCCGACAGACGCCGGATGCTGGGCCAGGTTCGCCAGGCGCAGTGGTTCCGGGTGACGGATGAGCTGCCCGAGGATGCCCTCGCCGCGCGGGTAGTGCCCGATCCGGGCGATGGCCTCCTCGTCGATGCCGACCGTGACGAACTGCTTGATCGTGCCTTCCTCGCCCAGGACGCCGAGTGCCCCGTATCGGGCGTCGACCAGGGTGACCGCCGACTCCACGATGCGGCGCAGCACCACCTCCAGGTCCAGGTCGGAGCCGACCGCCAGCACCGCGTCCAGCAGCGTGTGGACCCGGTCCCGGGCCCCCTGAGCCTGCGTCACCTGCTGCTGCAGGTCCTCCAGCAGTGCATCCAGCCGCAGCTGTGGAGACATCCCGGATGTCTCCACCTCACGCGAATCCTGCGCGCGCTCGTCCACCACAGCTCCCTTTACCGTCTCGCTGGCCCACCCCAAGGATGCCCGACGGGTCGAACCCGTTCGACGGCACCCTGGAGAGCAGCGAGGCAGGTCTCAGGAAGGGTGGGCAGATAGGTGATCGTCCCATGGCCGGGCCCGATGACCTCGGTTGTGACGTGGATCAGAGCCGTAGTTCAGGGTGCCCGGGCCGACGTCGTACAAGGGAGAGTCGGGTGACATCCAGTAGGCCCCCGACAGACGGGCGAATCTTGGTGGTGGCTGCGGATCCGTGTTGCTGCTGGTTTTCTCCATGAAGCGGGAGCGGCGGGAGCAGCCGGGCGGCGCCCCTGCCGACGGCCGGGGCGCCGCTCAGCTCAGGGCCGGGACCTGAACATCGTGCGCGTGCACCGCCGCTGGGGCATGGCCAACATTCCCAAGGTGGGCCGGCTCCGGTTCCGGTGGACCAAGGACCTGCCCGTGGGCAGGCACGCCAACGCGGAGAACCGGATCACCGGGGCACGGCTGGTCAAGGACGCGCTCGGCCGGCACATTGCGAAGTGGCTGTCCGAACAGACGACTGGTCGGCGGCGTCACAACAGCCTGGTTCGCACGCAAGCACAGGCAGGGAGCCTTCTCGCCGGAGTGAAGCGATGTTCCTCGAGATCTTCGAGTCTGACGCGTGCCGGTGTACAGTCAAGAACGCCCTTGACCTGCACAAAGCAGGCAGGGAGCCGTCTCCCAGGAGTCCAAAATGCTGCGTACTCTGGTCAAGTCCAAGATCCATCGTGCCACCGTGACTCAGGCCGACCTGCACTACGTCGGTTCCGTCACCGTGGATGCCGCACTCATGGAAGCCGCGGATCTTCTGCCCGGCGAGCTCGTGCACATCGTCGACATCGACAACGGTGCCCGACTGGAGACATACGTCATCGAGGGCGAACGCGGCTCCGGTGTCATCGGTATCAATGGCGCCGCCGCCCACCTCGTCCACCCCGGTGACCTGGTCATCCTGATCAGCTACGCACAGGTCGACGACGCCGAGGCCCGTGGACTGACCCCGCGCATCGTGCACGTCGACGCCGGTAACCGTATCGTCGCGCTCGGCGCCGATGCCTCCGAGCCCGTACCCGGCACCGCCACCGAACGGAGCCCGCACGCAGTCCCCGCGGCGCGCTGACCCGGCTCGACCACCGAGGGAGTACCCGCCATGGCGGAACAGACCGACCGGATCGAACTCGACATCCGCGACGACCGCGCGAGCGGCAACCTGCTCGCGTACGAGAACGGCAAGGCCGTTGGAGTCATCGCGTACTTCGTGATGGACGGCGACCCCGCCGCGCTCGTGGCCGTGCACACCGTCGTCGAACCCGGTCACGAGGGCAAGGGCATCGCCGGTGCCCTCGTCCAGGAGTTCTACGCCATGGCGGGCCTTGAGGGCGTCCCTGTCGTCCCGCTCTGCTCGTACGCCGCGAAGTGGGCGCAGCGCCACCCCGACCAGGCTCCCGAAGCCCCGGCCGAACTGGTGGAGCAGGCGAAGGTCCAGCTCACGTCCCACCCCGAACTGTAATGATCCCATCGGCCGGGAGATGTACCGTTCGGCCGATGACACTCGCCCTGCTGCACACCTCCCCGGTCCATGTCCCGGTCTTCGACGCGCTCCGGGACACGGACCATCCCGGACTCGGCCTGCGTCATCTCGTGCACGAGGACCTGCTCACCCGGGCGAGGGAATCGGGCCCGGAGGCAGTGTCGGGCAAGATCAGGGCGCTGCTCGCGGGCGCCGTCGCCGAGGGTGCCTCCGCAGTGCTCTGTACCTGTTCGACGATCGGTGGGGTCGCGGAGTCGGCCGCGGCGACGCTCGGCGTTCCCGTGCTGCGTGTCGACCGCCCGATGGCGGCCGCTGCTGCGGAACGGGAACGCGTGGTGGTACTCGCGACCGAATCCGCGACCCTGGGGCCGACCCTCGCGCTGCTCGCCGAAGAAGCGGGGGACCGGCCCGTCGAGGTCCGTACCGTGATGGTCGACGGTGCCTGGGCGTGCTTCGAAGCCGGTGACCGTGACGGCTGTCTGGACCTGGTCGCGGCCGCGGTCGATGCGGTGACGGACGCCGATGTGATCGTGCTGGCACAGGTGTCCATGGCCGATGCGGTCACCCGTACGGCCACTCGGATCCCGGTGCTCTCCAGCCCCCGGCCGGGCCTCGCCGCCGCGGCCGCCGCCGCGCGCTGACCTGCCGTTCGGGTTCCGGACCTGCGCGGATCATTCGGAACCTGTACGTATGGACTCACCAGGCGCGGGCAGCCGGTCCGAGGGACGGTGGAAGGAGATCCACCCCGAACCGCTCGGAGGCCCCCGATGACCGATCCGTACCCCGACCCCGTGCCACCGGCGCCCACCCCGGGACCGATGCCGGGGCCTCCGGCGCCGCTGCCGGAGCCACCGCCTCCGCCGCCGGGCCCCGTCCCGCCCGGTCCGTCACCGGATCCGATTCCGCAGCCGCCCACCCCCAAGCCGCCGCCGGCGCCGGAGCCGTCACCCCGGTCGGCCGGATGAGTCGGCCGGATGACCGCTGCCCGGTGCACGTCGCGGGCTCTGCTTTCTCGGACGGTAAGCCTCAGGCCCCGGCCAGGACGGCGTTCGCCCGCGCGGTGACCTCGGTGAGTACGCGGCCTGCCGCTGCCAGGTCCTCGGTCGGCAGACCCGCGTACAGCCGGGCCGTGATATCCGCGACGCCGGCCCTGTTCGCATGCAGGCGGTCACGGCCTGCGGGTGTGAGGCCGACGCGGGCTGCGCTGTGGCTGCGTGGGAATCGAGCCGCTTGCCGTGGCGGCGGCCATTACCCCTGGCTCGACGACCCCCGCCGATTCACCCGGACCGTCGGGGCGTTCCTCACTCAGGGGCGTGGCGGGCAGGCGGTCTGACTCGACCGGGCGGAACTCAGACGGTGGGCGGCCGCACCGGCGCCGGTCCCAGTGTGGTGCTGCCGGGAGCGGCCCGGTGCCCGAGCCCGGTCCGGTACGCGTCCATCGCCGCCTCGGTACGGCCCAGACGTCGTAGCAGATCGCCCAGGAGCCGGCAGATGTCCGCGAGATCACCTGCGGCGCCCGCTCGCTCCAGCAGGGCCAGCGCGGTGACGTAGTGCTCCTCTGCGGAATCGAGATCGCCCCGATCCTCGTGGATGAGGCCGAGCAGCCGGTGCGCGCCGCCGGCGTGGACCGAGCCCCGGTCGGGGTGCAGTTCGCCCAGGAGCCGATGCAGCAACTCTTGGGCCTGGGCCGCCTTGCCACGCCGGCGCAGCACATCGGCCAGCTCCACCTCGACCTGTGCCGTGTACAGGGCGGCCCGCTTCGACGCCAGCATGTCGCGGGCGGCGCGCAGCTCGGTTTCGGCACCGGACAGGTCGCCGTCCTGTGCGTGGACATAGCCGCGCATCCAGTGGCAGTGCGCCAACTCCGTACGGATCTGGAGCTGTTGATAGATCTCGGCCGCCTTGGCGAGGGAAGCGTCGGCTTCCGTGGTGCGGCCCGCTGCGATGAGCGTGCGTGCGACGCTCCGGTGCAGTCCGGCGACCAGCTCCGGATCGGACACCTTCGGTGCGAGAGCCAGTGCCAGCTCACCCGCCTGTGCGGCGCGGGCATGGGCGCCCATGTCCATGTACGGCGCGATCACGGCCGTGTACAGCAGCAGGAGTGCGCCGGGGTCCTGCAGGCCGGAGGCGTTGAGCTCGTCGATGGCACTTTCCAGCAGGTAGCAGGCGTAACGGAGTTCACCCGCCAGTAGGTGGGCGACCGCCCGGCCGCGGACGGCAGGGGCGCGCCGGGGGAGCGGTGCGTCGGCGAGCAGCCTCTCCGCGGCCTCGAAGTGGCCGCGGGCCACGGGCAGATCGCCCGTCTCCAGTGCGCACTGGCCGAGCCCGAGCAGCGCTGCGGCGCGTTCGCTGTCGAGTCCGTGCCCGTCGGCCTCGGCGAGCAGCCGGGTGTAGGTGGCGGCGGCGTCCTCGGCGGCGCCGGTGGCCAGTGTCCGTTGGGCCTCGACGAGCTTCAGTCGCAGATCTGTGGCGAGATGGGCGGGGCGTCCGGTCGCCAGTTCCTCGTACGTCACGCCGAGCCGGTCCGCGAGGTGGCGCACGGCCGCTTCCGACGGGCGGACCCGGCCCGCCTCCAGGGTGGAGACATAGGCAGGGGTGTAGGAGGGCTCGGCGAGCTGCCGCTGGGTCAGTCCGCGTTCGGCGCGAAGCCTTTGTACGCGCCGACCGACGGCTCCGGGATCGTCGTGGCCCGGGCCGTGCGCGTCGTCCGGCCCGTGGCCGGAGCCGGCTCCGGTGCCTCGTCTTGTTGTGCGCTTCTCGTTCATCGCGCCGCCCCTTCTGCCTCGCACGGCCTCGAAATGCGGCCCATGCATCGTAAATGCCCGGCTACGAGCCTCAATCACTCGGCCCCTGGGCCTTGTTCGGGGCCCCGCACCCTTCTAGGTTAAGCATCACATTAAGTCCATTTAACCAGTGAGTTATGTGCTGGTCGTGCCCCGGAAGTGCCCGGGACCAGAGGAGTTGTCCATGCGCATACGCCCCCACACGCGCCGAACAGCAGTATCGATGACGGGACTTGCTCTCATCGGCCTCCTGGCGGCGACCGCCGCCACCACCCCCGCGTCAGCCACCCCCACGGGCACCGATGGTGGCCGGCGCGTCGAGGCCGAGTATTTCCCCGACCCCGGCGGCCCGGGCAGGACCGTGGAGGTCCCCGCCGCTTCCCCCGTGCAGAGGGGAAGAAGCGCCGCCGCCCCGCTGAGCGCCGCCGAGTCCGCACTCGACGGCGCGGTGGGCGAGCAGGCCGTGACGGGTCCCACCGACGACCGCCTGGACGTCGTGATCATCGGCGACGGCTACACGGCCGGCCAGCAGGACGACTTCCACGCGGACGCCACCGCCAAGTGGGCCGACATCACCGCCCTGGAGCCGTACAAGAGCTACCAGGGTCTGTTCAATGTCTGGACCGTCGATGCCGTCTCCAACGAATCCGGCGTCAGCGGAGACCCCGGAGCGGACAGCGCCAAGGACACCGCACTCGGCAGCTATTTCTGGTGCTCGGACATCGAGCGGCTGATCTGCACCGACATCGACAAGGTGGCCGCTTACGCCGCCAAGGCCCCGGCCGCGGACCTCGTGGTCGTCATCGCCAACTCCACCAAGTACGGCGGCGCGGGCTACTCCGGACTCCAGGCCGAGGGCCACCCCTTCAACGGAGTCTCCACACTCTCGTCCGACCACGCCTCGTCCGGCCTGATCGCCGCCCATGAGATCGGGCACTCGGTGGGCCTGCTCGACGACGAGTACACATACGAGGCGTACGGCACCTGGACCGGAGGCGAGCAGGGCGGAATCAACTCCACCACCTACACGCCCGCGCAACTCACCGAGAAGCGGGCCAAGTGGTACCGCTGGCTGGGGCAGAGCGACCCGGCGGGCGGCACGGTCGGCACGTACGAGGGCAGCGCCTACTACCCGTTCGGCATCTACCGCCCGACCGCTTCATCGATCATGCGCGAGCTGAGCAACACCGAATTCAACCTGCCGGGACGCGAGGCGATGATCGCCGGGTTCTACCGCGCGGGCAACGCACTGAGCAGCACCGTCGACACGGACGCCACCATCGGACCCGGCCGCCGTATCGCGGTGACCCCGGCGGACCTCACCACTGTCGGCGCCAAGCCCCACACGCACGGGCGGCCCGATGCCGCCACCGGCCTCGCCCGGACCGATCTGCGCTGGTACGTCGACGGCGTCGAGAAGGTCGCCGCCCGGGGACGTACCTCCGTCACCCCGGCCTCGCTCGGAGTCCACGCGGACGGCCGCAGCCACAAGGTGACCGCCGAGGCCGTGGACCGTACGGACGCCATTCGCGACCCCGCCGTCCGTGCCCTGGCCACTGACACCCTCACCTGGAGCGTCAGGCCGACCGGGCACCGGTAGCAGTTCCTCAGGCGATGATCGGGACGACGGCCTCGGGCGTCAGCATCCGGAAGGTGAACGCCTGATGGAAGTAGAGCCGGATGCTGGTCGCGTCGTGGTCCTGATAGCCGATCGACAGATCCTGGCCCAGGCACAGTTCGAAGTCGCCGCCACGGGTGGACAGAAGTACACCACCCGCGACGGCGGGCGCCCAGAGGATCCGGTCGTCGAGCTGCCGGGCCAGATGGGTGGCCACCGGATATCCGTGATCGGAGGTCTCGGTCGCCTCGGTGAAGGCATCGGCACCGAGCAGCAGCCGGTACGGCCCGTCGACACCGGCCAGCCGCAGTCGGGTGAGTGCCTGGCTGACGGTGGCCGGGTAGTCGCGGGCGTCGGCCGGCAGCGGCAGCGGGGAGTGCGAGGAACCGTCCCGAAGTCCGGTGATGCCGGCCGACGCGTACCCGTCGATGATCGCCATGTCCTCGGCGAACGCACAGGTGCGGGCCGCCTCCTTGACGGGCTGCCAGTCGCTGTCGTCGGAACCGCGCTCGACGTCGTCCACGGCCGACCGGGTCACCGTGAACGGCACCCGCCAGTCGATGACGGGCACCGAGGTGCGGGCCCGGGCGAGCACGTCCGGCGTGGGGGGATCGATGTCGCGCAGATGACCGTCGCTGATGGCCGCCAGCCCGGGGCCGTCCGGGCCGGTCACGTCGACGACACGGCGGCCCGCCACATGGCGGCTGAAGGTGCGCCGGGCCTCTTCTTCGATCTGGTCCCAGGCGGCTTCCGTGACAGGGGCGAGTTCGCGGTGGAGGTTGTTCATCGCTGGGCGCTTTCTTGCAGGCTGCCGATATGCAGCGAACCGTCGTCCGAACGGACCCGGGCCTGCGCCACCGCCGGCGCGGACGCCGGCTCCGGCAGGGTCTCGGTCGCGGTCACTGCGGGCGACGGCGGCGGGGCGTCGAAGAAGTCGGCGCTGGGGACGTAGAAGAGCGTGCCGGTGACCGCCGTCGAGAAGTCGAGGATGCGGTCGTACGTGCCGGTCGGATTGCCGAGGAACATATTGCGGAGCATCTGCTCGGTCACGCCCGGGTCGGCGGCGTATCCGATGAAGTACGTGCCGAACTCGCCCTGTTCGAAGCTGCCGAACGGCATGTTGGCCCGCAGGATCTCGCGTTCCGTGCCGTCCGGGTCCGTGATCGTATTGAGGGCGACATGCGAGTCGGCGGGCTTGACGTCGTCGGAGAGCTCGATGTCGGCGAACTTCGTACGGCCGATGACCCGCTCCTGCGCCTCGGTGCTCAGCGTGTTCCAGGACGCGAGATCGTGCAGATACTTCTGCACGATCACATAACTGCCACCCGCGAACTCCGGATCCTCCTCATCGACCAGGGCCGCCGACCGCGCACCTGCCCCCACGGGGTTCTCGGTGCCGTCCACGAAGCCGAGCAGATCCCGGTGATCGAAGTAGCGGAACCCCTGCGTCTCGTCGACGACCTTCACCGCCCCGCCGAGCCGGTCGAGGAGCTGGGCCGCCCACTCGTAACACACGTCCATCCGCTCGGCCCGGATGTGGAACAGCAGGTCCCCCGGGGTGGCGGGGGCATGGTGGCGGGCACCGTGCAGTTCCTTGAACGGGTGGAGCCCCGCAGGACGCGGCCCCGTGAACAGCCGGTCCCAGGCGTCGGAGCCGAAGGCGGTGACAGCGGCCAGGTCGGCGCCCGGAAACCGGAATCCGATGGAGCGGGCGATCGCCGCCAGATCCGGCAGCACCTCGCGTACGACGGGCTCACCACCGGGCTCGATCGTGGCGACCAGGATCAGGGCGGCGCTGGTCAGCGGGGCGACGACGGGCTGTGCGGCGACAGGTTCCGGCGTGGCGTCGGGCATACGGGGGCTCCATGAGGCGTCAGCGGTACGGAACGGCAGCGGGCTCGCGGGTGCGGGGGCGACAAGTGGGCCCGCTGCTACTTACGCATACGTACGACGACGCCGCACCCCGGGTCACCCGAGCGGGCGACTGCGCGGATGGTCCTGTTCCCCGTGATCCCCGGGCGCGCTCGCGGCCGTCACGCGGGGCGACCGACCGACGATCCGGGACGCGAGTTCACCCACGTGCCCGCGGCCGAGGACCCGCAGGGGCCCGCTCATGGTTGTCGCCCGCGGCATGATCACCGGCCAGTACCCGTCCGTCCCTCTCCATACCGCCTGCGGCAGAACTGCTGAAGAAGCCGGCCTGACAAGGGGTGCGATCACCCGCCGGGGCGGACGTCGACACATCCGGGGCACGGGGACAGCCGTCCACCATGACCGGCCGGTCTTGTGGGCTGTCCGCCGGGAGCGTCGCGATCAGCCCGGGCAGCCCGGCCGGCAGCAGCAGGTCCGTCGTCGCGGCCGGTTCCGCGGCGGTCCACCAGCGGTGTCCGGGTCCGGGGTCACATGTGTCAGCCCCGTCTCCTGCAACGCCCTTCGCATTCGCCGAGGGCGTGGAGCGCCCACCGGCGTCGCGTATCAGCCGGCCTCGACCTCCGACCGGTCGCCGCCCCAGAGCGTGTGGAAGGAGCCCTCGCGGTCCGTGCGCCGGTATGTGTGCGCGCCGAAGAAGTCGCGCTGTCCCTGGGTGAGCGCCGCGGGCAGCCGGTCCGCGCGCAGTCCGTCGTAGTACGAGAGCGCGGCTGCGAACCCCGGCGTCGGCACCCCCTGCCGTACCGCCTCGGCGACCACCGTGCGCCAGTCGTCCTGCGCCGCACCGATCTCCTCGGCGAACTGCTCGTCCGAGAGCAGGCTCAGCAGGTCGGGGCGGGTGTCGTAGGCCGCCCGGATCCGGTCCAGGAACGCGGCCCTGATGATGCACCCGGCCCGCCAGATCGCTGCCACCGCGCCGAGGCCGATGTCCCAGTGGTAGGCCTCGCTGCCCGCCCGGATCTGGTGGAACCCCTGCGTGTACGAGACGATCTTGGACGCGTACAGCGCCTGCTCGACCTGGTCGGCGAAGGCCGCAGCCGCTGTCTCGTCGAGCGCCGTGGGTGACGGGCCCGCCAGGCCCTGCGCCGCCTCGCGCAGATCCGCATGGCCGGACAGCGAGCGGGCGAAGACGGCCTCCGCGATACCGGAGACGGGCACCCCCAGATCCAGTGCGATCTGCACCGTCCAGCGGCCCGTGCCCTTCTGCTCCGCCCGGTCCTGCACGATGTCGACGAAGGGCTTTCCGGTGGCCGCGTCGGTGTGGGCGAGGAACTCTGCCGTGATCTCGATCAGATACGAGTCCAGGCGGCCGGTGTTCCAGCTGCGGAATGTCTCGGCGATCTTCGCGGGGGAGTAGCCCGCCACCGTGCGCAGCAGGTCGTACGCCTCCGCGATCAGCTGCATGTCCGCGTACTCGATGCCGTTGTGGACCATCTTCACGAAGTGCCCGGCACCGTCGGGACCGATGTGGGTGGTGCAGGGGGAGCCGTCCTTCGCCTTGGCGGCGATCTTCTCCAGCAGCGGCCCCAGCGATTCGTACGACTGGGTCGAGCCGCCCGGCATGATGCTCGGCCCGTTCAGCGCGCCCTCCTCGCCGCCCGAGATGCCGACGCCCACGAAGTGAATGCCGTGCTCGCGCAGTTCCTTCTCGCGGCGGCGGGTGTCCTCGAAGTGTGCGTTGCCGCCGTCGATGATGACGTCGCCCTCTTCGAGGAGCGGGGCGAACTCCTGGATCACGGCGTCCGTCGGATCGCCCGCCTTCACCATGACGACCAGCCGGCGCGGACGTTCCAGCGCCGCGACGAACTCCTCCGGCGTGTGTGCGGCAACGAAGGAACCCTCGTCGCCGAACTCCTTGACCAGGGCGTCCGTCTTCGCGGTCGTGCGGTTGTGCAGGGCGACCGTGAAGCCGTTGCGGGCGAAGTTACGAGCGAGATTGCGGCCCATGACCGCGAGTCCTGTGACGCCGATCTGCGCAGTGCCGCTCATCTGTGTGCTCTGCAATCTGTGTGGGGGTGCCGGGATCTTCAGTATGGATACGGGGTGCGGGGACGACCTGTTCAGCATGGGCCGTATGGACCAGGCTATGTATATTAGGAAAATACCTAGGTGGTCTAGGTACTCCTGTGGAGGTGTCGGATGGTCCGTGCGGGTCTCACGACCGAACGCGTGGTGGAGGCGGCGGCCGATCTGGCCGACTCCATCGGATTCGACAAGGTCACGATCTCCGCACTGGCCCGCGGCTTCGGGGTCAAGGACGCCAGCCTGTACTCGCATGTCCGGAATCTGCACGACCTGCGGACCCGGGTCGCGCTGCTGGCCGCGGGTGAGTTCATCGACCGGATCGCAGCCGCGGTGGCGGGCCGGGCCGGAAAGGACGCCCTGGTGGCGTTCGCCGACGCCTACCGGGCGTTCGCGCTGGAGCGGCCCGGGCGGTACGAGGCGACGCAGATGCGCATCGACCCCGCCGTCGCCGCCCGGTCGTCCGCGTACCACCGCACCATCGAAACCACGGGCGCGATGCTGCGCGCCTACGGCCTGGCCGAGCCCGACCTCACGGACGCGGTACGGCTGCTGCGCAGCACCTTCCACGGCTACTGCGCCCTGGAGGCGAGCGGAGGCTTTGGCGCGCCCCGCGACGTACAGACGTCCTGGGAGCGGTCCGTCGGGGCCCTGCACTTCCTGCTGGAGCACTGGCCGTCCGCCACGAGCAAGGGGGAGAACAATGACTGACCGCACGACACCGGCCCGCACCGGCCGAATGAAGGTGCCCGGAGCGACGCTGTACTACGAGGTGCGCGGCGAGGGCCCGCTGCTGCTGATGATGCCCGGCGGGAGCGCCGACGCAGGGATCTACGACCGGATGGCGGCGCGGCTGGCCGACCGGTGGACCGTAGCCGCCTTCGATCCACGCGGATACTCGCGCAGCGTCCTCGACGGGGAGGCCGGTGACCAGCAGGTGGAGGTACAGAGCGAGGACGCGTACCGGCTGATCGACCTGCTGTCACCGGACGGCGGGCCCGCGGCCGTCTTCGGCTCCAGTTCGAGCGCCGTCGTCGCCCTGGACCTGCTCACCCGTCACCCGGAACGGCTGCACCGGGTGATCGCGCACGAGCCGCCGGTGGTGGAGCTGCTGCCCGATCCGGAACAGGGACGGAAGCTCTTCGCCGCCGTGCGCGACTCCTACCGCAGGGACGGGGTGGTCGCCGCGCTGGCCACCATGACCGAGGGCCTGACGGGTCCGGATGCGGAACGGCCGGCCGAGGGCGAACGCCGGGCGCAAGCGGACCGTCCGGCCGGGGGCGGGCACCGGGTGGCGGCCGAACCGTCCCCGTACGAGGCCGAGGTGTTCCGGCGGATGCGCGCCAACCTCCCGGTGTTCCTGGAGCACGTGCTGTGCCCGTTCAGCGGCTACGTACCGGACTTGGAGGCCCTCGGGCGCGGCGCGGAGAAGCTGACCATCGGGGTCGGGCAGGACTCCCGCACACTGCTCACGGCCATTCCGGGTGCCCGGCTGGTGGACAGGGTCGGCGGCAGGCTCGTGGAGTTCCCCGGTGGGCACACCGGTTCCACCGAGGATCCTGACGCGTTCGCCGCGCGGTTGCGAGAGGCGCTGCTCGACTGAACCGGGCAGGTCAGGAGGTGGTGACGGGCTCGTTCCCGGTTCCCATTTCACCTGCACCCTTCACCCGCTCCACCAGCGGGAACGCAGACCGCAGCCATGAGGGCGGGACAGCCATGCCTGCTTTCGACGCACCCGAACCGATCTCCGTCACCCGCGAATTCGGCATCGGGTCCGTTCAGGCCGCCGCGACGAAGCGTACGGACACGGTGGTCGAGGTGCTGCCGAGCGCCGGCGCCCCAGACGTCGACGTGCGCGCCGCACAGCAGACCAAAGTCACCTGCACGGGCGGCAAGTTGCTGGTCAAGGGCCCCAGGAAGCGATCTCTGTTCGGCATAAGCGGACCGCTCGACCTCGGCATCGTACTGCAGGCCGGTTCCTCGCCCTGCTCACACCGGCACTCACCTGGCCGGCCGCAGCGATCGGGCTGGTGGCCAAGAACCCCGAGACTGCCGGCGACAACCCATGTCGCTGACGTTCCTCCCCTTCCTCGGCAGCGCCATCGTCCCACCGGAGTCCATGCCCACCGGGCTGCGCCGGTTCGCCGAGTACCAGTCCTTCACACCGATCATCGAGACGCTGTGCGGCCTGCTGTTGGGCACCGAGATCGGCAACAGCGGGATCATCGCGCTCGCCCGGTGCGTCGGGATGAGCCTGGTCGGCTGTCCGTGGGCGCGGTCGTTCTTCAACCGCGATGCCACCCGCTGGGTAACTCTCCTGCGGAGAAGGACGGATGACCGGCACAGTCGTCAACCCTCGTACCCGATAACACGGTACGGGGGCTGACGAGTGCACCGGCCACGAACCTCGGGCGGCGGTGTCCCCTGGGCCGTCCGTGACGGGTGAGCCGCTGTCGCTCCCTTGTCATCGGCCTTTGTCTGCACATAAGTTGGGCGCTTGCGACATGTCCTAAAGCCAGTGGGGGAGCCAAGTCATGGCCGCAAACGGACGGCACCGCAGATATCAGCCCAGCCGGCTCAACCGTGCCTCGCTCACGGTCACCGTCGGCGGTGTGGGCATCGCGCTCCCGCTCATCGCAGCCGCCTCGGCAGGTGCCGCCTCGACGGATGTCTGGGAGAAGGTAGCCGCCTGCGAGTCCACCGGCAACTGGCACATCAACAGTGGCAACGGCTACTTCGGTGGCCTTCAGTTCACCCGGTCGACGTGGGCGGCCTACGGCGGCACCGTCTACGCCCCGCGCGCCGACCTGGCCACCAAGGACCAGCAGATAGCCATCGCCGAGAAGGTGCTCGAAGGACAGGGACCCGGCGCCTGGCCGGGCTGCTCGACACGGGCGGGGCTGACCAGTGGCGGGGAAGCCCCCGGCAGCAACCCGCAGTCGGAGCGGACCAGCCACTTACAGGCTCCCGGGAAGGCTGCCGCCGGTAAGCCGGAGACGAAGCGGACGTCCACGCCCGCCAAGCCGACCACTGTGCCCGGCAAGCGAGAGTCGTACACCGTGGCCGGCGGTGACTCGCTCTCCACGATCGCGGCGAGTGAGCATGTCCGGGGCGGCTGGCAGCACCTGTACGCGGCGAATCGCGCGATCGTGGGGGACGACCCGGATCTCATCTTTCCCGGACAGCGCCTGAGCCTCGATGTGGCCCGGGCACCGAAGGCGGGTTCCAAGACGGGCTCGACGCCGGCCGCGCAGCCGAAGACCGCACCGCGCCAGAAGGCGAAGCCGCGGCATCAGACCACCGAGCCGAAGCAGCAACCGGCCACGTCGCAACACCAAGCCGCGAAGCCGCGGCATCAGACCACCGAGCCGAAGCAGCAACCGGCCACGTCGCAACACCAAGCCGCGAAGCCGCGGCACCGGACCACCGAGCCGAAGCAGCACCCCAAGAAGGCCGAGAGCCACAAGCCGCAGCGGGCGGAGAAGCACTCCGACACTCTCGTCGCACCGGTTGCGGCAGGTCTCGGTACCCCCTACCACCGGGCCGGTTCCTGGGCCAGTGGCTATCACACCGGTGTCGACTTCCCCGTCCCGACCGGCACCTCGGTGAAGGCGGTCGGCTCCGGCACCGTCGTCTCGGCGGGCTGGGCGGGGGCGTACGGATACCAGATCGTCATTCGGCACAGCGACGGCAAGTACAGCCAGTACGCGCATCTGTCCGCGCTTCATGTGCGTGAGGGCCGGCATGTCTCCGCAGGCCAGCGGATTGCGCGCTCGGGCTCCACCGGGAACGTCACCGGTCCGCACCTGCACTTCGAGATCCGTACCGGCCCCGGTTACGGCTCGGACATCGACCCGCTGGCCTACCTCAGGGCGGGCGGCGTCAGCGTCTGAACGACCCCCTGGGTCCCGGCTTTGTCAGCCGGCGCGGCAGGCTCCGCGGACACGCCACCCCGTCGTGCTGCGGTGCCGCTGTGCGGCGACCGCCCGGGCCCGAACTCCACCTGCCCGAGGCGACGCTCCAGAGGCATCACAGGGGCTGCCGAGAACGTCTCCGCGATCGTCTCGACGGCTGCGGCGGGCGTCGGCGGTGCGGGCTCGGGAAGAATGACGACCTTCTGCGTCTCGGCCGGCCGGGCCGGATCCACCGCCGGTTCCACAATGCCTCCGACGCCGGGCTCCGCGTCCGCCCCGTTCCCCAGAGCGTCCGGGTACTCGCTCCCGGCCGGCTGCCCGGCGCGGTGCTCCGCGCCCAGCCGCTCCGTCGTGAGAAGTATCAGCCCGCCCGCGGCGACCACCCCGCAGGCCAGCGCGAGCATGGTGCCCGCCGTACCGTGCAGGAACTGCTCATCGAACATGGTGATGCCGACAACCGCGGCTATCACCGGGTTCACCACGGTCACCGTGGCCAGCGGCGCGGTCAGACCGGCGCCCCGGTACGCGGCCTGGGAGAGCAGCAGCCCGGTGGCCGCGAACGTGCCTATCGCCAGCAGCGCCGGCATTCCGGCCCCTGCCGCACCGGAGGTCCACTGCACGGCCACCGTCTTCGTGAACACCGAGGCGATACCGAAAGCGACGCCCGCGGCCCCGGCCAGGATCACGCTTCGTACCACCGGCCGGTGCAAGCCCTTGGAGATCAGGAACAGCGCTGCGACCGCACCGAGCGCCACGCCGGCGAGCGTCAGCTGATCGGGGCCGCTCAGGGTGTGCGACTCGGAGTTCCCGGTGAGCGCGAGCAGGCCCGCCAGACCGACGGTCGCCATGATCGCGCCGCGCCATGCGATGGCACCTGCCCGGCGGCGTACGAAGAGTGCCGCCATCGGCAGGGCGAAGACGATGGTCAGCGCACCGAGCGGCTGGACGAGACTGAGCGGACCGTAGGCCAGCGCCACGACATGCAGCACCGCGCCCACGCCGTTCAGTGCCACGGCTGCCCACCAGACACGGTTGCGCAAGGGGGCGAGCGAGCGGCCGTCTCCAGCCGTGGCCACGCGCTCCTGGACGATCGCCCCGGCCGCGTAGGCGACCGCGGAGACCAGTGACAGCAGCACGGACAGCGCAAGGGAACTCATGTACACCACGATGTCCCTTCAAGGCCGCCGCGTCGTCGTCCTTGAGGCGGCAATCCTGAGTACTGCTTTGGTAGTACGTGACTACTCCCAGTGTCCTCCTATGGGCGGTAGTCCTCTCTGCGGAGGGCCTTGGAGCGATCAACCCGAGGGGGTGTGAGCTGCTGTCGGTTTGCTGAGCTGAAGTGCGTTGTGGTGAGCAGGAGTGAGTCCTGTCGGCGGCTGTGGGGCGGGCGGCGTCCCGCCCGCCCCACAGCTCAGCTGCTCAGCTCGAACTCGGCCCGGATACGCTTGCCCACCGGCACGCGCTCGGCGGTCAGCCGGTCGCACAGCGCCACCACGATCTCCATGCCGTGGCCGCCGGGGCGTGTCGGGTCGGGTGAGTAGAAGAGCGGCAAGGCCGTGCTGCTGTCGTACACCGTGACGCTGACGCGCTCCGCGGTGCCCTCCAGTTCCAGCAGATACGGACCCTGGCTGTAGCGATCCGCATTGGTGACCAGCTCGCTCACGGCCAGCATCAGATCGCTGCGGGTGTGCTCGCCGAACACCGCGAGCCACTCCGCGGCCAGCCGGACCAGAAAACGGTCGGCCAGGTCCCGCGCCTGCGCGATGCAGCCGGGCTCGCCGTCGAACACCTCGGCGCTGTGCAGAACGTCCGTGAGCCGGTCTCCGCGGGGGCGGCCGGCCGGTCGCGAGGTGACCTGTTCGTTCATGTGCTCCAGCCAGGGCGACGCAGGGGTGTTCGATGACAACTGCTCGACGTTCGCCTACCCGCGACGAACGGTCCCACTCCGGGGAAGACCCGGCAGATCTCAGCCATGGCCGGGCCGCCCCACGACGCGTTCCGCGACGAGTGGTTCAGCAGCGGTGTGCGCGGGTACGGCGGGGGCGACCGGCAGCGTGAAGCGGACACAGGTGCCTTCGGCGGCCTCCGGATCCAGCCAGATCCGGCCCCCGTGGAACTCCACGATCTTCCGGCACAGGGCCAGACCGATGCCCGTTCCCTCGTACTGCTCCCTGCCGTGCAGACGCTGGAAGATGACGAACACCTTCTGCGAGAACTCCGGCGCGATACCTATGCCATTGTCCGCGACGGAGAAGTGCCAGTCGTCGCCGTCCCGTACACAGCCGACCGTGATCCGGCAGGGTACGTCGGGGCGGCGGAACTTCACCGCGTTGCCGATCAGGTTCTGCCAGACCATGGAGAGTGCCGTCGCGTCCCCGGTCGGTTCGGGCAGCGGGTCCTCCCGGACGACCGTGGCACCGGACTCCTCGACGACCAGCGCGAGATTGGCCAGCGCACGGTCGAGGGCGCCGTCGAGGTCGACCGGCTTCCACCTGTCGTGCACCCGCCCCATACGGGAGAAGGTGAGTAGATCGTTGATCAGCACCTGCATCCGCTTGGCGCCGTCGACCGCGTAGTCGATGTACTGCCGTGCCCGGTCGTCGAGCTCCGCGGCGTACCGCTGCTCCAGAAGCCGGCAGAACGAGGCGACCTTGCGCAGCGGTTCCTGCAGATCGTGCGAGGCGACATAGGCGAACTGCTCCAGTTCGGCATTGGACCGGCGCAGCTCCTGTGCCTGTTCCGCCAGCAGCGTCCCGCGCTCCTGGGATTCGGCGAGCTCCTCGACGATGCGGCGGCGCATGTCCTCCACAGCCGCCGCCACCGCCCGCACATCGGACGGTCCGTCGACCTCGATCCGGTTACGGAACGCCCCCGAGCTGACCGTGTCCGAGGCGGCGGTCAGCCGGCGCAGCGGCCGGCCCACCATCCGGTTCAGCAGCAGACTCAGCGAGACGATCGCCAGCAGAAAGCCCACGACCAGCGAGATGAATACCTGGTCACGGGTGATGCGGGCCGTGCTCAGATCGGCGCGGGCCCGGTCGCGCGCCACATCGAGGTGCGCCTGCTGTGTCGTGTACAGCCGCCGCAGAGTGTCGAATTCGCCCTTGCTCCGCCGGATCGGGGCCGAGGACTCGGACGCCGGGCCGTCCCGGCGTACCGCGGCGACCAGCGGCTCGGCGTGCCGGCTGCGCCACTCCCGCGCGGCTGCGGCGATCCGGTCAAGATCGCGGGCGAAGGGCTGCTCGTCCCCGACGAGGGAACGCACCCTGGCCAGCCGCAGCTTCTCGTCCCGCATTCCCGCCTCGTACGGCCGCAGGAAGGTCGAGTCACCGGTGAGCGCGTATCCGCGGACCCCGGTCTCCTGGTCCAGCAGGGCGTTCTGCAACTGGAAGGACGATGAGCGGGCGGGCTGGATGCGGTCCACCAGCTCGGTGGTGCGGTCGGATATCCGGGACAGCACCAGGCCACCGACGGTCAGCCCGCCGCAGACGACCAGCACGAAGACGGCGAGAATCAGATGGACCCAGTTCTGGACCGACAAGTGTGAAACGAGGCCGCGCGGGCGGGCCGGCGACGCGTCCCGGCCGCTCATCACGGCTCTCCCCGTCCCCAGCCCAGATGGAGCACGGCCACGTCGTCGGCGAGACCGCCGTACGGGGACGCGGCCCCGGCGGCCTCGTCGACCAGGGTGTCCACAAAGGCACGGGCCGCCAGGGCCCCATGCCTGCGGGCCATGGTGAGCAGGCCGTCCTCGCCCAGCCGGGAACCAGGCCCCGTGCGCCCCTCGAAGAGGCCGTCCGTGAAGAGGACGATCCGCCCGTCCCCGGGCAGGGACAGCTCCGAGACGCTCCACCGTCCCGCCCCCGGGAGCAGCCCCAGGGCCATCCCGGGCTCGGGCTCTACCCGGCTCACCCGGGCACCGCTGCGCAGCAGCAGCCCGGGGTGACCGGCCCGCACCACCCGCACCCGACGGCGGTCCGGCGCGAAGGACAGTGAGGTGACGGTGGCGAAGACATGCGGGTCGGATCGTTCGGCGACCAGGATCTCCTCCAGCAACCTGACGCGTTCGAGCTGGCCGGTGGCGCACAACACCGCGGTGCGCCAGGCCACCCGCAGACAGACACCCAGCGCCGCCTCCGCGGCCCCGTGCCCCGACACATCACCGATCACCGCGTGCACCGTGCCGTCGGACGTCTGCACCACGTCGTAGAAGTCACCGCTGAGCAAGGCGTGCGCCCGGCCCGGTTCGTATCGCGCCACCGCCTCGAAGGAGTCGTCGCGCAGCAGGGGCACGGGCAGCAGCCCGCGTTCGAGGCGGGCGTTCTCCTGCGCCATCAGCCGGTTGGCACGCAGCGCCGCGGCGGCCCGCTCGACCTGCTTGCGCTGGAGGGCGTACCGGACCGAGCGGCCCAGCGCCTCCGGATCCAGCCGCCCCTTGACGAGATAGTCCTGGGCGCCGGTCGCCACGGCCGACAGGCCCGTATCGGCCTCGGCCCTGCCGGTCAGCACCACAATGGCCGCATCGGGCGCCGACTCGACGATCTGGGTGACGGCGTCCAGGCCGTACACATCGGACAGGTGCAGATCGAGCAGTACGCAGCACGGGGTCCGGCAGCCGGCCAGGAACCGGCGCGCCTCCGTGAGCGTCCTGCACCAGGTCAGGGCGGAGTCCAGTTCGCTGTCGGCGAGCATCTCCTCGACGAGGAGCGCATCACCGGCGTCGTCCTCGACCAGCAGGATCACGGCATCGACGTCCCACACCGAGCCGTTGCCGAGACTGTTGCCGACCGGCACAAGTCTGTTCTGTTCGGGGACGGCGGCCGGGCGCACAGGTTGCGGCGGAGCGCCGCCCACAGGGAGTTCGGCCACTCTCCACCCCCTTGTAAGGACGGCACAGCTCAGCCCTGGCCGTATCGCAGGGAAGCATATGTGACCGATCCGTGGAGGAGCCGTCCGGCGGGGGCAGCCATGCACACGCGAGCCCGCGAACTGCGGCGAACCGCTGTGAAGTCACGCGAACGGAGCAGCATCCGGTGCATGGCAGACTTGATCGGGGCGTTCGGCCCGGCAGGACCATGTATGGCGGTCGGCGCCACGAGTGACAAGCGACAGAGGAACGGCAATGACGGTGACAGAGGACAGCCCGGAGCTCGCTCCCGGTACTGAGGAGTTCGGTCCCGGTATCGACCCGGAGCGGCTGGCCGTCTGCCTGAGCGTGCTCGACGAACTCGACAGCATCGAGGTCGACCACCCCGACGCCATCGCCGTGCGCCGCGCCACGGCCGGGATCTACCGGACCGTGAAGCAGCGCCGCCGTCAGGAGCGCCGCGCCGCCAAGACCGCGCACGACAAGGCCGTCACCGAGGCCACCGCGACCGGCTCGGCCGACCGCATCGACGACGAGACCCAGGGGGTCTTGCCGTCGTCCTCGGCCCGTGCCGAGATCGCGGGAGTCCTCCAGCGGCCCCGGTCCTGCTACATCTGCAAGACCAGGTACGTCGAGGTGGACGCCTTTTACCACCAGCTCTGCCAGCAGTGCGCCAAGGAGAACCGCTCGCGCCGCGACGCACGGACCGACCTCACCGGCCGGCGCGCGCTCCTCACCGGCGGCCGCGCGAAGATCGGCATGTACATCGGGCTGCGGCTGCTGCGCGACGGCGCGCACACCACCATCACCACCCGTTTTCCCAACGACGCGATCCGCCGTTTCAAGGCGATGCCGGACAGCGACGAGTGGATCCACCGGCTGAAGATCGTCGGAATCGATCTGCGCGACCCCGCCCAGGTCGTCGCGCTCGCCGACTCGGTCGCGGCCGAGGGCCCGCTGGACATTCTGATCAACAACGCGGCACAGACCGTGCGCCGGTCCGCGAACGCGTACAGCGAACTGGTCAACGCCGAGTCCGCCCCGCTCCCGGCGGGCGAGCTGCCCGCCGCCGAGGTCATCGGCACCTTCGGCAGCGGCACCGTCGACCGTGTCGCGGCCCTCCCGGCCGCCCGCAAGGAAGGCCTGAGCGCGCAGGACGTCACCGAGCTCGCCCTGGTCACCGGGTCCGCCTCCCTGGAGCGGATCGCCGCCGGAACGGCGATCGACGCGGGCGGTCTCGTACCCGACCTGCATGACACCAACAGCTGGATCCAGACCGTCGAAGAGGTCGAACCGATCGAGCTGCTGGAAGTCCAGCTCTGCAACTCCACCGCGCCCTTCATCCTGATCAGCCGGCTCCGCCCGGCGATGGCGGCGACCGCCGCCAAGCGCGCCTATGTGGTCAACGTGTCCGCGATGGAGGGTGTGTTCAGCCGTGGCTACAAGGGCGCGGGCCACCCGCACACCAACATGGCCAAGGCCGCGCTGAACATGCTCACCCGCACCAGCGCCCAGGAGATGTTCGAGAAGGACGGCATCCTGATGACCGCCGTCGACACCGGCTGGATCACCGACGAGCGCCCGCACCCCGACAAGATCCGGCTTGCCGAAGAGGGCTTCCATGCCCCGCTCGACCTGGTCGACGGCGCCGCCCGCGTCTACGACCCGATCGTGCGCGGCGAGGAGGGCGAGGACCTGTACGGCTGCTTCCTCAAGGACTACGCGCCCGCCAACTGGTAGTCAACCGGTGGCGCTGCGTTCGTGCGGCGCCATGGACCCGGCCCGGAACGCGTTCCTGGCCGGGTCTTTTCCGTACTCGATGGCCGAAAGTGACCTAGTGCACACATTCCATCGAGCGGGATCGCGCTCATTTGGTTACTCTGATCCGAACGGACGTCATCGAGGAGTCCACAAAACCTCCTCGACCGTCCTGGGACAGGCTTGTCAACCAAGTCGCCGTCCCGCCCCGTACCCGGCGCCACCGCGACCGAACTGTTCTTGCCCCTGCCCCTCGCGGGTGGTCGACCCCCGGATATGAGGCCGCGGCGTCGGCGACGCCCCGGGGTTACGCGACACGAAGGAGTGCGCGGTGACGACACCAGAACTGGCGAAGCGCGAGAAGCGACCGGCCGAACGGCACGGAGAACGGACCCGCAAGACCGAGAAGCTCCGGAACATCGAGGTCTGGGCCAGGTCGGCGCCGATCCGGCTGGCCGGCTACGAGGACGACCTCGCCGAGCCACACATCCTGCCCAGCGTCGACTGACCGCTTCACACCTTCACAACCCGAGCTCCGGCCCGCACCCCGCGAGGGGTGGGCTGGAGCTCGGCTGTTCGGGCGTCCCCCGGTCAGAAGGCCGCATCGGCCGCCGCTGCCCCGGCGAACGACAGCCCGATCCCCCAGCGACGCTGAGCAGCAGATGGCGGGCCGATGTGACGGCGGGCCGATGTGAGGGACAGCAGTTCGTACGAGAACGCCGACCAGGTCGACCACGCGCCGCAGAAGCCAGTGGCGAGCAGAAGCTGGAGCCTGGGCCCTGGCGCATCAGGGCGCGAACCTCACCGTCGAGGCCCCCGTGCCGATCCGCAGCGGTGACCGGGTCACCCTGCTCGGTCACGACCGGCCGCTCAGCCGGCGCGCCACGGACGGCTCGCTGGCGATCGACGCACCGGCGGCGGCCCGCAGGACCGGGAAGCACGCCCGGGTGTTCAAGATCGCCTGGTCGGGCTGACCCAGGCGGGAGCGAGCGATACGGGGGGCATGAAGTCCCGCACATAGGTGCGGTGCCACCACCGTCCGGTGGCCCGCAGTTCGCGCCAGGTCGTGTACCGGTAGTGGTACAGCCTGGCGCGGACATGTGTGGGCGGGGTCTCGGGGAACGGGTTGTGGCGCAGCAGCCGGAGCGTGTCCCGGTCGTTCTCCAGCAGCCGCTCCACGAACTGGCCGAACCAGGGGCCCGCGTACGCGGGGGAGAGGGCCGCGAACCACATCAGCCAGTCGAGCCGCAGATGGTACGGGGCGAACTGGCGGGGCAGCCGGTGCGGATCGCCCGGCTTGCCGCGGAAGCCGTACTCCTGCCAGACGGTGCCGTCGTGGAGTTCCTGCTCGTCGGTGCCCTCGACCACCACCTCCAGCCGGACCCGGCTGATGCTGCCGAACGCGCCGTAGGTATTGACCAGATGCAGTGGGTCGAACGAGCGGTTCATCACCTGGCGGCGGGAGATCAGATTGCGCGCCGGGCGGTAGCTGAGGAACACGACCAGCGCGGTGACCGCGATGACGACGATCTCGTACCAGAGCGGCGGCGCGGACTGTGCGGGCGGCGCGGTGAACAGGGACCAGTCGACGGCGGACAGGGCGAGAGTGATCGTCACCCAGTTCAGCCAGGCGAAGTTCCCCGAGACGACCAGCCACAGCTGGGTGACGATCATCAGTCCCGCGGCCGCGCTCGCCACCGGCTGCGGAGTGAAGAGGAGCACCGGCACCAGGAGTTGAGTGACATGGTTGGCCGCCACCTCGGCCCGGTGGACGGGCCTGGGCAGCCGGTGGAAGAACCAGCTCAGCGGTCCCGGCATCGGCTGGGTCTCGTGGTGGAAGTACAGACACGTCAGCTTGCGCCAGCATTCGTCGCCGCGGATCTTGATCAGCCCGGCGCCGAACTCCACCCGGAACAGCACCCAGCGCAGCAGCCACAGCACCAGCACGGGCGGCGCCGTGTCCGCGTTGCCGAGAAAGACGGCGAGGAAGCCGGTCTCCAGCAGCAGGGACTCCCAGCCGAAGCCGTACCACGTCTGGCCTACCTGGACGATCGACAGATAGAGCGCCCACGGCAGTGCCCAGAGCGCCATCGCCGCCCAGAGCGGAACATAGGCGTCCACGCCCGCGATCAGCGCGACGGCGAGCGCGCAGCCGGTCCAGCAGACGAGGGCGAAGAAGCGGTCGGAGTAGTGGAGCCGGAAGAGGCCGGGCGTGCTGCGCCAGTCCGTACGCCGCAGGAAATCCGGTACGGGCAGCATGCCGCGTTCGCCGATCAGCGCCCGGAACTGGAGCGCGGCGGTGAGAAAGGCGACCAGATAGATGCCGGCCAGAGCCCGCTGGAAGATCAGCCGGCTGAGCCAGTACCCGTCTGCGGTGAACCACTCCATTGTCTCCAGTATCGGTCCGGTGACGCGGCTCGGCCCTTCAGACCCGCGCTCCCCGGTCTTCGGTGACGATCCGGCGCAGCGTGGTGCCGAGCCGACGGGCGTACCACCGCTGGATCACCGGTACGACGGGCCCCGCGAGCCGGGCGTGCCAGGCGGCAGGGCGGCTGAACGCCATGACGGTGAACCACACCGCCCCGTCGTCCGCCAGCTCCACCACGAATGACTCCTCGCCGCACTCGGGGTGCCGGACCAGCGTCCCGTACGCGAACCCGATGCGGTTCTTCTCGTACGCGGTCCAGACGACGCGGCAGGGTGCGGTGAACCGGAACGGGCCGATGCCCAGCGACACCCGAACCGAGACCCCTGCCTCGGCGCGGGCCGCCGACGCGCGGACCCCGGCACCGCTGGTTCGATGCATGCGCCATTCGGTGACCGCCGCGCCCGCTGTCTCGAAGTCGGCCCGGCCGCGTCCGACCCGGGTCCGGTGGTGGAGGTGGTTGTAGCCGTCGGGGAGCGGGCCGAGGCGAGTGGCTCCGACCTCGGGGTAGGTGAAGGTGCTCATGAGGTCCTGCCTTCGTGATCGGTGTGATTCCGGAGCCTGCGCCAGGCAAGCACGGAGCAGAGCGCGAAGCCGAGTGCGTTGCCGAGACCGTGGGTGGCGGCCATCCACGTCAGCGTGGGGTGAGGGAGCCCGGTGGCCTCGCCCAGTGCCCAGCTCAGCGCGAGCACCATGGTGACCACGAGCACGGCGGACGAGGTGGCGAGCAGCAGCCGGGTGATGCGGTCCCGTTGCCCGCCGCGGATCGATCGCCAGGTGAGCAGGGCGACGGTCCACATGCCCGCTGTCAGAACGACTGCCCCGGCCAGCTCGGCCCGGTCCCCGATGAAATAGCCGATCAGTACGAGCAGGGTGCCCAGCGGCACGCTCAGCGCAGCGAACCTTCCTGCGGCGCTGTCGGCGATCCGGCAGACGAGTCCCGAGACCAGTGCGGCGGCGAATCCGGCGAAGTGGAAGTGCGGCACGGTCAGTGCCAGGATGCCGAGCCCGAAGCCGAAGAGTGTGTGCCCCGAGCGTTCGGCGACCAGTGCGACGGCGGCGATCGCAGGGGTGACCAGGGCGGTGAGCAGGGCGATCTCCGTGGGTGCCACGGCGGACGCTCTGGACGCTGCGAGGTTACGGAGCAGCCGCGGCGGGGCGTGCAGGGCGAGGAGCACGGCGCCGAGCGCGTAACAGGCCGCCAGGACGGCGGCGGGCCCGCCTCGCGGCAGCCAGAGTGCGACGGCGCCCGGCACGGCGAAGAGCGGCCACAGACGGCGCATCCGGTCCAGCTCGGGCGCACCGGTCAGCCGCAGCCCCATCGGAACCACCACCAGCATGCCCAGCATCACGATCAGACCGACCAGTACGGACATGACCACCCCCCGACTTGAACGTGTTCAAGTGTGCTCGGTGATGACTCTACGGCCTCTCTTGAACGCGTTCAAGAGAGGCCGTGAGGTGGGGGATGGGAGGCCGGGTCCGGTCACGGTGGCAGCATGCCCGGTACGGAGATCATTCCCGGACGCGACGTCGGCCTCGTCATGATCGGCTGTGGGCGGGTGGTCTGGATCCGGCGGCCGCAGAGGACGACGAACGGGCCGTTTGCGAGGGCGTGTCCGTGGCGCCGTACACCTGTTTCAGCGGCGAGTGACAGCCCCCGAAGGGTCTCACAGCACTCCCCGGCGCCACTCCCGTGCCAGCAGCCAGCCGAGGTACACACCCCCGATGGCCATCGTGTAGATGCCCACGGGCAGGTTCTCGAACAGCGGCAGTTGCTGGGCACAGAGATCCGCGATCACCAGCAGCAGCGCGCCGGTCAGCGCCGACAGCAACAGGTGCGGGCCGGAGACCCGGGTGATCCGCTTGGCGATCTGCGGAGCCGTCAGCGAGATGAACGCGATGGGCCCGGCGACACCGACGGCGCCCGCCGAGAGCACGATCGCCAGCACGATGGCGATCGTCTTCGTGTTGCGGGGCTCGGACCCGAGTGCGCCCGCGATGTCGTCGCCCATCTCCCCGATGTCCAGCCGCCGTGCGATCAGGGCGGTGAGCGGGGCCACGATCAGCAGCACGAGCCAGATCGTGGTGGCGTCGTCCCAGGACCGCGCCGACAGGCTGCCGTTGACGTAGGCGGTGAGGACGGCCGCCCGGTCCCGCTCCATGGCGTAGACGACGTACTGGGTGACCGCCGTGCCGATCGCGGCGACACCGATACCGGCGATGACGAGCCGTGCGGGGTTACGGAACCCGGTGCCGGTCGACACGTAGACCAGCACCATGGCGAGGACGGCACCGAGCAGTGCGCCGAGGGCCACCGGCACGGTGTCCGGGAACATCAGCGCGGTGATCGCGGCGCCCGCGCCGGCGCCGGACGCCAGCCCGATCACATCCGGGCTGCCGAGCGGATTGCGGGTGACTGACTGGAACAGTGCCCCGGAAAGACCGAGCGCTGCGCCGGTGCCCATGGCGACCACCAGACGGGGGCCGCGCAGGCGTTCCAGGACGAAAGCGTGACTGCCCTCGGCCCCGCCCGTCACCGCCCCGGTGAGATCGGCGAGCGGAATGCCCAGCCGCCCGAGCGACAGCGTGGCGACGGCGGCCACCACGAGCAGCAAGAACAGCACGAGTGCCGTCAGCACGGACACTCGCCGGAACGGCAACGCCACCGCCCTGCCGATCGTCAGAAACATCCTGGGCGAGACGGTACGGAATCCGGCCTGATGCGACGTCATGCGTTGCCCCTCATCCTGCGCACGGCAATGAGCAGTGCGGGCGCTCCGATGAACGCTGTCACGACCCCGACCATCAGTTCCTGCGGGCGCATGACCACCCGCCCCACGACATCCGCGAGGAGCAGCAGCGCGGGACCGGCCAGTGCAGAGAAAAGGATCTGCACACGGAAGTCGACACCGACCAGGGCCCGCACCACATGCGGAACGGCCAGGCCGACGAAGGCGATCGGGCCGACCGCCGCAGTTGCCGCGGCGCTCAACAGCGTGGCCGAGAGCAGCCCGCCCGCCCGGACCAGGGCCGGATTCGCCCCGAGGGACGCCGCGGTCGAGTCACCGAGTGCGAGCGTGTTGAGGCCGGGCCCCAGCACCGCGGCCATCACCAGTCCGACCACGGCGAACGGCAGAACCGACAGGAAGACGTCGAAGTCCCTGCCGCCGAGCGCGCCGACGACCCAGTACCGGTAGCTGTCGAACACCTGCGGCCGGCTCAGGGTGACTGCCTGGATGAACGCCATCAGCACGGCGGAGAGCACCGCACCGGCGAGCACGAGCCGCACCAGTCCGCTGCCCGAACCCGCTGATCCGATCGCATGGACGAGCAGACCGGCGATCAGCGCACCGGGGAGCGCCCACCACATGGTGTCCGTACTGCCCGACGCCCCCAGGAAGGCCGTCGCGGCGACGATGCTCGCCGAGGCGCCCGCGTTGATCCCGAGGAGACCGGGATCGGCCAGTGGATTACGGGTCACGCCCTGCATGAGTGTGCCCGCGACGGCCAGACAGAGACCGGCGAGTACACCGAGCGCGGTCCTCGGATAGCGGCTCTCGACGATGGTGGTGACATTCGGATCGGCGGTACCGGCCAGGACGTGCAGCACATCACTGAACGAAGTGGTCCGGCTGCCGAACATGACGCTGGCGAGCACGGCGAGAACGAGGACGACGACTGCGATGACGAGGGAATACACCCGCCGAGCGGTGCCGGCCCGTGAGGCTCCGGCACCGCTCGGCGGTGCGTGCGTGGTGGTGGCCATGTGGGTGGTGGTCGGTCTCAGCTGTTGTCGGCGGACTTGATGGCCTTGTCGATCAGCGGCAGGTAGCGGTCGATCACCCACGGCACGGTGAGCGGGTTGATGATCGAGGAGGCCGTGACGAAGGAGTTGTCCTTGCTGGAGACCACGGCGCCGCTCTTGACCGCGGGGATCGCCGCGTACAGCGGCTGAGCCTCGATCTCCTTGCGGGACTTGTCATCCATGTAGAAGGTGAAGACCAGGTCGCTGTCCTTCAGCTTCTCGGCGTTCTCCAGACCGATGAGCGCCGAGTCGGTGCCCTTGGTCTCCTTGAAGGTGTTCACCACCGGGTCGACGGTGAGGCCGAGGGAGGACACCATCTTGACGCGCTGCTCGTTGGGCTTGAACACGCCGAGGGTGCCGGGGCCGGTGTTGTAGATGTACGAGAACTTGTAGTTCTTGTAGTCCGGCCGGGTCGCCGCCGCGTCGGACAGCTGCTTCTCGATCTTCGAGACGAGGGTCTTCGCCTGGTCCGGCTGTCCCAGTGCCTTGGCGATGATGTCGATCTGCTGGTCCCAGTCCGTGCTCCACGCCAGATCGGGGTAGGCGACGGTGGGGGCGATGTCCTTGAGGATGTCGTAGTCCTTCTGCGTGATCCCGGACCACGGCGCGAGGATGACATCCGGCTCCAGCTCGGTGATGGCCTCGAAGTCGATGTCCTCACCGCCCGTGAACTGGGTCGGCAGCTTGTCGCCGGACTTCTTCACCGCCTCGTGGATCCAGGGCAGATAGCCCGTCTTGTCGCTGCCCCACTCGTACTTCTCCATGCCCACCGGGGTGTGGCCGAGCGCGATGGCGGTCTCGGCCGAGCCCTGGCCGAGGGTGACGATCCGTTCGGGCTGTTCCTTGATCTCGGCAGTGCCGAGCGCGCTCTTGATCGAGACGGGGAACGCTCCGTTGCTCTTCCCGGATGCGCCGGAGGTCTCCTTGCCGTCGTCGCTCGACGAGCAACCACCGAGGACGAGAACGAACGCTGCGGCGGTGGCAGTTGCGGCGAGCGTCCGGCGACGCACGGGGGTGAACCGGGACATGGATGTTCCTCATGGGTTGGTGAACGGAGCGGTTTGATCCCGCGCGGACTGCGAGGATTTAGGTAAGCCTAAGCTAAGCCGACTTCCGCCTACAACCGACCTCCGGTTATCGGCATCCGCCTTTGGTTCGGACCCATTGGTGAAAGGTCTGGATCAACCTGCGTTGGGCGCATCGTGGCTCGCGGTGCTTCGAGGTGAACGATTGTCAGGATATTTGTCAGGGGCATGGCAATGAAATTTCCCGAGAAGGGAACTGAACCTGATCGGTCGGACATCGCGTCTGCCGGGGCTCGGCCTCGCGGCAGCCTGTGTCGTGCAGATGCTCGTCGGCGCAACACCGGGCGTCGCGCAGAAGGGCACGTGCGGGGTCAGGGCGAAGCCCTCGGGCAAGGTGCTCCGGGGGCACTGGGAGAACTGGGACGGCGCTCCAACGGTGCGTCCAACGGTGCGCATCCGCCACTCGGTTGGATTCCGGTCACCGACAGCCGCATCACGGGCCACGGCCGTGAAGGTCCCGACGCCGGCGGAGATGTGCGAGGCGAAGGGCGCCGGACTGACCACCCTGATGTCCATCGGGGGTGCGACCGCCGGTATCGGCCTCGGCTCCAGCGCCGTCGCCGACCGGTTCGTCGATACGGTCGTGCCGATCCTGAAGGAATGCAACTTCGACGGCGTCGACATCGAGACCGGTCTGACCGGCAGCGGCGACATCAATCAGTTGTCGACCTCGCAGGTCGACCTCATCCGCATCATCGACGGGCGCCTGCCTGCCCATTGTGAAGAAGTACGCGGACAATGCCGCCTGTGGTGGCTGAACATGCAGTACCGCAACGGCAGCATGTACGGGTGCGCGCTCACTGCCCGGGAACGGTGGACGTTCGGGGACAATGTCCGGGCGCTGCAGGGCCGTTGAGTGAAATCGCGGGCCGGGCAGCTCCGCCGAGGTGGACGGAGCTGCCCTTCCGGCCGCACGTTCAGGAACGGTCCGTATCGTCAGGAGCGGGGCTCGGAGGCGTCCAGCATGGCGTCGCGCTCCACGACCTTGATCCTCTCGCGTCCCTGCTCCGCACCCAGGGCCTGCTCGTGCGCGTCCAGGCGGTACCAGCCCTCGCGGGTGGTGTAGCGGACGCCGCGCTCCTCCAGGAAGGCGGTGACGGCCTCCGGCTCGGGCTGTGCCGGGGTGGCCAGTCGGCCGGTGGCGTGGTCGTCCAGAAGGCAGGCGACCGTCTCGTTGGCATCGCCCTTGGTGTGGCCGATCAGACCGATCGGGCCGCGCTTGATCCACCCCGTGACGTACACCGACGGCATGGGCGCCTCGCCGTCGACGACACGCCCCGCGGCGTGCGGGACGGTGCCGGAGGCCACGTCGAACGGGAGCTTCGGGAGCTCCTGCGAGTAGTAGCCGACCGCGCGGTAGACGCTCTGTACGTCCCAGTCGGTGAAGCGTCCGGTGCCCTTGACGTTCCCGGTGCCGTCCAACTCTGTCCGCTCGGTGCGCAGGCCGACGACCCGGCCGTCCTCGCCGAGGATCTCGGCCGGGGACTCGAAGAAGTGCAGGAACAGCTTGTGCGGCCGGTCGCCCACGTCGCGGATGGCCCAGTTCTCCAGCGTGGAGGCGACCATGTTGGCCTGCTTGTTGCCGCGCCGGGTCTCGATCGAGCCCGCGTCGTACTCGATGTCCTCGGGGTTGACGATGACCTCGATGTTCGGTGAGTGGTCCAGCTCCCGCAGCTCCATCGGGCTGAACTTGGCCTGCGCGGGACCGCGACGCCCGAAGACATGTACTTCCAGGGCCTTGTTGGCCTTGAGCCCCTCGTAGACGTTCGCGGGTATCTCCGTCGGCAGCAGTTCGTCCGCCGTCTTGGCGAGCATGCGTGCCACGTCCAGCGCCACATTGCCCACCCCGAGCACGGCGACCTTCTCCGCATCGAGGGGCCAGGTGCGGGCTACATCGGGGTGTCCGTCGTACCAGGAGACGAAGTCGGCCGCGCCGTGCGAACCGTCCAGGGAGCCGCCGGGGATGTCGAGCGCGCGGTCCGCGTCGGCGCCGGTGGAGAAGATCACCGCGTCGTAGAAGGACCGCAGATCGTCCAGGTCGATGTCGGCGGGGTAGTCGACGTTGCCGAACAGCCGCAACTGCGGCTTGTCGAGCACCTGGTGCAGTGCCTGGACGATGCCCTTGATCCGCGGGTGGTCAGGGGCCACTCCGTAGCGGATCAGGCCGAAGGGGGCGGGCATCCGCTCGAACAGGTCGATCGAAACACCCGGGTCCTGGGCGGCCTCGGATTTCAGCAGCGCGTCCGCTGCGTAGATTCCGGCGGGGCCGGCTCCGACTATGGCGACGCGGACGGGGCGGGTCATGGAGTGCAGGTCCTTAGAACGGGCTGACGCGGGCAGTGCGGCGCAGGGTAGAAGTAAGGATGGGCTTACCGTGCTCCACGGGACACGGTATCCGCTGCTGACCTGCGGCCTCTGGGCGGGCGGCCCTCCGGGCGATCCGGGGCCCTGCAGTCCGGTGCCGGTGGGGGTGGGGAGGCGCTCCGACGGTGCGACACCGGATTCCCCACCGGTGCGGGGTTCGCTCGAAGAATCGGACAAATGGTGGCAGAGTGACCCGCATGGATGATCGGGTAGCGGGTGCCCTGTCACTCCCGGACGACTGGCCCGCCCACCCGGATCTCAGTCTCGCCCTGAACCGTATGGGCAGCTTCGACTGGGACCTCGACAGTGGCCTCATGCACATGGACCGGCCCGCACTCGATGTGTTCGACCTGCGGGCCGAGGAATACGACGACCGGCCGGAGTCGCTCGCACCGCGGGTGCCGCCGGACGAGGGTGTCCGGCTCGACGCGATGGTCGCGCAGGCCCTCAAGGGCGGGCAGAGAAATTACGGCGCGTATTTCAGGATCCTGAGGCGTGACGGCACTCTGCGCTGGACCCATACCCAGGGCTTCATCCAGCGCGACGGGACCGGCCGCCCCCGTCGCATCATCGGCATCGTCCGCGACGCCACCCAGGAGCTGGCCGACTCCACCGCCCGCCGCGAACTGGACATGGAGCGGCAGCGCCGCACCAGCCTGGTGGAGGGCACCACGGCCGCGCTGGCCCACGCCCGGACGGTCCGGGACGTCATCGACGTGCTGAAGAACTCGCAGGGTCTGGCGCATCTCGGTGCGACCAGTCTGGTCGTGGGCCTGATCGAGGCGGGGCGCATCCATCTGGTGGCGGACGGCCCGGAGGGCTCCTTCGTACCCGGTACCCGTTACACCCGGACGGACGAGCAATACCCGATGAGCGAAGTGGTGACCACGCTCTCGCCCCGCTTCATCGAGTCCGCCACGGATTTCGCCACCTCGTACCCGATTCTGTGGCCCCACATCAGCCATCTCGGCATCACGTCCGCCGCCTATCTGCCGCTGATCGCCCAGGCCCGGCCCATCGGCGCACTCGGACTGCTCTACAGCGAGAAGGACGGCTTCACCGGCGACGAACGCAACCTGCTCGTCGCGCTCGGCAGCTCCATCGCCCAGAGTCTGCAGCGGGCCATGCTGTACGAGCAGGAGCACGATCTCGCCGAGGGCCTCCAGCAGGCCATGCTGCCGCGCCGGATCCCGGACGTGCCGGGCGCGCAGGTAGCCGTGCGGTACCGGTCGGCCCGGCTGGGCCGGGACATCGGGGGCGACTGGTACGACGTCATCCCGCTGCCCGGCGGCCGGGTCGGGGTCGTCATCGGGGACGTACAGGGTCATGACACGCATGCCGCGGCTGTCATGGGGCAGCTGCGCATCGTGCTGCGCGCCTACGCGGCGGAGGGGCACAGCCCCGCCACTGTGATGGCCCGGGCTTCCGTGTTCCTCCATGAACTGGACACCGACCGCTTCGCGACCTGCTCCTACGCCGAGGCCGACCTGACGACGGGAGTCGTGCAGCTGGTCCGGGCCGGCCATGTCGATCCGCTGGTGCGCGACACCGACGGCAGCTGCCGCAGGCTGCCCGTGGAGGGCGGGCTGCCGCTGGGGCTGTCGGCCGAGTTCGGGCGGCTCGAATACCCGGTCAGCACGGTCGAGCTGGACCCCGGTCAGACGCTGGTGCTGTTCACCGACGGACTGGTGGAACTGCCCGGAGCCGACCTCGACGAGGGCATGCAGCTGCTGACGTCCATGGTGCGTAACGGTCCGCAGGACCTCCAGCGGCTGGCCGACCGGCTCTGCGAGGAGGTCGACGAGCGTGGCGGCGAGGACGACGTGGCGGTCCTGCTGCTGCGCCGACAGGCCGCTCACGCACCCCGGCCGGGCGGCCGGCTCCAGCAGCATGTCGCGCAGGGCGACCCGGAGGCGCTGAGCTCCGCGCGGCACATGATCCGTGCGGCGGTGCGGGCCTGGGGCGCCAGGACGCGGGCCGACGAGGTCGAGCTGGCCGCCGACGAGCTGATCACCAACGCGCTGATGCACACCGACGGCGGGGCGATCGTCACGATCCGGGTGCTCACCGGGCCGGAGCGGCGGCTGCGGGTCGACGTCGAGGACCGTTCCAGCGCGCTGCCCCGGCGCCGGGACGCGGGGCAGGCCGGGGTGTCCGGTCGAGGGCTGATGCTGGTGGACCGGCTGGCGGACCTGTGGGGTGTGGAGTCGCGGGGCTGCGGCAAGAGCGTGTGGTGCGAATTCGTCATTCCGGAACGCGAATGACGGCGATGTTGAGTACTACCCGACAGTAACAGAACGTAATATGTATGTGCTTGACCGTAACCGACCGCGAACGATTGACTGCGAATCCGTCAGTCTTTGTCTCCGATGACATGAGGACCCGTTGGGCACTGAGCTACTGGCACCTCTCGATCTGGCCTTCTGGCACCTCGAATCCGATGCCCACCCCATGCACCTCGGCGCGCTCGCCGTCTTCGCGCCTCCGTCCGATCCGGCGCAGGGCGCCGGCCCGGAGACCGTGCTGGAGCTGCTGGGCACCCGCGCCGCAGCGATTCCCCGGCTGCGGATGCGGGTCAGGGACGTACTGCTGCCGGTCGGCGGTGCGGCCTGGTTCGTGGACAAGGACTTCGATGTGCACCGGCACATCGAGCGGGTACAACTGACCGAGGCCGAGTCGCGGGGCGAGGACGGCGGATTCATGGCGGGCGCCACCCGGCTCGCCGGTGAACTGATGGAGCGGCCGCTCGAACGGGGTCTGCCGCCCTGGCAGATGTATGTGATCGGCGGCGCCGAGGGCGGCCCCTTCGCCGTGCTCGTCAAGCTCCACCATGCGCTCGCCGACGGAATGCGAGCGGTCGCCATCGGAGCCGGGATCTTCGACGAGATCGCCTCCGTCGCCGGACGTGCCCGCGGCGGCATGCCCGCCCGCCGGGCGCGAGCGGTTCCGCCCCGCTCCTGGATGCCGGGTCCGCGCCAGGTCGCCGGCCTCGCGCTGGGCCGGATCGAGGATCTCGGGCGGGCATTCGGGGTCGGTGCCTCCATGGTGCGGGCCAGTCGCCTCGATCTGCGTGGCGCGCCCGCACTCACCGCGAGCTCCAGCGGCACCCGGCGGCTGGTTACCGCGGACCTGGACCTCGACGCCGTCCAGCGGATCCGGCGGGCCGCCGGAGGCACGACCAACGATGTCCTGCTCGCAGTCGTCGCCGGGGCGTTGCGCCGCTGGATGCTGGAACGCGGCGAACCGCTGCCCGCCGAGGACCCGCGCGCCCTGGTGCCGGTGTCCCGCCGCAGACCGGGCCAGGCCGCCGCGAGCGGGAACAAGCTCTCCGCCTATCTGCTCGGGCTCCCCGTCTCCGAGCCCGACCCGTGGAAGCGGCTCCGTGCCGTCCGCACGGCCATGGACCGCAACAAGGCTGCGGGGCCCTTCCGCGGCGCCGGTGCGGTGGCCGTACTCGCCGATCAACTGCCCTCGCTGGCCCATCGCTTCGGCGCACCGATCGCCGGGAACGCGGCCAGGATGCTCTTCGACGTCCTGGTCACCAGCGTGCCCCTGCCGCGTTCGGCGCTCTCGCTCGGCGGCTGCCCGCTGCGCGCCGTCTACCCCATGGCGCCGCTGGCCCGCGGCCAGTCCCTGGCCATCGCCCTGTCCACATACGGCGGCCGGGTGCAGGTCGGGCTGGTGGCCGACGGCAAGGCGTTGCCCGATCTGGAGCGGCTGGCGGGCTGCGCCGACGACGAGGTGGCGCAGCTGCTCGCACTGCTGCCCGCTCGGTGAACGGCCTGCGCCCTGATCGGCCATAGATCGGACAAATTTCTGGGAATGTGCCGCGGTTCATGGCGTCTGAGGTGTTGACGTGCCCAAGTGATCCGATGAATATTCCTGTGTGCAGGAAGCGATCATCGGGGAGGGCGGCGGAAGCATGCGGCGCAACAGGGTGGGAAGCAGCGCGGTCGAGATCACCGAGCTGTCCTTCGGAGCGGCTGCCATCGGCAATCTCTTCACCGCCGTCGACCCCGCGCAGGCGGCGGCCGCCGTCGACGCCGCATGGGACGAGGGCGTCCGCTACTTCGACACCGCGCCGCACTACGGACTCGGCCTCTCCGAACGACGGCTCGGCGAGGCCCTGCGCACCAGACCCCGCGACTCGTATGTGCTGTCCACCAAGGTGGGACGGGTGCTCGACCCGCTGCCCGCCGACACCGGTACGGCCTGCGAGAACATGTCCGACGGTCTCTCCGACGGTCTCTCCGAGGGATTCGCCGTACGGGCCACGCACCGCCGCCGCTGGGACTTCAGTGCCGAAGGCGTGCGCCGCAGCATCGAGGACAGCCTGGAACGGCTCGGCCTCGACCGCCTGGACATCGCATATCTGCACGACCCGGACGACCACGCGCAGGCCGCGTTCGACGAGGCCTACCCCGAACTGGAGAAGCTGCGCGCGCAGGGCGTCATCGGCGCGATCGGCGCAGGCATGAACCAGACCGCGATGCTCACCCGCTTCGTGCGTGACACCGATGTCGACGTCGTGCTCTGCGCGGGCCGATACACCCTCCTCGACCAGTCCGCCCTGACCGAACTGCTGCCCGAGGCGGCCGCCCGCGGCCGCAGCGTCGTCGTCGGCGGGGTCTTCAACTCCGGGCTGCTCGCCGACCCGCGCCCCGGCGCCACATACGACTACACGGCCGCCCCCCTGGCCCTCCTGGACCGGGCGCTGCGCATCAAGGCCGTCACCGAGGGCCACGGCGTCCCGCTGCGGGCCGCGGCCCTCCACTACCCGCTCGCGCACCCGGCCGTCGCCGGAGTGCTCGTCGGCACCCGCTCCCCGGACGAGGTGCGCGACGCCGCCGCCCTGCTGCGCCGCGAGATCCCGGACGCCCTCTGGGAAGACCTGCGCGCCGAGGGCCTGCTGACCGAGGACGGACACTGACATGAGAATCGCCCTGCACACCAAGGTCCGCGCCGACCGCATCGAGGAGTACGAGGCCGCGCACCGTGAAGTCCCCGCGGAGCTGACCACCGCGATCCGCGCAGCAGGCGCCACGTCCTGGACGATCTGGCGCAGCGGCACCGATCTCTTCCACGTCATCGACTGCGAGGACTACGCCGCACTCCTCGCCGAACTGGAGAAACTCCCGGTCAACGTCGCCTGGCAGGCCAGGATGGACGAGCTCCTCGACGTCGCGCACGACTATTCGGCGGACGGCGCCGAAGCCGGTCTCCCGGTCGCCTGGGAGCTGTGACATGACCGGTCAGCAACGGATCGTCGACGCCCACCACCATGTGTGGGATCTGTCGGTGCGCGACCAGGAATGGATCAGCGGCGACGAACTCGCCCCGCTCCGGCGTACGTTCACCCTCGCCGACCTGGAGCCCGAGGCGCGCGCCGTCGGAGTGTGCGCCACCGTTCTCGTCCAGACCGTCACCGTCCCCGAGGAGACGCCCGAGTTCCTGGCCCTCGCCCACGACAACGACCTCGTCGCGGGCGTCGTCGGCTGGTGCGACCTCACGGCTCCGGACGTCGCCGACACCCTTGCCGCGCTGTGTGAACTCCCCGGCGGCGACCGGCTCGTCGGTATCCGCCACCAGGTCCAGGGCGAATCCGACCCCGAGTGGCTGCTGCGTCCCGACGTCCGGCGCGGACTGCGTGCCGTCGCCGACGCAGGACTCGTCTACGACCTCGTCGTCCAGGCCCACCAACTGCCCGCCACCGTCGAGGCCGCAGCCCTGCTGCCCGGGCTGACCTTCGTACTCGACCACGCCGGCAAGCCGCCCGTCGCCACCGGTGAACTGCACCCCTGGGCCGACGACCTTTGGGCCCTGGCCGCCCGCCCCAACACCGTGTGCAAACTCTCCGGCCTGGTCACCGAGGCCGATGTGCACTCCTGGACCGTGAGCGACCTGCGCCCGTACGCCGACACCGTCCTGGACGCCTTCGGCCCCGGCCGGGTGATGTTCGGCTCGGACTGGCCGGTGTGCCGGCTCGCGGCGACGTACGAGGAGGTCGTCGAAGCGGTACACACCCTGACCGACGCCCTCACCGAGGACGAGCGGGCTCGCGTCCTCGCCACCACGGCCGAGCGCGTGTACGGCCTCTGACAGGCATCCGGCCGACGGCTTCGGCAGTCGGAAGGCATCGGCGGCGCCGAGTACACCCAGCGCATGGGCGCCGACATCACGATGAGGTTCCAGGGTGCGCATGCTGTCCGGTACGGATGGAAGCGGTGAATCACCCAGCGCGGAACCCCCGTGTACGCCCTAAACTCCGCCCCATGCTGCGCGTACTCGCCGTCGACGACGAAGAACCCGCCCTGGAGGAACTCCTCTACCTCCTGCGCGCCGATCCCCGCATCCGCAGCGCCGAGGGCGCCACCGGAGCCACCGAGGCGCTGCGCCGCATCGGCGGCGCCGTCGACGCGGGCCCCGACGACCCGTCCGCCATCGACGTCGTCTTCCTCGACATCCACATGGCGGGCCTCACCGGTCTCGACGTCGCCCAGCTGCTGGCCGGATTCGCCGCGCCGCCGCTCATCGTCTTCGTCACCGCTCACGAAGGCTTCGCCGTCCACGCCTTCGACCTGAAAGCCGTCGACTACGTCCTCAAGCCGGTCCGCCGCGAACGCCTCGCCGAAGCGGTACGGCGCGTGGCCGAACAGGTCGGCGACCGCTCCGCACCCGTACTCGACACCGCGAACGACCAGATACCGGTGGAGCTCGGCGGAGTGACCCGGTTCATCCCGGTCGACGACATCGCCTACGCCGAGGCCCAGGGCGACTACGCCCGGCTGTACACCGACAACGGCAGCCACCTCGTCCGCGTCCCCCTCACGACTCTGGAGGAACGCTGGCGTTCGCGCGGCTTCGTACGCATCCACCGCCGCCACCTCGTCGCGCTGGGGCGGATCGCTGAACTCCACCTCGACGCGGGCAGCATGAGCGTGCGCATCGGCACCGCGGAGCTCGCCGTGAGCCGTCGCCACGCCCGCGCGCTGCGCGATCTGCTGATGCGCCGGACCGGCCGCTGACCAGGCCCTGCCCGGACTCGAACCCCTTCCCACGACCGTCCGGTGCTGCGTACACTCCGGGCCCATGTCCGCAGAGTCAACGCCCCGGCGTGAAGTGGTGACGGGGGTGCCCCGGCGGGTGCGCCCGCTGCCGCGCTACCGCACCCAGTCGGAGATCGACGAGCAGACCGCACTCGGCGGGGCCTACGTCCGTTCGCTGATGCGCAGCCAACTGCGGGCCGGACTCACCGCGTTCACCGTCCTCGCCGTGGTCGTCGGCACACTGCCGCTGGTCTTCGAAGCTCTGCACAGCGCCGCGCTCGTCTGGGCGGTCCTCGGGTTCGCCGCCTATCCACCACTGACCCTGGCCGCCTGGTGGTACGTGCGACGGGCCGAGCGCAACGAACGCGACTTCGCCCGGCTGGTGGAAGGCCGCCCCGCACAGTGAGCCGTACGTACGCGGTGGCGGCCGTCGCGGCCGTCGTCGTCGCGACCGTCCTCGTCGGCGGTTTCGGACTGCGCATCTCCCGCACCACCTCCGACTTCTACGTCGCCTCACGCACCGTACGGCCCCGGCTCAACGCCGCAGCGATCAGCGGCGAATACCTCTCCGCCGCCTCCTTCCTCGGCATCGCCGGCCTGGTGCTCGTGCACGGCCCGGACATGCTCTGGTACCCGGTCGGATACACCGCGGGCTATCTGGTGCTGCTGGTGTTCGTCGCCGCACCGCTGCGCCGCTCGGGGGCGTACACCCTGCCCGACTTCGCCGAGGGGCGGCTGGAATCGCGGCAGGTGCGCAGGCTGGTGAGCGTCTTCGTCGTCGCGGCGGGCTGGCTCTATCTCGTACCACAGCTCCAGGGCGCGGGGCTGACGCTCAAGATCCTGACCGGGGCGCCCGGCTGGCTCGGCGATGTGCTCGTGGCCTCCGTCGTCGTCATCGCCGTCGCCGCGGGTGGCATGCGGTCCATCACTTTCGTACAGGTCTTCCAGTACTGGCTGAAGCTGACCGCACTCCTCGTCCCCGCGATCTTCCTGGTGCTCGCCTGGCAGAGCGACGGGCAGCCCCGCGTCCACTTCGACGAGCAGCTCTCCGTGTTCCGCGCCGACCATCCGCTGTACGCCACCTACGGGCTGATCGTCGCGACGTTCCTCGGCACCATGGGCCTCCCGCACGTCGTCGTCCGCTTCTACACCAGCCCCAACGGCCGCGACGCCCGGCGTACCACGGTCGCTGTCCTCGCCCTCATCGGCCTGTTCTATCTGCTGCCGCCGGTCTACGGCGCACTGGGCAGGCTGTACGCCCCCGAGCTGATCCACGGCGGGGACGCGGACGCCGCCGTGCTGCTGCTGCCCGAACGCGTCATCGGCGGGCTCGGCGGTGACCTGCTCGGCGCGCTCATCGCGGGCGGCGCCTTCGCCGCGTTCCTGTCGACCGCCTCCGGCCTCACGATGGCCGTCGCCGGAGTCATCACCCAGGACGTGCTCCCGTCGCGCGGGGTACGGCACTTCCGGCTGGCCACCGTCCTCGCCATGTGCGTACCGCTGGCCGGTTCGCTGATGGTGAGCCGGGTGCCGGTGGCCGACTCGGTGGGGATGGCGTTCGCCGTCTCCGCGTCCTCCTTCTGCCCGCTGCTGGTCCTCGGCATCTGGTGGCGGCGGCTCACCCCGCCCGGCGCGATCGCCGGTCTGCTGCTCGGCGGCGGCTCCGCGTTCCTGTCCGTCGCCATCACCGTCAGCGGCGCCGTACGCCCGCCCGGCTGGCCGCACGCCCTGCTCGCCTGGCCCGCCGTCTGGTCGGTGCCGGTCGGCTTCCTCGCCATGGTCCTGGTGTCCCTCGCCACGCCCGGCCGCATACCTCCCGGTACGAACGCCGCCATGAGCCGCTTCCACCTGCCGGAAGCGCTGTGAGGGCCCGGCAGCGTGCTTCGCGGCGTCGCGGGGCCGGGGCACGTACCTCGCGGCGTTGTCGTCGATCACCAACGCTCCTTCCCCAAGCTCTCAGCTGCGTTCGAGCAGGGGAGACCCCGTCTGCCTCAATCCTCCGCCTCGCGATGCACGTACCCCAGCCCCGCTCCTTCACCCGCGCTGCCCACCGCCGGGCCCTCCTGGCCTCGGGGAGACACCGATGACCGGGGCCGGATACGCCGTACTCGTCCTTCTGCTGCTCGGCGCGGGCTTCCTGCTCGGCCGCCGCACCGCCCGCCCGGTCCGTACCAGCGACGTCGGAACCCCCGTCGAGCACGCCACCTTCGAGACCCTGCACACCGCCTCGCTCGCCGCGCCCCCACTGCGCGCCGGACTCACCGAGGAGAGCGCCCGCAAATCCGCCCGCAGGCTCCGCTCCCTGCTCGGCACCGACGCCCTCTGCCTCACCGACCGCGACCGGGTGCTCGTCTGGGACGGCGCGGGCGAACACCACGGCCGGCACGTGATGGACCAGGTGCGAGACCTCCTCGCCAGCGGCCGGGACACCGCCTTCCACAGCGACTGCGACGACCTCGACTGCCCGTTGCGCTGGGCCGTCGCCGTGCCGCTCACCGTCGACCACCGGGTCCTCGGTGCCCTCATCGCCTACGCCCCGCGCGAATCCGCGGTGCTGGCGAGAGCGGCCGGAGAGGTGGCCCGCTGGGTCTGCGTACAGCTGGAACTCGCCGAGCTCGATCGCTCCCGCACCCAGCTCATCGAGGCCGAGATCAGGGCGCTGCGGGCCCAGATCTCCCCGCACTTCATCTTCAACTCACTGGCCGCCATCGCCTCGTTCGTCCGCACCGACCCCGAGCAGGCCCGTGAACTCCTTCTGGAATTCGCCGATTTCACCCGCTACTCATTCCGCAGCCACGGCGACTTCACCACCCTCGCCGACGAACTCCACTCCATCGACCAGTACCTGGCACTGGTACGGGCCCGCTTCGGAGAACGGCTCGCGGTCACCCTCCAGGTCGCCCCCGAAGTACTGCCCGTCGCCCTGCCTTTCCTCTGCCTCCAGCCCCTGGTCGAGAACGCCGTCAAACACGGCCTCGAAGGAGCCGTCACCCTTCCCCGGGCTCCCGGCTCCGTTCGAGCAGGGGAGACCCCGACCCGCATCACCATCCGCGCACTCGACGCCGGTTCGGAGGCCGAGGTCGTCATCGAGGACGACGGCACCGGCATGGATCCGGAACGCCTGCGCCGCATCCTGCGCGGCGAGGGCGGCAAGTCGACCGGAATCGGGCTGCTCAACGTCGACGAGCGGCTGCGCCAGGTGTACGGGGACGACTACGGACTCGTCATCGAGACGGGCATCGGCGCCGGGATGAAGGTCACGGTACGGCTGCCGAAGTACCGTGCGGGGGTGCACGGTTCCTGACCACCCGGTGGGGCGGCGATCAGTGCAGATGGATTGCCAGATGCCCCAGCGGCAGCCCCAGCTGCCAGGCCGGCGTCCACACCTGGGCCGCCTCCTCCGCATCCGCCCCGTCGCTCATCGGTTCCCAGGGCGGCGGACCGATCGTATCGAGGTCGGCCGCGAGCAGTTCGGTCTCCTCCAGCCACCGCCAGGCCGCGCGGGCCAGCGCCAGATCCGGATCCGCGTCACCGGGCGCGAGCACCGGGGCCGCCTCAAGTGCGTCGAGCCGCTCACAGACCCAGCCGCGCCAGGCCGCCCCGTACGCCGTCAACAGCCGCAGCTCGTCCATCCGGGCCGCGGGCAGGGCATCGGGCACCCCACCGTCGGACAGGAAGACAGTGAGCGCGAGGGCGTCCCGTCCCGCGCGGTACTCCAGGGTGGACGGCTCCATCAGATCGCCGGTCCGCAGCAGCTCGTCGGCGATGTACTCGGCGTACATCCAGGCCATCGGGACCAGCAGCCCGCCACCACTGGTTCCATCCTGACGTTCCGGGCGCATCCCGTCTCGCCTCTTTCTCTTCTCGGCACCGGGCTTCACGGAGCATTGAACCGGGGGAGCGCGCCCTACGTGGCCAGAAAGACAGGATCCGTCATGACCGGATCCGTCCACGACACGAGGATGCGATGACCGCCGATCACGGAGAGGGCGCGCACGTGCGGCAGTCGCTCGGCGCCTATGTTCTCGATGCGCTCACCGCCGACGAGACCCGAATGGTCTCCCGCCATCTGCAGTCCTGCGACCGCTGCGCCGCCGACTACATGGAGGTCGCGGAGGCCGTGTCGCTGCTCGCCCTGATCACCGTGGAGGACCTGCTGGAGTAGCCCGGCAGGTTACGGGAGAGCTGACGCAGCGCGTAGTGGGACCGGGACTTGACCGTGCCCGCCGGAATACCGAGAGTCCGGGCCGTCTCGCCCACGCTCAGCCCGCGGAAATATATCTGGACGAGGACCGCACGGTGTTCCGGGCTGAGGGTGCGTACTGCATCGCGTACGTCGAGGGCCGAGACCGTGGACTCGGCGGTGTCCTCCGCGCCCGCGGCGGCCTCCAGCACGATGTCGCTGACCTCGGTCGGCCGCGCCTGCCTGGAGCGGCGCGCATCGATCGCGAGACGCCGGGCCACGGTGAAGAGCCAGGGCCGCATCGAGTCGTACGGAGCGTCGAAGGCCTCCGGGTTCTGCCAGGCCCGCACCAGCGTCTCCTGGAGCAGATCCTCGGCCCGCTGCCGGTCGCCGAAGGTCAGCCCGAGCAGGAATGTGAGAACGGCGGGGCCGTGGTCCCGCTGGAGGTCCGCTAGGGCCCGCTCATCGGTCGTCGTGGTGGTCATCGTGAACGCCCTTCCCCGCAGTGGCCACTTGCCGCTTCGCTGCCGACTGGCGTATACGAACCCATCGGGGCGCCGAGGAACAGGCGACGGGCGGCTCCGTGCGACGAGCGGTCACACAGTGCGGCGAATGGTGCGGTGAACGGTCGGGCGGCGGTCGAGCGGGTGTTCTTACAGGCGATGGATCAACCCGTACCTGTACCCGACCCCGTACCCGTCTGCGGTGTCTTCGCCATTTCCGACTTCCGGTACGAGTAACCGAAATAGATCACCAGACCGATCAGGAACCACACCGCGAACCGTACCCACGTCTGCCACTGCAGAAAGGTGATCAGCCAGATCGAGAACACCACACCCAGGGCCGGCACGAACGGCATGCCGGGGGTGCGGAACGTACGCGGCAGATCTGGCTGCTTGTAACGCAGAACGATCACTGCGACGCACACCACCACGAACGCGAGCAGAATGCCGATGTTCGTCAGCTCGGCAGCCTCGCCGATCGGCAGGAACCCGGCGATCACGGCCGAGGCCGCGCCGACGATCCAGGTCACCCGGGTCGGTACGTGCCGGGTCGGGTGGGTCTTGGCGAACCACTTCGGCAGCAGCCCGTCGCGGCTCATCGAGAACCACACCCGGGTCACGCCGAGCATGAAGGTGAACATCACCGTGAGGATGCCGATGATCGCGCCCACCGCGATCACATCGGCGAGTCCGCTGAGCCCCACCGACTTGAAGGCCGTGGAGAATCCGGACTCCGGGTCGATGTCCTTGTAGCTCTGCATTCCGGTCAGCACCAGACAAGCGGCCACATAGAGGACCATGGAGATCCCGAGGGAGTACAGGATCGCCTTCGGCATGTGCTGCTGGGCGTCCTTGGACTCCTCGGCCGCCGTCGACATGGCGTCGTACCCGAAGACCGCGAAGAACACCGTGGCCGCACCGGTGAAGGCACCGCTCACCCCGAACGGGAAGAACGGGTTGTAGTTGGCGGTGTTGATGTGGAACACGCCGACGCCGATGACCAGCAGGACGACCAGGACCTTCAGGACCACCACGACCGTTTCGAAGCGGGCCGCGTTCTTGATGCCGAGGGTCAGAAGGTACGCCACGAGCAGGCAGAGCAGCGCGGCGAACAGGTCCATGCGATGGCCCGACCCGGTGCCGGGCGCGCCCAGCATCCACTTCGGCAGTTCGAGCCCCATCTCCCCGAGCAGAAAGCTGAAGTAGCCGGAGATGCCGATCGCGACCACGGCCACGATCGCCGTGTACTCCAGCAGCAGGTCCCAGCCGATGAACCAGCCCACCAGCTCGCCGAGTACCGCGTATCCGTAGGTGTAGGCGGAGCCGGCCTTCGGGATCAGGCCGGCGAACTCCGCGTAGCTGAAGGCGGCCGCCGCGCTCGCCACACCCGCGATCAGGAAGGAGATCAGGACCGCGGGCCCGGCGGTGCCGTTCGCCACCGTGCCGGCGAGGGTGAAGATGCCCGCGCCGATGATGCCGCCCACGCCGATCGCCGTGAGCTGCCACAACCCGAGCGTTCTGGTGAGCTGAGTGGTGGCGTCCCCCGCCGGTCCTTTCTCGTCGATCTGCTCGATCGGCTTGCGGCGCAGTACACCCTCGCCCACTCGGAGCCTTGCCATGAGTCACCCTCTCCACTGACGGCTGTCCCTGACGGGCGCTCATGATGGCCCAGGTGGGTCCGGTGCGAAAGACGGCCTGCCGTCCGACCGAGGTGAGGATTCCGCGACGGTTACGGCACCACCGTGACGGGCCAACGGCCCGCCTTCACCAGCCGGATCGCCACCGATCCGATGAACCGGTGCCCGGCCGACTCCGACGCTCCCACCACGACGGCATCGGCCTTCAACTCGTCCGCCGCTGTGACGAGGCCGTTGTAGGGATCACCGCGGAAGGTGTGGAACTCCCAGCGCACATCCCATATGTCCTTCATCCGCTCCGTCGCCTCCCGGATCTCGTTCACCAGCTCCTCCGCGACCTCTCCGGTCGTATCGGCGACCGGTGCACCGAGCGCGGCCCCCGCGGGCAGCACGGGCTGGACATAGACGAGGGCGAGCATGGCCCCCTGACGACGGGCGAGCCCCGCCGCGTACGCCGCGGCACGCATGGAGGAATCGGACCCGTCGAGGCCTGCGACGATCACTCTCGGGCCGTCTGTGCCACGTTCGAACTGGTGGGGCTGTTGGTCTGTCACGGCAGCGAGGCTATCCGGTCCCGGCACCGACCCCGGCCCGGGTCCGGGCCGCGGCAACGTCCCGGCCAGGGCCGCCGCCGGGTACGTCGGGGGATGCCCGATGGAGGTCGACCGACGTGGCGGCGGCCGGCCGGGGAGGGCCCAGGGAGAAGTCCGCGCCGTTCCGCATCAATGCCAGGCCGGTGAGCAGCACCAGGGCAAGAGCGCCCCACGGCGAGTGCCTGGTCCGTTCGACGCGCCAGTTGTGCCGGCCCATGATTCTCCCTTCGTCGTGACGCTTGGAACGCTAAGCGCGAGACGGCCGGGCGGCGATCAGTGAAGGGCGAACGGGTGGTGCCGGCCCGATACGCCCGTCGCCCCGAGCCCTCTTGCAGGACTCGGGGCGACGGGCGTATCGGGCCGCACTGCCCTGCTCTCAGTGCGGGCGGCTCCCCTTGCGCTCACGTACGACATAGATGGTGCCGGTGGTCGTGACCACCGCCAGCGCCGTTCCGGCGGCGATCTGCGCGGCGTTCATCCTGTCGACGCCGCCGCCGAGTCCGCCCTGTACACCGGCCGGCGAGACCGGGGCACTCGTGGCGGGTGCGTCGGAGGCCGCGCGGACCGTGAGTCCGGCCTTCGCCGTGGAGTCGGGCGACGTATTGCAGATGAATGTCACCTCGTAGGCGGCGCCGGGTTTTGCGTCCCGGTCGACCGTGGCCGCGACGGCCGCGCCTCCGGGAATGGTGACCGTGTCGAAAACTCCGGAGCCGGCTGTGGCGGTTGTGGAGCACCCCCGGGCGGCCAGGACGACCTGGCTCCCCGGCGCGATCACCGACGGAGTGACGGTGTATCCGGTCGCGGAGGACGCGCCTCCCGACGTCGCGGCGCATGCGGTTGCAGCCGGAGCGGTCAGGGCGAGAGCGGCGGCGCCGAGCAGGGCGACGGGTGCGGCACCTATTGCGCGCATGGGTGAATCCTCCGGATCCCCGAGGAGCAGTTGCGGAACGGATTTCCACATGGCGTCAGAAATGCACCTCGACGCGCCAAACGCTAGAAGTTGCGCATATTGCTCGCGATCGGAGTGCGCCGCCCGGGGCACCTGTTTCCCCCGAGCGGCGCACCGCCGGCATTTCGGCGGACCGCTATCCGCCCGCCGCGCCGGGCAACAGATCGAGGAACGGTGCCGCGGTGGCCGAGATTCCCCGGCCGAAGGGGGAGTCGAAGTCCCAGATCAGGAAGAGGAGAAAGGCGATCAGGACGCTGAAGAGGCCGGCCAGCAGCAGTTCACGGAAGGTTCTGCGGATCTGCAGTGTGAAGATCAGCCCGACGGTCACCAGCGCCCCGGTGATCAGGCCGAACCAGACCACGCCCGGCATGGTCGCGCCGGCACTCTGTCCGCGTGCGTTGCGTGCGTCGTCGGCCGCGGCGACCTGATCGACCAGTGGCTGATATGCCTGGCCCTCGTGATCGTTCCTCGGCCGGTAGCCGGTGACATCGGTGCGCACCTTGCCGAGGAGCCGGGCCCCCTCGTCGGTGAGAGAGCCGTGTTCGGTCATCGACCGCCACTCGTCGTGGACGACGTGGCGGACGTAGGTGTCGACATCGGCGCGGATGCGCGTACGCACCTCGGCCGGGTAGACGGCGGAGCGGACGTTCACCTCGTGCAGTGCCTGGGCCTCCTGGCGTACGTACTCCTGGGCGGCGCTGCGGCCCTCCCAGACGCCCGCGATGGCGAGGCCCAGCACGATCGCGTAGACCACGCCGATCATCATCGTCATGTACTCGATGACGTCAGGGGTCTCGGACGGGTCGTCATCGTCTTTGATCCGGCGGTTGTTGAGCACGGCGATGGTCAGGACGACGGCGCTCGCCGCGACCATGGCGAGGGTGAGAACAAGCCATTCCGACATGAGTTCCTCCGGAGGTCATCGGGAGCGGGGACGCAGCACGGCGACGGCGAACACCGCGGGGGCCGTGATCAGCAGGGTGAGGGTGACCAGGGAGGTGCCGCGCCGCGGGACCTTGCGCGGCGGCTTGCGGTAGGCGGGGAGCGCCACGGGCCGGGGCGCGGGATGCGTGGGGCGTACGGAGGGCGAGGGCGAAGGAGGCGGTGGCACGGGCTCCGGTTCCGGTCGTGGTGGCGCGGGGGGCGGTGGTGCGGGAAGGGGCGGCGGGGGTGGAGGCGGAGGCGAGGGTGGAGGCGAGGGTGGCGGGGGTGGCGGGGGTGGCAGGGGAGGAGGTGCGGGCGGTGGAGTCGGCTCGGGTGCCGGGCCCGCGTGGCAGTGACCGTTGCCCGACACGGCGACCGCTGAACTCCCGCCGCCCTCCCCGATGGAGGCGTACGCGCAGTTGTCCGCCACCGCGGGTGCCGGGGCGGTCAGCAGCCAGAGAAGTGCGACGGCTGCCGTGAGCCGTCCTATGAGTGATCCGTACACGACGGGGAGCATGTTCCGGCCGGTCGCAGCGCACGCCGGGTGCGGACCGGATTCCCCTGAAGGTGGGGACATGTGGCGCCGGGTGTTTGCGGCTCAGGGAAATTCTGTGAACGCGTTGAACAAAGAGGGGGCCGCCGTCCGTACCCGAGGCCATGGATGACGCGAAGGCACGTCACAACTCGCTTTGCATGGACGTGAGTTGCCATGAGCACCTAGCACAACGCCTCGCTCGTAGTGACGGTGGCGGCCCTGTTGGCGCTGACGGCGGCGTGCGGTCAGCAAAAGGGAACCGAGACCCCGACGGGCGGAACGTGGGCAACGCCGACCCGGCCGGACAGCAGACAGGAAGCGGCTACGGATCGGACAACGGTTACGGCTCCGACAGCGGTTACGGCTCCGACGGCGCGGAGCGGGGCGGCACGGGCAAGCAGGCCGGCAAAGTCCTCACGGACAGTGAGGGTTTCACGCTCTACCGCTTCGACAAGGACACCGCGAGTCCGCCCAAGTCGAATTGCGAAGGCGAGTACGCAAGTTCTGGGCTGTGGTCCCCGGGGGATGTCACGGCGGCGGCCGGTGCCGATCCCGCACTGATCGGCAAGGCCACCCGCTCCGACGGTACCCGGCAACTCGCCATTGCGGGCCGGCCGATGTACCACTATGCCAAGGACACCGCGCCCGGCGACGCCAATGGGCAGGGCGTGGGCGGCACCTGGTTCGCGTCCCCACCGGACGGCAGGAGGGCCGCGGTGAACGCCGGCAGCCCGGCCGGTGCCGAACCGGCCGAACGCGCGGGGCTTTCGGTCCGCAGGGATCCGAAACTCGGGGACATCGTCGTGGACAAGAGCGGCATGACGGTCTATCGGTTCAAGAAGGACGTCGCATGGCCGATGAAGCCGGCTTGCACAGGTGCCTGCCTCTCGAAGTGGCCGGTCGTTGTCCCTTGGCAAAGAAAGACGTCAAAGGCGTCACGACCAAGGGTTTTGTCACCTTCAATCGGCCTGACGGAATCAAGCGACAAGCCATCGGCTGTTGGTCGGTCCATACCTTCTCCGGCGATGTGAAGCCCGGGAACACCAACGGCCAAGGCGTCGAGAGTACATGGTACGCGGTGCCCCCGACGCCAAACCGGCGGGCGCCCCGAGTAGCCCGACAGTGCCTCTTCGGGGCCGGTATGTCGTCGAATGTCACACGCAGCGACGGGCCGGTTGCACATGCCACTGGTGTGTGACCAATAACGGACGGGTAATTTCCGTTTCCGCTCGCTCTCCTGGCGGTCGATCAGTAGCCTCTGGTCAACACTGACCATGAACATGGCCGGATCGCCGTGGCGACTTGTTGGAGACATCGATGGAGCGTCCCGCCTGGGCACCGCGAGGCATAGACATTTCGGTGCCGAGCGTGTCCCGCATGTACGACTTCTATCTGGGCGGATCGCACAATTTCGAGGTGGACCGGGAAGCGGCTCGCAAGGCCATGGAGTTCATGCCGGGACTCCCCAAGATCATGCAGGCGAATCGCGCCTTTATGCGCAGGGCCGTGCGTTATGCGGTGAGCCAGGGCATCACCCAGTTTCTGGACATCGGTTCCGGAATACCGACTTTCGGGAATGTGCACGAAGTCGCTCAGGCGGCCGACCCCGAGGCCCGGGTGGCGTATGTCGATCACGACCCTGTTGCGGTCGCGCACAGCCGGGCCGTACTCGAAGGAAACGACCGGGCGGTGATCGCCGCCGCGGATCTGCGCCGCCCGCAGGAGATCGTGAAGAACCCGGCGATCTCCGAACTGCTCGACCTGGACCGACCGGTGGCTCTGCTGCTCGTCGCCGTACTCCACTTCATCGAGGACTCCGACGACCCGCACGCCGCGGTCGCCGAACTGTGCGAGGGACTCGCCCCCGGCAGCCTCATCGTCATCACCCACGCCTCGTACGAGGGGATTCCGCTCACCCAGGAGGAGGCGGGCGGCGCGGTCGGCGTCTACAAGGACATCCGCAACCCCCTGGTCATGCGGTCGCGCGAAGAGATCGCCCGCTTCTTCGAGGGACACGAGATGGTCGAGCCCGGACTTGTGTCGATGCCGAACTGGCGCCCCGACGCCCCCCATGCGGTGGAGCACGAGGACCCATTTGCCTTCTCGGGCTTCGCAGGGGTGGGACGCAAGGCGTGAGCATTCCCGCCCAGTCGTCCGGAGCGCCCGACACGGAGCCCGACGGGCCCGAGGACCGGCTCCGGAGATTCGCCACCATCTGGAGCCGGGCCATCTTCCCGTCGACGGCCACCTCCATGACGCGCACGGAGTTCGAACAGCATCTGCTGCCGCTGGCCCGCGGGCTCAGCGACATCCTGCACGCGCGGCCCTTCGACGCGGCGCCCGCGAGCGAGGTGGGCGTCGCCCTCGTGGCCGCGCACTGCACGGATCCGGACACACTCAGCAGCACGCTAGGCGTCATCGACTCGTACCTCGTGCTCTACTGCGGAAGCAACGGCGCGACGGCGCTGTCGACCGAGGACAGCAGAGCCCGCTGCGCCCGGATACAGCACGCCCTCGCCGGCGGCTTCACGCAGGCGCTGCGCGAGCGGACCCTCGCCGAACAGGAAGCCATCGCCCGCTCGGCGCTCACCGCCCGCTCGGACGCCGAGCAGGCTCTGCACGCCACCGAGGCACGCTTCCGCGCCGTCTTCAAGGACGCGGCCATCGGCATCGGCATCGCCGACCTGGACGGCAATGTGCTGGAGGTCAACGACACGCTCACCCGGATGTTCGGCGGGCTCGAACACCATGTGCGCAGCCACAAGATCAACGAGTGGGTCCACCCCGAGGACTCGCCCCAGGTATGGAAGTACTACAACGAGCTGGTACGTGGCGAACGCGAGCACTACCGGGTCGAAAAGCCGTACTACCGCAACGACGGCACCGTGCTGTGGACCAATCTGACGGTGTCGCTGCTGCGCGACTCCGAGGGCAGGCCGGAGTATCAGCTGGCGCTGTTGGAGGACACCACGGAGCGCCGGCTGCTCAACCTGCGGCTGCGGTACGAGGCCACGCATGACGCGCTCACCGGTCTGCCCAACCGGACGCTGTTCTTCGAACGGCTGGAGAAGGCACTCTCCGCCGACGACGGCAGCCGCTTCGGCCTGTGCTACCTGGACCTCGACGGCTTCAAGGCGATCAACGACAGCCTCGGCCACGCGTCGGGGGACCGGCTGCTGGTCGAGGTGGCCGACCGGCTGCAGAGCTGTGCGACCGCGCCCGGCGAGATGGTGGCTCGGCTCGGCGGCGACGAGTTCGTGGCCCTGACCACCGGCCCCGACACCCGGACGGAGGTCGACGAGCTGGCCTGCCGCATCCTCGGCGTGCTCGGAACCCCGGTCCGGCTGGAGGGCCGTGAGCTGACCGTGCGCGGATCCATCGGGATCGTCGAAGGGCCGGCCGGTGAACGCAGCGCCGCCGAGGTGCTGCGCAGCGCCGACATCACGATGTACCGGGCCAAGTCGGCGGGCGGCAACCGCTTCGAGCTCGCCGACGCCGAGGCGGACGCCCGTGCCATCACCCGGCACGGGCTGACCACCGCGCTGCCCGCCGCACTGGAGCGCGGTGAGTTCTTCATCGAGTACCAGCCCCTCGTACACCTCGGAGACGGCACGGTGCACGGTGCGGAGGCACTGGTGCGCTGGTGCCACCCGCAGCACGGGGTGCTCGGTCCCGACCGGTTCATCCCGCTCGCCGAGCACACCGGGCTGATCGTGCCGCTCGGCCGCTGGGTGCTGGAGGAGTCCGTGCGACAGGCCCACTTCTGGCAGGAGCGGCACAGCGACGGCGGTCCGCTGCGGATAAATGTCAACCTCTCGCCGACCCAGTTGCACCATCCGCTGCTGGTCGCCGAGACGGTCGACGTGCTGGAGCGGTCGGGGCTCGAACCAGGGGCCCTGTGCCTGGAGGTCACCGAGTCCGCGCTCATCGGCGCGGACGACGATCTGCTGAAGCCGCTGCGGCAACTGGCGGAAATGGGCGTCGACATAGCTCTCGACGACTTCGGTACCGGGTACTCGAACCTGGCGAACCTGCGCAGGCTTCCGGTGAGTGTCCTCAAACTGGACCGTTCCTTCACGCAGGGCATGCAGCAGCATCCGGCGGATCCGGTCGATCTGAAGATCGTCGAGGGAATCGTCTCGCTGGCCCACAGCCTGGACCTCGCGGTCACGGTGGAGGGTGTGGAGACCGGGGCCCAGGCGGAGCAGCTGCGGGAGCTGGGGTGCGACACGGCCCAGGGGTGGTACTACGCCCGCCCCGGTGCGCCCGACCGGATCCACTCACTGCTGCTGGCCGACGCGGTGTGAGGGGACGGGGAGCGAAGGCACCGAGGCCGTCCGGTCGACGTCTCGTCCTCGATCGCGACAATCGAGCCCGTCCGGCGATTGCGAACGAAGCGCGGCCGGAGGCCGCGTAACCGGCGGCCCGGGGCCGGCTCAGGCCCGTCCGGCCGCGAGTACCACCTTCTGCAGTTCGCGCGCCGCGCGCGGTGGTGCCACATCGCTGCGGTGCGCGAGCGCGATCGTGCGCCGCAGGCCCGGGCGGGCCAGCGGTGTGGTCCGCAGGTCGTGGCCGGCCCGGCCGGCGACCATGCTGGGCACCACAGCGATCCCGAGCCCCGCCCGGACGAAGCCGAGCACCGCGTCCATCTCCCCGCCCTCCACCGTGAACGACGGCTCGAAGCCCTCCGCCCGGCAGGCGGCGACCGTCAGCTCGCGCAGGTCGTAGCCGTGCCGGAACATCACCAGGGATTCCCCCTGCAGGTCGGCGATCCTCACGTTCCCGCCCCGGCCGGGCCGCGGCGCCTGTACCGACGACACCACGACCAGATCCTCCTGGAGCAGCTCGACCGTGGTGAGCGCGGGGGACGTCGCGGGCAGCGGCAGCACGATCAGGGCCAGATCGAGTGCTCCGCGCGCCAGCTCGCGTACGAGGTCGAGCGAGCCGCCCTCCTCCAGCAGCAGCTGGATTCCCGGATGCCGGTCGTGGAAGGCGCGCAGTACGTCGGGGAGCAGGCCCGTGCAGAGGCTGGGCGTGGCGCCGAGCCGGACCCGGCCCCGGCGCAGCTGAGCCAGCTCCTGCACCTCGTGGCGTGCGGTGTCGGCGTCCGCGAGGATGCGCCGGGCGAGCGGCAGCAGGGCCTCGCCCGCATCGGTCAGGGTGATGTTGCCGCGGGCCCGGCTGAACAGCTCCGCCCCCAGCTCGTTCTCCAGCGCTCTGATCTGCTGGGAGAGCGAGGGCTGTGAAACATGCACCTCCTCAGCGGCACGGGTGAAGTGACGGGCCTCGGCCACGGCCACGAAGTACGTCAGCTGCTGGAATTGCATACACTCAGCATAGCTGCCGCGATAGTCCATGCCTATGAAGATGAGCTGCTCCATGTCTTGGACTGATGGGGTCTTTCGGCCCTAGCGTCGTGTCCATGGCATTGGCAACACGGACGGACCGACGGCCGTCCATGACGCGTACGCTCTGGGACTCGTCCGTCGGCAAGAAGACGATCATGGCCGTGAGTGGCCTGATCATGCTCCTCTACTTGGTTGTCCATATGATCGGCAACCTGAAGATCTTCTTCGGGTCCGGCGAGTTCAACCATTACGCGCACTGGCTGCGGACCATGGGCGAGCCCTTCCTGCACTACGAGTGGGCCCTGTGGATCGTCCGCGTCGTGCTCGTCGCCGCCGTGGTGCTGCACGCCACCTCCGCGTACCAGCTGAGCCGCCGCGACATCAAGGCACGGCCCAGCAAGTACGTCCACAAGAAGCCCCGGGCGAGCTATGCCACGCGGACCATGCGCTGGGGCGGGATCATCCTCGCCCTGTTCATCGTCTGGCACATCCTCGACCTGACGACGGGCACCGTGCACTCCGGCGGATTCCAGTCCGGGCACCCGTACCAGAACGTCATCGACACCTTCTCCACCTGGTACGGCAACACCATCTACATCGTCGCCATGCTTGCCCTCGGACTCCACGTCCAGCACGGCTTCTGGAGTGCCGCCCAGACCCTCGGCGCGGGTAACGCGACCCGTGACCGTGCCCTCAAGACCATCGCCAACGTCCTCGCACTGGTGCTGACGGTGGGCTTCATCTCCATACCCGTCGCCGTCATGACCGGAGTCGTGAGCTGACATGACCGACTACTCGCACTACGAGACGGGCGCGCCCGTCGTCGACGCCAAAGCCCCCGAAGGTCCCGTCGCCGAACGCTGGGACACCCGCCGTTTTCAGGCGAAGCTGGTCAACCCGGCCAACCGCCGCAAGCACACCGTCATCGTCGTCGGCACCGGCCTCGCCGGCGGCTCGGCCGGGGCGACGCTGGCCGAACAGGGCTACCACGTCGTCCAGTTCTGCTTCCAGGACTCGCCCCGCCGCGCCCACTCCGTCGCCGCCCAGGGCGGCATCAACGCCGCGAAGAACTACCGCAACGACGGCGACTCGATCCACCGGCTCTTCTACGACACGGTCAAGGGCGGCGACTTCCGGGCCCGCGAGTCCAATGTCCACCGGCTCGCCCAGATCTCCGTGGAGATCATCGACCAGTGCGTCGCCCAGGGCGTTCCCTTCGCCCGCGAGTACGGCGGCCTCCTCGACAACCGCTCCTTCGGCGGTGTCCAGGTCTCCCGCACCTTCTACGCCCGCGGCCAGACCGGGCAGCAGCTCCTCCTCGGCGCCTACCAGGCACTGTCCCGGCAGATCGCCGCCGGCAACGTCGAACTGCACGCCCGCACCGAGATGCTCGACCTGATCGTCGTCGACGGCAAGGCCCGTGGCATCGTCGCCCGCGACCTGGTCACCGGAAAGATCGACACCTACTTCGCGGACGCGGTCGTGCTGGCCAGCGGCGGCTACGGCAATGTCTTCTACCTGTCGACGAACGCCATGAACTCCAACGCCACCGCCATCTGGCGCGCCCACCGCCGCGGCGCGTACTTCGCCAACCCGTGCTTCACCCAGATCCATCCCACCTGCATCCCGCGCACCGGCGACCACCAGTCCAAGCTGACGCTGATGAGCGAGTCGCTGCGCAACGACGGCCGGATCTGGGTCCCGAAAGCCAAGGGCGACGACCGTCCCGCCAACGAGATCCCCGAGGACGAGCGCGACTACTACCTGGAGCGCATCTACCCCGCCTTCGGCAACCTCGTCCCCAGGGACATCGCCTCCCGCGCCGCGAAGAACGTCTGCGACGAGGGGCGCGGCGTCGGCCCCGGCGGCCAGGGCGTCTACCTGGACTTCGCCGAGGCCATCCAGCGGATGGGCCGTGACAAGGTCGAGGAGAAGTACGGCAACCTCTTCGACATGTACGCACGGATCACGGCGGAGAACCCGTACGAGACCCCGATGCGGATCTACCCCGCCGTGCACTACACGATGGGCGGCCTCTGGGTCGACTACGACCTCCAGACCACCATCCCTGGCCTCTTCGCCATCGGCGAGGCCAACTTCTCCGACCACGGTGCCAACCGGCTCGGCGCGTCCGCGCTGATGCAGGGCCTCGCCGACGGCTACTTCGTCCTCCCGTCGACGATCAACGACTACCTGGCCCGCAATCCGCACCACGAGGCGGTCGACGCCTCGCACCCCGCGGTCGAGGAGGCCGTCGCCGACACCGAGGACCGGCTCAACCTGCTGCTCTCCGTCGACGGCGACCGCACCCCCGACTCCTTCCACCGCGAGATCGGTGAACTCATGTGGGAGTACTGCGGAATGGCCCGCACCGAGGACGGGCTGCGCACCGCGCTCGAACGCATCCCGCAGATCCGCGAGGAGTTCTGGCGCCGCATCAAGGTCCCCGGCACCGGCGAGGAGTTCAACCAGTCGCTGGAGAAGGCCAACCGCATCGTCGACTACCTGGAGCTCGCCGAGCTCATGTGCCTCGACGCACTGCACCGCGCCGAATCCTGCGGAGGCCACTTCCGCGAGGAGTCGCAGACCCCGGACGGCGAAGCCGCCCGCCGGGACGAGGAGTTCTCCTACGCCGCCGCCTGGGAGTTCTCCGGCACCGGCGAGGCCCCCGTCCTGCACAAGGAAGACCTCGTCTTCGAGTACGTCCACCCCACTCAGCGGAGCTACGCATGAAGCTCACCCTGCGCGTCTGGCGCCAGAAGAACGCCGACGCCCCCGGCGCCATGTCCACCTACGAGGTGGACGGCATTTCGCAGGACATGTCGTTCCTGGAAATGCTCGACACCCTCAACGAGGAACTCATCCTCGTCGGCGACGACCCCGTCGCCTTCGACCACGACTGCCGCGAAGGCATCTGCGGCGCCTGCAGCCTCGTCATCAACGGCGATGCCCACGGCCCCGAGCGCACCACCACCTGCCAGCTCCACATGCGGTCCTTCCAGGACGGCGACACGATCGACATCGAACCGTGGCGCGCCTCCGCTTTCCCGGTCGTCAAGGACCTGGTCGTGGACCGCTCGGCCTTCGACCGGATCATCCAGGCGGGCGGCTACATCTCCGCCCCGACCGGCACCGCCCCCGAGGCGCACGCCACACCGGTGCCCAAGCCGGACGCCGACTTCGCCTTCGAACACGCCGAGTGCATCGGCTGCGGTGCCTGTGTCGCGGCCTGCCCCAACGGCTCGGCGATGCTCTTCACGTCGGCGAAGATCAACCACCTCAATGTCCTGCCGCAGGGTGCCCCCGAGCGCGAGACCCGGGTGCTCGACATGGTCGGACAGATGGACAGCGAGGGCTTCGGCGGCTGCACACTCACCGGCGAGTGCGCCACGGCCTGCCCGAAGGGCATTCCGCTGCCGTCGATCTCGGCCATGAACAAGGAGTGGCTGCGGGCGACCCGGAAGGTGCACCGCTGAGGCCACCGCCGAGTTCCTGGCCCCGGAGGCCGCCCACCACAGGGGCCAGGAAGTCTCGGATTCTCAAGTCAGGTCACGACATCACCGAGATGTCGTCGCCGTGGACCGTGCCCTGCCCGTACCAGCCGTGCAGACAGACGGTCACCGTGCCGGTCGAGCCGGTGGTGAAGGCCACCGACTGGCGCCGGACTGCTCCGAGAGAGCGGCCGGGCTGTCTCCGTCGTACGCCTCGAAGTACGGGGCGAAGACATGCGTGGGCAGGGGCGTCGCGGCGGTCGTGGCGGCCTGCGCGCCGGTGCCCGGTCCGAGGATCAGGCCGGCGGACGCGACGGTCGTTGCCAGGACACTCAGGACTGCGCGCCGAGTGTTCTCGGACGTCTCATGGGGTGCTCCCAGCGGGTTGAGGCAACGGGCGGATCGCACGGTTGGGCCGCGCCCGGTCGGGGGCGCGGCCCGTTCCTGTGAGTCCCGGCCGGGGGTCACACGCCGCACGGCATGGAGCGGCCGTGAGGCATGCCCATGATTGGTCTGGGCCAATCTGTGGTCACTGTTCTTTGCCTTTTCATTTCCCATTGCTTGCCTGATGCGGCAACTCTCAGTGGAAAAAGGGGAGTTGAACTCGATTGAATCGTCATGCGAGACGGAGGGACGCCCTGAGGTACGCCGCCGTACGGCTGCCCTCCGCACGTGCGACCTCGGCGGGTGGTCCCGCCGCCACGATCCGGCCGCCCCGGTCGCCGCCGCCGGGACCGAGGTCGATCACCCGGTCGGCGCCCGCCACCACCGCCATGTCGTGCTCCACGACCACCACCGTGTTGCCCGCGTCGACAAGACCGTGCAACTGCCGCATCAGCACCTCTACATCGGCAGGGTGCAGCCCGGTCGTCGGCTCGTCGAGCAGATACATGGTGTGGCCCCGGCGGGTACGCTGGAGCTCGGCGGCGAGCTTGATCCGCTGGGCCTCACCGCCCGACAGCTCCGTGGCGGGCTGACCGAGCCGCAGATAGCCGAGCCCGACGTCGAGCAGTGTCCGCAGACTGCGCTCGGCTGCGGGCGTACCGGCGAAGAAGCCGGCCGCCGACTCCACCGTCAGGTCCAGCACCTGCGCGATGTCGAGACCGCGCAGGGTGACCTCCAGGGTCTGAGGGTTGTACCGCGCACCGTGACAGTCGGGGCAGGGCGCGTACGTACTGGGCAGGAAGAGCAGTTCGACGGAGATGAACCCCTCGCCCTGGCAGGTCTCGCACCGCCCGCCCGCCACGTTGAACGAGAACCGTCCGGCCTTGTAGCCGCGCTCGCGCGCCGTGTCCGTCTCGGTGAACAGCTTCCGTACGACATCGAAGAGCCCGGTGTACGTGGCCAGATTGGACCGAGGGGTACGGCCGATCGGCCTCTGGTCGACCTGCACCAGACGGTCCACCGCCTCCAGTCCCTCCGCCGAAGCGCACCCGGGCGTGGGGCGTTCGGCGGGAAGGCCGGCGGTGGCGGAGGCCTGCCGGTCGGCGAGGACACCGGCCAGCACCTGACCGACCAGGGTCGACTTCCCCGACCCCGAGACACCGGTGACGGCCGTGAAAACCCCGAGCGGAAACTCCGCGTCCACCCCTCGCACATTGTGGCGGTCCACCCCGTTCAGCTTCAGCCACCCCGACGGCGTACGCACCTCCCGCACCGGAGCGGGCCCGTCGTCGAAGAGGAAGCGCCGGGTCGCCGACTCCGCCACCTCCGCAAGTCCGGCCGGGGGACCGCTGTGCAGCACCCGGCCCCCGTGCTCACCGGCCAGCGGTCCCACATCGACCAGCCAGTCCGCCCGGCGCACCACATCCATCTGATGCTCCACGACGAAGACCGAGTTCCCGGCCTCCTTCAGTCGGCCGAGCACCCCCAGCAGCGACTCGGTGTCCGCCGGGTGCAGACCGGCCGAAGGCTCGTCCAGCACATAGACGACACCGAACAGGCCGGCGCGCAACTGGGTGGCGAGCCGCAGCCGTTGCAGCTCGCCGGAGGACAGTGTCGGAGCCGTACGGTCGAGGCTGAGATAGCCGAGTCCGAGCTCGGTGACCGTCTCGATCCGGGCGAGCAGATCCGCCGTCAGCACCCGCGCCGTGTCACCGCCGCCCGCACCCCGCAGTACCTCGGCGAGCGAGGTGAGCGCAAGCGCGGCGAGTTCGGCGATCGAATGGCCGGCGAAGGTGACGGCCATCGCCTCCGGACGCAGCCGGCTGCCGCCGCAGACCGGGCAGGGGGCACTGGTCAGGAAGCGCTCGGCCTTCGCCCGCAGAGTGCGGCTCTTGGAGTCCGCGAAGGTGTGCATCACATAGCGGCGGGCACTCATGTACGTACCCTGGTAAGGACGTTGGATGCGCCCCGCGTCACGCACCGGATGTACCGTCACCACCGGCTGCTCATCGGTGAACAGGATCCACTCCCGGTCCGCGGCGTCGAACTCGCGCCACGGACGGTCGATGTCGTAGCCCAGCGCGTCCAGCACATCGCGCAGGTTCTTGCCCTGCCACGCCCCCGGCCAGGCGGCGATCGCACCGTCCCGGATCGACAGCGAGGGGTCGGGGACGAGCAACTCCTCGGCTGTGCGGTGGACACGGCCGAGACCGTGGCATTCAGGACACGCCCCGGCGGCGGTGTTCGGTGAGAAGGAGTCGGAGTCCAGCCGCTCGGCACCGGCCGGGTAGTCCCCGGCGCGCGAGAACAGCATGCGCAGGGAATTCGAGAGCGTGGTGACCGTCCCGACGGACGAACGGGCACCGGGCGCCGAGCGCCGCTGCTCCAGCGAGACGGCGGGCGGCAGCCCGGTGATCTCGCCGACCGCGGGCGCACCGACCTGATGGATCAGCCGACGGGCGTACGGGGCGACGGACTCGAAGTAGCGGCGCTGCGCCTCGGCGTAGATCGTCCCGAACGCGAGGGAGGACTTTCCGGAGCCCGAGACGCCGGTGAACACGGTGAGTGTGTCGCGCGGGATGTCGACCGAGACGTCCTGGAGATTGTGTTCACGGGCGCCGCGCACCCGGACGTACGGATCGTGGGGGGTGGACATGTGCGCGGGGACTCCGTACGGATCGGGGCAGGGCCGACGGCCTGTGGACAAACACTCCGATTCTAGGCGTCAGAAATGGCTCAGGAGCGGCGAGGCCCGTAGGTACGGGACCGGTCGGCGTAGGACTGCCGGATCGTGTCCCGGGCCCCGGACGACCGGAGGCCGGTCCTGCCGGACCGGCCTCGGATCAGGCTGGACAGGTCCTGGAGGAGGGTGCTGAAGATCTTGGCCGGGCTCGCGACGCCCGGCACGTACATCTGCGGCGTTGCCGGAGCGTCCTCATAGCTCCTTCCCCAAGCTCTCAACTTCGTTCGAGCAGGGGAGACCCCATTCAAGGACGCTCCGGCGCCTTGCAGCTGCACCCACCGAACGCCGCTCCCTGAACCGGCCAAGATCTTCAGCACCCTCTAGCGCGACGGACGCAGGGCGCGCTTTATGGGCCTTCCCACGACACTGCGGGCCCGCTGGTACGTGGAGCGCTGGACGGGCAGCGTGCTCTTCGCGAGTTTCCGCTGGAGCTGGGTGTTCTGGTCGGTGAGGTCCGTCAGCTGGGACTGGAGCCAGTTGAGTCGCGCACCCATCGTGGAGGCGTCGGCTCCGACCCAGGGGCGGACACCCGGAGGATAGGCCAGCGTGCTGATCCGTGCCTCGAAGGCCGCACCGCTGTCGCCGTGGGTGAAGGTGTTCTCCAGGCCGTTCTTGTCGAGGAAGTTCATGAACCGGTCGAACCGCTCCCGGTGACCGCGCATCAGCGGCCCGAAGTCCGCCTCGGCGCAGAGGTCGGCGGGGTCGAGGTCGAAGGGGGCCTTGGCGAGCATCCGGTGCGGGATGTCGAAGTAGCGGCACAGCTCCAGCGTCCGGGAGTCGCCACAGAGCACGGTGGCGGGCGTTCCGGCCAGCAGCGCTGCGATGTTGCCGTGGATCCTGGAGCCGAAGGAGAAGTCGAAGCCTCGCAGGTCGTCCATCCAGGTGACCGGGTCGATGTAGACCCGGACCTTGTCCTCCCCGTACATGGGGTGGTCGGGGTGGGTGGGGATGTCGGTCAGCGAGGCGTTCTGATGGGACAGGTCGCGCCAGTGCAGCTGACGTGCTTCGGAGATGTTCTGGCCGATGAACCGGAGGTGGGGGTAGCGCGCGTGGGTGCGGTTGATGATCTTCCCGAGCTTGTGCTTCCGCACGGCGTCGTGCGATCCGTTGACGGCGATCCGCGACGCGGGCCCGAGTGCCCGGCCGCTCTCCCGGATGTCGATCCTGCTGCCGTTGAGGAACATCGAGGGACAGCCGATGACGTCCACGTCACGGAAACCCATGTCCCGCAGATACCGCTCGGTGAATTCCCCGCGCACGCCGATGGAGGCGCTGTGGTCGAGCACGGCCGAGACGAACGCGTGGACCGTCGGCTGCATGGGCTTCAGCCGGTCCGCGGAGTAGTTGACGCCGGTCTGGGCACCCACACCCGGGACTACGACCGGGATCTTCAGTTTCGAGATCAGCTGCGTCAGGCGCTCCAGCTGGCGCTCGAAGGACGGCCGGAAGGCGTTGGCGAGCGGGATGACGAAGACGTCGTACTCGCTGTTGATCCGGTCGGCATCGGCGACCCTGGTGGCGATGCCGTTCGACACCACCTCTGAACGTGGCGTCTCCAGGATCTTGTGAGCGGCGTCGCTGAAGATCAGGTTGCCTGAGTTGGTGGCGAACACGTCCTCATGGAGAGCTCGTTCGACAGGGACGACGTCGTAGGGGCTCTTCCCTGAACGCAGGAGTATTCGCTTCACATGGTTAACGTTGGATGCCACAAACCTGAATATAGCTTTACGAACGCTTTTCGTTCCATGCGCATCCTGTACAGCTTTTTACGGTCCGTGCGGAACGTAGGGGCATGATCACACATCCGCGCGCGTGAGCGAGCGCGGGGGTTGTGTAACGGACGTCTCGGGGCGGTCCTCGTGAGGTCCTCGCCACGCACTCTTGAGTGCCGGACGGCCCCGCCCGTACGCTGCGTCCTGCGCACGGGCGCGCCTACCGGGGAGGCGGAAGCGCCGTCATGGCCGATTCACTGTCCGAGGACGACATCCTCGAAGCGATCGCCCGGCACACCGGCCGGCCCGGACAGGGGCCGCAGCTGCGGCGGACCGGCGCCGACATCGCTCAACTGCCGATGCTCGACCTGCGAATCGTCCGGTCCGTGGAGACCCGTACCACGCGGCCGGAGACCAGGCCCGGCACCTACGACACGTCGGGGCGGCCCACGTACGAAGGCGATCTGCGTGACCATCCGGTCGAGCCGCCGAAGGACCCGGCGGTTTCGCGGACGGTGGAGTTCGTGCTCCGTGGCTCGGTGCGAACGGCGCCCTGCGGCTGCGACGAGGGACGGCAGCCGTGCTCGCGGTGCCGGGCCAAGGGAAAGCTGCGCTGTGACACCGGCCCGATGTGCCCGGCCTGCAGGGGTGTCGCGCCGTGCACCTGGTGCGACGGCACGGGGGAACGCCGCAAGGACCGCACGGCGGCCGAGCCGGCGCGGGAGAAGCCCGCTGCCGGGCGGACCACCTGCGTGAAGTGCCGCAAACCCCGCACCGCGTGTCCGGAATGTCGGGGATGGGGCACCAAGAAGTGTCCGCAGTGCGACGACACGGGCTTCAGGGTCTGCCCGGTCTGCTCGGGCGAGAGATCGACGGAGCACGCCCCGTGCGACGGTACGGGCCTGGTCACCCTGTGGACCGGGGGTTCGGTCGGACACGCACCCGAGCGGACCGTGCTGAAACTGCCGGAGCCGGCACCGCCGCTGCGCGTCCGGCAGCAGACGGGACGCGTCGGTGTGTGGGAACGCGTCACTCTGACCTCGGCCGGCGACCCGCTCCCCGACGGTCTGGACCCGGCCCACATCGAGGCCGTCGAGTCGGCCCTCGTGCCGCTCCAGGGCGAAGTGGCCCGACGCGTGGACCTCGGCCGGCTGCAGCTGGCCGCGGTCTCGATTCCCGACGATCCCGACCACGTCTTCTATGTCTTCCCCGGACGCGATGGTCCCGAGGTCCTTCCGATCTGGTCGCGGCGCCGGTCCCTGAGGGTCGCCGCAGTGGCGGCCGGTGTGGTCGTGCTGGTGCTCCTGGTGGTTGCACTGGTCTGATTTGCTGGGGGTGTGAGAAGCGACCACCGGCCCCTGGCCGTATTCGACTTGGACGGCACGCTCGCGCACACCGGCCACCGGCAGCACTATCTGGAGGGGCGACGGCGCGACTGGAACAGCTTCTTCTCCGCGGCCGTCGACGACCCGCCGCTTCCCGAAGGAGTGCGGCTGGTGCTGAGCAGCGCCGAGGAATGTGAGGTCAGGTATCTCACCGGCCGGCCCGAGCGCTGCCGCCGGGACACCGTGGCCTGGCTGGCGGGACAGGGACTGCCCGAGGGGCGGTTGTACATGCGCCGCAATGACGACCGCAGGCCGGCCCGGCACGCCAAGCTGGAGATCTTGAAGAGGCTGGGCCGAGAGTATGAGGTGCGGATGCTGGTCGATGACGACGAACTCGTCTGCGATGCGGCGGAGCGGGCCGGGTTCGCCGTGGTGCGGGCCCGCTGGACGAAGGTGTCGCCCGCGCTCGAGGATGCGCAGGAGCGTGAGGGCCGTACGTGATTCCGACGTCGGAACCGGCTGGACGCGGCCCTGATCCGGTCGCGCCGGATCAGCTCGTCTCATCGAGCCGGAAGCCCACCTTCAGGCCCACCTGATAGTGCTCGACCCGGCCATCCGTGATCTCTCCGCGAACCTGTGTGATCTCGAACCAATCGAGATTGTGCAACGTTTCCGAAGCTCTCGCGATGCCTCTGCGGATGGCGTCGTCGACGCCTTCATGAGAGGTTCCCACGATTTCCGTGACCCGATAGATGTGATTCGACATCTTATGTCTCCTCTCGTCCCTACCACGGTGCCCTACCCGGCCCGGGTGCGCGAGAGGTCGGTGTGCGGAATGCGTGATGAACGGGACTTGACCAGAGCAATGGTCCATACCAAAATCCAGCCACGCCCGTGCGAGCGCCGCCCGCAGTCCCCCACACCGGGTTCTGAATTTCGTCGTGCCGTTTCGCAGAAGGTGAACCTGGTGAAGAACCGCATACTCGTCGGAGCCGTTGCGCTCGTTTCCACCTTTGCGCTGGGCGGATGCGGCTTTGTCCCGGGCTCGGAAGCGTCCAGCAGCAAAAAGGTCACGATCTGGCTGATGAAGGACAGCGTCTCCGCCGATTTCCTGAAGCGCTTCACGAAGACGTACGAGGACGAACACCCCTCCATCGAGCTCGAGTTCAAGATTCAGAGCTGGAGCGGCATCGGCCCGAAGGTCACCGACGCGCTCAAGGGCAAGGACACCCCGGACGTCATCGAGGTCGGAAACACCCAGGTCCCCCAGTACGCGGAGAGCGGCGGGCTGCGCGACCTCACCCTGGAGTCCGTGCGCGACCTCGGCAGCGAGGACTGGCTGCCCGGTCTCGCCGACCCGGGCAGCATCGACGGCGTCCAGTACGGCATCCCCTGGTACGCAGCCAATCGAGTGGTGATCTACAACAAGGACCTCTTCGAGCAGGCCGGTATCAAGACCCCGCCGAAGACCCGGGACGAGTGGATCGCGGACAGCGAACAGCTGAACCGGAACGGCAATCAGGGCATCTATCTCGCGGGCCAGAACTGGTATGTCCTCGCCGGATTCATCTGGGACGAGGGCGGCGAACTGGCCGAGGAGAGGGGCGGTGACTGGGAAGGCGCCCTGGACAGCCCCGGCGCAATCAGGGGCATGAACTTCTACAAAGAACTCCAGGCGCTCGGTGACGGCCCCAAGGACGCGGACGAGGAAAGGCCCCCGCAGGCCAAGGTCTTTGCCAAGGGCGATGTCGCGCAGATCATCTCGGTGCCCGGCGCCGCCGCGCAGATCGAGCAGCTGAACCCCGAACTCAAGGGAAAGCTGGGCTACTTCCCGATCCCGGGCAAGACCGCGAAGGCTCCCGGGTCCGTTTTCACCGGCGGGTCCGACCTGATCGTTCCGGAGAAGGCGGGCCGGCGCTCCGCGGGGATCGATGTGATCAAGGCGCTGGCGGGCCGGAAGTGGCAGGAGGAACTCGCCAGGACCATGAGCTATGTGCCCAACAAGCCCGGTCTCGCGCGTGTCATCGTGGGACAGGAGGGCACCGCGGCGATGGCCCACGGCGCCACGAAGGGGCGTGCGACGCCCAACTCGCCGCAGTGGGCGAATGTCGAGGCCGTCAACCCGATCAAGCCGTACATGACGGCCGTTCTCCAGGGCGGCGACCCGCAGGAAGAGGCGAAGGCCGCCTCGAAGAAGATCACCGACCGGCTCACGGGCGGCTGACACACTCAGCACCGATCCGCTCGGTCACACTCGGGATTCAGCCTTCGCACATCCCGGCTCTCCCATGCGGTCATGTCGAATCCAGCCGGTCACGGAAGAAGTAAGGGGCCGGGCTTTCACAGCAGTGCGAAGGCCCGGCGGCCGCCCTTGCCGATCCGTCCCCGGAGACCGTCATGAACGCGCTGCCCGTCGCCTCTCTCCCCGCCGCCCCCGTCGTTCCGGCGCAGCCCGCCCCTCCCGCCCCGTCGCGCTACCGGGTGTCCCTCGCCGTCGACCAGGAAGACGTGCGTGCCGCCCAGCGCCTGCGTCATCAGGTTTTCGCCGGTGAGCTCGGCGCCAGGCTGGAGGGAGCCGAACCCGGTCTGGACAGCGACGCGTTCGATGCCTACTGCGACCATCTGCTGGTACGGGAGGAGACCACCGGCGACGTCGTCGCCACCTACCGCCTGCTGCCGCCCGACCGGGCACGGATCGCCGGGCGCCTCTACGCGGAGAGCGAGTTCGACCTCGGGCGGCTCGGACCGATCCGCGACGACCTGGTCGAGGTCGGCCGGTCCTGCGTCCACCCGGCCCACCGGGACGGCGCCGTCATCGCGCTGATCTGGGCCGGACTCGCCCGTTACATGGAACGCACCGGGCACAACTGGCTGGCCGGCTGCTGCTCGATACCCCTCGCCGACGGTGGCGTCGCCGCGGCCGGGGCCTGGGAAACCGTACGGACGAAGCACCTGGCACCCGAGGACCACTGGGTCACCCCCCACCGCCTCTGGCAGCCCGCCGCTGGATCCGCAGGCCGCGGAGACGTGCCCACCGGACTCTCCACGCTCCCTCCCCTTCTCCGCGGCTATCTGCGACTGGGCGCCCGGGTCTGCGGGGCGCCCGCGTACGACCCCGACTTCAACGTTGCCGATCTGTACGTACTGCTGTCGCTGCGGCGCACCGACCCGCGCTATCTGCGGCACTTCCTCGCACTCGCCCCACTGCGGTGAATCCCTGGCTGCCCGCCTCACCCTGCACCCCGCTCGCCTGCGCAGGTCACGACGGACGCACGCGGGGCCGCGCGGCGGCCGTGGTCCGGCTGCTCGCCGGGTGCGCGTTCATCCTGGCCGGGGTGCTGGGTGCCCCGTTCGTGCTGCTGCTCGGCGCGGTACGGCGGGAGTGGTTGATCCGGCTCTGGGCGTACGGGGTCGTGCGGGCCTTCGGGGTACGTGTGCGGGTCATCGGCCGACGTGGGGCAGGCGCACCGGGCACGCTCGTCGTCGCGAACCACATCTCATGGCTGGACATCCCGCTCGTCGCGGCCGTGTTCCCCGGCCGGATGCTGGCCAAGAGCGAAATTCGGAACTGGCCGCTGCTCGGCCGGCTCGCCGTCGTCGGCGGCACGCTTTTCGTCGAACGTGAACGGTTTCGCGCACTGCCCACGACCGTGCGCGACATCGCGGCGGCACTGCGCGGCGGTTCACGGGTGGTCGCCTTTCCGGAGGGCACCACCTGGTGCGGGCGCGGCGGCGGGCGGTTCGGGCCTGCCGTGTTCCAGGCCGCGATCGACGCGAACGCCACCGTTCAACCGGTACGCATCACCTACCGCGCCGCTCCGGCGGAGCACACGGCCCCGGCCGGTGCGGCCGCGTTCGTCGGAGACGATCCGCTCATCGCGTCACTGTGGCGGGTGGTGACGGCGGCCGGGCTGACCGCGGAGATCCGCGTCCTGCCGCAGATTCCGGCGGGCGACTGCCCGGACCGCCGTGCCCTGGCCCGTCTTGCTCAGACCGCCGTCGCCAATGACAGCGCGAACCGGTCCCCGGAGTCCGTCCACCACTGATCCATGCTCAGGCCGGCCGCGGCGAGTTCGGCCCGGATGCCCTCCTTTCGGAATTTGGCCGACACTTCGGTACGCAACTCCTCGCCGGTCCCGAAGGCCACCACCAGATCCAGGTCCGGGACCTTCACCGTGAGTGCCTCGCGGGCCCGCAGCCGCATTTCGATCCACTCCCGCTCCGGGTCCCAGAGCGCCACGTGATCGAAGTCGGCCGGGTCGAAGTCCGCGCCCAGCTCCCGGTTCACGACCCTGAGGACGTTCTTGTTGAACTCCGCCGTCACCCCGGCCGCATCGTCGTAGGCGGCGACCAGCACCTTCTCGTCCTTCACCAGGTCCGTGCCGAGCAGCAGCGCGTCGCCGGGGGAGAGCAGCGAGCGAACCGACTTCAGGAACACCGACCGCTCGTCGGGCAGCAGATTGCCGATCGTGCCGCCCAGGAACGCGATCAGCCGCGGCCCCGGGGTACCGGGCAGTGCGAGACCGCCCGTGAAGTCGGCGATCAGGGCGTGCACGGAGAGGTCGGGCCGCTGCGCGAGCAGGGCCTCGGCGGCGCCGCGCAGCGCGCTCTCGCTCACATCGACCGGCACATAACTGTGCAGTGCGGGCAGCGCGTCCAGCAGGTGCCGGGTCTTCTCCGACGAACCCGATCCCAGCTCGATCAGGGTCTGCGCTCCGGACGCCGCGGCGATCTCCTCGGCGCGGTCGATCAGGATCTCGCGCTCGGCGCGGGTCGGGTAGTACTCGGGAAGCCGGGTGATCTCCTCGAACAGTTCACTGCCGTGCGCGTCGTAGAACCACTTGGGCGGCAGTGTCTTCGGGTGCCGGGTCAGGCCGTGCAGCACATCGGCGCGCAGCACCGCGTCCGTCGCGTCCGCCGGCAGAGTGCGGGTCAGCAGAAAGGGACTCACTCAGTGGGCTCCTTGAGCGGGGTCAGCAGAACTTCGGCGCGGGTCGCCGTCAGCAACGTCCGGTCGGGGACCGTGCGCCAGTGCGGATCGTCGTCGTACGGCTCCGAGGCCACGACCGTGCGCAGGCCGGGCTCGGCGAGATACCACAGGGTGTCTCCCCAGGCCGTCGCCACGATCGTGGTGCCGTCGGTGAGCAGCAGATTCAGCCTCGATTCCGGCGCCGCGGCCGCCACGTCGAGCACGGTGTCGGCGACGGCCTGCGGCAGTTCGTCGCCGTCGGCGAGGCGGTGTCGTACGAGAGCCCAGACCAGGGCCGAGTCGCAGCGGGCGGTGAGGGTCAGCAGTTCGGCCGGGGGCAGCGCGGCAGCGAGCGGTGCCAGGGACTCAGGCCAGTCCTTCACCGCGCCGTTGTGACTGAACAGCAGACGTCCGGCGGCGAACGGCGCGGCCGCTGCCTCGCCGTCGGCGCCCGCCTCGGTGGCGTCACGTACCGCGGCGAGCAGCGCCGGACTGCGCACCACTCTGGCCAGATCGGCGAACGTCTGGTCGCCCCAGACCGGGCCCTGGCGCCGGTAGCGTCCGGGCACCGGATCGCCGTCCGCGTACCAGCCGACGCCGAAACCGTCGGCGTTGACGGTCCCATGTCGCTGGTGTCTCGGCGCCCAGGACTGCCGCACAAGGCTGTGGGGCGGTCGTGTCAGCACCTCGCCGAGAGCCACCGTTGGTCCCAGATAAGCGATATGACGACACATCAGATATCCCTCGCGGTACGGAATCCGGAGAAGATCTGACGCCGCACCGGCAGGTCCCAGTTGCGGAACGTCCCCCGGCACGCCACCGGGTCCACGGCGAAGGAGCCGCCGCGCAGCACCTTGTGCGCCGGTCCGAAGAACACCTCGGAGTACTCGCGGTACGGGAACGCCGCGAAGCCGGGATACGGGAGGAAGTCGCTCGATGTCCACTCCCATACGTCACCGATCAACTGCCGTACGCCGAGCGGCGACCCGCCCGCGGCGTACGCCCCCGCCGGTGCCGGCCGCAGATGGCGCTGGCCCAGGTTGGCCCGCTCGGGAGTCGGGTCCTCGTCGCCCCACGGATAGCGCAGCGAACGGCCCGACGCCGGGTCGTGGCGTGCCGCCTTCTCCCATTCCGCTTCCGAGGGCAGCCGACGCCCGGCCCAGCGGGCGTATGCGTCCGCCTCGTACCAGCTGACATGGAGCACCGGCTCGGTCTCGGGGACCGTCTCGGTCACTCCGAAGCGGCGGCGCAGCCACTGACCGGCGTCCTGGTGCCAGAACAGCGGGGCGGCCAGTTCGTGCTCGCGGACCATGGCCCAGCCCTCGGGGGCCCACCAGCGCCGCTCGGTGTAGCCGCCGTCCTCGATGAACCCCTGGTACGCGCCGCAGGTGACCGGGGTCGTGTCGATGAAGAAGTCGGGCACGTCGCGCAGATGGGCGGGGCGTTCGTTGTCCAGAGCCCACGGCTCGGTGGACGTGCCCATGGTGAAGGGGCCGCCCGGGACCAGTACTTCGCCAGGGAGACCCGCCGAGTCGGCGGGTGCGGGCGGAGGAACCGGCGCGGTCAGAACGGCAGGTCCCGATCTGAGTTGATGGGTGATCAGCATCGTTTCGTCGTGCTGCTGTTCATGCTGGGCGATCATGCCGAAGGCGAACCCGGCCCGCACCAGCGGGCGGGCGCCGTGCAGTGCCGTGCCGTCGAGCACGTCCAGCGCGCGACCACGTACCTCCGCGGCGTAGACACGGGCCTCGGCGGGCGCCAACAGCGGCAGCGAGGGGCGGGTCGCCCGGGGGTGCTCGAAGGCGTCGTACAGCCCGTCGATCTCCGGGCGCATCGCCTCCTGCCCGGCCACCCCGCGCAGCAGCCACAGCTCCTCCTGATTGCCGATGTGCGCGAGGTCCCAGACCAGGGGGGACATCAACAGCGAGTGTTGGGCGGTCAGTTCATGGTCGTCCACGCTGTCGGTGAGAAGTGCGGTGCGTTCGCGGGCGCTGAGCAGCGCGGCGAGGGCGCGCTGCCGGAGCGCCTCGGTGTCCGCCTCGTCCGGTCCGGCCGGACCGTGCGGACCGTGCGGACCGGATGCGGCGGGCGTGGGGGAGTCGGTCATGAGCGGGACCCCTCGAAGTGATGGCCCGAATCACCCGCTGAACCCGGCGCGAGCAGTTCGGGAAGATCGTCGGCCGGACATCGGCCCCGGGCGACGAAACGGTCGTTGAAGTCCGCCACCGTCTCCTGCACGGCCGTGGTCGCTCCCACCCGGGGCAACGCCTCCAGCGCGAGTTCGAAGCAGGTGACGGCCGCCGACCGCAGTTCGGGATCGGTCAGGCCGTCGCGGGCGGCGCCCACCCAGAGCGGATTGCGCGGTGCGGGCCGTGACCCGGCCGTCTCGGCCAGTGGTTTGACGGTGCGGTACACGGTCTCGGCGGCCTCCGGGTCGTCGAACAGGGCAGTGGTGACGGCGAGCGGCACCAGCCACCCGTCCGCGCCGTACTGGGCGTCGATCATGCGCAGCTCAAGGTGTCCACGCGGGCGCACGGGCGGAAAGAGGGTGCTGATGTGGTAGTCGAGGTCGGCGCGCACCGGTGGTCTCGGCGTGCCGGTGCGGATCCAGTTGCGAAAGGTCAGACCGTCCGGCACCACCCATGGCCCCTCGTCGTCCCGGATGCACATCACCGGGGCGTCCAGGACATGCGTGGCCCAGGCGTCGCGCGGCGGCAGACAGCCGGGCGGTGCCAGGGACCGCCATGGGTCGAGGTCGGCCCAGAGCGACTGCCGGGTGGACCGCCACGGTGTCGGGCGGCCGAACTGGAACGGCGAGTTGGCGAACGCCGCCACCAGCACCGCGCCCAGCAGATGGGACAGCTGCCAGCGCCGCCCGTAGCCGAGCGGACCCGGTTCCTCCTCTCCTGCGTCCAGACATACCTGGACGGACGCGGTGCTGCACATCATGGCGCGGCCGGCCGGTCCCGACCGGTCGAACGTGATCTCCATGGCGTCGTAGCGGGGCTCGTGCAGCAGACGGCGTGGTGGATGCCACGGATCGACGCCGAGACCCACCGGTGCCAGATCCACCCGGCCCAGGGCGTCTCGTACCGCGGTGAGATCGGCGGCGGTGGCATCGATGCAGGCCATCAGGGAGCCGGCGGGGCGCGAGCTGAGCTCCAGCTGGCCGCCGGGTTCGAAGGTGAGCGCCGCACTCAGGGGCAGGGCCCGGAGGATGTCGGCGGCCGCGTCGAGACGGTGGTGGGGGACGGGGACGCGGGGCTGATCCCGGTGGTGAATGAGCCATTCGAGTTCAACGCCGACCGTTCGGGGCGGTCCGGTCTTGAAACAGATGCAGCGCAGTAAATCCTCCGCCTCGCCCTCGCCGAGGGGCGGGGCCTGGCCGGGCGGACCGTGGTCTCCGGGTGTGTCGGATGACATGCCGGGGCCTCCTTCTGCTCGGTTCGTCCGTACCAGCCAAACCCCTATGGGGAGATCGCACAAGAGTGCCCCTGTGCGTCGGAAATTCGGTTGCATCCATGCCGCTGGAGCGCCGAGCATGCCCCATATGCACCACACGGGGGAGTACCGATGAGCGCACGGCTGCGCGGCATCGCGCGAGAGACCGAAGCCATTGTCGAAGCCGGCCGCTACCGCACGCAGGAAGGGCGGGAGGTGAGCATCGAGCGTGCGCTGACCACCGCACTGTCGGGTACCAGGCTGTACGGCCCCGAGCCGGTACCGGTCGCGGCACTCGACTCCGACCGCACGCCGGTCGTCGAGGTCACCGACGAGAGCAGTCTGCAGGCGGCGCGCCGGATGGCCGGCGAAGGGCCCGGCAAGGTCGCTGTCCTGAACTACGCCTCCGCCCGCAATCCCGGAGGTGGCTATCTCAACGGCGCACAGGCCCAGGAGGAAGCCCTGTGCCGCGGCTCCGCCCTGTACGCCACGCTGCTGCGCGCCCCCGACTACTACGCCCACCACCGCACAGAACGCAGCGCCTTCTACACCGACCGGGTGATTCACTCACCGGGCGTACCGGTGTTCCGTGACGACCGGGGACGGCTGCTCGACACCCCGTACACCGCGGGCTTCCTCACCTCCCCGGCACCCAACGCCGGAGTCATCCGCAGCCGCACCCCCGAGGACGCGCACCGCATCCCCGCCGCGCTCGCGTCCCGGGCCGAGCGGGTGCTGGAGGTCGCGGCGGTGCGCGGGTACCGCAGGCTGGTGCTGGGCGCCTGGGGCTGCGGTGTGTTCCGCAACGATCCGGCCCAGGTGGCCGGTGCGTTCCGGGCACTGCTCCTCGACGACGGCAGGTTCGCCGGGCACTTCGAGCAGATCGTCTTCGGCATCCTCGACCGCAGCCCCGAATCCGCCACCCGGTCCGCCTTCGCCCGGACGTTCAGCGGTCAGTTCCAGCCGTAGCGCTCCCGCAGCCGGCCGACGACAGAATCGAACCGGTCCCGGTCCAGAGCGCTCGCCTCACGCCGCATCCCGTTCTCGTGCACCCGCAGTACCCGGTCCAGATCGACCCACGACGGGCGGCCCGAGCTGTCCCACGGCCCGGCCCCGAGCGCCACCCACTCACGGTCCCGGTCGTGCTGCTTGCTGGAGAGCTGGACGGCGAGCAGCGTGCCCGCCGCCTCGCGGGCCACGACCAGAACCGGACGGTCCTTGCCGCGCCCGCCGTTCTCCTCGAACGGCACCCACGTCCAGACGATCTCACCGGGGTCGGGGTCGCCGTCCCGGTCGGGGGCGTACGAGGTGCGGACCGGGCCCACGTCGCGCGGGTCGGCCTCGGACGTGGCGGACGGGCCGGTGCGGCCGGGGAAGGCGGCCGCGCTGTCGGTGCTGTCGTCACGGTGCTGGATAGCCATCCCCACACCGTAGGACCTTCTACGGTCCGCTCCACGGAGCGGGGCCGGTGAACGGGCAGCAGGCCGCACACCCGACTTCGAGGGCCCGCAGCCGCGGCCGGCGCTCGCCCGAGGCCGAGGGGCGCGCGCCGGCCACAGCCGGCCGGACCGGTCAGGAAGGCGTGCCGCCCTCCTGATCACCCGTCACCGGAATGCGGTGCTTGCGCGGCGAGGGCGGGGCGGCCGGCGTGACCCCGTTGACGTTGGACGCCGGTTCCGCCGGGCTGTCCTGACTCATCGTCGCCAGCAGTTGCCGGGCCAGTCCCAGGCCCGTGCCGCCCATCGTCAGCGCCTTCGCGAACATGTCCGACATGCCGTCGGCCCCGTTCAGCAGCACCATGTGGTCCACGCTGCTGAAGGCGCCCGCGCCCGCCTCGACGATCTCCGGCCACTTCTCGGCCAGCTGCTGGGCGACCACCGCCTCCTGGTTCTCCGCCAGGGCCGCAGCCCTGGCCTTGATCGCCTCCGCCTCGGCGAGGCCCTTGGCACGGGTCGCCTCGGCCAGTGCCAGCCCCTTGGCCTGGGCCGCGGCGGCCTCCGCCTCACCCGTTGCCCTGGTCGCCGTCGCGGCGGCGGCGCCGCGTGCCTTCGTCGCCTCGGCCTCCGCGAGCGCCGCCGTCTTGACCCGGTTGGCCTCGGCGACCGCGGCGAGCTCCGTCTCCCGTGCCTTGGCCTCGGCCGCCGAGATCCGGGCGTCGCGCTCGCCCTCCGCCAGGGTGCGCTTCTCGTACGCCTGGGCGTCCGCGGGCTTGCGCACATCGGCCTGCAGCTGCTGCTCGCGCCGCTGGGCCTCCAGTTCGGCAACCCTGGTCTCCTGGACCACGACCTCCTGGCGCGCCGCCGCGTCGGCCAGTGGGCCCGCCTGCCGGGAGCTGGCCGCGGCCTTGTCGCGCTCGGCCTGATACCCGGCCTGCAGGATCTCGCTGTCGCGGGTCGCCTCCGACATCCGGGCGGCGGCCTGCTGCTCCGCCTCGGTGGCCCGCCGGTTGGCCTCGGCCTGCGCTATCCGGGCATCCCGCTGCACCGCCGCCGCGTGCGGCATCGCCAGGTTCTTGATGTAGCCCGTCGGGTCCTCGATCTCATGGATCTGCAGCGAGTCGACGATCAGCCCGAGCTTCTCCATCTCGGTCCCGCACGCCGCCCGGGTCTGCCCGGTGAGTTTCTCCCGGTCCCGGATCATGTCCTCGACCGTCAACCCGCCCACGATGGAACGCAGATGACCGGCGAACACGTTGTGCACCCGCTCCGACATCATCTTCTGCTGGTCGAGGAAGCGGCGGGCCGCATTGGCGATCGACACGAAGTCGTCGCCCACCTTGAAGATGACAACGCCCCGCACCCGCAGCGGAATCCCCTGATGCGTGACGCAATCGACCGACAGTTCGGTCTCGTTGAGGTCCAGGGACATCTTCCGCACCGCCTGGACCCCGGGCAGGACGAGCGTGCCGTGACCGGTGACGATCCGGAATCCCATGCCCTGCCCGAGGCCCTCGGTCTTGTGCTTGGAACCGGAGATGACGAGTGCTTCGTTCGGCTCGGCCACTCGCCACATCAGCTTGAACAGGCCGATCAACACAATGATGGCGGCGAGTACGAGACCCGCCGTGACGCCGATGACCATCGGCATGCGCCCCCTTATCGCGGTGCCCCGTCGGCACCGCTGAACAGGGGGAGTCTTCTCCTGCTAGCGGCGGTGGAGAAGACGCGTGCGCAACCTTGCCGAATTCTTGACGACGAAAGGTGTGAAGACCCTCGCGCCCGGGGCTCAACTACCGTATGCGCGAGCCACATACACCGTCCGCGGCGGCAGATACTCGATCACCGTCACCACCGTGCCCGGCTCGATGCGTTCCTTCGCGGAGGCCGGATGCGCGAGGAAGTGCTCGGCGCCGCCCCGGATCCGTACGATCACCTCGCCGACCATTCCCGGCCCCACCGTCCCGGTCACCCTGCCGATCAGTCCCACCATCGAGGAGTCATCCATGCCCCGGAGCGTACCCATGACGCAGGGGTCTGGAAGACTGCCCGACGCCATGAGCCAGTTACCGAACCAGCCCACCGAAGGCCCCGTCCCGACCAGTGCCGATGTGGCACGGCTCGCCGGAGTCTCCCGGGCCACTGTGTCCTACGTACTGAACAACAACGCGTCCGTGCGGATCAGCGAACCCACCCGTCGCCGGGTCAGGGAAGCGGCCACCGAACTGGGCTACGTACCGCACGCGGCGGCTCGCAGCCTGCGTGCCGGACACACCCGCATGGTGCTGCTCCCCACCATGAACTTCCCGGCCGGCCCGCTCCACCACCGCTTCTTCCACCAACTGGAATCCGGACTGCGCCGCCTCGACTACACCGTGGTCCAGTACGGCAGCACCGGTCTGGACGCCGACGACGCGCCCCGCGCCTGGGCCGAACTCCGTCCCGTCGCCGTCATCGCACCCGGCACGATCGCCCTCACCCCGCAGGGCATATCCGTACTCAGGCGATCCGGAGCCAAGGCCGTGATCACCCTCGGGCCTCGGCCGGTGGACGGTGCCCATGCGCTGGTCATGGACCAGCGGGAGGTCGGCAGCTGTGCGACCGGACATCTGCTGGAGCGCGGCCGGCGCCGTATCGGCGTCGTCATGCCCGAGGAAAGCGGCCTCGGTCTGTTCGCCGAACCCCGGCTGGCCGGAGCCCGGCAGGCCGCACTGAGCCACGGGGCCCGCATCGAACCGCTGCCGCTGCGGTACGAGGAGGAATCGGCCGCCCGGCTGGCCGCCCGCTGGCGCACCATGGGCCTCGACGCCGTGTTCGCGTACAACGACGAATACGCGATGCTCCTGATGCGGGCCCTTCAGGACGCGGGCATCGAGGTGCCCCGCGAGACTGCCGTGGTCGGCGCCGACGACCTGATGCTCGGCCGACTGCTGCGGCCCCGGCTCAGCAGCGTGCGGATGGAACTGGCCACGCCACAGCCGCTGGCGGACCTCGTCGACCGGCTGGTGCAGCACCCCGGCGGTGCCCCCGAGTGCCACGACCTGCTGCGGGCCCGGGCGGTCCACCGCGAGTCCAGCTGAGCCGCCGACTGCGCACGGTGCAGCGGCGCGACAACGTGCGCACCGCGCGCCGCTTGCCTAGCGTCATGACCATGAGTCATCCGCAGAGTTACGAGATCCTGCTGGTCCCCGGATTCGCCGAGGACACCACCGACGCCGCCGAGCCCGGCGGCGCCATCCGTTCGGCGGTCGTGGCGGCGACCGGTGAGACGGGGGCATCGGGCTACCCCCGGTATTCGGGCGAAGGCATCGTGGCGGACATCGACCCGGCGACGCGCACGGTAGAGGCCCTGCTGGTCGACGGCGCCGAGCTGGACTACGGCCTCTCGGTCCGGATCAAGGAGAAGAACGCCGAGGGCAAGGCCGACAGCTGAGGCCGGGCCGCCCGTTTCCGGCCGCGGAAGGCCGCGGAAGGCCGCGGAAGCCGCGGAAGGCCACCGGAGGCCACGGAAAGAGGCCCGACCGGAGTGGTCGGGCCCCTCACCCTGCTCATGCGCGCGGTGCCTACTTCTGTTCCTTCTGCTGGTCCTCGATGGACTTGCGGACCTCGTCCATGTCCAGCTTCCTGGCCTGCCCGATGATGTCCTCCAGCGCCGCCTCCGGCAGCGCGCCGGGCTGGGCGAACACCGCCACATTTTCCCGGACGATCATCAGCGTGGGGATGGAACGGATCTCGAAGGCCGCTGCCAGTTCCTGCTGCGCCTCCGTGTCGACCTTGGCGAAGACCAGGTCGTCGTGGCGCTTCGACGCCGCGTCGTAGACCGGCGCGAACTGCCGGCACGGGCCGCACCAGGAAGCCCAGAAGTCGATCAGGACGAAGTCGTTGTCACTGACGACCTCATCGAAGTTTTCCTTGGTGAGCTCAACGGTGCTCATGCTCTGTTACCTCTTCCTGTGCCCGTTCGGACCTGTCCGGCACAACCGTGCCTGTACTTGCGCTATTCCGCCTGCCCATGTGGCCGTCGCGGACACGCACGACCAGACTGTCCCCATGACAGATGCTTCCCTGAACACCGAGTACGACGTCGTGGTGATCGGAGCGGGTCCGGTGGGTGAGAACGTCGCCGACCGGGCCCGTGCCGCCGGGCTGAGCACGGCGGTCGTCGAGGCGGAACTCATCGGCGGCGAATGCTCGTACTGGGCCTGCATGCCCAGCAAGGCCCTGCTGCGCCCGGTCGTCGCCCGTGCCGATGCCCGCCGGGTCCCCGGCCTCAGCGACGCCGTGCAGGGACCGCTGGACACGGCAGCGGTCCTCGCCCACCGTGACGAATACGCCTCGCACTGGAAGGACGACGGACAGGCCGCCTGGCTGGAGGGCGTCGGAGCGGACATCTACCGTGGCCAGGGTCGGCTCACCGGTGAGAAAACGGTCTCCGTCACCACCCCCGACGGCACGGAACACCGGCTCACCGCCCGGCAGGCCGTCGCCGTCTGCACCGGCAGCCGCGCCGTCGTACCCGCCCTGCCCGGCATCGAGGGGGCTCGCCCCTGGACCAGCCGGGAGGCGACGAGCGCCAAAAAGGTACCCGGACGCCTCGTGATCGTCGGCGGAGGCGTGGTCGGGACGGAGATGGCCACCGTCTGGCAGGCCCTCGGCGCCCGGGTGACGATGCTGATCCGCGGCAAGGGACTCCTGCCGAAGATGGAACCTTTCGCGGGCGAGCTGGTCGCCCAGGCACTGACGGAGGCGGGCGCCGACATCCGTACGGGAGTCTCCGCGACCTCCGTACGGCGCGCGGTCCCGGACGGCCCGGTCACCGTGGAGCTGAACAACGGAGAGCGCGTCGAGGCCGACGAGATCCTCTTCGCCACCGGCCGCGCCCCGCGCACCGACGACCTCGGCCTGGAAACGGTGGGCCTGAAGCCCGGCTCCTGGCTCGTCGTCGACGACAGCTGCCGCGTCGACGGCACCACCTGGCTCTACGCGGTCGGCGACGTCAACCACCGGGCACTCCTCACGCACCAGGGCAAGTACCAAGCACGCATCGCGGGCGCCGCGATCGCCGCCCGCGCCGCGGGTGTGCCGCTGCTGGAGACCGACCGTTGGGGCGCCCACGCGGCGACCGCCGACCACGCGGCCGTCCCCCAGGTCGTCTTCACCGACCCCGAGGCCGCATCGGTCGGCCTCACCCTCGCCGAGGCCGAGGAGGCCGGCCACCGCGTACGCGCCGTCGACCACGACCTCGCCGCGGTGGCGGGCTCCGGCCTGTACGCGGACGGCTACCGAGGCCGCGCCCGCATGATTGTCGACCTCGACCGGGAGATCCTGCTCGGTGTCACGTTCGTCGGGCCGGGCATCGGCGAACTGCTGCACTCGGCGACGATCGCGGTCGCGGGCGAGGTCCCCATCGACCGGCTGTGGCACGCGGTCCCCGCGTATCCGACGATCAGCGAGGTCTGGCTGCGCCTGCTGGAGGCGTACCGGGACGCATAGGTCCCGGCCCGCCCGTCCTCCAGCAGCTCCCCGGGCGGGGCGGCATCCGTACCGACCGTGACGACGGCCGTGAGCAGCGACTTCGAGTACGGATGCCGCGGCGCGTCGAACACCTCCTCGCCCGTCCCCTCCTCCACCACCTGCGCGTCCCTCATCACCAGTACCCGGTCACTGATCCGCCGGACCGCCGAATGATCGTGGGAAAGCAACAACAGGGCTGTTCCCAGGCGCTGTTGGACGTCATCCAGCAGATCCAGGATCTGCGCCCGCCCCGCTGCGTCGAGCGCCGGGACCGGCTCGTCGCACAGGAGGATCCCGGGGGACGGAGCGAGGGCGCGAGCGATGGCGACCCGCCGGCGCCGGCCGCCGGAGAGCTGGTCGGGGCGGCGGTGGCGCCGTGGGGGGCGTGCGTGCCCCGCCCGACAGATACGCCGACCCGCCCACGAGGTCGCCGAGATCACCGTGCGCGTCCGACGGGAGGACCTCAGTCCCCCGTAGCGGGGGACAGCGGCTGCCCACAGTGCAGGTTCCACCGTCCGGACCGGCCGCTGAGTCCGGTCAGCGTCAGCGGGGCGACGTCCAGCCGCCAGAACGCCTCCGACGGGAGGGTGAGCGCCCGTACGATCACGGCCCGCACCACCGCAGGCTCGACGACCCCCAGCACGCGGCCGCCCTCGTCGCCGTACAGGGGTTGCAGGGAATCCAGCCAGCGGCCGACCCTGGCGCAGAACTCCAACAACGGCTCGCCGCCGTGCGGGGCCGCCGAAGGATCGGTCATCCAGGCCGACACCGCCTCCGGCTCGCTCCCGATCACCTCGTCCAGCGGCTGCCCGTTCCACCGGCCCATGTCCCAGCCACGGAGCGTGAGTTCGTGCTCGGCGCGCAACCCCAGCGCGTCGGCGGTCCGGGCGCACCGTTCGGACGGCCCGCAGACATACAGGTTGGCCGCAGGCACCGCTGCCGCAGCGGCCCTGGCCTGCCGGACCCCGGCCGCGTCGAGCGGCGCATCACCGTCGAAGCGGGCCTCGCGCAGCGCGGAGTTGAGCGCCGGTGAGATCAACATCACCTTTATCGTCATGACCGGGTCAACTCCCTGAACTCTGGCTCCTCAAGTGCACCCACCATGACATCCGGGCGTTCCGGCCCCGCCGACGGCACCATGGCCGCGCCTGCTCCCAGGCGGTATCGTCCGATGAGCATGACGAAGTGTGACGGAAGTCCGGTGAGAATCCGGCACGGTCGCGCCACTGTGAACCCGTACCCGTACGGGAAGTCAGACCTAGCACCTTCGTCTCAGGCACCACGAACGGGACGCGTGTTCCCTCAGGAGGTTCTGCCATGGCACAGACTGCTGCCCCCGCCACCGCCGTACCGGCGATCACCCCCATCTCCCTGAAGGCCATTGCCCCTTGGGCGGTCTTCTTCGGCATCCTCATGCTCGTACTGCTGTACTTCGTCGGCGCCGAGCAGGGCGCCACCGCGGTCATCTCCGGCGAAGGTGTCCACGAGTGGGTCCACGACGGCCGCCACCTCCTCGGTTTCCCCTGCCACTGACGTACCGTCCGATCCAGGGGAAATCCACATGAACTCCATATCTGTCAGGGCCCTGCTCGTCCGCGGCATGCTGGCCGGCCTCGCCGCGGGCGCGCTCGCTCTTGTCGTCGCCTACTTCCTCGGCGAGTCCCGGGTGGACGCGGCCATCGCTCTCGAAGAGGCGCACAGCCATGACCACGGCGGCGGCGAGGAACTCGTCAGCCGCGCCATGCAGTCCACCGCCGGCCTGGCCACCGGTGTGCTCGTCTTCGGCGTGGCGATCGGCGGCATCGCCGCCCTCGTCTTCTGTTACGCCCTCGGCCGGATCGGCAGATTCGGCCCACGGGCCACGGCCGCCCTGATCGCGGGTGCGGCCCTGCTGACGGTGTACATCGTGCCGTTCCTGAAGTACCCGGCCAACCCGCCGGCCGTCGGCAACCCCGACACGATCGGCCGACGCACCGCCCTGTTCTTCCTGATGGTCGCCCTCAGTGTGCTGCTGGCCGTCGCTGCCGTCATCTTCGGCAAGCGGCTGGCTCCACGCCTGGGCAACTGGAACGCGACGATCACCGCATCCGCCGCCTACGTCGTCGTGATCGGCGTCGCCTGCGCTTTTCTGCCCTCGTTCGACGAGGTCGGAAAGGACTTCCCGGCCGGCCTGCTGTGGGAGTTCCGTCTGGCCACGCTCGCCGTGCAGGCCACTCTCTGGATCACCTTCGGCCTGGTCTTCGGCTGGCTGACGGAGCGGCTTCTCGCGCCGAGGGCCGATTCCGTCAGGGCCGGAAACGGTGCGGCGAACCGGGCTGCCACCGCGGCCGGCTGACCGGCGCACCACTGGTCACCAGAAGGCATCGGAACCCGCCGGGAGCTTCCCGGCGGGTTCCGTCGTCCCGTGCCGGGCAGCCGAGCCGGCGGCTGTACGTACCTGTAGGGAGCCGGGCGAGCGGGACTCACTCCTCGGCCTGCTGTACCCAGTCGATCCGGTAGTGCTTCAGCAGCGCGTCCTCCTTCACCAGATGCATACCGACGGCTGTCATGACGTGCTGCGACGCGAGGTTGTCCAGACCGGTGTCGCCGTGTACGCAGCTCACGCCCTGGTCGCGGGCGAACAGGAGCAGTGCGCGCAGCGCCTCGGAGGCGTAACCCATGCCTTGAGCCGAGGGGACGAGGCCGTAGCCGATCGTGACGTGCCCGCTCTCGTCCGGAGTGCCATGGAATCCCAGCCCGCCGATCACCTCTCCGTTGTCGCGGCGACGTATCTCGTACGAACCGAAGGGGCTGGGATCACCCGTCGTCGCGCATGTGTCGAGGAAGCGCTCGGCCGCGGCCATCTCGCCGGGGGACGGATATCCGGGCGCCCAGCGGGCGCCGTCTCCGGGCTTGCCCGCCATCACCCGCAAGGCATCGGAGGCGCTCATCAGGCGGAGGAAGAGGCGGGGAGTCTCAAGGTCGGTCATGACCGAGTGAAGTATCACGCCGGACGGGCGCAAGGCATCCGGATTGTCCGACGGGAGCGTCCGAAGCGGGGCGGGGGCTCCGGCGGGTCCTGCTGAGGCCCTGCAGAACCCCAATCCGTACCGGCTGATGAATTCACCGGCCATGCATACGTCGCCGGCCGCGGTCCTCGAATCCCATCGGATCCTCACCAGGGACCTGGAACGGGCCGCGGCTGTGGGCGAGCTGCGTCCGGCCCCCGGGCCGGCCGCGCAGATGGTGATGGCGGCGAATGCGGGCGTGGCGCTGGTGATCGTCGCCCGCCCCGCGACCTTCGGCGACGCGAGCGTGTCACGGCGGGTACGCGACGCCGTGCATGCCGCGGTCGTCACCCCGGATGTGTCCGGCGCTTCCGACGACGCGGACGGCGCGGGGGCCGCTGTGTCCGAGGCCCACGTGCCGTCCACCGCGGCGCGGCTGAGCGCGCTGCTGCGGCAGTCGCCGGATCCGGCACTCAGTGCGGCCGAGGGCGCCCTCCTGACGGAATGGCTGAACCGCCTGTCGAACGCCCCACGCGACCGCTAGAGCCCTGTCCGGTCCGCGTCGAAGTCCCCGGAGAACGCCGCCGCCATCCGCAGATGACCGGTCGCCTCCGCGCTTCGCCCCTGGCGCTCAAGCGTGCGGCCGAGCATCAGCCGCGCGTAGTGCTCCACCGGGTCGCGCTCCAGAACCGCCCGCAGTTCCGTCTCGGCCCTGCCGAGCCGAGCCGAGTGGTAGTAGGCCCGGGCCAGCAGCAGACGCGGGGACACCTGCTCCGGCGCCTCCTCGACCAGGCCTTCCAGAATCCGGGCCGCAGTCATGTACTCCTTCGCTTCGAAGAACATCTGCGCACGGTCCCAGCGGTCGGCGGACGTACCGAACTCGAAATAGGTGTCGCTCACTTGACCTCCTCGTTCCCGGACCGTCCGGGGATCGCTCCCGGCCCTGTCCAGCCACAGACCCGGCCATACGCTCAGCCGTGCCCAGTCACCCGAACATAGCGCACTGGTTGAATATTCCACTAAATTATCGGCGTGGGTACCGGCACCCCGGGCCCGCACGGGAATAGGTTGAGCGCCATGAGCAATCTCGATCGCCAGGCCACACTCTCCGTCTGTGGAGGACGGGGCTTCGTCGTCGCCGAGCCTGTACGTGAACTCCTCACCCCGCGCCATGTCCGGCTGGGTGAGTCCACCGAGGTCCGCAGACTGCTGCCCAATCTGGGGCGCCGGATGGTCGGCGCATGGGCCTTTGTCGATCATTACGGCCCCGACGACATCGCCGGCGAACCAGGGATGCAAGTACCGCCCCACCCTCACATGGGCCTGCAGACGGTCAGCTGGCTGCACGAGGGCGAGGTCCTGCACCGGGACAGCCTCGGCAGTCTCCGCACGATCCGCCCGCGCGAGCTGGGACTGATGACTTCCGGCCGGGCCATCAGTCACTCCGAGGAGAGCCCGAAGTCGCACGCGAGGTTTCTGCACGGCGCCCAGCTCTGGGTCGCCCTGCCGGACGCCCACCGCCACGTCGAGCCGCACTTCCAGCACCACACCGAACTGCCGACCGTCACTGCCCCCGGTCTCACCGCCACCCTGATCCTGGGTGGACTCGACGGCGCCACCTCGCCGGGCACCACGTACACCCCGATCGTCGGCGCCGACCTGGCCCTGTCCGCCGGCGCCGAGGCCCGGCTGCCGCTCGACCCGGACTTCGAGTACGCGGTGCTCTCGATGTCCGGCCAGGCCGAGGTCGACGGCGTACCCGTGCTGCCCGGTTCCATGCTTTACCTCGGCTGCGGACGCACCGAACTCCCCTTGCGCGCGGACACCGACGCGGGCCTCATGCTCCTCGGTGGTGAGCCCTTCGAGGAGGAGATCGTCATGTGGTGGAACTTCATCGGGCGTTCACATGAGGAAATCGAGGAGGCCCGCAAAGGCTGGATGTCGACCTCCTGCTTCGGTGAGGTGAAGGGCTACGACGGTGACCGGCTGCCCGCACCCGAACTGTCGCCGATCACGCTGAAGCCTCGGGGAAGGGTGCGCTGACCTGGGGCGATGGGCCTGCTGTGGGCCGCCTCCAGGTGTCCTCGCCGCTGCCTTCCGCAGTGTCGGCAAAGGGCGGCAGCTGAGCATGATGCAAGCCCGCGAGCTGGCCGCTGATGGCGCTCGCCGGTTCGTTCGCCGCCTCGCACGGTCTGATGGCCGGCTCGGTCCGCGCCTGCCGCCGGTGCGCACGTCTGCCGGTCATTCAGCCCGCCGTCAACCGACTGTCCGAACGATCGGCGCGACGTGCGCCCAGTGCTTCCCCCCTTCGCACCGGGCAGTGTCCCTGCGGTGACCCGGCATTCGGCCCCGACACCCACGACGCGTTCGCCGCTGTGGTCCCAGCCCTCTGGTGACCGGTAGTGCGGCCGGCCGGTGTACCGATCCGGCGGGAACGGCCCCTTCGAGGCCCTCAATCGGTGCCGTGGATGTGATGCCACCCATAGGAGCTGTGTCACATCCTAAGGCGGGTAGTAGGACGAGGGCCGCCCGAACGGCATGAAAGCGCCACAGAACATGTCATTTCGGACATTTGTCCGATGTGGGGTAGTACGTCACATCATTGCGTCCTTCCGTGAAGGTCGCTAACCATGGCTGTCGTTGCGGGAAGCCGCGACAGGGCCG
>NZ_BMRN01000024.1 GCF_014648655.1 Streptomyces atratus
ACCTGCCCCACCTGCACCAAAGCTGCCCGCACCAGCTGCACGACCTGCCCCACCTGCACCAAAGCTGCCCGCACCAGCTGCACGACCTGCCCCACCTGCACCAACGCACCACTTGCACCACCTCCCTGACACCCACGTCGCCGCAGACGTGTACCCGACCGGAGGAACCGCCGTGGCAGCTACGCCCAGGTTTCGCAACGAAGCAGTCGCAGCCCCCGATGCCGACCCCCACCTCGACCCCGCCCGCCCCGCCCCCGATTCGGACTCGGCAGACCGGAAACACCCGGTCGACGAAACGCTTCCCCCGCTGAGGATGTTCACCAGCGGCCTCCAGCACGTGGCCGCGATGTACGCGGGCGTGGTGGCCCCGCCGATGATCCTGGGACCCGCCGTGGGCCTCACCCCCGAGGAGACCGCCTTCCTGATGGGTGCGAGCCTCTTCACCGCGGGCCTGGCCACCCTGCTCCAGACCCTCGGCTTCTGGCGCATCGGCGCCCGGCTGCCGTTCGTCAACGGTGTCTCGTTCGCCGGGGTGACCCCGATGGTGGCGATAGGAAAGGACCGCGGACACGACGGCATCGCCGTCATCTTCGGCGCGATCATCGTCGCCGGCCTGCTCGGCTTCCTGCTCGCCCCGTACTTCTGCAAGCTGGTCCGCTTCTTCCCGCCCGTCGTCACCGGCACCGTGATCACGCTGATCGGCGTCTCGCTGCTGCCGGTCGCCTTCAACTGGTCCCAGGGCGGCAATGCCACGGCCGGCGACTACGGCTCGACGACCAACATCACCATGGCCGCGGTCACGCTGGTGATCGTCCTCGCCCTGCGCAAACTGCTGCGCGGCTTCCTCCAGCAGATCGCCATCCTGCTCGGGCTGGTCGTCGGCACGCTGATCGCGATCCCGGTCGGCATCACCGACTTCGGCGCCGTCAAGGACGCCGACCTGGTCGGCTTCCCGACGCCGTTCCACTTCGGGGCACCGCAGTTCGAGGTCGCCGCGATCGTATCCATGTGCATCGTCATGCTGGTCTGCATGACCGAGTCCACCGCGGACATACTGGCTCTCGGCAGGATCGTCGACCGTCCGGCGGACGAGCGGACCATCGAGGGCGGCCTGCGCGCCGACACCCTGGGCAGCGCCATCAGTCCGCTCTTCAACGGCTTCATGTGCAGTGCCTTCGCCCAGAACATCGGGCTGGTCGCGATGACCAAGGTCCGCAGCCGCTTCGTGGTGGCCGCGGGCGGCGGCATCCTGATAGTGCTCGGGCTGGTCCCCGTAGCCGCATCCGTCATCGCGCTCGTCCCGCTGCCCGTCCTCGGCGGCGCGGGCATCGTGCTCTTCGGTTCGGTCGCCGCGAGCGGCATCCAGACACTGGCGACCGCCGCGCTGGAGAAGGGAGAGAACGCGCTGATCGTGGCAGCGGCCGTGGGCATCGGACTGATCCCGATAGCCGCACCTGACTTCTACCACGCGTTCCCGAAGGATGCGCTCGTCGTGCTCGACTCCGGGATCTCGACCGGATGTGTCGTGGCGATCGTGCTCAACCTGGCCTTCAACCACCTCGGCAGGAAGCCGGGTCCGGAACCGTCGGAGCGGGAGACGAGCCCGGCGGCCCCGGCCCCGGTGGCTGCACACTGACGAGAAGAGCCCGGTCCGCTACGGCGCCGTGGCGCGTACGGCGACCCTCAAGGGTGCTTCCGTACGCGCCTCAGCCGTGACCCGGGTGTGCGTCAGCCGATGTGGTAGCTGTCGCCGTACACCTTCCAGTCGAGCGGCGGATCCAGGTTCAGATTGCCCTTCTTCAGGAAGACCCGCTGGGCGGTGTCCACCCGGCTGGTGTCCGAGTGGGCCTCCTCCTGCTGCATCGCCCAGACCCTGGCGTCCAGGAAGGCGTTGAGGTAAGTCACCTCGTTGCCGCCCTGGGCCGGCGGCTTCGCCTTGGCGAGGGCCCGCTTGCGGATGGAGCTGAAGCCGGTGCTGTCGCCGCCGTCACCGTGCATGACGATGGCGTCGTAGTACGCGAACTGGCCCAGCGTGCCGATGCCGTCCGCCTTGCCCTGCTTGACGGCAGGGTTGAAGTACACCCGGTCCCGCTCGTCGTTCTGGGCCTGCTTGAACGCCGAGTCGGACGCGGCGGTCGCCCAGTCCTTCTTGAAGTTCGGGTCGAGACCGCTGTGCGAGTCGGTGCCGTTGACCTTCCGCAGCGCGGGGAGGTACTTCGCGAGGACGTTGCCGGGCTTGCGCTGGGTGTACAGCTCGACGAGGTCGAGCATGTCGCCGGTGCCGGAACAGAAGCCGATGATGCCCGCGGTGTAGCCGCGGCCGTCGTCGATGTCCTCGATGTACTTGTACTGGGCCTTCCAGTTGAGCGAGGAGTTCTCGGCGCTGGAGACCAGTTGCATGGCGATCTCCTTCTTCGCCGGATCGTCGAGCCCGGTCGCGGCGGCGGCCTGCTGGGCGACGGCCGTCCGCTGGGGTACGGCCTGGTGCGAGGGAGCACCGGCGTAGGCGCTGACAGGTATCGCCGTGAGGGCCAGTCCGACCGTGATGACCGCGATGCGGACGGAGCGGGTGCTGCGACGTGCGGTGCGCTTATGGGGGGTGTGCACCAGTCCTCCAAAGGGAGTTCGTCGTTCCATCTTCTGTTAGGAAGCTTTCCTATCAGGATGGAGCGAGTGCCGTACACCCCTACGACATGGAGGAGTTGAGAACATTCCGCCGGAACGCGGGAAGGCCCCGCACCGCGCGGCAGGCGGATGCTGTTGTTTGATTCGGGGCGAAGTGTTGCGAAGCGGCGGGTGCGGGTGCGAGTGCGGGCTCGGGGCGTGTCGGTGAGGTGGGCGTCGATGCGGGCAAGGTTGATCGCTGCTCAGGCGAGCCGGTGCTGGAGGCTGGTCCTGGTGTGCCCGCGGTAGCGGGATCTCCGTAGGCCGCAGCGTCGAACGCCCTGGGAAATTGTGCCTTCGACGCCGACACGCATTTTGTAACGCTCTTTCCACCGTGTGGTCTGCTGCTCGGCCCGGAGCTGGTGCAGGACCTCAGGCCGCCCGTGCCCCCGCACTGTCTCCGCCGGAACCCCACCCGGTCCACTCGGCCGCATCGACATCGACACACTCCCCATACGACAACGTCGGTTCCCAGGACCACAACCAGGTCTTGGGAACCGACGTCGCACGAGGCCTCGAATTAGCCAACACTGTCCGCGGAAGGCGCGGTGCAAGGCGCAGTGCTGTGCTGTTTTTCGGGTGAGCCTGCGGCTTACTTGTCGGCCTTGTCCAGGCGCCAGGCCACCATTCCTGTGGCCCCCGGAATCCCCTCGGCGTCGATCCTGACCCTGGCCGCTGAGGCTGTGAGGAACTGGCGAAGTGGGACGCCGTCGCAATTCACGGTCCGGCGGACGGTGTTCTTCAGGGCTATGGACAGGGTGATCTTGCCCTTTCCGGCGCAGGCGACCGCCAACTTGTACGAACGCCCTCGCATCAGTTCCGGTTCGCTGTGGAGTCCATCGCTGACACGTTCAAGGCCGGCCTCGACAAACAGCTGATCGCTGTCGCTGACCTCCTCTGTGCCGAGAGCTTCTTGGACCTGCTTACCGAGTCTCTCCTCAGTGCGGTCGGACGTTTCGGAGGGGTGCTGCCGTTGCTGCGCAGGACTGCTCTCCGGCGTGCTCGGCCCGCCGGATTCGCTCCTGCACCCAACGGCGAGGGCAACGGACACACAACAGAGGGCGAGGCTACGCCGCAAGGGGCGCGGTTGGGGCGTCATGAATTCGTCGTCCAGTATCGCCAACCGGTCTCCTTGGTAGGAAGCTTCGCGGTGCCTGAGCCGATCCTTACCTTTCTGCAACGGTCGGAACTGGTCTTGTACTTTGCCCAGTTCACCCTGTAGCCCCAAGAACCGTACTGCATGTGACCGTACTTCTTTGCGGGGATGGAGTGCGTGTATGAGTGCCCCACGGTGACCCCCACCTCCGCAACCACCTTGACGCTGTACTCCGCCTTGACCTCTGCAATAATGGCACTGAAGCTGGCTCCTCCGGTGCCACTGACCTCGCCCGCGATCTTGCCCGCCTTCTCGACGCTGACCCTCATCGATCCGCCCGGACCGTCCTTGAAGCTGGTGCCGTTCCACCAGGACGGAACATGGTAGGCCGTCTTGCTGCTTACTTCGTACCACTGCTTGACCGGGTTGTCGCAGCGCATGGGCCCGACATCACCGTCGGCGCTCACCTCAGGCAGAGCGGCAAGGGCATGATCGGCGGCAGCCTCGACGGCCGACTTGGAAGGGCCCTCCACCACGCTGTCAGCTGACTCCTGCGTGGCGATCTGGTCGGCTGTGACAGCTTCAGGTGCTGCATCGGCTGAGGCCTCTGCTGCGCTGGCTGCGGTAGCCAGTGCCGCAGTGAGGACCAAGGCCGTGGCTGGAGTGAGAACGTACCGCATTGTTGCTTTTCGCACGTGGATTCCCCCTGTGGGTGACACCCATTTGACTGGTCGGGTCTGTGCGCAACCTATGCAACTTCCTTGGATTCATTGGGTGCTTATCGTATTTCCCGAGGAAGACTTGAGGAGGTGGATCCGGGGTGGCATATGTCATCAAGCGGTGAGGAGAAGGCCGATGGCGGAGGCATCGGCCATCCAGGCAGCGGTCGCAGGGGCGACGAAGGAGGTCCTTGGGGGTGCCGAAGGAGATCACCGCGGCAGGAGGGCCAGACTCAGAACGGTCAACTGCATGCACCTGCAGCCGCTCGCCATCGGTTCTATTCACCGCCCGCGCCAGGCTTCGCAGCAGCCGAGCGCGGCTGCTGCGGTGGAATCCTCACTCCAAGAGCGACACCGACTCCGCCACCAGCGGGGGTCGTTGTCGTTATGGGCTCAGCTGTTCGACGGCTGGGTGTTGTACACCGGCGGCTTCGCATATCCGAGCAGCCAGCCGAACCGCGGGCTCACCTGCCGCTCGGCCAGGCGAAACAGGTCGTAGTGCACGAACGCCGCGGCGGGCGTGAGGACGCCGCTCGCCGCGCCTTTTTCGAGTTCCGGTCCGATGCTCGCAGCCTGGGCGATAAACCACCCGACCACGGCCGGAATTCCGGTGTGCAGCAGCGATACGTACAGATACGGATGCGGTGTGACTGGTCTGGCCGTGGTTCTGCCGCTGAAGTACCGGGTTCTGGTCTCGCTAGTAGATACTGGCGGACAAACGTGACGAAGCATCAGGTCGTCATCGCCACCGATTCCCGCCGCATGTCGCTCTTCTGCGGGTGTGCCCCGAGTCGGCGTTCTCGACGGCCGGGACAGGGCCGCGGTCCTCGCGCCGACGGGCTCCTGGTGGAGCTGACCGACGTCGACTACAGCGGTCGGGCCGCACTCGGGGGTGGCCGTGCCCCAAACCTCTGGGCGCGTCGCTGGTCGTGGATCTCGGCAGCCGGGCGGCGAGGGGTTCCGGCCGTTCACCTGCGGGTGTGGCCAGGCGGTCACGGAACTCCGACAGCACCGAGAAATCGAAGCCCGGATCAGCCAGGTCCAGCCCGAGGGCGTACTTGAAATTGATCCTCGCCCGCACCGCCTCCGCGGCCTGTCGGTCGGTGAGCCCCTCCATAAACTGCAAGACCGGCACCAGCGCCGACCGGCCCGGAGACCAAGCCGGTTTCCCCCGCGACGGGAACAGGTCCGTGAACTCCTCGTCGCTGAACAAGGGCCCCAGCTCGTCCCGGATCCGGATCGCCGGACTGCCCTTCGGGAAGGCCGCCTGTGCCCCCCGCGCTGTCTCCGCCGGAACCCCACCCGGTCCACTCGGCCGCATCGACATCGACACACTCCCCATACGACAACGTCGGTTCCCAGGACCACAACCAGGTCTTGGGAACCGACGTCACGCGTGCGCCGGCCTCAGCAGTTGAGGTAGGCCACGTGGATCCAGACGCCCGTGGGGCCGCCCCACAGGTCACCCATGATCCAGTTGCCCTGCCGGCCGCGGTAGTTGAGGTTCTGGCCCTGGTTCACCTGACCGAGGACCGGGTACTCGGAGCCCGGTCCGCCGCGGAAGTTCACCCCGTTGTCGTTGACGGTGCAGACCGCGGCCGGCGCCTTCGCCGCCTGCGCGGCGGCCGGGCTCTGCATGGCCTGCGCGGCGGGGCCGAGGGCCAGCCCGAGACCGGCGGCCAGGACCGTCGCGGCCAGCATCTTCTTCATCATCATGCGCTTCTCTCCTCCGTATCCCGGCCCACATCCGCGTGTGCCGTTCGTCAGCCTCAACGGAGCCGCCGACCGTCGGGTCACGGGTCCGGATCACCCTTCCTGGAGGAGTGAAAGCGCAGGTCAAATGGCATGTGCACCGGCGTGCGCAGCCAGCGGGGCGGACGCTTCCCGCGCCCGTCGATCACGGGTTTAACGGGCGTCGATCCGGTAACCGTCGCCGTACACCCGCCACCGCAGCGGTGTCTCCAGCCCGAGCCTGCCCTCCCTCACGAACACCCGCTGGGCCGTCTCGATCCGGCTGGTGTCGGAGTGTGAGGGCTCCTTGCGGATCGCTGCGACACGGGCGTCGAGGAAGGCGTTCAGATAGGCCGCCTCGTCCCCGCCGCGCGCCGGTGGCGCAGCCGCGGCGAGCGCCTCGCGGCGGATCGTACGGAAGCCGACCGTGCCGTCCGTGTCGCCGTACCCGTGCATCACATAGGCGTCGTAGTAGATGAACTGCCCCAGGGTGCCGAGTCCATCCGCCTCGGCCCGGGCGACCGCCGGGTCGAAGTACGACCGGTCGCGCTCGGCGTCCTGCGCCGACCGGAAGGCAGGGTCCGCGGCCGCCTCGGCCCAGGCCTCGGTGAACGGGCGGCCGAGCCCGTCGTGCGCATCGCTGCCCCGTACCGCGCGCAGGGCGGGGAGGAACCGTTCCAGCGGATTGCCGGGACGCGCCGCCGCGTACCGCTCGACGACCTTCAGCATGTCGCCGGTGCCGGAACAGAAGCCGATGATGCCCGCGGTGTAGCCGCGGCCGTCACCGATGTCCTCGATGTACTTGTACTGGGCCTTCCAGTCGAGCGAGGAGTTCTCGGCGCTGGAGACCAGCTGCATGGCGATCTCCTTCTTCGCCGGATCGTCGAGCCCGGATTCCGGTCCGCCCTCGGCGGACCCGGCCGCCGAGCAGCCGGAGAGCACGGAGACGGCCATGGCGGCAGTGGCGACAGCGATCAGCAGCGGGCGGGGCACGACGTTCACCCCTCAACCCTGCCAGGCCGCGGGGAGCCGCGGGTGACAGGTCTTCGCTCATTCGGCTGTAGCGTCATGGGTATGGAAGATCAGTCTGTTGTGGATGTCGGCGATGTACGGCTGGCATATCGGACCTGGGGCGACCCCTTCGGCTCGCCCGTGGTCCTGCTGCACGGCCTCGGCGGCTCCGCCGCGAGCTGGGAGGCGGCCGGGAGTCTGCTCGGCGAACAGTGGCGGGTGTACGCCATCGACCTGCGCGGTCATGGCGAGAGCGACTGGCCGGACGAGTACTCCGTCGAGCTGATGCGGGACGACATCCTCGGCTTCCTCGACGAGTGCGAACTCGACCGGGTGGGCCTGGTCGGCCACTCGATGGGCGGTGTCGTCGCCCATCTGCTCGCCCAGGAGCACGCGGACCGGGTGGAGCGGCTGGTACTGGTGGAGACCCCGCCGCCGTTCCCGAGCGAGCTGAAGCCGGCCGCCGAACCGGAGGGGCCGGTGGACTACGACTGGGCTGTCGTCGCTCCCATCCGGGCCGAGGTGGCCGACCCCGACCCCGAATGGGCGGCCGGCCTCGGCGAGATCGTCGCGCCGACGCTGATGATCGCCGGCGGCCCGGAGTCCACCATGCCCCAGGGGCGCCTGCAGGACATGGCCTCGCTGATCCCGGACTGCCGGCTGATCACGATCGGGGGCGGTCACCGGGTCCATGAGATCCACCCCGACCAGGTCGCCCAGCAGATCACGGAGTTCTTCACCAGCTGAACGGCGAGCGGCTGCCGGCCCACGGCCCGGCCGGCAGCTGTGTGCTGCCCTTCGGCTCCCCTCGCGGCCGGGGCGTTGTCAGTGCCGGGTGCCATGCTCCGTTCCATGGAACTCGCACTGTTCTTCGCCGATGTCGACGCCCAGCCGTGGGCCGAACTGCAACATGCCTACGGGAGCGCCGCCGACGTGCCCGACTGCCTGCGGGCACTGGCCGGCGACGACGAGGATGCGGCTTCCGAGGCGATCTCGGAGCTGTACGGCAGCATCCTGCACCAGGGTTCGGTCTACGAGGCCACGGCCCGCGCCGTGCCGTACATGGCACAGCTCGCCGGGGCCGGGTACCGCACGGAGGACCTGTTGGTGCTGCTCGGCGGGATAGCGGAGGGCGGCGCGGACCACGGCGACACGGACGAAGCCGCCTGCCGGTCGGCCGTCATCGGTCAACTGCCCCTGATTCTCACGTCGGTCGACGCCGAGGAGGCCGGGCTGCGGCGGGCCGCGGTGTGGGCCGCCGCGATGACGGGGGCGGCTGATCGGGTGCTGCCGGTGCTCCGGCGGCGCCGGAAGCAGGAGACGGATGCCCTCGTACGGGCCGAACTCCTCGGGGCCATGGCGCATCTGGATCCGGCGGGAACGGCCGCTGCGGCAACCGAAGCCATGAGCACGGACGAGCCCGGCGAGGTGAGGATCGCAGCGCTGCTGGCCTGTGTGGACGCCGGACTGCCGTGGACCTCCGCGCACCACGAGGCGATGCTGTCCCTTCTCCCCGCGGACGAGCTCGTCGAGGGCCGCCTCGACCTGGAGCGGAACGAACCGCTGCAGTATGTCGTCGAGGCGCTGCTGCTCCGCGACACCGACAAGGACCGCGAAGCGGTGTACAGCCTGCTCGATGCCGCACTGCGAAGTGCGGTGCCCGAAGCGCGTACAGAGGCGTTGTGGGCGGCCGAGACCGCCTGCCGGCTTTCGCGCAGCGCGCCGGAACGGCTGGTCGCCCCCATGGAGGCGCTCGTAGCCGACCCGGCCTCCGTACCGGCGGCGTACTCGCTCCTCGAGAAGCTGGGCACGCATGCCGTGGCGGCTGCTCCGGTGCTGGCCCGGCTGGCCGAGGGAGAGGGCGATCCCGCGGACCGGGCCCTGGAAGCGCTCGTCGCCGTGGCCCCGGACCGGGCCGCGCCCCTCCTGGCCCGTGACCTGGGACAGCGCCCGCGTGCGCTCGGCGCGGCCTGCGGCTTCCTGATCGGAGGGACGGCCGACACCTCGTTCCCGTACGACCCCGTACTGCTGGACGCCATACGGACCCGGCTGGGCGCGGACGACCTGGACGGCAACGAGCCCATCCGGCTCACGGCCCTGCTCGGCGCCTGGGGGAGCCGGGCGTCCGCCGCCCTGCCCGAACTGCGGTCCGCGCTGCCGAGATTCCCGAAGGTGGTGGCGAAGGCGCTGGCCGCAGTGTGCCCACCGGAACACCGCGCGGCGACGGCGGAACTCCTGACCACCGCGGCCTGCTCCGGACCGGAGGACGGCCGGCTCGCTGCGGCAAGGGCTGTGCGCCGACTGACCGGGGAGACCGGCCCCCTGCTGGCGGCGATTGCCGCCCAGCTGGCCCGTGGCGGCCATGGCGTGCGCGAGGCTGCGGGACTCGCCGCCGAGCTGGGCCCTGAGGCTGCCGGGCTGGTGCCCGCCCTGCGGTCCGCGCTCAGCGCGCCCGGGGAGGATCGCAACATTCCGCAGCTGGACAGCGACGTCGAGATCGCCGCAGCCCTGTGGCGGATCACCGGTGACGCGAAGGAGGCGGTGCCGGTGCTGGCCGGTGTGTTCACCGAGGTCGAACCGGTATGGATGCGCTGGACGTTCACCCGTGCCGCACGGGCGGCGGCCCGCATGGGCGCCGCGGCCCGGCCGCTGGTTCCCGCGCTGGAGGGCCTGCTGACGGACCGGCTGCAGACACCGGCCGCCGTCCTCGCGCTGCACGCGATCGCACCCGAATCCCTCGACGGCCCCCGTCTGGCGGGTCTGGTCCTGGACTCCGCCGAGGAGGACGCCGACGCCGTGACCGCGCTGGAGGCGCTCGTCGCCCTCGGCCGCACCGCTCTCACCGAAGACCACCACCGCCGCCTTACGGCTCTTGCCGAGCGGGACCTCCGGGTGACGGCCTCGGGCCTGGAATCGGGGATGGCCCCGGCCGACGAACGACTGCGCGAGCAGGCACGTGAGGCGGCGCGCATGCTGAGCTGAGCCGGGCCGGGTCCGGCCACCGGCCGTCCCGGCCCGGCGCCCCGCCGACGCACGAGCGCCTGCGCACACCGGCACATTGCGGAACGTTCCGCTCCACCCTCTTGTCGGTGACCCCCGCGCCATGCGATACAGGTCTGGACCATTGCTGCCGGATGGAAGGCACGACCGTGCAACGCCCCCACGCAACCGCCGCGTTGGCCTGCTCCGCCGCCCTGATCCTCGCCGCGCTCACCGCCTGCGGCTCCACCCCCGAGGCGGACACCCGGAAACCCACATCGCCGGACCATGTGACAGCACAGGCCGGCAGCGCCACCTCCGTGCACGTCATGTGGGAGCCGGCCACCGACAACAAGGCGGTCACCGGCTACGAGGTCTACCGCAACGGCGAGAGGGTGAAGTCCGTCGCGGCGGCCAAGGTGATGACCGACGTCGACGGGCTGACCGCCTCGACCGCCTACGCCTTCACCGTCCGCGCCCGCGACGCCGCCGGGAACCTCTCCGCGCCGAGCGCCGCCGCGACCGTCACCACACCCGCCCCGGCCCCCGCCGACCACGAGCCGCCGACCCGCCCGGTGAAACTGCGCGGCACGGCGGACGGCAGCCGGGCGGCGAACCTCTCCTGGGGCGGCTCGACGGACGACGTCGGCGTCACCTCGTACGACATCTACCAGGAGGACTCCCGCATCCACAGCGTGCCCGGCACGCAGACCACGGCGCATCTGACCGGACTGCGCCCCGGCACCGTCTACACCTTCACCGTCCGCGCCCGCGACGCCGCCGACACCTCTTCGCCCGACAGCAACGCCCTCGACCTCACCACCGCGTCGGCGCCGGGCGCACCGGCCGGTACCGCCCCCAGCGACCTGCGGATCAGCAACCGAGTCCAGGGCAAGGAGTACGTCATCGACCTGGACTGGAAACAGCCCGGGACGGGCGGCGAGATCCCGGCGTACCAGCTCTTCATGGACGGCCGGCTGACCACCACGATCGTGTGGGGCTCCACCCCGCCCGCAGGCCGGGCGAGCTACCGGCTCACCGTCAGCGACCCGCGGGGCACCCGCTACTCGATGAAGATCCGCGCCGAGCTGCCCGACGGGAAGTGGGGGGACTTCTCTGCCCAGCGCACGGTCGTCCTGGGCGACTGAAGCCGCGTACGGTCCGCTGTTCCCGGTGCGGGTGCGGTGGGTGATGCGACGTCCCGGCCGGTCTCAGGAGACGACGCGCACGGTCTCCACCCACCCCGGGGGCTGCGGGGCGTCCGAGCCGATGAGCGCCGCGACGAGCCGGCACGAAGGGGACTCGTCCGGCCAGGGCGTATAGCCGTCGGTGAGGACGACGACGATGTTCGGGCGGTCCCGCGCCGCGAGGGCGGCGGCGATGCCGACCCGCATGTCCGTGCCGCCGCCCCCGCCGAGGGTGATCTGCTCGGCGGCCGTCACCCGGGACACGCTCTGCACATCGGCGTCGCAGGCCAGCACGGTGACGCGGTTGCCCCGGATGCCCACCTCCCGCAGCACCCCGGTGACCTCCGCCAGCGCCGAGGCGAGTTCCTCATCCCCCATCGACCCCGAGGTGTCGATGACGACGGCGACACGGGGCAACGGTCGGCGCAGGCTGGGCAGGACGACGCCGCGGAGCGCCGCGCTGCGCCGGGACGGGCGGCGGTAGGTGTAGTCGATCGCTCCGGCGGCCCACGCGGCAGCCTCCCGTACCGCGCCCGCGAGCGCCTGCCGCCAGTCGACTGTGGGCTCCAGGACCTGCTCCGCCCAGCGTTCCCAGCCCGCCGGGAGAGTGCCCCGGCTGCGCCGGTGCGCGCGCATGGCCTCCGCGGTGTGGCGCCGCAGTGCCTCGGCCTCGACCGGACCCAGACAGCTCGGCCCGTCCGAGCCGGCCAGCTCCCAGGGCATCGGTTGCCCATGGGCGCCGGACCCGCAGTTGTGCGGGGGTGGGCCCTGCGGCACACCGGGAAGATACGCCTCGAAGAGCTGCCCGGTCGGCAGGCCGAAGAGCCGCGGCTCCATCCGGCCCGCCGGCAGAGGCAGCCCGTCGGCGATGAGGTCGTCGTTGATCTCGCAGTCCTGGGCGACATTGACGCGGTGCGGGTCACGCTGGTCGGCGGCAGGCAGCCGCTCGGCGCGACCATGGTGATCACGCAGCAGATGCGCCACCTCGTGCACCCACACTGCCGCGAGTTCCCCCACCGGTGTCGCGTCGACGAAGGCGGGTGACACATAGCAGCGCCAGTGCCGGTCCACGCCCATCGTCGGCACGTCGGTGCTCGCCACCACCGACAGCGCGTACAGCGCCGAGGCCAGATAGGGTCGGTCGGTCGCCGCCCGGTAGCGGGCGGCGAGCAGCTTGGTCATGTCCAACTGGGGCCGCTCAGGGGCGGTTTCCGGATCCGGCACCGACGTGCCCGCCTCAGCCGCTCTGCGGTAGCGCGCCGGACAGCTGCAGCAGTTCCAGGAAGGCGTCGATGCCCTCCGGGACCGGCCAGTCGGTGTCCCGCATCGCCGCCAGGTCCACCGCCGCCCTGGCCGCCACATCGGGAACACCCGCGTCCACGGCCTTCGCGAGCACCGCCCAGCCGGCCTCCCAGCGGGAGCGGGTGAGGTCGCCCTGGACGGCCGCGACGACCGCGATGAGGAAGGCCAGTTGACGGTCGCCGCGTTCGGGCAGGGCGAACGCGGCAGGGTTCGCCAGGACGCGGTCGGGGTCGGGCAGATCGAGGTTCTCCAGATAGGACAGCAGCTCGATGCCCGCACCGTCTCCCACGGCCCCGGTCAACGCGCCCGCCATCGCCTCCCGCCCGGCGTCCGTCGCGTACCCGGTGGCGAGCAGCCGCAGCGCCATGTCCCAGGTCCGCGGGGACGGCCAGGCCCGGCCCCGGCTCTCCGCGTCGGCCGGAATGTGATGGACGAGGCCGGGGCGTGCGGTCAGGAAGCCGGAGATCGCACCCCGGGCCCGTGCCGCCGAGCCCGCGACCCTGGCGGCGTCGACGACCGGGACCGCGGCCTTCGGCCACGTACCGGCCATGCCCCGTGCCACGGTGCGCGGATCGTGCGTCCACTGGAGGTGCACGAAACGGTTGGCGAGCGGTGGGCTGAGGTGCCAGCCGTCCGCCGCGCTCGACGGCGGATTCGCCGCCGCCACGATGCGCACGGACTCCGGCAATGTCAGACTGCCCACGCGGCGTTCGAGCACGACGCGCAGCAGCGCCGCCTGCACAGCCGGGGGAGCAGAGGACAACTCGTCGAAGAAAAGCAGTCCCCGGCCCGTGCGCGCGAGCCGGACCGCCCAGTCCGGCGGGGCCATCGGCACCCCGGTCACGGCCGGATCGTCGCCTACGACGGGCAGACCGGCGAAGTCGGAGGGTTCGTGCACACTTGCGATTACCGTTTCCAGCGGTAGGCCGAGCCCGGCAGCGAGCTGCTCCATGCCGGCCGACTTGCCGATGCCCGGCTCGCCCCAGAGCAGCACCGGCTGATTGGCCGTCACAGCCAGTGCCAGTGCCTCCAGTTGAGGATTGGTGGCGGCTTCGGTACGCGAAGTCCGCAGCCTGCGATTGAGATCGTCGGCGGCGTCCAGGGGCCCACGAGCGGCGCCCGCGGACGGAACCGCGTGTGACGCCCCGGGAGCGCCGTGGGCGGCGGTGCCCACCCTCTCCCCGGTGCTCACCGCCTGCCGCGCGGCCGTCCGTCCTGCGGTGCTCACCGCGTCTCCCGCCACTGCTCGTCCTCCGGTACTCACTCGTCCTCGTCCTCTTCGTCCGCGTCGTCCCTCTCTTCCTCCCACTCCTCCCACCAGTCGGACCCGATGCCCGGATGTTCCTTCTCCACCCGTTCCTTGAGGAAGTCCAGGTCCGTCCGCCGGTACTTGCTGATCAACTGGGCCAGCGAGAGCTCCATCTGATCGAGCACGTCGATCCGTGCCCCGGCCTCGATCAGTGCCTTCACGAGGTCCGGCGAACCACCCCCGTCGACCGCCGAGCAGAGCGGAGTGCGGTCCAGGTGATCCTGTGCCTCCAGATCGAGACCGGCCGCCAGGAGCCGGGGCAGCAGGAGCTCGTGGTCGAGCAGATGCAGCACATGGAGCAGGCTGCGCCGTCCGCCGTCCCGCACCCGGAGGTCGACCCCCGCGTCCAGGAGCTCCAGAACCCCCGGCGTGTCCCCGTGCTGGACGCGCAGAAAGAGCTCCCGGCGCTGCGCCTGCAGGGCCTTGGGCAACCGTCCCGTGCCGGACATGCACGCGTGCTCCACGGCGAAGCAGCCGGTGACCGCGCCGCCGAAGGCACGCAGGGCGTTCTCGCGCTGTCGTTCCTGCGGGCTGTGCGGGGAGTCGAGCCGACCGTCACGAAAGACGACCTTGTGCCATTCGCCGCGGCACCTGACCCGTACCGGTGCGGGAGGCGTCGGCCCCGGCGGGCCGGTCGCTGGGCCGAGGCCGGTGAAGAGGGCCCCGGCGACGAGCGGGTGCAACTGTCCGGGAGACACCCCACCCGTCCGCAGAAGATCGAGGTCCGGCAGCCGGCGCCAGACCGCCTCGGGAACGAAGGCCGCGCCGTCGGCCTCCTCCAGCCCGACGAGCCTCATCCGCAGCGGTCCGCGGTCCGTGAACTCCAGCAGGATGTTGGCCGGCCAGGCCTCACCGATCTGGAAGCGCTCCGCCGGGCTGTGCTCCGCGAACCGCCGGACCGCTGCCTCCAGGCGGGGAACGTCGAGCGCCAGCCCGGCCACGATCGATTCGGGAGTCGCGCGGTACCACGCAGGCATCTGCGGTGGTGTCGGATCCCACTCGATTCCCGCCGCCGCCAGGGACTCGGCCACCTGGCCGTTCTGGTGCAGCAGCGTCAGCCACTCGGCGCGGGCCACCGGATCGCCGGAGCCCGGGTCCGCCGTGGGCAGTTCATCGGCGGCGCGCGGTGTGCCGTCGGCGTGGAGGAAGGGCGGCCGGTCCGCGACACCGACGTGTGCCCGCAGTTCGCCGGTGCGGCGCGCGTCCCACAGATACCGGGCGGTGCGCCAGTCCTCGATGCCTGAGCGGAACAGGCCGGGTGCCGGCTGGCGCCCCTTCCCGGCCGTGCCGAACCGGAGGGCGATCCGCTGCGGTCCGTCGACCATCGGGAGCGTACGGAGGTACAGATACAGTGACGTCGGCCCCGGCCCGTCCGGCGTGCGGCCGTAGCCCGCCAGGATCACGATCCGGTCGGTGGCGAGCGTCGAACGGCCGCCGAGGATGCGCGGCAGATGCCAGCGCACCAGGTCGGGGACGAGATGAAGGAGATCGGCCCCGAGCGCTCCGGCCACGTCCGGACCGTACCGTTCGGACACCTGGGCGAGGTCGAACTTCACGTCGAACCGGGCCGCCGCGCAGGCGCCCTGCCAGTCCCCGGCCGCCCGCCGCTCGGCCGACTCCTCGATCATCCACCGGGGCACCGCGTACCGGCGGACCTGACGTCGGCTCGCCAGCTCGTCCGGCGCGAAGTACCCGGCGACCGTGCCCGGGCTCACCGGTAGACGCTCCTCACCGCGCGCAGGTCCGCATGGGTCCCGCCGTCCGGGCGCAGCCGCGCCGCGAAGGACCGCTTCACCTTGCGCGGCAGGCCCGGCCCCAACCCCACGTACTCCAGACGCGAGTCGGCGTCGACGGCCGCGAGGAGGGTCTTCGCGCCCCGACCGGTGAGTCCGGTGTGGCACAGCTCCAGCCGCCGCAGGGGACTGCCGCGCAGGGCGCCGGCCAGCGCATGGGCTCCGATGTCACCGGTGACATTGGACCGGGCCCCGAGACTGCGCTCCGAGGGCGGCCGCCCCAGGTCGAGCGCCTCGATCCCGTCGAGCGCGTCGGCCAGGGCACGCGCGCCGGCGGGCCCGATCCCGTTGCCGCCGAGACCGAGCCGGACCGGACGGGCGGGGTCGGCCGCGGCCGCCAGCACGGCGGCTCCGTCGTCACCGAGGTGGTTGGCGGGAAGGTACAGCTCCCGTACCCCGGCGTCGCGGATGAGCGCGGCCAGCAGCCCAGCCGCCTCGGCGCCGAGTCCGTTACCTCCGAGGAACAGCCGCTCGACCGGCCGGGACCGCTGACTCAGTACGGTGAGCAGTGCCGCGAGACCGTCGGCCGTGAGCCCGCTGTTCACCAGGTCGAGGGTGCGCAGAACGGTGTTGCGGCGCAGCATCGGAACGAGCGCCCGGACTCCGGCGTCGCCCAGGGGGTTGCGTTTCAGCCACAATGCTCTGACGGTGTCGTCCTCGCTCAGCGCACCGGCGAGCGCTGTGACCCCGTCGGTTCCGATGCGATTGCAGCCGAGGTAGACCGTTCGCAGCCCGTGGTCGTCCCGGCCGAGCGCGTCGGCGACGGCCCGCGCTCCTTCGTCGCCCAGCGAGTTGGTGCCGAGCAGCACATGCGCGGCGTGCGGGGAGCGGGCGACCGCGGGCATCACCCGGACCGCGCCCGCTGCCCCGAGCCCCTGCTTGCAGAGATCGACCCGGCCGTCCACCCGCAGCGTGCCGAGCGGAAACGTCTCGTCGGCCTCGACGGAATGTGCCGACTCCAGCCGCTCCAGCAGCGGGTCCAGCAAGGCCGCGTCGGCGAGCGGAATGTCCGGGTGCTCGATCGCGGGACAGCGCACGGGCATCGGCTGCAACATCACTACTCCCCAGGTCCCCCGTCGGCACCCGGCCAGGAGAGGGCGACCGCGTTCTCCGCCCGCTCAGGACGAACCGACGCCATCGACTCTCCTCCACGAAAAGGTGGCAAGACCGGTCGGATTCGAACCGACGTCCTCCAGCTCGCTGCTAGGGCGCGACGACCTCTGCGCTACAGCCTTGCCGTGCGTGATCCTAGCCGTATCGATGCCGAATTCGCACACCAGTGCCTCTATTTGATCGCCTCGCCGCCTCGGCCGCCCGGAGCCGAAGACGGGCCCCGAATGGTCTGTACCTATTGACGAGTTGGTCCAGACCATTTAGTTTCCCCTGTGCTCCATGGCACCAAGGAATCCCGCTCCCCCTCAGGACCGCCTCACCGGTCCCTGCCTCAAGGGAGAACCATGTTCGAGCACATGACCTTCGGAAGAAGAACGTCGACTGCCCTCGTCGCCGTCCTCGGACTCCTCCTCGCGCTGCTGTCGTTACAGGCCGCACCCGCACACGCGGCGGGCAAGCTGACGGCCACCTTCACCTCGGCCGACAACGGGTCGTGGTGGAAGGGGACTTACGTCCTGCACAACGACACCGACACCGCCGTCACCGGCTGGAGCCTCGAATTCGACCTGCCGGCCGGGGTCGCGATCGACACCTCCTACAACGGTACCGTCACCACTCAGGGCAGCCACCTCACCGCGGTCAACGCCCACTACAACGGTACGGTCGCCGCACACAGCACCACCGAGCCGTACAGCTTCTGGTTCGTGGCCACCGGCCCGATCACCGCGCCGACCGGCTGCCGGATCAACGGCGATAAGTGCGACGGCTCCGCGGATGTGCCGCCGGGCGCGCCGAGCGGGCTGAAGCAGACCGATGTCACCGCCCGCACCGCGTCGCTGTCCTGGACGGCGGCCACGGCGGGTGACTTCCCCGTGGCGTCGTACGACATCCTGGCCGGGGGCAAGGTGGTCGGTACCGCCACCGCGGCAACTTCCGCCACGGTCACCGGGCTGACCCCGGCGACCTCCTACTCCTTCACCGTCCGGGCCAAGGACACCCGTGGCAACACCTCCGCCGAGAGCGCCCCGCTGGCCGTGACCACCGTCGACCCGGCCACCGACACCTCTCCGCCCACCGCACCCGGCTCGCTGCACTCCACGGCAACCGACTCCTCGTCCGTCACCCTGGCCTGGACCGCCGCGACGGACAACCAGCGGGTCGCCGCGTACGACCTCTACCGGGGCGGGCAACTCGCCACCACGGTGTCCGGTACGACGACCACCGCCACCATCGGCGGACTCTCGCCCTCGACCTCATACACCTTCACCGTCAAGGCCCGTGACGCGGCGGACAACGCCTCCCCGGCCAGTAACGCGCTCACGGTGAAGACCGACGACATCGTCGGCGAGGGCAACTACGCCACGGTCGGCTACTTCGTCCAATGGGGCATCTACGGCCGCCAGTACTTCGTCAAGAACCTCCACGACTCCGGCGCCGCGAACAAGCTCGACATCGTCAACTACGCGTTCGCCAACATCGATCCGAACAACCTGACCTGCCTGAACGGCGTTACCAGGGGAACCACCGCCGACCCCCAGGACCCCGAGCAGGGCACCGGCGCCGGTGACGCCGACGCCGACTACGGCCGCCCGTTCAGCGCCGCCCAGTCCGTCGACGGCGTCGCGGACGACGGCTGGGGCAAACTCCGTGGCAACTTCAACCAGTTGAAGAAGCTCAAGAAACTCCACCCGAACCTGAAGATCGTGGTCTCGCTCGGCGGCTGGACGTACTCCAAGTACTTCTCCGACGTGGCGGCCACCGACGCCTCCCGCAAGAAGTTCGTCTCCTCCTGCATCGACATGTACATCAAGGGCAACCTGCCCGAGTACAACGGAGCGGGCGGCCCCGGCACCGCAGCCGGGATCTTCGACGGCTTCGACATCGACTGGGAATGGCCGGGCACCGGCACCGGACACCCCGGCAACCACTACTCGCCCGACGACAAGACCAACCTGACCCTGCTGCTCGCCGAATTCCGCAAGCAGATGGACGCCCTCGGCGGCGGCCACCGCCTCCTCACCGCCTTCACCCCCGCCGACCCGCAGAAGGTCGGCGAGGGCTGGGACCTGGGCAAGGTCTTCGACTCCCTCGATGTGGCGAACGTCCAGGGCTACGACTTCCACGGCTCCGGCAGCGACAACTCCTGGGAGCCGAACCGCACCGGCCACCAGGCCAACCTCTACACCGACGATCAGGACCCCTACGACTTCCACTTCAGCGCCGACGCCGCCATCAAGACCTACACCGACGCGGGGGCCGAGCCCCGCAAACTGACCCTCGGCATCCCGTTCTACGGCCGGGGCTGGCAGAACGTCGCCGACGGCGGAGCCGCCGGTGAATGGCAGACGGCGGGCGGCGCCGCCCCCGGCCAGTTCGCGGAGGAGGCCGGCACCCGCGGCTACTCCAACCTCATCGGCGCCTACCCGGCGATGACGGTCCATCACGACGAACAGTCGGTGTCGACGTACGGCTGGACCGGCAGCCAGTGGTGGTCCTTCGACGACACCTGGTCCATCGGCAAGAAGACGGAGTACGTCAAGAACAAGGGTCTGCTGGGGGTGATGGTCTGGGAGATGTCGGGGGACACGCCTCAAGGCACACTGCTCGACGCCCTCGACACCGGGCTGGGGTAAGGGCACGCGACGTCCGTCCCCGAGCAGCCCGCAGGCTCCGCGGGGACGGGTGCCGTGTCTGCGGAGCGGTGGCACTGCTCCGGTCCCTATGGGACGGGCTCAGCCAGTCTTCACAACCTGCTGAACCTGTGCGGCCGTTGCCCGGTTACGGTCACCGCGCTGCTTCTCCCCGGGGCTGCCCCCGGCCGGCGTCCTGCCACGGGAAGGGAGCGAGGTCGGGCTCGATCCAGCCTGTCTTCGCCTGCGAGGAGGCCAGCGTCGACGAACGGTAGAAGCGGGCTGTCAGGAGTCGCTTGTCGAGCAGGGCGGGGTGGTGATCGGCGAATGCGGCGAAGTCGTCTTCGCCGTGTTCGGCCGCGTGGTGACCGACCAGCTCCACCCAGGCCCGGCTGACGGTCGCGTGGTACTTCTGGGGCGCCCCCGCATAGCGGGCGGTGCGCTGGATGCCGTCGCTGACCAGGCCGACCGCCGCGCGCACACCGACCCGCCGCACGGCCAGCCACGTCAGATGGACATGTTCCCGGTGTCCGAACCGCTCGGTGGTTGCCATTACTTCGGCCATCAAGGCCTCGAAGTCGGGCGCGCTGGCAGCGTGCGGGGGATGAGCGGTCACGAGGGCACCTCCGTCAGGGCCTGCAGGGCAGCGCGCAGGCCTGCGATCACGTCCTTCGGCAGGCCGTCGAGCGCGCGATGCTCCAGACCGGCGATGGCCTGTCGGATCGTGGTGGCGGTCAGCTGTCCGGAGGGGGTGAGTTCGATGAGCACCGCGCGGCGGTCTCCCGGGCTGGCGCCGCGGGTGATGTGGCCGCGTCGTTCCAGGCGGTCCAGGATGTTGGTCAGCGTGGTGGGGCGGGTGCCCACGGCCGCGCCGAGTTCGGACACGGTCCGGCCTCGGCCGTCGGACAGGTTGGCCAGTGCGTTGATCTCGGAGGGGGTCAGGTCCAGGTCGACGAGCTCTGTGGCGAGCACGTGCAGAGTGGCGTGGGTGGCCCGCTGCAGGGCAAGCAGGGCCGACCACTCAGATGGCACGGATTCGGATTGCATGATTTCGGACTATACGATTTCGTACTACCTGCTGCAAGTGAGACCCAAGCCGTGTCCGGCCTCGATCACCCCTCACGTCGTAAGGGCTGCTCCGTGGATGACTTGTCGGCTGACGTGCGCCGATGACTAGGAGACGCAGGTCACATTCGGTCATGACGTAGGGGGCGCGCTACCCCGACTCAGGGGTGTAGCCACTGACGACCACGGAGGAGCAGATCGAGGTGACCGACACGCGCACCGAGCGCTTCCCCCCGGCCGGGGTGCCGCAGTGCCCGGCGGCGGACGAGGAGTCCGGGCGCTGCCTGCTCCTGGTCTCGCGGCTCGCGGACCGCTGATGTGCCGTGCCGCGCACCGGAGCCCCGGGCAAGTGCGTCTGGGCGGAGGTCGGCCTGGACGCCGGAACGCGCTGAGGCCGCCTCCTCGCGGGGCGGCCCGACGCATCGGGGGGACGCCCCGGCACTCCGCCCCCGGTGCAGTGCGGTACCGGGGACGGAAGCGAGGGCTCAGCCCAGCTGCTCGTACGCCGGCAGCGTCAGGAAGTCCGCGTAGTCCTGGTCCAGGGAGACCTGGAGCAGGAGGTCGTGGGCCTGCTGCCACCTGCCGGACGCGAACGCCTCCTCGCCGATCTCCGCGCGGATCGCGGCGAGTTCGTCGGCCGCGACCCTGCGGGCCAGCTCCGCCGTGGCGTGTTCGCCGTTCTCGAAGACCACGTCCGCGTTGATCCACTGCCAGATCTGCGAGCGCGAGATCTCCGCGGTGGCCGCGTCCTCCATGAGGTTGAAGATGGCGACGGCGCCCATGCCGCGCAGCCAGGCCTCGATGTAGCGGATGCCGACCGAGACGGCGTTGCGCAGGCCGTCGTACGTGGGCCTGGCGTCCAGGGTGTCGATGGCGATCAGGTCGCCCGCCGCCACCGAGACGTCCTCGCGCAGGCGGTCCTTCTGGTTCGGCTTCTCGCCGAGGACCGCGTCGAAGGAGGCCATGGCGATCGGGACCAGGTCCGGGTGGGCGACCCAGGAGCCGTCGAAGCCGTCGTGGGCCTCGCGGTCCTTGTCGGCCTTGACCTTCTCGAAGGCGACCTTGTTGACCTCGGCGTCGCGGCGGGACGGGATGAAGGCCGCCATGCCGCCGATGGCGTGCGCGCCGCGCTTGTGGCAGGTGCGGACGAGGAGTTCGGTGTACGCGCGCATGAACGGGGCGGTCATCGTCACCGCGTTGCGGTCCGGGAGGACGAACTTGGCGCCGCCGTCACGGAAGTTCTTGACGATGGAGAAGAGATAGTCCCAACGGCCCGCGTTCAGCCCGGAGGCGTGGTCGCGGAGCTCGTACAGGATCTCCTCCATCTCGTACGCGGCAGTGATCGTCTCGATGAGGACGGTCGCGCGGACCGTGCCCTGCGGGATGCCGACGTAGTCCTGGGCGAAGACGAAGATGTCGTTCCAGAGACGGGCCTCCAGGTGCGACTCCGTCTTCGGGAGGTAGAAGTACGGGCCCTTGCCGAGGTCGATCAGACGCTGGGCGTTGTGGAAGAAGTAGAGGCCGAAGTCGACCAGCGCACCCGGCACCGGGGTTCCGTCGAGCTGGAGGTGACGCTCGTTCAGATGCCAGCCGCGGGGGCGGGTGACGACCGTCGCGAGCTCGCCGGCGGGCTTCAGGGCGTACAACTTGCCGGACTTGGGGTCCGTGAAATCGATGTTACGGGTGTAGGCATCGATCAGATTGAGCTGGCCGAGGATGACGTTCTCCCATGTGGGGGCGGACGCGTCCTCGAAGTCGGCGAGCCAGACCTTGGCGCCCGAGTTCAGGGCGTTGATGGTCATCTTGCGGTCGGTCGGACCGGTGATCTCCACCCGGCGGTCGTTCAGCGCGGCCGGGGCCGGCGCGACCTTCCAGGAGTCGTCCGCGCGGATCGCCGCCGTCTCGGGCAGGAAGTCCAGCGTGGAGGTACGGGCGATCTCGGCGCGGCGCTCGCCCCGGCGGGCGAGCAGCTCGTCACGGCGGGGCGTGAACTGCCGGTGCAGCTCGGCCACGAACGCGAGGGCCGCGTGGCCAAGGACCTCATCCTGCCGGGGCAGGGGCTCGGCATCGACGATGGCCAGCGGGGACGGCGCTGGTGCGGACATGAGCTGTCACTCCTTCAGCGGGCGGTGCGGGCGGCTTCTCGCGGCCGCCGGGTCGCCTGAAACGGCACGGCGTGCCAGGGCTCCGGGATACGGCCGTGGGTGCCGTCCGGGGTGCAGAGGGCTTCTGACCAGTGGATAGTAGTTTCCTCATGGTGGAAGTTCAATGGTTTGTTGATGTCGAGATTCTCCGGGTCGACAGAAGTGTGGCGGGGGTGGCGCCGGGTGCCAGTAGGTTCACTCAAGGTGCTTGAGGTCCTCCACCGTGTCGATGTCGTACGCCTGAGCCACATCGGAACACTCGACGAGCGTGATCGCATCGCGGTGCGCCCGCAGATACGCCCGAGCGCCCCGGTCGCCCACCGCTCCCGCCGCGACGTCCACCCACCGGTCGGCCCCGAACAGCACCGGATGGCCGCGTTCACCGTCGTACGAGGCGGCCACGAGACTCGTCCGGGAGCGGTATGCCGACCGCACCCGTGCCACCGCGTCCGCGCCGATGCCCGGCTGGTCGACCAGGAGGACGAGCGCCGCGTCCGCTCCCGTACCGGAGAGCGTCCCGAGCCCTGCCCGCAACGACGAGCCCATGCCCTCGGTCCATTCGGGGTTGACGGTCACCGTGCAGCCGGCGAGGTCGGCGCGCGCTCGTACCTCTTCCGCCGCGGCGCCCAGGACCACATGGACGCGGTCGCAGCCGCCCTCCCGCAGTACGCGTACCGCGTGCTCCACCAGCGGCCGGCCGCGGTGTTCGAGCAGTGCCTTGGGCTGCCCGCCGAGTCGCCGTCCGCCGCCCGCGGCGAGCAGCAGCCCGGCGACCATCGGGGTCTGTGTTGTCCGAGTCATGCGGACTGGATACCTCAGATGCGCCCTCCTCGCGCAAGCGGGCCCCAGGAGGGTACGGACGGGCGGCGCCGCCTCCGGAGCCACATGCACATCACCCTTACGGGACACCCTGATTCTGTCTGCGGAGTGGCGCTCGACACCTGTCATGGCGTTAACTTGCGGGCATCCCAGGACACTTGACCGCGGCCCGGGACCCGGTCGGAACACTGGCACAAGGATGTGCGAGGGGGAGTGCTTTGTTGCGAAGCGTGGGGCAGACGCGGGTGACCGGCAGTGGTGAGGATCCAAGGGTGACGGGGCTGCGTACGGCCGTCTCCCGACTCCGCCGAGAGCTCGCGGGGCATCCCGCGGAGTTCCCGGACCGGGGGATCGCCGAGGACGAGCTGGCCGCGCTGGATGCGATGGCCGTCAGTGGCGCACCCGAGATTCCGCGCCTGCGCCGTTCGCTGCTGCTGATCGCGGGGGCGATCGGCTCGGTCAGCGCACTGGCCTGCGCACTCAGGGACGTACGAGTCGCCGTGGATCTCTTCGGCGAGCCGCCGCGCCGCTGACGTACGGCGGCCCGGGATCAGCGGCGGATCAGCCGACGGGCCGTCGCCGCCGCGACCGCAGAGGTACGGGAGTCCACGCCCAGCTTGGCGTAGATGTGCACCAGATGGGACTTCACCGTCGCCTGGCTCAGAAAGAGTCTCTTGCTGATCTGCAGGTTCGAAAGGCCCTCGCCGACCAGCTGCAGGACTTCCAGCTCGCGCTTGGTCAGGGCCTCGGCCGGAGCCCGCATGCGGTCCATCAGCCGGTGGGCGACGGCCGGGGCGAGCGCCGACCGGCCGGCCGCCGCGGTGCGTACCGCCGCCGCCAGTTCCTCCGGCGGGGCGTCCTTCAGCAGATAGCCGGCGGCGCCCGCCTCGACCGCGGCCAGGATGTCGGCGTCCGTGTCGTACGTGGTGAGGATCAGGACCCGGGGCCCGTCCGGTCGTGCCGTGATGGCCGCGGTGGCCCGGGAGCCGTGCATGCCCGTGCCGAACTGGAGGTCCATGAGGACGACGTCGAACTCGCCGGTCGCGGCGAGCTCGACGGCCCGCTCGGCCGTGGCCGCCTCGGCGACCACACAGAAGTCGGGTTCGGAGTCGAGCACGGCCCGTAGCCCCGCCCGTACCACCGGGTGGTCGTCGGCCAGCAGCAGCCTGATGGGGTTGGTCATGCGGCGTCCTGTCCTGGCCGGCCGTCGGGGAGCGGAAGCGGGAGCGGGAGGGTGAGGGCGACGGCGGTGCCCTGGCCGGGCGCCGACTCGACACTGAGCGTGCCGCCCAGCGAACGGGCCCGCGACCGCATCGCGGGCAGGCCGAAGCCTCCGGTGCCGGCGTCCGTCACGGCCGGCCCGCACCCCGGGGTGAAGCCGCGGCCGTCGTCGACGACGTCCAGCGACACCGAGGTGTCCATGAAGCTGAGAGTGATCTCCGCCCGCCGCGCCCCGGCGTGCCGCACCGTGTTGGCCAGCGCCGACTGGGCGGTACGCAGCAATGCCACCTCGTACGGGGTGGGCAGCTCCACCGGGGTGCCGCTGACCGCGAACTGCACCGTGAGGCCGGGGCCCGTGGTGCGGGACGAGAGGCGTTCCAGGGCGGCCGTCAGGGAGCCGTTCTCCAGATCGGGCGGTGTCAGGGCGCGTACGAAGCGGCGGGCCTCGGCGAGATTGTCCTGTGCGGCCTCGCGGGCCCGACGGACGTGCGCGGTGGCGGGGGCGTCGGCGGGGAGAGTGCGTTCGGCGGCGCGCAGCAGCAACTGGATGCTGGACAGGCCCTGTGCCAGGGTGTCGTGGATCTCACGGGCCAGCCGTTCACGTTCGGCGAGCGTGCCCGCGGTGCGTTCCGCCTCGGCCAGCTCCGCACGGGTCGCCATCAGCTCCTCGATGAGCTCGCGGCGCCGTTCGTTCTCCCGGAACAGCGCGTCGTACCCGAAGACCGTCGCGACCGCGACCGCCGCGCCGAGCACCGGACCGATGAAGGTGCCGGGCGTGACGGCCTGGCCGTGCAGCACGAAGCTGGCGATGGCGGCGGCAGCGGTGACCGCGACGGTCGGCAGGGCCCAGCGCGTCGGCAGCAGATGCAGCTGCAGGAAGTAGAGCGGGAACGCCACCCACAGGGCGTCGGGCGACAGGGCGAGCAGCACCAGCCAGACAGCGCCCAGCAGCGCCAGCCACAGGGCGGCCGGTCGGCTGTGCGGCTGTACGGCGGGGATGAGCGCGCCCGCCGCGTACACGCAGGCCATCACACAGGTGACCACGATGACGGCGGCGGAGTGCGGGGCGCCGTCACGGACGGCTTGTATCGCCGCGAGCGCGAGCAGCCCCACGAGCAGTGCGTGCAGGCACAGCCGTAGCGCGGCGGCGACCGGAGGGTGGGCACGGGAATCCATGATTCGTCCAGCGTAGACGGACGGCGCCCCCGCCCGGTCAATCGAAAGGTTGATGTCAGGCCCCACCGCCGAGCGATGTCTCCGGAGGCCGGCGAACCGAGACTGGGAGCATGTTCGTCGCATGGAGAGATCTCAGGTTCGCCAAGGGGCGGTTCGCGCTCATGGGCACGGTCGTGGTGCTGATCACGCTGCTCGTGGGCTTGCTGTCCGGCCTGACGGCCGGTCTGGCCCGGGAGAACACCTCGGCCGTCACGGGGCTGAACGCGGACCACCTCGCGTTCGCCGCCCCGCCCGACGGCCAGTCGGTGTCCTTCACGAATTCGACCGTCGAGGAGAGCGCCTGGCGGAGCTGGGCCGAGCGGCCCGGTGTGAGTGACGCGGAGCCGCTCGGCATCCGCACCCTCAACGCCGCAACCGTCGAGGGGGAGCGCACGGCCGCCGTCTCGGCCTTCGGTGTCGAGCCGGGCGGGGGCCTGGCGCCCATCGGCGATGCGCGCGTCGGCACCGGGAAGGTGGTGCTGTCCGAGCAGGCCGCCGACGACCTGGGGGCCAGGGCCGGAGAGCGGCTGCGGCTCGGCGGCAGCGAGGTGACCGTGGCAGCGGTCTCGGGAGATGCCTCGTACAGCCACACGCCGGTCGTGTGGACCTCGCTCGACGACTGGCAGCGCTTCGGGGCCGATGGCTCCGGCGGTGCGCAGCACGCCACGGTGATCGCGCTGACCACCACCGACGGCGCGGACCTCTCCGCGGGCGACAGAGCGACGGGCACCAGCACGCTCTCCCTCGGGGACTCCCTCACCGCCATCGGCTCCTACCAGGCCGAGAACGGCTCGCTCCAGCTGATGCGCGGCTTCCTCTTCGCCATCTCCGCCCTGGTCATCGGCGCCTTCTTCACCGTCTGGACGATCCAGCGCAGCGGCGATGTCGCCGTCCTCAAGGCGCTCGGCGCCTCCACCCCGTATCTGCTGCGCGACGCGCTCGGGCAGGCCGTCGTGATGCTCGCCATCGGTACGGGAGTGGGCACCGCACTCGCCTCGGGCATCGGCGCGGTGGTCAGCGGCGGCGCCGTGCCGTTCGTCCTCGACGCGGCGACCGTCCTGGTCCCGGCGGCAGTCATGATCACCCTCGGTGCCGCCGGGGCGGCCCTGTCCATCCGGCGGATCACCGCCGTCGACCCGCTCACCGCACTCGGGAGTGCCCGATGACCCTCACCCTCGCCGATGTCACCCTCACCTACCCCGACGGCGACGGCCGGCTCACCGCCCTGGACCACGTCTCGCTGGATGTGCCCGCGGGTTCGCTCACCGCGGTCGTCGGACCGTCCGGCTCCGGCAAGTCCAGCCTTCTGGCGGTGGCCGCGACCCTGGTCACCCCGGACGAGGGACGGGTCGTCGTCGCCGGTACGGACACCGCGGGCCTCGGGCGTGCGGAAAAGACGGCGCTGCGCCGCGAACGCATCGGCATCGTCTTCCAGCAGCCCAACCTGCTGCCGTCCCTCACCGCGGCCGAACAGCTCCAGGTGATGACCCATCTGTCGGGCGGCGCCGTACGCGGAGCCCGCGGCCGGGCGCTGGAGCTGCTGGACGCGGTCGGCCTCGCGGACAAGGCCGACCGCAGGCCCCATCAGCTGTCGGGCGGACAGCGTCAGCGGATCAATATCGCCCGAGCCCTGATGAACGACCCGGCGGTGCTGCTCGTCGACGAACCGACCAGCGCACTCGACCACGAGCGGGGTGCCGCAGTGCTCGACCTGCTGGTCACGCTGACGACGGAGCGGTCGACGGCGACCGTGATGGTCACGCACGACCGGGCCCATCTGGACCGGGTGGACCGCACCGTCATGATGGACGACGGACGTCTGACGGCGCCCGTAGCGACCTGAGTCGTCATGGGGGAGCCCGGCCCCCATGACATCTCAGCCGGTGGAACCGCTGCTTGCCAGCGCGTCGGAGAGTTCCTTCGCGGCCTGCTGCAGAATCGGCACGATCCGCTCCGTCGCCGCCTCCGTCACCCGGCCCGCCGGACCCGAGATCGAAATCGCGGCCGAGGTGGGGGAGTTGGGTACGGAGACCGCCAGGCAGCGCACCCCGATCTCCTGCTCGTTGTCGTCGACCGCGTAGCCGACCCTGCGGACGTGCTCCAGTGCGTCGAGGAAGCCGTCAGGAGTGGTGATCGTCTTCTCGGTGGCGGCCGGCATTCCGGTACGGGCGAGCAGGGCCCGTACCTCCTCCGGGGACGTATGCGCCAGCAGCGCCTTGCCGACCCCCGTGGAGTGGGGGAGCACCCGGCGGCCCACCTCGGTGAACATGCGCATCGAGTGCTTGGACGGCACCTGCGCCACGTACACGATCTCGTCGCCGTCGAGCAGCGCCATGTTCGCGGTCTCGCCGGTCTCCTCGACCAGACGCGCGAGATACGGGCGGGCCCAGGTGCCGAGCAGCCGGGACGCGGACTCGCCGAGCCGGATCAGACGCGGGCCGAGCGCATAGCGCCGGTTCGGCTGCTGGCGCACATATCCGCAGATCACCAGCGTGCGCATCAGTCGGTGAATGGTCGGCAGCGGGAGTCCGCTGCTCGCGGAGAGTTCACTCAGCCCGACCTCGCCCCCCGCGTCCGCCATCCGCTCCAGCAGATCGAAGGCGCGCTCAAGGGACTGCACACCACCGCTGGAAGCGGCGGGCTTGGAGTCGGATGTGCTGGCGTGGGACGGCGGCACGTCAACGGTCCTTTCGAGGCGGAAGAGCAAGGCAGCAGCCTACCGGGCGGTTCCCGATCGGCCCACTGCTCCGGGTGCGGCGTCCTGGCCGGTCAGAGACCGTTTGTCCCGGTGTCTGCGGTCGGCGGGGCAGTTCTGCGGTGCCGCACTGGTTCCATGTTACGTTCCGCTCTCCGAAATTGATCTTTTGCTTTGTGGAAATCTCCAGTTGTGGGCGCGGGTGGTCCACCGGCTGTCCGGCGGGGAAAGTGGGGTCTTGACGGGCCCGAATCCCGAGTGAAGACTCCTTCAACAGTTCGTTGAATTTGCCAGTGGCCGAAAGTCCGAAGTGAGGAGCACGGGTGTCCGGTGCGGACGTGAATCTGGTACTGCGCTCGACGCGTGTCGTCACCCCGGACGGGACGCGTCCCGCGGCGGTTGCCGTCGCCGACGGGAGAATCGACGCCGTCCTGCCGTACGACACCGAGGTGCCGGCCGGTGCCCGGTCGGAGGACTTCGGTGACGACGTCCTGCTGCCCGGACTCGTCGACACCCATGTCCATGTGAACGACCCCGGCCGCACCGAGTGGGAAGGTTTCCGCACCGCCACCCGCGCCGCGGCGGCGGGCGGCATCACCACCCTGCTCGACATGCCGCTCAACTCCCTCCCGCCGACCACAAGCGTCGCTCATCTGCGCACCAAGCAGCAGGTGGCCGCCCCCAAGGCGCACATCGACACCGGATTCTGGGGCGGAGCGATCCCGTCCAATGTCAAGGACCTGCGCCCGCTGTACGAGGCCGGGGTGTTCGGCTTCAAATGCTTCCTCTCGCCCTCCGGCGTCGACGAGTTCCCGGAGCTCGACCAGGAGCAGCTGGCCAGGTCCATGGCCGAGATCGCCGGCTTCGGCGGGCTGCTGATCGTGCACGCCGAGGATCCGCGCCATCTGGCCTCCGCACCGCAGCGCAGCGGGCCCGCGTATGCCGACTTTCTCGCCTCCCGGCCCCGTGACGCCGAGAACACCGCGATCGAGGGGCTCATCGCGCACGCCAGGCGGCTGAACGCCCGGGTTCATGTGCTGCACCTCTCCTCCGGTGACGCGCTGCCGATGATCGCCGCCGCCAAGCGTGAGGGCGTACGGATCACCGTCGAGTCCTGTCCGCACTTCCTCACCCTCACCGCCGAGGAAGTCCCGGACGGCGCGACGGAGTTCAAGTGCTGCCCGCCGATCAGGGAGGCCGCCAACCAGGACGCGCTGTGGGGCGGGCTGGCCGACGGGACGATCGACTGCATCGTCTCCGACCACTCGCCGTGCACCACCGACCTCAAGACGCCGGACTTCGCCTCCGCCTGGGGCGGCATCTCCTCCCTCCAGCTGGGGCTCCCCGCCATCTGGACCGAGGCCCGCAGGCGCGGCCACTCGCTCGACGACGTCGTCCGCTGGATGTCGGCCGCCCCCGCGGCACTGGCCGGGCTCACCCGCAAGGGCGCCATCGAGGCCGGCCGCGACGCCGACTTCGCCGTCCTCGCCCCGGACGAGACCTTCACCGTCGACCCCGCCGAACTCTTCCACCGCAACCAGGTCACCGCCTACGCCGGCAGGACCCTGCACGGCGTCGTGAGATCGACCTGGCTGCGCGGCGCAAGGATCGCGGCGGACGGCACCGTCGCCGAACCCACCGGACGCCTCCTCGAAAGGAACCACTGACCATGACGGCGACAGCCCGCTTCACCGGCGACGCGAATCCGTACGGCGGCGGCGATCCGTACGCCGACTACCGCACCGCCGACTTCCCCTTCACCGACCTCGTCGACCTTGCCGACCGGCGGCTCGGCGCGGGAGTGATCGCCGCCAACGACGAGTTCTTCGCCGAGCGCGAGAATCTGCTGAAGCCGGAGCCCGCCGAGTTCGATCCCGAGCGCTTCGGGCACAAGGGCAAGATCATGGACGGCTGGGAGACCCGCCGCCGACGCGGCGCGAGCGCCGACCGGCCGCACCCCACGGACGAGGACCACGACTGGGCACTCGTACGGCTCGGTGCGCCCGGAGTCGTACGCGGCATCATCGTCGACACCGCCCACTTCCGCGGCAACTACCCGCAGGCCGTCTCCGTCGAGGCGGCCTGCGTCCCCGGCTCCCCGTCGCCCGGGGAACTCCTCGGGCCCGGCGTGAAGTGGACAACGCTCGTACCGCGTACAGCCGTTGGCGGGCACGCGGCCAATGGCTTCGTCGTCGCGGCCGAGCAACGTGTGACCCATCTGCGGGTCAATCAGCACCCCGACGGCGGGATCGCCCGACTCCGGGTGTACGGCGAGGTCGCCCCCGACCCCGCCTGGCTGGCCGCCCTCGGCACCTTTGATCTGGTCGCCCTGGAGAACGGCGGCATGGTCGAGGACGCCTCCGACCGCTTCTACTCCCCGGCCACCAACACCATCCAGCCGGGCAGGTCCCGCAAGATGGACGACGGCTGGGAGACCCGCCGCCGACGCGACAAGGGCAACGACTGGATCCGCTACCGGCTCGTCGAGCAGGCGGAGATCCGCGCCGTCGAGATCGACACCGCGTATCTGAAGGGCAACTCGGCAGGCTGGGCGAGCCTTTCCGCATGCGACGGGGAGAGCGGCGAGTGGACCGAAGTGCTGCCCCGGACCCGGCTGCAGCCCGACACGAACCACCGCTTCGTCCTGCCGGAGGCGGTGCGGGCAACGCACATCCGGATCGACATCTTCCCCGACGGCGGCATTTCCCGGCTGCGGTTGTTCGGCTCACCGACGGAGGGGGGCGCCGCGCGACTGGCCGCGCGCCACCGCGAGCTCGGCGGTTAGGGCCTTTGGCCCACCCGGGAGCCGGACGGGCCGATATCCGGCCCGTCCGGCTCCATCCGGGTGTGCCCCATCGGTCCTCGTCCAAGGCATATGGGAACCTGGGTGCATGATCTTCATCGCCGTCAAATTCACCGTCCACAGCGCCGACCGCGACAACTGGCTCCCGGCCGTAGAGGACTTCACCCTTGCCACCCGGAAGGAGCCCGGCAATGTGTTCTTCGAGTGGTCGTACAGCGTCGAGAACCCGGACCAGTTCGTCCTGCTGGAGGCCTTCGCCTCCCCCGAGGCCGGGGAGGCCCATGTGAAGTCGCAGCACTTCGCCGCGGCGATGGACACCATGGCGGATCTCGTCGCCCAGACTCCGGAGATCATCAACGTCGAGGTGCCGGGCGAGGGTTGGTCCCGGATGGCGGAGCTCACCCCGCGCTCGCGGTGATCCGCACGTCGGCGTGTCCGTGCCGAGTGACGCGGACACGGCGGCACGGACACACACCGACGCGACAGGCCCCTCAGAACTCCTCGTGGACCTCGGGATCCCCGCCGAACCGCTGCCGCGGCCCGGCCGAGATGCGGGCGAGCTCGTCCGCCGTCAGCTCGAATCCGAACAGGTCCAGGTTCTCGCGCTGCCGTCCCGGATCGGCCGACTTGGGGATCGGTACGGCACCGAGCTGGGTGTGCCAGCGCAGCACGGCCTGAGCGGGCGTCACACCGTGCGCGCCGGCGACGGCGGCCAGCTCCGGGGCGGCCGGCAGATCGCGCCCGCGGCCGAGCGGGCTCCAGCTCTCCGTGACGATGCCCCTGGCGGCGTGCGCGGACCGCAGTTCGTCCTGCGGCAGGCGCGGGTGCATCTCGATCTGGTTGACGGCCGGCAGCACCCCCGTCTCCTGCTCCAGCCGGTCGATCTGGGCCGCGGTGAAGTTGGAGACGCCGATCGAGCGCACCAGACCGTCCTCACGGAGCCGGATCAGCGCCTTCCAGGTGTCGACGTACCGATCGAGCCGGGGCAACGGCCAGTGGATGAGATACAGATCCACGTACTCCAGCCCGAGATTGCGCCGCGACTCCTCGAACGACGCCAGCGTCGGCTCGTAACCGTGATGCCGGCCCGGGACCTTGGTGGTGACGAAGACGTCCTCCCTCCGCACGCCGCTGCGGGCGATCCCGCGGCCGGTACCGGTCTCGTTGCCGTAGCTCAGTGCGGTGTCGACGAGCCGGTAGCCGAGGCCCAGTGCCCCGACGACGGCCTTCTCCGCCGCTTCGTCGCCCAACGGCCAGGTGCCGAGCCCGACGGCGGGAATGGTGCGGCCGTCGTTCAGGGTGCGAACCGGGGTCTCGGTCATGATCTCCCTTTTCGTTCGGAAACCTTACTGGCCAGGGTAGGACGGACCGGGGCGCGAGACACGGACCGTGCGGGTGAGCCCGGCCCACAGCCCCACGGGCCCTGCGCAGTTGGGTGATGACCTCGTCTCCCCGGTCGTGGCCGTAGCCCCGCCGGATCAGGCCGAGGGTCGGGAGACCGGCCGGCGGGTTGCCGCTGCGAAGCCGGGTCAAGCGGCGTGGCCCCCGTCCACCGTCACCTCCGTACCCGTGATGTACGCCGCCTCGGCACTGGCCAAATAGGCGATCAGGGAAGCCACTTCGTCCACGGAGCCGAACCGGTTCAGTGCGGTCGCGGACAGCTGCCCGGCGGCGAGCGGGCCGTCGGCCGGGTTGAGGTCCGTGTCGACCGGGCCCGGCTGGACCAGGTTGACCGTGATGCCGCGCGGGCCGAGTTCGCGGGCGAGCGGCTTGGTCAGGCCGGCCAGCGCCGACTTGCTCATCGTGTAGAGGGTGGAGCCGGGACCGCCCGCGTGCCGGCTGAGAGCCGTGCCGAGGGAGATGATGCGGCCACCGTCCCCCATCAGCCCCGCCGCCGTGCGGCAGGCCAGGAAGACCGCCCGTACGTTGACCGCGAGCACCCGGTCGACGTCGGCGGGGGTGAGGCTTTCGATGGGGCCGAGGACGCCGATGCCCGCGTTGTTGACCAGGATGTCGAGCCGGCCGAGCGTGTCGGCGGCACGGCGCACGGCCGCCGGGGCGGCATCCGGGTCGGCCGAGTCGGCGCGCAGCGCGATTCCGCGCCGGCCGTACGACTGGATCTTCTTGACGACCGCCTGCGCGCCGTCCTCGTCCCGCACGTATGTCAGCGCCACATCGGCGCCGTCCCGGGCCAGCCGCAGGGCGGTCGCGGCGCCGATGCCCCGGCTGCCGCCGGTGACGAGCGCGGCCCTGTTCGAGCCGGTGGTCGTGGTGGTGCTGGTCATGGTCATGGTGGGTCTCCTGGTCCGTGAGGCCGGGTCCTGCCCGGCGTCGGGTCCTTTGACGCCCAGGTCTTTCGACGCCCGGGTCTTTCGACATGGACAAGGAAAGATCTTCTGCGCGGCGGAAACCGGCGGGAATCGGACGCCCACCCCGATGCACCCGATAGCGGGGTTTCTGCCGGGTGGACCGATGAGTTCCGGACCAGAGTGGGGTCAGAAGGGGGAAGCGATCGATTTCCGGACCAGGAGAAGGACCATGACGAAGCTGACTCTCACCACATTTCTCTCGCTCGACGGAGTCATGCAGGCGCCGGGCGGCCCCGACGAGGACACCGGCGGCGGGTTCGAGTACGGCGGCTGGCTCGTACCGTTCGCGGACGAGGGCATGGGGCAGTTCATGACCGAGGTGTTCGACCGGTGCGCCGCGTTTCTGCTGGGCCGCCGTACGTACGACATCTTCGCCGCGCACTGGCCCAAGGTGACCGACCCCGACGACCCGGTCGCCGGCCGCCTCAACCGGTACCCCAAGTACGTCGTCTCGACCACCCTGGAGAAGGCGGACTGGCAGAACACGACCGTCATCTCCACCGATGTCGTCGAGGAGGTCGCCCGGATCAAGGAGCGGACGGACGGCGGCGAACTCCAGATCCACGGAAGTGGCGCCCTCGCCCGGTCCCTGATGGCGCATGACCTGATCGACGAGTACAACCTCCTCGTCCACCCGGTCGTGCTCGGCCGGGGCCGTCGGCTCTTCCCGGACGGCGGGCTGCCGACCGCCTTCGAACAGACCGGGGCACGCACGACCCCCAACGGCATCTCGATCCACACCTACCGGCCCACCGGCCGCGCACAGTTCGGATCCTTCGCCCTTTCGACCCCTCAGCCGGAGACGTAGCGCATCGCCGGCGCCGCGGGCCCGGGGATGCCGGACAGGCCGACGGCGAAGCACGGGACGAACGTCGGGACGGGTATTCCCCGGGCCGGGCACTGCCCGGTACGGTGATCGGTCCGCGTGTGAGCCGCCGAAGTCTCCACAGCGTTCCCGCATCATTCCCGCCGTGGAGAACCAGGAGAACCGGCCAGGTGTCCTCGATCGCCGTACCCGCCCTCGCCCCGCCGCGCCGTGCCTGGCTCACGGATCTGCCGGTGCTCCTCGTGGCGGTCGTCCGGGGCTCCAGCTACCTCGCGGCGAAGGGCATCACCACCACGCAGACCGTCGTCGCCGTCCTCGTACTCCGCTTCGCCGTCGTGCTGCCCGTGCTGGCCGTGGCCGGCCGGCGAAAGCTGCGGGCGCTCAGCGCGGCGCAGTGGCGGGGGGCCGGACTGCTGGGCCTGGTCCTCAGCGGGATCTTCCTGGTGGAGACGTACGGCGTCGTGCACACCTCGGCGACCAACGCCGGGCTCATCATCAGCCTCACCATGATCTTCACCCCGCTCGCCGAGGCCGCCGTCACCCGCGTCCGGCCACCCAGGGCCTTCCTCGCCGCCGCCGGGCTCTCGGTGGCCGGTGTGGCGCTGCTGACCCAGGGCGGCGGATTCACCGCCCCGTCGGCGGGCGATCTGCTGATGCTGGTGGCCGCCCTCGCCCGTACCGTGCATGTGCTGCTGATGGCCCGCATCAAGTCGGTGCAGGGGGCGGACTCGCTGTCGCTGACCACGGTCCAGCTCGGCAGTGCGGTCGCCGTCTTCGCCGTGCTCGCCGCCGTGCCCGGCACCGGCGAGGCGCCGTGGACCGTGGCCGCCGGGTTCGGCGTCCGGGAGTGGGGCGGGCTGCTCTTCCTCTCCGTCTTCTGCACGCTCTTCGCCTTCTTCGTACAGATGTGGTCGGTACGCCTCACCTCGCCGTCCCGGGTCAGCCTGCTGCTCGGTACGGAACCGCTGTGGGCCGCCGCCGTGGGCATCGCGATCGGCGGTGAACGGCTCGGCGTCCTCGGCATGGTGGGCGGGGTCCTGGTCATGGTGGGGACCGGCTGGGGCCGCCGGGCGGTGACTCCGGCTGCTCCTTGAGCCGGTCGGCCGCCGCACCACCGCCCAAAACCGGAACCCCGACCACCGGACTGCCGCACTCCGCCGAAAGTCTCGCGTTCCGCAACTTTGGTGGCTCCCTGCGCCCGAACGCCCGGAACGCGTGCCTGACCTGGGTAGTTTTGTCGTATGACGCGTACGGAGTACCCCTGGCTGCTGCCCTCGGCGATGGCCGACCCCGAGCTGCCCGGTGACCAGGGCGGCCGCTCGCGACGCACCGTGCGGGACTGGATCGTCGACATCACCGCCTTCCTCTTCGCGGCGGGAATCGGTCTGCTCGCGGCGGCGACGATCGAGGCCGACCGCACCACCTCCGACGGCGTCCTCTTCGTCGACTGCCTGATCGGGGTCGTCGCCTGCTGCGCCCTGTGGGTTCGGCGGCGTTGGCCGGTCGGCGTCGCGGTGGGCCTGATTCTGGTCTCCACCGTCGAACCCGTCGCGTCCGGGGCCTTGCTCGTGGCGCTGTTCGGTGTCGCCGTGCACCGGCCGTTCCGCCCCGCGGCGGCCATCGGGGCGCTCGCTCTGGTCACTGCCCCCGTGCAGCCGTATCTACGCCCCGACCCGGGCAGCTCGCTCATCGAATCGACGGTCGTCGGTGTGCTGCTGTCCCTGCTGGTGCTCAGCTGGGGCATGGTCGTACGGTCCAGGCGCCAGCTCGTCGTCACGCTCCGGGAGCGGGCCCGCCGGGCCGAGACCGAGGCCGGGCTGCGCGCCGAGCAGGCGCAGCGGCTGGCCCGCGAGGCCATCGCCCGCGAGATGCACGATGTCCTCGCCCACCGGCTGACCCTCCTCAGCGTCCACGCGGGCGCCCTCGAATTCCGCCCCGACGCACCCCCGGCCGAGGTGGCGCGGGCCGCCGGGGTCATCCGGGACAGCGCGCACGAGGCCCTTCAGGACCTCCGCGAGATCATCGGCGTCCTGCGCAGCCCCGGTGAGAGCGACGGCGACCGGCCGCAGCCCACCCTCGCCACGCTGGACGAGCTGATCGCCGAGTCCCGTCTCGCCGGTATGAAGGTCACCCTCGACAGCGGCATCACCGACCCTGCCGCGGCCCCTGCCGCCACCGGCCGCACGGTCTACCGCATCGCCCAGGAGGGCCTGACCAACGCCCGTAAACACGCACCCGGCGCCGAGGTCACCGTCATGGTCACCGGCGGCCCGGGCGACGGACTCACCATCGAGGTACGCAATCCGGCGCCCACCGAACCGTTCGAGCAGGTCCCCGGCTCCGGCCAGGGGCTCATCGGCCTCACGGAACGCGCCACCCTGGCCGGCGGCCACCTCGACCACGGGCCGGCGCCGGACGGCGGTTTCGGCATCCGCGCCTGGCTGCCGTGGTCGCCCTGACCGCCGGACGGTCCGGGGCGGACGCAAGGATTCCCGGCGCATCCGGTGTCCGGACCTGACTACGGTTGGCGTCATGACCGCCCCGACCCCCATGGATCCCGTGGCCCAGCCCGTCCGGCTGCTCATCGTCGACGACGACCCGCTCGTACGGGCCGGTCTCGCTCTCATGCTCGGCGGCGCCGACGACATCGACATCGTGGGGGAGGCGGCCGACGGTTCCGAGGTCGCGGATCTCGTCGACCGGCTCCGCCCCGATGTGGTGCTGATGGACATCCGGATGCCGACCATGGACGGGCTGACGGCGACGGAGGCACTGCGGACCCGTCCCGATGCTCCGGAGGTCATCGTCCTGACGACGTTCCACGCCGACGAACAGGTGCTGCGGGCCATCCGCGCCGGAGCCGCCGGCTTTGTCCTGAAGGACACCTCTCCGGCCCGGATCGTCGACTCGGTGCGGCGGGTGGCGGCCGGTGATCCGGTGCTGTCGCCCGCGGTGACCCGCAGGCTCATGGCCCGCGCCGCCGGGACCGGGCCCGGGGGCGGCCGGGACGGCCGGGTGGACCGCGCCGACCGGGCACGACGGCGGATCGCCACGCTCGCCGACCGGGAACGCGAGGTCGCGATCGCCGTCGGACGCGGCCGCTCCAACGCCGAGATCGCCGCCGCGCTCTATCTGAGCGTGGCGACCGTGAAGACGCAGGTGTCCCGGATCCTGGCCAGATTCGATTTCAACAACCGTGTCCAGATCGCGCTGTTGGTGTACGACGCGGGCCTGCTGGACGACGACGGCGCAGGCCCGGCGGCATAGGCTGAACCGGTCGATCGCGAGCGATCGAGCCGATCAGACCGGGAGGGGCGATCCCATGTCCGATGCCAGTAGCCACGTCGATGTCGATCTGCGCGGGGTCAAGGACTTCACCGCGAATCCCTATCCGTACTACGAGAAGCTGCGCGCCGCAGGTCCCGTGCACACCATCCGTACCGACGAATTCGAGCGGATCTGGCTTGTGGTCGGGTACGACGAGGGCCGCGCGGCCCTCGCCGACCAGCGGCTCGGCAAGGAGTGGCAGGGGCTGGTGGACCGGCCCGAGGGGAACGACCCGATCTTCGCCAACATGCTGGAGCTGGACGCACCCCACCACACCCGGCTGCGCAAACTCGTCACCCGGGAGTTCACCGCACGCCGGGTCGAGGCCCTGCGCCCGCGCGTCCAGCAGATCACCGATGAACTCCTCGACGCGATGGTGCCCGCCGGGCGCGCCGATCTCGTGGACGCGCTCGCCTTCCCGCTGCCCATGACCGTCATCTGCGAACTGATCGGTGTGCCGGACCTGGACCGGAACACCTTCCGCAGACTGTCGAACGGCGTCGTCATTCCGTCCACGCCGGAGCAGGAGGGCGAGGCGGTGGCCGCCATGGGCGCGTACCTCGCCGAGCTCATCGAGGACAAGCGGTGCTCGCCCGGTGACGACCTGATGAGCGCCCTGGTCAGGGCACGTGACGAGGAGGGGGACGGGCTGTCGCCCGACGAGCTCGTGGGCATGGCCTTCCTGCTGCTCGTCGCCGGCCATGAGACCACGGTCAACCTGATCTCCAACGGGGTACGGGCATTGCTTCACCACCCGGACCAACTGGCCGCACTTCGTGCCGACTTCGGCCTGATCGACGGCGCGGTCGAGGAGATGCTGCGCTATGACGGACCGGTGGAGACCGCCACGTTCCGCTTCCCCCGCGAACCGGTCGAGATCGGGCAGAGGGTCGTTCCGGCGGGCGAGCCGGTTCTGATCTCGCTGGCCGGAGCCGACCGCGACCCCGGCCGCTATCCGGAACCGGACCGCTTCGACATCCGCCGCGACGCCCAGGGCCATCTGGCCTTCGGGCACGGCCTGCACTTCTGTCTGGGAGCGCCGCTGGCCCGGATGGAGGGCCGGATCGCGATCCGTACGCTGCTGGAGCGGTGCCCTCGTCTCGCACTGGACGTGGACGCCGGGGAGCCGGACTGGCTCCCCGGGATGCTGATCCGTGGGGTCCGCGAACTGCCCGTCCGCTGGTGAGGTAAGAAGATCTGTCATGACCGGACTCGATTTGCAGATGGCGCGGAAGGTCCTCGACAGCCAGCCGTTCAGCGGGCTCGTCGGGGCGCGGATCACCGCCTTCGGGGATGGATCCGCCACACTCGAAGTGGACATCCGTCAGGAACTCCGGCAGCAGAACGGCTTTCTGCACGGCGGAGTCCTGGCCTACGCCGCCGACAACTCGATCACCTTCGCCGCCGGGACGACCCTCGGCCCGGCCGTGCTGACCGGCGGTTTCTCCATCCAGTACATACGGCCCGCCACCGGCCGCACGCTCATCGCCCAAGCCGATGTCGTGCACACCGGCCGCCGTCAGGCCGTGGTCCGCTGCGAGCTGTTCGCCGCGGGGGAGGACGGGGCGAAGACCCTCTGCGCGGTAGCCCAGGGGACCGTACTGTCCGCCACACCGTCTTGAAGTGCCTTGACCGCGCCCCGGCGCTCGGCCGGCGGCAGCTCATCCCGCGGCGCGAGCGCCGGACCGGACGGCTGCTGCGTCGGCGATCTCCGCGATCTGCACGGGGCGCCGCTCCCGGCGGGACACCTCGCACGCCTCCGCGATCAACAGCGCGTACCACGCTTCCCGCCCGTCGCACGGATTGGGCAGTTCGCCCCGCACCACCCGTACGAACGCGTTCAGTTCCGCCTCGTACGCCGGGGCGAACCGCTCCAGGAAGCCGGGCCAGGGGCTGAGCGGTGCGGCGGGGCCCTGCGGCTCCGCCGAGGTGACCGGCGTCCGGTCGTCCAGGCCGACCGTGATCTGGTCCAGTTCGCCCGCCAGTTCCATCCGTACGTCATAACCGGCGCCGTTGCAGCGGGTGGCCGTCGCCGTGGCCAGGGTGCCGTCGTCGAGGGTCAGCAGGGCCGCCGCCGTGTCGACGTCGTCGGCCGCCCGGAACATCTCGGGCCCGGCATCCGATCCGGTGGCATACACCTCGGTGACCTCGCGGCCCGTCACCCACCGCAGCATGTCGAAGTCATGGACCAGACAGTCCCGGTACAGCCCGCCGGAGAGCGGCAGATACGCGGCGGGCGGCGGTGCGGGGTCCATGGTCATCGCCCGTACGGTGTGCAGCCTGCCCAGCGCCCCCGCCCGCACGGCGGCGCGCGCCGCTTTGTACCCCGCGTCGAACCTGCGCATGAAGCCCAGTTGGAGGACGCTCCCCGCCCGGTCGACCTCGCACAGCGCGCTCAGTGTCCCCGGCAGGTCCAGTGCGATCGGTTTCTCGCAGAACGCGGGCAGTCCCGCGCGTGCGGCCCGCCCGATCAGTTCCGCGTGCGCCGAAGTGGCCGAGGCGATCACCACGGCGTCCACCCCCGCGCCGAACATCTCGGCGGCGCTGTCCGCGACCGTGGCGCCGACGCGGTCCGCGGCCTCGGAGGCCCGAGCCCGGTCGGTGTCCATCACCACCAGGGCGTCCACCGCGGGATGGCGGGCCAGCACGCCCGCGTGGAAGGAACCGATCCGGCCGGTGCCGATGAGTCCGATACGCATGGACCCAACGTGCCGCCCACCGACTGCTCTGTCAACTATATGTCCTGACAAAGTGAGGGTTTGTTCGGTGTTCATGCTGTCCGGACAACAGGACGACCTGACTACCGGAGGTTCTGACGTGAGGGATACCCTCCACGCGTGCCCAAACCCACCACCGACCCGGCCGCACTCGAACTCGGCGTGGACCGCTCCAGTCCGGTTCCCCTCTACTACCAGCTGGCCCAGCAGCTGGAAGCGGCCATCGAGCAGGGCCGGCTCGCCCCCGGCAGCCTCCTCGGCAACGAGATCGAACTCGCGGCCCGGCTCGGCCTGTCCCGGCCCACCGTCCGCCAGGCCATCCAGTCACTGGTCGACAAGGGGCTGATGGTCCGTCGCCGCGGCGTCGGCACCCAGGTCGTGCACAGCAGAGTCAGGCGCCCGCTCGAACTGAGCAGCCTGTACGACGACCTGGAGGCCGCGGGCGGGCACCCCACGACCCGCGTCCTGCGCAACACTGTCGAGCCCGCCGACGCCTCGGTCGCCGAGGCACTCGCAGTCGCGGAGGGCACCGACGTACACCTCGTCGAGCGGCTGCGGTACGCGCACGACGAGCCGCTGGCACTCCTGCGCAACCACCTGCCCCTCGGGATCGTCGACCTGGGCACCGAACGGCTGGAAACCACCGGCCTCTACCGGATGATGCGTGGCGCGGGCATCGCCCTGCACAGCGCCCGCCAGACCGTCGGCGCCCGGCTCGCCACCGCGGACGAGGCGGTCTCACTCGGCGAGGCCGAGGGGGCCGCGCTGCTGACGATGGAGCGCATCACCTTCGACGACACCGGGCGGGCGGTCGAGTTCGGCTCCCACATCTACCGGGCCTCGCGCTACTCCTTCGATTTCCAGCTGCTCGTACGTTGACGACGGCCACGGGGCCCGTTGACGTCCAAGGCGCCCACCGCTAGAACTGCCGCCAGCCGCATTCGGGCGGCGGGGAGAGAGGGCGGACCCACGATGCGCAGTTTTCGCAAGTCGGCAATCCTGATCGCCACGGCCGCCATCGGCATCGGCCTCACCGTCACCGGATGCAGCAGCTCCGGCGGCAGGAGCGCCGAGGAGAAGCCCCAGGGCGCAAGCGGCAGCGGGGGCAAGGCGGTCTCCACTCCCCGGATGAAGATCGCGATGGTCACGCACTCCGGGGAGGGCGACACCTTCTGGGACATCGTGCAGAGCGGCGCGAAGCAGGCGGCGGCCAAGGACAACGTCGAGTTCCTGTACTCGGCGAACAAGGAGGGCAAGGAACAGGCCCAGCTCGTCCAGGCCGCCATCGACCAGAAGGTCGACGGCATCGTTGTCACCCTCGCCAAGCCGGAAGCGGTCAAGGACGTCGTCGCCAAGGCCGTGAAGGCCGGCATACCCGTCGTGACCATCAACTCGGGCGCGCAGTTCTCCGAGGAGATCGGCGCGCTCGGGCACATCGGGCAGGACGAGAAGGTCGCGGGTGAGGCCGTCGGCGAGGAGCTCAACGCGCGGGGCCGCAAGAAGGCCGTCTGCGTCATCCACGAGCAGGGCAATGTGTCACTGGAGGAGCGCTGCGCAGGCGTGCGCAAGACCTTCAGGGGCACCGTCGAGAACCTCAACGTGGAGGGCACCAACATGCCCGCCTCCACCTCCTCGGTCGAAGCGAAGCTCCAGGCCGACAAGGGCATCGACGCGATCGTCACTCTGGGCGCACCCTTCGCCGCCGCCTCCGTCAAGGCCAAGGAGGGCTCCGGCAGCAGGGCGGAGGTCGACACATTCGATCTGAACGCCGAGGTCGTCAAGCGGCTGAAGGCCGATGAGGTCGGTTTCGCCGTCGACCAGCAGCCCTACCTCCAGGGCTATCTCGCCATCGACGAACTGTGGCTGAACAAGACGAACGGAAACGTCATCGGCGGCGGAAAGCCGGTGCTCACCGGCCCGGCGATCGTCACCGCCGACGACGTGCCGCAGCTGGAGGAATACACCGCGCGCGGCACCCGATGACCGTCCCGCGCGCCGCTGTGCACACCCGGTGCCGAGACACGTGCCCCGCCCCTGCCGGGCGGCGCCGTCGGCGGCTCGGGGATACTTGGCCAGCCGGGCAGGGTGTGAACAGTCCCCGGCCCCACCAAGCAGCACAGCGAGCAGCACAAGAAGGGCACGGCGTCGTGGCAAGGGTTCGGACAGGGGTACGTGCGATGGGCGCCGTGCTTGCGGCGGTGCTCGGGGCTTCCCTCGTGGGATGCAGCAGCACCGGTGGCAAGCGGGCGGAGGAGCGCGCGGCCCAGGCCGCCGCCGAGGGCCGGTCCGCGGTGAACACGCCCCGCTGGACCTTCGCCATGGTCACCCACTCGGGCGACGGCGACACCTTCTGGGACATCGTCCAGCGGGGCGCCGAGCAGGCGGCCGTCAAGGACAACATCAAGTTCCTGTACTCGCACAACGACGAGGCGCAGCAGCAGGCCCAGCTCGTCCAGGCCGCCATCGACCAGAAGGTCGACGGGCTGATCGTCACACTCGCCAAGCCCGATGCGATGAAGGACGTCGTCGCCAAGGCCACCAAGGCCGGTATCCCGGTGATCACGGTGAATTCGGGCTCCGCGGAGTCCAAGCAGTTCGGCGCGCTCACGCATATCGGCCAGGACGAGTCGATCGCGGGTGAGGCCGTGGGCGACGAGCTCAACGCGCGGGGCCGCAAGAAGGCGCTGTGCATCCTGCACGAGCAGGGCAACGTCGGCCACGAGCAGCGCTGCGCCGGAGCGAAGAAGACGTTCGACGGGCAGATGCAGAACCTGTACGTCGAAGGCACCAACATGCCCGACGTCCAGGCGTCCATCGAGGCCAAGCTCCAGGCCGACAAGAACATCGACGCGGTCGTCACCCTCGGGGCGCCGTTCGCGGACGCCGCCGTCAAGGCGAAGAAGACCGCGGGCAGCAAGGCCGAGATCGACACCTTCGACCTGAACGCCAAGGTCGCCACGGCGCTCCAGGACAAGACCCTCGGCTTCGCGGTCGACCAGCAGCCCTACCTCCAGGGGTACGAGGCCGTGGACCTGCTCTGGCTGTACCGCTTCAACGGCAATGTGCTCGGCGGCGGACGCCCGGTCCTCACCGGCCCGCAGATCATCACCTCGAAGGACGCCGCCGAGCTGGCGGAATACACGAAGCGGGGGACCCGATGAGCACGGTTGCAGGGCCATCCGCCCCGGCCGGGAGCGACGAGCGGCTGCTGCGCACCTCGCCGCTGCGCAAACTGCTCGGCCGCCCCGAGCTCGGCTCGGTGGTCGGTGCCGCGGCCGTCTTCATCTTCTTCTCGATCGTCGCCGACAGCTTCCTGCGCGCCTCCAGCCTCGGCACGGTGCTGTACGCGGCCTCCACTATCGGGATCATGGCCGCGCCCGTGGCGCTGCTGATGATCGGCGGCGAGTTCGACCTCTCCGCCGGTGTGCTGGTCACCAGCTCCGCGCTGATCTCGTCGATGTTCAGCTATCAGATGACGGCCAACGTCTGGGTCGGCGTCCTTGTGTCACTGCTGGTCACGCTGGCCATCGGGGCGTTCAACGGCTTCATGCTGACCCGTACCAAACTGCCGAGCTTCATCATCACGCTCGGTACGTTCCTGATGCTGACCGGCCTCAACCTGGGCTTCACCAAGCTGATCAGCGGGACCGTGTCGACGAAGTCCATCGCCGACATGGAGGGCTTCGACTCGGCCCGGCAGGTCTTCGCCTCGCAGTGGACCATCGGCGGCGTCGAGCTGAAGGTCACCATTCTGTGGTGGGCCGTGCTCGTCGCGATCGCCACCTGGATCCTGCTCCGCACCCGCTTCGGCAACTGGATCTTCGCGGTCGGCGGCGAGTCCGACGCGGCCCGCGCGGTCGGTGTCCCGGTGATCCGTACCAGGATCGGGCTCTACCTCGGGGTCGCCTTCGCCGCCTGGGTCTCCGGGCAGCATCTGCTGTTCTCGTTCGACGTGGTGCAGTCCGGCGAGGGCGTCGGCAACGAGCTGATCTACATCATCGCGGCCGTCATCGGCGGCTGTCTGATCACCGGCGGTTACGGCTCCGCGATCGGCTCCGCGGTCGGTGCCTTCATCTTCGGCATGACCAGCAAGGGCATCGTCTACGCGGAGTGGAACCCGGACTGGTTCAAGTTCTTCCTCGGAGCCATGCTGCTCCTGGCCACCCTGCTCAACGCATGGGTACGCAAGCGCGCGGAGGCGACGAAATGACGGCCCCCCAGGCACCGGCCGACCGGGAGACGTCCCACCGGGCGCTCGTCGAGCTGGACAACGTCAGCAAGTTCTACGGCAACATCAAGGCCCTGACGGACGTCTCACTGGAGGTGCACGCGGGGGAGATCTCCTGCGTCCTCGGTGACAACGGCGCCGGCAAGTCCACCCTGATCAAGATCATCGCGGGGCTGCACCGGCACGACGCGGGGACCTTCCTCATCGAGGGTGAGGAGACCACCCTCGCCAACCCGCGCGACGCCCTCGACCGCGGCATCGCCACGGTCTACCAGGACCTGGCCGTCGTCCCCCTGATGCCGGTCTGGCGCAACTTCTTCCTCGGCTCCGAGCCGACCACCGGCGCCGGCCCCTTCAAGCGCCTCGACGTGCGGCTGATGCGCGAGACGACCCGCTCCGAGCTGCTGCGCATGGGCATCGACCTGCGCGACGTCGACCAGCCGATCGGTACGCTCTCCGGCGGCGAGCGCCAGTGCGTCGCCATCGCGCGGGCCGTCTACTTCGGCGCCAAGGTCCTCGTCCTGGACGAGCCCACCGCCGCGCTCGGCGTCAAGCAGTCCGGGGTCGTCCTCAAGTACGTCGCGGCCGCCCGCGACGCGGGTCTCGGCGTGGTTCTCATCACGCACAACCCGCACCATGCGTATCTCGTCGGTGACCGGTTCGTCCTTCTCAAGCGGGGCGCCATGTCCGGCAGCCACACCAGGGCGAGCATCACTCTGGACGAGCTGACCCGCCAGATGGCGGGCGGCAGCGAGCTGGAGGAGCTCAGCCACGAGCTGGAGCGGGCCCCGGGCCCGACCCATCTCGGCGGCCACCCGGTCGCCGACGACCCCCGGTAGTCCCGGGCCGGTACCGGCCCTCAAGAACCCGGCCCGCCAGCCGCGGCGCCCCGGCAGTGGCAGAATCGAGCCCGACGGGCGCAGTCCGCCGCCGGGAGCACCGCCCCCGGCCCCCCAGACCCCGCAGGGACGATGAGCACGTACCGCGACTTCACACACCGCGGCTCCGCCCGCGCCACCGTCCTGCGGACCGTAGGCACCCGGGAGCGGCGCTCGCACCTCACGGCGCCGCGGGTACCCACCGTCGGCATCGACATCGGCGGCACGAAGGTGATGGCCGGTGTCGTCGACGCCGACGGCAACATCCTGGAGCAGCTGCGCACCGAGACGCCGGACAAGTCCAAGAGTCCCAAGGTCGTCGAGGACACCATCGTCGAGCTGGTCCTGGACCTCTCCGACCGGCACGATGTGCACGCCGTGGGCATCGGGGCGGCCGGCTGGGTCGACGCGGACCGCTCCAAGGTGCTCTTCGCCCCGCACCTCGCCTGGCGCGACGAACCACTGCGTGACGCTCTCGCCTCCCGCCTCGTCGTCCCCGTCATGGTCGACAACGACGCCAACACCGCGGCCTGGGCGGAGTGGCGCTTCGGCGCGGGCCGCGGCGAGGACCACCTCGTCATGATCACGCTCGGTACCGGCATCGGCGGCGCGATCCTGGAGGACGGTCAGGTCAAGCGCGGCAAGTACGGCGTCGCCGGTGAGTTCGGCCACATGCAGGTGGTGCCCGGCGGGCACCGCTGCCCCTGCGGGAACCGAGGCTGCTGGGAGCAGTACAGCTCCGGCAACGCCCTGGTCCGCGAGGCCAAGGAGCTGGCCGCGGCCGACTCCCCGGTGGCACACGGCATCATCGAGCGGGTCGAGGGGAACATCCCCGACATCACCGGGCCCCTCATCACCGAACTGGCCCGCGAGGGCGATGCGATGTGCGTCGAACTCCTCCAGGACATCGGCCAGTGGCTCGGCGTCGGCATCGCCAATCTGGCCGCCGCGCTCGACCCCTCATGCTTCGTCATCGGAGGCGGCGTCAGCGCTGCCGACGACCTCTTGATCGGCCCCGCCAGGGACGCCTTCAAGCGCCACCTCACCGGCCGTGGCTACCGACCCGAGGCCCGCATCGCAAAGGCGCAGCTCGGCCCGGAGGCAGGTATGGTCGGCGCCGCCGACCTGGCCCGGCTGGTGGCCCGCAGATTCCGCCGTACCAACCGTCGCCGCGTCGAGCGGTACGAGCGGTACGCGCAGATCTACGACCAGGCCGCGAGCACCATCCGTAGCACGCGCAGCACTCGCACCTCCTAGGGATCTTCACAGACATGACCGCAGCCGAGCACCCCGTCCTGCCGCGCCAGTCCTCGCCGCCCGACGACGACAAGCCGCCGCAGGACCGGCGCCGGGTGATCCGCCGCCGCCTGATCACGGCGACGATCATCGTGCTGCTCATCGGCATTCCGGCCGGCTATCTGCTGATCTCCGCGGGGCAGAGCCGCCGCTCCGGCCAGAACAAGGAGGCCGAGGCCTCCGCACAAGGGCTCAGGGAGGGCTGGCCGTCCCGGGTGCAGCGCCGGATCTTCGAGCTGCCGATGCCCGGCAACGCCCTGGACGTGCAGTACTACGAGACCAACAACTGGAAGGCCAGCCGGCTGTACGTGGAGTTCCGTACCACCTCCGCCGGGCTCGACCGGTTCCTGAGCCGACTGGGCAGCGGTCGCGCCGCCCTGGAGACCGGCAAGGTCAGCATCAGCGAGCGCGACCAGAAGGTCACGGGCTGGAGCTTCGGCCCCGGCGTCGAGTGGGCGGGTACCACGCACACCAACAAGGACCCGCGGCCCACCCAGGACATCACCGTCAACATGTCCGATCCGATGAACCCTGTCGTATATGTCGCATCCGCGGCGACCCCCTGATTGGAAGCCGACAGACCGCTCACTGCACACCCTGCAGTACCGGTTCGAGGGCCCCGAGGACGCCCGCGCCCTCGTCATCGGCCCGCCGCTGGGCACCACATGGCACAGGTCGTAGGGACTGTCCGGCGTCCGGCTCATCCAGGAACAGGGGCTTGATGCCAGGTCAGGGCCTCATGGTCGGGGGAGTCCGCGCAGAAGTCCCGGTGTTCGCCCGGCATCCCATGCATCGCTCGGGTGTTGCGACGATCACGAGAACTCAAGATGCTCCGGCGGAGCTTCTGCGCGTGGCGGGCTATCGGGCGTCGCCGCCGACCGTCCCGGACGGACTCGGAGTCTCGTCCGGGGCAGGGCGGGGGGCTGCGCGCTCGCGAATCCGGGCAGCCGACTTGCGGACGGTCCGGCCCGGTACCCGGCGGAGCTGTACTCGGACGAGGCAAAGACCTCTGCCCGCGACCTCGATCCGCCTCCCAGGGAGGCGGGGGCAACGGCGTTTGGGCTATGTGAGTGATTCCGGCAGAACGGTCGGGTCGCAGTCCACGCGCTGCCGGAGAAGCGCGACGCCCTTTCGCTAATGTCCAGGGCACCGCGCCTTCGCGGGCGAACGTGCAGGCACCCCAGCTCATCGATTCCCACAGCAAGGAATGATCATCCATGGCCGTGTGCGAGGTCTGCCACAACGACTACGAGCTGGCATTCGAGGTGCGTGCCGCGGGAGGGGCGGTCCACGTCTTCGACAGCATCGAGTGCGCCGCCCAGAAAATCGCCCCGACCTGTATCAACTGCCAGTGCCGCATCCTCGGCCATGGCATGCAAGCCGACGGACAGTTCTTCTGCTGCGCCAACTGCGCGCGTGCGAAAGGTCTGTCCCGGTCCCAGCTCGTGGATCACGCCTGAACCCCTCGACCCGGTCGCCGGATCTCACCTGACCTTTGCGGGACACCCCGTCTCTGCGTGTGGTGTTGCTGCCCGGGCGGTCAGCCGGCGGACAGCGCTTCGAGGAGGTCGCCCACGGCCGGATCGGGCGCAGTGCCCGCGCGACATCGGCCTGGACGATCACTCCGACCAGCACGTGATCGCCGATGACCGGCAGCCGACGCACTTTGTGCTCGCTTGTCGTGCGGAGAATCTCCGACGCGTCGTCGTCCGCGCCGATCCTGACGGCCTCATCCTGCGTCAGCTCGCCCGCCGCGCCATGGCCTCCCTGCCATCGTGGCTCTCCGGGGCGGCGTGACCTGGCGCCTCGCGATGCTTCGGACCCCCGGACCAGGTCCGAATCGCACCGTTGGATCTTTCTGGGCGCGACATTCCTGAGACGGCCATCTCGATTCCTGAAGACTGACGCCATGGGCCGTCGGGGATGCTTCGCCGGGCTGGCCCATGCAGACCGTCGAGCAGGGGTCAACGACGGGGCCGCTGACGACCACCCGGTCTCGATGCCACCGCCTCGTCCCGGTCGATGCCGTTGTTGCCGCGGTTGGCCGGCCGGCGGTCATCGCCCGCCGCGGGACCGCCCATGGCTCCGGACCGGGGACCAAACGATGGGTGGTCGAGCAGACCCAACCGCACTCCTGCACTGGTTCAGGCGCTCGCGCATCCGATGGGGGACTCGCGACGACATCCATGAAGCGTTCCTCAAACTCGCCTGCGCGCTGATCTGCTGGCGACGCCTGCGAACCCCGTTGTGTGAGGAGCTCCGGCCAGGAGGTGTGGTTCAGCGGCACAGGGCCGCGTCCACGGCATTCTCAAGGTGCTTCACGGCTTGATTGGTCTTCGGTTCAAGGGTCATCGTGACGCTGGCGGCGCGGCCGTCGTCGGTGGCTGCGGCCCAGGTCCCGTAGCCCGGGATGGCGCCACTGTGGGCCCAGGAGACGCCCCCGCACGACAGCGGCACGCTCATGATCCCCAGTCCGAAGCCGTAGCCAGGGGCTCCCACGGAGACGGTGGTGCGCATCTGGCCGAGCTGGGCCTTCGCGAGGAGGCGGCCGCCCAGCAGCGCGGAGAAGAAGCGATTGAGGTCGGAGTTGGTGGAGACCATCGCGCCTCCCGCCCAGGCCGCGGAGGGGTCGATCTCGGTGACGTTGCGCGGGGATGCGCCGGGGCGGTCCTGGCGGTAGCCCTGGGGATGACGCTCCCGGATGGCGATCTCGCCGGCGGCGGGGAAGTAGGTGTGGCGCAGCCCGACGCGCTCGATGACGCGCTTGTCGACCTCCTCGGCGAAGGGCCGTCCGGTGACCTGCTGCACGATCAGACCGGCCACCAGACAGTTCGTGCTGCTGTATCCCCACTTCGTGCCGGGGGCGAAGGCGGCTTCGTGCCGCAGAGCGACATCCAGGGCGTCGCGGGGAGAGAGGTAGCGGCGCTGGAGGATGTCGTCAGTGACGTCGTCTTCATAGTCGGGAAGTCCGCTGGTGTGCTGCAGGAGCTGACGCACGGTGATGCGGCGTCCGTCGATCCCCTTCCCGCGCACGAGACCCGGCAGGTACGTCTCGACCGGGTCATCGAGGCGGACCTTGCCTTCGCCGACCAGTTGCAGCACGACCACCGCGGTGAACGTCTTGGTGACGCTGCCGATCCGCACCTGACCGTCCCGGGGCACCTCAGCGCCGGTGTCCAGGTCCCCGACACCCGCGGTATAGGCACGGACGAGCCCGTCACGGCCCTGCACACTCGCCAGCGCACCGGGCGCGCCATCGGAGTGCAGCAGCGTCTCCAGTCCCTGTCGCACGGGGTCCGGCCTGGCGGCGGTCGCGGATGCCGCCACGCCCGCGGTGACAGCGGTGGCCAGGGCAAGGGCGGTGAGGGCGAGGCGGGTACGCATCGAGGTTCCTCCAGAGCAACGTTGACGGGCCTTGGTGACAAGAGCAACTCTGCTGAGGGCAGTCGCCGTTGCTCATCAGTGATCACCCTGATCGGACCCCTGGTCCGCCCCTGAGACACGGCCCGCCTGCAACCCGCGTTGCGCCAGGAGCCCTTAGTCCCCTTGTTGACGCCTTCGCTGCGGCCGTTGCGGTGCGGGGTGGGCGGTGAGGCCCGCGTCGACGGCAGCGCGGTCGAGTTCCAGGCCGCCTGCGAACGCGTGCAGACAGGGCAGTTCGGCGGTACGCACTGTGGTGCGTGCGGTGTCGTTGCCCGGAGCCGGGGAGCGGAGCTCGGCGAACTCCCGGACCAGGCAGGCGAGGGTGGTCACGTCGAAGCATGCGACGGTGAGCTTGGCAACGAGCTTGGCATCTTTGTCCCACAGGTTGCCGCGGCGGGTGAGGAGGAGGCGGGCGAGATGCTGCGGGGTGGTGACCGGCCGGTCGTGTCAATCCCCTCGAACTGGGGAGATCTTCTGTGCGGCCAGCTCCGGAGCGGAGTCGGCCGGGTGGTCTCGCTCGTAGTCAATCGGGCTGCGGTATCCGCACACGCTGTGCAGGCGATGGCGGATACATGGGGAGGTCTGGCGAGTCTCCCGACCCCCTTCCATGAGAAATTGTGAGATATGGGAGCGTGGGCGGGTGAGTGAGACGACGACTGAAACCCTGCAATACCGCTTTGACGGGCCAGAAGACGCACCGATCCTGGTCCTGGGGCCCTCGCTCGGTACTTCATGGCACATGTGGGACCGGCAGATACCGGAGCTCACCCAGCACTGGAGAGTCTTCCGCTTCGACCTCCCCGGCCACGGCGGCGCCCCCGCCCACTCCGCGACCGCCGTCACCGAACTCTCCGACCGGCTGCTCGCCACCCTCGACGGTCTCGGCGTCCAGCGCTTCGGGTACGCGGGCTGCTCCATCGGCGGCGCGATCGGCGCCGACCTCGCGCTGCGCCACCCGCACCGGGTCGCCTCGCTGGCGCTGGTCGCCGCCTCGCCCCGGTTCGGCAGCGCCGACGAGTTCCGCCAGCGCGGGGTGGTCGTCCGCACCAACGGCCTGGAGCCGATGGCCCGCACCGCGCCGGAGCGCTGGTTCACCCCCGGTTTCGCCGCCACCCAGCCGGCCATCGTCGAGTGGGCGGTCCAGATGGTCCGTACCACCGACCCCGGCTGCTACATTGCCGCCTGCGAAGCCCTCGCCGTCTTCGACATCCGCGGCGAACTCGGCCGCATCACCGTTCCGACCCTCGTGCTGGTCGGCGCCGAGGACCGGGTCACCGGACCGGGCGACGCCCGCACCCTGGTCGCGGGCATACCGGACGCCCGGCTCGCCCTTGTCCCCGGCGCCTCCCACCTCGCGCCGGTCGAGCAGCCCGGAGCCGTTACCGATCTGCTCCTCACCCACTTCTCCACGGCCTGGCAGGACACCCTCGCCGCCATCCCCGTCCCGCCCTCCGCCCCGCAGCTCTCCACCCCGGTGCTGCCCATCGCGGAGATCACCGCAGCCACACCGCAGCCCGATGCCGGGACCACCGGACGCGCCGACCCGTACGAGCCCGGCATGAAGGTGCGCCGCGAGGTGCTGGGCGACGCCCATGTGGACCGGACCATGGCCGCCTCCGACGATTTCACCGACGAGTTCCAGGAGCTGGTCACGCGCTACGCCTGGGGCGAGGTCTGGACCCGGGAGGGCCTGGACCGCCGCACCCGCAGCTGTGTCACGCTCACCGCGCTGGTCACCTCCGGCCATCTGGAGAGCCTGGCCGCCCATGTCAGGGCCGCGCTGCGCAACGGCCTCACCCCGGCCGAGATCAAGGAGGTGCTGATGCAGACCGCCGTGTACTGCGGCGTACCGGCCGCGAGCGCCGCCTTCTCGATCGCCCAGACCGTGATTCAGGAAGAAACGACGCCCCGCCCGTAGCAGGATGGGGCCATGAGCACCGTGAACCCCGTGCACCTGACACTGACCAAGAAGACGCACTCCTGCATCCGTCTGGAGAAGGACGGGCGGACGCTCGTCATCGACCCGGGCGGCCTGTCGGAGGAGGACGCCGCCGTCGGCGCCGACGCGATGCTGGTGACGCACGAGCACTTCGACCATTTCGACGAGGGACGGCTGCGCGCCGGTATGGAGGCCAATCCGGCCGCCGAGATCTGGACCCTGCGCAGCGTCGCCGACCAGCTCTCCGCGGCCTTCCCCGGCCGGGTCCACACCGTCGGCCACGGCGACACCTTCTCCGCGGCGGGCTTCGACGTGCAGGTGCACGGTGAGCTGCACGCGGTGATCCACCCGGACATTCCGCGGATCACCAACATCGGCTTCCTGGTGGACGGCTCGCTCTTCCACCCGGGCGACGCGCTCACCGTTCCCGACCAGCCGGTCGAGACCCTGCTGCTCCCGGTGATGGCCCCCTGGAACAAGATCTCCGAGGTCATCGACTACGTACGCGAGGTCAAGCCGCGCCGCGCCATCGACATTCACGACGCGCTGCTCGCCGATCTGGCCCGCCCGGTCTACGACAACCAGATCGGCAGCCTCGGTGGAGCCGACCACGGCAGGCTGACCCCGGGGGACTCGACCGGCCTGTGACCGCCGCCGGTCCGGCGACTGTCAGTGGGAGCCGCTAGGTTTACGTACATGCGCATCGCCACCTGGAACGTCAATTCGATCACCGCCCGGCTCCCGCGGCTGCTGGCCTGGCTGGAGAGCACCGGCACGGATGTGCTGTGCATCCAGGAGACCAAGTGCTCGGAGGAACAGTTCCCGGCGGACGAGCTCCGTGAGCTGGGCTACGAGTCCGCGGTCAACGCCACCGGCCGGTGGAACGGGGTCGCGCTGGTCTCCCGGGTCGGCCTGTCCGACGTCATCAAGGGGCTGCCCGACGGCCCCGAGTACGACGCCGTGCAGGAGCCCCGGGCGATCTCGGCGACCTGTGGTCCGGTCCGCCTCTGGTCGGTGTACGTGCCCAACGGCCGCGAGATCGAGCACGCGCACTACGCGTACAAGCTGCGCTGGTTCGAGGCCCTGCAGAAGGCCGTCGCCGCGGACGCCGCCGGCTCGCAGCCCTTCGCTGTCCTGGGCGACTTCAATGTGGCCCCGACCGACGAGGACGTCTGGGATCCGGCGCTGTTCGTGGGTGCGACCCACGTCACTCCGGCCGAGCGCGCCGCCCTCGCCGCACTGCGTCAGGAGGGCTTGTCCGACGTCATGCCGCGCCCGCTCAAGTACGACCGTCCATACACCTTCTGGGACTACCGGGAGCTGCGGTTCCCGAAGAACAAGGGCATGCGGATCGACCTCGTCTACGGCAACGCGCCCTTCGCCGCGGCGGTCAAGGACAGCTATGTGGACCGCGAGGAGCGCAAGGGCAAGGGCGCGTCGGACCACGCCCCGGTGGTCGTGGACCTCGATCTCTGACGCCTCGGACGTCGGCCGTCATTGTCAGTGGTCGCCGATACGGTGGTCGATGTCCTTATCCCGCTTGCTGGCTGCTTGCTGTGACCAGGACAGCCCCGCCCGTTCAGCGCCGGGCGGGGCTTCATTCATGGCCGGTCAGATCGCAGGAATTCCATCCCGAGTCCGGTCGGTGGCCCGGCGCATCCCCAGCGACGCCCCGGCGGTGCCCAGCGCCAGGACCATCAGGAGTGCGCTCACCCACAGCGGTGAGCGGAAGCCGAACCCCGCGTCGATCGCGAGCCCGCCGAACCAGGGGCCGAGCGCGCCGCCCACATTGAACGCGGACGTGGCGAACGAGCCGGACAGAGTCGGTGCGTCGGCCGCCAGCCGGAACACCCACGAGATCAGCGCCGTCCCGGTACCGAACGCAAGCATGCCCTGGACGAAGACGAGCGCGACCGTTGCGAACGGGCTTCCCGCGGTCAGTGCGAACCCGGTCCAGCCGACGGCGAGCGAGAGCAGACCGGCCGTGGTGAGGGCGACCGGCCGGGCGTCGATGATCCGGCCGGCGACGGTGACCCCGACGAACGAGCCCAGGCCGAACAGCGCGAGCAGGGCGGGCACCCAGGCGGCACCGAATCCGGTGACATGGGTTGCGAGCGGCTCGAAGTAGGAGAACGCGCAGAACGTCGCCCCTTGCACGAGGGCGCTCGTCAGCAGGGTCAGCAGCAGCCGCGGACGGGCCAGGGCTCCCAGCTCGTCGCGTGCGGGTACGGGGGTGGACTTCGGCCGTGCCCCCGGAATCGTCCTGGCGATCACGACGACAGCCGGTACGGAGACGAGCGCCACGGCCCAGAACGCCGACCTCCACCCCCAGTGCCCGCCCAGTGCCGCACCGGCGGGCACCCCGGCCACACAGGCGATGGTGACGCCCCCGACCACCACGGACGTGGCGCGTGCCCGGGCCTCGGGTCCGACCATGGAGACCGCCGTCACCAGGGCCACGGCCCAGAAGCCGGCATTCGCCAGCGCCCCGACGACCCGCGTCGCGAGAAGCACCCCATAGCTGGGGGTGAGTGCGCCGATGACATGGACGGCGCTGAAGACACAGAGGAAGAACAACAGGGCACGGCGGCGCGGCCAGTTCCGGCTGAAGAGCGCCATCAACGGCGCCCCGACGACCATGCCGATCGCGAAGGCCGAGGTGAGCAGCCCCGCGGCCGGAATGGATACGTGGAGGTCGGCGGCGATGTCCGACACCAGACCGGACAGCATGAACTCGGATGTGCCCTGGGCGAAGACGGCGAGCCCGAGCGCGTAGACAGCGAATGGCATGAAGAAACCCCATGGACGGCTGATGGATGGACCAGGCAGGGGGTGTGGGCCGCGCCCGCCCGTCATGACGGGCGGCAACGCGGAAGAATGTCCGGGGCGTTCATGGACGGGACTCGACAACGAGGCAGGCGCCCACGTCGGAGAATCTGCGCACGAGCGCATACAAGAAAAGCGCAGCCCACACTGCTGTGGTCCTGCGGCGGCAGTCCGACGCAGCGACCCCATGGCCGGCACACGGCCGGGCGGGATCAATTCGACAGCGGATCAGCCACCGGTGGACCGGTGGCTAGTCTCTGTCGGACTCGGGGCTCGACATGATCGCGAAGCTAGCAGCACGGACCCGCTCTCCGCCAGCACTTTTTGCGCCAGGACACCGGAGCCCGGGAATGCCTCGGCCGGCGCACCGGATCGGCCTCCAGCAACGTGGCGCAAGCCCGGTCACACGGGCAGTGGCCGGTCACAGCGGGCGGTGGTGATCTGCGACAAGAGCCCCGGGCGGCAGCGGACATCCACCGCACGTGCATCGTTCGTCGGTCGGGGCGAGGAGAACTGAAGCCCGCTGGCCCGGTGCCGGGGGTGCTCGTGCGACACGCAGGGACCAGGAGGCCGACTGCGAACGGGGCTCCGGCTGTCGCAATAGAAGCTTCACGCACCCGATACGGGCGAGGCATCCTTGCGAGGCCGGGTGTTAACGGTCGCCCCGTGTTGTAGGTGCGCCAGGGTATCAAGCTGTCATGTGTGGTGGATCTGATCCTCTCTCGCGCGGTCAGCGGCGCGAGAGCCCTTTACCGCTCTCCAAAGGATGAAGATGCCCCGAACCGATGCCCCGTTCGTCACCCGTCGTGGCTTCATCGGCGCAGTTGGCGCGGCCTCCGTGCTCCTCGGTACCGGAGCCGTCGCGAGCAATACGGCAGTTGCCCAATCCCGGTCCGCAGCACGGGACTTCCCGTTCCGTGTAGGCGTCGGATCCGGTGACCCGCTGCCCGATTCCGTGGTGTTGTGGACCCGTCTGGCGACCGACCCGCTCGCCCCCGACGGCTCCGGCGGAATGCCGCCCCGTCCGGTCGCTGTCCGGTGGGAGGTCGCCGAGGACGAGCGGTTCCGTCGCGTGGTGAAGCGTGGCACCGTCACGGCGACGCCCGAACTCGGTCACTCCGTTCACCCGGAGGTGTGGGGCCTGCGTCCCGGCCGCGTGTACTGGTACCGCTTTCGTGTCGGTGGCCACATCAGCCAAGTGGGCCGCACCAGGACCGCTCCGTCGTACCATGCCAGGCTCTCGTCGCTGTCCTTCGCGTTCGTCAGCTGTGCCAACTGGAGCGATGGCTTCTTCACGGGCTACCGCCACCTCGCGAACGAGGACATCGACCTCGTCGTCCACCTCGGCGACTACATCTACGAGTACGGCATCAACGCCACCGGCGGCGCCCGTAAGCAACCGATGGGCGGCGAGTTCCGGCCCGAGGCAACGGACTTGGCGCGGTACCGGCTGCAGTACGGGCTCTACAAGAGCGACCCCGACCTGATGGCCGTGCACGCCGCGCACCCCTTTGTGGCGACCCTCGACGACCACGAGGTCGAGAACAATTGGGCCGACGAGTTCCCCGAGGCGTCGAGCCAGAGCAAGGGGGAGCTGTGGCTGCCGCGCCGTGCGGCGGCGTTCCAGGCCTACTACGAGAACCTGCCCTTCCGTGCCGGGTCGATCCCGGGCGGCGCCGACATGCGGATCTACCGCCGGTTGACCTACGGGAACCTGGTCGACTTCAACGTCCTCGACACTCGGCAGTTCCGCGACGACCAGCCGTACGGTGACGGCACCCACGCCCCCGGACCGGAGAGCACCGACCCGTCGAAGACGATGATGGGCTTCGAGCAGGAGGCATGGCTTCTGGACAACTTCGCACGCTCGAAGGCCCGCTGGCAGGTGATCGCCAACCAGGTACCGATGGCCGAGGTCGACCTGGACCCCACCGAGGCGAAACTGCTCTTCATGGACCCCTGGGACGGGTACGCCGCCAACCGTCGGCGCATCCTCGGCGGCGCTCTCGAACGCGACGTCGACAACCTGGTCGTGCTCAGCGGCGACCGTCATCAGAACAACGCCGCCAACCTGCTCCTCGACTACGACGACGAGCGCTCGCCGATCGTCGGCAGCGAGTTCGTCGGCACGTCGATCACCAGCTCCGGTGACGGCGTGGACATGAACGAGTGGGGGCGGACAGCCCTAGCCGCGAACCCGCACATGAAATTCTTCAACTCGCAGCGCGGCTACGTCCGGTGCAGCGTCACGAAGAACGAGTGGCGCAGCGACTTCCAGGTCATGCCGTACGTCAGCCGGCCGGATGCACCCATCTCGACACGGGCGACGTACGTCATCGAGAACGGGGTGCCGGGTGTGCAGCCCGCATGAGGGTGCGGTGAGCGCCGGCACGCGGTACGGCCGGCGCTCCGAGGCGGACCTCGACGCCACGCGGCCGAACGGCCGCAGCGCGTGCGACGCTGCCCGCCGGACCTGACCGACGGCGGGAAGAGGTCCGGCAGTCTCCATGAGCCGGTGTCCGAGGGGGAGCGCTCGAGCCCACTCGGACACCGGTGAAAAGACCTGTTGGTCAGGGCCTCTGCCTTCCGGCCGTGGACTCACCCCGCACAGGGCCCGCAGCGCTGCGAGACCCGGGTCAGACCTTGCCGGCGGTGAGAGCCCCGTGAGGTTCGGCAGAAGGTTGGGACGGCCGGTCCGGGCGTCCGTCACCACGCCGCTGGTGGCGCTCGACTTGATCGCGGTGACCGTCGCCGGGCTCGCCAAGATGGCCTCCAGCGGTCCGTAGCCGGTGGCCGGCGCCTCACCGCCGGGCAGGTCGGCCCGCAAGAATCGCCGGTCTTCCAGGTCGCTCACACCCGGACACCGTGACGCCATGACGTCCGGACGTGTTCCGGATGACGAATCAGAAACGGAGGCCGGTGTGCCCGGACCGGGCGGGCTGGTTTCGGCGTCACGGATTCGCATATCCGTTCACTGGTACGTCTGATCGATGGTCGGTGGTCTCCGACGTCGGCTGCCTGGCCGGTTTCGGGTCGCAGCCCACACCTCAAGGTGCGGCGATCCGGGGCCGGTTTTGTGTCATGGTGGGCTGATGGTCGCTTCACGATGTTGACTGAGTGGGGCCCGGTGGGAGTCGAATGGGAGATGATCACGGTGGATGTGAGTGAACCGAGGGTGACGGGAACGCGTTGCCCGGCGTCGCCCGTGGGTGGTGCCCCCCGAACCGGGACGCCGTCCAGCGGCGGTGCGCCCCAGGGAAACCGATCATGAACATCCCTTTCTTGGACAGCTGGCGCAAGCGTCACGACGGTACGCGAGGGGCGGGGCTCGCAGCCGCCGTCGAGGCTGATCCTGAGGGTGTGGCCGACCTCCTCGCGGAGTGCGAGCTACTGCGTGTCCGGGCGGGGCAGCGGGGGCTCGAACTCGATGACAGCCCGGCCTCGTTGGCGGCTCTCGATCAGTTGCCGCCGCGCTGGCGCGACGATCCCGAGGAGCTGCCCTGGCTGGGCAACGACGCGGGGCTGTACCTGGGCACGGTTCTGGTGCGCAACGTCCCCGGTGCGGTCTGGAACATCTGGCCGAGCGGACAGCCCGTGGTGCGGCTTGCCTCGGGGCGGGAGATCGATGTGGTCGAGGCCGGGCTGGACTGGGCGATCGCGGGCAGTCCCGAGCTCTCGCAGGTGTACTCGGAGTCGGCCGAGGGGTAGAACTCTCACTAAAACCGAATAAGATGCCTTATATCCCATTTATGCGTGTCGGAGGCGAAGTCCCTTTTCGCGCTGGATAGTTTGCGCTGACCTCGACATAGCGACAAGTGGGTGGGGCAGCGTATGGCCGTCGATCCGTTGATCGAGCTGCGGGACGTCAACAAGTTCTACGGGCAGCTGCACGTACTGCGGGACATCAACCTCACCGTCGGCCGCGGGGAGGTGGTGGTGGTCATCGGCCCCTCCGGCTCCGGTAAATCAACGCTCTGCCGGACCATCAACCGGCTGGAGACGATCGAGTCGGGTCACATCGTGATCGACGGCAGACCTCTTCCCGAGGAGGGGAAGGGGCTGGCCCAGCTCCGGGCCGAAGTGGGCATGGTCTTCCAGTCGTTCAACCTGTTCGCGCACAAGACCGTGCTGGCCAATGTCTCGCTCGCCCAGCTCAAGGTCCGCAAGCGGAAGAAGGACGACGCCGACCGGCGCTCCCGGGAACTGCTGGAGCGGGTCGGACTCGCCTCACAGGCCGAGAAGTTCCCCGCCCAGCTCTCCGGCGGCCAGCAGCAGCGGGTCGCCATCGCGCGCGCCCTCGCCATGGACCCCAAGGCACTGCTCTTCGACGAGCCCACCTCGGCGCTCGACCCGGAGATGATCAACGAGGTGCTGGAGGTCATGCAGCAGCTCGCCCGGGACGGCATGACCATGGTCGTCGTCACGCATGAGATGGGCTTCGCCCGCTCCGCGGCCAACCGCGTGGTCTTCATGGCCGACGGCCGCGTCGTCGAGGACCGCACTCCCGAGGCGTTCTTCACCGCTCCCGAGAGTGACCGCGCCAAGGACTTCCTGTCCAAGATCCTCAAGCACTGACGGGGAGCTCCGTGTTGCGTACGAGAAGATTTCTGGCCGCCTGCGCCGGTCTCCTGCTGGCCGTGCTCGCCGCCGGTTGCGGCAAGGAGGGCAGCCCGCCGGTGAAGGGCCCGAAGCCCGAGCAGCTGCCCGTGTACAAGGTCGACACCAGCTTCCGGCTGCCCGAATCACCGACCTGGAAGAAGGCGAAGAAGCGCGGATACCTCAGGGTCGGGGCCAAGGAGGACCAGCCCTACCTGGGCGAGAAGGACCCGGCCACCGGCGTCTACTCCGGCTTCGACATCGAGATCGCCAAGATGATGTCGGCCTCGCTCGGCTTCGACCCGAAGACGATCCGCTTCAGGACCATCGCCTCCGCCAACCGTGAGACGGCGCTTCAGAACGGCCAGATCGACTACTACGTCGGCACCTACACCATCAACGCCATGCGCAAGAAGCTCGTCGGCTTCGCCGGGCCCTACTTCATGGCCGGGCAGTCTCTGCTCGTCCGCACCGACGAACACGACATCAACGGCCCTCAGGACCTGGCCGGCAGGACGGTCTGCTCGGCGGCCGGATCGACCCCGTACCAGCGCATCGCCGCCGACTACCCGAAGGCGATCCTGGTCGCCTACGACACGTACTCGATCTGCGTCGACAACCTGCTGACGTACCAGGTCGACGCCGTCACCACCGACGACGCGATCCTGCTGGGCTTCGCCGCCAAGGCGCCCAAGGAGCTGAAGGTGGTGGGCAAGCCGTTCTCCGAGGAGCCGTACGGCATCGGCGTCCCGCGCAGCGACAACGCGCTGCGGTTCGCCCTCAACGACGCACTGGAGGCGAACGAGAGGAACGGCAACTGGAAGAGGGCGTTCGAGGCCACACTCGGTCTGTCCGGGGTGCCCGCGCCGACTCCGCCGCCCATCGACCGCTACCCGGCGACCTGAGAGGGCGGGCATCGACCATGGACGTACTCACACAGAATTTCTCGCTCTACGGCAAGGGCTTTCTCGGCACGGTCGAGCTGACCGTCTACTCCTCGATCCTGGCCCTGCTCCTCGGCTTCTTCATGGCCTCATGCCGGGTGGCTCCCGTCGGCTCGCTCCGGGTGTTCGGCACGGTCTGGGTGACGGTGCTGCGCAACACCCCGCTGACGCTGCTCTTCTTCGCGGTCCTGCTCGGACTGCCGCGCTTCGGCCTGGTGCTTCCCTTCAAGGTCTTCGCGGTCCTCGCGCTCGGCTGCTACACCTCCGCGTTCATCTGCGAGGTGCTGCGCTCCGGCATCAACACCGTGCCGACGGGGCAGGGCGAGGCAGCCCGCAGTCTCGGCATGACGTTCGGTCAGACGCTGAACAACATCGTGCTGCCGCAGGCGTTCCGTTCGGTGATCCCGCCGATCGGCTCGACACTCATCGCCCTCGCCAAGAACTCGGCGATCGCCGGGGCCTTCAGCGTGACCGAGCTGCTCGGCACCTACAAGACCCTCAACGAGCTGGGTTACAGCATCATCTGGACCTTCGTCTGGATCGCCGTCGGCTACCTGATCATCACCCTGTCCATCAGTGCGCTCTTCAATGTGCTGGAGAAGCGCTGGGGAGTCGCCCGATGACCACCCACACCGCGCCGTCCCCCACCGCGCTCTACGACATCCCGGGCCCGGTCACCCGTAAACGCCACCGCTTGTACGGGTTCGTCTCGACGGTCCTGATCCTCGCCCTGGTCGGCTGGGTCATCCATCTGCTCTTCGACACCGAACAGTTCACCAGCGCCAAATGGACACCCTTCGAGTACAAGGGCATTCAGGAGCTGCTGCTGCGCGGACTGGGCAACACGCTCAAGGCGTTCGCGTACGCCGCCGTGCTCTCCCTCGTGCTCGGGGCGGTGCTCGCCGTCGGCCGGCTCTCCGACCACCGGGTCGTGCGCTGGGTCTCGACGCTGCTGGTCGAGTTCTTCCGGGCCATGCCCGTTCTGGTGATGATCTTCTTCATCTTCGTGGCGCTGAAGGTGCAGCCGCTGCCCGCGCTGGTCACCGGTCTGACCCTGTACAACGGCTCGGTGCTCGCCGAGGTGTTCCGTACCGGAATCAATTCGGTGGAGCGCGGCCAGCGCGAGGCCGCGTACGCCCTGGGGATGCGCAAGACGCAGGTCACCACGTTCGTACTGGCCCCGCAGGCGGTGCGTGCCATGCTGCCCACGATCATCAGCCAGCTGGTGGTGGCGCTGAAGGACACCTCGCTCGGCTATCTGATCACCTACGAGGAATTCCTCCACGCGGGCAAGCTCATCGCGTCCAACCTCGACTACGATCTTCCCTTCATCCCTGTGGTGATGGTGATCTCGCCGATCTACATCGGGATGTGCATGCTGCTCTCCTGGTTCGCGACCTGGGTGGCCAAGCGGGAGCGGCGCAATCCGAAGACGAAGGCCGTGGAGGTCGCACCGGCCGAACCAGGAACGCTGCTGCCGGGAGTGCAGTAGCCGGGACCCGCTGCGAAGCGGGCCCCGAGGGGCAGTGCCCGCCCGGCAGCAGCCGGTGATCACTTCTCGCGCAAGGGAACGGACACGTACGACGGGTCCGCCCGGGGCGAGGAGAAGGTCAGCTGTGGGCCGGCCGGGTCGTGCTCGATGTACAGCGGGTCGACGGTGTCGATCACCAGGGTGAGTCGGTGACCGGCGGGCCCGCGACCTCGATGTCGCCGCCGGAGAGCCAGAGGCCCCGCGAGGTGTAACTGACCACCACATAGCCGGAGTCGGCGAGCTGCTGGGCCTGGGCGAGGTACTCGACCTGTGGCAGGCCCCAGCTGGTGGGCAGCACGATCAGTGGATGCCGCTCGCCCGGCTGCGCACCGGCGGCCGTGAACACATTGCCCTTGAGCGTGATCCCGCCGGAGCCGGGGATGTCGTAGAACCCCAGGCCCGGAGCGGACGCCGCCACCGCTGCGGCGGCGGGCCGGGCGGTGGCCGCCGGGGCCGCGCCGAGGGCGGCTCCGGCGAGCAGGACGGCGGCCGTTCCGATGGAAGCGGTGGTGCGCAGAGCCGGGTACGGGCGTGCCACGGGTCACTCCTCACGCGTGCCGGTGCAAAGTGACCCGACGGTAACCCTGGCTCCTTACTCGTGGTAACTCGTCGTAAGTCGCGTGAGAGCAACGATTATTGGATGCGGTGTCAGTAACGCGGCGCAGCGGTGCGGCTCACTTCAGCGCGCTCTTCGCCTGCCAGTCGGACCATGTCACATTCCACGCCCCGTACCCGTTGCCCTCCGCGACCGTGCCCTTGGCGTCCGCGCCGGTGATCTCGAACGGGTCGCCGACCCGCACCTGCTGGTACAGCGCACCGGCATTGGCGTCGCTCATTCCGACACAGCCCGAACTGTGGTTGGCCACCCCGAAGTAGGCCGCGTTCCACGGCGCCGCGTGGGCGTACATCCCCGACCAGGTCAGCCGCATCGACGAGTCGACCATCTTGTCGTAGGCGTCGCCGAGACCGACCGTCTCGGAGCGCATGTTGATCGTGCCCTCCTTGGCCATCAGCACGGCCGTGCCGCGCCAGGACGCCTTCTCGCCGCCCGGGGTGCCGGCCGACATGGGCACGTCCATGACGGTCTTTCCGTCCCGCTTCAGCGCCAGCCGGTGGCGGTCGAGGTCGACCTTGACCACCTGGTCGGTTCCGATGGTGAAGGTGGTCCTGTAGTCGCGGACGAACCAGCCGCCGGACGGGCCCGAGTCGATTCCGTTGAGGTCGGCGTCGAGCGTGACCTTCGTACCGGACTTCCAGTACTCCTTGGGCCGCCAGTCGACGCGGTCCTTGCCGGAGTAGTCCTGCAGCCAGCCCCAGGAGCCCTCGGTGTTGTTCGAGGTGGAGACCTTCAGGGCCTTCTCGACCGCGGCCCTGTCCTTCACCGGGTTGTCGAAGACGATCGACAGGGGCTGGGCGATGCCGACCGTGGTGTTCTTGCCGGGGGCCAGCGTCAGCTTGTTGACCTTGTCGGCCCCGGCGGTGGTGAACCCGGCCTTGTCGCTGCCGCCCTCGGTGTCCTTCGCCTCGACGCTGTACGTGGTGCCCGGAGCGGCCGGCCGGTCGGACGTCCAGGTCCTGCCGTCGGCGGATATCCGGCCGGTGAGCGCGTCCCCCTCGGCTGCGCTCACCGTGACCGTCTTGAGCTTGCCGCTGCCGAGGGTCACCTCCACCGGCTTGCCGGGAGTGGCTCTGCCGCCCTGGAGGTTCACCGAGATCTTGGTGTCCTGTGCCGGCGCCTTCCCGGCCACATGCCCCGATCCCTTGCCCGAGTCCGATGTGGACGCGCCGGAACAGGCAGTGAGCGTGGCGCCGAGCACCGCGGTACCCGCGATCAGGGTGAGCCGGACCGGGCGGCCGAGCGGGGCGGTACGGCGCATGCGCCGGCGTGCAGAGATCAACGGAAAAACCTCCAAGGCATTGCTTCTCGTCGGTGGAGAGGTATTCACCCGACGATAGGTTCCGCAAATCGGCCGAAAACCGGGAAATCCCCTGTGTGACATGGGCCGCAGCGCAACGGTCATCGTCCGGTCACATTCGCCGCTCGGCTCCGTCATGGACCGCTGTGAGCATCCTGTGCAGCCCCGCAGAGCCGACAGCGGGGCGGACCAGGGAGGGCCACGAACATGTCAGCGCTGCTCGCGACCGGAGACCGCAGCCATGACCACGAGCTACGGATACGCAGCCTGACCGCCGCCGAGCACCGGGCGTTCGTGTCCACCTGTACGGAGGCAAGCTTTCTGCAGTACCCGTCCTGGGCCTCGGTGAAGGACCGATGGACCTCCGAAATGGTCGGCTGGCACAGCGACTCGGCTGAACCGGCCGGGGCCGCGCTGGTGCTCTACCGGCAATTCCCGGGAACCCGCAAATACTTCGCATACCTGCCCGAGGGGCCGGTCGCCGACTGGGCCGACCCCGACATCGACCGCTGGCTGCGGCCGCTCATGGCGCATCTGCGGAGGTCCGGTGCCTTCGCCGTACGGATCGGCCCCTCGCCGGCGTACCGCCGCTGGGACACCGCCCGCCTGAAGGCCGCGACCGGCCCCGGCCGCAAGGTCGGCGACGTACTCGCGACGGAGGTGGACCCGCTCGGCACGGCCGTCGCCGAACGGCTCCGGGCCCGCGGCTGGCGCCGGTGCGGCGGCGACGGGGGAGGGGACGCCGACGCACAGCCGCGCTATGTCTTCCAGGTGCCGCTCGCCGGACGGACCCCCGACGAACTGTGGTCGGGACTCAACCAGGAGTGGCGCCGCAATGTACGCAAGGCCCAGAAGGCCGGGGTGCGGATCGTCATCGGCGGCGCGGCCGAACTGCCGGAATTCCACCGCCTGCTGCGGATCACCGAGGAGCGCGACGGCTTCCGGCTCGGCCGCTCCCTCGCGTACTACCAGCAGCAGTACGCCGTACTCAACGCCGAACACCCCGGCCGGATGAAGCTCTATCTGGCCGTCCACCAGGGCGAGATCCTGGCCGCCCACACCATGATCAGCACCGGCCGGCGGGTCTGGTACCAGACCGGCGCCTCCGCCGACCACCGCCGCGAGGTCCGTCCCAGCAACGCGCTGCAGTGGAAGATGATGCTCGATGCCCATGGGCTCGGTGCCGACGTGCACGACATGCGCGGGGTACCCTCCACCCTTGACCCCGACGACCGCCCCTTCGGGCTGCTCCGTTGGAAGCTCGGCACCGGAGGCCAGGTCGTCGAGACCCTCGGAGAGTGGGAGACATCGGTGGGCGGAGCTGCCAACAACACCCTGTACCGGGCGTTCCAGGCGTACCTGGCGCGCCGATGACGGCCACCGAGACGGCCTCCGCGAAGGCCGCAGAGCGCAAGTCCGGCTCGGTGCTGCGCAGCGGCGCCGTCATGGCGTCCGGCTCCATCGTCTCCCGGGCGACCGGCTTCATACGCTCGGCGGTCGTCGTCGCCGCGCTCGGCACCGGACTCCAGGCGGACGGGTACACCGTCGCCAACACCGTGCCCAACATCCTCTACACCCTGCTCATCGGCGGCGCGCTCAACGCCGTCTTCGTCCCCGAGCTGGTGCGGGCCGCCAGGAACCATGCCGACGGCGGCGCCGCGTACACCGACCGGCTGCTCACCATCTGCACGATCGGGCTCCTCGCCCTCACCGCGCTCACGGTCGTCGGCGCCCCGTGGATCGTCTCGGTCTACGCCCCCGACTACCACGGCGAACAGGCCGATCTCACCATCGCCCTGGCCCGCTACTGCCTGCCGCAGATCCTCTTCTACGGGTTGTTCACCCTCCTCGGTCAAGTGCTCAACGCCCGTGACCGGTTCGGCGCGATGATGTGGACCCCGGTCCTCAACAACGTGGTGATCATCGCGGTGTTCGGGATCTATCTGACCGTCGCGGCAGGCTCCGACGGTACGCTGACCGCGGCGCAGGCGCAGTGGCTCGGCTGGGGGACGACCGCCGGGATCGCGGTGCAGACGCTCGCCCTGGTGCCCGCGCTGCGCGCCGCGAAGTTCCGCTGGCGGCCGCGGTTCGACTGGCGGGGCAGTGGACTCACCCGGCCGCTGCGCGCGGCCGGCTGGCTGGTCATGCTCGTGGCCACCAACCAGATCGCCTACTGGGTGGTCACCCGGCTCTCCACCGCCACCGGTCAGCACGCCGTGGAACAGCATGTGTCGGGCGGTGCCGGCTACACCGCGTACAGCTACGCCTTTCAGCTGTGGGTGGTGCCGCACGGCATCGTGACCGTCTCGCTCGTCACCGCGCTGATGCCCCGGATGAGCCGGGCGGCGGCCGACAACGACCTGACGGGTGTCCGACGCGATGTCTCGTACGCCCTGCGCACCTCGGCCGCGGTCGTGATCCCCGCGGTGGCCCTGCTGTTCGCGCTGGCACCGTGGGTGATGGGGGCCGTGTACGGATACGGGCGCACCGGCGACGCGGACATCGCCGTGATGGCGGGGATGATGATGGCGTTCGCACCGGGGCTGATCGCCTACTCCGGGCAGTACGTGCTCTCTCGCGCGTTCTACGCGATGAGCGACACCCGCACCCCGTTCCTCCTCAATCTGGTGATCGCGGCGCTCAACGCCGGGCTCTCGATTGCCGCGTATCTGCTGCTGCCGGTCCGCTGGGCCGTGACCGGGATGGCCGGGGCGTACTCGGTGGCGCTGTTCGCGGGCTTCGGCGTCACCGCGTATGTGCTGCACCGCAGGGTTTCCGGCAGCGATGCCGGCCGGCCCTCACTGATGCGTTCGCCCGGGCTGTGGGCGCAGCTCCGGCTGGTGGCGGCGTGTGTGCCCGCCGGGCTGCTGGGATACCTGGCCGCTCGCGCCTGCGAGGGGTCCGGGGACTTCGCCGCCGTGGGGGCGGGCGCTGTCGTACTCCTGCTCACGGTGGCGCTGCTGGCACGGCCGCTGCGGCTGCGGGAGATCAGTGCCGTGATCGCGGCGGCCCGGGGGCGGCTGCGGCGGGCGTGAGCACCCGGCGCACAGTCCGGTCACCGGTTCGAATCCATTCCTTGAACGCTGGGATACTGCTGCCATGCCTCGCGTGTTGCTGATCGAAGACGACCCCTCCGTACGGGAAGGGGTCGAGCTGGGGCTGCGGCGGCGCGGTCATGAGCTGCGGTCCGTCGAAACAGGTGAGGAGGGCCTCGCGGCGCTGGGCGAGTTCCTGCCCGATCTGGTGCTCCTCGATCTGATGCTCCCCGGAATGAACGGGGTTCAGGTCTGCCGCCTGATACGGGAGACCAGCCAGCTGCCGATCATCATGCTCACGGCGCGCGGTGACGACTTCGACGTGGTCGTCGGGCTGGAGGCCGGCGCCGACGACTACATCGTCAAGCCCGCCCGTACCGAAGTGATAGAGGCCAGGATCCGCGCCGTACTGCGCAGGCTCGCCGAACCCGCGGGGCGCGGCGGCATCGAATTCCACGGCGAACTGGCCGTCGACCGCGCCGGGCTCTCCGTCGCCAAGGCGGGGCAGCGCCTCCTGCTCGCGCCCTCCGAACTGAAGCTGCTGCTCCACCTCTCGGCCTCGCCCGAGCAGGTCTTCAGCAGGCAGCAGCTCCTCGAATACGTCTGGGAGCACAGCTACCACGGAGACGCGCGCCTGGTCGACGCCTGTGTGCGGCGGCTGAGGCAGAAGATCGAGGACGTGGCGGGCAGCCCGCGCTACATCCAGACCGTCCGCGGTTTCGGCTACCGCTTCGGACCGCTCGCGTGAAGCTCTTCGCCGCGCGGTTCGGACTGCGGACCCGTCTCATAGGCGCCTTCCTTCTGGTCGCGGCGATCAGCGTCGTCACCACCGCGACCCTGACCTACCGGGAGGCCCGCTCCGCCATCCTCCAGCAGGCGCAGGACACGGCCGTCGCCCAGTTCCGCGACCGGATCGCCGCACAGGCGGTGACCCTTCCGGTGGATCCGGAGCAGCTGCGCCGGACCTGCCAGACCCTCGCCGGGGAGGGCAAGCCGCACACCTGGTTCGTCTTCGCCGAGTACGGGAAGACCCGGGTCTCCTCGACGGACCAGCCCACCTCCGGCGTGATCACGCCCGCACTGCGCGACGCCGCACGTGGAGACGTGCACGGCTCCTTCCAACGAGTCGTCAAGAATGGCAAGCCCTGGCTGACCATCGGGATGCCCGCAGTCTTCGACCGGGGCGACGGACGCCAGCCCACCGGGCTCGTCCTCTACGCCGTGATGCCGCTCTCCAGCGAGGAGGCCAATGTCAACGCCATGGTCACCGCGGCCCGCGACGGCGCCCTGCCCGCCCTCCTGATCGCGCTGGTGCCCGCCCTGCTCGCCGCCCGCAGCGTGCTGCGCCCGGTACGCGATCTACGGCGGGCCGCCGCCGGCATCGGCCGGGGCGAGCTCGACACCCGTATCGAGGTCAAGGGCTCCGACGAACTCGCCGAACTCGCCTGGACGTTCAACGAGTCGTCGACCAAGCTCCAGGAGTCGGTGGAGGAGCTCCAGCGGGCGGAGGCGCGGGCCAGACGCTTCGCCTCGGACGTCTCGCACGAGCTGCGCACCCCGCTCGCCGGGATGCTTGCCGTCACCGAAGTGCTCGACGAGGACGCCGCCCAGCTGAACGCCGACACCGCGGCGGCCGTCCGGCTGATCAGCGCCGAGACCGGGAAGCTCGCCACCCTCGTGGAGGATCTGATGGAGATCTCCCGCTTCGACGCGAAGGCCGCGGATCTCCACCTGGACGAGGTCGACGTCGCCGAGACGATCCGCAAGACCCTGCAGGGCAGGCACTGGGAGGACCGGGTCCGAACCGAACTGCCCGACGGGATAAGGGCGATGCTCGACCCGCGCCGCTTCGACATCGTCGTCGCCAACCTGGTCGGCAACGCCCTGCGGCACGGTGCGCAGCCCGTCACCGTCCGGCTGCGGACCGAGCGGCGGGGTGCGGCCCGCTGGCTGGTGACCGAAGTCGCGGACAACGGGCCGGGGATCGACTCCGCCGTGCTGCCGCACATCTTCGACCGGTTCTACAAGGCCGACGCGGCCCGCACCCGGTCGGCGGGCAGCGGGCTCGGCCTGGCGATAACCCAGGAGAACGTACGGCTGCACGGCGGCACCGTGCGCGCCGTCAACGGACCCGCGGGCGGCGCGGTCCTGACCGTGGAACTACCGATGGAGGGGCAGTGAGACGCGTACGCGCGTTCGGCGCCCTGCTGCCTCTCGTGCTGCTGGCGAACGGGTGCGGGATACAGGCGACGGATGTCGTCGAGGTCGGCGATCCGGCGACCGTGGATGTGGCGCCGGGGAGCCAGGGCACCCTGCTCTACTTCGTTTCCTCGTCGTCCGCGAACCGGCTGATGCCCGTCGTGCGGCCGTTCGCCCTGCCGGTGGAAGGCGACTCCTCGGGCACGGGGCACGTGTGGCGTGGCTCCGACAAGGCGATCGCCATGCTCTTCGACGGGCCCACCCAGGCCGAGGCCGATTCGGGCCTGCGTACCGAACTTCCGCCCATTCGAGGCGCGTTGAGTCTGACTCTGGGGCCGGACGGCGTGTCGGTCCGGGTGAACACCGCCGTCACGAAACTCTCCGAGGTCGCCCGGCAGCAGCTGATCTGCACGGCCGCGCAGGCCCGCACCGCAGACCGGAAGGCGGCGGTGAAGGTGACCGGAACCGACGGTGTCATCGGGCCGGCCCGCTGCTCCGTCTGACTGCCGGCTTCCTGCCTTAACGGTCAACGTCGGAAGTCCTTCGGGGATTGACGCAGAATGGGACCTATGCGGGGTCTTGACCACATCTGAACGCCCACGGACAGACTCGGCGCCTACCGGGTATGGGTGTACGAGAAACCGGCCTCGGGATTGGGGCCGGATCGGGCAGCGTGATACCCCGGCGGAAGGGTGCGCGACCCGCGAGCGTGACAGCGTTCAATCGCGTAGATATACAAGGTTCATGCTGAGCCGAGCAGGCTTGCCCCGCTTGCTACGTCAGTGGCGCGGTCCGGTACGACGAGCCGTGCCATCGTCGCGTCGACCTCCAGGCCAAGCCACTGCGGCAGGCTGGTGCCGAGCAGGTCCGCGTAGCCCTCGTAGTCGTCGCCGGCCCGGAAGATGGGCGACTCGCCGGTTTCGTCGCACCAGTCGCTGACAAGTTCGACCCACTCGCCGTGGTCGGAGGCGATCTGAATCAGGGAGCGGGCGACGGTCGGGTCGAGCATCACGCTGTCACCGACCCGAAAGTTCCGCCAGGTGGCGGCCGTGGCGCGTACGGCCTCTGCGGCGTCGTCGAACCACTCCACGTATCCGTAGTCCAAGGACTCGTGGACCGGGCGAATCGAGTTGTCCACCCGTGCCACCGACAGCCGGTACTCGGGGCCGTAGCCATGACCGTCGAGATAAGCGGATGGGGCGAATATCTCCGGGCTCATCAGCGTGTCGAACAGTGTGCGCCATTGCAGGCTTCGCGCCCGTAGCTCCCAAAATCCGATCAGCGAGGGTGGGAGCGGGGCGCCGAGGCGCAGCTGCAACCTGGTCAGCAGCGTCGTAAAGTCCGCCGACGGCGCGTTGGGCTCCATGCTTGCCTGTCGTGCCGGTTCGACCAGCGCCAGGAGCGCCTCGAACCGCGGCGGTTCGTGGAAATGCATATCCACAGTCTCAAAGGCTTCATCGAAGGCCCGTTCCAGGCCCGAGGCGTCCACGGCTCGAAGCCATCGACAGACCCGGTCGGTCACCTCACCGAACGTCGGCTCCGGTGCACGCCGACCATGATCTCGCGTCAGAGCCTCGAAACTAACGTCAGCCACCCGTGCACCCTATGACAAGTCGGCTCCGGAAATCCTTCGGGGGGCTGGTATGGGAGCCGGTGCCGTGGGTGGCTTCTCTCAGATGTCGGGGAGGGTGAGGTAAAGGGCGAAGCCGCAGGTGCTGGCGGATTCTCCGCGGCTCAGACGCATCAGCTTGTTGCTTTCGCCGTCGGCCAGTTCGCCGCCGACATGAGCCGGCAGTCCGAAGAACGCCTGCTTGCGGCGGAGCTTGCGGCGCCAGAGACAGGTGCGGGCGATCCAGTCCAGCGCGGCGCTGATACCCGCGGCTGTCACGCCCAGCACGATGTTGCGTACGTCGTCGGTCATGGGCGGGCATGTCAGCGGGCGATCGGCCCCGGGTTCACGGCGGTCCTGACGAGGTGGGCGGGGCGGCGTTACCCTGCGGCGGACAATCCTTCACTGGAGGTGCGCATGCGACGTCTCGTCGCGCGGAATCTATCGTTGCCGGTTGTATTCGCCGCTGTCGTCACGGTTGTGGCAGCCGCCCCGTCCTCGTCTGCACCACCGACCGCGCCGCCGCCCAAGTCGCCTGTCGCGGTGGGTTACGGAGGGGCGGTCGCCAGCGTCGACGCGGATGCCTCGGCCGCCGGTATCGAGGTGCTCCGCAAGGGCGGCAATGCGGTGGACGCCGCGGTGGCGACTGCGGCGGCGCTCGGTGTCACCGAGCCCTACTCATCAGGTCTCGGCGGTGGCGGCTACTTCGTCTACTACGACGCCAGGAAGCACACCGTGGAGACGATCGACGGCCGGGAGACCGCACCGCGCAGCGCGGACTCCTCGCTGTTCCTGGAGAACGGCAAGCCGCTCGCCTTCGCCGACGCGGTCACCAGTGGACTGGCCGTGGGCACCCCCGGCACCCCGGCCACCTGGGACACCGCGCTCGACACCTGGGGCAGCAAGTCGCTGCGGCAGGTACTGAAGCCGGCCGAGCGGCTCGCCAGGGACGGCTTCGTCGTCGACAGCACGTTCCGCTCGCAGACCGAGGGGAATCAGGCCAGGTTCGCCGACTTCCCGGCGACCAGCAAGCTCTTCCTGCCGGGCGGACAACTGCCGGTGGTCGGCTCGGTCTTCAAGAACCCCGATCTGGCGCGTACGTACGAACAGGTGGGCCGCAAGGGCATCGACGAGCTGTACAAGGGCGAGCTGGCCGACGACGTCGTACGGACCGTACGCAACCCGCCCGTGGACCCGAAGGCAACCCGGGTCGTGCGTCCCGGCGACCTCACAGCCAAGGACCTGCGGTCCTACCGGGCGCTGCGGCAAGCTCCGACGAAGGTCGGCTACCGCGGTCTCGACGTGTACGGCATGGCACCCTCCTCGTCCGGCGGTACGAGCGTCGGCGAGGCGCTCAACATCCTGGAATCCACGGACCTTTCGAGGGCGAGCGAGGCGCAGTATCTGCACCGCTACATCGAGGCGAGCCGGATCGCGTTCGCGGACCGCGGGCGATGGGTCGGCGACCCCGCGTTCGAGGACGTACCGACGCAAGGGCTCCTCAGCCAGCGGTTCGCCGACTCGCGGGAATGCCTGATCAAGGATGACGCGGTGCTCACCAGCCCGCTCGCGCCGGGAGACCCCGGCCACCCGGCCGACTGCAGGGCCGGTGGCACGGCCGCCCCGACGACGTACGAGGGGGAGAACACCACACATCTGACGACGGCCGACAAGTGGGGCAATGTCGTCGCGTACACGCTGACGATCGAGCAGACCGGCGGCAGCGGCATCACCGTGCCGGGACGCGGCTATCTGCTCAACAACGAGCTGACGGACTTCTCGTTCGCGCCCGCCAGTCCGGCGGTCCACGATCCGAATCTGCCGGGTCCGGGCAAGCGTCCGCGCTCGTCCATCTCGCCGACGATCGTGCTGAAGCACGGTGAGCCGGTGCTGGCCCTCGGCTCGCCGGGTGGCGCCACGATCATCACGACCGTGCTGCAGTCGCTCATCGGCAAGGTCGACCGGGGGCTTCCGCTGGTCGACGCCATCGCGGCGCCGCGCGCCAGCCAGCGCAACTCGCCGACGACGGAGCTCGAACCGGGGCTGTGGAACAGCCCCGTTCGGGCGGAACTGGAGTCGCTGGGTCATGTCTTCAAGCTGAACCCGGAGATCGGGGCGGCGACAGGTGTGCAGCGGCTGCCGGACGGACGGTGGCTGGCGGCAGCGGAGAAGGTGCGCCGGGGCGGGGGCTCGGCCATGGTCGTGAAGCCGAGCGGACGGCCATGACGATGCGTCAATAGCCCTATACAAATGGCTGGTTCCTCGTGAGGTCTCACGAGGAACCAGCCCGCGGTCTTGACGGAGATATGACGTCGGGTCCATCTTGGCCGCGTCGGTAAGGAAAGTTTCCTATTGGAAGGGCACCCCCACTGTGCGTACTCGAACGCTCGCCCTCGCCGCTGCCTCCGGCGCCGCCTTGCTCTCGGCCGCCACGCTGACGCCCGCCGCCCAGGCCCGCCCGGTCTCGGGTGCCGTCACCACTGCCGCCGCGCCCCGGGCGGATTCAGGCGCCGCCGACCGGGCCGGGACCGGCGTCGAGGAAGGCTCCGTCAGCGCGGCCGATCTGCTGGCCGAAGTCACCTCGTGTTCGCAGATCTCCAACGGCAAGTACCGTACGGACGAGGAGACTTCGGCGACGGTGCCGGTCTGCGGCAAGAACGGTGCCGTGTTCTGGAAGGCCGACATGGACATCGACTGCGACGGCCAGGTCACCACCGCCTGCAACGAGAACACCGACCCGTGGTTCCAGGACGACACGGCGTTCCACACCTCCGGCGACAAGCCGCTGAACGCCGAGAAACTGCCGTACGTCGTCGTGCCGAGCAGCAGCAGCATCTGGAACTACAGCAACGCGGGAATCAAGGGCGGTGGCGTCGTCGCCGTCATCTACAACAACAAGGTCGAGTACGCAGTCGTCGGCGACACCGGCCCCAACAAGATCATCGGCGAGGCCTCGTACGCCACCGCCAAGGCGCTCGGCATCGACCCCGACCCGGAGACCGGCGGCGCCGAATCCGGCGTCACCTACATCCTGTTCAAGAACTCCAAGGTGTCGCCGATCGAAAGCCACAGCGCCGCCGTCACCGCCGGTGAGGCCCTCGCCAAGCAGTTCATCCAGAACAACTAGACGATCACGAAGGGAGGTTGATCACAGCGCGGTCAGGATGCGCGGACCGTCGTCGGTGATCGCCACCGTGTGCTCGGCGTGCGCCGCCCGGCTGCCGTCGGACGTACGCAACGTCCAGCCGTCCCGGTCCGGACGGAACGCGTCCTTGCCGCTGCCGATCAGCATCGGCTCGATCGCCAGCACCATTCCGTGCCGCAACGGCATGCCGCGACCCGGTCGTCCCTCGTTGGGGACGGCCGGGTCCTCGTGCATCGAACGGCCCACGCCATGGCCGCCGAACCCCTCCGGAATGCCGTAACCGGCGCTGCGGCACACCGTGCCGATCGCATGCGCGATGTCACCGATCCGATTGCCGACGACCGCCGCCGCGATCCCCGCCTCCAGCGCCGCGAAGGCCGTGTCGATCAGCCGGGTGTCCGCCGGCCGGGTGCGCCCGACGGTGAAACTGATCGCCGAATCGCCCACCCAGCCACCGAGCGTCGCGCCCGCGTCGATGCTCACCAGATCGCCGTCGCGCAGCCGCTGGTCGGTCGGGATGCCATGGACGATCGCATCGTTGACCGACGCGCAGATCACGGCGGGAAACGGGGTGGGGGCGAAATGCGGCCGGTAGTTCAGGAACGGCGACCCGGCGCCCGCCTCGCGGAGGACCCCGCGGGCCACCTCGTCGAGTTCGCGCAACGAGACGCCGACCGCCGCCGCTTCCCGCACGGCCGTCAGTAGCTGCGCCACGACCCGGCCGGTCTCGCGCATCGCTTCGATGGATGTGTCTGTCTTGAGCTGCACCATGCCAATTACTATACCGGTCGCGGCGGTATTAGAATGACGGCATGGTACGAACGCCCCTGACCCCGGAAGAGCGCCGCCGCGGCGAACGCCTCGGAGCGCTGCTCCGCGAGGCGCGTGGCGGGCGCAGCATGGTCGAGATCGCGGCGAGCGCCGGAATCTCCGCCGAGACGCTGCGCAAGATCGAGACCGGCCGCGCCCCGACCCCCGCCTTCTTCACTGTCGCGGCGCTGGCCGGGGCGCTCGGACTCTCGATGGACGAACTGCTCACGCGCTGCGCCCCGGAGCCGGATGTGGTGCCACTGGCGGGGTAGGGCCTGTCGGGCCTCGGCCCGCCGGATGGGACCTGATCGGCCGGATGGGCCCTGGCGGCGGTGGCTCGGTCGTCGAACGAGTCCCTGTCCGGGGCGTGGGGGTTGGCGCGGGTCCCCGCAGGGGCGCTCAGGGGGGTGCGTCGCACGGTGCTTCGACCGCACCGCAGTCGAAAAGCGCGCGTAGCCGTGGCGTAACAACGCCCGGACGACTGCGACCAGTTGCTGCTCCAGGGGGTGACGCGGCCGGCCGCGCAGATCGCCGATGCGGTGGTGGCGCTCACGGCACTTCGGCTCCGTCGCTTCGCTCATCGTGGTCGAGCCGCGTCCCCCCGATCTCCCCCGGTGTCGGATAGAACCGCCGGGCCCAGCGCCGGAACGGGCCGATCGGCCCGTCACCGGGAGCGAGCCGGGGCGGCTGCTGGTACTGCTTGTGATTCCAGATCGGAAAGTCGGCGGCGGTGAACTCGCAACTGGAACGGAAGACGGCGCGGTCCAGCAGCCGGGCGGCGGTTCGGCTCACCACCCGTGCGAGCGGGGCCGGCAGCCGGGCCGGCTCCGTGAAGGCGATGCGGTTCTTCTGCCGGAACTGCATCCGGTTGGGCGCGATCGCCGTCGGCATCACCATCGTGCACATCCGAAGCCCGATTCGAGGCGTGTACACATCCGCGTGCAGGCAACCGAGTCCGTAGCCGTCCACCTCCACCTCGACGACGAAGTTTCCCAGCAGCGGCGCCGACTCATGGGCCCGCATGGACACGTGGAACGCGGCATCGTCGTAGACGACAGGCCCGCCGATCTCGGCCTTGGCCCAACCGTGCAGGGTGGCGAAATGCCCGAGGTCCACCGAGTTCTCGATGACTTCCTGGACATTGCCGGCCAGCTCCCAGGCGGCGCTACGGGCAGGCCGGTGGCCGATCTCGTGCCAGTCGGGGATGAACCAGTCCGGTGCCCGGCCGTCGTGGTGCCGCCAGACGAAGACAGCACCGTTGACCTCGTGCACCGGCAGTTGCGTCAACGGCGACCTCGGCGGCTTTGTGTCGTATCCCGTGCGCACGCACCTGCCGTCGGGGCCGAACGCGAAGAAATGGAAGGGACATACGAGATCGTCCCCGTCGACCTTCGCCAGACCGAGATGGGCGCCGAGGTGCGGACAGTACGGACGGATGGCGCGGACCGCCCCCGTGCCGAGCCGGTACAGCACCACGTCCTGCCCCGCCAAAGGCCGGGTGAGCACAACACCCGGCCGCAACTCGTCGGAGAAGGCCAGCGCGGACCAGCCGCTCGGACAGGGCAGAGCAAGCGCCCCCGCAGCATCGGCCGGTGTCGGCCCCTCACTGATGGCGCGCCCGTACTCGTGTGACAGTCCCACGACTTCCCCTCTCAGGATCGGTCGCCTGGATACTGCCCGGACCGCTCCGAGATCCTCCCGGCGCGCCGTACATCACCCGAACGGGAGGGAACGTGGAAGGTGTTGACGGTGTACGCGAGCCCGCATCTCGCCGAGCACGTTCCTGCACGCCGGTGCGTGGACGGACACGCCCTGGAACGAGGCGTCCGCTCGACAGCGCGAGGAGACGCCTTCGTACTGCCGGACCATCGCGCGGTGGCCGGGGCTTGGCGCAGCCGTCCGGCACCTCGAGAGTCACGAAGTACCCACCCTTGGGTGAGGTCCAGGTCGCGAGGCCGGTCCCGCCGAGCTGGGTATCCAGGATCCGTGCCACCGGCTCGAACTTTGTCCTGCAGCAGGGCGCGTTGGCGCTCCATCACGGCATCTGCTCTCCGAGCCGGAAGGTGAATGAACATGTGGACCGTACGGGTGCGAAACATGATCGACTCCGCCGGTTCACGGCGATGGTCTTGCCCCGCTGTGTGACGGGGCTTACGTTCTCCTCTACGCACGTATCTACGGGCGTAGAAAAGCGTAGAGGCTCTCTGACGCCGCGTCGAAGGAGCAGCTCATGTCCCAAGTCGTACGCGCCGCACTCGTCCAGGCGACCTGGACCGGCGACACCGAATCCATGATCGCCAAGCACGAGGAGCATGCGCGCGAGGCCGCCCGCCAGGGCGCGAAGATCATCGGCTTCCAGGAGGTGTTCAACGCACCCTACTTCTGTCAGGTGCAGGAACCCGAGCACTACCGCTGGGCCGAGGCCGTCCCGGACGGGCCGACCGTCCGGCGGATGCAGGAACTCGCCCGCGAGACCGGCATGGTGATCGTCGTGCCGGTCTTCGAGATCGAGCAGTCCGGCTTCTACTTCAACACCGCCGCCGTCATCGACGCCGACGGTTCTTATCTCGGCAAGTACCGCAAACATCACATCCCGCAGGTCAAGGGGTTCTGGGAGAAGTACTACTTCAAGCCCGGAAACGTCGGCTGGCCCGTCTTCGACACTGCCGTCGGCAAGGTCGGTGTCTATATCTGCTACGACCGGCACTTCCCGGAGGGGTGGCGACAACTCGGGCTCAACGGCGCTCAGTTGGTGTACAACCCGTCCGCCACCTCGCGCGGCCTCTCCAGTTATCTCTGGCAGCTGGAGCAGCCCGCGTCCGCCGTCGCCAACGAGTACTTCGTCGCCGCGATCAACCGCGTCGGCCAGGAGGAGTACGGCGACAACGACTTCTACGGAACCAGCTACTTCGTCGACCCGCGCGGCCAGTTCGTCGGCGAGGTCGCCAGCGACAAGGAGGAGGAACTCCTCGTCCGCGACCTCGACTTCGGGCTCATCGACGAGGTCCGCCAGCAGTGGGCGTTCTACCGGGACCGCCGACCCGACGCGTACGAAGGACTGGTGGAGCCGTGAGCAGCCTGCACCAACGCCATCTCGCCGTCAGCCCCGACTGGCTGGCGCTCTACTACAAGAACCCCGTGGAGATCACCCACGGCGAGGGCCGCCATGTCTGGGACGCCGACGGCAGGCGCTACCTCGACTTCTTCGGCGGCATCCTCACGACCATGACCGCCCACGCCCTGCCCGAGGTGACCAAGGCGGTCAGCGAGCAGGCCGGGCGGATCATCCACTCCTCCACGCTCTACCTCAATCGGCCGATGGTCGAGCTGGCCGAACGCATCGCCACGCTCTCCGGCATCCCGGACGCCCGGGTCTTCTTCACCACCTCCGGTACCGAGGCCAACGACACCGCCCTGTTGCTCGCCACCACGTACCGCAGGTCGAACCAGATCCTCGCGATGCGCAACAGCTACCACGGCAGATCCTTCTCCGCGGTCTCCATCACCGGCAACAGCGCATGGTCGCCCACGAATCTGTCGCCGCTGCAGACGCTTTACGTGCACGGCGGCGTCCGCACCCGGGGGCCGTACGCGCACCTCAGCGACGCGGAGTTCATCGCGGGCTGTGTCGCCGACCTGGAGGACCTGCTCGGCCACACCCGCGAGCCCGCCGCCCTGATCGCCGAACCCATCCAGGGCGTCGGCGGGTTCACCTCACCGCCGGACGGCCTGTACGCGGCCTTCCGCCGGGTCCTCGACCGCCACGGCATCCTGTGGATCTCCGATGAGGTGCAGACCGGCTGGGGCCGCTCCGGCGAACACTTCTGGGGCTGGCAGGCGCACGGCGAGAACGGGCCGCCGGACATCCTCACCTTCGCCAAGGGCATCGGCAACGGCATGTCGATCGGCGGTGTCGTGGCTCGCGCCGACGTCATGAACTGCCTCGACGCCAACTCCATTTCGACCTTCGGCGGCTCGCCGGTCACCATGGCGGCCGGCCTCGCCAACCTCTCCTACCTCCTCGAACACGATCTGCAGGGCAACGCCCGGCGAGTCGGCGGACTGCTGATCCAGCGGCTGCGTGCGATCGGCGCGGCCTCGGAGTGTGTACGGGAGGTACGCGGCCGGGGACTGATGATCGGCATCGAGCTGGTGAAGCCCGGCACCGACGAGGCGAACCCGGAGGCGGCCGCCGCCGTACTCGAAGCGGCCCGGGAAGGCGGCCTGCTCATCGGCAAGGGCGGCGGCCACAACACCAGCGTGCTGCGGATCGCACCGCCGCTCTCGCTGACCATCCCGGAGGCGGAGGAGGGCGCGGAGATCCTGGCCGAGGCTCTTCGATCGGTGGAATGAGAAGCGCCGGATGAGCGACGGGGGTGTGGGCGGCGGCCGGTACGCGGCTGTGCAGCTCGGCCGCCACCACACCCCCGTGCAGTCATCGCACCCCCGTGTCCGCCCAGGAGCACCACCGTGCCCGAGAACACCCTCCCTCTCCCGTCCACCGCCGGGCCCGGCGCATCGGCGGCCGACGCCGACGCTGTCCGGACCGTCCTCATCGGAATGTACGAGGCGTACGACGCCGGCGACCGGGCGAGGACCGACCGGGCACTCGACCCCCGGGCGACCGTCCGGGACTCCGCCGCCGAGCCGCTCACCGGCTGTCCTCCAGGCTTTCGTACCGACCGACTCACCCCTCAGCGGGTGGGGATGGCGGCACAGTGGACAGGCCCGGGAGCGGGAACCAGTGCGCGGCGCACAGTGGCGTCGGGAGCCGCTGTGCTGTGTGCCCCGGCGGCCTGGGGCGGCCGCACCGGCGCCGAACTGCCACGGTAACCCGGCGCGGGAGCGGCGTGGCCGGGAACGGCCTCCGGCGTATGCGCGTTGCGGCCGGGCCCCGGTCGGTTACTCCGGGGCCCGGCCGATCGGTCAGCCCCGGTGGCCGGTGGGGCGGGTGAGGTCCAGGGTGCGGACCGGGTCGAGTTCGCCGTAGTACGCGAGGTGCTGGTAGCGCACGTCGGTGACGGTGAGGGTGGCCTCGGCGATGCCCTGTGGCACGGTGGTCCTGAAGCGCACCGAGCCGTCCTTCTTCGTCGTACCGGTCAGCTTCTGCACCCTGCCGCCGGCCGTCAGCTCGGCCGTGACCTTCGCGTCCTTCACGGGCTTGCCGTGCGCGGTCTTGACCACGCCGTTCGTGGTGACCTTCCAGGCCGCGTCGGAGCCGGGCCGCCCCAGCAGCTCGGTGCCGGCCTCCAACGAGGTGAGGGCGAGCTGCGACGGCGGGTCGGGCTGGCCGAAGGCGACCTGGTCGATGGTCCAGAAGGCGCTGTTCGTACCGGTGTAGCGGAAACTCAGCCGGGCAGACTTCGCGCCCGCCGGGACAGCGAGCTCAAGACGCTCGACGGTGTTGGCGTCGCTCCGGTACGACTTCACGAGCTGCGGGGTGCCACCGTCGTACGAGACGTACACATCGCCGCTCTGCGGTCCGTCGACGCGGTAGTTCGTGGCGTACGAGACGGTCGCCTTCGCCGCCCCGTTCAGCTTGTACGCGGGGCTGACCAGGGTGGAGTCGAACTGTCCGGCGTCGTGCGCCTTGTCGTCCCACTCGTCGGAGTCGGCGACCGCGAACACATTGCGGGCGCGGACGTTCGTCTCGCGGCCCTGGCCTCGCTCGGCGTCGGTCCAGAACTCGTCGGTGGCGAAGGACCAGCCGCGCCACTCGGTGACACCACCGGCCGGCATCTTCGAGTTGTCGACGGACCAGCCATCGGGTGCGGTGTTCGTCCATCCCTTGGCGTCGGCCGGGAGCCCGGTCTCGTCGATGGGCGTACGGAGGGAGCCGCGCAGCGCGTCGAAGGCGTCCGTCTTCGGCTCGGCGAGCGAGGTGCCGTCGAGGTTCCAGGCGGGGTCGGTTGCGACACCCTCGTGGCGCAGGACGGTGGGCGCGATGTCGGTGATCTTGACGTCGTCGCGTACCGAACCGGGCTCGATGCCCTTGCCCTGGGCGATCACGAACGTGCCGCGCTCCAGCGGGGTGTTGCCGCCGTGGCCGCCGGTGGGGGTGTGGCCGTGGTCGGCGGTGACGACGACGAGCCAGTCCTCATCGGCGTACGTCGGCCGCGAGGTCACGGCGTCGAGCAGCCGGCCGACCTGCGCGTCGGCGGTGTTCAGGGCCTTGAGATAGGCGTCGCTCGCGGAGCCGGAGCTGTGACCGGCGCCATCGACCTCGTCGAGGTGGACGAAGGTGGAGTCGGGGTTGCCGTGCGCGAGGTAGTCCTCGGCCTTCGCGGTGGTGCCCTCGTCGTTGCCGCCCGCGATCCGCAGATCGGTCTTCGCGCCGAAGACGATCTGCGGGATCGGGCTCCAGGTGCCGACGATCAGGGTGGACGTGGCCGGGTCGGCGGTCTCCAGCCGGGTCGCGTAGTCCGGGTACCGGCCGTAGTCGGGGGCAGTGAAGTTGTTGTCCTTCACATTGTGCTTGTCGGGCCAGACGCCTGTGGCGATGGACGACCAGCCGGCACCGGAGACGGTCGGGGCCATCGGGTTGGCGTACAGGTTGCTTCGTGCGGTCAGGCCCTTGGCCATCAGCTGCTCGATGTGCGGTACGTCGCCACGCGAGAAGGCGTCGAAGGTGGCGCCGTCGATACCGATGACCAGGGACTTGGCCTGCTTGGTACCGGACGGCAGACCGGCGTACGGGGCAGCGGCTGCGGCCCCGTACTCCTGGGCGTGGGCGGCCGTGGTGGCGAGCGGCAGTGCGACGGCGGCGACGGTGGCGGCGGCCAGCACCGTACGCGCGGAGCGCGACAGGGACACGTGATCCTCCCGGATCGGTCAGGGGACACCGGACATCGGGGGCGTCCGGTGTTGCGTCCGAGACTCGCCGTCGGTGGTGATCGGACCACGCCGCGTAAGGGACGAGCGCATGAATCGTACCCAACATTTGGCCCAGACCCATTATAATTTCGTTATTTTTCGGCGTCGCTATCATCGGCCGATGAACTACCGGCGCCTCCTCTATTTCCTCGCCGTCGTCGACGCCGGGACCATCACTTCCGCCGCCGCCACCCTCCATGTCGCCCAGCCGGGACTGAGCCGTCAGCTCAAGACGCTGGAGCGCGAGCTCCGGATGACGCTCTTCGAGCCGCGCGGCAACCGGCTGGTGCTGACCGCCTCCGGGCGCGCCTTCGTCCCCCTTGCCCGTCGGGTCATCGCGGAGACCCGTCAGATGGAGGCCGCGGTCGAGGGGCTCCGCTCCGGGCGGGTCGCGCAGCTGACGGTCGCCGCGACGGCGGCCACCATCCGGGGCTTCCTCGCGCCGTTCATCGCCACGACGGGCCCGGACGATCCGCCGCTGATCACCCGGCAGGCCGGCCACTTCGCCCTCAACGACGAACTCCTGGACGAGGCGGACTTCATCGTGTCCCCGACGCCGATGGTCGAGGGCTTCGAGACCGTCGACCTCGGCGGCACCGCGCTGAAGGCACATGTCGCCCCCGGCCATCCCTGGGCCGAGGAGGGCCGCACGGAGGTCGGCCTCGCCGAGATCTGCAGCGACCGGCTGTTCGCCCACTCGCGCTCCAGCGTCAGCCGCGCCGTACTCGACAACGCGCTCGGTGCGGCACATCTCGCACCCGAGCGGCTCACCGAATGCGAGGACGGCCCGACCGTGGAGGCACTCGCGGTGGCAGGGCACGGGATCGGGGTCAGTACGGACCTGCCGCGGTACGGGGCGCATGCGCTGTGGATCACGGTGGAAGGGACCGGACGCAGGGAGGTGCTTCAGGTGCCGCTCCATGTGGCCTGGCTGCCGGGCCACTTCGCGGCCGACACCATTCGCGCTACGGCGGTGCGGCTGCGGGACTTTCTCGTGGGACAGGGGGACGCCGTGATCCCGGCGCCCCCGCGTCCCTGACCGTCCCGCGGAGGCGTGCGGATGCGCGAGAGCTACGGCGTGACGCGGTCGAACCTCACCCGGCCTCCGTGGTTCTCGTCGTCCGTGCCCCAGATGGCCCGCCCATCGCGCGGGAACGCGATCGCCTCGATCTTGCGGTCGTCCTGCTTGGTGAAGCGGCGCAGCGGGGTGAGCTCGTCCGTCTTCCTCAGTCGCAGAACGGCATGGTGCGCGCCGTCCACGGCGAGCCGTCCGGCGTTGTAGACCGCGGAGCTGAACGGTCCGTCGTCCATGTTGGGATCCGACGCCGACGACACCAGGACGGTCCCGTCCGCCAGGACCTTCAGGTCACTGATGTGCCGCACCTCGTCCTCGTTCGGAAGCGGCACGGCGAATTCCTGCCGCGCGGTGGGAGAGCCGAAGTCGAGGCCGTATGTGCCGACCCTTGCCGAAGCGGCGCGTACGACTGCCTTCAGTGCGCCGCTGCCGCGGGTGGCCCACACGGCGAAAACGCTGCCCGACCTGTCGCGGTGCAGCGCGAAGCTCTCGTAGTTGTCGCCGTCGCGCCGCTCCGGCACGGTGACGGGACCTCCCTGAACCGTCGCCCGGCCGTTCGCCACAAGGATGTGGTACGCGTCGCCGTTGCCGGCCAGGGCGATGTAGTGGCCGGCGCGGCCGGGCACCGCGTCGAGCGCCTCCAGGTCCTTCGGCAGTACGCCGAGCCAGAGCAGTTCGGTGGTCACGGGCGCTCTGCCCGGCCTCAGCCGCACGGTGGCCACCCGGCTCTCGCCATCCCCCTTGTTGTCCCGCACGATGACGGCATCGTCCCGGTTCGGCCCCACGGGGGCGCCCTCGGTCGGAGCCATGCCGCTGACACCGCCCTGGATGCCGGCCCCGACCTGTCGCCATCCGTCAGAAGGGCCGGCCGCCCGGGCCCCCAGAGCCGCTGCGGCGATGGAGGCGCAGGCCACGGCCGACACGATGAATCCATTTCTGATCATGGCACCGAAGCCAGGCCGCTGGCCCCGTCCCCGGCCCGGACCGGCTCCGTGCCGCCCGGCAGATTCCCTCGCCCGGCGGCCACGTCGTACGCCACCTGGCTTTCATGCTCAATGGTTATGGTCGGGTTGCCATTTGTGTATTGGACGGCATGACCGATGCCTTCCGATACTGAGGGACCTGCCGAGCGCATCCGTATCCGCAATTGCGCCGCACCTCCCCGAAGGACCCGTCCGTGACCGTCATGTCACCCGCTTCCGCACGCCCCGGCACCGACCGCGCCCGCACCGCCGGTCACGCCATCGTCGAGTCCCTTGCCCTGCACGGGGTCCGGCGAGTCTTCGCAGTCCCCGGCGAGAGCTACCTCGACGTCCTCGACGGGCTGCACGATTCCGACATCACCACCGTCGTCTGCCGCCACGAGGGCGGCGCCACCTACATGGCGGAGGCGCACGGAAAGCTCACCGGTGAGCCCGGCGTCGCCATGGTCACCCGCGGGCCCGGCGCCGCCAACGCCTATGTGGCCGTCCACGCCGCCTGGCAGGACGCCACACCGCTCGTTCTGTTCGTCGGCCTGATCCCGAGCGACCACCGTGACCGCGAGGCCTTCCAGGACTTCGACCCGCGTGCCTGGTTCGGTACGCAGGCCAAGCGCGTCCTCCTCCTCGACCGGCCGGAGCGCGCCTCCGAACTGGTTGCCGAGGCCTTCTTCGCCGCCCGTTCGGGCCGTCCCGGGCCGGTCGTCGTGGGGCTGCCCGAGGACATCATCACCCGCCCCGCATCGCCGGAGCTCCACCCGGTCGTCCCGGTGACGGACGGCGGCGTCGCCCCCGCCGAACTCGACGCGCTGCGCGATCTGTTCGTCCGCGCCGAACGTCCGCTCATCCTCGCCGGCGGCCCTCGCTGGACGCCTCGCGCCGCCGCCCGGCTCACCGCCTTCGCCGAGCGCCACCGCATTCCGGTCGCCCAGGACTGGCGGGCCTCCGACCGGGTTCCCTTCGACTCACCGGTCAATACCGGCCAGTTGGGATACGGGCGGCTCGACTCGCTGGCCCGCCGGGTCGAGGAGGCCGACCTGCTGCTCTGCGTCGGCGGCGTACTGACCGACGTGCCCAGCGACGGCTACACGCTGCGCCAGTCCCCGTCGTCCACCACCGTCGTCGCCAACATCGACGCCACCCTGCGCGGTCGCAGCGGCGCCCTCACCCGGCAGATACTCGCAGCCCCCGACACCTTCACCGAAGCCCTGGTCGGCCTCGACCTGACCGGTCACCCCGACTGGACGCGGTGGACCGCCGAGGCCCGCGAGGAGCAGGCCCGGCACGCCGCGCTGCCCGCCGCGGCCCGCACCGGCGCCGGGCTACCGGCGACCGCACCGGGCACCGCCCACATGACGAGCGTCATCGCCGAACTCGTCGAACGGCTCCCCGACGACGCCGTCCACACCTTCGGCGCCGGCAACCACTGCATCTGGGCCCAGCGTTATCTGCCGACCCGGGTCTTCCCCAGCCAGCTCAGCATGCGCAACGGCTCCATGGGCTACAGCGTCCCGGCCGCCCTGGCCGCCTCGCTGGAGAGCCCCGGCCGGCTGACCGTCGCCATCGCGGGCGACGGCGAGTTCCTGATGAACGGTCAGGAGATCGCCACGGCAGTGCAGTACGGTGCGGCCTTTCTCGTGATCCTGATGGACAACCGGCAGTACGGAACGATCCGCGAGCACCAGGAACGCCACTATCCGGGCCGGATCAGCGGCACCCAGCTCGCCAACCCCGACTTCGCCGCCTACGCGCGTGCCTTCGGCGCCCACGGCGAGACCGTTACCGCCGACGACCAGGCGGCCGGGGCCGTCGAGCGTGCGCTCAAGGCCGTGACGGACGAGCGCAGGCCCGCCGTCATCCACGTCGTCGTCGACCAGAACATCCCCCTGCCGTAAGCGAGTACACACCATGACCACCACTCAGTACGCCATCGTCGACCCGGCCACCGGAGCAACGGTCCGGCACTATCCACCGGCCACCGACGCATCGATCGCCCAGGCCCTGGCCGCCTCCGACGCCGCGCAGACCGGCTGGCGCGGGCGCCCCGCCGAGGAACGGGCCGCCCTGCTGCACCGCGTCGCCGATCTGCACGCCGAACGCAAGGACGACCTGGCCGCTCTGATCACTCAAGAGATGGGCAAGCCCGTCACGCAGGCCGGGATCGAGATCGACATCGTCGTGTCGATCTACCGCTACTACGCCGACAACGGCGCCGCCCTCCTTGCCGACGAGGAACTGGCCGTCGTCGCGGGCGGCACCGCCGTCGTCCGCAAGGAGGCGGTCGGTCCGCTCCTGGGGATCATGCCGTGGAACTACCCCTACTACCAGGTCGCCCGGTTCGCGGCGCCCAATCTGATGCTGGGCAACACGATCCTGCTGAAGCACGCCCCCCAGTGTCCCGCGTCCGCGCTCGCCATGGAGCAGATCTTTTGTGACGCCGGCCTGCCCGGGGGTGCGTACATCAACCTCTTCGCCTCCGACGAGCAGGTGGCCGACGTCATCGCGGACCCGCGGGTGCAGGGCGTCTCGCTGACCGGCTCCGAGCGGGCGGGCGCCGCGGTCGCCGAGATCGCCGGAAGGCACCTGAAGAAGGTCGTACTGGAGCTCGGCGGCTCCGACCCCTTCCTCGTGCTCGGCGGCGCCGACCTGACCCGCGCCGTCCAGCAGGCGTTCATCGGCCGGTTCGGCAATGCCGGCCAGGCCTGCAACGCCGCGAAGCGCATCATCGTCCTCGACGAGCAATACGACGCGTTCGTGGAGCAGTTCACCGCCGAGGTGCGGGCGGTCGAGCCCGGCGACCCCACCGACCCGGCCACCTTCCTGGGCCCGCTCTCCTCCGTCGCCGCCGCCGAGGGTCTCGCCGCCCAGGTCGACGACGCGGTGGCACACGGCGCGACGGTCCTCACCGGAGGCCGCCGCATCGACCGCCCCGGCGCCTGGTACGAGCCGACGGTCCTCACAGGGGTGACCGACCGGATGCGCGCCTTCCACGAGGAACTGTTCGGTCCCGTCGCCCTCATCCACCGAGTGGCCGACGAGGAAGAGGCGATCGCGCTCGCCAACAACAGCCCGTACGGCCTCGGCGCGGTCGTCCAGTGCGACGACGAGGCGCACGCACTGCGAGTCGCCGACCGTCTGGAAGCCGGGATGGTGTACATCAACGACGCCCCCGGTACCGCTGCGGAGCTCCCTTTCGGAGGGATCAAGCGGTCCGGGATCGGCCGTGAACTCGGCAGGTACGGCATGGACGAGTTCGCCAACAAGAAGCTGATTCGCGTCAAGCGCTAGCCAGGGCCCCTCGAACGTCACCCGTCACCCGTCACCCGTCGCCCGGACGCCAACCGCCACCGTCGCCCGTTACCTGCCCGTTTGCCGTCGGCGGCGCACGTATACAACACGGCGCGGCGCAGTTCCCCACCCGGGAACGGCGTCGCGTCGCGTCGCGCTGTGGGCCGGTGGAGTGCCAGGCGGGTGAAACAGAAACGTCTTCAGCGGTTAGCCGCAGCGGTATTGCCACAGTGGGTAACCCGCTTCTACGTTCTTCACCACGCACCCCATCTACGTGCGTAGACCCGTTCCGCCAGAGTGAGGAGGGGTACATGAGCCGCACCGTCATCCACGGTGGTCTCGTCATCACCGCGTCCGACGAAATCCATGCCGACGTACTCATCGAGGGCGGCCGCATCGCCGCCCTCGCGGCGCACGACACCGACGCGGCCGAGAGCTGGAGCGCCGACCGGAGGATCGACGCCACCGGCAAATACGTCATCCCCGGCGGTGTCGACGCGCATACGCACATGGAGATGCCGTTCGGCGGCACCTACGCCGCCGACACCTTCGAGACCGGCACCCGCGCGGCCGCCTGGGGCGGCACGACCACGATCGTCGACTTCGCCATCCAGTCCGTGGGCCGCGCGGTCCGCGAAGGGCTCGACGCCTGGTACGCGAAGGCCGACGGCAACTGTGCCATCGACTACGCCTTCCACATGATCCTCTCCGATGTGAACGAGTCCTCGCTCAAGGAGATGGACCTGCTGGTGTCGGAGGGCGTCACCTCCTTCAAGCTGTTCATGGCCTACCCCGGTGTCTTCTACAGCGACGACGGCCAGATCCTGCGCGCCATGCAACGGGCCTCCCACAACGGCGGCCTGATCATGATGCACGCGGAGAACGGCATCGCCATCGACGTCCTCGTCGAACAGGCACTGGCCGAGGGTCGCACCGACCCGCGCTACCACGGCGACGTCCGCAAGGTGGCGCTGGAGGCCGAGGCCACCCACCGCGCCATCCAGCTCGCCCGCGTCGCCGGATCCCCGCTGTATGTCGTGCATGTCTCCGCCGACGAGGCCGTCGCCGAGGTCGCCGCCGCCCGCCACAAGGGACTTCCCGTCTTCGGCGAGACCTGCCCGCAGTATCTCTTCCTCTCCACCGACAACCTCGCCGAGCCCGACTTCGAGGGCGCGAAGTACGTCTGCTCGACCCCCCTGCGCCCCAAGGAACACCAGGAAGCACTCTGGCGGGGCCTCAGGAACAACGAACTCCAGGTCGTCTCCACCGACCACTGCCCCTTCTGCTTCTCCGGACAGAAGGAGATGGGCCGCGGCGACTTCTCGAAGATCCCCAACGGCATGCCCGGCGTGGAGAACCGGATGGACCTCCTCCATCAGGCGGTCGTGGACGGTCACCTCTCGCGCCGCCGCTGGATCGAGATCGCCTGCGCCTCCCCGGCCCGGATGTTCGGCCTCTACCCGAAGAAGGGCACCATCGCCCCCGGCGCCGACGCCGACGTGGTCATCTACGACCCCGCGGCCGAACAGACCATCTCCGCCGAGACCCATCACATGAACGTCGACTACTCGGCATACGAAGGAAAGCGCATCACCGGCCAGGTCGAAACGGTCCTCTCGCGCGGTGAAGTCGTCATCGACGGAAGGAAGTTCACCGGCCGGGCCGGCCACGGAATGTACACCCCGCGCGCCACCTGTCAGTACCTGGACTAGGAGCACCGTCATGGACTTCGGACTCGTCCTCCAGACCGACCCGCCCGCCTCGGCCGTCGTCGGCCTGATGCGCCGCGCCGAGCGCAACGGCTTCCGCTACGGCTGGACCTTCGACTCGGCGGTGCTCTGGCAGGAGCCGTTCGTCATCTACAGCCAGATTCTCGAACACACCGAACACCTCGTCGTCGGCCCCATGGTCACCAACCCGGGCACCCGCACCTGGGAGGTCACCGCCTCCACCTTCGCCACCCTCAACGACATGTTCGGCAACCGCACCGTCTGCGGCATCGGGCGCGGCGACTCGGCGATGCGCGTCGCGGGACGCAAGCCCAACACCCTGGCCCGTCTCGGCGAGGCCATCGACGTCATCCGCGACCTCGCCGAGGGACGGGAGGCAACCGTCGACGGGCAGCGGGTCCAGATCCCCTGGGTGAAGGACGGCAGACTACCCGTCTGGATGGGCGCGTACGGCCCGAAGGCGCTCGCCCTCGCCGGGCAGAAGGCCGACGGCTTCATCCTCCAGCTCGCCGACCCGTTCCTCACCCAGTGGATGATCAAGGCGGTACGGGACACGGCGGAACGGGCGGGCCGCGACCCGGACTCCGTGACCATCTGCGTCGCCGCCCCCGCCTATGTGAGCGACGACCTCGACCACGCCCGCGAGCAGTGCCGCTGGTTCGGCGGCATGGTCGGCAACCATGTCGCGGACCTGGTCTCCCGGTACGGCGAGCACTCCGGACTCGTTCCCGAGGCACTGACCGCGTACATCGCCGGCCGGTCCGGCTACGACTACAGCCACCACGGCCGCGCCGGAAACCCCGACACGAGCTTCGTACCGGACGAGATCGTCGACCGGTTCTGCCTGCTGGGCCCCGCCGAGGCACACATCGAGAAGCTCCGGGCCCTGCGCGACCTGGGCGTCGACCAGTTCGCCGTCTACAACATGCACGACGCGCGCGAGGCGACGATCGACGCCTACGGTTCCGAGATCATCCCCGCCCTGTCCACCTGACCCGTCCGCCCCACGGTTGTACGCACCCCGTCCCACCGTTGTACGCACCCCCGTCCCACGGTTGTACGCACGCCCCGTGCCCCGCCCCGCACGGCACCGCTCCCGAGCGAAGGGTCCAGCCGCCATGACATCGACCGTCCCACCCACCCCACCCCTTCCACGGCAGGACCGGATATCCGGCCCGTCGGGCCGCGTCGAACTCGCCCCCGGCGCCGTCCCCACCGACAACCGGTTCGTCAACGAGGACCTGCTGCCCGTTCCGCTGGAACGGCGCCGCTGGACGACGTACAACTTCGCCGCCCTCTGGGTCGGCATGGCCCACAACATCCCGTCCTGGCTGCTCGCCTCCGGCCTGGTGGCCCTCGGCATGGACTGGAAGCAGGCCGTCCTCACCATCGCGCTCGCCAACCTGATCGTGCTCGGCCCGATGCTGCTCACCGGGCATGCCGGGCCCAAGTACGGCGTCCCTTTCCCCGTTCTGGCCCGAGCGTCCTTCGGTCTGCGCGGCGCCAACCTGCCCGCGCTGATCCGGGCCGCGGTGGCCTGTGCCTGGTTCGGCATCCAGACCTGGATCGGTGGCGTCGGCGTCTTCACCCTGCTCGGGAAGATCTTCGGCGGCTGGGCGAAGGCGTCCGAGATCGGCGGGCAGCCGTGGACGCTCTGGCTCTGCTTCATCCTCTTCTGGGCCCTCGAACTCGCCATCATCTACCGGGGGATGGACACCCTGCGACGGTTCGAGAACTGGGCCGCCCCGTTCGTCATCGTCGGCGCCGTGGTGCTTCTGGTCTGGGTCGCCGTCAAGGCCGGTGGCTTCGGCCCGCTGCTCGACCAGCCCTCCGAGCTCGGCTGGGGCAAGGATTTCTGGCCGGTCTTCTTCCCGTCCCTGATGGGAATGATCGCCTTCTGGGCCACGCTCTCCCTGAACATCCCCGACTTCACCCGCTTCGGGGCCGGTCAACGTGCCCAGATCTGGGGCCAGTCGCTCGGCCTGCCGACCACGATGACGCTCTTCGCCCTGCTATCGGTCCTGGTCACCTCCGGCTCACAGGCCGTGTACGGGGAGGCGATCTGGGATCCGGTCCAGCTCGTCGCCAGGACCGACAATGTCTTCGGTCTGCTCTACGCCCTGGTCACGGTGCTCGTCGCGACGGTCTCCGTGAACATCGCGGCGAACGTCGTGTCACCCGCGTACGACCTGGCGAACCTCGCACCCAAACTCATCAACTTCCGTACGGGCGCCCTGATCACGGGTGTCGTCGGCGTTCTCATCATGCCGTGGAAACTCACCGAGACCCCCGAGCTGTACATCTTCACCTGGCTCGGTCTGGTCGGCGGACTGCTCGGTACGGTCGCGGGCATTCTGATCGCCGACTACTGGATCGTCCGCCGCACCGTGCTCGACCTCGCGGACCTGTACCGTCCCGGTGGCCGCTACTGGTACGCGAACGGCTGGAACTGGCGGGCGGTCGTCGCGTTCGCCGTCGGCGGCGTACTGGCGATCGGTGGCTCCCACTCGGCCCCCGGCACGGGCCCGTTCCCGGCCGACGGCCTGATCCCGTTCCTCAAGCCGCTCGCGGACTACGGCTGGGCGGTCGGGCTGGCCTCGTCGCTGGTGCTGTACGTGGTGCTCAGCGGTCGGTCCGGGGTCACACCGGCGACATCGGGCGACTCAGCAGGGCGCTGATGTCGTACGTCTGATCCGGTGGCGGAGTGGCCCTGGGAACCGGCTTGTCGAAAGCCGAGAAGCCCATGACCGCGCTCGCCCCACCGCCCTGCACCGTGATCCTCAGCGGGTACGGCTTGCCCGTTGCCGCGACGTACGTCGTCAGCGTCCAACCGTCTCTGAGCCTGGTCAGCGGTACCACCGAAGCCCCGTCGAGCGTGGTCTTCCTGCCCTTGTTCAGCGTCCCACGGTCGTTGTCCGCGTGGTCGCTGACCAGCTTCTGGAAGGTGTCGAGATCGCAGCCGCTCACCAGTTCGCGCAGTCTCGGGTCGTCGGCCGAGCCCTTCATGTACCGCCCGTTGAGGATTGCGGCGAAGGCCGAGCCGACGCCGGGAACCTGGCTCTTCCAGAAGTTCGCATCCGGCTTCACCCAGACGTCGTCGCCGCGCTTCACGATCCGGGCCGACCCCTGATCGTTGCCGAGGTCCACCGAACCGTTGCAGTTGCCGTCCCGGTCCAGGGTGAGATCCAGGGTCGGCGCGGGGCTGCCGCTGTCGTAGTGGCCACGCGCGCTGAGGTGCAGGGAATGGACGCTCAGCAGCGCGTCACGTGACCGGTCGGCGATCTGCTGGGCGGGGAGCGTGTCGATGCCGTTGTCCGCCCGTGCCACACCACCGCCGATGACGCTGCCGCTGGTGAGTCCGAGTACGAGGACCGCCGCCTGGGCGGCCCGGCGTGTGCCGATGAGTTGGCCGGTCACGGCGCCTCCCTCGAAGGGCCCGTAGGGCCTGTTCAGGTGTGCGATCCGATCCATTTGAGCGTACGTCGGAGCGGGGCGGGTCGCGCGACGGAGGGAGCCGCCGGACCGGCCACCGGCCCCGGTGGCCGGTCCGGTCCTCAGCGCTGCCGGGCGCTCCGCTCCAGCAGTCGTGGAAGCGCACCCGCCAACCGCTCCCGCAGCCGGCCCGGATCGCTGTCCGCCCACGGATGGGTGGCGTGGAAAGCGGCCCAGTCCACCAGCCAGTCCAGCACCGTTTTGGGCGTGAACCCCTCCGCGTGCGGGCCGAGCACGGTGCGCAACAGGCTTGACGTGGTGCTCGAAATGGCAGACGGGGACAGCGCGGCCGCCTCGTCGGCCGTCCGCGGTATGTCCTCGTTCCACGGAGCGGCCTCGATCTTCACCCGCACGACGGAGAAACCCGCCGCGGTCCAGGACGATGCGGGTGAGTTTCAGGCCGTTGCGTTCCGCCCAGCGCTCCAGACGGGCACTCTCGTCCCTCTCGCCGCCGCCCGTACCGGGGAGTGGATCGAGCCGCACCGTCAGATGCGTCTCGAACTCTCCCTCGAACTCCGCTTCCACACGCCCCCCAGCAGTACTTTTGCCGTCCACTTCCGTCAGCGAACGTAGCAAGCGGCACTGATAGCCTCCGGCCACTCTCCGCCGAACGGTTGAGCGGACCGCCCACTACTCGTTACCCTCCGGTAAGTTCGTTCGGGCGTACAGGTGCGGGCGCGCGCACCTGCCGATACGAGGAAGGCAGGCAGCCCATGTCCTCAACGGAAGCCGTCGAAACGACCGAACCGGCCGGCCCGACCGGACTGGCCGACAGCGCACTGGAGCTGGCCGAAGGCCGTACCACCTCGACCGAACAGGTGTCCGCCTCCCTGTGCCGTATCGAAGCGAGCCAGGGCACCCTCAACGCGTTCAGGCACCTGCGCGCCGAGGCCGCACTCGCCGAGGCCGCCGAGGCCGACCGCCGGCTCGCCGCGGGGGAGCGGCTGCCCCTGCTCGGAGTTCCGGTCGCCGTCAAGGACGACACCGATGTCGTCGGGATGCCGACCTACTTCGGCTGCGACGGCGATCTGCCCGCCGCCACCGCCGACAGCGAGGCCGTACGCAGGCTGCGGGCGGCCGGGGCCGTGATCGTGGGGAAGACCAATTCCTGCGAGCTGGGCCAGTGGCCGTTCACCGAGGGCGCGGCCTTCGGCGCCACTCGCAACCCCTGGAACACGGGACACACCCCCGGCGGCTCGTCCGGCGGTTCGGCGGCGGCCGTCGCGGCCGGGCTCGTACCCGCCGCGCTCGGCTCGGACGGCGCGGGGTCCGTCCGTATCCCCGCAGCCTGGACCCATCTCGTCGGCATCAAACCGCAGCGCGGCCGGATCTCCGTCCACCCGCACAGCGACGCCTTTCAGGGCTTGACCGTCAACGGCCCCCTGGCCAGGACCGTCGCCGACGCCGCCCTGCTGCTCGACGCGGTCGCCGGACCCCACCCCGACGACCCGCACCGCCCGCCCCCCGTCGAGGCATCGGCCGCAGCCCGCCGCGACCCGGGCAGACTGCGCATCGCCGTCGCCTGGCGCCCCCCGCTCACCCTCACCGGCTCCACGCCCCACCCCGATGTGCGCAGGGCCGTCACCGCACTGGCCGAGGCGCTCGCCCGCCTCGGCCACGACGTCGAGGAGGCCAGACCCCGCTACGGACTGATCGGCCTCGGCTTCGTGCCCCGCGCCACCGCCGGGATCGCCGAACTCGCCGCCCGCCACCCCGACCCCGCCCTCCTGGACCCGCGCACCCGCAGCGCCCTGCGCACCGGCACCCGGCTGGGCGGCCGGGTGGTGCGCGCGGCCAGGGAGCGGGAGGTGCGCCAGCACCGCAGGATCGGAGCGTTCTTCCACACGTCCCGGGCCGGCGCCGGGTACGACGTACTGCTCACTCCGACGACCGCCCTGCCACCGCCCCCGATCGGCAGGTTCGACGGGCTGAGCGCCTGGCGCACCGATGTGACGATGGCCGAGGCCTGCCCGTATGCCTGGCCCTGGAACGTACTGGGCTGGCCCGGCATCAACGTACCGGCCGGGTTCACCTCCGACGGGCTGCCCGTCGGTGCCCAGCTGCTGGGCCCCTCCCGCAGCGAGGAACGGCTGATCTCCCTCGCCGCCCAGCTGGAGGCCGACCGCCGCTGGTACGAGCACCGGCCCCCCGCCCCTCCTGCCTCGGTCAGACCGGGCGGCGGGCGCTGACCACCCACACCCCCGCCCGCATCAGCACACCCTCCGGGGTCTCGTGCGCCACCAGCACATCCGTCATCGAGACCCGGGTGGCATCGGAGACGGAGAGCCCCGGCGTCCGGGAGACGAAGAACTCCACCGCGTCCGCCGCATCCCGGCCCCAGCAGGTGGCCGCGGTCACGCGGCCGGCGCACTCGCGCTGCCGGCAACACTGGAACGACCGGGCCGCGTACCGCATCGTGCAGGAGGCCCTCACCAATGGTCGCACCCCGTGAACCCCGCCCCTGAAGGCGGAGCGACAGCAGCCCCGCCCGTCCGGTCCACGGTGGCGGACGTTCGCACCGGAGCGCCGTAGGCGGGATCATGGACTGGAACGGAGTGGATGGGTGGTGACCAGTATGGCGTCCGAAGGCCCGCAGTCGGCGCCCGGAGCCGAGCCGTCGCAGCCCAGGACCCCCCAGCACTCCTTCGACACGGCGAACGACGCGACCGCGGTGGTGTCCGCTACCGGAACGGTCATCGGCTGGACGCACAGCGCACAGGACCTGCTGGGGTACCGCGCCGCCGAGGTGGTCGGCCGGTCCGCCGGTTTCCTCCTCGCAATGCCCGAGGACCCGGTGAGAGTGGCGAGGATCGCCGAGCGGTGCCGTGCGGGCGTGGGGTGGAGCGGTGTCGCCGACGTGCGGCGGCGCGACGGCGGGCGGATCGAAGTGGATCTACGGATCTCGGCCTCGTTCCACCTGGACGGCCGGGAGTGCTTCCTGGTCTCCGCACGCGAACGGCGACCGGTGGGGACGGTCGGGCAGTCGGTGCTCGACGCCTTCCTGACCAGCTCGCCGATCGGTATGGCGGTGATGAGCCCGCAGCTGCGCTACGTCTGGATGAACGAAACCCTGGAACGCATCGGCGGCGTCCCGCGAGAGCAGCGCGTGGGCCGCCGGATGGGCGAAGTGCTCCCGGGACTGGAGACCGACGCCATAGAACCCCTGATGCGCCGTGTGCTGGACACCGGGGTTCCCGTCATCGACTTCGAGTACCGGGGCTGGAGCTGGGCCGATCCGCACCGTGAGCGCGCCTACTCCACGTCGTTCTTCCCCCTGGCCGACGCCGACGGCACCGTCACCGGCATCTGCTACATGGTCCTGGACGTCACCGACCGGTGGAAGGCCCAGCAGCGCCTGGCCCTGGTCAACGACGCCGGAGCCAGCATCGGCTCCACCCTGGACGTGATGCGCACGGCTCAGGAGCTGGCCGACTTCGCGGTGCCGCGGTTCGCCGACTTCGTCGCCGTCGACCTCCTGGAGCCGGTCGCCAGCCCCGAGGAGCCCGGCCCATGGCCTTCGGGCACGGTGCCTTCCGGTACGGGAGGAGCCGCTCGCTCCGGTGGCGGTGCCGCGTCGTCCCGGCCGACGATGCGCCGGGCAGGGATGAGCTCGGTGCGGGAGGGCTGCCCGGAGGCGGTCTACCGGATCGGGGAACGGGTGGATTCCCTGCCCCCGCCCCACGACGTCCGTTTCCTCAGCGACGGCGAACCCGTCCTGATCCCGGCCCTCGACACCGTCAGGCATCTGTGGGCGGCCGAACAACCCGCCAGGGAAGCGACCATCCGCGAGTTCGGTCTCCACTCCCTCATCGCCGTTCCCATGCGGGCCCGGGACACAGTGCTCGGCCTGACCACCTTCGTACGATCGGTGAACCCGGCCCCTTTTGAGCCGGACGACGTGCTTCCGGCCCGCGACCTGGTGGCACGGGCGGCGGTGTGCGTGGACAACGCACGCCGTTACACCCGCGAGCACGCCGCCGCGCTCACCCTGCAGCGCAGCCTGCTCCCGCACACGCTGCCCGGAGGCATGGCCCTGGACGTGGCCTCCTCGTACCTCCCGGCGGATGCCAAGGACGGTGTCGGGGGCGACTGGTTCGACGTGATCCCGCTGTCCGGCGCCCGGGTCGCCCTGGTCGTCGGCGATGTCGTCGGACACGGCATCAGCGCCGCAGCGACCATGGGCCGGCTCCGCACCGCGGTGCACACCCTCGCCGACATGGACCTTCCCCCCGATGAACTGCTGGCCCACCTCGACGACCTCGTGATCCGCCTGAGCGACGAGGAACCCGAGGGTGGGTCGAGCGGCACGACCGTGCTGGGCGCCACCTGTCTGTACGCCGTCTACGACCCGGTCACCCAGCTCTGCACGATGGCGCGCGCCGGCCACCCGCCCCCCGTCGTCGTCTCCCCGGACGGGCGCGTCAACTTCCCCGAACTGCCCGCAGGCCCCCCGCTCGGCCTGGGCGGTCTGCCCTTCGAGACAGCGGAGATCGAGCTGCCGGAGGGCAGCCTGATCGCCCTCTACACCAACGGTCTCATCGAAGGCAGGGACCGGGACGCCGACCTCGGGATGTCCCGCCTCGGCGGTGCCCTGGCCCAGCGCGGACTCCCGCTCGACACGCTGTGCGCGACGGTCGTGGAGCAGCTGCTTCCCGTGCCGCAGCCCGACGACGTCGCCCTGCTCCTCGCCCGCACCCACGAACTGAGCGCCGACCACGTCGTCTCATGGGAGGTACCCGCCGACCCGGCAGCCGTCGCGGGCGTCCGGGCCCGGACGGCCCGACTGCTGAGGACCTGGGGCCTGGAGGAGCTTCAGATGACGACCGAGCTGATCGTCAGCGAGCTGGTCACCAACGCGCTGCGCCACGCCACCGGCCCGATCCGGCTGAGGCTGCTGCGCCAGTCCGTCCTGATCTGCGAGGTCTCCGACGCCAGCAGCACCTCACCCCGGCTGCGCCACGCCAGGACCACGGACGAGGGCGGTCGCGGGCTCTTCCTCGTAGCCCAGCTCACCCACCGCTGGGGTACCCGCTACACGCCCGAAGGCAAGATCATCTGGACCGAGCAGGAACTGCCGGTGACGGGAACGTGAGGACGTTCGGGGGAAGCCTTTTACGGCACCGGCAGCAGGTCAGCCACCGCCCACCCGCGCGATGAGTTGCGGGGCGAGTACGGCGTACGGGTTGCAGATGTCATCGGTGAACCGGTCGGGTCCGCCGAGCCATCGGGTGTGGAGCTTGACCGCGGGGCCGGCGGTCCGTGTTTCGCGCAGTGACGGGGAGAGTGCGGCCGGCTGTTCCATGACGCGCAGTGGCCCGGCGAGTGTCTGCAGGTTGGCGACCATCCGTACGCCGGACCGCCCGGAAGTGATCGTGGACGAACCGAGCCACGGGTGGGTCGGCGGTTTCCTGGTCAGCGCGTTCAGTTCCGCCGCGTCGACGGTGCACCGGTGCGGATGGGCCCACATGCAGGCTCGGGCGGGAAGACGGTCAGCCGGGCAGCAATCTCCGTCAGGTCGCGTCGCAGCCCCTGGACAGTCCCAGGGGGCTAGGGCACCCGGGCCGTCCACTCGGATGTACCGAACTTGGTGCGTACGAGTTCCTCGGCCCGGGCCATCTCCTCAGGGGTTACCTTGCCGGGGGTGAGGCCGTGGCGTTTCCGAAAAGATTCGATCATGTTGTCGATGACGGTCTGGCGAGGGAGGCCGGTCTGCCGACGGAGGGGGTCGACGCGCTTCTTGGCGCTCCTGGTGCCCTTGTCGGACATCTTTTCCTTGCCGATGCGCAGGACATCGAGCATCTTGTCGGCGTCGATGTCGTAGGACATCGTCACGTGGTGCAGCACGGCGCCGGGCCCGCCGTCGGGGCCCACGATGCGCTTCTGGGCGGCTCCGGCGATCTTCCCGATGTCGGTCGCGATGTCGTTGAGCGGCTGGTACCAGGCTTTGATGCCCATGTCGCCGAGAGCACCGAGCACCCAGTCGTCGAGATAGGCGTAGCTGTCGGCGAACGAGAGGCCGGAGACGAGGGACTCCGGGACGGAGAGCGAGTACGTGATGGTGTTGCCGGGCTCCACGAACATGGCCCCACCACCGGATACGCGGCGGACGACCGTGATGCCGTGGCGTTCGGCGCCTGCCGGGTCGACCTCGTTGCGCAAGGACTGGAAGCTGCCGATGATCACGGCGGGCGCGGCCCACTCCCACACCCGGAGCGTCGGCGGACGTCGGCCCGCGGCGACCTCGGCGGTGATGACCTCGTCGAGGGCCATGTGGAGTGCGGGGGACTGCGGGGCCTCATGGATGAGCTGCCAGTCGTAGTCGCTCCACTCGGTGGCGTGCGCGAGGGCTCGGCGAACGGCGACGGCGACGCCCTCGGAGGTGAGGCCGAGCATCACGGTCGAGGCGGGGAGCGCCGCGTCGATCCGGGCGGTGAGACCGGCGGTATCGGTGTTGGCAGGGGCGCCCTCCAGCGCCGCGTCGATCGTGAGGATCGCCTCGTCCGGCTCCAGGAAGAAGTCCCCGGCCACCCGCACGTTGCGCAGTGCCCCGCCCTCGACATCGAGATCCACCACGACGAGCTTGCCGCCGGGGACCTTGTACTCACCGTGCACGGCCATGCCTCCAGTTCCGCCCGACTCTCATTTCCACGAATCGGTTCCGATCAGCGACAACACCGCAGCCGTACGGTTTACTCCGCACAATCGCAGTGATGGACATGCTGTCCAGGATCACGTTGCCTGCCGTCCGGACGTGGTCCCGATGACGCATCATGTGGAGTGCGTGGCGATCCCGGCCGGGTGGGCGCCCCGCAGTACGAGCGGGTGACGACGGGCTTCCCCCTCTTCATGCGCAACGTCCCCTCACCGGTGGTGTTGCCCCGGCGCGGACCTACGTCGTTCTTCTCCTGCCCGTCGTCCCGGCAGGCAGGATCGAGCCGGGCCGCGTCCTCGACCGCACTGTCGGCCTGGACCAGGTGCCTGGCGGCTACCACGCCATGGCAGACCGCGAGGCACTGAAGGTCCTCGTACGCCCCTGAACGGTTCACGCCCCGATCACGCGGACGAGCAGACCTTCGTCGACTGCCTCCCCGCGACCCGCGTCGTTCGGTCACGTCGTCAACATCGGCTGCCTGGACGGGGCGGACTCCACGCGGACAACTACTACGGGCCGCGGACGGCATCGCTGATCCAGTGCGCGTCCGGTGATTCGCCGTCCGGGTGAATTCGACACCGTACAGCTCATTTGCAGTGCCATCAGAAGCACTGGTGGGGTTGTCTGGTGATCCGGAGTCCGGCGGGAGGTGTGCACATGGTGCCCAGCAGCGGCAATGCGATGCGCCTGCTGTCCCGTGCCCTCTGTGCGATCACGCTGATCACTCTGGCGACGCTGGCACACGCCGTATCACTCCCGGCCTGGCAGCAGCCGACGTCCTCGCACATCGGCCTGGAAGGGCGCACTGTCCAGACCGTGACCGAGGACATCGACAGTGCCGCTCTCCCCGCAGTGGGGTCCGCCGTCCCGGACTCCGGAGGTCACGCGGGCGGTCATGGCTGGCGAGTGGGTTCGACTTCCATCGGTAAGCCGAAGCATGCTGCCGACCTCGTGGGTGCTTCCTCTGTCATGTCGCACGCGGTCCGCCGGGATGCAGGGGCGGGCAGGGGGCCCGCAAGGCCCGCGCCTGCCGCAGCCGCGGTCGCTGCCGGGTTCTCCTCAGGATGCGCCCTGCGCTGCTGAGCGAACCCGGCCTCTTCGATGTGCCTGCCACAGTGGGCGGGGCACCACGGAAGAGGCCTGCCGTCACAGTAGTTGACGCTCATCGACTGCGCAGGAGCACTCCGTCATGCCCGCAGACGTCTTTGCGGCCATGGGCGCGTTGGTACGCGCCGAGGCCGCCCGGAAAGTCACCTCATCCGCCCCGCCCGTGAACATCGCCCCATCTCCACTCGGCGATGGGTCCGTTCACGGCCCCGGTCCGCTGCCACAGGCACCGCGCCCTACGAAGGCGCCGTCCGGGTGGTGGCGCCGGGTTGTGGTCACGCGGCACCCCTGGTGTGTCACATTGCGCCGCCACGACCCCATCGGGGACGGCTCACCCGAACCCCGCCTCTGACTGCTTCCCGGCGGTGAGCGGGCCCAGCGGCGTGCGCCGCAGCGGTTCCTTCTGCCGGGGTGCATTCACCCAAGTCACAGACGCGCCCCGGGCGCATTGGGGACACCCGCCTGACATGCAATCCTTCATCGATCACGCCCGCGTCCTTCGCCGTCCACCCCTTCGACGCGACGATTACCCGGCCCGTCCGGCAAGGGCGGACGGCATCATCCCGTACCACAAGGTGAGGCGCATACAACTGCGCGCGTGGTGCTACGAAATCCACATCGGTACCGTGCTTGCCCATCGGCTGCACGAAGACGCGTTTCTCGCGTCGTGACCGGCACCCGCCCACCCGGCCGCGATCGGCACCCCAGAGGCAGGGGGGACGACCCCGCAGTCGCTAAGACGCGCGCCGCAGCGGCGGGGCGTGAGGTGGCGGCGTCCGTCGTTGTCTTCCTCGTGGCGCTTCCCCTGTGCGTCGGAGTGGCGACTGCGTCCGGCGTTCCGGCTGAACTCGGCCTCGTCACCGGCATTGTCGGCGGACTGGTGGTCGGCTGCCTGCCCGGCAGCAGCCTGCAGGTGAGTGGCCCGGCGGCCGGCCTGACCGTGCTGGTCCACGAGGCGGTCAGCGCTTATGGCATCACCGCCTTGGGGGTGATTGTCCTGGCGGCAGGCGTACTGCAGCTGGCCATGGGCCTGGCACGCATCGGAGGATGGTTCCGGGCAGTCTCTGTCTCCGTCGTACAAGGAATGCTCGCCGGAATCGGGCTCGTGCTGATCGCCGGTCAGCTCTACGCGATGGCGGACGCGACGGCACCGAGTACAGGCCCGGCGAAGATCATCGGCCTACCGGGACTGTTCGCGGGAGCAGTGGGCTCTTTCGAGGCACAGGCCGCACTCGCACTCGGGGCCACAACCATCGCGGTGATGACCGTGTGGAGACATCTGCCGCACGCTGTACGACGAGTACCGTCTCCGCTCGCCGGAGTCGGTCTGGCCACCGGACTGGCGGTTCTGTCCGACGCCCCTGTGGCGAAGGTCGAAGTACAGGGGGTGTTCGAGGCCATCCAGCCTCCGACCGCAGACGCCCTGGGGCAGTTGGCCGGGGTGAGTACGGTCGGCACGGTGCTCGCCTTTGCCCTGATCGCCTCGGCGGAAAGCCTGTTCGGCGCGGCGGCTGTGGACCGACTGCACGACGGGCCGCGTACCGACTACGACAAGGAGTTGATTGCCCAGGGCGTCGGAAACACGGTCTGCGGGATGCTCGGCGCCCTGCCGTTGACGGCAGTCATCGTGCGCAGCGCGGCGAACGTCCAGGCAGGTGCGCACACCAAGGCTTCCCGTGTACTGCACGGCGTCTGGCTGCTGCTGTTCGCTGCGATCCTGCCGTCCGCCCTCTCCGCGGTGCCGCTCGCCTCACTGGCAGGGGTTCTGATCTACTCGGGCGGCAAGCTGATCCCCGTCAGGGAATGGGGCGGACTGTGGCGCGAACAACGCGGAGAGGCCGTGATCCTCGTAGCAACGGCAGCCTCGATCGTCGTGGTCAACATGTTCGAAGGCGTGCTGATCGGTTTGGCGTTCGCCGTGGCAAAGACCGCTTGGGACACCTCCCACCTGCGCTTGGAGGTGTCCGATCAGGGCAATGGGCCGGTCAAGGTGTACATGATCGGCAACGCCACCTTTCTGCGACTGCCGAAGATGCTGGACGCGTTGGAGGCACTGCCCCGAAACCGCAGTGTGGAAATCGACCTGACGGGCCTGCGGCACCTTGACCACGCATGCCGCACCGCATTGTCCACATGGGCGGAGCCGCGCAATGAAGGACGCACCCAACCGGTCACCGTCATCGATGCCTCATGAGCCGGTCACGCACTCGGACTCATCCGACAGGCGACGAGTGTTCCGCACACAGACCGGCAGTGTCGGGGAAGTCCCGTCGGGGCGGGCGAAACGCAGCCGGACCATGCCTGCGGCGAGAGCGAACAGCCCCGGGACGATGAGGGGCCCGGGCCCGAACCGGTGATCACGCGCGGCGTCGGGGCGATCAGGCTATGAGGGTGCTGAGGCAGAACACCCGGAGCGGGCCGGCGTATTGGGCGATGACCGAGCTGAGGAAGACGCACGCGGAGCGCACCGCTGGGCTCACCGGCTGAGTTCCCTAGCAGATTTGCGTTGCTCGTACCGTCTTGATGGCATATTTCACCCTTACCTACCTATAAATGCGCATTGCTTCCTGTTCGGCGATACGGTCGGGGGCGTGCCGTCCTTTGTTGCCCCGGGGCCGGGTGTTCGCCGCCTCGTCATCACTCTGCTCCTGAGCCTGGCGATCGCCGCCGTGGCCCACGTGCTGACATGTGGTGTGCAGGCGCAGGACGGACACCACGTGTCGCTGCTCAGCGGTCCGCTGCCCGCAGCCGCCCCCCATGTGCGCGACATGGAGCCCGTGTCGGACACGGCGCAAACCATCGACCGCGACGTGTCCGAGACCGGGCATCATCCAGCGACTCCCGGCGGATGCTGTGATTCGGCGGTGCTCCTGGTCGAGGCGCCGACGCGCTCCGGGCTTCCCTTCCTGGCGGCGCTGCTGCTCACTCTGGCAGCGTGGGGGCTCATGGAGGCGGGCCTCTCGAGTCTGCCGTGGCGTCGTCCCGTCGGTCTCGCAGCCGACGGGCCGCCATGCCCCACGGGATTCTCTCTGCTGCGTCTGGTCTGCGTCAGCCGTACGTGAAACGGCTCGGTGCGCCCGGCCGCTCCCGCGACCGCCCGCACGAGCCGCCCGTACCCGTACCGCTCTCACGCGACGGCCCCGACCCGGTTCGCGGCCGTGGAAAGACCAGGTTGCCATGACCGCTGCCATGCGCAGCATTTCCACCGACGACGTGCACGCCTTCGTGGCGGCACACGAACTCCCCGAACCGGCAGGTGCGCCCCGCCGCACGCCCGCCGGCATGGTGGGCAACACCCCGGTCCTCTGGGTCGGAAGCCCGTTCACTCCCGCCGGCCGAGGCTTCTGGGCCAAGTTGGAGGGCGCCAATCCCGGCGGCATCAAGGACCGCCCGGCCCTTCACATGGTTGCGGCTGCCCGTGCACGCGGAGAGCTCCGGCCCGAAGCGCCCGTCATCGAGTCCACCAGCGGGACGCTCGGACTCGGTCTCGCGCTCGCGGGCATCACCTACGGCCATCCGGTCACTCTGGTCACCGACCCCGGCATGGAACCGCTCATGGTCCACCAGCTCCGCGCTCTCGGCGCCCGGGTGGAGGTGGTGGCAGAACCCAGTCCGGCCGGCGGCTGGCAGCAGGCGCGCAGGGACCGCGTCCGCTCCCTGCTCGCCGCTCATCCGGGCTCCTGGTGCCCCGACCAGTACCACAACCCGGACAACCCGGCGGCGTACGCGAATCTCGCCCTCGAACTCACCGTACAGCTCGGCCGGGTGGACGTGCTGGTGGCCGCCGTCGGAACGGGCGGGCACTCGGCCGGGACCGCCCGCGCCCTGCGCGCGATCTCGCCGGGCGTGCGGCTGGTCGGCGTCGACTCGGTGCGTTCCACCATCTTCGGCCAGCCCGCCGGTGTCCGCCTGATGCGGGGCCTGGGCAGCAGCATTTATCCCCGCAACGTCGACCACGCCGCCTTCGACGAGGCCCATTGGGTCGCACCGGACGAGGCGGTCCGGGCGGCCCGACAGCTGGCGAGGCATCACTGCGCGAGCGGCGGCTGGAGCGTCGGCGCCGTTGCGCTGGTGGCCGGCTGGCTCGCCCGCACCCTCACCCCGGGCACCCGCATCGCGGCGATCTTCCCCGACGGAGTCCACCGCTACTGGGACACGGTCTACAACGACGACTACTGCCGCACGCACGACCTCCTCTCACGCCGGCCGGCTGACGACCCCGATGAGATCGCCCATCCCGGCGAGCGCGTCGTGGAGCGCTGGACGCGCTGTGTGAACATCACCGCGCCCCGCGCCGACGAGGAGGCCACACGATGAGGGAGCTCGCCCGGCAGTTCCGCTCCTTCGACGGTGCCGTACGGCTGTTGATGGTCCAGCAGTTCACCATCAACACGGCGTTCTACATGCTCATGCCCTACCTTGCGATCCACCTCTCGGGTGGCCTGGGCATGGCAGCCTGGGCGGTCGGACTCGTGCTCGGCGTAAGGAACTTCAGCCAACAAGGCATGTTCCTCATCGGCGGCACGCTCGCGGACCGGCTCGGCTGCAAGAGCGTGATCACCGCCGGATGCGTGCTGCGGACCGTCGGATTCGGACTGCTCGGTTTCGTCGACTCGCTGCCCGCGCTGATCGCCGCGTCGGCGCTGACGGGCTTCGCGGGGGCGTTGTTCAACCCGGCTGTGCGGGCCTTGCTCGCACGGGAAGCGGGGGAGCGACGGGTGGAGGCGTTCGCGCTGTTCAACGTCTTCTACCAAGTGGGCATGTTCGCCGGCCCCTTGATCGGTCTTGCCCTGATCGCACTGAATTTCCGGCTGGTGTGCGCGGTGGCGGCACTGCTCTTCCTCGGACTCACCCTCGTACAGGTCAAGGTCCTGCCCGACCGCGGGCGCCCGCCGGCTGCGAAGGAGCGGCGCCAAGGAGTGCTCGCCGACTGGCGCACCGTGGTGTCCAACCGCCCCTTCCTGCTCTTTTCCGCAGCGATGATCGGTTCGTACATCCTGTCCTTCCAGGTCTACCTGGCGCTGCCGTTGCAGGCGCAGCGGGTGGCCCCGGGGAGCGGGGACGGTGTCAGCACGGTGCTCTTCGCCGTATCGGCGGGTGTTGCCGCGGCCGGACAACTGCGCATCACCGCTTGGGCGCGGGCGCGTTGGTCTCCGGGCCGGTCCGTCGTCTACGGCTTGACGCTGATGGGCGGCGCCTTCGCACCGCTCCTTGTCGCGGGCGCGCCGCCCCGGGGCGATGGTCTGCTCATCCGGGCAGTGGCCCTGGCACCGCTGTTCCTTGCGGCCGCCCTGCTCGCCCTCGGTACGGCCCTGGTGTATCCGTTCGAGATGGATACCGTTGTCGCGTTCTCCGGCGAGCGGCTGGTAGCCACCCACTACGGCCTGTACAACACGATCTCGGGCGTCGGAATCACCGTCGGGAACCTTGCGACCGGCGCCGTGTGGGATGCCTCTACTGAGCAACCGCGTCTGCCCTGGCTCGTGTTGTGCATCGTGGGCGTGGTGTGCGCCGCAGCGATCGCCGGCTTGACGCGCACCGGGAGACTTGGGCCTCTTCGGGTCGGCCGGGCGGGGGAACCGGTTTTGCAGCGGTGAGGCAGTGCCGTCCGGCGCGATGGCCTGCTCAGCTCGCCTGCAGGCCGCCGTTGCGGCTGGCCCGGCCCCGGTGGTCGTGCGTCGTCGCCGTGACGGCCGGTCTCTGCCGCCGACGTGATGGCCTACGTTCTGCCGGCGGAACGTAGGCCAGGCGAGCCGGGTCGAAGTTTGTCCACGTCGACGAGGGGCCACGTTTGCGCGGTACGTGGGAAACGCGTGGGGCACGCCGCGCCATTGCAGCCAGGGCTTGCCCGCAGCGCCGGGCTAGTAGATGACGCATTCCTGCAGGGTGGCACCCGCGTAGGAGCTGCCGCCATCCTTGGCCTTCACGAGGACGTGGCGGAGCTTGCCGTGGTCCAGCGCCTCCTCCAGGTCGTGCGCCAGCTTGCCGTCCCGTGGGGACTTCGTTGCACGCTCCTTCATCGCCTCGATGATCGTCTCCACGTACTCCCTGGTCCCCTGCTGGACCATCTTGTTCTTATGGCGGCCCTTCCCCTGACGCCAACCGGGTTCGCTCGATGGCGCCTTGGCCTCGACGATGAGCAGCGTGCCGTCCCTGAGCCGGTACAGCTGGTCGAACATATCGGCACCATTGGGGGTTTTGGGCAGGGGAATCCACTGGGCTCCCGGGAACTTTTCCGGAACGACGTGGTAGCGTGCCGCGCTCTCGCCGAGCCGCTCGGATATGCGGCTGTTGTTGGGCGTGACGCCTAGTTCTTTCCGGTAGTGCTTCAGTGCCTTGTCGCGTGTCCGCCCATTGGCCGCGGTCCCATGCCTGTTGAACTTCAGCTCCGCGTTGGTGAGATCCACGGACGTCTTGCGATGGTCGGCGATCTTGTTGAGCAGGTCGCTCCGTTTTCTGTCACCGACCGAGCCCGGGTCGACGAGCGTCTTGGGGGACAGCTTCACTCCGGGGGCCGAGGGCAGCTTGTTCTTGGAGATCCAGTGGTTCTCGTTGTCCTTGGCGAGTTTCGGCAGCGTGACGCCGTTCTCCGTGGTGGTCTCGCTCTTTCGGCGGCCGTCGATTTTGTAGTTGGCGGAGTACCAGACCGGGTCGTTGTTGGCCTTCCAGACCATCTCGTCCTGGATGTACTTGTGGTGGTCGACGGCACTGCTCAGCAGTTCGTTGCAGGTGAACACGCTGTTCGTGCGCTGCGGGGTGCCGTCCGGGCCGGGCGGATAGGTGGTGAACACGGCCGCGTCGAAAGCGGGGCCGCCCGCGCCGTTGCAGTACTTGTCGAGCTTGAGCTTCTTGAACTCCTTCGCCAGTGCCTGCCGGTCACTGCCGGCCAGGAGGGTGGAGGCGTTCGGGTCGATGTCGATCCAGGCGACCTTGTCGAAGCCGGGCGGGACCACTCCGGTACCGGAGAGTTCGTTGATCGCCGCCGCGAAGTCGTTCACGACCGCGTCCGTGCCCCCGGACACGGCCTTGCGCTGGATGGTCTGTTTGCCGGTCAGGTTCTGGAGGTCGGCCTTGTACCCGTCCGTGGAACCCTCGGGTTTGTAGGTGTTGCCCCAGACGACCTTGTTCCCCGCGCGCGCCAGATCGCTCGCATAGTGCAGCGTCCGCCGGTCGGAGACGGAGAGCTGGGCTGTCTTGGCTGCCAGTTCGGCAATGCCGCTCTCGCCGGAAACTCTCAGGTTGTCGGTGTTCACGGCCAGGTCGTAGAACGGCTCGAACGCTCCCTGCTGCTCCAGATTGGCCACCGTCTTGCCGACATTGCTGAGCCGGCTCTTGCGGACCTCGGGGCTGGTCCGCGGACCGATGTCGGCTGTCATGGCGTCGAGGAGCTGCAGGACGGGCTTGCCCTTGCTGTCGTTGGCCCGCTGGTCGCCCAGTGCCTCATTGAGCTGGAAACCGCGGCCCATCAGCCGTTTGACGAGCGCCGGGTCGTCGCCCATGACGCTCACTTCGTAGAAGGCCGCGGACCAGCTCACCGGGATCGTCTGGCCGGGCGGTGCCGTATTCGTCGCCGTCGCTGTCAGCGTGCGGTTTCCGCCGGGGGGCACGGAAACAGGACTGTTCAGGGGCGTCTGTCCGGCTACGGTCACTATCACCGTGCCGCTGGCCGGAGCGGTGCCCTGGTTGGTCACGTTCACGGTGGCCGGGCAGCTCGGAGTGCTGCAGAACGATGCCGTGAGCTGTACGGCCACGTCCGTCTGGGCCGCCACACGTTGGCTCAGCGGTTCGGCCTGCTCGTGCGAGGTGTCGACCCGGCGTACGTTCTCCGTTGTGCTCTGCACCTGGGCCTTGTCGGGCTCGCTGACTGCGGACGACAGGGCAGGGGCGGGCGCGGGCTCACCGGCCGCCGCCGGCACGTGACCTGCGGACTGCACATGGCCCGCGGACCGTGCGGCACCGTCCTGCGGGCCGGAGCGGAAGACGGCAGTGCGCGCATCCGAGGCGTCCGGCGCAGGTGCGGGTGTGGCGGCTCCTTGAGATCCAGCGGAACCCGGCAGGCCGACCGAGAGCGGCTGGTACGGAGGGGACGCACTCACCACGATGCGCAGGGTGCCGTCGGTCAGTACCTTCGCCGGACGGCCGTTCACCGACGTGGCCCCGCTCTGGCGCCACCTGGACGGCCGCCCGGACGGACCGTCGGTGTCCTGGCCCGAGAGGGCGTCGGCGAGCGCCGTCGGAGTCATCCGGGACAGCTCGGCCAGGCCGATCACCCCCTGCGGCGGGTCGGCCACCCAGGTGTTGGCCAGCGCTTCGGCGCTGCCCGGCTCGTGCTCGAACCACCACTGGCTGTTGCCGCGCAGAAGGGTTCGCTCGGGGCTCACAGCGAGCTCCGCGTATGCCCCGGAGTCACGGCTCAGGGTTCCGTAAGTAGTGCCGTCGCGGGCGACCGTCAGACGGAAGCCGATGATCGCGCCGTTGCCGTTCACCGTGGTCCCCGCATAGGTGACCCCTCGCCAGGCGCGCAGGCTCTTCGTGGCCGCCGAGGCCAGCTGCGGGGGCGTCTTCTCGCGTGGCCAGAGCACAAAGGTCATCAGACCGGCGACGAGCACCATGACCAGCGCCAGGGCGCCCCAACGCCAGTACCAGCGACTGGACTTAATCAACCGGACAAGCGCTCCAGCCGCCCGGGACGCCCGACTGCCCGATGGCGGTGGCGAGAGGTGCGGCGCCTGAGGGGGAAGTGGTGGGAACGAAGGGTACGGGGGAAGCGGTGGTTGCGGAGGTGGTTGCTCGGACGGTACTGATGCGCTGTCCCGTGCGTCCACATCTGCCCCCGGTTCCGGGACTGGGCGACCCCACCGGGTCGTGGCGTGATGGTCCCGATTCCCCATTCCTGATTTCCATCTCAATCCCCCTTTCAAACAAGCTTGTTCGCGCCACGTGGCAGGTTCCCGCCGCTCCCTGAACCCTACGGTCACTGATCACCTCACGGTCCAGGCCAGAGATCAGCCCGAGGAGCGCCGACCCGGGCTGTATCAACCAGGTTTTAACGACCCCCTCAGCCGGTCAGCGATCTTCCGCCGAACCCTGGAGCCGATACGCCGCCGGAGAGCATGGAAGGTCACCAGCAGGCTGGGTTCCTCGGGGGAACCAGCGACAGTTGAATAGGAGAGCCCACCAGTAAGACGTCGTTTCTTATGGCGTGATCGCTCGTTGAGTAGTGCATGACGGATCTGGTTGAGCGGTTGGTGCCGGGTGAGTTGTGGGTGCTGTTCCGGCGGGTGGTGCCGCTCACGGAGGTAAAGCGTCCTCAGGGCGGCGGTCGACGACGGGCCGGTGACCGCGAGACTCTGGCCGCGATCATCTTCGTGGCCACCTCGGGTTGTACGTGGCGGCAACTGCCGCCGGTTTTCGGCCCGGCCTGGCAGACCGTCTACCGGAGGTTCGCCCAGTGGAGCCAGGACCGGGTCTGGGCCCGGCTCCACCGCGTCGTCCTGGACGAACTCGGTGCCCGGGGCGAGCTGGACTGGTCGCGGTGCGCGATCGACTCCGTCAGCGTCCGGGCGGCAAAAAGGGGCTGCTGACCGGACCGAATCCGACCGACCGTGGCAAGTTGGGATCGAAGATTCACCTGATCACTGACCGGAGCGGGCTGCCGCTGTCGCTGGGCATCTCCGGCGCGAACATGCACGACAGCCAGGGAGTGGAACCGCTCGTCCGCGGCATTCCTCCCATCCGGTCCCGCCGCGGACCCCGCCGCAGGCGACCGGCCAAGCTGCACGCGGACAAGGGCTACGACTACGACCACCTGCGTCGATGGCTCCGCAAACGCGGCATCCGCCACCGGATCGCCCGCAAGGGCATCGAGTCCTCCACCCGGCTCGGCCGCCACCGCTGGGTCGTCGAGCGAACGGTGTCCTGGCTCGCCGGCTGCCGACGCCTGCACCGTCGATATGAACGCAAGCCCGAGCACTTCCTCGCCTTCGTCGGCATAGCCGCAACCCTCATCTGCCACCGCCGACTCACCAAGTGAAACGACGTCTAAGACCCGCCTTCGAAGAAGCCGGACTTCAGGTCCCCGATGATGACGTCGAGTGGATGCCCACTCACGGTGATCGGTCCACTCCAGGGCGCGGTGAGTGCGAAGAGCAACGCCAGGCTCAGCCCGACCACACTCGCAACGCCCAGAACGAGCAGTGACGTTCGCAGGCTGCTGCGGAAGGTGAGTGCGCCGGCGTTCACGATCAAGGCCAGTCCGCCGACCACAAGCGTGACAACGTAGAGCGCGGGTACGTCGCGCGAGGCAGCCGCAACGCGTGCGCGACGACTATTGGTGACGCTGTCCAGGGAAACCAGCAGCTCCGTGCTTGCCGGGGTTCCCAGCTCAGGCCGGGCCGCCTCGGCACGCACGCTCCGCTCCAGCCGCGCGATCGCGTGAGCGGTGGCCGGGTCGTCACCGGACGCCGCTGCCGCACCCTCCCATTCCCTGACACGCGTGGCCTGCAGGTAGTCCAGCAGTGCCGAATGGATCGGCTCCGACTGGACTCGCGGACTTGTCGCCGACCACGCCAGGCGGGAGGCTGCGGCCGCCTCGTCGCTCACCAACTGCTCTGCTGCGCGCAGGTAGCTGGCCTCGCTGGCCAGCGAGAGTGCCGCAAAGATCGCGAAGGCGGCGCCGAGTGTAGGCATCAGGGGCATGGCAATCTGGGGCACCTGATCCTGTTCCCCGACCGGTACGAGCGCCCGGACGCCGACCCGCGCCACGGCCGCGACCAGTAGGGCAAGGAAGAGCCAGCCAACAACCAATACCACCGTCGGCAGCGAGGCCAACCAGTTCACCACATCACCTACAGCGCGTTCCCGCGAGCGTCACCCGGCGGCGCCTCACGACCTGGACCTTCAACGAACGCTCCATGATCACAGGTCGAAGATCTCCGATGCCCGCGACGCACGGCACCGGCACCTCGCTTCGTTGGCCAATCAGCCGAGTACGGCCCAGTGCGACGCTGTTCGGCCGCCTTGCGATGCACCGCACCGGACGCCTTTTGTTATCCGCCCAAGGTTGCGAGACGCGCTGTTAGCCCGGCCTCTGCCGCCTGTCGAATGCGTGCCGAAGGGCGGTCGACGAGACGCCAAGCACGGGAAGAGGAGCAGGTCAGCAGGGGTATGACACCCAACCCACCAAGTGCCTTCTAAGCGCTTGGCCTCATCGATCAGCAAGTTGTGGTGACTGCAGTGTCTGACATCAACGTCAGCGCACTCGATCGCTCCTGAGCGGCTCTTGGGCCACTCACCGTGCTGTGTCATCGGTTTGGCGCCCAGGCGGGCCGTTCAGTTGGTAGAACTCCTAGTACTCCAGCCGGACTTCTTCATTCGTGCTGGTCAGCGGCTTGGGTGTGGGGAGTGTAGTGGGCTGGAATGGGGGTGGGGCGGTCTTTGCCGGGTCGTCCCGCGAAGGTGTGGCCGCGCTGCTTGTAGTGGCAGCGGCGGGCGCGTGCTTGGTGGCGGCGACGCCAGTGGGACCACGTCATCGCGTGGTCCCGGTCCGGAGCACGGCGGTGGGGTCCAACTGCCAGCAGACGTCGAATCTCGGCCGGTGTGAGGTCCACGAGGTCGGGTGTGTCCCGCTCACTGCCCCCTTTTCT
>NZ_BMRN01000025.1 GCF_014648655.1 Streptomyces atratus
ATGCCGTTCGGGCGGCCCCTCGCCCTACTACCCGCCTTAGGATGTGACACAGCTCCTATGGGTGGCATCACATCCCCAGCGCCAAATCGGCGGTCTCGACGGGGCATCGGCGACGCGCGAGCCGGGGGCAGCCCTGCGCCGGTCGGACGTGGTGAGGCGAGGCGTCCGATCAGCGCAGGGAGACGGAGCGGCACGACCGGCCCGGGCCCGCAGGCCGACCGAGCAGAAAAGGCGGAGGCCGATACCGGCTCACCGCCGAGTGGATCTGCTCGGCGGGCCACTCAGGGTGGCCGACCCCGCAGCCGGCCGGCGTAATCCTTCGATGGAAAGCCCCTGTTCGTCCGGACGACCGGGTCACTCCTCGGAAAGAACCACCTGAGCCATACGCCGCGCCTCGTCGGCCGAGTCGGCCTGCTGTCCCGGCCCGCGGCTCGGCGGTGCTGGGCGGCCTGGTCGCCGCCACCACGCTCACGCCGGGCCGGCAGCCGGCCGGCGCCTGACCGCCTAGCGTTCCGTACCGCTTTGCGCTCATCGAGCACCATCGCCCGCCGAGGCGCGCATCATCGAAGGAGGGGAGACCATCGACGAGGAGTGGCGATGAGGTTGTCGTTCCTTGAACCCCTCTACGCGGAGCCGGGCCCGTTCGCCTCCGTGTACCTGGACACCTCCCGAGACGTCGAGCATCCCGAGCGGGCCATCGCGCTGCGCTGGCAGCGGCTGCGCGAGAGCCTGTCCCGTCAGGGATCGGACCGGGCGCTGCTGAACGTGCTGGAGGAGGTGGTCGGCGCCGACACAGAGGTGCCGGGGGTGCACGGTCAGGCCATCTTCGCCGCCCACGGCACGCTCGTCCTGGACGGGGAGCTGCCCAGGCCGCCCGAGCACGACTCCGCGCGCTACAGCACCCTGCCGGACGCGATGCCCCTGGTCACCCAGCACGTTCCGGAGATCCCCTACATGGCCGTAGTCGTCCACTACGGCGGCCTTCCGACCGCCGAGACCCACGGCTGGGTAACTCTGGAGGCGGAGACCGGCACCTGGCCCGCGTCCACCGTCACCGCGGGTGAGCGGCTGCACCGCAGGGTCGCGGTGGCGACCTGGCACCGTACTTCCCTCCGGCTCGGCCACCGGCTGGACGAACAGGCGCGGCGCGCCCATGCAGACGCCGTCGTCGTGGGCGGGGACGAGTGGGCGTGCAACGTACTGATCCGCCGCCTGCCGCACACCCTGCGGGACAAGGTCGTACGCGTGGGCGGCCGGACCCCCACCGACACCGGCCGCGCCCTGTTGGAGCCGCAGCTCGACGGCGTCTTCCGCGGCCGCATGGCCGCGCACGACCGGGAACTCGTGGACATCTTCATCGGCCGGCGTGCCCTGGACGGACCCATGACGGAGGGGCTGGCCGCCACCGTCGCCGCCCTCCAGCGCGGCCAGGTCGCGGCACTGCTGCTGAACCGGCCGCCAGGGTCTTCGCTGCGGCTCTGGGCGGGCTCCCGGCCCACTCAGCTCGCCCTGACCGAGGCGGAGCTGATGTCCTTCGGCGTGCGGGCCCCGCGCGAGGAACGCGCCGACGAGGCCCTCGTCCGGGCCCTCGTCGGCACCCGTGCCGAGCTGGTCGTCGTACCGGAGAGCGAGCTGAGGCTGTACGAGGGCGTGGGTGCCCTGCTGCGGTACACGGACCCGGGGACCCCGTCCCGTCCTGACGCCGGCACGCTGTGCCTCCCGGATCACGGGCCGCCCCTTGTGCCCGGCCGCCCCGGATCGCGCCGCGCGCGGAACGTGCCGACACTGGGCCGGAACGGCAGCGCGGCGGATGAGCGGCGGATGGGGCACATGGACAGGGACAGGAGCGGCGCGGAGGAGACGGGCTCTCGATCACCCCGCCCAAGACCTGGGCGGTAGGCGTGCCGACGGTGGCCACCGCGCTGCGGTACTCCCTGGAGCAGACGACGGTCCGCCGTACGGCGCTGACGCTGCTCGACCTCAACCAGACCAAGGGCTTCGACTGGGGCATCCGCTCCCAGATGCCCATGGCGCGGTCGCCCCGCACATTGCTGTGGCCGCGCACGGGGCACACCGAGCGCCACGCGGAGGGCTTCCGGCTGATCGCCCACCCGACCGCACCCGGCTGCGCCGCCGCCTGCTGCCCGCAGACCAATGTCCTGGTGCCGCTGGACAGTACGGCCGGGATCAGCGACACGCCGACGTCGAAGGGGATCGTGGTCGGACCGGAACGCACCACGATCGGGGCCGCCGGCGCCACCGCCACGGCCCCGCGGTCCGATGGCCCGTAAAAGGACCCCCGAGGACCTGGTCCGCGCGGCCCACGCCGTGGGCGTGACCGACGACCGTCTCCTGGAGGCCGTACGGAGCATCCCCCGGGCGGAATTCGTCCCCGCGGACGAGGTGGCATCCGCGTACCGGGACACGCCCGTTCCGCTCCCCCACGGGCAGGTGACCACCCAGCCCTCGCTGATCGCCATGATGGTCTCCGCTCTCGGCCTCACCGGAGACGAACAGGTCCTGGAGGTCGGGACCGGATACGGCTGGCAGACCGCGCTGCTGGCCCGCTTGGCCGCGTACGTCGTCAGCGTCGAGCGCCGGCCCGACCTGGTCGACGAGGCCCGCCTGCGGCTGGCCGGGCAGGGCGTCGGCAATGCCGAGGTCGTACTCGGCGACGGGACCCTCGGAATGCCGACCCGTGCCCCGTACGACGCCGTCATCGTCTGCGCGGCCTTCCCGCGAGTGCCCGAGCCGCTCGTGGATCAGCTCCGCACCGGTGGCCGGCTCGTCCAGCCGATCGGGCAGGGCGGGCAGGAGCGCGTCGAGCTGTACGAGCGGCGGGCCCGCGGCCTGGTGCACCTCAGGACCGTCACCGCGGCCCGGTTCGTCCGGCTGTACGGCGTCCATGGCTACGACCAGCGGTGACGCGCTCAGCGCTGATAGGTCCCGACCAGGGTGCCGGAGGCCAGCTCCCTGCCCTTCAGGGCACGGTGCACATCCTCGGCGCCCGGGTGGTCGTGCAGCGGCAGCGGCTCGGACAGGGCATACAGGCGGAAGAAGTAGCGGTGCGGCCCGTGCCCCGGTGGAGGCATCGGCCCTCCCCAGCCCACGCGGCCGAAGCCGTTGGGCCATGGCAGACCCCCGTGGGGCTTCTGGCCCTCCGCCGCCCCGGTGGTCCGCGGATCGATGCCGGTCACCAGCCAGTGCAGGAAGGTCGTCCCCGGCGCGTCCGGGTCCTCGCACAGGAGCACCAGCTCCGTGGCCTCGTGGGGCACCCCCGACCAGGTCAGGGGCGGTGAGATGTTCTCACCCTCCCCGCTGTACCGACGGGGGATCACCGTTTTGTCGTCGAACGCGGTGCTGCTGAGTTCAATTCTGCTCATGCGCGCCGCCATACCCGCAACGGCGGCACCGGCACCGGTCCGCACCCCCAAAACCCCCGTTCGGCCGAGCCCACCCGGGCCGCCTCCGGAAGCGGGGGTAAAGATGGCAGTGTGCCGACAAGGATCCTGCTCGAGGGCCGCCCCGGCGCGGGCAAGACGACCGCCGTCCGTCGGCTGGCCGCGCTGCTGCCCACCGACGTGGTCACCGGCTTCACCACACAGGAGATCCGGCAATCCGGCGCCCGCGTCGGTTTCGCCCTGGAAACCCTGGCAGGCCGGCGGGAGGTGCTCGCCCATGTCGACCTGCCCGGTCCGCCACGGGTAGGGAAATACGGCGTCGACCTGGGCGTCATGGAACGACTGGCGCTGCCGTCGCTTCAGCCGGCAGGAACCGAGGAGGCGACGGGGCGGCTGGTGCTCATCGACGAGCTGGGACGGATGGAACTGGCGTGCACGGCGTTCCGGCACGCGGTCGACGCGCTGCTCGTCGCAGAGGTCGACGTCGTCGCCACGGTCCACACGCACCGCGATCCGTTCACCGACGCCCTCAAGCGGCGCGCCGACATCGAGGTCGTCCAGCTCACGCCGGCAAACCGGGACGTCCTGCCGGGGGAGCTCGCGGCCCGGCTGCAGCAGCCTCCCTCTCACGGATGAGAGGCCGACCTCGCCGGCTGCGCAGGCGACCGAGTGAGCCGCTGAGGTGTCCGCACGGCAAGGAAAGCGGCCGGCGTCCCGTGCCGCCCGGGTCAGCCCGACCTCGGCGGCTTCTGCGCGTCGAAGGCGAAGAGCGTGTTCTTGGCCGCGGCCACGATCACCGCACGCCCCGCAACGGTCACGCGCGGGCTTGCGCCCTGCTCACCCGTCAAACCATCGGCCTGCGGGTCTGTTGTCCACAGGGGTTTGCCATCGTACGGCGACAGCGCGACCACCCGGCCGGTGGCCGAGCTGAAATACAGCGCGTCGGCTCCCGCAACGGGACCCGACGCACCCTCCACGCTTGTCTGCCGCGACCACTTCTTCCGGCCGGTCGCGGGGTCGAGCGCTGTGACGAGACCGGTCTGCCCGCTCACGTAGACAGTGCCGTCCGCCATGCCGGGCGTCCCCGCGTATGTCTTGGCCAGTCGGGAGTACGTGACCTGCCGCGAGGCCGGGTCGACCCGCGCCACCCCGTCGTAGCCGGCCAGCGCCGTTCCCTCCATGTGTCCCTGAAGGAGTACGAGCCTGCCGTTGGCGACGCCCATCGGCACGGCGGGGCCGTCGACCGCGATGGGCCCGCCCAGTGTCCCCGAGGCGCGGTCGACCGTGTACAGGGTGGGGTGGCGCACCTCCGAGGCATCCACCTCCGCACCCATCGCGCACATCGCGAAGAGCTGTGGGCCCACCGGGACGGGAGCGCACTGCGTACCCGCGGGAAACGGCGTCGTCCAGGCGACCTCACCGCTGTGCGCGTCCCGGGCCTCGAAGCGGGAGTTGGAAGCGTCGACCGTCACGACGGCGGAGCCGACCACAATGGCGTCCTGAGTTCGACCCGTGACGGCCATCGACTGGGCGCCGGACGGCACGGACCACAGCTCCCGGCCGTTGTTCGCGTCGATGGCCACCACCTCGCTGGGAGGGTCCTGCGGGGCGTCCTGGGCGGCGAAGCGGTAACCGAGCACCGTGTCGTCGGTGGCGCCCACCAGGTGCATGCCCTGGACGGGGACGCCGGGACTCTTCGCCGTCCACACCCGCGAGCCGTCCAGGGCCCTGATACGGGTCGCGACAACACCGCCGCCCCCGCAGAACAGCGCGTCGCCGCGCGCGACGCAACGCAGTTCGTCGGGGATGTCCTCGCTCCCGCCCTGCACGGTCTTGCGCCACGGCTCGAAGCCGTCCGGAAGTGCGGCACCCGGCGCCGCAACGCTGTTGCCCTTGTCGCCACCGCTGTTCCCCCCGAAGCCGCCCGCCTTCAGTGCGGCGACTCCCCCGCCGATCGCTGCCACCGCGACCGCGGCCGCGAGCACAGGACGCCATCGGCGACGCAGACGGCGGCCGATGGGGGTGCCGGTGCTCCCTGTATCGGGACCGGCCGGGGTGGTGGTCGGGGCAGTCTGCGCCGGGGTGGCCCGCGTCGCGAAGTCATGCTGGGTGATCACGTCGCGGGTGCAGCCCGCGCCAACCCCGTTCGCGTCGGTCCCACCGAGGTCGGCCGGCAGGTCCCGCAGCAGCACGAGGAGTTCGTCCACCGAGGGGCGCCTCTTGGGCTCCTTGTCCAGGCACGACTCGACGACCGCGCGCAAAGCCACCGGCACGGCACCCAGCGACGGCTCCTCGTGCACCACCTGATACGCCGTCATGTATGGGCTGTCCGCGTCGAAGGGCCCGCGGCCCGTCGCTGAGTACACCAACAGCGTCCCCAGCGAGAAGACATCGGACCGCGGCCCCACACCACGCGGCGCCTGCAACTGCTCCGGCGACATGAAGGGCGGCGTGCCGATGACGCGCCCCGTCATCGTCAGCGTCTGCTGGTCCACGGCGCGTGAAATGCCGAAGTCGATGACGCGCGGGCCCTCGGGCGAGAGCACGACGTTCGAGGGCTTCAGGTCACGGTGGACGACCCCCACCCGGTGGATGTCGCGCAGCGCCTCCGCCAGCCCGATGGCGAGCCTCCTCAGCTCCGCTCCGTTCAGCGGGCCCTTCGTGGCGATGTGCTGGGCGAGCGTGTGCCCCTCGATATAGGTCGTCGCCATCCACGGCTGCTCGGCCTCAGGGGCAGCGTCGACCACGGCGGCGGTGAACGCGCCGCTCACCCGCCTCGCCGCCGCCACCTCCTGCCGGAAACGGATACGGAACTCGTCGTCCCCCGCGAACTGCTGGTGAATCAGTTTGATCGCGACAGGTCGCCCCGAACTCGTACGGGCCAGAAAGACCGTGCCCATGCCACCCGAGCCGAGCCGCGCCTCAAGCGGATAGCCGCCGATCTCGACTGGATCACCTCCGCGCAGCGACACTCTTCCCGACCTCCCGTCCCCCGTGTACCTCTGCCGACACGGACCTGCGTATCTGTCCTGCACACAAACTAGCCGCAGGGCAGTACGGCAGAGCAAAGCGGGTGACGAACAGGGAGCCCTGGGCTGCTCCCGTGCCGCACATGGACCACCTGGACCGCACAGGACACGATCTGCAACCTGTGCCATGTGGTACCGCAAAAGCACTCCGACCGGCCTTCGGCCCCGATCACCAGCGACCACCTGCCGAGATCCGGACCAGGAGCGGATCAACTCGGCCGCACATCAGGAATTTTCATTCGTTGCCGCAGGCCAGAAGAGGCTGAGGTCGCGTACCACCAAGAGACAAAGGACCTGCTGGCCGCCTTCGCCCACCATGCGGCGGCAACGCGCGCTGCTCATTTGGTGCGGCCGGACTTCCCCTCTACGGTCCCACCGAAGCGATCGACTGACCGACGAAGCTCAGGCGCACCTGACGGTCCGCATTATCGACGTTCGTGTCCACCAACCTCCGTTAAGGCAACTGCCAAGGTACTCGATCGCTCCCTCGACGTGGCGCCTCATCGAGAAGATGACGCATTAAGCGGGAACGAACATAGCTGCAGGTCAACGCAGGTATGCGGCCGCGCCAAGCGCCCTTTCGGGCATCTGGAGCGTTCACAACCGGTCAGAGGAGCACTCCTGTCGGAGCCGAAGCCCGTCCACCCCGGCCCTCTCTCGGACGGCGTCAGGTAGACGAGCTACGCCCCCGCCAGGGTCCCACGACGGCGCAGGCGAGCTCCGTCCTCCAGGCGTGCTGGAGAGGGCCTGTCAAACGAACGGCTCTGGCCCGTACTAGGTGGTGACGTTGAGTAGCTATCCGTGATCACGATCTTGTGATGGATGTCAACTCCCTTATGGTCACGGTGTTTCCGGGGCTGTCGGTGCTGGTCGTCGAGGACGTGGCGGACGGCGGTGACGCGGTGGCGATCACGGCCCGCACCCTGGATGTGGCGGTGCCATGTCCGGAGTGCGGGACTCCGACGGCGAAGGTGCACGGGCACCACGGCCGGACGGTGACGGACGTGCCGGTCGACGGCCGCCAGGTTGTCGTCCACCTGCGCGTACGGCGGCTGGTCTGCCCTGTCCCGGGCTGCCGGCGGCAGACCTTCCGCGAGCAGATTCCCGGACTGCTGGAGCGCCATCAGCGCCGCACAGTGCGGCTGGCCGACCAGATATCCCAGGTGGCGCGGGAGTTATGCGGCTGGCCGGCCGCGCCTCGCCGGTCTGCTGGCTGTGCCCGTTTCCCGCAGCACTGCGCTGCGCTATCTGCGGCGCCTGCCGCTGCCGCATCAAGCGGTCCTGCGGGTGATCGGCGTGGACGACTTCGCCCTGCGCCGCCGGCATCGATACGCCACGATCATCACGGACGCCGAGACCGGCGGACGCGTCGCGGTCCTGCCCGACCGTGAGGCGGCCACCCTGGAGTCCTGGCTGCGGGAGCACGGCAGCGGTGTCGAGGTCGTATGCCGGCACGGATCAGCCACCTACGCCGAGGCCGTCCGTTGCGCTCTGCCCGACGCGGTGCAGGTCAGCGACCGATGGCACCTCTGGCACAACCTCTGCGCCAAAGTCCTGCTCGAGGTCCGCGCGCACGCCGACTGCTGGGCTACCATCAACCCGCCCCGCCCCGGCGGAGTACGCGAGCAGACCACCCGCGAACGCTGGAACAAGGTCCACGATCTCCTCGGCCAGGGCGTCGGCCTGCTCGACTGCTCCCGCCGCCTCAACCTGGCCCTGAATACCGTCAAACGGTATGCCCGCATGCCCGAACCCCAGGCCCTGCGCATCGTCCCCGCCTACCGACCCACCCTCGTCGACCCCTACCGCGACCACTTCCGCGAACGGCGCCAGGCCGACTCCGCAGTCCCCGTCACCCAACTGCTGCGAGAGATCCAAGAGTTGGGCTACACCGGCAGCGCCAACTTGTTGGTTCGCTACCTCAACCAGGGTCGCGCCGAAGGCGACCGCCCCGTAACCACGCCGCGTCATGCCAGCCGTCTCCTACTCACCGACCCCGAGAATCTGCGCCCGAAGGAAACGGCCCTGTTGGAGAAGATCGCCGCGACCTGCCCGGAGATGACCGCGCTCACCGATCTCGTACGCGGCTTCGCCGCCCTGCTGAAACCGGCCGAGGGCAACGATGTGAAACTTACCGGGTGGATCACCACCGCCCGCGCCGTCGACCTGCCGCACCTGCGCAGTCTCACCAACGACCTCGAAATCGAGCGGGCCGCCGTGGACGCCGACCTCACCTTGCCGTACCACAACGGCCGCACCGAAGGCGTCAACACCCGCGCCAAGAGGATCACGAGACAGATGCACGGACGCGCCGGAATCGACCTCCTCCGCCACCGGATCCTCCTGCCCTGACGGACACCCAGCGTCACCACCGACTACGTGCCAGAGCCGAACGATTTACAGTCCCGGCGAACGGCGAACCCCAACAAGAAACGATTTTGCCGCGCTTAAACGCCAAGCGAAGTTGCTAACCCTCGACTCCGTGAGTCTCCCTTGAGGCAACCGTCGACGAGGCGCTGGATTGGCTCGTTCCTTACTGTTCCGGCAGCGGGCGTCATCAGGCGAGGCCGACTCACGAATACGCTTCGATGGGCCAGGCTAGAGTGCTCGTTCTTGCTGCTTCCCACGCTGAGCGGGACGACAGCCGGGAGTGACGAGGTTCAGTCTCAGACCTGTGAAGGTGAGGGTTTCTGTTGGGGGGAGCGAGCAGGCGACGACCCACTGTGGTTGTGCTCACTGCTTTGCAGGTGGAATACGAGGCGGTGCGCCAGCACATGGTGGACGTCCACGAGGTCGAACTGCCACAAGGCACCCTTCTCGACGTCGGCCGGATGCCGGGCCTCAACTGGGAGGTGGCGCTGGCGGAGACGGGCCCCACCAACACCCGTGCGGCCCTCGTCGCGCAGTCCACGATCGAGCACTTCGACGCCGAGGCTGTGCTGTTCGTCGGCGTCGCCGGTGCGCTCAGGGACGATATCCACCTCGGTGACGTCGTCGTCGCCAGCAAGGTTCACGGCTATCACGGTGGACGCGAGAGCGTGGACGGATTCGCCGCCCGCCCTGACACCTGGTCGCCGGAGCACGACATGGACCAGCTGGTACGCTCCGCCCGTCGCAACGAACCCTGGGCTTATCTCCGCCCGGACACCCGCCTCTCCACACCACCCAAGGTTCATTTCGAGCCGATCGCGTCAGGTGACGTGCTGCTCGGCTTCCGCGACTCCGAGACGGCCCGACGGATCCGCCGGCACTACAACGACGCGGTGGCCGTCGACATGGAGAGCCACGGCGTCACCCACGCAACCAGGATGAACAGCGCGGTGCGGGCCCTGTCCATCCGCGGCATCAGCGACTTCGCCGACCCGGACAAATCCACACGCGACGCCACGGGCTCGCAGGAGACGGCGGCGCGGCACGCCGCCGCCTTCGCCATGCGGGTGCTGCGCGACCTGCGCCCGAAACGGCAGGTTGCCCAGGAGCCGCGCAGCGCACCCGCCATGGTCGTGGTGTCCGCCCCCGACCGCTCCCCCGAGCCGGCCGCCTGGGACAGCCGGCCCGTCATCGATGTCGCGGGACAGCAGTACCTGCTGTACGAAAGCCCCGGTGATCTCGTTCACGAGTCGCGGGACGGCGACGTGCTGCGACGTCAGGCAGTGGCACGCGTGGTGCCCGACGGGGGTGGTCGCGGCGCCTACGCCTGGCTGCGCCAGGTCGAACGGACAGGGCCGCTTCCCGGCCCGAACCAATTCGACCCGCTGGCCGCGCTCGAACAGGAAGCCGAGCTGTGCCGCAGGCTCCGTGGCCCCGACGTCGTACAGCTGACCCGCAGCGGGAAGACCTCCACGCTCGCTCTGGCCTGGCCGGGCGACGCGAGGCTCGGCAGCCCCATGGGGACTGTCCATGAACTGCTGCCCGAGTCGCCGACGCCGACGGACCCGCAGCGCCTGTGGTCCATCGTGAGAGGGCTCGCCGACGTGGCCCACGTCCTCGAACGGTTGAGCGGCGCGGGCTTCTCGCACCGCGCGCTCCGGCCGACCGCGGTCGTCATGCACCGGCCCCAGATGGTGCTGCGCGACTTCGGTCTGGCCACCGTGCCGCCCCGCCCGGGCGAGAACGCCGGGCCCTACCGGGCACCCGAGCAGCGGCACGGCTCCCGTGGACGCCCTGGGCCGGCCACCGACGTCTACCAGTTGGGCGCGCTGCTCCACCGCGCGCTGACCGGCCGTATCCCCGACCCCAGGCTGCCTGCCTACCGCGGCTCGGACTCCGTACCGGACAGTCTCGTCCACGCGGTCGCCGGTGCGCTGCGGGAGGATCCGGGGGCCCGCCCGGAGGCGCGTACGCTCCGCCTCGCTCTGCTCTCCGCCGCACGCGAGCTGGCATCCGTCCCGCCGCCCCAGCGCTGAGGAGCGCCGCCGATGCCCGTCACCACCATCGCCCTGCGCGCCCCGCTGGTTCTCGTACCCGGCTTCGGTCTCGATGAACAGCTTCGCTCGAAGGCCGAATCCAGCGCCGGTCTGCCACCGGACGCCTCACAGATCGTTCACGACCTGAACCAGCTGAAAGCCGGCGTGGCCGTGATCGTCAACCCGGCTGGCGGCAAGTACAAACCGTCCTTGCTGGTTCATACACGCGCGTACCGGATACGCCTCGAAGCGACGAACCGAGGGAGCGGCTACCTCGTCAAGCACATCGATCCGCTGCGCCTCACCGACCACGCGCGACTCGCCAGGTCCTGCCTTGTGGTGCGCCCGCCTGTCTGGCACATGGTGTTTGAGCTGCGGGCTGTACCCACGGGCTCGGACGCCCAGTGGCAGGTCCTCGAACAGGCTTGGCAGCGTCTCGGTCAGGCGCGGGCGGATCAGCCGGAAGTCCAGTCTACCGGCGATGCCCAGTCGGATTTTCTCGACTCGGTGGACCGCCTCATCGACGCCACCGAGGAGATCACCACGCGGGAGGCACGCCAAGCCGCCCCCTTCCCGTATCAGAGCTTCACGGCCACTGGTGGCAAGCGCGGCAGAGCCCCGCAGTCCGTCTACGAATTCGAGCTCATCGGACCGGAGCTGCCGCCGTCCGGCGCCTTCGTCCGCATTCAGGGCGACACGGAGACCCGTGGCAAAGTGGGCCGGGCAGCGGGCCGGTGCGTCACCGTCCGATTCGATCAGCCCGCGTCATGGGACCGGCTGCCGACGCGCGGCGCTCTGGAGCTCATCCCCAGCAATGTGATCTTCAACAAGCAGCGGCAGGCCGTGGCGAGCCTCCGCGCACGCGATTCCAAGAACCCTGGCCTCCTCCCTGCCATGGTCGAACACCAGGTGCGCCCGATCCCGGCGACTGGCGCGCAACCGCACCAGGAACTCGACCCCGAACAACTCCGGGCGTTCCGCAAGGCGTTGACCACCGAGGACCTGCTGGTGGTGCTCGGCCCGCCCGGCACGGGCAAGACCCGGACCATCACGGAGATCGCCCACACCGCCGCAACCACGTCCGCCGCGGACAGCGGCCGAGTGCTTGTCACGTCCCACACCAACCGCGCCGTGGACAACGTGTTAGCCCGGCTCCCGCAAGATCTCGTGGTGATCCGGGTCGGGGACGAGAGCAAGGTTCACGCCGACGTCAAACCGTTACTCCTGGAGGAACAGTCGGAGAGCCTCTCCGAAGAGATCCGGCACGCAATGGCCCAGCGTACGCAGGCCTACCAGGAGGCAGCAGCCGTAGAACCGTGGACAGCCGAGCTCGCCACGCGCGTTCAGCAGGTCGACAGCCACGCCGAGGAGGCGCGGACCGCGGACCTGCGCCTGCGCGCAGCGATTCGGGCCGCGGCCGCACCAGCCCAGGAGCATTTGGCGGCGCTCCGGCGCGAGGAACAACAACGGCGGTCGATCCTGGAGGATCGCACCGAGCGTGCCGAGTGGCTCCGGGCGAAGGCCCACTCCGAACGGCAGCGTTCCAACGCCCTGTTCACCGGTCGCCTGCACCGCACCCGGGCTCGCCGCCGGGAAGAAGAGCTCGCCACCGAGACAGCCGAGATCGAGAAGCTGAACGCGCTCGCCCCCGGCATCCTCCGGCGGACCGAGGCGGCGAGCGCCGGGGCAGAACGCGCGACCCGCGAGGACCCCGCAGTCATCGCCGCCCGAACCACACTTCAGACGGCGGAAGGCCACGTCGCCAAGAGCGTCCAGTCCGCCTACGAGGCAGCCGACACGGCCGTCCACGCGCTGCGCTCGGTCGTGCCGGGCACGGCGCTGCCGGCTCGCCTGCTGGATCCGGCCGATGGGGCGACCGCGCTGCGCGCCCTGCACGGGCAGCTGAAGGACTGGCTCCCGGTCCTTTCGCGACGCCAGGAACTGACCCAGCAGTGGCGAGCCGCCATCGGCCAGGACCCGGGGCAGCTGGTGCCCGAACTCGTCCGCTACGCCCAGGTGGTCGGCGCCACCTGCATCGGCGCCGCGTCACGCGCCGAACTGGCTGGCGTCGACTTCGACTTGGGAATCGTCGACGAGGCCGGCCAGATCGGAATCGCGGACACACTGGTGCCTCTGGCTCGGGTCCGCCGTGGTGTCCTGGTCGGCGATGACCGGCAATTGCCGCCCTTCCGCGATGCCGACGTGGACGAGTGGGCCCAGGACATCGGTGATCCCGAACTGATCCGGCTGATGTCACAGAGCGCCTTGGAACGCTTGCGTGCCGGGCTGCCCTCTTCGCATGTCGTGCAGCTGACCCGCCAGCGTCGCATGCCCGCCGAGATCGCCGACTTCATCTCGGCCGCCTTCTACCGGGGAGAACTGCTCACGGAGAAGGATCACAGTCACCGCGATCCCCTGTTCGCGAGCCCGATGGCCTTCGTCGACACTGCCGCGCTGCCCGACCGCGTGCGTCGTGAGTCGGGGGGCGGGCGCACCGAAGGCCGCAGCCGCAAGGGCCCCTTCAACCCCTGCGAAGCGCGCCTTCTGGCCCGGCTCGCCGCCTTCTACCACCGCCGCGGCGCCGAGTGGATGGTGATCGTCCCCTACCTCGCTCAGCGGCTGGAGGTCGTCCGCTACCTCACCCCGCTGATCGGTGACTCTCAGCTCGCGGATGCTTCGGTCGGCAGCGTCGACTCCTACCAGGGTGGAGAGCGCGACGTCGTCCTGTACGGCTTCACCCGCAGTAATCCGGAGGGCCGGATCGGCTTCCTCAAGGAACTGCGCCGTGCCAACGTCGCCTTCACACGGGCCAAGAGCCAGCTCGTCCTGACCGGCGATCTGAGCACTCTGATGCGTGCGGACGATCCAGGATTCCGCACTCTCATCGGCGACCTTCATCAGCATCTGCTCGAACGTGGCGATCTGCGGGACTACCGGGAGGTCACGGCCGCCCTCGACGAAACCGTCCCGGACCTGGGCGATGCCGCCCGCCTGGCCCGGGAAGGAGGCCGGCCATGACCACTGCACCTCGCCTGATGAACTTCCCTGAGGAGCGAGTTCTGGAGGACGCCGCCTTCGGACAGGGCATCGTGCCCACCCGGCTCTACGCACTGCTGTTGCCGGTGTGGAAGGTGGAGATCCGCGCCGACGTCACCGAGGGCGAGGCCTTCTTCCTGATCGACCGATTTTTGGAGCGCGGGCTGCGCCACGGTTCCTTGGACACCGTGGACGAACTCGCGGCGTTCTTCGCACTGGACCGCGCCCTGGTCGCGCAGGCCGTGCGTTTCCTGACCGCGATCGGCCACACCCAGGAAGGGCCCGGAGGCCGGCTGCACCTGACGCCGCTGGGACAGCGCTCCGTGGACGACGACATCCGCTACGTGGTCACCCGCCAGGACCGACGCCAGCTGTACTTCGAGGCACTGAGCTGCGGCCCGCTGACCCGGGCCCACTACGACGACGAGGTCGTGACGCTGCTGTCCGCCGAAGAGATGGACCGGGCGCAGCGCAGCAAGCACTACCCACGCTTCACACCGGTCGCTGTGGCATCCGGCTTCGACCGCTCAGCCCTCGACCGCCTCAAGAGCCGCAAGGACCGGGCCCGGTTCAACCTCCCCGTCGCGCTGAACGCCGTGGAGTGTCTGAGCGAGACACTCGTCTTCCTGCCCGTCTACCTGGTGCGTGGCCGGGAGCGGCTTCTGGTCTACGGCCAGGCCGAGGCGGGGACAGCACACGACCCGGAGCTCAGTGCGCTTTGCGCCGGTACGCCGGAGCTGATCAACGCGCTCGACAACGAGGAGCTGGACACGGAGGCGGACGAGCGCCTCCTGCGGTCCGCCCTGAAGTGGCTCCGCGAGCAGGGCCTCGACACGGTTGCCCCGGAACAGGACGACGACGGCACCTGGTCGGTCTCTCTGCCTTCCTCCGCCTTCGGCGAGAAGGGGATCCCGTTCTCCCGCATCGGGAGCTATCGCATGGCGGGCAGCCGCTTCTTCCGTGTCTGGTGCCCGGAGGAAACACCACGGAAGCACGCCTTTCTTGACCGACTGGACCAGAGGATGGGCTCGCGCCGGCAGGTCACTCGACAGGAAGCGGAAGAACTCATCACTCGCCTGGCCCTCCAACTACGCTTGGAGATCCCCGATGTGTCCCTTGTCCGCAGCGGCGCGGAGAGGAACGGCCTCAGCGGTCTGGAAGCCCAACTGGCTCGTCTGGAGAATGAAAAACTGTGATCGACATCGGCCAACTCCTGCTTGCCGAGTACGAGCAGATCAAGCAGGAGCAACGAGCCAGGATCGGCTTCCGCGACAACCTCATCTACGCCACCCTCGGCGTCCTGGCGGCGGTCATCGGCTCCACGCTCGCACGGGGCGGCCACCTCGAAATGTTGCTGCTGCTCCCCCCGTTGTCCGTAGTCCTGGGGTGGACCTACCTGGTCAACGACGAGAAAATTTCCGCCGTCGGCCGGTACATACGCGACGACCTGTCCCCTCGCCTCAAGGAGTTGACGTCAGTCCAGACAGATGTCTTCGGCTGGGAATCCGCACACCGTCGCGACGCACGCCGCGGCTCTCGGAAACGATTCCAGCTCACCGTGGACCTGATGACGTTCTGCGGGGCACCGCTTGCGGCACTGGCCGTCTACTGGCTGCTCGGCCCGACACCTTGGCCACTGATGGTGATCTCGCTGGCCGAAACAGCCATGGTCATCGTCTTGGCGGTCCAGGTCGTCCGCTACGCCGAACTCGGGAGCTGAACCGCCCAGCGGCCATTGCCCCGGGGCGATGGCAGTGAGGTCTTCCAACAGCACATCGGCCACCGGTTCCTCGACCACGGCGGTGCCGTACTCAGCCATGGCCTCGACGGCCAACGCGGGGTCCCACGGCGCTCCGGTGATGCCCCGGGTAGCAGACCGTGTGCGTTGCGGACGACCGCGGCCCGGTAGTCCGCTGCCGTCATGCGCCAGGGGTGCGCCCGCGTCTTGTCCAGGACGTATGCGGCAATGCGGATGTCCTCGCCATCGAAGTCACCGTGGTAGCGAAGAGCGGCATCCCGGTCGACGAGTAGGCACAGGAGCTGGATCGCGGCAGTGCTGGGCCAGCCAGACGTGCAGACAAGCGGCGGACAGTCGGGGCCGAAGCGGCGAAGGGCGAGGGCCAGGATGCTGGGGTTCTCCACCACGTGGACAACGAGTGGGGCGAGGGCGGCGGGCAAGGTGAGCTCACCCGGGTTCCGGACGTGGGCGAGGGGCTGGCTGCCTGACCTGCCTCGGTGCACAGGCGGGCCACACGGGCGAGCAGACCGTCGCTGACGAGGCGCAGTCCGCCGACGACGACGGTGGCGGACAGCTCGTCATCGGCTACGCCCGCGCGGCTCCACAAGGCGCACCGTTCCGCCGCGGACTGCGGTGGCACAGTGCCGTACAGGGTCGCCAGGGCGCGCAGGACGAGCGTGGCAAGAGGTGTGTCGTCGCCGAGATCATGCGCGTGTCTGTTCAGAACCCGGGCAGCGAAGACGGGCAGGGGTTCAGCCTGACAGGGGAGTTCGGCGAGCACATTGAGCGCGTCGGTGAGCAGCATACGGGTACGTTCCGCCGAGCCGCGACCAGGGCTTCGACCCGACAGGAAGCGGCCCAGTCGGCGAACACCAGTTGCGCCCATACCGTTTCATGACCGGCCAACCAGGGCCACAGCCCCGAGCGTTCATCGTCCTGGCGGCGGCGCTCACCGGCGCTGTCGCCGAGCGGTCCGACAAGTGCGGTGACGACTTCTCGGACGGTACGGCCGGGCTTCCCCTCTACAGTGCCACCGACGCGACTCACTAACCGAAGAAGCTCAAGCGGACGTTACGGTTGGTATTGCTGATGTTCGTATCCGCCAACCTCCGTTAAGACAACCGACAACGTACCGAGAGCGGAAGCTCAGCGTGATGCGTCGTCGAAGAGATGTCCGAGGAACACGCCCGGGCGCTTCCGCCGACGCGAGTGCCGCGATGCGGCGACCCAGGTGGTCATTCGTCGGCACACGCAGCCGTTCGGTGAGATGCGAGGCACTCAGCCTGCCCAGTGGACCGGTGACAAGGGCTTCGTCGGCGGAACTCAGGATCCCATGGGCCTCACCCACCTCGGCGCACGCGAGTACGACCCGACGACCGGCCGCGGACGCGAAGACCGCCCGGGCGTAGGCTTCGCTCAGCATGGACGCGGCAGGGGGCGGAGCACATGACGGCTGAGTCAACACAGAGGTGGGGGTCGACCCTCGATTCGGTCGTGGTGTACGCGCAGGGCGCGGTCTGCCGGCGCCTGGCCCGGGGCAGCGTGTCGCCTGACGGCCGGGTGCGGGTGACAGGACTGCCCCGCTCGCTGGACCCGGGCTCGCTGCTGGCCCGTGTCCTGGGCGCCCCCGGGGTGCGCGTCACCGAGGCCCGGGTGGAAATCGAGGCCGAGCCGCTCAGCAGGGGCATGCCCGACGAGTTGCGGCGCGAGATCGAGCGGCTGAGCGACAAGTACGCGGCGGCGCAGGGACGCCGGGACCGGCAGCTGAGCCTGATCGAGGAGGTCAGGGCCCTCCACCCGGTCCCACCCGGCCGCAGGCGCGAGGACCCGCACCGCCGCACCCCGGTCGATGCGTGGCTGGAGCTCGGCGACTTCGTCGACGAGCGGCTGACGGGACTGCACAACCGCCTCGTCGAGCTGGAGGAGGCACTGCGCAACGTCGAGCACGAGCTCACCGTCGCCGCCGACAGGCTCGCCCGCGCCTCCACCGACACACCGTCAGCACACGTGGAGAACACGGTCTGCGCGGTCCTGACACTCGACGGCACCGGTGATGCGGAAGTGGAGCTGGAGCTGGAGCTGGAATACGGGGTGCCTGGCGCCGTCTGGGTGCCGGCCTACCGTCTCACTCACCGTCAGGGCGACGGCAGCGGCCGTCTGGTGCTGCGCGCCTCGGTCGCCCAGCGGACCGGCGAGGACTGGACCGGCGTGCGCATCGCCCTGGCCACCGCCGATCTTCGGCGCCGCACGGACCTGCCGAGGCTCCGTTCGATCCGGATCGGACGTAGTCAGCCCGCCCCCGCGGCTTCTGGCTGGCGCGAGCCCCCGGCCGGGCTCGTCGACCTGTTCTCCGGGTACGACGCGGCAGGCCCTGGCCCAGCCACGACCGCCGCACCCACAGCTGTCGGGGCCGGCTCCGCGCCCGTGGGTGCCGCGGGCGGCTCCGTGTCCGGTCCCGTTCCGCCACCGCCGCCTCCCCCGCCGCCGGCACCGCAGAGCTACGGCGGTCCGCCGACCGCAGTTCCGGTGCCCGGCGGCGCGGGCGGCGCTCTCTCGGAAGTCTTCGGCAGCGGGATGCCCGCCCTCGCGCAGCCGGCCGGGTCGCGACCGGACGACAGGCCGCGTACCGGCGGCAGGTCCTTCGCGGGCGCCCCCGCTGCCATGGCGCCTGCGGCTCCTGGCCGGGCCGCGCCGCCACTCCCTCCGGCACCAGTAGCCGGTCCGCCGCAGCCGAGCGGAGCCGAGCTCGACTATGCCGCCCTTGTCCTGTGCGGCCCCGCCGAGCAGGGCGGTCGCAGAGGCCGGCTGTTTCCCGACTCTCCCTTCGACCCGGTGGCGACCGAGTACCGCCGCCGCGCCGAAGCGGTGGCCGCGCTGCCGTTGCCCGGACAGGCCGTGCGGCCCCGCGAGTCGGCGGGTTCCTTCGACCACCGCTTCGATGCCACCGCCCGCGCCGACATTCCGTCGGACGGCACCTGGCACACCGTGACCGTCGGCGAGATCCCGGTCGGCCTGCGTACCGAGTACCTCTGCGTGCCGTCCGTGGAGCAGACCGTGTACGCGACGTTGGTGCTCTCCAACGCCACCGACCAGGCACTGCTGGCCGGCCCGGTGGAGGTCACCGTCGATGACGACTTCCTGCTGACCGCCGCACTGCCCACGCTTGCCCCCGGCGGTGTCCGCCGGGTGGGGCTCGGGCCGGCCGAGGGCATCCGGGTCACCCGCCGTACGAACCTGCACGAGTCGACCTCGGGCCTGCGCAACAACACCACCGTGCTCGACCACCGCGTCCACGTGGAGCTGGCCAACCGGCTCGCGAGGCCCGTCACCGTGGAAGTCCGCGAGCGAGTGCCGGTCGCCTCCGAACCGGACGTCCGGATCGAGGAACGGGCCGACTGGACGGCACCCGAGGAAGGCACGGGGCCCGATCGACATGCGCCGGGCACCCGCGTCTGGCGACTGGACCTGCCCACAGGCGCCACTGCCGCCCTCGACGGCGGCTACGAGATCCGCATCCCGACCGGCAAGGCCCTGGTCGGCGGCAACCGCAGGAGCTGACACCCGCCATGTCCACGGCCCCGAAGCCGATCGCCCTCCCCGTCACCGCCGTCACGTGCCTTGAGGATCGCGCCCACATCGAGCGCACCGTCGTGCTCGACCTGGAAGCCGGCGTCCAGCAGCTGCGTCTCGGGCCGGTCAGTGCGCTGGCCGTCGACCGGACCCTCCATGCCGAGCTGACCGCCGATCACCCCGCGACCGTGCTCGACGTGCGGATCGTCCGCAGCTGGACGCCGCGCGGGCCGCTGCCGTCCACCGACGACGACTCCGCCCTGCGCCACCGCGTACACACCCTCGAAGAGGAGCGGCTGGCCCTGGGGCAGCGACGCGATCGGCTGCATGCCCGCCTTGACCTGCTCGGCCGCCTCGCCGCCGATCTGCTGCGGGAGATCGGCGAAGGCGCCGGCTCCGGGGAGACCGAACAGCCCCGCTGGGCCCGCGAACTGGACCGGGTGGACGACGAGCGCGACGCGCACGGCGAGCAACTCCGCACCGTGGAAGCCCGGCTGGCTGCCCTGGCCGTCGAACTCGGGGAAATCCAGCGGGCCATGCAACTCTCCGAGGAGGAGCCCGCCGAGCTGGTCGGCCATATCGAGTTGACCGTGGGGTCCACGGCCGCCGGGCCGGTCGGGCTGCGCCTGAGCCACCTCACTCCGTGTGCGCTGTGGCGGCCCGCCTACCGGGCCGTGCTCGACGGGGACTCCCTGACACTGGAGACCGACGCGATGGTCTGGCAGCGCACCGGTGAGGACTGGTCGGACGTACGGCTGACATTGTCGACGGCCCGCTCGGCGCTGGCCACCGATCCGCCACGGCTGGGCGAGGACCGGCTGACGCTCAAGGACCGCTCCGCGGCGGAGCGCCGCACGGTCGACGTCGAGCTGCGCGAGGAGGAGATCGGGACCCTCGGCCCGGCCCCGGTGCTGGGCCTGCCGGGGGTGGACGACGGCGGTGAGGCGCGGGTGCTGAGATCCCCCGCGCCGGTCTCGGTGCCCGGTGACGGCCGCGCCCACCGAGTGCCGCTCTCCGCATTCACCACAGCCGCGCCCAGTGAGTACGCCTGCTCACCGGAGTTGTCCCCCCTGGTCACCCAGGTGGTGCGGTTCGACAACCTGTCCGGCCACGCACTGCTCCCCGGACCCGTGGACCTGGTCCGCGGCAGCGGATTCAGCGGCCGCGGCACGCTGGACTTCACTGCCTCCGGCGCCCCCGTCGAGCTGGCCTTCGGCAGCTGCGACGACTACCGGGTGGCCCGGCATGCCGAGGAGTCCCGCGACACCGCCGGTATCACCCAGCGGACCGTGGTCACCCGCACTGTCCGGCTGCACCTGTCCCGGTTCTCCGCCCCCGGGGAGCACGACGAGCGGGTGGTCGTCCTTCGGGAGCGGATCCCGGTCTCCGAGGTCTCGGCGGTGGAGATACGCCTGCGCAAGGATTCCTGCTCCCCGGCGCCCGACGCGGTCGACGCCGAGGGCATCGCCCGCTGGGACGTCGCCCTCCCGCCCGGCAGCCGCCGTACGGTCACCCTGGTCTACGAGCTGTCGGCGAGCGCCAAGGTCACCGGGCTCTGAGTCAAGGCGTGACCGGGGCGGAGCATCCGTGGGCTTTCGCCGAGCGCTCGGCGAAAGCCTTGAGTACGGCACGTTCGTAGGCGAGGTCCGCCTTGCCTCTCGGGTACTTGCGCTCCTCCGCCCTCTCGAACGAGGGGTGCAGGGTGAACAGGGCCGGTCCGCTGCGGCACTTGGCCGTCGTCCAGCTCACCCGGCCGTCAGGGTCGCGGTGGTGCGCGGGTGTCTCGGTGTTCGGTACGTCGTCATAGGACTCCTCCTCGTAGCCGAGAAACCGCTCCTGCGCATAGGGGCCGTAGTCCGCTTCGAGTTCGTAGCGTGTGCTGTTGTCGGCGTCGGCGAGCCGGCATGTTTCGTGCGGGGCGCCCGCGCGGGCGGTCTCGGTGGCGATCGTCACGCCGCGTGCGGCGGGGATGCCGGAGCAGGTTCCGTCGGCCGTGCGGAGCGGCTCGTACTCGTCCTGGTTCACCGGCAGGCCGAGGCTGCCGATGGGCTTTCCGAGCTTGGCTCCGCAGTGCCGGGCCTTCGAGGCCTCGGCCGCCGTGGAGGTGGCGATCCTGGTGAACTGCGGTCGTTCGGCCGGGTTGTCCAGCGCCTTGTCGAGGGTTGTCTCGACGGTGACGGACAAACCCTTGGCGCTGCTTTCCCCGGTGCACTCGAGGACCAGGCTCGTGGTCACCTTCTTGTACTCGTCGGCCCTGAAGGGGTCCGCCGCTCCGAAGCGGTCGGGGGCGGCCCCGAAGAGCCCCGTCCATCCGTGACCCACCGGCACGGCGGGCGCGGTCGGCGATCCCGCGTAGAGGGAGGGCAGCAGGGACGGTCCGACGTGTGCGGTGTCGAGGACACGGATTTCGGCGATGCCGCCGCCGTAGACGTGCACCTCGCAGCCCACCAGGCCCGCACCGCTTCTTTCGTTCTCGACCTCGACGGCTCCCGGCCCGAGGACGCCACGCACCGCGTTCCGGTCGAGCAGGCCGTCACAGGCTCCGTCGAGCGCCGACTCGTCGCTCCAGCGCTGGAAGTCGCCGTGCACCTGGAGATACCCGGCGACGACAACGGCCGCTGCGACCAGAGCGACGACCGACCGCAGGACGATCCGCCTCACCGCCATCCCTCCACCTCTCCAAGGATCTTGGTGTCATGGCAGCGCTGCTGCCCGGGCCAGCCGTCGGGGTCGGCGAGATAGCTGTCCATCAGCTTGCGGGCGCCCTTGGAGAACTTGGTCCGCTCTGCCTCGCTGAGCGTGTACTCGCTGAGATCGGACGGCTCCGTGCGGACGGTGACACGGTGGTACGTGGTGCCCGCGGCGCACTCCGACCCTGCCCACAGGGCGAGTTCGTGCGGCTCCGATTGGGGGATGACCTTTGTCCGCGCCCCTTCTCGGAAGGCGAAGCTGTCACCGGTACGGTGGTACGCGCCGTTGGCGGACTCGCTGAGCGGCCCGGCCCAACTCGCCGCCGAGACATTGACGACCGCACCGTCGGGTGGAGTCGGATCAGTGTCCATCGGGTCCTCGCGGTCCAGGATGGTGGCTTCGCAGACGCTCAGCAGCCGTGAGTCCTGCAGATCGCCGCTGGCGGTCCACGTACCGGGGAAGCCCGCGCGCTTGCCGAGCTCACGGCACTTCTTCACGCCCAGGCCCGGCACGTCGATCCCTGTGACCCTCATGTTGCCCCCGTCCGCGTCCTTGGTGACATGGGCCTCATACGTGTCGATGACCCTCGTAGGCATCTTCAGCGGGGAGCCACCGCATTTCTGGGCCGCGGCGATTCCGTTGGCGACCTGGACGGCGGTACGGAAGTCCGCGAGATACCCGGCCGGCTTCCCCTTGTCGGGAACGGGCAGATCGACAACGGCTGTGACATACATCCCGGACACCTCGCGGACCCGGCCCTCGAGCCCTCCGGGGCACTCGGCGACGACCCACGTCCGCCCGTCCTCGCCCACCCTGCCGGTGACTCCGGGCGCCTCGTATCCCTCGTCGTCACCGCCGGGCAGGATGTCCTCGGCCCGCACCGTCGACGGCAACCGGGAAATGAGCGCGACGGCCCGCACCCGCACCGACCCATGCCCCGGCCAGGTGAGGGAGCAGTTCACCAGGGAGCGGCTTTCCTGATCGGGCTGGAGCATGGTGCCGTACTGGCTCACCTCGCCCGCAACGTCGTCGGGCACGAGGCCCCGCAGCTCCTCGTACGGCAGGAGTCCGGCACAGGCACGCTTCAACTGCGCCCGGTTCGCCACCGAATGACCGCTGCTGTCCGAACGGTCGACGCCGAAGTAGAGCACCGCCCCGGTGACCAACAACACGAGCGGCAGCCCTATGAACAGCGGCTTGCGCAACCATGACGGCACCCAACCCACGGAGCCCCCCTCCCCAGCACTGCCGGCAGAATCAATTCATCACCGGCGGATCAAGGCCTGGAACCTATCAGAGCCGTACGGGCGGGCCTCCTGGCGCAGGCTGCACCGTCCGCCATCCGGGCGAGCCGAACGATCGTTTCTGTGGTGATGTTCCACGCGGCGCCGGTGTGGCAGGTCTCGGGTGCCGATCCCCGCCCGTACAACCACCGTCCTGATCAACCGCTTCGTGCGGCGCGGGGTACCCGCGCTCGCCCTCGTCCCGCTGCTCCTGGCCGGGCCCGCAGTCGTCCGACCCGACCACGCGGTGGCGGACTCCGCGCCACGCGCCCGCACCCCTGTCCAACTGCTGACGTGGGCGAGGACGTCGCGCTCGGCGTCGCACGGCAGTTGACACCGTCCTGCCCGACGCCGCCCTCCAGGCCGCCGCCCTGACCGCCGTCACCGACCTGTTCGGCATCGTGGTCCCTACCGCGGACGCCCTGCCAGCCTGCCCGAGCCGATGAGGCACGGAGGCACGGATCGCTGCGTGATCCGGTCGCCGTGCCCGGTCCCGGCCATACACGCGGGTGCGGTCCACCCGGGGCGTACCGACGAGGCCGGCGGCCCCACCCGCGAGACGGCGCGGGCAGCCTCGTGGGCCGGGGAGCCGCAAGTCAGGCGGCTACCGTGCTCTGCCGGGGCAGCCAGAAATCGAGAAGGGCGGAAACCGTTTCTGCGGGCATGTGCACATTGGGGGAATGTCCGCCGCCCTCGATCCTGACGAATCTGGCTCCCAGTTCACGGGCCATCCGTTCGACCCCGTCGGGCGCCCAGGTCTCATCGGGAGTCCCCGAGATCACGGACAGGGGAACTGACAGTCGTGCCAGTTCTGACGTCGTGTCCGTCTCCTCGAGCATGTGCTCAGCCACGGCCGCCAGTTGCGATGGACTGTTGCTCAGCCACCTGCGCTCCAGGAAGCTTTCGACGTCCTCGGGCACGAGGGCGTCGCCGCTCCGCACGAAGGGCCAGATGTCGGCAAGAGTCATCGAGTCGATGACGGAGAGCAGCAGATTCAGGCGCTCTTGCTGCCAGGAGGAAACCCCGGCGGGGCCGAAGTTCATCAATGTGAGCGACGCCCAGAGGGCGGGGTCCCCCTGGGTGGCGAGGACCGCTGCGCGGCTGACGAGCCCCCCGTACGAGTGACCCAGCAAATGAACAGGACCGGCGTCGACGCACCGGGCGACGGCCACCAGATCGCTCGCGAGGTCGGCACGAGAGAAAGAAGGGTCAGGCGACGCCTGACCGGTCTCGAACTGGCCTCGGCAGTCGACGGCCACTACGCGTACGCCCGCGTCGCTCAGCGCGGGCAGCATGGGGAGGAAGTCCTCCTTGCTGCCCATGAAACCAGGCACGAACAGGGCCGTCGCCCGGGAAAGAGCGTGCCCGGCGGGTTCGACATCCAGGGCGGCGAAGATGCCTCGCTCCGTACAGAGGCGCACCGAACGTGCGTGGTCCGGGGCCTCCAAACTCAACAACTGGCTCATGGAACAGCATGATAAGCACCCGGTCCGGGCGGATACGTGCCGTGAGCGAGCCGCAGACGCCACTCAGCCCCAATGGGGCGACGAGGAGTCCGACTGCCGGACTAATCTTCGGATTCCTCGCGTGGCGCGGGCATCCTCACCCGTGGATCGTCGTGGTGCCAGCCTCCGAAGCGCCCGATCGCCTTCCAGAGCTTCTTCTCTCCGTTCCGCTGGACCTGCCTTCCGGACTCCCAGGAGAGGACGTCCCGCCCGTATACGCTGCGGGCGAGATCGTTCACGTCGTTCTCGATGGCCCGTAGGTGCGTCCCAAGCCTCTGGATGCCGTCATTGCTGTCCCGCAGATACAGGTAAGCGATGAACAGCACGAGCCCCACCACGAGGATCCGCCAGAGCCCCAGGCCGCTACCGAGCGTCGCGGCGATGGCGGTCGCCGCGCCGGCATATCCAGCCAGCTGCTGTCGTGCCCCGATCCTCTGCACCACCTCGGACCGCAGGGAGTCGTACTCCTTCATCCGAAGTTCGATGACCTCAAGCGTCTTGTCGTGCTCACTCGTATTCCCGCTCACGGGCACCCCCTTGCGTGGATGATGCCCTGGGCGCGGGCAGGTCACTCCTGCGCGGAGCGGACCGACCACCATGTGCTCGCGTGGCAGCCGGAACCCTGACAACCGTGACGACAGGTCGGTCCGGGCGTGCCCCTGGCCAGAAAGCCACCGATGTCCCGGCGGTCGGCCAGGGTCCGCCCAGTAGTTCAGAGGCAGGAGCCCGATGCTGCGTCCACGCCGGTCGAGGATGCGGCAGCGCGCCGAACACCTTGACGGGTTTCATCGTGCGCTTCCAGCACCCCTCGCAGAGCGCCTTGGCGTCGAGCGGGCGGATACTGGCTGCGGCTTCCGCAAGCAGGCCGTGCGGACCCCGCCCGGGCGGGGTTGCAGCCGACACCGAACCCTAAGCTGCCCCGAGATCCGGGCCATTCCCGGGCCAAGTCCCGACCACAGACCGTCTTTCGCTGGTCAACTCAGGTGCGGATCGTGTACCACCAGCACACGAAGAACCTGCCAGCCGCCTTCACACACCATGTGGCAGCTACGCGCGCTACTCATTTGGTGCGGCCGGGCTTCCCCTCTACAGTCCCACCGAAGCAACTGACTAGCCGAGGAAGCTCAACCGCACCTGGCGGTCCGTATTGCTGATGTTCGTGTCGACCAGACACACCGACTGCCACGTCCCCAGTTCCAGCCGCCCCCCGATCACCGGCAGTGTCGCGTGCGGCGGGACGAAGGCGGGGAGCACGTGGTCGCGGCCGTGGCCGGGGCTGCCGTGCCGGTGTTGCCAGCGGTCGTCGGCGGGAAGCAGGGTGTGGAGGGTGGCCAGGAGGTCGTCGTCGCTGCCCGATCCGGTCTCGAGGATGGCGATGCCGGCGGTTGCGTGTGGTACGAAGATGTTGAGCAGGCCGTCCCTGGCCGCTGCGGTCCGGGTGAGGAACTGTTCGCAGTCGTGCGTCAGGTCGGTGACGGTCTCCGTCGATCCGGTGGTGATGTGCAGGACGCTGGTGGTGAAGGCGTGGGGCATGCGTCCATCCTCTCGCTCTTGCGGCGAGATCACGCGTCCGCGTGCCAAGACACCATCGACCGCTTCAGCCATGGATCGCTACGTTCAGCGCCATGTTCCGCTCAGCTCTGCTCACTTCGCGCGGTCACATCGACCTGCTGCGGGTGACTTCCGCCGCGTGTCGTCGCGGCCGCTGACGTCTTTTCAGCGCACCTCCCCCGCCGGTGACCGGGCTCTCCGGCCGCCCGTTCCCGCTGCCGTACGTGCCCGTTCGCATGTGCCCCGGCGTATTCCGCCTCGTCGACCGCATGTCGTAGCCCCTGTGCCGTAGCGGCAGCAGCGGTTCGCGCACGCGTGTGGGCGGGGTGTGCCTCCCCCTGTCCATGAACTGCTCGCCGAATCTGTGGGCGGGCGTCGGTCTGGTGCGGGGCGGTGCGGGCACCGCGCCGGTCGGGAGTCATTCGGAGGTCGCCGACCGGATCGAGGAGTACCACGCACTGGGTGTGGAGCACTTCGTGCTGTCCGGTTACCCGCACCTGGAGGAGGCGTACTGGTTCGGCGAGGGCGTGACGCCCGAGCTGGCGGCGCATGGGCTGCTGTCGACCGTACCGGCGTCGCCGTTGCTCGGTGCCCCCGCGGCGAACGGCCGGCCGGCGTCCGCGCCGGGCGGGGCTCCGCTGCTGATCGCCGGTGGACGCTGAGCCAGGTGGTGCGGTGAGCCGGAAGGCCGGGCCGGTGGGCCGGTGCGTCGGCCGGTGTGAGGGAACCGCTACAGATCGCGGGAAGATCCTCACCCCCGAAGAAGTTGGTAGAAGCGTGAACAACTTTGGCGTGGCCGCAACGCACACGGTCGATGTCGTCGTGGTGGGCGCCGGACAGGCAGGACTGTCCGGCGCCTACCATCTGCGACGCGCAGGAATGGAGCCCGACCGTGATTTCGTCGTGCTCGACCACGCCCCGCGGCCCGGCGGCGCCTGGCAGTTCCGCTGGCCCTCGCTGACATACGGCAAGGTCCACGGCATGCACGCGCTGCCCGGCATGGAACTCACCGGAGCCGACGACAGCCGGCCCTCCTCGGAGGTGATCGGTGAGTACTTCGACACCTACGAGCGCGCCTTCGACCTGCGGGTTCACCGGCCGGTCGAGGTGAGCGCCGTGCGCGAGGGCGACGGCGGGCGGCTGCTCGTCGAGACGTCCGAGGGTACCTACGCCACCCGTGCCCTGATCAACGCCACCGGCACCTGGGACCGGCCGTTCTGGCCGCGCTACCCGGGCCAGGAGACCTTCCGGGGGCGGCAACTGCACACCGCGAACTACCCGGGACCCGCCGAGTTCGCCGGGCAACGCGTGGTCGTGGTGGGCGGCGGCGCCTCCGGTACGCAGCATCTGATGGAGATCGCCGAGGTGGCGGCCGGGACGTACTGGGTGACGCGTCGGCCGCCGGTCTTCCGGGAGGGGCCGTTCGGTGCGGACCAGGGGCGGGCCGCCGTGGCGATGGTGGAGGAGCGGGTGCGGCGCGGGCTGCCGCCGCAGAGTGTGGTGAGCGTGACCGGGCTGCCGCTCACCGACGCGATCCGGCGCGCCCGCGATGAGGGGGTGCTCGACCGGTTGCCGATGTTCGACCGGATCACGCCGACCGGGATCGCGTGGGACGACGGCCGGACCGTCGAGGCCGATGTCATCCTCTGGGCGACCGGGTTCCGGGCCGTCATCGATCATCTCGCGCCGCTGAAACTGCGCGAGCCGGGCGGCGGCATCCGGGTCGAGGGCACACAGGCGGTACGGGACGAGCGCATCCATCTCGTCGGGTACGGGCCGTCCGCCAGCACGATCGGCGCCAACCGGGCGGGGCGGGCCGCGGTGCGTGCGATCACACGACTGCTGGACAAGGCCGGGGCGGAGACCGGAGCGGAGACGAAAACAAGGACGGACGAGGAGCTCATGCCGGCCGTGATGTGACGGCGCAGCCGCTCAGCCGCCGGACGCGCTGCGGCGGTTGCGGTTGAACTCCTCCACGTTTCTCTGTTGTTCCGCGTAGCTCCCGGTGAAGCGGGTGTCCCCCGGCGCGACCGTGACGAAGTACAGCCACGGTCCGGGGGTGGGGGTGATCGCCGCCGTCATGGCCTGCTCGCCCGGGTTGCCGATGGGTGTGGGCGGCAGTCCCTTGCGCTCATAGCTGTTGTACGGACTGTCGATCTTCGTGTCGCCGGTGGTGGTGACCAGGGTGCTGCGGTTGAGCGCGTAATTGAGTGTGGAGTCCATCTGGAGCGGCATGCCCCGGTCGACCCTGTTGTAGATGACCCTGGCGACCTTGCCCATGTCGCCCTCGGTGTCCGCCTCGGCCTGCACGATGCTTGCGATCGTCACCGTCTGGTACACCGAGACGCCGTTGCGCCGCGCGCCTGCGGTGATGTGGTCCGCGCCGAAGCGTTTGACCGCCGTGTCGACCATGTACCTGAGCAGGCCCTGCGGGGTGGAGTCGGAGGTGACGGGGTACGTCGCCGGGAAGAGGTAACCCTCGGGATTGCCCTTCGCCTCGGCCGGAAGCGGCAGGTCTGCCGCGTCGGCTGCCTTCTCGGTGGTGCCGGATGCCACGGCCAGGGTCTTGTCGACTGCGGCGTACACCTGGGACGCCCGCCACCCCTCGGGGATCACGAGCGGGCGAGCCCGCTCGACCTTCGGTCCCCGTGTCAGTAGCGGTACGAGGACAGCCGCTGCCACGACGAGGACGATGCCGATACCGATGAGCAGCACCAGACGACCGCGCCGGGTCGGGCGGAGAGTGCGACGGGGCGGGGTGTCCGGGGGGTCGTTCACCATGCGGGCACGCTATACCGCCGTCCGGAAATCCCCACTTGGACGACACGAACGCACACCCCCAAGAACAGAACACACGAACAGGGGATCGGGTGTTCGCTGGAACGCGTGATCGTTTCGCTGTTCGTTGCTCAACTCCCCTGCGGCAGATGATGATTACAGGGCGCAAGCGACGGGCTGCAGACCGCGACTGCGCAGTCCCACAAATGCACCATGCACAAGGAGAAACACCGGATGAACCTCATCACCAACCTGCTCGCCGGCATCGTCCACTTCGTGGGTTGGCTCATCTGACCATTGCACCGCCCGGCGCCGTCGCTCCCCGTCCCACGGGAGCGGCGGCGTCGCCGCGTGTACGGCCTCGGCAGGGGCACGCCCGACCCCGCCGATCAGCTTGGCGCGGGGGCCAGTTCGGTGTCTCGCCGGACCAGAGCGGCGTAGCGGCCGTCCTGTTGGAGGAGTTCGTCATGGCTGCCGCGCTCAGCGGTTCGGCCGCCGTCCAGGACGACGATCTGGTCGGCGTCGCGGACGGTGGAGAGCCGGTGGGCGATGGTGATGGTGGTGCGTCCCGCGGAGAGTGCGTCGATCGCTTCCTGCACGGCGAATTCCGTGCGGGTGTCGAGGGCGCTCGTCGCCTCGTCGAGCACCAGGACGGGCGGGTCGCGCAGGATCGTACGGGCGATGGCAAGGCGTTGTTTCTCGCCGCCCGAGAAGCGGTAGCCGCGTTCACCGACCAGGGTGTCGTAGCCGTCGGGCAGTGAGGCGATGTGGTCGTGGATCTGCGCCGCACGGGCGGCTGCCTCGATTTCCGCGTCGGTCGCATCCGGCTTGGCGAAGCGCAGGTTGTCGGCGACCGAGGCGTGGAAGAGATACGTCTCCTGAGAGACCACTCCCACGGCCCGCGCCAGGGTGTCGAAGTCCAGATCGCGTACGTCGACACCGTCGAGCGTGACCCGGCCGCCGGTGACGTCGTAGAGCCTGGGCACCAGATAGCTGAGCGTGGACTTGCCGGACCCGGTCGGTCCGACGACCGCCAGGCTGCCACCGGCCGGCACGGTCACATCGACGCCGCTGAGGGTCGGGCCGTTCTTCTCGTCGTAACTGAAGTCGACGTCCTCGAAGCGGATCTCGCCCCGGATCTTCTCCAGCCGGACGGGGTTCTCGGGCTCGGTGATGTCCACCTCCAGATCGAGGTACTCGAAGATCCGCTGGAAGAGCGCGAGGGACGTCTGCATCTGCACCCCCGTGGAGAGCAGACTCACGGCGGGCCGGAAGAGACCCTGCTGAAGCGAGACGAAGGCGACGAGCGTGCCGATGGAGACAGCGGGGCCGCCGGTCTGCAGGGCCATGCCCGCCGCCCAGTAGATGACGGCGGGCATGGCGGCCATGACGATGCCGATCGTCGACATCCGCCACCGCCCGGCCATACTGGAGCGCACTTCGAGGTCGACCAGCTTCTCGGACTCCTCGGCGAAACCCTTGGTGAGGGAGTCCGCCCGGCCCATCGTCCGGCCGAGCAGGATGCCGCTGACGGAGAGCGACTCGGTGACCGTGGCCGCCATGGCGGCCATCTGCTTCTGGCGCTGGGTGGTGATCTTCTTGCGCTCACGGCCGACCCTGCGGCTGATCCAGACGAAGACCGGAAGCAGGAGGAGCGAGACGAGGGTGAGCCGCCAGTCGAGCGCGAGCATGGCGACGACCGTGGCGACGACCGCGGTGAGATTGGAGACCAGTGACGTCGCGGTGGAGGTGACGGTCGCCTGCATGCCGCCGATGTCGTTGGCAATGCGGGACTGCACCTCGCCGGTGCGGGTCCTGGTGAAGAAGGCGAGCGGCATCCGCTGCAGCTGCGCATAGACCGCGGTGCGCAGGTCGTGCATGACACGCTGGCCGACCGTGGTGGAGATCAGGGTCTGCAGGACACCGAAGACGCTGTTCATCACGGCGGTGAGGACCATGCCGAGGGCGAGCAGCGACAGCAGCCCCGTACGCCCCTGCGGGATGGCGGTGTCCAGGATTTCGCGCAGCAGGAACGGTGAGGCGACCGACACCAGCGACGAGGCGCCGACGAGCAGCCCGACCAGGGCGAGCCGGCCTCGGTAGGGACGGAAGAGGCGCAGGATGCGGCGCAGCTCTGCGGGCGGGCGGTTCCCGTCCCGGGGCGGGGGTGTCCAGGTGATTTCGTCGGGTTTCATGGGCTCCTTCGTCGGGCGCGCGACAGCGAGGACTCGGACTGGGGACTCAGGCCGGGGACTCGAGCTTTTGAGAGCATAGCTCATTGTTACCTATGTTCACAATGCACAGGGTCCTGATATTGTTCCCCTCATGGACTCCTCCGACGCCGATGGCGTGCTCGCCGAGCAGTTGCTGCGGGTGACCCGCAGGCTCCAGCGGATTCAGAGCCGCCAGCTGGAGCCGATCGGCATAACTCCCGCACAGTTCCGGCTGCTCCGCACCGTCGCGCACTACGACGGGCCGCCCCGGATGGCGGACCTCGCGCAGCGCCTGGATGTCGTACCGCGTGCCGTGACCAGTCTGGTCGACGGCCTGGAGGCGAGCGGCCGGGTGCGTCGCGCTCCCGATCCGGACAGCCGCCGGGTGGTCCGTATCGAAATCACCGAGGAGGGCCTCGCCACCCTCCGGTCGCTGCGCGACGCGCGCCGGGCCGCCGCAGAGGAGATCCTGGCCCCATTGACCGCCGATCAGCGCGAGGTGCTCGGCGGGCTGTTGTCCGCCCTGGTCAACGGAATGCCGGAGCGCCGCTGCTGAACCTGTCGGACACGCGTAGACCGGATGGGTGCTGCGTGTGCCGTCGCCGTACCGAGTACCGAGTACCGAACCGAACCGCCGAGGAGTCTCGACATGCCACTGCTGGAGCCGAAGCCGGAAGCACTCCGCCCTGGTGCGGTGCGTGCACCGTCCCTGGACCGGGTCCCCGACCGGCAGGCTCCGGGCACACCCGAACCGCTGCGCGGCGAGCTGATCGACCTGCTGGGGCCGGAGAAGGTGCTGTGGAAGGTCTCCGACCTGGTGAAGTACGCCTCCGATGCCAGTCCCTACCGGTTCGTCCCCCAGGTCGTCGTGGTCCCGGAGGACATCGACGACATCTCGGCGATCCTGTCGTACGCGCACGGCAAGGGCCGCGAGGTCGTCTTCCGGGCGGCCGGCACCAGCCTGAACGGCCAGGCCCAGGGTGAGGACATCCTCGTCGACGTGCGCCGGCACTGGGCGGGCATCGAGGTTCTGGACGACGGCGCGCAGGCCCGCATCCGGCCGGGTACGACAGTCCTGCGGGCCAACGCCACCCTCGCCCGGCACGGCCGGCTGCTGGGGCCCGATCCGGCCAGCGCCATCGCCTGCACGATCGGCGGAGTCGTCGCCAACAACGCCTCCGGAATGACCGCGGGAACGACCCGCAATTCGTACCGCACCGTCTCCTCCCTCACCTTCGTACTGCCGAGCGGCACGGTCGTCGACACTGCGGATCCGGCAGCGGACGAGGACCTGGCCCATGCCGAGCCGCGGCTGTGCGAGGCACTGCTGGCCCTCAAGGCGGAGATCGAGGCGGATTCCGAGCTCACCGCCCGGATCCGTGCCAAGTACGAGATCAAGAACACCAACGGCTACCGGCTCGACGCCTTCCTCGACGGCTCGACGCCTGTACAGATCCTGCGCGGTCTGATGGTCGGCTCCGAGGGCACCTTCGGCTTCATCTCCGAGGTCGTGTTCGACACACTGCCGCTGGACCGCCGCATCTCCACCGCCCTGCTGTTCTTCCCCTCCCTGACCGCGGCGGCGGCCGCCGTGCCCCGCTTCAACGAGGCGGGGGCGATCGCCGTCGAGTTGATGGACGGCAACACACTGCGTGCGTCGGTGAGCGTCCAGGGCGTGCCCGCGGACTGGGCCGAGCTGCCCAAGGAGACCACGGCACTGCTGGTGGAGTTCCGGGCTCCGGACGAGGCGGGCCAGGAGGCGTACGAGCGGGCGGCGGCCACCGTCGTCGCGGGTCTCGACCTGGTCGCCCCCGTTGCCTCGGTGACCAATGAGTTCACGCGCGAAGCCAAGGTCATCTCCGGCTACTGGAAGGCACGCAAGGCGTTCGTCACCGCGGTCGGCGGCTCCCGGCCTTCGGGTACGACGCTGATCACGGAGGACTTCGCGGTGCCGCCCTCCCGGCTGGCCGATGCCTGCGAGGCCCTGCTCGGACTTCAGGCGGAGCACGGCTTCGACGCCGCCGTCGCCGGCCATGCGGCGCACGGCAATCTGCACTTCCTGCTCGCCTTCGACGCGGCGAGGCCGTCCGATGTCGACCGCTACGCCGCGTTCATGGACGACTTCTGCCGGCTGACGGTGGAGCGATTCGACGGCTCCTTGAAGGCGGAGCACGCCACCGGCCGTAACATCGCCCCCTTCCTGGAGCTGGAGTGGGGCCCGAAGGCGACCGAGCTGATGTGGCGCACGAAGCAGATCATCGACCCCGACGGAGTGCTGGCGCCCCGGATCGTCCTCGACCGCGACCCGAAGGCCCATCTGCGCGGGCTGAAGACCATCCCCAGGGTCGAGCTGATCGCCGACCCGTGCATCGAGTGCGGCTTCTGCGAACCGACGTGTCCCAGCGAGGACTTGACCACCACTCCGCGCCAGCGGATCGTGCTGCGCCGGGAGATGATGCGGCAGCCGGACAGTTCACCTGTGGAGGCGCAGCTGCTCGACGCGTACGGCTATGACGCCGTCGACACCTGCGCGGGCGACTCGACCTGCAAGCTCGCCTGCCCGGTCGGCATCGACACCGGCGCCATGATGAAGGACTTCCGCCACCAGCGGCACTCGCCGCGCGAGGAGCGGATCGCGGCGCTCACCGCGAAGAACTTCAAGGCGGTGGAGGCGGCGGCACGGCTCGCGGTCGCCGCGGCCGACCGGATCGGCGACCGGATCGGTGACGGGCCGCTGGAGACCCTCACCGGGCTCGCCCGCAAGGCCGTGCGCCCCGATCTGGTGCCCGAGTGGCTGCCCGAGATCCCCGGCGCCGCCGCCCGGAAGCTGCCCCGCACCTCCCGTGTCGGGGCGAGCGCTGTCTATTACCCCGCGTGTGTGAACCGTATCTTCGGCGGTCCCGAAGGCCATCGCGGCCCGTCGCTGCCGCAGGCCGTCGTCGCCGTCTCCGCCCGCGCCGGAAAGCCGGTGTGGATCCCGGACGATGTCGCGGGGACCTGCTGCGCGACGATCTGGCACTCCAAGGGCTACGACGCGGGCAATGCCGTGATGGCCAACCGCATCGTGGAAGCGGCCTGGGGCTGGACGGCGGGCGGAAAGCTGCCGCTGGTCGTCGACGCCTCGTCGTGCACGCTGGGCATCGCCCATGAGGTGGTGCCCTATCTCACCGACGACAACCGGGAGTTGCACCGGGAGCTGACCATTGTCGACTCCCTGGTCTGGGCGGCCGACGAACTGCTTCCTGAGCTGACAGTCCTCCGCAAGATCGACTCAGCGGTCCTGCATCCGACGTGTTCCATGCAGCATCTGGACGACGTGGAGCAGCTGCGCACGGTCGCGGAGGCCTGCGCGGAGGAGGTCGTGATCCCGGACGACGCCGGGTGCTGCGCCTTCGCGGGCGACCGCGGCATGCTGCACAAGGAGTTGACGGCCTCCGCGACGGCGAAGGAGGCCGCCGAGGTGAATGCGCGGGAGTACGACGCGTATCTCTCGGCCAACCGGATGTGCGAGATCGGCATGGACCGGGCCACGGGGCAGTCGTACTACTCGGTGCTGATCGAGCTGGAGCGGGCCACGCGACCGGGCGCTGTGGTGCGGTGATCACCGGGCCCGTCCCGCGGCCGATTCGTCCTCGGCCGCCCGACCGGCCTGGTGATGCCCTCACATAGCCGGGCGGGCTCATTTCCGAGCCCGCCCGGCTTTTGCATGGGCACAAAAGTCCATGGTTTCGAAGCAGAAGTCCAATCACTCCCCTTGCGCATCAGCAGCCCCAACTACCAAGGTCCTTACCGAGGTTCATTCACCAGCCGCGCACGTCAGACCCCCCTTCCGGAGGATCGATGAACGACGCAGCACAGCAGGACGACGGTACGCAGGACGGCGACGAAGGCTCGATGAGCCGCCGCTCGGTCCTGTGGACGACCGCCGCAGTGACCGGTGCCGGGCTCGGACTCGGCGGTCTCGGCAGCGGCACCGCGGCCGCTGCCACCCCCACCCGGAGCCCGGAGACCACTCCCGAGGCGCAGGCGGCCGCTCCGAAGCGCCAGGGGCGCACCATGGTAGGGGTGCCGTTCGACCGGCGCTCCACCGTCCGGGTCGGCATCGTCGGCCTCGGCAACCGCGGTGGCAGCATGATCGATCTCTTCCTCGCCGTCACCGGCGTACAGGTGGTCGCCGTGTGCGACCCGGTCAAGGCCAAGGCCGAACGGGCGGCGGCGAAGGTGACCGCCGCCGGTCAGCCGGCGCCCGCCGTCTACACCAACGGCGAGGACGACTACGAGAATCTCTGCAAGCGCGGGGACATCGACTTCGTCTATGTGGCGACGCCCTGGGACTTCCACTTCGAGATGGCGAAGACCGCCATGCTGAACGGCAAGCATGTCGGCGTGGAGTGTCCGATCGCTCTCCAGCTCGACCAGCTCTGGGAGTTGGTCGACCTGTCCGAGCGCACCAGACGCCACTGCATGCAGCTGGAGAACTGCTGTTACGGGCGCAACGAGATGCGGGTGCTGCGCATGGCACATGCCGGTCTCTTCGGTGATCTGCTGCACGGCGCGGGCGCGTACAACCACGATCTGCGCGGCCTGATGTTCGACCCGGGGTACTACGAAGGTCCCTGGCGCAGGCTGTGGCACACCAGGTTGCGGGGCGATCTCTACCCCAACCACGGGTTCGGTCCGGTGGCCAACTACATGGACATCAACCGCGGCGACCGTGCGGTGAGCATCACCAGTGTCGGATCCCCTTCCCTGGGACTCGCCGAGTACCGCGAGAAGAACATGCCGGCCGGTGATCCGAGCTGGAAGGAGACCTATATCGAGAGTGACCGGACGATCAGTCTCGTCCAGACCGCCAAGGGACGGGTCATCCGGCTGGAGCACGATGTGTCCACTCCGCATCCGTACTCGCGGATCAACAGTCTCGGCGGTACGAAGGGTGTCTTCGAGGACTACCCGGCCCGTATCTACATCGAGCCCGACCACACGAACGACAGCTGGGGTGACTTCGCCAAGTACGCCCAGTGGGACCACTGGCTGTGGAAGGAACACGCCAACCCGCCCGGCGGTCACGGCGGTATGGACTACATGCTGGTGTTCCGGCTGATGCAGTGCATGCGGCTCGGCCTCGTCCCCGACTTCGATGTGTACGACGCGGCGACCTGGACGTCACCCGTTCCGCTCAGCCATCTGTCCATCAAGGCGAAGGGCGCGCCGCAGCAGATTCCGGACTTCACCCGCGGCGAGTGGAAGAAAGCCCGCTCCGGCATGGACTCGGAGAATCCGGAGAAGGCCTGACGGGCCGGCACGACGGGCTGCGGGGCCTGCTCCGGTCGAGCCGGCCCCGCAGCAGCTCCCCGGCCCGCATCGTGACCATGGCGCGATAAGTGCCGTTCCTGGAGAAAACCTATTGCTCCGACGGATGTCCCGGGGCGAACCTTGCACGGTTTGAGTCATTCACTGAACAAACCGAACCATGGGACGTCATGCAGATTCGCGATCTTCCGTACCCGGATCCAGGCGATCCCGATGTCCGGTCAGGCCCACGCTTCCTTTTCTGGCTCGGCCGCAATCAGCTGCGCGGCCAGCTCAAGTCCATGTCCTGGGGCCTTTTGCACCAGTGCTCCCTTGCCGGGCTGCCGCCTGCCGTCGGCTTCGCCGTGCAGGCGGTCGTCGACCGTTCCGGCAGCCGGCTCGCGTGGTCGGGCGGCCTGATCGCTGTCCTGGGTGTGCTGATCGCGCTGGGCGACACCATGCTCCACCGGACCGCCGTCACCAACTGGATCACTGCCGCAGCACGCGTACAGCAGCTGCTGGCCCGTAAGACCGCGGAGCTCGGCGCGGCTCTGACCCGCCGGGTCGCCGCGGGCGAGGTCGTCGCGGTGTCCACCGGCGACGTCGAGAAGATCGGCTGGTTCGTCGAGGCGCTCTCCCGCTTCGCGGCGGCCGCTGCCGCGCTCGTACTGATCTGCGTGGGGCTCATCCTCTATCTGCCGTCGCTGGGCGTCCTGGTGGCACTCGCCCTGCCGCTGCTGGCACTGGCCGTGCTGCCGCTGCTCCCCCGGGCCACCCGGCGCGCCGACCTCCAGCGCGAAAAGGCGGGCAAGGCCACCGAACTGGCCTCGGACACTGTTGCCGGGTTGCGGGTACTGCGCGGGATCGGTGGCGAGGAGCTGTTCCTGGGCCGCTACCGGCGCGCCTCGCAGGAGGTCCGCGAGGCCGCGGTGCGCAGCGCGCGGATGTGGTCGCTGATCTCGGCGATCCAGGTGCTGTTGCCGGGCGTGCTGCTCATCTCGCTGGTCGTGTACGGGGCGACGCTGGCCCGCGACGGCCGGATCGAGATCGGTCAGCTGGTCACGGTGTACAGCGCGGCGTCACTGCTGCTGTTCCCGCTGCGGCACTTCGAGGAGATCGCGATGGCGTACTCCTTCTCGCGGCCCTCCGCCCAGCGCGCGGTCCGGGTGCTGTCGCTGCACCGCACGGACCGGCCGTCGACCGTCGACGCAACACCGACCGGCGATCTGTACGACCCGGTCACCGGGCTGATGGCCCCGGCCGGCCTGTTCACCGCGGTGGTCTGCGGCGATCCGGACGAGGCGGGCCGGCTGGCCGAACGTCTCGGCGGACACGCGCATGGAGACGCGGACTCGGGCGGGGTCGGGAACGGCGCGGAGGATTCCACGGAGGACGGAGCAAGCGACTCCACGGACGACGCCGCGTCCGAGCAGAAGATCCCGTCCGTCCTGCTCGGTGGCGTACCGCTGGACGAACTCCCGCTGGACTCGGCGCGGACCGCCGTACTGGTCCAGGACAAGGACCCGGTACTGCTCTCCGGCACGCTGCGCGAGCTGCTCGACGTTCCGTCGTCCGGCCGGGTGACCGCGCAGGACGCGCTGTCCGCCGCCCGGTGCGGCGATGTGCTGGACTCGTTGGCGCAGGCGTCCGTCGCCACGGACGGCGACCCGATGACGACACGCATCACCGAACGCGGCCGGTCGCTCTCGGGCGGCCAGCGCCAGCGGCTCGCTCTGGCCCGCTCGTTGGTGACCGACCCGGAGGCGCTGGTTCTCGACGAGCCGACCTCCGCCGTCGACTCGCACACGGAGGCCCGGGTCGCCGCCGGAATCAAGGCACTGCGCCAGGGCCGCACGACCGTGGCGTTCACCTCGTCACCGCTGCTGCTCGACCTCGCGGACCGGGTGGTGCTGGTGCACCGGGGCACGGTCGTCACGGTCGGCGCACACCGTGAACTCCTGCACACGGACCCCCGCTACCGGGCAGTCGTGACGCGCGAGACGGACGACGAAATCGCGGTCCTGACCTCTCAGGACGCGATCAATCCGATCAGGACGATCGAGGAAGTCGAGGAACGGGCATGATCGGCGTCGCTGAACCGGCGTACGACCCGGCCGCACCGGAGTCGGCTACGACCCTGCCGGTCGGTACCCCCACCACCGTACGGAGCTATGTACGGGAGCTGCTGCGGCGCCACCGCAGGCCGTTCACCGTGCTCATCTCGTTCAACGCCATCGCGGTGATCGCCTCGATCGTCGGCCCCTATCTGCTGGGCGGGCTGGTGGAGGACCTCTCCGACGGCGTCACCGACCTGCATCTGGAGCGCACCGCCGGGGTGTTCGCGCTCGCGCTGATCGTGCAGACCGTGTTCACCCGGATGATGCGCCTGCGCAGCGCGATGCTCGGTGAGGAGATGCTGGCCGATCTGCGCGAGGACTTCCTCGTACGATCGGTCGGGCTGCCGCCGGGCGTGCTGGAGCGGGCCGGGACCGGTGATCTGCTCTCCAGGATCACCACCGACATCGACCGGCTGGCCAACGCGATGCGGGAGGCCGTGCCGCAGCTGGCGATCGGTGTGGTGTGGGCGGGGCTGCTGCTGACCGCACTCGCCGTGACGGCTCCGCCGCTGGCGCTCTCGGTTCTGGTCGCCCTGCCCGTCCTGATCCTCGGCTGCCGCTGGTACTTCAGGCGGGCGCCGTCCGCGTACCGTTCGGAGGCCGCCGGATATGCGGCGGTCGCCGCGATGCTGGCGGAGACCGTGGACGCCGGACGGACGGTGGAGGCGCACCGTCTCGGCGCGCGCCGGGTGGCGCTGTCGGACCGGCGGATCAAGGAGTGGACGGTCTGGGAGCGGTACACGCTCTTCCTGCGTTCCGTGCTCTTCCCCGTCATCAATGTCACCTACGTGACGATTCTCGGCGCGGTGCTGATGCTCGGCGGCTGGTTCGTCATCGAGGGCTGGCTCACCGTCGGGCAGCTGACGACGGGTGCGCTGCTGGCGCAGATGATGGTCGACCCGATCGGCCTGATCCTGCGCTGGTACGACGAGTTGCAGGTCGCGCAGGTGTCGCTGGCCCGGCTGGTCGGCGTACGGGAGATCGAGCCGGACTCGGGCGATGCGGAGGTCGTCCCGGACGGCCGTGATGTCCGGGCGGACGAGGTGCACTTCGGCTACCGCGCCGGGCTCGACGTTCTGCACAAGGTGTCATTGGACGTCGCACCGGGTACGCGCCTCGCACTGGTCGGCCCGTCCGGTGCCGGCAAGTCCACGCTGGGCCGGCTGCTGGCGGGGATCTACGCACCGCGTACGGGTGAAGTCACGCTCGGTGGCGCGGAGTTGTCACAGATGAAGGCGGAGCGCGTACGTACGCATGTGGCGCTCGTCAACCAGGAGCACCATGTGTTCGTCGGTTCGCTGCGGGACAACCTCCTGCTGGCCCGTACCGACGCCGGGGACACCGAGCTGTGGGCATCGCTCGCGGCGGTCGACGCGGACGGCTGGGCGAGAGCCCTTCAGGAGGGGCTGGACTCCGAGGTCGGCTCCGGCGGCCTGGCGCTGACGCCGGCTCAGGCCCAGCAGATCGCACTGGCCCGGCTGGTCCTGGCCGATCCGCACACGCTGGTGCTGGACGAGGCGACGTCGTTGCTGGACCCGCGGGCCGCGCGGCACCTGGAGCGTTCACTGGCCCGGGTGCTGGACGGTCGCACGGTCGTGGCGATCGCCCACCGGCTGCACACCGCACATGACGCGGATGTGATCGCGGTGGTGGAAAGCGGCCGGATCAGCGAGCTGGGAAGTCATGACGAGCTGGTGGCAGCGGACGGCGCCTATGCGGCGCTGTGGCGGTCCTGGCACGGCTGAGAAAGCCTGCAAGCCTCCTGTGCAGGTTCCGCGTCTCGATGGACAGCGCGCGTGAAATGAACAACAGATGGGCAGTTGTGGGGCGGAGCTTTCGCTCCGTCCACGGCAAAGCGCCAAAAACTCATCGATGCGGCCTCGCGAGTCATCCATCTCCTCGACAAAACCGGGTCAGCTGGAACGTCGACCTCGCGGTGAAGACACCCCGCCCGGAACTGGTCGCCTCGGCCGGGGGCAGACGCCGGTTCGAGGCGGAGGCGGGCACCTGGGCCGGTCTCGGGCTGCACCCGCACACGGTCAACTGCTCGTACGTCCGGACCGTCGACGGGCTGCCCCGGGTCTTCGCCGAGTGGGTCGACGGCGGCAGCCTCGCCGAGGCCGTCACCGACGGCAGGCTCTACGCGGGCGGCCCGGTCATCGCCCTGCGGCGGATCCTCGACATCGCCGTGCAGATCACGTGGAGCCTGGACCACGCGCACGCCGCAGAGGTATCCGTACGACTCCCCGACAGGACCGTCACTGTGCGTCACGGGCTGGTGCATCGCGACATCAAACCGCAGAATCTGCTGCTCACCGGCGACCGGGAGCGGATGACACTCAAGATCGCGGACTTCGGCCTGGCCAAGGCGTTCGACAGCGCCGGACTGTCCGGGCACACCCTTACCGGCGCCATGGGCGCAAGCCTGGCCTTCATGCCGCGCGGCCAGGTGATCGACTTCAAGTACGCTCGCCCGGAGGCCGATCTGTGGGCCATGATGGCCTGCTTGTACTGGATGCTCACCGGCTCGGCCCCACGTGACCTCCCCGCCCGGCGCCGACCCGGTCGCCGTCGTCCTGCGCGAGCCGCCGGTGCCGGTACGTGACCGATTGCTCTCCCTGCCCCGGCGGCTCGCCGAGCTGATCGATGCCGGTCTCATCGACCGACCCCGGATCACCCTGACCACCGCCTCCGGCCTTCGGAGCGCGATCCGTCAGGCCATGTGAGGCACACCCTCCACTGCAACGGAAGAGGCCTGAGGTCACAAGCCCCTGCGTGGGCATCTGCAACTGCACACGGGCTGTCACCGACCAACATGCGCCTACGGCCCCCGGGCTCGGCCGGCGGGGCATCTTCCGGAAGGTCTACGTACCGTTCCTGACCAGTGCGCATGAGTGAGTCCTGGACCCACTGCTGCGTTCTGGGCGCATCCCGAACGGTTCTGGATGCACTGGGTTCCCGCTTTCGCGTCCCGTTCGGCGGCACGCCTCCAGGGGCGTGGTCCGTTGCGGGTGGACGGGTTCCGCCACGTCCCCGGTTGCCTGGCCCGGCCTGGAGGCCGAGCTAGTAGGCGGCGAAGCGGTCGGCGTTGGTGTCGACGCCGATCAGGCCCCCGGGCGCGGGCGGCCTCCAATGGGATGGTCTTCACGACGGGGCGTCGCCAGGAGGGCCGGCGCCGTGGACGGAGCGAAAGCTCCGCCATGGCCGGACCAGGTGAAGAAAATGCGCGCTGCTGCCGTCGGACGAGGGTGAGTGATCATCCGGGCGGCCTCGACGGGTTTTCGCGGGACGCGGCGGTCAGATGAAGTTCAGCGCGGCCGCCCCGCCCAATCCCCCGAGCACCATGAAGGCCGGCATCAGCACCTTCAGCTCCACCCAGCTGCCGGCCCGGAACCGCATGCCCTTGGGCGGCCCTATCGGGTACCAGCGCCTGCGGCCCAGCGGGATGGGCCACAGGATCGGGCAGCCGGAGACGGTCAGCGCGTCACCGATGTCATGGACGAGGGCGCCGAGCACGATCGGCAGTCCGAGCCACAGATACTCCTGGCCGGGGGCGCTGAACAGCCAGTCCGAGCCGTTCCCCGGCTTGTCCAGGACGCCGGCCAGTATCCAGGCACTGGTCGCGCCGAGCAGCCACACCAGGACGTCGCTGGACATCCGGGCGGCCCGCCACAGCAGCCCTTCGACAGCGAGGACCAGGTGGACGAAGAGGATCGCCAGGACCGCCCACCGACCGCCGGTGATCGCCGCGGCGGAGGCCCCGGCACCGATCAGGACCGCCCACAGCCAGGTGTGCGTCAGGGTCCGGTGGCCGCCGTTCCTGCGCGGGTCGCCGGAGCCCCGGGTCGCCTTGTAGACGGCGTGCGAGAGCTTGTCGACGATCTCGCAGAGTCCCCGGGAGACCGGCCCGAAGGCGCGCGAGATGGTCGCGGACTTGTGGTCGAGGTCCGGGGCGAGCGCGGCTCCGGCGGTGATCAGCGCACCGACGGCGAGGACGGGCCACGGCATCGCGTGGCCGGCGGCGGCCGCCGCCGCGCCCACCCCCAGCCAGGCCGCCGCCCCTGACAGAGAGTGTGCCGGTCCCATCATTGTTCTGCCCGCCCCCAAAGTTGTCCTGCTGCCATTGCCGCCCAGGCACGGCCGAGTTGAGTGGGCAGCGTATCGTCCGTGATCTTCATACAGTCGTCCGGTTCCCTCATCCGGGCGGAAGGCAGGCAAGATGGGGGGCGTGACCCTTATCGATCAGCTGCCCCCGACCGACGACCCCGACGCCCTCTTCGAGGCTTTCTCGTCATGGACCGAGACGCAGGGCATCACCCTCTATCCCGCTCAGGAGGAGGCGCTGATCGAGGTGGTCTCCGGCGCGAATGTGATCCTTTCCACCCCGACCGGCTCCGGAAAGAGCCTGGTCGCGGCGGCTGCGCACTTCACCGCCCTGGCCCAGGACAAGGTCACCTTCTACACCGCACCGATCAAGGCGCTGGTCTCGGAGAAGTTCTTCGACCTGTGCAAGCTGTTCGGTACGGAGAACGTCGGGATGCTCACCGGCGACGCCTCCGTCAACGCCGACGCCCCGGTGATCTGCTGCACGGCCGAGGTCCTGGCCTCCATCGCGCTGCGCGACGGGAAGTACGCCGACATCGGCCAGGTCGTGATGGACGAGTTCCACTTCTACGCCGAGCCGGACCGCGGCTGGGCCTGGCAGATCCCGCTCCTGGAGCTGCCGCAGGCACAGTTCGTCCTGATGTCGGCCACGCTCGGTGACGTCAGGATGTTCGAGGAGGACCTGACCCGCCGCACCGGCCGCCCCACTTCCGTGGTGCGCTCCGCGACCCGGCCGGTGCCGCTCAGTTACGAGTACCGGCTGACCCCGATCACCGAGACCCTCACCGAACTCCTGGAGACCAGGCAGTCGCCCGTCTACATCGTGCACTTCACCCAGGCCGCGGCCGTCGAGCGGGCGCAGTCGCTGATGAGCATCAATATGTGCACCAAGGAGGAGAAGGAGAAGATCGCCGATCTTATCGGCAACTTCCGCTTCACCACCAAGTTCGGCCAGAACCTCTCCCGCTATGTGCGCCACGGCATCGGGGTGCACCACGCGGGCATGCTCCCGAAGTACCGGCGCCTGGTGGAGAAGCTCGCCCAGGCCGGCCTGCTGAAGGTGATCTGCGGTACCGACACCCTCGGCGTCGGCGTCAACGTACCCATTCGCACAGTGCTGTTCACGGCGCTCACCAAGTACGACGGCACCCGCGTCCGTACGCTGCGCGCACGTGAGTTCCACCAGATCGCGGGCCGCGCGGGCCGGGCCGGATTCGATACGGCGGGCTTCGTCGTGGCGCAGGCGCCCGAGCACGTCATCGAGAACGAGAAGGCCGTCAAGAAGGCGGGCGACGACCCGAAGAAGAAGCGCAAGGTGGTCCGTAAGAAGGCCCCCGAGGGCTTTGTCGCCTGGTCGGAGACCACCTTCGACAAACTGATCCAGTCCGATCCGGAGCCGCTGACCTCCCGCTTCCGGGTCACGCACACGATGCTCCTGTCCGTGATCGCGCGCCCCGGCAACGCCTTCGAGGCGATGCGGCATCTGCTGGAGGACAACCACGAGCCGCGCAGGGCGCAGCTGCGTCACATCCGCCGGGCCATCGCGATCTACCGCTCGCTGCTGGACGGCGGTGTCGTGGAGCAGCTCGACAAGCCGGACGCGGAGGGCCGGATCGTCCGGCTCACCGTCGATCTCCAGCAGGACTTCGCGCTCAACCAGCCGCTGTCCACCTTCGCGTTGGCCTCGTTCGACCTGCTGGACCCCGACTCCCCCTCGTACGCGCTGGACATGGTCTCCGTCGTCGAGTCGACGCTCGACGACCCGCGGCAGATCCTCGCCGCCCAGCAGAACAAGGCGCGCGGCGAAGCGGTCGGGCAGATGAAGGCGGACGGAGTCGAGTACGAGGAGCGCATGGAGCTGCTCCAGGACGTCACGTACCCGAAGCCGCTGAGCGAGCTGCTGTGGCATGCCTACGACGTGTACCGCAAGAGCCACCCGTGGGTGGGAGACCACCCCGTGTCGCCGAAGTCCGTGATCCGTGACATGTACGAACGCGCCATGACGTTCACGGAGTTCACCTCCAACTACGAGCTGGCCCGCACCGAGGGCATCGTGCTGCGCTATCTCGCGAGCGCGTACAAGGCTCTTGAGCACACCATCCCGGACGACATCAAGTCCGAGGACCTTCAGGACCTGATCGCCTGGCTCGGCGAGATGGTCCGTCAGGTGGACTCCAGCCTCCTCGACGAGTGGGAGCAGCTCGCCAACCCGGAGGTGGAGACCGCCGAGGAGGCGCAGGAGCGGGCCGACGAGGTGAAGCCGGTCACGGCCAACGCCCGCGCCTTCCGGGTGCTGGTGCGCAACGCGATGTTCCGCCGGGTGGAGCTGGCCGCGCTGGACAAGGTCGCCGCGCTCGGCGAGCTGGACGCAGACGCGGGCTGGGACGAGGACGCGTGGGGCGAGGCGATGGACGCCTACTGGGACGAGTACGAGGATCTGGGCACCGGTCCGGACGCCCGCGGGCCGAAGCTGCTGAAGATCGACGAGGACGCCGCGCACGGCCTGTGGCGGGTCCGGCAGACCTTCGCCGACCCGAACGGCGACCACGACTGGGGCATCAGCGCCGAAATCGATCTGGCGGCCTCCGACGAAGAGGGCCGGGCGGTCGTCAGGGTCACCTCGGTCGGCCAGCTGTGACCGCGCCCGCCGTGCCTACGGCATCCCTGCGAGCGAGCGAGTGGAGACGAACCGCATGACGAACCCCGCCGAGCGCCTGGTCGACCTCCTCGACCTGGAGCGGATCGAGGTCAACATCTTCCGCGGGCGCAGCCCCGAGGAGTCCCTTCAGCGGGTCTTCGGCGGGCAGGTCGCCGGGCAGGCCCTCGTGGCGGCCGGCCGTACCACCGACGGGGACCGGCCTGTCCACTCGCTGCATGCCTACTTCCTGCGTCCGGGGCGTCCGGGTGTGCCGATCGTCTACGACGTCGAGCGCGTCCGGGACGGCCGGTCGTTCACCACCCGCCGGGTCACGGCCGTCCAGCAGGGCCGGACGATCTTCAATCTGACGGCGTCCTTCCACCGGCCGGAGGAGGCGGGCTTCGAGCACCAGCTGCCGCCCGCCCGCGAGGTCCCCGACCCCGAGGGGCTGCCGACCGTCACCGAGGAGGTGCGTGAGCACCTCGGGGCACTTCCGGAGGCGCTCGAGCGCATGGCCCGGCGAACGCCCTTCGACATCCGGTACGTCGACCGGCTGCGCTGGACGCAGGAGGAGACCAAGGGCGCGGACCCGCGCAGCGCGGTCTGGATGCGTGCGGTCGGCCCGCTGGGCGACGATCCGCTGGTGCACACCTGCGCGCTGACGTATGCCAGTGACATGACGCTGCTCGACGCGGTCCGTATCCCGGTGGAGCCGCTCTGGGGACCGCGCGGTTTCGACATGGCGTCGTTGGACCACGCGATGTGGTTCCACCGGCCGTTCCGGGCGGACGAGTGGTTCCTCTACGACCAGGAGTCGCCGATCGCAACAGGTGGACGAGGGCTGGCGCGCGGCCGGATCTACGACCGCGGAGGCAATCTGCTCGTGTCCGTCGTGCAGGAGGGGCTGTTCCGCAGTCTGGGCGATTAGCCCTGTCCGGGCTCAGATGCCGGGGAGCGGGTCCTGCTCGACCTCGTGGCGGCGGCTACGGATGTCCGGGGGCGCCGGGTGCAGTTTGGCGTCGCAGGCGGGGCCGAGGCCGGTGCGGCGTGACTCCGTGCCGGTGAGCGGGCGCCCGCACATGCGGCAGCGCACCACCCGTCGGCGGGCGGTCCGGTCGGCCGGACCGCCGGGCAACGGCTCGACGCCGGATTCGGGAAAGGGTTCAGCGGACTCCACGAATCGATCTTCTCAAGACGCCCGTCTACTCTGCGACTTCCGAACGGCACACAACGGAGGAGTTCGCGGGTGAGCAGCGTGCTGACATTGGAGTCGGTCCCCCGACCGAAGAAGGACAAGCAGGCGAAACAGGACATCACCCCGGACGCAGTCGCACCTATCGGACATGTCGTCAAGTTCGCGGACGAGCCCGGCGGGGAGTCCCGGGTGGTCGCCCATGTGGAGCGCGAACTGCCGCAGGGCGGGATACCCGCGTACCTCGCGGCACGCAAGACGGGTGCGCGTTCCTTCGTCCTGTGGGCCGACCCCGATCGCCGGGCCCGGCTGGCGACCCTGGTCACCACATCCGCGGCCGACGGAGTCGCCACGTACCAGGTGCTGGGCGCGCAGGGTGAGCTCATCGGCACGCTCGTCCGTGAGAAGGCCCTCTCCGGCAAGGGGCTGCGGACCCGCTGGACGGTCGCCCAACCCGGTTGCCCGGAAGCGGTCGGCCTCAAGGGCCGGGTTTTCTGGTGGTACGTGTGGTGGCTGCTGCTCCCCGTCCAGGTGGCCATCTGCGTGGGCAGCCTGCTGAGCGGCAACGGCGACGCGGCGCGCGGGCCGCGGCGGATCATCTGGCGGGCCGGCCAGGAGGTCCCGCTGGAGTTCCGGTCGGACGACGACGAGATCCATGTCCTCGCGCCGTGGGTCGACTGGCGGCTCGCAGCCGCGCTGACGGCGCTGATCCGCACCTTCGACAGCTGGATGGGCACTCCCTGGGACGACAAGCGGCAGTGAGCCGCAGCGGCGGGTGGCGCGCCCGGACCGGTCAGGAGGCGAGGATTCTGGCCTTCTGGGCCGCGAACTCGCTGTCGCTCAGCACTCCTTGGCTCTTGAGGTCACCGAGGTCCTTGAGCTGAGCGATCTTGTTGCTCATCTCGTCCTCCGGCGCAAGAGACGTGGCAGCGGGCGGCGAAGGCGCCGCGGGGGCGGGCTGGGCCTGTGCCTGCGCGGCGTCCTGCCGCGCCCAGCGGCCCGCCTGTCGCCGGGAGACCCGGTTGGAGACCGAGGTGGCGGTTCCGGCGATCACCGCTGTACGGGCGACGCCGCGAAGAAGGCCTGGCATGGTGCATCTCCTTTGTCTGGCTCTGCGGGGCCGGCCGGCCCGACCGAGACCCTGCGGGACGGTCGGCCCGACCGGGGGTCCGCGGGAATCGTGGCCCGACGGGACCGGGAGCGGCTCAGACCGTGGACTCGGCCGCGTCGAGCGAGGCCAGGACCTCCTGGATCGGGATACGCCCGTTGGCGACGAGCCGGCCTCCGGAGCGGCGCAGCGCGGCCGCGAGCGGTCCCGCCCACACGTTCTCGTAGATGAGGATCCCGGCAGCGCTGCCGGGTTCGAGGACCGTGCTCGCCTCGTCGATGTCGTCCTGGCCGAGCAGGCCCGAGGACGCCCCTTCGAACACGGCGAGGTCATCGCCGCCGTCCCCGGTCACCTCGGAGAGTTCCAGGCCCTCGACCGTTCCGTCCTGGTTCTTCCTGACGAAGATCAGATCCATGATCCGGATGATGCCCCGGTCGACCAGGTCGACCAGCAGAGGCAGTCCTTCTCCCGTCATCCGGCTTCCCACCGGGAACTCGATCACCAGGTAGTCGATCGGTCCCGTCTCGTCGCTCTCGCCGCTCACGCCAGCTCCTCAGAATCTCGACTGCCCCGGTTCCGCCGGAGACCACGGCTCTGGCCATTGCAACAGCGGGTGGACCGCAGCGCATCTCGGGCATGGACGTGGGTGACCTGGGCCCCGTTGGGCCATTGGACGGACAGCGGCTCGCTCCCATGGCCGAGTGGTGCGAGCCGTATCCCTCCCGTCCGCCGCCGCCACGGATGGTTGTCGCGCGCGGACGGCCTGCGGGGCGGGCCCGGATTCCTGCGGGGAGGCACAGACGTGACAGCCGACCAGGTGCTGGTGGGCGTGGGACTCATCGTGGTGCTGGCGGTCGGCTCCCAACTGCTGGCGAGCCGGTTGCGTGTGCCCGCACTGCTGATCCTGCTCCCGGTCGGCTTCATCACCGGGGCACTGACGGACAACGTCAATCCCGAGAAGCTGCTGGGCGTCGCCTTCTCGCCACTGGTCTCCCTGGCGGTGGCGGTGATCCTCTACGACGCCGGACTCGGCCTGGACATCAAGAGGCTCCAGGGCCATACGCGGCGCATCGTGGTCCGGCTGATCTGGCTCGGGGCGCTCCTCACCTGGGTGTCCGCCGCCCTGTTCGCCGTGCCGGTGCTGAACATGTCCAAAGGCGCGGCCGTGATGCTGGGCGCGATCCTCGTCGTGTCCGGACCGACGGTCGTCGGGCCGCTGCTCAACTTCGTACGGCCGACCGAGCGACTGCAACGCGTCCTCATCTGGGAGGGCTCCCTGATCGACCCGGTCGGCGGCCTCCTGGCGGCGCTCGTCTTCCATGGCATCGTCGCGGGTGAGCGCCAAGGCATCGGAAGCCGGCTGGCAGAGTTCTCGGCCGGCACCGCGGTGGGTGTGGTGGGCGGCGTGGTCGGGGCATGTGTGCTGTGGCTGCTGCTCCGTCATGTGCGGCTGAGCGAGGAATTGACCACCTCGGTGCAGCTCGCCGCCGTGATCGGCATCGCGGCTGCCTGTGACGCGCTCCGAGACGACACGGGACTCATCTCCGCGGTCGTCATGGGGATGGCCATGGCCAACCTGCCGGACCTGGACATTCCAGCGCGCCGGCCGTTCCTCGACACCCTGGTCTCGCTGATCATCGGTCTGCTGTTCATCTCCATCTCGGCCACGGTCACCCCGGCCTCCCTCCGACATGTGGTGCTGCCGGCACTCGCCCTGGTCGCCCTCCTGGTGTTGCTGATCAGACCGCTCGTGGCGCTCGTGGCGACCGCCGGCACCGATGTCCGCGGCGGGGAACGGTGGTTCATCGGGTGGATGGCTCCGCGTGGCATCGTCGCCGCGGCGACCGCCTCCACGTTCTCGGCCACTCTGGTGACACAGGGCATCGACGGCGCCGAGCGGATTCTGCCCGCCACTTTCCTGGTGATCGTCGCCACCGTCATGCTGTACGGCCTGACGGCGTTTCCCGTCGCCCGGCGGCTCGGGGTGCTGCGCCCCGCACGGTCCCGGCCGCTTCTGGTGGGCGGTGCGCCCTGGGCGGTCGACCTGGGGCGCGCCCTGAGTTCGGCTGGTCTGGACGTGCTGATGTGGGCGGGTGCCGGCCGCCAGCGGACGCGGATCGAGGCGGCCGGGCTGCCCCTGGCACCGGGCGAGCTGCTGGCGGCGGCCACCGGTGCCGGGGCGGAGCTGGAGGGAATCACCGGCGTGCTGCTGCTCACCGAGGACGACGACTTCAACGCACTCGCCTCCATGACCCTGCGGGAGAGCGTCGAAGGTCCGGTCCACCGCCTCGGGCCGCCCGCCGACAGCCAGGGCGTGATGGCGCCGTACACCGGGGGCGAGGCCCTCTTCGGTGCGGGGCTGACCGGTCCGGAGCTGGCCCGGCGGTACGAGGCCGGGGCCCGGGTGGTGGCCCACCGGGTCGACGGAGCCGTCCCGGCCGGGTACGACGTGCTGTTCGTCGTCCGCCCGGACGGGCGGCTCGCCCCGGTCACGAACACCCGCATCCCGACTGCGCATCCGGGAGACGTCGCCGTCCTGCTGAGTCCCCCGTCCAGGCAGCTGTCGGCCTGATGGCGGCCGTCTTCAGCGGCGCTCCCGGTCGCGCGCCTCGTCGAGGGTTCGTCCCGGTGCAATCCACCATCCGTCCGGCGTCCGGTGATCGCCCGATGTGGCCTCGCCGACGCGGCACCCCGGGCTCCCGATGTCAGTGTGATGCGCGAACCGTCCAGATGATGCCGGAACCGGGCCGACCCGCGATGATCGGACGGAGGACGCACGGTGCAGAGCAGTCAGGAGGGTCTCGGATGCCCCAGGACACCACCTCGATCCTCCGTACCGCACCGCACGCGACACCAGAACAGCGAGCGGCTAGTGGCAAGGCGGCCCGGCGTGGCACGCCACGCTCCAGCCATGCCGAGTTCGAGCCGCCGGCGGACCGGCCGGACCCCCTGGGCATCCTTGAGGCACAATCCGCGACCAGAGTGCCCGAATTCGTCCCGATCCGCTACGGACGGATGACCGAGTCACCGTTCCGCTTCTACCGGGGCGCCGCCGCGATCATGGCCTCCGACCTGGCCACCACCCGGGACTCCGGGATCAGGGCCCAACTGTGCGGGGACGCCCACCTGCTGAACTTCGGGCTGCTGGCCTCGCCCGAGCGGAACCTGCTGTTCGACATCAACGACTTCGACGAGACGCTGCCCGGCCCCTGGGAGTGGGACGTCAAACGGCTGGCGACCAGCTTCGTCGTCGCGGGACGGGCGAACGGTTTCACGGACAGGGAACGCGCGGACATCGTGCTGGCCACGGTGAGGTCGTACCGGGAGTCGATGGTCCGGTTCGCCGGTATGCGCAACCTCGACGTCTGGTACGCGCGGATCGACATCGACGGCCTGCGGACCCTGACGTCCGGACAGCTGGCGAAGCGAGGCCGCAGGAACCTGGCCCGCACCGCGTCGAAGGCGCGCAGGCGGGACAGTCTGCAGGCCTTCGACAGACTCACCGAGACGGTGGACGGACGGCCGCGGATCGCCGCGGACCCGCCGCTGCTCGTACCGGTCGCCGATCTGCTCCCGGATGTGGAGCGCGAAGTGCTCCAGGAACTCTTCCGCGGGCTGATCGGGCGCTACGGCCGCAGCCTCCCGTCGGACCGTCGGACCCTGCTGGCGGACTTCCGGTTCGTGGACATGGCGCGCAAGGTGGTCGGCGTGGGCAGCGTCGGCACGCGTTGCTGGATCCTCCTCCTGCTCGGCAGGGACGGCGACGACCCGCTCCTCCTCCAGGCCAAAGAGGCCGGCACCTCGGTGCTCGCGCCGCACGCCGGCGCGAGCATCTACCGGCACCAGGGCGAGCGGGTGGTCGCCGGACAACGGCTGATGCAGGCAGCAAGCGACATCTTCCTCGGCCATGCGCGGGTCGACGGGATGGACGGCCGGCGCCGCGATTTCTACGTACGCCAGCTGCGCGACTGGAAGGGCAGAGCAGAGCCGGAGGACATGGTGCCGGCCGGCATGCGGGCGTTGGGCGAGGTCTGCGGCACCACACTGGCCCGCGCCCATGCGCGATCCGGCGACCGGATCGCGATCGCCGCCTACCTGGGGCGCGGCCATGCGTTCGACCGTGCGCTGACGTACTTCGCCGAGAAGTACGCCGACCAGAACGAGCGGGACCACCGGGCGCTCGTCGACGCGATACGCGCGGGCCGGTTTCCCTCTGCCGGGAACGCCTGAGGCATCCGACGGCATCACGCGTGCTCACATCGGAGGCCCGCCTTTGCCGTTGTGCCCCCGTGGGCGGTGGCCCAAGCGAATGGCCGTAGGGAAATCACCACCCGCACACAGCGGGGGCACCGCGGCCACGTGACCGCATTGTGCTAACTCCTTGTGGAGGCTTGCGGAACAGCGTGTTCCAGATGGGTTCCGACGCTGAGGAGACAACGATCATGCCGGCCACCACCACGGCGCCGCCGGACCCCTTCACACTGATCCGCACCCGCGCCTACGTCATGCTCCTCGTGGTGGCGGCGCTTCTCGGAATCCCGATCTCGGCGATGGCGTTCGGCTTCCTCGCCCTCGTCGACAGACTCCAGTCGCTCACCTACGACGACCTGCCCAGGGCGCTGGGCTTCACCGGCACGCCCTCCTGGTGGCCGGTGCCGCTGCTCGCCGCGGCCGGCCTGCTGGTCGGGCTGACCGTCCGCCACCTCCCCGGGAAGGGCGGCCACCGGCCCGCCGACGGTCTCGTGAACACGGGGGCGCCCTCGGCGGTGGAGCTGCCCGGCATCGCATTCGCGGCGCTCGCCTCACTCGGTGTCGGGGCCGTGCTCGGTCCCGAGGCGCCGCTCATCGCGCTCGGCGGCGGTCTGGCCGTGTACGCGGTGCGTCTGGTCAAGCCCGGCATCAGCCCCAAGGCGAGTACCGTGGTGGGAGCCGCGGGGAGCTTCGCCGCCATCAGCGCACTGCTGGGGTCTCCGCTCCTGGGCGCCTTTCTCCTGATGGAGGCCTCGGGACTGGCCGGGATGTTGCTCGGGATGGTCCTGGTGCCGGGGCTGCTCGCCGCCGGCATCGGGGCCCTCATCTTCACCGGTCTCGGCTCATGGACCGGTCTCGGGACGTACTCCCTGGCTCTCCACCATGTGCCCCACGCCGCGGAGCCCGACATCGCGCAGTTCGGCTGGGCAGTCGTGCTGGGCCTCGCGGCAGCCATCACCGGCGCGGGCATTCAGCGGCTCGCCCTGTTCCTTCAGGCTCGGGTCGAGCGACGGACGGTGGTGGCCACCGTGGTCATGGGCCTGGTCGTCGGTCTGGTGGCTTTCGTGTACGCGCAGGGCACGGGAAGGGACGCATCCGGGGTGCTGTTCTCCGGGGAGAGCGCGCTCGACCCGCTGCTCTCCCAGAGCGCGGGCTACTCGGTTGCCGCGCTCCTGGTGCTCGTCCTGTGCAAGGCGCTGGCGTACTGCGCGTCCTTGAGCAGCTTCCGGGGAGGCCCCGTCTTTCCGGCGATGTTCGTAGGAGCGGCGGGCGGGCTCGCGCTGTCCCATCTCCCCGGGCTGAATCCGACGTCGGGCTTCGCGATGGGCATCGGTGCGATGTGCGTGGCGATGCTGAAGCTGCCGATGACCTCGGTGCTGCTGGCCACCTTGCTGCTGGGGTCCGAGGGCCTCACCGTCATGCCCTTGGTGATCGTCTCGGTCGTGGTCTCCTATGTCGTCACGCTCAGGCTCGCTCCGTCATCGGCCGCCCTGCCTCCGGCACCCGACGCTCCGACGGGTGCCGGCTCCCGACCGGACCGAGGATGACGGGCAGGCCGTGGCCTCAGGCCCCTTCCTCCTCCTGCGGACCCGCGCAGAGCGCCCAGAGAATGAAGACGTTGATGGCGATGAGCACGATGGCCCAGAACGGGTAGAAGGGCAGCCACAGGAAGTTGGCGAGTGCACTCAGGCCTGCGAGCACGATACCCACGACGCGTGCCCATGCGGCCCCGGTGAGCAGCGCACAGCCGGCGAGGACTATGACGATGCCCAGAATGAGGTGGATCCAGCCCCAGCCGGTGAGGCTGAACTGGAACACATAGTTGCGTGTGGCGACGAAGAGGTTGTCCTTGGCGATGGCGGCGATCCCTTCAAAGATCGCCATCGCTCCGCCGAAGATCATCAGAACCGCCGCGAAGGTGGTCCAGCCGTACCGGAAGGGATGATGCGAACTCGGGGTGGCGTCGCGCGCCACACTCGGCCCGGTGCTTGCACTGGCCATATCGGCCTCCTCGAGTAGCAGAGCAGCCCGGCAGACCCGAGTGGGCCCGCCGAGACCTCCCCGAACAAGCGTGGCACGACAGCACACGGTCAGCAGAACAACCACGTACGGCTGTCGCCCATGACACAGCTTTCTCCGATCAGGGATATTGTCTCTGTCGTGAGAGAATTCGAAGGGGCGGAGCCCGGCACCGTCGACGCCCGGCTCGCCGCGCGGCTGGGCGAACTGCGTACCGAACGCGGCTGGTCGCTGGATGAGCTGTCCCGGCGCAGCGGGGTGAGCCGCTCCACGCTGTCCCGGCTGGAGCGCGGCGAGTTGAGCCCGACCGCCTCCCTTCTCGGCAAGTTGTGCACGGTCTACGAGCGGACGATGTCCCGGCTGCTGATGGAGGTGGAGGCGGAACCACCGCAACTGGTTCCCGCCGCGCGGCAACCGGTGTGGCGGGACGAGGCGTCGGGCTTCGTACGCCGCTCGGTCTCGCCGCCGCACACCGGTCTGCGCGCGGAGGTCATCGAAGGCACTCTCGACGCCGGGGCCGCCATCGCGTACGAGAACGCGCCGGTGTCCGGTGTGGAGCAGCATGTCTGGGTGCTGGAGGGGACGGTCGAGATCACCGTCGACGGCACCGTGCACACCGTGCGCAGCGGCGACTGTCTGCGCTTCCGGCTGCGCGGCCCTTCGCGCTTCCACTGCCCGGGGCCGGAGCAGGTCCGCTACGCACTGATGATCGTCCTGCCGTGAATGTCGTGAAGCCGTGAAAGGACCCGTCTCATGACCGAGATCGTCCCGGTCTCCGGACCCGAACTGATCACCTACGCCGATGAGTTGGCCGCCCTCCTGGTGGAGACCGTCGACGGCGGATCGTCGGTGGGATTTCTCGCGCCGCTGGACCGTGACGTGGCCGCCGCCTGGTGGCGGGAGAGGGCCGGGGCCGTCGATGCGGGACACCTTCAGGTCTGGATCGCCCGGGACGCGGAACGGCCGGCCGGGACCATCGGCCTGGTCCGGGCTCCGCTGCCGAACGCCCGTCACCGTGCGGAGGTGGCCAAGCTGATGGTCCGTCCGTCGGCCCGCGGCCAGGGTCTCGGCAGGTCGCTGCTCGCCGCCGCCGAGCGGTCGGCCGCCGAAGCGGGAGTCACACTGCTGGTGCTGGACACCGAGAGCGGCAGTCCTGCCGAACGGCTCTACCGTTCGGCGGGCTGGGCGGAGTGCGGATCGATTCCGGACTACGCCAGTGACCCGGCGGGGTTCCTGAAGCCGACAACCCTCTACTACAAAGCGGTCGGCTCCGCGCAGAGAGCACCGGATCGGCCGGCGAGCCCGTCCACCTCCTCGCAGGCAACACCCTTCGGCTGAATCCGTGCGATCGGGATCGTGCCGATCAACTTGCCGGCGTGACAATGGCTGTGGCAGTCACCCTCACAAGGAGAACCACATGACGCTGTACGACATCCCCCTGCGTACGCTCACCGGCGAGCCCACCTCCCTGGCCGACTACCGCGGCCGGGCGGTCCTGTTGGTGAACGTCGCGTCGAAGTGCGGACTCACCCCGCAGTACGCGGGCCTGGAACGACTCCAGAAGGAGTACGCGGACCGCGGCTTCACCGTGCTCGGCGTGCCGTGCAACCAGTTCGCCGGTCAGGAGCCGGGGAGCGCGGAGGAGATCCAGACCTTCTGCTCGACGACGTACGGCGTCAGCTTCCCGCTGCTGGAGAAGACCGACGTGAACGGAGAAGGGCGCCACCCGCTCTATGCCGAGCTGACCGGACTCACGGACGAGGACGGCGAGGCCGGTGACGTCCAGTGGAACTTCGAGAAGTTCCTCATCTCGCCTGCGGGCGAGCCGGTCGCGCGCCTGCGCCCGCGCACGGAGCCGGAGGCCCCGGAGCTCATCGCAGCCATCGAGTCCCAGCTGCCCGGCTGACCGGTTCCCTCCTCGATACCGGACGGCCGCTTTGCGCTCGATCGCCGGACGGGCCGGAATTTCAGCCCGCCCGGCGATCGAGGACAGCCGGCGCCGGGGTGCGGGCCGCACGTGCGTGAATCGTGCCCACCCCCCCCTCCCCGCGCTAGCGGATCGGCATGCCCGAGAGGGTGCGGGCGATCACCAGGCGCTGGATCTCGCTCGTGCCCTCGAAGATCGTGTAGATCGCCGCGTCCCGGTGCATCCGCTCCACCGGGTATTCACGAGTGAAGCCGTTGCCGCCGAGGATCTGCACGGCCTGCGCGGTGACCTTCTTCGCCGTCTCGCTCGCGTACAGCTTGGACATGGAACCCTCGGCCGAGGTGAACGGCTTTCCGGTGGTCGCCATCCAGGAGGCGCGCCAGACCAGCGGCCGGGCCGCGTCGATCTGGGTACGCATGTCGGCGAGCTGGAAGGCGACGCCCTGGTTGTCGATGATCGGCCGGCCGAACTGGGTACGGGTCTTCGCGTAGTCCAGCGCGACCTCGTACGCGGCACGGGCGGTGCCGACCGCCATGGCACCGACCGCGGGGCGGGAGGCCTCGAAGGTGGCCATCGCCGCGTTCTTCACCCGCTCGCCGCCGGACGCGGCGCTCTCGCGGGCCCGCGCCAGGCGCTGGTCGAGCTTCTCCTTGCCGCCGAGCAGGCAGTGGCCGGGGACACGGACGTCCTCGAGGACGACCTCGGCGGTGTGCGAGGCACGGATGCCGTGCTTCTTGAACTTCTGGCCCTGGGAGAGGCCGGGGGTGTTCGGCGGCACGATGAACGAGGCGTGCCCCTTGGAGCCGAGCTCCGCGTCGACCACGGCGACGACGACATGGACGCCCGCGATGCCGCCGTTGGTCGCCCAGGTCTTGGTGCCGTTCAGGACCCACTCGTCCTTGGCCTGGTCGTACACCGCGCGGGTGCGCATCGACGCGACGTCGGAACCCGCGTCCGGCTCTGAGGAGCAGAAGGCGGCGACCTTCACATCGTCGACGTCGCCGTACATCTGCGGGATCCAGGTGCCGATCTGCTCCTCGGTGCCGTTGGCGAGGACGCCCACGGCCGCCAGGCCCGTACCGACGATCGACAGGGCGATGCCCGCGTCCCCCCAGAAGAGCTCCTCCAACGCCATCGGGATGCCGAGGCCCGTCGGGTCGAAGAACTGCTGGGCATAGAAGTCGAGGGAGTAGATGCCGACCTTGGCCGCCTCCTGGATGACGGGCCAGGGCGTTTCCTCACGCTCGTCCCACTCCGAAGCCGCCGGCCGGATCACATCCGCGGCGAAGCCGTGAAGCCAGTCACGGACCTGCTTCTGATCATCGTTGAGTTCGAGCGTGAACTCGGCCATGTTCCCCTCCACGTGCTGCCCTGAAAAACCAATCGTTACTTGCGGTAACCGCAGTCTGTTACCGGCAAGTAGCCTCTGTCAACCACTCGGTTGCCGATCCGCACCTCGCAGGGCAGGGTGTTACGTTGCGCAGGCAGGACGCAATTGCATGGCCAGGGGTGGGGAGAGGCGACATGGAGACCACACGACAGGCCGAGCGCCAGCGGACAGCGGCCGAGAGCCGCCGCCGAGAGCTGCTCGAGGCCGCCGACCGCGTGGTGCTCAGGGACGGGCCGGGCGCCTCGATGAACGCCATCGCGGCGGAGGCCGGAATCACCAAGCCCATCCTCTACCGGCACTTCGGCGACAAGGGCGGCCTCTACCGCGCCCTCGCCAAGCGCCACACCGATGCCCTGCTCATCGCTCTGCGGGCCGCGCTCGACGCACCCGCCGAGCGCCGTCGGCGCGTGGAGTCGACGCTCGACACCTATCTCGCGGCGATCGAGGCCCGCCCGCAGGTCTACCGCTTCCTGATGCACCCGTCCGACGACTCGGCACCCTCGACCGAGCAGGGCTTCGATGTCGGAAGGCACTCCGCACCGCTGCTGCGCCGGCTCGGCGAGGAGCTCGCCCTGGTGATCGCCGAGCGGGTGGACCTGGGCCCGGACAGCGAGGCCATGGCCCGCATCTGGGGTCACGGCATCGTCGGCATGATGCACGCCGCGGGCGACTGGTGGCTGGGGGAACGCCCTTGCTCCCGCGAGCAGTTGGTGCGCAGCCTGGCGGATCTGCTGTGGGGCAGGCTGGCCGAAGCGGGCGACCGCCCCGGCGGCCCGGGATTCTGAGGGTCTGTGCGGTCAGCCGCCCGGCGCCCAGGGCGCCCGGCGGGCCGCGCGCAGCGCTCTCGCCCGGCGCAGCCCGGTCAGCCGGTCCGTGTACACCATGCCTTCGAGGTGGTCGCACTCGTGCTGCAGGCAACGGGCGAAGAAGCCGGTGCCGGTGACCCGTACCGGCTCGCCCTCGACCGTCACGCCCTCGACGACGGCACGGTCGAAGCGCGGGGTGCCGGCCTCGATGCCGGGCAGCGAAAGACAGCCCTCCGGGCCGCGTAGGGTGATGCCGTCCGCCTCGACCAGTTTCGGGTTGACGAGATGCCCGAGGTGACGGACGTCGTCGTCGTCCGGGCAGTCGTAGACGAACACCCGCAGCGGAACGCCGACCTGATTGGCCGCGAGTCCGACCCCCTGGGCCGCGTACATGGTGGCGTACATGTCCTCGACGAGGCGGGCGAGCGAGGGGCCGAAGTCCGTTACGGGTTCGCAGGCACCGTGCAGCACCGGATCACCGAGCAGACTCATGGCACGAATCAGTCCGGAACTGCCGGGGATCGGGCGGTTTCGCATGGAGGCAATCGTACGTTCCACGTGACCTCCACCTTCCCGGCGGTGCCGCGGTGCGGTCGCCGCGCCGGACATCGATAGGCTGGGCGCGGACCGATGCAAGGAGGATCTAGGACGATGGCAGGCAACACGGAGCCGCTGTCGCCGCGGGCCAAGCTGGCCGTGACGGCGGGTAAGGCCGCGGCAGCGGTGTCGCGCGCTGCGGGGCGCGGCAGCGGATCGGTGATCGGCGGCCGGGTGGCGCTCAAGCTCGACCCCGACCTGCTGGGGCGGCTGGCGCAGCACCTGGACGTGATCCTCGTGTCGGCGACGAACGGCAAGACGACGACGACCCGGCTCATCGCCGAGGCACTGCGGGCTGCGGGCCCGGTCGTGTCGAACGCGCTCGGGGCGAACATGCCGGCGGGCATCACCTCGGCGCTGGCAGGCGGCTCGGACGCGAAGTACGGCGTGATAGAGGTCGACGAGAAGTACCTCGCCGGGGTCGCTCGCGACACGACGCCCAAGGTGATCGCGCTGCTCAACCTCTCCCGCGACCAGCTGGACCGCGCCGCGGAGACCAGGATGCTCGCGGAGAAGTGGCGTGAGGGGCTGTCCGGCTCGAAGGCCGTGATCGTCGCCAACGCCGACGACCCGCTGATCGTCTGGGCGGCGTCCTCCTCCCCCAATGTGGTGTGGGTCGCGGCCGGCCAGGCGTGGAAGGACGACGCCTGGTCCTGCCCGTCCTGCGGCGGTGTGATGCAGCGTCCCGGCGACGACTGGTTCTGCGGCGAGTGCGGATTCCGCCGCCCCGCCCCCAGCTGGGTGCTGCACGGCGACTACGTCCTGGACCCGCACGGTTCGGCGTGGCCGATCCACCTCCAGCTGCCCGGCCGCGCCAACAAGGCCAACGCCACCAGCTCCGCCGCCGTGGCCGCCGTCTTCGGTGTGCCGCCGCAGGTCGCGCTGGAGCGCATGTACCAGGTGCAGGCCGTCGCGGGCCGCTACGACGTGGTCAGCTTCCTCGGCCGTGAGCTGCGGCTGCTGCTGGCGAAGAACCCGGCGGGCTGGCTCGAAACGTTTTCCCTGATCGACCCGCCGCCCACCCCGGTGATCCTCTCCGTCAACGCCCGTGGCGCGGACGGCACGGACACCTCCTGGCTGTGGGACGTGGACTACACCCAGCTCGCCGGTCACCCGATCTTCGTGCTCGGCGACCGCAAGCTGGACCTCGCGGTCCGTCTCGAAGTCGCCGGTCTCGACTTCCAGGTCTGCGAGAACCTCGACGAGGCCGTGCAGCAGGCCCCGCCCGGCCGTATCGAGGTCATTGCCAACTACACCGCCTTCCAGGACCTGCGCCGTCGTGTCGGCAACTGACCCCGGCCCCGGCCACCTCCGGAGAGGACGAAGAATGAGCAACAACGGTCTGCGTCTGGTCTGGGTCTACCCCGACCTCCTCAGCACCTACGGCGACCAGGGCAATGCGCTCGTGGTGGAGCGCCGGGCCCGCCAGCGCGGTCTCGATGTGCAGCGCGTCGACGTCCGCAGCGATCAGCCGGTCCCGACGTCCGGCGACATCTATCTGATCGGCGGCGGTGAGGACCGGCCACAGCGCCTCGCCGCGGAGCGGTTGCGCCGCGACGGCGGGCTCAGCCGGGCCGCGTCCAACGGCGCGATCATCTTCTCGGTCTGCGCCGGTTACCAGATCCTCGGCCATGAGTTCATCAACGACCTGGGTGAGCGCGAGCCCGGTCTGGGGCTGCTCGACGTGGTCTCCACCCGCGGCGAGGGCGCCCGGTGCGTCGGTGACGTACTGGCCGACATCGACCCGCGCCTCGGCCTGCCGCCGCTGACCGGTTTCGAGAACCACCAGGGCATCACCCATCTCGGCCCGACGGCAAGGCCGTTCGCCCGGGTGCAGCTCGGCGGGGGCAACGGCACCGGCGACGGCACCGAGGGTGCGTACAACGACACCGTCTTCGGTACGTACATGCACGGGCCCGTGATGGCGCGCAACCCGCTGATCGCGGATCTGCTGCTGAAGCTTGCCCTCGATGTCAACGCCCTGCCGCCGACGGACGACCGCTGGTACGAGGCGCTGCGCGCCGAGCGCATCGCCTCGGCGACACAGCCCGCCTGATGAGGCACATTTCGCTCAGCTGAGCGGCGTCCAGCAGGCGGACGCCCGGTTCGGTCCCGCCACCCTGCGCCGGTAGGGTGGCGGGGATCCAACCGGACGACGTGGTCCGGTCGTCGGCCCACGTTGCAAAGGTTTCCCGGGCAATGCGAATTGGTGTTCTCACCTCCGGCGGCGACTGCCCCGGCCTCAACGCCGTCATCCGTTCCGTCGTGCATCGCGCGGTGGTCGACCACGGCGACGAGGTCATCGGCTTCCACGACGGGTGGAAGGGTCTCCTCGAGTGTGACTACCGCAAGCTCGACCTCGAAGCGGTCGGCGGCATCCTCGCCCGCGGCGGTACGATCCTCGGCTCCTCCCGGGTCCAGCCCGCCCATCTGCGGGGTGGCGTCGAACAGGCCAGGAGCCATGTCGCCGATCTCGGCCTCGACGCGATCATCCCCATCGGCGGCGAGGGCACTCTCAAGGCGGCCAATCTGCTCTCCGAGGCGGGCCTGCCGATCGTCGGCGTACCGAAGACGATCGACAACGACATCGCCTCCACCGATGTGACCTTCGGCTTCGACACCGCCGTCGGTGTCGCCACCGAAGCCCTCGACCGGCTGAAGACCACCGCCGAATCCCACCAGCGGGTGCTGATCGTCGAGGTCATGGGCCGCCACACCGGCTGGATCGCCCTGCACTCGGGCATGGCGGCCGGTGCGCACGCCATCGTCGTGCCGGAGCGCCCCTTCGACATCGACGAGCTGACCGAGCTGGTCGGCAAGCGCTTCTCGGCCGGCAAGAAGTTCGCGATCGTCGTCGTCGCCGAGGGCGCCAAGCCGCGCCGGGGCGGCTCCATGGAATTCGAGCAGGGCACCAAGGACATCTACGGGCACGAGCGGTTCGCCGGCGTGGCCACGCAGCTCTCCGTCGAGCTGGAGCAGCGCCTGGGCAAGGAGGCCCGCCCGGTGATCCTCGGCCATGTGCAGCGCGGCGGCACCCCGACCGCGTACGACCGTGTTCTCGCCACCCGTTTCGGCTGGCACGCGGTGGAGGCCGCGCACCGCGGCGAATTCGGCATGATGACGGCGCTGCGCGGCACGGACATCGCGATGGTGCCGCTGGGTGAGGCCGTGGAGACCCTCAAGACGGTCCCGGCCGAGCGCTACGCCGAGGCGGAGTGCGTGCTCTGAGCGACCCCCTGTCCGACGAACTGCCCCCGGCCGCAGCTGCGGCCGGGGGCAGTTCTACTCTGGTCGGGACAACCGGCACGAAACGGGGATGTCCCCAGCGGGAGTGAACAGATGGATCACAGCGGGCACGGCATGAACATGGATCTGCCGCCGTTCACGCTGGGACGCGGGCTCCAATTCTCCGCGGACCCGTTCTTTCTCATCGGCTGCGTGCTCGCCATCGGCCTGTACGGGTACGCCGTGGTGCGGCTGCGCAGGCGCGGGGACAGCTGGCCGGTCGGCCGGATCGTCTTCTTCGTCGTCGGTGTGCTGTCCATCGCCCTGGTGATGTGCACCAAGCTGAACGACTACGGCATGGTCATGTTCAGCGTGCACATGGTGCAGCACATGGTGATCAGCATGCTGTCGCCGATCCTGCTGCTGCTGGGCGCTCCGGTGACTCTGGCGCTGCGTGCGCTCCCGGTCGCGGGACGTGACCGCACCGGCCCGCGCGAGCTGCTGCTCATGCTGCTGCACAGCCGGTACATGAGGATCATCACGCATCCGGTCTTCACGATTCCGCTCTTCATCGCCAGCTTGTACGCGCTGTACTTCACCCCCCTCTTCGACTTCCTGATGGGTTCGAAGACCGGGCACGTCGCGATGATGGTGCACTTCCTCGCGGTCGGTCTGGTGTTCTTCTGGCCGATCATGGGCGTCGACCCGGGGCCGCACCGGCCCGGCTATGTGATGCGGATGCTGGAGCTGTTCGCGGGGATGCCGTTCCACGCGTTCTTCGGTATCGCGCTGATGATGGCGACATCCCCGATGGTGGAGACGTACAAGAATCCGCCGGCGTCGCTCGGCATCGACGCTCTGAGCGATCAGAACTGGGCGGGCGGTATCGCCTGGGCATTCAGCGAGATCCCGTCGGTGCTGGTGCTGATCGCGCTGGTCTTCCAGTGGTACCGCTCCGAGCAGCGGACGGCGAAGCGCTCCGACCGGGCGGCCGACCGGGACGGGGACCAGGAGCTGCAGGCGTACAACGCCTATCTCGCCTCGTTGCAGGCGCGCGGGCAGTAGCGGTGGGCATGCCTCCGGGGTGACGATGGCATCCACGGCCGCGCGGCCGACGAGGAGGGTGCGGGCATGTCCGGATCCACGAAGACCATGGGAGTGATCACCGTGGCGGCCCTGGTGGCGGTCACCGGCTACACGGTGGCGCTGGGGAGCAGCGGCTGGCTCTGGTTCGGATGGGTGGTGCTCGGTCTGATCACCCTGGGGATGGCTGCGACGCACGAGTCCTGAGCCGGGTGGGTCACCCGGCTCAGGCCGGCCGGGCTCAGAAGCGGAAGACCGGTCCGGTGACCGCGTCCATCACGCAGGCGTTGGGGAACGTCCGTTGCCAGCTGACGGGGCGCCCGTCCCGGTTGCCGGTGGCGGTGGCCGTCACCGGGTCGTACCCCTCGATGCACAGACGCGGGCTGCCGGGCAGGGCGTCCAGATCACCTTCCGCCCAGTCGATCGCCGCACAGGCGGCGGCCGCATGGGGGTGATGGGCGTCCGGAGCGGGCGGGCAGAACAGTGCGACGCCACGGATCCAGGTGTTCTCGCTGCCCGAGACGGTGAGGAGGAGCCCACGGTCCGGCACCGGGTCATTGGACTCGGCGGCTGCGGCAGGCACCGCGACGGTGAGAGTGAGCAGGGCAGCGGTGGCGAGAGCGACGCGCAGGCGCATCGGAGAACTCCTGTGGCTCGAGGGATCCGGGGCGTCCCGGGGATGGACCGGGTGCGTCTCAGGCATCCTGGACGGCCCGCATTCGGGAACCCGGCAAGATGACCTTTCACGTTCGCACCGGGCAAGAGCCGCGCCGCGGGTCCCACCCTCCGGAGTCAGTCGGCGGGTCGGGCGACATCCGGTACGCCACAGCCGAGCCCGGCTCAGCCGACCAGCGGTGGCGGTCACTGACATCACGCGCGCTCCGCTTCTGCCCGGCCGGGCAGGTATCACCGTGGCCACCGCGATCGCCTGCCCGCGACCGGCAGCAAGGGCAGACGGTCACCTTCACCGCACCGGCCAAGGCCGGCACGTACCCATGCATCTGCACCACTCACCCTTGCATGAACGGTTCACTCACTGTCCGATGGCGCGCGCGAAATCCCGTGCGGGCGCAACACACGGGCGCGCCTCGTGTCACCAGCAGTTGCGTGCCGTGGGCCGGCCGCCCCCGGGCGCCGGTCCTTCGTTCATCAACACCTACCAGCGCGGCGCGCAGGAGTCGGTGTGGGAGACCATCCCGCAGCCCACCACCGACCCCTTCAAGTACGGCGGCCCCAACGGCTGTCTCGATCTGCTCGTCGGCGACCGGAACTACGCAAAGCAGTGGAAGTACACGAACGCGCCGGACGCCGACGCCCGCGCGGTCCAGGCCGCCGCGGCCCCGAAGACGGGTGCCGAGCGGTACCCGGAAGTCGGCTTCACCGGAGCTGCCCCGCCGGTCCGGGGGCCGACCACTGCCTGGAGGTCGGTTTCAGCAGCGGCGCGCCGGCACCGGGAGCCTCCGCCGGGGAGATCCAGCTGCGGCTGGACAAGACCGACTGGTCCAACTTCGACGAGGCCGACGACTACAGCCGTGGAACCAATACGGCCTACGCCGACGCTTCGGGAATCGCCGTCCATGCGGGCGGCACTCTCTCCTGGGGCACCGCTCCCTGACCGGGTCTCCCCGTCGCCGTCCGTGTGGGCAGTGACGGGGCGAGGGCCGGGCGAGGGCCGGGCGAGGGACACGCCCGGCACGATCCGCCCCCTGTCGCTCTCCCGGCAGGGGGCGGCCGGTGTTTCTCAGGCGGGCTGAATCCCGGGACGGCCCGCCTCGGTCACGAGCGAGGTGCGCGTCGAGACAGGGGCGCCGGGGGTGGTGACGTACGGGAGGACACGGAAGTCGGCGCGGCAGCTCTCCTTGGTCAGCGAGCAACGTACGTATCCGCGCTGGAAGTTGGTGAACTTGATGTGCTCGTTCGCCGCGAGCAGCCTGGCCCCGGAGGGGTCCAGGTCCACCCCGTCCTTCGTGGTGGAGATGGACGAACCGACGAACTCGACGCCGAGTGTGGGCGATTCGGGGTCGTCGAAGTTCTGCTTGAGATCTGCGGCGAGGTGACGGTGCATGTCACCGGTGAGTACGACGGGGTTGCTCACGCTGCGGTCGGTGATCTCTTTGAACAGCCGCCTGCGTGCGTCCGCATAGCCGTCCCAGAAGTCCATCACGAATGCCTGGCCGGGGCCGGGGTCGGTGTCGACCTGGGTCACGGGGATCTGCTGGGAGATCATGTTCCACGTCGTGTCCGACCGTCCGAGGCCGCGGTGGAGCCACTGCTCCTGTTCCGGTCCGAGGATGGTGCGGCCGGGTGTCAGCCGTTCGTCGCAGCCGCTCCTGGTGCCGTCGCCGCAGGGCTGGTCGTCGCGGAATAGCCTGGTGTCGAGGATATGGAACGTGGCCATCCGCCCGTAACGCAGGCTGCGGTACATCCGGGCCTCGAAGCCGTTCGGCTTGTTCGGCAGCCTCAGCGGCAAATGTTCGTAGTACGCCTGGAAGGCGGCCGCGGCGCGTTGCCGGAAGACTGCCGGGTCCTGGTCGGGTTCGGTGTCGGCCTTGGACCTGTCGCGCGCCCAGTTGTCCTCGACCTCGTGGTCGTCCCAGACGACGGCGAACGGGTGGACCCGGTGGGCGGCGATGAGGTCGGGGTCGAAGCGGTGGAGGGCGTGGCGGTTGCGGTACTGGACGAGGTCCATCGGCTCGGGGCGCAGTTCGGCGGCTACAGGGACGTTGCGTACGCCGCCCATCGCGTCGATGGCGTTCTCGTAGATGTAGTCGCCGAGGTGCAGGACCAGGTCGACGTCCTCCTCGGCAAGATGCCGGTAGGCGGTGTAGAAGCCTTCGAACCACGCCTGGCAGGAGACGAAGGCGAAGTCGAGTTCCTTGGGACGGCTGTGCGGCGGGGGTGCGGTGCGGGTGCGGCCGACGGGGCTGTGCACACCGCCGGCACGGAAGCGGTAGTAGTAGTGCCTGCCCGGCTGCAGACCGGATACCTCGACGTGGACGGAGTGGGCGAGTTCGGGCACCGCGCGGGTCCGTCCCCGGCGTACGACGGATCGGAAGCGTTCGTCGCGGGCGACCTCCCACTGGACGTCGACGGAGTACGGTGGCATGCCTCCGGCCCCGTCGGGGGCGAGGGGCTGGGGTGCGAGGCGGGTCCACAGTACGAATCCGTCCGGCCATGGGTCGCCGGAGGCGACTCCCAGGGCGAACGGGTCGTCGTGGAAGGGGGCGTCACCCCAGGCGTTGCCCGCCGACAGGCCGGCCGCGGCAAGGGCCATCCCGACCGTTCCGCCGAGCATCGCCCGTCTGCCGAACCCTCCGGTGCCGCCTGGCCCACTGTTCATTTGCATGAGACTCGTCCCTTCGTCGGGCGGGATCCCGTGCGGTACGAGGTGGGATCGACGCGTGAATTCACGTCCGCCCATGTGGTAATCACAGGCTGGATATCACAGCGGAATCACGCGCCACAAGACCACGTGCCGGTGGTCGCACAGCCGTTCACAGGCGGTCAGTTGGGGAGACATCGACCCCTTCCCGAGGCGACTGAGGACGGGTCGGCAACACCCTTGACACCCCTCAGGGGGGCTCATAGTCTCCACGCCACAGAATTAACGTTAGATTTCACATCGGGAAAATCGGTGCGACGGAAGGACGTGCTCGTGTCCGGTCCCTCGGCAGCGGATGTGCCCGCCCACCACCCCGCCGAAGGAGCAGCGGCCGGACGTCCCGAAGAGCGGACGCTGCGGCCGTACGGTCTGCGATGCGAGCACCGCACCACTCCGCTGGGGATCGACGAACCCTCGCCCCGGCTCTCCTGGCGACTGGCGTCCGACCGCCGTGGCGACGACCCGGTGGCCTACCGGGTCCGTGTCGCCGAACGCCCCGAGGAGCTGGACGGGGTCGGTCAACTCCTCTGGGACACAGGCCGGGTGGCAGATCCTCATGCGGTTGCCGTGGAGTACGCCGGACCCGCACTCCTGGGCCGTATGCGCTATCACTGGCGGGTCTCCGTATGGCCGACCGGAACGGCGGTGCCCGTCGAGGCCACGTCCTGGTTCGAGACGGCCTTCACCGACGCCGGGGCGTGGCGGGCGTCGTGGATCACCCACGACCCGCATCCGGTCGACGTCGTGGACGCACCCACTGAGGGCGAGTTCGCCCTCGACGACCACGGGCTCGCCCCGTGCCCCGTCCTGCGGCGCACCTTTACCGGCTCGCCCGGCACGCACGCCCGTCTCCTTGTCAGCGCGCGCGGCCTGTACGAGGTCCGGCTCAACGGCGTACGGGTGGGCGACGCCGAACTCGCCCCCGGCTGGACCGATTACCACTGCCGCATCCAGTACCAGACCTATGACGTGTCCGAGTTGCTGCGTGAGGGTGAGAACGTTCTCGCCGCGACCGTCACCGACGGCTGGTGGAGCGGATTCGTCGGCTTCGAACCGCGCAGGGCCGGAGCACACTACGGTTCGTTCCCCCAGTTCCTGGCCGAACTTCACCTCACCGGTCCGGACAGCCGCAGTACTGCGATCGTCACCGACGAGACGTGGCGCACCAGCACGGGAGTCATCCGTCACGCGGATCTGCTGATGGGCGAGTGTCATGACCTGCGGCACGCGGCCGACGGCTGGGAACTGCCCGGCTTCGACGACACCGACTGGTCCCCGGCCCTGGTCGCGGGGGCAGACCACCATCTGCTCGTGGCGTCCGTCGACGAGCCCGTGCGGGCGATGGCCGAGTTGCGCCCGTGCTCGGTCAGGCGTATCTCGCCCGATACCCACATCGTCGACTTCGGCCAGAACCTCGCCGGGCGCGTACGACTCCGGATCGGTCAACTCGCCGCCGGGGCACGGGTGGTGATCCGCCACGCTGAGGTGCTGGACGAATCGCACCAGCTGTACACGGCCAATCTGCGGACTGCCGCCGCGACCGATGTGCTCGTCGGGGACGGGCGGCAGGACATCGTCTTCGAGCCGCGATTCACCTATCACGGTTTCCGTTACGCCGAGATCCGTGGAGTCCCGGAGCTGACCGAGTCCGATGTCGTTGCTGTGGTGCTGCACAGCGACACCCCGTGGGCCGGGGAGTTCGACTGCTCGGATGCCGAGCTCCGGCGGCTCCACGAGTGTGTGGCGTGGGGGCAGCGCTCAAACTTCGTCAGTGTGCCCACGGACTGCCCGCAGCGTGACGAGCGGCTCGGCTGGCTGGCCGACGCACAGGTCTTCCTGCCGACCGCAGCGCTCAACGCGGACGTCGCGGCGTTCTTCACCAAGTGGCTGCGCGACATCGATGACGCCCGCACACCCGACGGCGGCTTCACCAATGTCGCCCCTCGCCTCGTGGGGGTCTGTGACGAAGGCGCGCCCGGCTGGGGCGACGCGGGTGTGATCATCCCGTGGCACCTCTACCGCACCTACGACGACCCGCGGTTCCTCGTCCGGGCGTTGGAGGGAATGCGCGCCTGGGTCGATCTGATTCATCGTCATAACCGGGATCTGGTCTGGCGCAGGCGGGTGGGTCCGCACTTCTCCGACTGGCTCGCCCCCGGCACCCCCACCCCGCGCGATGTCATCGCCACGGCCTGCTTCGCACACAGTGCCCGCCTCACGGCGAAGGCTGCCGATGCCCTGGGACAGAAGGACGTCGCGGATCACTACCACCGGCTGGCCGGCGACATTCGTCGCACGTTCGCGGAGCACTTCGTCACCGTCGAGAAATCAGCCGCACCTCCTGCCGTACGTATCGCAGGGGACACCCAGACCGGCTATCTCGTCGCCCTCGCCTTCGAGTTGCTGCCCGCGGACCTCGTCGATGCCGCCGCACACCGTCTCGCCGAAATCGTCGAGTCGGCCGGACCCGCCCTCCTGACCGGATTCCTCGGGGTCGCGCTCGCCGCGCCCGTCCTCGACACCCATGGGCGGGCCGACCTCGCCCATGCGCTCCTGCACCGTGACGAAGTGCCGTCGTGGCGGTTTCCGCTGCGGCACGGCGCCACCACGATCTGGGAGCGCTGGGACGGGTGGACCCCCGATACCGGGTTCCGCGCACCGTCGATGAACTCCTTCAACCACTACGCGCTCGGCTCGATCGGCGAATGGCTCTACCGGGGTGTCGCCGGCCTCGATCAGGCGCCGGACTCCACCGGGTACCGGCATCTGCGGATACGGCCCCGTCCCGGTGCCCTGCGCCACGCGAGCGCCCGCCACGAATCGGTCCGCGGCACCGTCGAGGTGACCTGGGAGAGACACGGCGGCCTGCTCGCCCTGCGCGTACTGGTGCCGCCCGGCTCCACCGCCGATGTGTACGTGCCCACCACGGACCCCCGCTCGATCCGCGAATCGGGCGTTGTCCCGAGGGCCGACGACCGCCACATCACGCTGCTCGCGACCGCCTGTGACCACGTTCGCTACCGCGTGTCCTCCGGCGCCTACCGCTTCACCGCGACTCATCCCCCGGCAGACGGCCACGCCGATACATCTCCGGCGGACCGGTCCGATCCATCGCTCACCCCGAGCCGACGCACATCAGGACCGGCGGCGAAACCATCGCCCGCCCGTTCGCACGAGGAGGACACACCATGACGACGGGTTCTCACAGCCGGCCGGGCCGGGGCACGGTCGGCCGCCGGGGATTTCTCCGTATCGGCGGTGGGGTCGCGGCGCTCGCCGCCCTTCCCCCCGCACTGACCGCCTGCTCCGACTCGAGCAGCGGCTCCGGCAAGCTGCGCATCGTCGGCGTCGCCGACCAGCAGAAGCCGATCGAGGAACTCGTCGCGCTGTACCGCAAGTCCCACCCCGACGACGAGTTCTCCACCTCCTTCGCGCCCACGGACCAGGTACAGACAGTGGTGCGCACCCAGCTCGCGGGTGGCAACGCCCCTGATGTGCATGTGCTCTATCCCGGCAGCGGCAGCGCCATGTCCATGGTCGAGCTGGCCAGGGCCGGGCTGCTCGCCGACCTCAGCGACCAGGCATGGACCAAGGAGGTCCCGGCGAACTTCCACCCCGCGTACCGGTACAAGGGCAAGACGTATCTGTATTCGGCGGGAAGCAGCGCCATCGGCGCCATCTACAACAAGAAGGCCTTCGCCGAGGCCGGCGTCGAGCCACCCAAGACATGGAGTGAACTCCTCGACGTCTGCGCAAAGTTGAAGGCCAAGGGCGTGATACCGATCGCGCTCGGGGCGCAGACTCCCTGGGTCACCCAATTGATCACCTACGCGCTGGTACCCAACGCCGTCTACGCGAAGAACCCCGGTTTCGACGCCGAGATGGCCGCCGGGCGGGCGCACTTCCGCGGCTCCGGGTGGGCCGATGCGATGGGCAAGTACCAGGAGTTGCAGCGTCGGGGGTTCTTCAACGACAACCCCAACGGAACGACGTACGAGCAGCAGACATCCATGGTCGCGAGTGGTAAGGCGGCGATGGCCGTCCAGGTCTCCGCCGTGCTCGCCAACTTCCGTCAGGCCACCCGCACACCGGACGACCTCGGCATGTTCCCGTTCCCCGGCGGAGACGACGCCTCGAACCTGTGGATCCCGGCAGGCATCGTCGTCGGCCTCGCCGTCTCCGCACGGTCCAAGAAGGCAGCAAGGGCAAAGGCGTTCATCGAGTTCCTCGGCAAGCAGGAGAACGTCGACCGCTGGGCGCAGTCCGTAGCCGCGATCCCGTTCAAGCGCGATGCATCCACCAAGATCGACCCCGTCCTCAATGACTTCCTGCCCCTCATCGACGACAACCGGGCCGTCCCCTTCATGGACCAGAGCTGGCCCAACGCCGAGGTGCAGCCCGCCCATTTCGCCGCAGTACAGAATCTGCTCGCAGGAAAGACGGATGTCGACGGCGCCCTGGGCCAGATGGACAAGGCCTACGGGAAGACATCGTGACGACCACGTCCGAGAAGGCCGCCTCCGGCACGGTCGGCAAGGCCGGAGGCGGGCCGCGGACCGGCCCCGGCCGCCCGGTCCGGCACCGCGATCACACGGTCCCACCGTGGATCTTCGTAGTTCCGGCGATCATCGTCTACGGCGTCGTCGTCCTGTACCCGAGCCTCGCCGGGGTGATGTACGCCTTCACCGACTGGTCCGGCATCGGCGGCTTCTCCTTCACCGGCCTGGACAACTTCCGGGCCCTGCTCGACGACAGCCGGGCACTGGGGTCCGTCAGCAACACACTGCTGCTCACCGTCGCCGTGGTCGTCGTCCAGAACGGCGTCGGCCTGCTGCTCGCGCTCGGCGTCCACGCCGACATCAGGTCCCGCGCGCTGCTGCGGCTGATCTTCTTCGCGCCCGCCGTCGTCAGCCCCGTCATGGTCGCGATCCTGTGGAAGTACGTCTACAACCCCGAGAACGGCGCGGGCCTCAACGGTGTCCTCGGCGCGGTCGGACTCGGCGGTCTGCGTCAGGACTGGCTCGGCGATCCCTCGCTCGCCCTGTGGTCCGTCGCGGCGATGGTCGTATGGCAGTACGCCGGATACTCGATGGTCGTCTTCCTCGCAGGCTTGCAGGGCGTGCCCGCCGAACTCCACGAGGCCGCGAGAATCGACGGCGCCGGCTCCTGGCAGCGCTTCCGCTATGTCACCTGGCCGCTGCTGGCCCCGGCCCTGACGATCAACCTCATGCTGTCGACCATCGGCGGTCTCAAACTCTTCGACCAGGTCTACGCCGCGACCAACGGCGGACCCGGCACCTCCAGCGAGACCCTGTCGACCGTGCTGTACAAGGAAGCTTTCGTCTACGGGAAGTTCGGCTACAGCACCGCCGTCGCCCTCGTCCTCGCGCTGTTCGTCGCCGCGGTCTCCCTGGTCCAGCTTCGCTATCTGCGCGCGAGGGAGGTCACCGCGTGATCAACGGAACGTCCCGCGGACCCGCGAAACAGAAATCCGAACACAGGCGCCGCAGGCCACGGTTCGGACGGTACACCCTCGAACTTGTCATGATCGCGGTCGCCGTTGTGTTCCTGTTCCCGGTGTACGCCCTGATCACCCTGGCGATGAAGGACCCGCAGCAGATCTCCGACTCGCCCCTCTCGCTGCCTTCCCCGCCCACCTTCGCCAACTTCGGCAACGCCTGGTCCTCCGCCTCGCTGGGGCCCGCCCTGCTCAGCAGCACGGTCATCACCGCTGTGAGTCTGCTGATCCTCGTCGTCCTGGGTTCCACGGGCGCCTACTACCTCGCGCGCCGCGCCCGCGGCATCGGCTACGGCCTGTACATCCTGTTCCTGCTGGGCATCGTGCTGCCCTTCCAGCTCGGCATGATCCCGCTCTACAAACTGGTCGACGATCTGGGCTGGCTCGGCACTTACCAGGGCATGGTGCTCTTCTACACGGGCATCCAACTGCCTTTCACCGTCTTCCTCTACACCGGATTCATCCGGGCCCTGCCGCAGGACTACGCACAGGCCGCGCTCATCGACGGCTGCAACCACCGGCAGGCGTTCGCCCGGATCGTCTTCCCTCTGCTGCGCCCCATCACCGGCACCGTGATCATCCTGAACGCCGTGTTCATCTGGAACGACTTCTTCACCCCGCTGCTGTACCTGGGCGGTTCCGACAAGGAGACCGTGCCCGTCGGTGTGTTCGCGTTCGTCGGCCAGTACGTCTCCGACTACGGACTTGTCTTCGCCGGGCTGGTGCTGGCCGCCCTGCCGATCCTGGTGGTGTTCGTGGTCCTCCAGCGGTATGTGATCAAGGGCTTCGCGGGCGGTCTCAAGGGCTGAGGGCATCTCATGACACACCCGGCGCACCCACCACTCCCCCCGAGCATCGCGGCGGTACTCGCCGAGCCCCCGCGTGCCTTCTCACCCACCGCCATCTGGTGGTGGAGCGGGGAACTGCTCGACCGCGCGCGACTGCGGGCGCAGCTGGAACGGTTCGCGGAGGGCGGGGTGCACAACCTCGTGCTCCTCAACCTGGCGCCGTCGGGCCCCTTGTTCGGCTCCGACGCCGACGACCCGCCTTTCATGTCCGACGCGTGGTGGGCCCTCCTCGACGGCGTGTGCGACGACGCCCGCGAACTCGGCGTCAGCCTGTGGTTCTACGATCAGCTCGGCTTCTCCGGGGCCGACCTCCAGGCGCGCCTCGTCGACGAACAGCCCGCCCACGCGGGACGTCGGCTCGACCGCCTGCGTGCCGTCGTCGTCTCCACAGCGATACGGACCGGAGAGCTGCGGTGTCCCCCGGACGGCAGGCCGCTCGCGGGCCGCGCCGAACCGGTCGACGCCGACGGCCGGACGGTCGGCCCGGCGGTCCCGGTCGCGGTGGCCGACGGAGTCCTGCGGGCGCCGAGTCCCGGACGGTGGCGCCTGACGCTCCATCATCACAGGCCGCTCGGCTTCGACTACCTCGGTACTCGGGCGTGTGCAGCGCTGCTGGACCGGGTGCACGGGGAGTTCGAGCGCCGGCTCGGCGACCGGCTCGGGAGCGTCGTCGTCGGCTCGTTCCAGGACGAGCTGCCTTCCCTGCCCACCTGGTCCACGGGTTTCGCCGACGCCTTCGTGCGCCTTCGCGGGTACGACATCACTGCACGGCTCGACGCTCTGTACGACGACAGCACGGACCCGGACGCACACCGGGTACGGCGCGACTTTCAGGTGACCCGTGCGGAGCTGGCCGAGGAGGCGTTCTTCCGGCCGCTGGCCGCCTGGCACGACCGACACGGCCTGCTCATCGGCTGCGACCAGCAGGACCCGGCCCGTGCCGGGCACCCCGTCGCGGGCGTGGAGTTGTACGCGGACTACGCCCGCACCCACCGCTGGTTCTCGGCCCCCGGCTCCGACCACCACGGGGACGCCCGCATCCATTCCTCGCTCGCCCATCTCTACGGCCGCCCCCGCACCTGGATCGAGGCCTTCCACTCCACCGGCTGGGGCGGCACACCGGAGGAGACCTTCGACTGGCTGCTGCCGTGGCTCCGCGCGGGCGCGACCCTCTACAACCCGCATGCTGTCTACTACACGACCAAGGGCGGCTGGTGGGAGTGGGCGCCACCCGCAACCGACTGGCGTCAGCCGTACTGGCGCCACCACCGCGTCTTCGCCGACGCCGTGACCCGGCTGTGCGCGATCCTGAGCCTCGGCCACCACCTGTGCGACATCGCGATCCTGCTGCCCACCACCACAGCCCAGGCCGGTACCGCTCTGGACGGGGTCACGGATGCTGCGGCGCGGGCCCAGTCGACGTATCTCCGACTCACCGGTGACATGGCCTGGTTCCGTACCCGGCCGGGCATCATGGACCGTCTCGGTCTCGATGCCGACGTCATCGACGACGCGTCCCTGGCGCGCGCCCGGATCGCTCCGTCCGACGGCGGTGTGCGGCTGAGGGTCGCGGACGAGGCCTACGCCACGGTCGTGCTGCCCTCGTGCACCGTCCTGGAACGGGACACAGCACGCCGGCTCATCGCATTCGCCTCCTCCGGCGGGAGGTTGATCGCGGTCGGCGCCCTTCCCGAACACGTCGTCGGCCCCGGATCGGCGACCGTGCTCGCCGAGCTGCGCGCGTGCTTCGCGGACGGCCGGGCCGTTGCGGTCCCTATGACGGACGATCCGTCCGACTCGCTCTGCGCGGCGCTCGCCGGGGCGCACCCGGTGGTCCGGGCCCCGGTCCCCGCACTCGCGCGCCGTGTGGACGGCGCCACGGTGGTGTTCCTGACCGCCGCCGCCCCACGGGCAACCCGAGCGGCCGTCGCGGCCCCCGACGAGCGGGGCGCCGCACTGGGCTGGCTGGATGCCCGATACGACTTCGATCCGGACCGCTACGCGCGCGGCGCACGGGTGCGGGTGCGGGACGTGGTGGGCCCGGCGGTCCTGCTGGATCCGTTCGGCGGCGCTCCCCGGACGCTTCCGGTGCGGCCCGCCGATGACGACATCCGGGCCGTGGAGGTCGATGTCCCCTTCGATACGGGGCCCGCAGCGGTGCTGGTCTTTCCGGCGGGGACCCGAGGGACGGCCATGCCCGTAGTGGCCGACGCACCCGGCACACCCGCACCGGACGTCACCACCATCGAGATCCCTCCGGACGCGGACTGGGACATGACGCTCGTGCCGACCCTCGACAACACCTGGGGCGACTTCGCCCGCCCCGCGACCGGCCCGCCCGCCGGCCCGGCCGTCACCGAATGCCGGACCTTCCGGCACCGTGTGGAAGAGGACGGGGAGGACGGCGTACGCGATGGATGGGCCGTGCCGGACCGCGCCGATGGGCCGGTCACGGCGACGGTCCACGCGACGTTCGGCCCGCACGCGGTCGTGCTCGGCGACGGCCCCGGCCACGACGTCCCGTCGGCCCCCGAATGGTCCGACACCCTGGGCGTGTACAAGGACCCGATCCACCGCGCCGTTCTGGGGCCCAAGGGGCATGTACCGGAGGAGTTCGTACACATCGGCCCCACCGCCGCCGAAGAGCTGGTGCGGCTGCGCATGGAACTGCACCTCGACGAGGCCTTCGCCGGACACCTCGCGATCGGGGCCGCGGCGGCGAAGCGGGCCCGGATCGACGGGGCCCCCGTCGCCCTGGACGACGGGGGCCACCTTGCGATGGGCCCGGTAGGAGTGGCAGCGGGTCGCCGTCTGCTCGAACTGGAGCTGACACCTGATCAGGACTGCGATCTGCGCGCGCATGTGGCGCTCGTGCGCGATCCGGAGCGCTACCGGCGTCCGGAATGGATTCATGCCTCCGGGACGATGGGCACGACGCTGCGCCTGACGGCCCTCCCCGTCCGGGCCGTCGTCCAGGTGGCCGCGCGCGTGCCCTGCGTACTGCGCGTCAATGGACAAGTGGTGGGCAGGCAGGGCGGATTCGACCCGTACGCCGAACACGCGGTCCCGCGCGTGCGGCGGCATGACGTGGCGGTGGCCCTGCGCATCGGTGACAACGACATCATGGTGGAGACGTCCGGGGGCGGCGACCGCGCGGTCCTGGTGGATGCGGTTTTCGACGACGGGAACGGCAACCGTGTCGCGGCCCTGCACAGCGACGCCCGCTGGTGGGCCGAGAGCGCGGAGGGGCGTGTGCCGGTCGCGGTACGTCGCCGGCCGGTGGGTGATCCGGCCGCCCTGTATCTGCGCCGCCGCCCTCATCCACTGCCGGGCGCCGCCTGGCTGGAGCCGACCGCGGACGACGGCACGGTGGTGCCGGTCCGGTTCGCGGTCCCGGGGCGCCGGGGAGCGGTGGAGTGGCTGTGGTGCGAACTGCCGCCGGGTGCCACCCGGTTGACTGCGCTCGTGTGCGGCGAGACGACTGTCTTCGTGGACGGCTCCGAGTGCACTGGGCCCGTCACCACCGTCGACGCGCGGGACTCTCGGGACGTGCTGACCGTGACCGTCGGCCTTTCGGCCGGTGGCCCCTCCGGGCCCCGGACCGCGGCCCTGCGCGTCCGGACGCGCCCCGGGTACGAGGGGGGCGCCGCGCTGGCCGGTCCTGTGCGCTGTGAGGTGGGGCCCGGGCGGATTCGCGTCGGCGACTGGGAGACGCACGGCCTCGCCGAGTACAGCGGCGGTGTGCGTTACCGCCGGGTGGTGACCGTGCCCGCCGAGGTCGCCCCGGGGCATGTGTCGCTCGACCTCGGACGGGTCCGCGGGACGGCGGAGGTGCGGGTCGGTGGCGTCGCCGCGGGGGTGCGCGTGTGCTCCCCGTACGTCTTCGATCTGACAGGTCTGGTCGGGCCCGGCGCCAATACCCTCGACATCACCGTGTTCGGGACGCTGGCACCGCACCTGGACGCGACGAGCCCGACCCACTTCGTCTTTCCGGGCCAGCGTGTCAGCGGTTTGCTGGGTCCCGTGCGGCTGCGGATCGGTGGTTCCGACGGGGCTCAGGGGCAGCATTGACACCGTCCTGACCTCCGCGTGCCGACGTCGTCCCGACCACCCCGCTTTCGTCGCCCCGACCGCCTCGTCAAGAACGCGTGAAGAGATCACCGTTTCGCGCCAAGAACGCGCCATTGGCTGCCGTCACCGGCCGGAAGCGGGAACACCCTGAGCGGACCCGATCAAAGGACCGCGAAGCACATGCCTCTTCTGAGCTCAGACCCCGGTACGGCACCAAGTGCCGAGGAACCCCCTGATACCGGAGCCCGCCACAAGCTCACCACCCTCACCGGCCTCGCCGCGCTCTCTCTCGACGCAATGGCCTCGGTGGCGTACGGGCCCGAGGCGATCGTCCTGGTCCTGGCAGCGGCCGGCGGCCACGGGCTCGGCTTCACGCTCCCCGTCACGCTGGCGATCGCCGTCCTCCTGGCCGTCCTCGTGGCCTCGTACCGCCAGGTGATCGCGGCCTTCCCGGACGGTGGCGGAAGCTACGCGGTCGCCAGGGCGCACATCGGCCGCCGGACCAGCCTGGTCGCGGCCGCCTCACTGGTCCTGGATTACGTCCTCAACGTCGCGGTCGCCGTCACCGCCGGAGTGGCCGCGCTGACCTCGGCCTTCCCCGGTCTGTACGACGAGCGGCTGTGGCTCTGTCTCGGCGTGCTGGTCCTGATCACCGCGGTGAATCTGCGCGGGATCGTCGATTCCGCGCGTGCGTTCGTCGTGCCGACCGCGGTATTCATCGGGTCGATCCTGGCGCTGATCGCGGTAGGTCTCTTCCGGTCCGCGCCGGTGAGCACCGAGGCGGCCGCGGGCCATGCCTCTGTACTCGTCGGCAACGCAACCACAGTCGGTGCGCTGCTCCTGCTCAAGGCCTTCGCCTCGGGCTGTTCGGCGCTCACCGGTGTGGAGGCGATCGCCAACGCCGTGCCCTCCTTCCGTGCCCCGGCCGTCCGCCGCGCACAACGCGCGGAGGTCGCACTCGGTGCGCTGCTGGGTGTGATGCTGATCGGTCTGTCCGTGCTGATCTCCCGGTTCGGGCTGCAGCCCGTCGAGGGAGTCACCGTGCTGGCGCAGCTCGCCGACGCGTCCTTCGGGCACCATCTCGCCTTCTACGTCGTCCAGTTCGCCACCATGGTGCTGCTGGCGCTGTCCGCGAACACGTCGTTCGGCGGTCTGCCGGTGCTGCTCAAGCTGCTGGCCCGCGACAACTACCTGCCGCATGTCTTCGGGCTCAAGGCCGACCGGCAGGTCCACCGCCACGGGGTCCTCACGCTCGCGGCCGTATCTGCCGCGCTCCTGGTCTTCTCCGGTGGCGACACCAACACCCTCGTCCCGCTCTTCGCGATCGGCGTCTTCGTCGGCTTCACCATCGCCCAGACCGGAATGGTCATCCACTGGCGCGGTGTGCGCGGGCCCAAGTGGGCGGGCAAGGCGGCGCTCAACGGTCTGGGCGCGCTCCTGACCGGGGTCGGCGCGGTCGTGGTCACGGCCACCAAGTTCCACGACGGCGCCTGGCTGATCGTGGTCGCCCTGCCCCTGCTGGTCGTCGGCTTCGGGTGGGTCCACCGCGCGTACGCCAGGATCGGCGAGCGGCTGGGCGTCGGCCGCATCCCGGAGCCACCGCACCGCGACCGCTCGCTGGTCGTGGTTCCGGTCTCCTCCCTCACCCGGCTCACCAGCGAGGCCCTCACCGCCGCTGCATCCCTCGGCGACGAGGTCCGCGCGGTCACGGTCTGCCACCCCGATGCCGAGGACCGCATCCAGACCGAAGCGCTGGAACGGGACTGGGCGCTGTGGAACCCGGGCGTCCCTCTGGTGCGTGTGACCTCGCAGCGCCGCTCGGTCGGACGCCCGGTCGCCACGTATGTACGTGAGGTGGCGGCCGCCGATCCGGGTGTACGGATCACCGTGCTCATCCCCGAGGTGGAACCGGCCCGCATGTGGCAGCGGCTGCTGCAGAACCAGCGAGGCGCGGTCGTCGCGCACGCCGTCCGCCACGAGACGGACGCGGTGATCTGCCGACTGCGGTTCCGGCTGTTGGACCGCCCCTGAAGGTGCAAGCGGCCGCACGACCGTCAAGGACGACGTGACCCGGCGGTTGTCGCGGTCACGTACGGAGCAGGCGGTTGAAGAACGAGCGGTAGCGCTGAAGTGCTGTCCGCAGGTCCTCGGTGAGGACCTCTTCTCCACGGCCCCATTGACTCTCGAGCCCGGTGACCGACCTCTGAAAAGAGGAGTCCGTCCTTGCGGGGAGGCCGTTTGGGGTCCTCTGGTCAGAGGTGGGCCGACCAGAAACGAACCGCCACGCCCGAGGTCACACCGTGTAGTACATCGACTACGCATCCAGTGCGCATGGACTCGCCGCCCGGCCGACTCGACGCAGTGTGTACTCGCGACGAGGCCGGCCGCGACGGAAGGCCTCGACGCAGACGGTTTCGACTCCGTCCACCCGCAGTATTTCCGCCAAGAGAACGGGGCCGAGCTGCGGGTCTTCGGTGAGGATGCGGCATGGGTGGCAGTGGCGTCCCGGGGCGGGACAGCGGCAGTTCACGCATCGGGGCGCCCGCCGGGCGGCGCCCCGCGCGCAGCGAACAGCGGCCGCCTGCCTCCTACTGCTCTCTTGTCAGCATCGGCAGCAGCAGCGCCGCGGACCAGCTGAAGTTGGGCGCGTTGAGCGGTGCCCCTGTGGTCGGGTCGTAGTTCTCCATGATCGGTCCGCTGCCCGCGAGGCCCGACGCGTGGTTGAGGAGCTGGTTCGTCAGGGCGTCCGCATCCTTGGCATAGCCGTAGCGGCGCAGGCCGCCGAGGGCGAAGTATGCCTGGTCGAGCCAGACGGGGCCGCGCCAGTACGCGGTCGGCGAGAAGTAGGGGGAGCTCTTCGCCACGGTCGGGAACGGGACGGTGGTGGCGAACTCCCCCGGGTCCGCCAGCTTGTCGCGCACGGCACGGGCCTGCGCCTCGGACGCTGTACCGGTCCACAGTGGAACGGCGCCCTCGATGCCGCGTCCGCGGGCCGTGAGCAGTGCGCCGGTGCCGAGCGCGGTGTCGTGGAACCAGCCGTCCGCGGGGTCGTACATTGTCGTGCGGACGGCGGCGGACGTGGCGGCGGACCGCTGCTTCCACCGCTTGGCGTCGCTGCCGCGGCCCAGCGTGCCCGCGATGCGCGCCAAGTAGCCCTGGTCGGCGGCGAGATAGGAGTTCAGGTCGACGGACTCCTGGTTGAGGGAGTAGCCGAGGAGGGTGCCGTCGGCCGCTCGGTTGGCGACGATGTCGGTGCCGAGGGCGGCATCGAAGCGGGGTGCGTTGTCCATGCCACTCTCCCAGGCCGCGGCGAGGCGCCGCTCCTCGGGCGAGTTGTTGGCGGGGTCGACGGTGGCGCCGTACTCGGCGAGGCCGTCGTGGTCGTGGTCGCGGTTGCGGTACCACCAGGCCTGGTAGGCGGCGAGTTTCGGGTACATCTCGCGCAGGAAGGCCTTGTCCCCGGTCTTCGCGTACACCTCCCAGACTGCCCAGGCGGCCAGCGGGGGCTTGGAGTTGCGCTCGTTCCAGTTGCCGCCGCCACGCGAGGGGTCGTTGTAGAAGATGACGTCGGGGATCATCCCGGCGTCCTGCGGGCGGGTAGTGGAGTCCGGGCCTATCTGCCGGTCGAACATGGCGCGGATCTGCGACTCGGCCAGCTCGGGCGCGAAGCGCGCCGTGCCCACGGCCTGCTTCCACGTGTCCCAGGCCCAGATCCCGCCGGTGAACCACTTGTAGGAGATCGACGGGGTGATGCCGTCGTGCTTGATCTGCCCCGCCGCGCCCCGCCAGTTGGTGACGAGGGTCTCCAGCGACTTCACGGCCGTGCGCCGCCGATCTGCCGGCACGCCCTGGGTCACCCCGGCGACATAGCCCCGCCAGCGCGCGTCGGAGGCGGAGACGACGGCATCGGGGTGTGCGAGTACGTCACGGACCTTCGCCTTCTCCCTCGCGCGCTCGGCTGCGGTGAAGGTGTAGGACTCGGTCCAGTCGAAACTGTGCGAGCGGCCAGGCGCGAGGGTCACCGGTTCCACTGCCTCGGTTCGGTACGTGTCGCCGTCCACGGTGGTGCGGACTCGGTCCTTGTGGGTGACCTCGAAGCGTTCCGTGCCGTCGGTGAGGTAGTCCCAGGTCTCACGGACCTTCGCGAAGTCGACGCCGACGCCGGAGCCGGTGGCGGTCAGCGACGGCGCGTCCCGCATCGGTTTGTCGGCCGGCCGCAGCAGGCTGCCCGTCCAGCCGGCGCCCAGCGTGCGGGATGCCGGGCCGGTGTTGCGTACCTCTGCCCTGATCAGGGCGCTGCGGTCGGTGGCGAAGCGGAGTTCGAGGGTGAGGCGCAGGCCACGGCCGAGGTCGTACGACTGGAGGAGCCGGCCTGGGAGCGAGGTGAAGCGTGGCGCGCCTGCCCCGGCCAGGTCCAGGGTGCGGCCGTGTTCGGTGAGGCGGATGCGGCTGAAGGACTTGCTGAGCCACCAGGGGTATTCCTGTGCGATGTAGAGGGGCCCGGAGAAGCCGCCGTAGGCGTTCTTGTCGCCGGCCTTCGGCAGGGCGTAGGCGTGCCAGGCTCCCTGGTCGGCGAAGACGGTGATGGGGTTGTTGTCCTCGTCGTCGCCCGGCTGGGCGGCAGCGGGTGTGCCGTGCAGGTCGAGGACGTCGGCGTACGAGGAGGGTGGCCTCGGGTGGGCATGGGCGGAGGCCGTCTGCGGTACGGCGAGGGCGCCGCCGGCGAGGAGGAGTGCAGTCAGGGCGCACAAGGGCCGGTGTCTGGTCACTGGTCGGTCTCTCCAAGGGAGTCGGTGGCGATGCGCAGGACTGCGGCGCCGAGCGGGCGGAGGTCGATGTGGTCACGGACGGCGGCTCCGGTGAGCAGGTCGGTGCCGCCGTCCGCGTAGGGGCCGGTCAGTTGCGTCCGCGTGTCGTGGTCGCTGTGATTGAGGACGAAGAGGTACGTACCCTGTGTGCCGGAACGCACGGTCGCCTCGACTCCCTCGGGAACGTCGAGCACGGGGCGTACGCCGGCAGCCCGCAGCACGTCGTCGAGCACGGCTGCGATGCCTTCGCCGAGGTGGGCGCTCACGTACCAGGCGGTGCCGGCACCGTAGGGACGGCGGGTGACGGCGGGGCGGCCGGTCAGTTGTCCGGACGCGTACGAGTCGACGACCTCGGTGTCCGGGGCATCGGGTTCGATCCACTCGCTCCACCAGGTGGCCTCGGCACCGGAGTCGAGCCGCACCGCCTCACCGTCGGGGATCGGCCAGAACTCGTCGACGGACACGCCGAGTACGTCCCGCAGCGGTCCCGGTGCGCCGCCGTCGTGGATGTGGTCGTGGCCGTCGACGACGCCACTGAAGGGGCCGCACACGAGGTGGCCGCCGCCGTGTACGTAGGCGGCGATGCGTTCGGCGTTCTCGGGTCGCAGAAGGTGGAGGCTGGGTGCGAGCACCGCCCGGTAGCCGTCGAGGTCCGCGCGCGGGGGCACGAAGTCGGCGGTGACGGCGCGGGCGTGGAGCGCCGCGTACCAGGGGCGCAGGAGGTCCGGCCAGCGCATGCGGGCGCAGGGGTGGTCGTCGGCCTCCAGGGCCCACCAGGAGTCCCAGTCCAGGACGATCGCCACGTCGGCCCGGGTGGTGGCGCCGGTGACTTCGCCGAGCCGGGCGAGCTCGGCACCGAAGCGCACGGTCTCGCGCCAGCCGCGGGAGGCGGTGCCGCGGTGCGGGAGCAGCGCGCTGTGGTACTTCTCGGCGCCGGCGCGGGAGGCGCGCCACTGGAAGTACATGATGCCGTCGGCGCCGCGGGCCAGGGCCTGGAGGGACCAGAGCCGTTGCAGGCCGGGCTTCTTGGGGACGTTCACCGGCCGCCAGCTGACGGCGGACGGCGCCTGTTCGAGGAGCAGCCAGGGCCGGCCGCCCTTGAGGGAGCGCATCAGGTCGTAATTGAGGGAGGCGTTGACGTGGGCGCGCGGGTCGGCGGGGTCGGGGTAGGCGTCATCGGAGACGAAGTCCTCGTGCTCGGCCCACTTCCAGTAGTCGAGTGCCTTGAACATCGACATGAAGTTGGTGGTGGCCGGGATGTCCGGGCTGAGTTCCCTGAGTGCCTCGCGCTCGGCGCGGTGGCATTCGAGGAGGGCGTCGGAGCAGAAGCGCCGCCAGTCCAGCAGCTGCGTCGGGTTGACGGGCCCCGGAGCGGTGCGTGGCGGTTCGATCTCGTCGTACGTGCCGTAGCGCTGCGACCAGAAGGCCGTGCCCCAGGCGTGGTTGAGGCCGTCGATCGTGCCGTATCGGTCGGTGAGCCAGGCGCGGAAGTGGTCCGCGGAGCGTGCGCAGAAGCACTCGGTGACATGGTCGCCGTACTCGTTGTGGATGTGCCACAGAGCGAGGGCCGGATGGTGTGCGTAGCGTTCGGCGAGGGCTCGGGTGAGGCGGACGGCGGCGGCGCGGTACTCGGGCGAGGACGGACAGTAGTGCTGGCGCGAGCCGAATTCGAGGCGTACGCCGTCGGCCGTGACCGGCAGGATCCCGGGGTGGGCGCGGACCAGCCACGCGGGCGGTGACGCGGTCGCGGTGGCCAGGTCGACGGCGATGCCGTGGGCGTGCAGCAGGTCGAGGAGCCGGTCGAACCAGGCGAAGTCCCATGTGTCCGGCCCGGGTTGGAGCCGCGCCCAGGAGAAGACGCCGACGGTCACCATCGTGACGCCGGCCTCGCGCATCAGCTCGGCGTCCTCGGACCAGACGTCCTCGGGCCACTGTTCGGGGTTGTAGTCACCGCCGTAGAGGACGCCCGGGACGCGGGTCAGGCGGCTCATCCCTTCACCGCCCCGCCGAGGAGTCCGGCAACGAACTGCCGCTGGAAGAGAAGGAAGAGGGCCATCAGCGGAAGGGTGGCGAGGAGCGAGCCGAGCATCAGTCCCGAGTAGTCGACATGGGAGAGCCCCGTGAGGGTGTTGAGAGCGACGGGCACGGTGTATTTGTCCTCGGAGTTGAGCATGAGCAGCGGCCAGATGAAGCTGTTCCACTGCGCCATGAACGTGAAGATGACCAGGGCGCCGAGCTGCGGGCGCACACACGGCAGCACGACTTGGTAGAAGGTGCGCAGCTCGCCGGAACCGTCGATACGGGCCGATTCGAGGAGCTCGTCGGGGAAGTCGACGAAGCCCTGCCGCATCAGCAGGATGCCGAAGGAGTTCGCCAGGAACGGCAGGACGACCGCTTGGTAGGAGTCGATCCAGCCGACGCTCGCCATCATCTGGAACAGCGGCACGAGCAGCACCTGGAACGGGATCATCATCGTGGCGAGCACGGCGCCGAGCAGCAGACCCCGGCCGCGGAAGCGGTACTTGGCGAGACCGTAGCCGCACATGGCGGAGATCAGCGAGCTGAGCACGGTGTGCACGACGGCGATGCCGACACTGTTGAGGAGGACCCTTCCGAAGCCGATGGTGTCCTGGAGCCGCGCGAGGTTGTCGAGCAGACGGCCGCCGGGCAGGAGCGGCGGCGGAGAGCGGAACAGGTCCGACGTGGAGTGCGTCGCGGCGATCGCCATCCAGAGGAACGGCACCAGGCTGACGACGGCACCGGCCGCGAGGAACAGGCGTACGGCGTAGCGGCCGGCGCGCCGGGCCGGGTGGACACGTACGGGGGCCTGCTGGAGGGCGGTCACCGGCGGCGCTCCCTTCCGAAGGCGACGTACTGGAGGGCGGAGATCGCGGCGATGAGGGCCACGACGACCCAGGCGATGGCGGCGGCGTAGCCGAAGTCGAACTGCTGGAAGCCGACTTTGTAGAGGTAGACGACCGGGGTGAGGGTCGCGTCGTCGGGGCCGCCACGGGTGAGGACGTAGTTCTCGTCGAAGAGCTGGAGTGTTCCGATGGTGGAGGTGATCACGCAGAACAGGACGACGGGGCGCAGCTGCGGCAGGATCACCCGGGCGTACGTGGAGAAGGTGGTGGCGCCGTCGATGGAGGCGGCCTCGTACTGTTCCTTGCCGATGGACTGGAGTCCGGCGAGCAGGATGACGGCGTTGTAGCCGGTCCAGCGCCAGGTCAGGGACGCGATCAGGGAGACGCGGGCCCAGGTGGGGTTGTTGAGCCAGTCGACCTGGCCGATGCCGGCGGCGCCGAGGATCTGGTTGACCAGGCCGCCGTCGGTCTTGAGGAGGACCTGGAAGACGACAGCGTACGCGACGAGTGTGGTGACGGCGGGCAGGAAGTAGATCGCCCGCCAGGTGCCACGGAAGCGCAGCCAGGACTGGTTGAGCAGGACGGCGAGGACGACGGCCAGGCCGATCATGACGGGGACCTGCACGACGAGGATGACCCCTGTGTTGAACAGGGACTCCAGGAAGGCGGGGTCTTCGATCATCCGCCGGTACTGGTCGAGTCCGACCCAGTGGGTGGCACCGGCGTCCTCGGTGGTGAAGCTCTGCAGAAAGCTCGCGCCCAGCGGGTAGGCGAAGAAGAGCGCGAAGAGGACGGCCGCGGGTCCGGCGAAGATCCAGGCGGTGGGGCGCCGGCGCCTTCGGCGTGCCGCGGCCGGGGCACGGGCGGGGGCGACCGGCCGGTCGGAGGTGGTGTGGACGGCCATCGGGCTACTTCACCCTCTCGCGGCCAGTGGCCGTGGCGAGCTGCCGCGCGGCCGATTCGAGGGCGGCGCGTGGGTCCTTGCCCCGCAGCATCACGCCGTTGACGGCGGAGATCATGATGTCGGTGGCCTTCGCGTCGTCCTTGTTGTTCTCGACCGGCGGGATGTTGCGGGCGAGCCGGGCGAACACGTCGAGGACCGCCTGCCCGCCGAAGTACTCCTGCTTCGCGCTCAGATACGGGTCGTCGAGCGCGGGCAGATAGGCGGGGAACAGGCCCTCGCGCTTGAGCATGGAGACCTGGTTCGTCTTGCCGGTGAGCAGGAACTGAATGAACGCCCAGGCCAGACGGGGGTTCTCGCTCTGCCCTGGGACGCAGAGCGTGGAGCCGCCGATGTTCGAGGTGCGGATGCCGTCGGCGGTGAATCCGGGCAGCGGCACCACCCCGAACCTTCCCTTCAGCTCGGGCATCTCGTCGTTGAGCGTGCCCGTCCACCAGGCGGCGGTGGGCGTGGTGGTGGCCTTGCCCTCCTTGGTGCCGGTGACGAGCCCGTCCCAGCCCTTCTCGTAGTCGACGAGACCCTTGTCGTGCAGGGTCTTCATCAGCGTCAGGGCCTTGACGGCCTCCGGGGTGTCGACCGCGACCCGGCCGCCCTTGAAGTAGGACTGGCCCTGCTGCTGGAGCAGCATCGGCAGGATTCCGGCGTCCGTGGAGTCCATGATGAGCAGCTTGCGGCCGGTGGCCTCCTTGATGCGGACGCCCGCCGCTATGTAGTCGTCCCAGGTCAGCAGCAACTTGGGGTCGACTCCGGCGGCGCGGAAGTGGTCCGTGCGGTAGTAGAGCGCACAGGGACCGATGTCCCAGGGCAGGGCGAAGACCGCGCCGTCCTTCCCGGTGACGGTGCGCCACGCGGCGCGGTCGAAGTCGCCTCCGTAGCGGCCGCCGAGGCTCGTCAGGTCGTAGAAGCCGCTCGGGAAATTTCCGATGTAGCGCGGCATGTAGCTGCCCTCGACCGTGAGGACGTCGGCGAGGCCCGAGCCGCCGCGCAGGCCCACGGTGATCTTGTCGTAGGCGTTGTCGTAGCCGATGTCGACGACGTCGACGGTGGTGCCGGGGTGGCGCTTCTCGAAGGTGCGGGCGAGTCGCTTCATGGCCCGGGCGGCCACGTCCCACGACCAGACGGTGATCTTTCCGCCGGCCTTGCCCCCTTCGTCACTCTTCTCGCCGCCGATGTCACGGGCGGCCGTGCCGCCCGCGCCGCCCATGGCACATCCGCTGACCAGTGACAATGCCGCGGTCGCGAGACCTGTGGCCAGAACAACCCGTCGGGTGGGCCTTGTTGACACTCTTGCCTCCTGGAGCCTGAATGCCTAATGCTGTATTCAGAACACTGAATGACGAAGCCCGCCGTCAAGAGGTGTACACCCAAAGACTTTTGTTGCTGTGGTTCATGACTGACCCGACTGAGTCGGCTCACGCGAAAGGCGCGGCATGACGTCACCCCAGGACTCCGTACCCCCCTACGTCCACCCCTACATCCCGAACGCGGTCCCGGCCGTGCGACAGGCGATGCTCGAGGAGATCGGCGCGGCGAGCGTGGAGGACTTCTACGCCGACATCCCGGGCGGCATCCGGCTGCGCCGCCCCCTCGACCTGCCGGCCCCGCTGCGTTCGGAAGCCGAACTCACCCGCCACATGGAGGAGTTGCTCAGCCGCAACACCTCGACGCGACAGACGCTCAGCTTCCTCGGCTCCGGCTGTTACCAGCACCACGTACCGGCGGTCGTGGACGAGGTGGTCAACCGCAGCGAGTTCCTCACGGCGTATGCGGGCGAGCCCTACGAGGACCACGGCCGCTTCCAGGCGCTGTGGGAGTACCAGTCGATGATGGCCGAGCTGCTCGACGTCGAGATCGTCAACGTCCCGGTGTACGACGGCTTCCAGGCCTCGGGAACCGCCCTGCGCATGGCCGGGCGGATCACGGGCCGCCGCCGCGTGCTCGTCGCCACCGCGATCGACGCCGACAAGCTCTCCCGCATATGTGACTACGTACGCCCCGACCACGACGTGACGGTGGTCCCGGTCGACCCGGACACCGGCTGCGCCGACCTCGACGCGGTGCGTGAAGCGCTCGCCGCCGGCGACACGGCGGCGGTGTACGCGGACACGCCCTCCGCGCTCGGTATCGTCGACGAAGCGCTGCCCCGTCTCGCCGAACTCGCCCACCAAGCAGGGGCGTTGTTCGTCGTTGGCTGCAATCCGCTCACGCTCGGCGTGCTCGCCCCGCCGTCCGCGTACGGTGCCGACATCGCGTGCGGCGACATCCAGCCGCTCGGCCTCCACCAGAGCTTCGGCGGCGGCAACGCGGGCTTCATCGCCACGCGCGACGAGGAGACGCTGGTCGCCGAGTACCCGTCACGCCTGTTCGGCCTCGTGCCGACGACCGTCGAGGGCGAGTACGGCTTCGGCGACGTCGCCTACGAGCGGACCTCGTTCGCGCTGCGCGAGGAGGGCAAGGAGTGGGTCGGCACGGCCGCCGCGCTGCACGGCATCGGTGCCGGGGTCTATCTCGCGCTGATGGGACCGCAGGGCATGCGGGAGATCGGTGACACGATCCTCGCGCTCACCGCGTACGCCCGCAGGCGCCTCGCCGAGGTGCCCGGCATCGAGGTCCCGTACGGCGACGCCCTGCACTTCGCCGACTTCACCGTCCGCTACACAGGCGGCAGGTCCGCCACCGAGATCCGCGCCGACCTGAAGGAGCGGGGCATCTTCGGCGGCGTACCGACCGGCGGGCACGAGGCCACGTACTGCGTCACCGAAGTCCACACCAAGGCCGACATCGACCGGCTCGCCGCAACCCTGGAGGAGATCGTCAAGTGACCGCCCCGCACACGCCCGTGTCCGTCTCCCCCGAGGATGCGCGCATCGCCGACAAGCCGCGCCTGCGCCGTTTCCAGCAGGCCTCCTGGGACGAGGAGCTGATCTTCGAGCTCGGTTCGCCGGGCGAGCGAGGCGTCCTCGTACCGGCCCCGGACCCGTCCATCGGGAAGGCCGAGATACCCCCGGCCCTGCGCCGCGCCGAGCCCCCCGCACTGCCGGAGATGTCCCAACAACAGGTCCTGCGCCACTACTTGCGCCTGTCGCAGGAGAATCTGGGCGCCGATCTCAACATCGACGTCGGCCAGGGCACCTGCACCATGAAGTACAGCCCCAAGGTCAACGACCAGTTCGTCCGTGACCCGCGGATCGCGGCGCTGCACCCCCTCCAGGACGAGGACACGGTCCAGGGCGTCCTCGGGATCATCCACAGCCTGGAGCAGCTCCTGAAGGAGATCTCCGGCATGGACCGGGTCTCGCTCCAGCCGGGCGCCGGGTCCGCCGCGATCTATACGAACGTCGCCATGATCCGCGCCTACTTCGCCGCGCGCGGGGAGCTGGAGCAGCGCGACGAGGTCATCACGACGATCTTCTCCCACCCGTCGAACGCGGCTTGCGCGAAGACGGCGGGCTTCAAGGTCATCACGCTCCACCCGGACGCGGACGGCTACCCGGACATCGAGGCCCTCAAGGCGGCGGTCGGCCCGCGCACGGCGGCGCTCCTCGTCACGAACCCCGAGGACACGGGCATCTACAACCCGCGCATCGAGGAGTTCGTACGGATCGTGCACGAGGCGGGCGGCCTGTGCTCGTACGACCAGGCCAACGCGAACGGCATCCTCGGCATCACGCGCGCCCGGGACGCGGGCTTCGACCTGTGCCACTTCAATCTGCACAAGACGTTCTCGACGCCGCACGCGTGCGGCGGACCGGCGGCGGGTGCGTGCGCGGTCTCCGAGGACCTCGCCCCGTATCTTCCCCGCCCCACCGTCGAGTTCGACGGTTCGGCGTACCGGCTGGACGACGACCGGCCCGAGTCGGTCGGCAAGATGCGGCCGTTCTACGGCGTCGTGCCGAACCTGGTCCGTGCCTACGCCTGGATCATGTCGCTCGGCGCACAGGGCCTGCGGGCCGCCGCGGAGACGGCCGTCCTCAACAACAACTACCTGCTCCACAAGGTCCGGCAGATCCCGGGCGTCTCCATCCCCTACGCGGCGGGGCGCCCGCGCGTCGAGCAGGTCCGCTACAGCTGGGAGAAGCTCCACGAGGACACCGGCCTGCACTCCGAGGACATCGGCCTGCGTGCCGCGGACTTCGGTACGCACTACTGGACCAGCCACCACCCGTACGTCGTGCCGGAACCCATGACGCTGGAGCCGACCGAGTCCTACACGCGCGCCGACCTCGACGAGTACGCGGCGATCCTCGCGGAGATCGCCCGTGAGGCGTACGAGGACCCGGAGACCGTACGCACGGCGCCGCACCGCTCCACCATCCACCGGGTCCGCCCGGAAGCCCTGGACTCCCCGGCGACCTGGGCGGTCTCCTGGCGCGCCTACCGCCGCAAGGTGCTCGGTGAGGCCGGCCGGTGACGAGGATCGGCCTGGTGGTCAACCCGGTCGCCGGCCTCGGCGGCCGGGTGGGCCTGGGCGGTACCGACGGCCCGGACCGGCCCCGTGTGGCACTCTCGCTGGGCGCACGCCCCTTGGCGGGGGCGCGTGCCGCTGCGGCCCTGGGCGAACTGGCAGCGCGTTCGGTTCAGTTGGCAGTGGCCGGGCGTCCTGCGTGGGACGGGCGGGAGCGCACGCCCGCCCCCGTGCCCGGCCGCCGGGCCGATGCCACCGGGGGTCCCGCGCCGGATGAGCTCAGCGATACGCACGCCGGAACGGCGGCCATCGCTCCGGTCGGTCACCCGCAGGGCTCCGGACTCCTCGTCGTGACCGCCGCCGGTCCCCTGGGCGCTGACTCCGTCGCCGCCGCAGGGCTTGCGGGGCGGGTCGTGTACGCCGCCGGGACCGGGCGGGACACCTCGGCCGCGGACACGGCCGCCGCGGTGCGGGCCGTCGTCGCCGAGGGCGTCGACCTCCTGCTCTTCGCCGGCGGCGACGGCACCGCGCGGGACGTGCTCGGCGCCCTGCGCGACGTGCCCTGCCCGGTCCTCGGCGTACCGACCGGCGTGAAGATGCACTCGGCCGTCTTCGCCATCAGCCCGCGCGCCGCGGGTGAGGTCGCGGCGGCGTGGCTCGCCCGCAGGAGCACCGTTCGGCTGCGGGACGCCGAGGTGATGGACCGGGACGAGGACGCCCTGAGCAAGGGCCGCGTCGCCTCACAGCTCTTCGGGTGGCTGCGCGTTCCGGACGTACCGGCCCGCGTACAGCAGCGCAAGACCGGCAGCACCGCCACCACGCCCGAGGCGGTCGACGGCATCGCGACCGACGTCGCCGAGCGCGTCGGGGACGGGCTGCTCGTGCTCGGCCCCGGAAGCACCACCCGGGCGGTCGCGGCGATGCTCGGCGCGGACGTCTCCCTCACGGGGGTCGACGTGCTCCGCCTGCGGCCCGGCCATCGGCCGCGAATCGTGGCCCGCGACGCGGGCGAGGACACCCTCCTCTCCGTCGGCCCGGCCTGGATCGCTCTCTCCCCCATCGGCGGCCAGGGCTTCCTCCTCGGCCGCGGCAACCAGCAGATCTCACCGCGCGTCCTGCGCGCGGCAGGCGGTCGCGAGCGCCTGCTCGTGCTGTGCACGGAACAGAAGCTGGCCGCGCTCGGCAGCCGCCCTCTTCTCCTCGACACCGGCGACGATGCGCTCAACGCGGAGCTGTCCGGCCACCTGCCCGTCATCACCGGCAGGCGGCGCACATCGTTGTACCGCCTGGTCGGATGACCCCTTATGCCTCTCATCACCCCCAGAAGGAGACCAAGATGATCTCTCTTGACGGCAAGCGTGCCATCGTGACCGGCGGCGGAGCGGGAATCGGCCGCGCCACCGCCCAGGTCCTCGCGGAGCTCGGCGCCCGCGTGGTGATCGCCGACATCGACACGGACGGCGGCGAACGCACCGCGAAGGACACCGCAGGGACCTTCGTACGCTGCGACGTGTCACGGCGCGAGGACTGCGAGGCCGTCGTGCACACGGCGCAGGAGCAGTTCGGCGGCGTGGACGTCCTCTTCAACAACGCCGGCGTCATCCGCCGCTCCACGGTCTGCGAGATCACCGAGGACGACTGGGACCTGGTGATGGCCGTGAACATCCGCTCGGTGATGCTGATGAGCCGCCTCGTGATCCCGGGGATGGCGGCCCGGGGCGGCGGCTCCATCATCAACACCGGCTCCGGATGGGGCATCCGCGGTGGCGGCCGGGCCGTCTCGTACTGCGCGTCGAAGGGCGCCGTCGTCAACATGACCCGCGCCATGGCCATCGACCACGGCCCCGACAACATCCGCGTCAACTGCGTCTGCCCCGGTGACACGGCGACCGGGATGCTCGCCGAGGAGGCCCGCCAGCTCGGCGAGAGCTCCGACGCGTTCTACGCCGACGCCGCCGACCGGCCGCTCGGCCGGATCGGGCAGCCCCGCGACATCGCCCAGACCGTGGCGTTCCTCGCCTCCGACGCCTCGGCGTTCCTGAGCGGGGCGATCATCCCGGTCGACGGCGCCGGTACCGCGTGACCCACCGGTAGCGGATAATCGACCGGACCGAAGGGGAGGGCAGCCTCACATGCCAATCGAAAATCGCCCGCTGCGCGAACAGGTCAAGGAGGAACTGATCAAGCGCCTCGGGCGCGGCACGATCGCGACGAGCGAGCCGATCAACGAGGGGCAACTGGCCACCGAACTCGGTGTCAGCCGCACTCCGCTGCGCGAGGCACTGATCACGCTGGAGCGCGAGGGCGTCATCACCAGCGAGCGCGGCAAGGGCTTCCGCTTCACACCGCTCAGCGCGCAGGAGTTCCGTGACCTGTCCGCGATCGTCGCGACGCTGGAGGCGCTCGCCCTGGAGTCCAGCGATCCCGAGCACCTGGCGGCGACAGCCCCCCGCCTCCTTGAGAAGGCGCGTGCTTTCTCGGCCCCGCAGGCGCCGCACGACGTCATAGAGCGTTACGACGACGCGTGGCACGACCTGCTCCTGTCCGGCTGCACGAACAACCGCCTGATGAAGCTGATCACCTCTCTGAAGGTGACGATGCACCGCTACGAGCGGGTGGCCCTGGGCGACCAGGACATCCTGGAGCGTTCGGCGGTGGAGCACGAGCGGATCGCCGAGTGCCTGCAGCGCGGCGACCTCGACGCGGCCGTCGCGGCGCTCAAGGAGAACTGGAACAGCGGGATGCACCGGATCCTGGAGCATCTGAAGGACTGACCGCGTGCGGCGGGGCCCTGACGGGGACAGCGCAGACGCAGTGGTGCGGGTCGAGACGCCGAGGCTCGACCCGCACGGCTCCTCCGGGGTCCCCTCACCGCGAAACGGAACCCATCCGTCGACCTGACGCGCGCCCCAGGGTCTGTCCTTCAGCCGGTCGATGCCACGACCTCCGCCGCCGCGAGGCCACCCGCCCCAAATTCCGTGCGGAGAACGGCCCTTGAGGCAGAGCCGCAGCTCAGAACCCCTTCTCGGCTGGTTCAGGAATCGCCACGCACTCCAAGTGGTGAGTCATCGGAAAGAATGGTTACACGGAACGACACCTGCACGTAGGCTGTCCTCCCCTCAGACCACCGCTGACCTGGCAGAATGCAGCCCTGGAGCCGACCCGGCAGAGCTAGGAGCCGCCCCGTGTTCTATTACGTGCTCAAATACGTCGTCCTCGGGCCGCTTCTCCGGCTGTTCTTCCGCCCCAGGATCGAGGGCCTGGAACACATCCCGGAGGACGGCGCGGCCATCGTCGCCGGTAACCATCTGTCGTTCTCCGACCACTTCCTGATGCCCGCGATCCTCAAACGGCGCATCACGTTTCTCGCCAAGGCGGAATACTTCACCGGACCGGGGGTGAAGGGGCGGCTGACCGCCGCCTTCTTCCACAGCATCGGGCAGATTCCGGTGGACCGGTCCGGCAAGGACGCGGGGCAGGCGGCGATCCGCGAAGGGCTCGGGGTGCTGAGCAGGGGTGAGCTGCTGGGGATCTACCCGGAGGGCACCCGTTCGCACGACGGCCGGCTGTACAAGGGCAAGGTCGGCGTGGCCGTGATGGCGATCACGGCGCAGGTGCCGGTGGTGCCGTGCGCGATGGTCGGTACGTTCGAGATCCAGCCGCCGGGACAGGTCCTCCCGCACGTCAAGCGGGTCACGATCCGCTTCGGTGAGCCACTGGACTTCTCCCGCTACGCAGGTCTGGAGAACCAGAAGGCGGCGATCCGGGCGGTCACCGACGAAATCATGTACGCGATTCTCGGCCTCTCCGGGCAGGAGTACGTCGACGAGTACGCGGCCAAGGTGAAGGCCGCGCAGGCCGAGCAGGTCGGGCGGTCGAAGAAGTTCCCGAAGCTGCGACGCTGACGGCGAATCCGCGCTGGGTGAACTCCGCTGGTCCGGGCGACGGCCTCGTCCTAGCGTGCCTCTCATGAGCAAGGGAAACGCATGGGTTCTGGGAGCGACGGGTCAGATCGGGCGGGTGGCCGTGCAGGCCCTTGTCGAGGACGGCTGGGAGGTGACGGCCGCATCGCGCGGCGGCGGCCGGGACGCGCGGTGGGACGGCGCGGTGCGCACGACGGCTCTCGACCGGGACGAGGACGGCGCGCTGGAGGCGGCGCTGGGTGACGGTTGTGACGTACTGGTCGACATGGTCGCGTACGGCGCGGATCACGCCCGGCAGCTGACCGGCCTCGCGGACCTGATCGGTTCGGCGGTGGTCGTCTCCAGCGGTGCGGTGTACGAGGACGATCAGGGTCGCAGCTTCGACACACAGGGCGAGCCCGACGGAGCTCCGCGGTACCCCGTGCCGGTCCCGGAGACACAGCGCACCGTGCCGGCCGGCGATGCCACGTACGGGACGCGGAAGATACAGCTGGAACAGGGTCTGCTCGCGGCGGGGGACGCGCTGCCTGTGACGCTGTTGCGTGCGGGGGCGATTCACGGGGCGTACTGCCGCTCGCCGCGAGAGCTGTACTTCGTGAAGCGGCTTCTGGACGGCCGGGGGCGGCGGGTGCTCTCGTACGGCGGAACGTCCCGTTTCCACCCGGTCCATGTATCCAACCTGGCCGAGCTGATCCGGCTGGCAGCCGGGCGGCCCGGTTCGCGGGTGCTCAATGCCGGGGATCCGCAGGCGCCGACGGTCGCGGAGATCGGCGAGGCCGTCGACGCGGTGCTCGGCCGGAGGACCGAGACCCTGCTGATGCCGGGCGCGCCCGGGGACGACGGCGTCGGCTCGACGCCCTGGAGCGCCGCCCATCCGATCGTGTACGACATGACGGCCGCCGAGCGGGAGCTCGGGTACCGGCCGGTGACGGGCTATGTGGAGTCGCTTCCGGAAACGGTCGAGTGGATCGGCGCGCAACTGGAGGGCAGGGACTGGACGGAGGCCTTTCCTCTCATGCTGCGGGCATACGGGAAGAAGCTCTTCGACTACGCGGCGGAGGACGTCTGGCTGGAGACGTACGACCGGAAGGCGTGAGGCGGAGCCCGTACGCGAGAACGGGCAGCCGGTGGTTCGAGGCCACCGGCCGCCCGTGCCCGTGCGGTGTGACCGTTACGGCTTGGGTGTGGCGTGCGGGGCGCACGTCACGTCGCTGCGTTCGGTCCTGCCGGTGAGCAGGTAGGTGTCCACCCGCTCGTTGATGCAGGGGTTGACCAGGCCGGTGACACCGTGCGAACCGGCGTCCCGCTCGGTGATGAGGCGCGAGCCCTTGAAGCGCTTGTGCAGTTCGACGGCACCCTCGTACGGGGTGGCGGCGTCACGCGTGGACTGCACGATCAGCACCGGCGGCAGGCCCTTGCCCGTCTTCACGTCCAGCGGGGTCTGCTGCTTGGCGGACCAGGTCGCACAGGGCAGGTTCATCCAGGCGTTGGCCCAGGTCATGAACGGGTAGTCCTTGTGCAGCCGGGTGTTGTCGCGGTCCCACTTCTGCCAACTGGTGGGCCACTTGGCATCCGCGCACTCGACCGCCGTGTACACGGCATTGCCGTTCTCCGAGGAGATGTTCCCCGCGATGTCCGACATGTTCGGTCCCGCGGCATCGACCAGTGCCTGGGTGTTACCGCCCAGGTAGTCGCTCCAGGTCTGGGCTACGGGCGCCCAGGCGCTGTCGTAGTACGGCGCCCTCTGGAAGAAGCCGATGAGCTCGGCGGGGCCGACGACGCCACCGATCGGGTTCTTCTTCGCGGCAGCGCGCAGCTTCAGCCACGCCTGCTCGACCTTCTCGGGGGTGTCGCCGATGTGATAGGTGGAGTCGTTCTCGGCGACCCATGCCTTCCAGTCGTCCCAGCGCCCCTGGAAGGCGATGTCCTGGTTGAGGTTGGCCTGGTACCAGATGTTGTCCTTCGCCGGGTTGACCACACTGTCGACGACCATGCGGCGGACGTGGGTCGGGAAGAGCGTGGCGTAGACCGCACCCAGATAGGTGCCGTAGGAGACACCCAGGAAGTTGAGCTGCTTCTCACCGAGGGCGGCGCGGATGACATCCAGGTCGCGTGCCGTGTTCGGTGTGGTCATGTGCGGCAGCATGTCGCCGCTGCGTTCGGCGCAGCCGTCCGCGTACTCGGCCGCGAGCTTGCGCTGCGCACGCTTGTCGGCCTCGGAGTCGGGTACGGGGTCGGCCTTCGGGGCTTTGACGAACTCCTGGGGGTCGATGCAGGAGATCGGCGCGGAGTGGCCGACGCCCCGAGGGTCGAAGCCGACGAAGTCGTAGGCCTTCGCCGCGTTCGCCCAGATCCGGCTGCTGATGGCGCGCTTCGGGAACGCCATGCCCGAACCGCCGGGGCCGCCCGGGTTGTAGAGCAGGGCGCCCTGACGCTCCTCCGGCGTGCCGGTGCTGACGTGCCGGTCGACGGCGAGCTTGATCTGCTTGCCGTCCGGCCTGGTGTAGTCGAGCGGCACGGTCACCCAGCCGCACTCAATCTGCTCGGGCATGCCCCAGTCGGCCGGACAGTCCTTCCAGTCGACACCGGACTTGGCCGCCCGTGCCGCGGCGACCTGAACGCCGCGCGCCTCGGAACCGTGGTGGTGACGGCCTTCGGCAGTGGCCGCCGGTGCGGTCACCGCGCCCGCTATGAGCGTGCCCGCGATCAGAGCGCCGGCCGAGCCGAGCACTGCTGTGCGTCTCAAGTGGAACCTCCCCCATCTCTGAAGCGCCGCCGGTGGCGGCGCAGTTCATTCAGGACCTCTCGCGGATCCTGTCGTCTGTGAGGTTCCTGAGAACAGGTCACACACCAACTTCTTTACCGAATCGATAACCGGACACCCGTGTCCCGCTGAGCGGTATTCACCCCGCCGGGGTGTCGAGTACGTCGCTCAGTGCGTCGCTCAGGACCCTGCGCAGCAGACGTGCATCGGGGGCGACCGCTGTCACCAGCACAGCCGGACCGACGAGTGGCGTGAGGACGGCGGTCGGCCCCAGCAGGCGGGCCTCGGGGCATTTTTCGTCGAACGACGGGTCCACGACGAGGAGTTGCCCGACGGCCCGGTGGCCTCCCAGGACGGCGGCGCCGTCCCAGCCGCCGGGTGCTCCCGGCCCGTACGCCACCTGCTGGTCGATCAGCGGACGGCCGGCGCGGTGCACCCTGAGACGGCTGGTGAGGGTGCCGGTGCTCTCGCCGTGGCGTCCGAGAATCTGCTCCTCGCGCAGCACCAGCCGTGCCGTGGGCGCGAGTTCGATCCGTGTGGTCATGTGCAGGACGCTGCCGTGCGCCGAGACGAGTTGCTCCGGCAGCCAGCAGAGCCCGGCCCGCTCCCCCACGTCCAACCTGATTTCGTACGTGGCGGGTTCGGCGGCCGCTCCCGGTCCGGGCAGGGCGACGGTGGCCGCGGCCGAGTCGACGGTGAGCCGGGCGTCTTCCTCGACTCGTGCCTCGATGGCGAGCCGGTCGCCGCCGAGCGGCGCGCTCATGGCTCCGACGACGGTGACACGGGCGTTCGGGCCGTTCGCGGCCCGGGTCCGGCGCAGGGCGAGCGGCCCGTCGCTCTCCAGCACGGGGAGCGAGGTGACGCCCCGGCTGTCGAGGACCGCGTTGATCCGGGCGGTGGCCTGGACGCTCATGCGGTCCAGGCGGCGAGCTGCCCCCGCACCCAGTCCGCGACCGGCCCCACACCTTCCTCCGAGGTGAGTGAGGTGAAGGCCACGGGGAGCGGCCCACGCTGCTGTGCGGCGTCCTGAGCCATTCGGTCGAGATCGGAGCCGACGTACGGGGCGAGGTCGGTCTTGTTGATGACGAGCAGGTCGGAAGTGGTGACGCCGGGGCCGCCCTTGCGCGGGATGTCGTCGCCGCCCGCCACGTCGATGACGAAGATCTGGGCGTCGACCAGCCCCTTGGAGAAGGTGGCGGTGAGGTTGTCGCCGCCGGATTCGACCAGGATCAGATCGAGCGGCCCGACGGTGTCCTCCAGGTCCTCGACGGCTTCGAGGTTGGCGGAGATGTCGTCCCGGATCGCGGTGTGCGGGCAGGCGCCGGTCTCCACGGCCTGGATGCGCTCGGGTGGCAGGACGGCATGGCGCAGCAGGAAGGCGGCGTCCTCGCGGGTGTAGATGTCGTTGGTGACCACAGCGATGGAGAGCTGGTCGCGCAGGGTCCGGCAGAGGGCAGCGACGGTCGCGGTCTTGCCGGAGCCGACCGGTCCGCCGAGTCCGATGCGCAGAGCGCGGCGGGTGCCGTCGGGGCGGGCCGCATCGGCGCTCACGGCGGCGGGCCCGTGCTGGGCGTGGTCGAGGTGCATGGTGTTCGGCTCCTGGTTCTTGCAGGTTTACGAGGCGAACAGGCGGACAGGCCAGGCCGCGTGCGCCTCGGCGGTGATGTCGAGGAGAGGGGCGCAGGCTGCGGGCAGCGCATCGATGGTTCCGTGCGCCGCAGCGGTGGCCTGTTCGGCGATCCGGTCGAGTTCGGGTGCGAGGCGGGCGAGGACGGCGGTGGCCTCGAAGGGGTCGAGGGAGAGCAGCCGGACGACAGCGGTGGCCGGTCCGCTGACGGTCTCGTAGGCGACGCAGTGCGCAGCGTCCTCGGGCCCGAGTCCCGCCGCGCGTGCGGTGAGGCCGAGCACGACGGGCTGGTGGGCACCGCGCGGCCGGGCCCGGGCGAGCGCGGCGAGTTCGGGGCTGGGCCAGGTGGCGCGGGCCGCCCGCATCAGCTGCCGGCCGAGTTTGCGCGCGACGGTCCGCAGCGCGGGTGACGGGGTGCGGGCATCGGCGGCCTCGTCGAGCGCGAGCGGGTCATGGCCGTGGGCGGCCGCCGCGGCGAGTGCGGCGGCCGTGAGTCCGGTGGTGTGGAGACGGCCCCGGCAGAACTCGGCGAGGTCCTCGGCGTTACGGATACGTCCTTCCTTCACAGCCGGTTCGGCGCCGCCGGAGTGGGCGTGGCCACCGGCGGGGAACCGGCCGTCGGCGAGGACGAGCAGAGCTGCGCGACTCATCACATGGTCCGCATCAGAAGAGGAAGTAGCGCTGAGCCATGGGCAGTTCGGCCGCAGGTGCCGGTTCGACCGGTTCGCCGTCGATGGTCACGGCGAAGCTGTCGGGGTCGACGTGGACCTGCGGCAGTGCGTCGTTCTCCCGCATGTCGGCCTTGGTGACGCCGCGCGTGCTGGTGATCGGAACGAACCGCTTGCCGAGACCGAGGCGTTCGGGCAGCCCGTCCTCCATGGCCGCGTTCGCCACGAAGTTGAACGAGTTGGCGGCGGGCGCCCGACCGAATGCGCCGAACATCGGCCGCGGCATCACCGGCTGCGGGGTGGGGATGGACGCGTTGGCGTCGCCCATCTGCGCGTACGCGATCTGCCCGCCCTTGATGACGGTCTGCGGCTTGACGCCGAAGAACGCCGGGTCCCACAGCACCAGATCGGCGAGCTTGCCGGTCTCGACCGAACCGATCTCCCGGTCGAGGCCCTGAGCGACGGCGGGGTTGATGGTGTATTTGGCGACATAACGACGAACCCGGTGATTGTCGGCCCGACCGTCGCCGGGAAGGACGCCGCGGCGTTTCTTCATCACATGGGCGGTCTGCCAGGTGCGCAGGACGACCTCGCCGACGCGGCCCATCGCCTGGGCGTCGGAGGAGATGATCGAGATCGCCCCGAGGTCGTGGAGGATGTCCTCGGCCGCGATGGTGGAGGGACGGATCCGGGACTCGGCGAAGGCCAGGTCCTCCGGCACGGCGGGGTTGAGGTGGTGACAGACCATCAGCATGTCGAGGTGTTCCTCGATGGTGTTGACGGTGTGCGGCCGGGTCGGATTGGTGGAACTGGGCAGGACGTACGGCTCCGAGACCACGGTGATGATGTCCGGGGCGTGCCCGCCACCGGCGCCTTCGGTGTGGTAGGCGTGGATGGAGCGCCCGGCGATGGCCGCGAGCGTATCGGCGACGAAGCCGGCCTCGTTGAGGGTGTCCGTGTGGATGGCGAGCTGCGCGCCGCTCTCCTCGCACACGTTCAGACAGGCGTCGATGACGGCGGGAGTGGCACCCCAGTCCTCGTGGATCTTGAATCCGAGGGCACCGCTGCGCAGTTGGGCGCGCATGGCGTCGCCCGACATCGTGTTGCCCTTGCCCAGCAGCCCGATGTTGACGGGGTAGGCCTCCAGAGCCTCGAACATCCGGGCGAGGTGCCAGGCGCCCGGAGTGACCGTGGTCGCCTTCGTGCCCTCGGCCGGTCCGGTGCCGCCTCCGACGAGCGTGGTGACACCGGCGGAGAGCGCCTGGTCGACGATGGTCGGCGAGATGAAGTGGACATGGGCGTCGATGGCGCCCGCGGTGAGGAACTTGCCGTTGCCCGCGACGATTTCGGTCTCGGGGCCGATGACCAGATCGGGGTGGACGCCGTCCATGGTGTCCGGGTTGCCGGCTTTGCCGATCCCGGTGATCCGGCCGTCGCGGATGCCGATGTCCGCCTTGACGATGCCCCAGTGGTCGATGATCACGGCGCCGGTGATGACGGTGTCCGGGGCGCCTTCGGCGCGGGAGGTGCACGCCTGGCCCATCGACTCGCGGATCACTTTGCCACCGCCGAAAACTGCCTCGTCCCCCGCGAGTCCGGGGCCGCCCGAGCGGTCCTCCTCGATCTCGACGAGCAGATCGGTGTCGGCGAGCCGGATGCGGTCGCCGGTCGTGGGGCCGAACAGGTCGGCGTAGACGGCGCGGTCGAGTTCAGCCATCGAGGGCACCTCCCGTTTCGCCGCGCAGGCCGGGGACGATGCGCCGTCCGGCGAGGGGGACGAGCTCGATGTCGACGGGCACGCCGGGCTCGAAGCGCACGGCGGTCCCGGCGGCGATGTTCAGCCTCAGTCCGCGGGCGGCCGCACGGTCGAAGTCCAGGCCCGGGTTGGCCTCGGCGAAGTGATAGTGCGAACCGACCTGGACGGGCCGGTCGGCGGCGTTGAGAACGGTGAGGCGGGTGACGGACCGGCCCTCGTTGAACGGTACGGGCCCGTCTCCGTACAGGATCTCTCCGGGAATCATCGGTGACACCTCCCGTCAGACGATCGGCTCGTGCACGGTCACGAGCTTGGTGCCGTCCGGGAAGGTGGCCTCGACCTGGACGTCATGGATCATCTCGGGGACCCCGTCCATGACGTCTTCGCGGGAGAGCACCTTGCGGCCCGATGCCATCAGTTCGGAGACCGTACGACCGTCGCGGGCACCCTCCAGCAGATGGGTGGTGATCAGCGCGACCGCCTCGGGGTGGTTGAGCCGCAGTCCGCGCGCCCTCCGCTTCTGAGCCACGTCGGCAGCAACATGGATGAGCAGGCGTTCCTGCTCATGCGGGGTCAGTTGCATGCTTCCACCTCACAGTCCTGTGCCCAGTACCGGCCCTGGGCGCAGCGAGACACTAGCCGCCCTCAACAGACTGTTGAACATCGAACCGGTCTCTCGCGGCGAGGTATTGCACGTTAGGGCCGAAGTTTTTCCGGCGCGTTAACCGATCTTTTGCAGATCCATGGACATCAGGCCGCGCAGGCCGTTTTCCAGCACTTCGGGTTCGGCGTCACCGAAGAGCGCCATCTGCGCGAAGAACCCCTGCGCGGCCGCCATCATCGCCCGCGCCACATGGTCGGCGGGTACGTCCGCCCGCATGACCCCGGCCTTGCGGTAGCCCTCGACCACGTCCGCCCAGACGACACGCATGGTGCTGAACCCGTCGTCGAATGTGGCGGCCAGGCGCTCATTGCGCAGGGTCTCGGACCACACCTGCACGATCAGAGCGGCGAACTGCCGCCCGTCCAGACCGCACACCTCCCCCGAGAACAGCCCACGCAGCACCCGGCCGAGCAGTACATCGGGGGTCGGCGGCGGGGTGGCGTCCGCAGCCTCCTGGAAGGCCAGACGAATACTGGTGAACGCCTCATCGGCGATGGCCGCGATCAGGTCTTCCTTCCCGCTGAAGTAGCGGTAGACCGCACCGGCCGACAGGCCGACCTCCTTCAGCACCCCCTGCATCGACGTGCCGTGGAAGCCGTCGCGCGCGAAGCAGCGTGCCGCGCCGTCGATGATCTGCCGGCGGCGGGCGTCGAGGTGTTCCTGAGATACACGGGCCATATGGCAAACCTAAAACGAACGTTCCTTCTTGACAAGCCCCGACACCGACGGACAGTGTGGTCACCATCTAAAACGAACGATCTTTCTCTTTGAATCGAGGCCTCTCGTGTCCGCTGCCCCGAACCGCCGCATGGTGGCGGTCATCCTGCTGATCCCCGTGGTGGTGATCCTCGCGCTCTGGGCCTTCGCCTGGCCCGCGGCCCGGATCGCACCACACGATCTGCCCGTCGGGGTAGCCGGTTCCGCACCGGCCGCCGATCGGCTCCAGCAGCGGTTCGAGCAGCGCGAGGGCGCCTTCGAGGTCCATCGTTACGCCTCCGCGGCCGATGCCCGCCGCGCGATAGAAGACCGGTCCATATACGGCGCAGTCGTGGCCACCCCGCAGGGCCCGCAGCTGCTGACAGCCTCCGCGGCAAGCCCGGTGGTGGCCCAACTGCTGCACGAAGCAGTCACGGCCCAGGCCCCCGAGGGCGCTCAGGTGCAGGTCGAGGATGTGGTGGCGGCGCCCGCCGGGGATCCGCGCGGCAGCGCGCTCGGTGCGAGCTTCCTGCCACTGGCGATCGCCGGAGTACTCTCGGGCTCCGCGGTCACGATGCTGCGGCTGCGCGGGGGCCGGGCCGCACTGGCACTCATCGGCGTGGCCACGCTGGTCGGGATCGGCGCGGCGGCGCTGACCGACAACTGGCTCGGCGTGATCACCGGCGACTGGTGGGCCGAAGCCGGAACGCTGGGCCTCACCGTCCTGGCCATCGGCGGGACGGTGGCGGGGCTCGCCGCACTGATCGGTCCACCCGGCGTCGGCCTCGGCGCCCTGCTGATGGTGCTGCTCGGAAACCCGTTCTCCGGCGTGACCAGCGCTCCCGAGCTGTTGCCCCGGCCCATCGGGACGATCGGACAGCTGATGCCGCCGGGTGCGGGCGGCTCACTGCTGCGGTCGGTCGCCTTCTTCGACGGCAGCGATGCGGGCAGTGCGCTGCTCACGCTCACGCTGTGGGCGGCGCTCGGGCTGACGGCGGTACTCATCGGCGGCCGACGCCGGGCCCGGCGCCCGGCCGCACCCGCTCCCGGCACCCCGGAGCCGGCCCTGGCGGGCTGACCCCGTTCGAGCATGCCGTGCGCCCCCGCCGCAACGGGCGGGGCGCACGGCATTTCCGCGTCTCGGGACGTCAGTGGGGCGCTCAGCTGCCCGGCTCGCGGTGCCCCCTGTGTTCCGCCGCGATGCCGAAGCGTCGCCGTTCGCCGGGAGCGGACACGGAGGAGCCGATCGAGGAGACCGAGCTGATCACCTGCTCCTCGGCAGCCGCCTCGTCGTTTTCGAGTCGCTCCAGGTCAGCGGCCGAAACGAGCGCCACGAGCGGCTTGCCGTGCCGCGTCACGACCACTCGCTCGCCGCCGTAGACAACGCGGTTGATCAGTTCGGCGAGCTCAGCTCGGGCTTGCGTCACCGGAATCTCGTAGGCCATGCTCCCTAGCCTATGTAATGTCCACCTGGTCCGCCGTGGTCCGTAGCGACAGCGATTATCCAGGTCAGAGGCTCTCGCGTGCTTCCGTGCGCTCTCGTTTGTGAGAGATGTGTGAGACGAGGTGAGACGAAGAGTTTTCTGGTCGCACTGAATCCTGGCGGGTCTCAGCGGGGATCGACGCCTCACATGACGCGATCGGGCTGGTGCAGCCAGACGTCCTGGCCGTGAGGTCCCCCGGCCGGCCCGAAGGCGTCGGCGGGCGGCTCACCGAGACGGACATACCGCGCGCACAGCCTCGGGGCTGGACCCACAAGCAGCGCGGCCTGCATCCTCCGCCGTCGCCGCGTGTGCGACATCCCGCAGGTTCCTCCGAGCTCCGCTGAGAGCTTGCCCCTGTGGCCAGGGGGTTCTTCCTCCGTCGGATGCTCTTCCGTCCGGTGACGGAACTTCTGGATTCCTGAAGCTTTCTGATGTTGTCCGACCGATCCGCGGTCTGAGCGAAGGCGAGGAGGCTCGGGCCGGCGTCACCGGCAGTCGCAAGAGGCCCTCGCGAGCATCAGGCGCCGGTCTCGACTGAGGCGCCGGCAGGCCGCCCGCGACCCGGCCCGGCGGCGATGACGTCTCCTGGCGGCGCGATGGCCGGTCCTCGGTTTCCGCACAGAGCACGGCGGCGTCCGGGTTGCCCGGTTCGGACGCCTGCCACAGGTCCACGGTCCGTCTGCCCGCCGCCTGGTCCGCGAGCAAACGGATGCGGTGAGCACGCCTGCCCCAGCCGCCGGGCACTCGTGCCAGCAGATCGCGGGCCCCTTCCCAGCGGCCCAGGAACATGTCCTGTCGGGCCTCGGCGAGGGCCCTGTCGCCGAACGTCGGATCGTAAACCGGTGCTGTGTCGCCGCGGCGCAGGCAGGCAGAAGCTCGCGCTCCTTCGTGCGATTCGAGTGGGCTGGCCAGAACATCGTTCTCGGCCAGTTCTTCGTCGAGAAGCGACGGCGACCACCACCCACCCGCTGAGCAATCCGAGGAAGGGGTGCAGGCTCCTGGCCACCCAGGAGTAGGAGGCACCGGAGTTGACGTCAAGTCGCCCCAGGCGCCGGAAGGCGAGGCGATGCCCACCGTCGGGATCGCGCGTAAAGCAGGCTGGGGTGGCGAAGCCGACCGCTGTGACAAGTGCGGCAATCAGTGCGACGACGGTGTACGCCGGTCTGCATCCGGCGACCGCCATGAGCACGGAGTCGAGCGTTCCCGGGGCACTTGCTCTCAGCCCGCTTCCGCCGTTGCCGGTTCTGTCCATTCACCGCACGCGTTTGCGCTGTTGTCTCGAACAGAGGTGGTCCGGCCGTCGCCGGCGCCGGCCAGCCACTGGCTGTTGTCAGGCGATGGGCTGCTGCTGGGTGACGCAGTGGATGCCGCCGCCTCCGGTGCCGAGGCGGTCGATGTTGAGCTGTTCGATGACGCGGTCCGGGTAGAGGCGGGCCATAGTCGCCTTCGCGGCCCCGTCCGCCGTCGTGTCGCCGAAGTTAGCGGAGATGACAGCGCCGTTGCAGAGGTAGTAGTTGGCGTACGAGGCGAGGAAGTTCTGGTTTGTGGATCGGATTTTGTTGTAGTCGGGGCCCTGGAGCGTCGTCACCGTCATCGCACTGCCGGTGGCCGTCGTGGACGTGGACAGGACCTGGTACTGCCGGCGCGCGTCATTCGCGTACGCGTCGTTGTCCGACGCGAGGGGCATCTGGACGAGCGCCTTGCCGGGGGCCAGGAAGCGGGACGTGGCGTCGACGTGGTCGTCGGTGATGTCCTGGCCGCGGACACCGTCGAACCAGATGACCTTCGAGGCGCCGTACGCGTCGCACATCGCCGCCCCAGCTCGCTCTCCGACATCCCGGGGTTGCGGTTGCGGTTCACGAGACTGCTGCGGGTGGCCATCAGGGTGCCGTTGCCGTCCTGCTCGATGGCGCCGCCCTCGCCGACGAGGCCGGCGTAGGTGAATGGCACGCCCACATAGGAGGCGATCCGCTCGGCGACGAGGGCGTCCTTGGCGTGGGTCTGCTTGTTGCCCCAGCCGTTGAAGCCGAGCCCCACGGCGTCGAGGCCGCCGGAGCCGTCCGTACGGAAGACAGGCCCGGTGTCACGCATCCAGCAGTCGTCGACGGGAACGGAGCTGAGGATGGTGACCGCGGAGCCGCACATCGAGCGGGCCTTGGCCGCGCCGGCGGAGTTGGCGCACATGACGACCGGTTCGTACTTCGCGATCGTGCGGGCGATCAGGGCGATGTCGGCCTGGACGCCGCCCAGGCCGCTGCCCCAGATCGCGGTGCGGTCCGGCCAGGCCATCCACGTACGGGTGTGGCGGACGTCCTCGGCCGGGATCCTGAAGGCGTCGGCGGCCCCGACGGCCCCGGCCCGGCCCTGGGCGGTGGTTGCGATGGCGGCGCCGGCAACGGTCAGCCCGGCCGCCGCGAGGAACCCTCGCCGGTTCAGGCCCCGGCATGCGTGGCGGCCGGCGATGTGATCGTTCATGGTTGACCTCCAGTGTCAACTGGCTCTCGCAGTCAAATGGTTGGCAAACATCACGCAGCCGACCGAGCCGGCGGCGTGTCTCGGCCAGGGGCACGCACCCGGCCGGCAGGCAGCTGGATGCGCACGCTCACCGCGGGGCGCCCGGGGACGCCCCGGGGGCCTTCAGAGTGCCCGGCGGGCGGCGGCGATCGCCTCGGGGTCCCAGCCGGGGTGCGGCGCGGATTCCAGCAGAAGCCGTGTGTAGGGGTGTTGCGGTGCGGCGAGCACCTCGGCCGTGGGTCCCGCCTCCACGATGCGGCCCTGGCGCATGACGATGACATCGTCGGTGACGCAGCGGACCACGCCGAGGTCGTGGGTGATGAACAGATAGCCGATCCGAGTCTCCTCACGGATGTCGGCGAGCAGGTTGAGGATCTGTGCCTGTACGGAGACGTCGAGCGCGGCGACCGCCTCGTCGAGGACGAGGACGGCCGGTTGCACGGCGAGGGCCCGGGCGATGGCGACGCGCTGGCGCTGCCCGCCGGAGAGCTGCCGGGGCAGCGCGTCGGCGGCGCGGGTTCCCAGGCCGACCTGGTCGAGGAGCTCGCTGATGCGCCGGTCGTGGTCGGTACCGGGGAAGTGCAGGCGCAGGGTTTCGCGCAGGACCCCCTCGACACTGGTTCGGGGATCGAGGGAAAGGTACGGATCCTGGAATTCCATCTGGACTTCGCGTGCCCGCGCCAGGCGCTGGGCCCGGCCGCGCCTTCGCCCGCCGCGGGCCCGGCCCCGTACGAGGACGTGGCCGGCATCGGCCTGTTCCAGACCGACGACGATCCGGGCGGTGGTGGTCTTGCCGGACCCGGATTCGCCGACGATGCCCAGGGAGCCGCCCTCGGGGAGGGCGAAGGACACGTCGTCGACGGCGCGGACGTCTCCGTAGGCGCGGTGAAGGCCGACGGCCTCCAGGGCGTGCTCAGGCATCGACGGGGCTCCCTTCGAGACGGTCGGTGTGGTGGCAGGCGGCTCGATGGTCCGGCAGGCCGGGTGCCCGCAGCGGCTCGGGAGTCCGCTGGTCGCAGATCTCCGTGGCCAGCAGGACGGCGACATCGTCGGTGTCGACTTCAATTTCAACGGGTGGGGCAACAAGCAGATACGCACCAACGACGCCCAGGTGGGCCACACTCTCCTGGCGAAGTACGACATCCCCCGCAGGACGGCTCCCCTGGTCGCCGAGGAATGCGACTCCCCGTCCCCCGGCAGACTGCTGATCGACGGGCTAGCCGGCTAGCCAGTAGGGCTTGGTCAGGTTAGGGCTGCTACGGGAGTAGGCCGATCGGTCAGGTGATGTCGTCCGGGGCGAGGTCGGGGCGCAGGCGGTGCCAGAAGGGATGGCGCAGTCGGCCCGCCCTGGTCCGGGTCGCGTAGCGGACTTCGCCGACCAGACGGGGCAGCACCCACCGTGCGCCGGCCACCCCGGGTACCTCGTCGAATGGGCATGCGTCGATCGCGGCAGCCTGGAGCAGGCCTGCGAGGGTGGTGCGCTCCGTGTCACTCCAGCCTGTCCCGACACTCCCTACATACCGCAGGGCGCCCTTGTGCCGCTGCCCCACCAGCAGCGCGCCGGGCAGGCCGGCGAGCCGGCCACGGCCGGGCACCCACCCGCCGACGATCACATCGGCCGTGAGGACGTGCCGGATCTTGATCCACGCACGGGAGCGGACGCCCGGCTCGTACACGGAGGTGAGACGCTTCGCGAGCACGCCCTCCAGCCCCGCGGCTCGGGTCATCTCCACAGCCTGCGCTCCATGCCCGACGACCGCTGCGGGCGTCGACCAGTGGGCTCCGGCCAGGCCCAGACCCTCCAGGAGGGTCCGGCGCTCTGTGTACGGCATCTTGGTCAGGCTGCTGCGCCCAAGGAACACGACGTCGAACAAAACCAGGTGGGCCGGCACGATCTGGGCCATGCGGGCGGCCTTCGCCGGGGATCCGGCCAGCCCCATCCGGGACTGCAGCCGCTCGAAGTCACTGCGCCCCTCGCTGTCGAGTGCGACGATCTCGCCGTCCAGGACCGCAGGCCTGTCGAGCGCGGAGCCAAGGCCCGCGAGTTCCGGGTAGGCGGGAGTAATGTCCGTGCCGGACCGGGCCCGCAGGGTCACTGTCCCGTCGCCCGGCAGGTAGACGATGGCGCGCTGGCCGTCGTGCTTCACCTCGAACGCCCACCGGTCTTCGACGGCCTCGGGCGGCAGGCTGCCGGGGGTGGCGAGCATGGGCGCGATCCGCGGCAACGTGACCATGATGGCGCGCCCTTGTCCGGTCAGGACGTGCTGCGTTTCTTCGTAGCCGGTTTCCTGGCCGTGATCTTCTTCGAGGCCGCCGTTTTCTTCGCCGCGGTCTTCTTGGCCAGAGCAATCTCCTTCTTCGCAGTTGTCTTCCTGCTGGGCCGAATCTCGTGCACGGTCGCGCCCCCGCCGGGCTCGCCGCGCGCTTCCTTGGCCGCTTTGACCGAGGCGTTCAGGGCGGCCATCAGGTCCACGACCTTCCCGGGCCCCCTCTCCTCGCCCTCGGCCGGCTCCGGGAGCTCCTTGCCCTCCGACTTCGCCTCGATCAGCTCTTCCAGGGCGTCGCGGTACTGGTCCCGGAAGCTGCTGATGTCGTCCATGGCCAGGGTGTCGGTGAGCTGGACGGCCCGCTCGATCTCGTCGTCATCCAGATCGGCAGCCTTGGGCATGAGGGATTCGGGACTGCGGATCTCATCCGGCCACCGCATGCTGTGCAAGACGATCGCGTTCTCACGCACCCGCAGCAGCCCGAGGCGCTCGCGGCCGTGCCAGGCGAATTTCGCGACCGCGACCTTGTCGGAGCGCTCCAGCGCCTTACGGAGCAGGGTGTAGGGCTTGGCTGCGACCTGTCCGTCAATCGCGAGGAAGTAGCTGTCGCTGATCCGGATCGGGTCGATGCTGTCGGCGTCGACGAATGCGACGATCTCGATCGCCTTCGCCGTCGGCAGGGGCATCTCGTCGAGCTCTTCGTCAGTGACCGGGACGACCTGGTCCTTGGTGAGCTCGTAGCCCTTGCCGATCTCGTCCTGCGGCACGACCTCGTCATCGAGCTCGCACACCTTCCGGGTGCGGACCCTGCCCATGTCCTCCAGGTGCACCTGGTGGAAGCGGATCGAACGGTCCTCGGTAGCACTAATGATCTTGATCGGGATCGTGACCAGGCCAAAGCTGATAGCTCCGGTCCACAAGGGCCGCGGCATGCGCACCTCCAAGCCCCCCTGGCAGTGTGGGCCGGGAAGCGGACCGGAGCGCCGGAGAAGGGATGCCAGACCCTTGGAGCGCAGCCGGGCCACCGCCCGTAACCCGATCCTCACGCCAGCCCAGGCCGCGCGCATCTGGATCAGCCGGATGCACCGACCAGCTCCAACGGCCGGCCAGCTGCCGCCATGGCCCTGTGCCGCAGCGTGGCTATGCGGTGGTGCGGTCGGGGTCGGGGAGCTCGGGCGGGAAGTCCCGATCCAGGATTTCCGCCCAGTGAGTGGTGCAGGACAACGAAGCCGGTGGTGTCGGCCCGTGTCGCCAGTCCTTACCCGAGCACGACCAGCACGTCGGGATTAATGCCGGCTCTCCAGCAGGTCCTTGAACTTCTCCAGGTCGGTCCGGACTGTGTCCTCGATCGCATGGACCTGGGCGAATCCCTTCGGGCCGCCGAAGGTCGCCCGCACGGTGTCTGGGTCGTACTCCAGCCGGACTTGCAACTGGGTGTGCTTGTCGTCCAGCGGGTTCACGGCGAAGGCGGCCTTCAGCTCCGGGCTGTCCACCGTCCAGTCCATCACCTGACCCTTGCCACGATCGGCAATGCGAGTCTCGAAAGCCTGCTCGTCGTCCCCGATCCGGACGTCGAGATGGGCTCGGCTGCTGCCGTGCGCAGCTGCGCTCTTCACGCCCTCCATGAACATTGGGTACTCATCGATGCGGTGCAGCTGCGCCCAGACTTCCTGCGCCGGGACAGCGACGTTGACCTGTTCTTCGAGCCTGCTCATCGCGAGAGCCTCGCTTCCCGGCCCGGCCGCCCGGGCCATCAGTACCTCCAGCCTGCTCTGCTACCCGCCTCCCGGCCACCCAGCCCAGTTCTGGCTCACGTTCCACAATCCGGTCACGCTCCGTGAGCGTGGAGGGCCTTGCGCAGCAAGACGGGACACCGGAGGCTGAGAACATTCTTCGAATCCGGTGACAGCGGCAGACCGCCAGCGGCCAGGACACCATCCGGTTCCGCGGCATCGACGTCTTCGGTCTGCCCGCTGCCGAGGTGGTGACCCTGCTGCGAGGGCTCGCCACGATCACCGAGGCCGAGGACGACCCGGCCTCCTTCATCGCACCAGACCTTCTTCTCAGCTTCTGGCGCCCCTTCGAAGCGGACGACGAACCCGACGAAGAACAGGGCTACTACTTCAGCTCGGTCCTCCTGGCTCGACCCGGCTACTACGACACACCCGCTGAAGCCGCTGCCAGACTCCGCGCGGTTGGACACCAGGAGCCGTGACCTGACGAGAGTTTGGCTGGGTGGCGACCCACCCGTTACCAGCGCCTATCAGAGTGGAAGGGCCTCATCAACCACGGTCTTCAGGTCTGTCGGCAGATCAGGTGAGTCCCGCCAGTTCTGGGCGATCAGCAAGAGCGCGACCCATGCGTCACGCGCTTCAGCGTTCGACTGCCCGGAAAAAACCGCGTCCAGCACCCGTCTGGCAAGACCGTCGACAACCGCATACAGGGCATTCGAGACCTTGCCCACGTCGTCCAGAGGCGAGCCCGCAGCATGAGACGGTGCACCGTCGAGCCGGATGGTGACTGAGGCAGCCGAGTACGTCCTTCCATGGAGGAAGTCACGAAGGCTGCCAATTTGATGACGCGACGGCAGAGGCGGCTGATCAGGACTTTGAGGCACACCGTCACCCTATTTGAAGCGGGACCGTCGCTAACGTCCCTCACACAGCAGCGAAGCCCCGAACTGCAACGAGGCCACATAGACCCGAGATAACCGTGGTGCGCAGCGCGGTGACCCAGTACAGGAGCCGTACGCGCTCGAGTTCGTCGGCGTACTGGCGCAGTTGGGGGCCGACGGTGCCGCCGGGGATCGGCTCGCCGACGTCGGGGTCGACGGAGATGACGACCAGGGCGCGGTCCAGGGCGTGGATCTCGGCCTCGCTGGTCAGGTTCTCCAGCTGCTTCGCGGCGGAGTCGGAGAACGCGATCCGGGCGCGGCGCGGGCCGTGCGGTGGGGCCATCAGGCGACGGCCGGGCGCTGGGCGGCGAGGCGGGTGAGGTGGGCCTCGCGCAGCTCTTCCCACGGGGTGCACTGCTCGGGGTCGGGCAGGCCGTTGGTGGCGACACGCCGTCGTCGAGCAGGTCATCGCGGACAGCAAAGCCTCCGCCCTGGCCCACCTGCCGTCGGGGAAGTTCAACGCCAACGCCGCCTGGCTCACCCTGTGGGCGATGGCCTGCAACCTGCTGCGGGCAGTCGGCGCACTGACCTCCGCCTTCCACGCCAAGGCCACCACCGCCACCCTCCGCGCCCACCTGATCCAGGTCCCGGCCCGGATCGCCCGCTCCGCACGGCGTATCACACTGCACCTACCGCACAACTGGCCCTGGCGAGACGCGTGGACACAGTTGTTCGGCACCGTCCACCGCCCACCCGAACCGGCCTGACCGCCTCTGCCCGCCCCGCCCCGCCAGGGCCCAACCGGAACCGAACCCTGTGGAAAAGCTGGGCAGACAGTGAGGATGTCAGTGGCTTCTCCGAGGGGTCTGACTCATGGGCAGACGGACGTCGTCGGACTGTCTTGCGCTGGATCCGTCGATCCACTCGG
>NZ_BMRN01000026.1 GCF_014648655.1 Streptomyces atratus
GCTTTCGCGTTTCCCTTTCCGGCGAGTCCGACTCTATCAGATCCTTTCGGCCCTGATTCCCAGTCAGCGGGGTTTGTCTTCCCGGCTGTTGGGCCGTTCCGACGTCTAAACTCTAGCGGATTTTCCCGGCGACTCATAATCGAGTCTTCGAAATCAATTCCGGCATGCCGAAATTGTCCCGAGTGGGAGATCGTGCTGAGTTTTGGTTGCCGCATTCGCGGCGGGATCGGTTGCCGCAGAACCGTTCCGGCTCCGTGACAACTCGAAGAACCTTACGGATCGAGGAGGAACGTGTCAACTCCGCCAGGTCAAGCCGTTTTCCCGCGTGTCCGACAGGAGTTCAGTCCAGGTCGGTGAGCCGGCCGCCGGCGTCCGGCTGGGCGTGTTCCACCCGGCGCAGGAGGCGGATCAGCATGTCGCCGAGGACTCCGCGTTCGTCGCCCGTGAGGTCCTGGAGCAGGTCCTCCTCGAAGTCGGTGGCCATGCGCATGGCCTCCAGCCACTTCGTACGGCCCTCGTCGGTCAGTTCGACGATCACGCGCACCCGGTTGTTCTCGTCCCGGTCGCGGGTGACCAGGCCCTCGCCCGCCATGCGATCGATGCGGTGGGTCATCGCCGCCGGGGTGAGACCGAGGCGCTTGGCCAGCTCTCCCGGGCCCAGACGGTACGGGGAGCCGGCCAGGACCAGCGTCTTGAGGACCTCCCACTCGGCGTTGCTGATGCCGAGGGCGGCGACCTGGCGTCCGTACGCCACGTTCATCCGGCGGTTCAGTCGGCCCAGGGCCGAGACGACCTGCTCGACCTGGGGATCCAGGTCACGGAACTCGCGCTGATAGGCGGCGATCTGCTCGTCGAGGCTCGGCTCCTGGGGTCCGGGCTGCTCGGTGGTGTCAGGCATGGCGGGCAGTATCGCACGCCCTCCAAAGCCGTCGAAGTCCTTCAGTCTGAATTGTTGAGCTTCTAACTTTAGTGCTAAAGTCTTCGGGTTCGAGTCGTTCGGATGGCTCGGCAAGTCGCTTCGAGACCTTGAGGTAGGTGAGTGTGACCAGGGAGATGGGTGCAGCACTGCGGCGGATCCAGTTGGGGAGCGCGCTGAGCGCATTCGGGCTGGGGTTCACCGTTCCGTATCTGTACGTCTATGTGGCACAGGTACGGGATCTGGGTGCTGGCACCGCGGGAGTCGTGCTGGCGGTCTTCGCCATGGCGGCACTGGCCGTTCTGCCGTTCACCGGGCGTGCCATCGACCGGCGCGGGCCCCTGCCCGTGCTCGTCGTCGCCTCGGCCGTCGCTTCCCTGGGCGCCGCCGCCCTCGGCCTGTCGTCGGGCGTGACCGCATCCGTGCTGTCGGCCGCGGTCCTCGGCGCGGGTACGGCGGTCATGCAGCCGGCGCTCGCCACCATGCTCGTGTGGTGCTCCAGCACCGCCACCCGTACCCGCGCCTTCGCCATGCAGTTCTTCCTGCAGAACCTCGGGCTCGGCATCGGCGGGCTGGTAGGCGGACAGATCGTCGACACGAGCCGGCCGGAGACCTTCACCCTGCTGTTCCTCATCGAGGCCGCGATGTTCGTCGTGCTCGGTGTCATCGCCTGCACAGTGCGGCTGTCCCGTACGCCTTCCTTCTCCGACGTCAGGCCCACCGACGGGTCCGAGGCACCGGGCGGGCTGCGGGCGCTGCTCTCGCACCGGGCCATGGTGCAGCTGTGCGTGCTGGGCTTCGTGCTGTTCTTCGCCTGCTACGGACAGTTCGAGTCCGGGCTCGCGGCGTACGGCACCGAGGCCGCCGGAATCCAGCCCTCGACGCTCGGTATCGCGCTGGCCGCCAACACCGCCGTCATCGTCGTGGCTCAGTTCGTCGTGCTGCGTCTGGTGGAGCGCCGCAGGCGCAGCCGGGTCATCGCCTGGGTCGGTCTGATCTGGGCGTTCGCCTGGATCGTGGCGGGGTACGCGGGGCTCGGGCACGGCAGCCAGACCATGGCGACGGCCGCGATGATCTCCACATACGCGCTGTTCGGGCTCGGTGAGTCGATGCTGTCGCCGACCGTTGCGCCGCTGGTCGCCGACCTGGCGCCGGAGTCGATGGTCGGGCAGTACAACTCCGCGTTCGCCCTTTGCAAGCAGCTCGCGCTGGCGGTCGGCCCGGCCGTGGGCGGGCCGATGGGGGCGACGCTGCACGGCCCGTACATCGTGACGTTCGTGCTGTTCTCGCTGGGCATCACGGTGCTGGCGCTGCGGCTCGGCCGGCAGCTCACTCCCGTACAGGACCAGCCTTCGATCGAGACGGTGCCGTCCAGGGTGGTCGCCGTGTCACTGCACTGCCGGAGGCCGAGCCCGCGGTTGCCTCCGCCGTCACCACTCGCTGAGGCGGTAAAGGCGAGTAGGGGTCCTGCTTCGGCAGGGCCCCTACCGCGGCAGGGTGAATTCGCACCAGACCGCTTTGCCGCCGCCCGGTGTGCGGCGGCTGCCCCAGGACGTGGCGATCGACGCGACGATGGAGATGCCGCGGCCCGCTTCGTCCGCCGGGTCGGCTCGTCGGAGGCGCGGCAGGTGGTCGTCGCCGTCGGTCACCTCGATGATCAGGCGGCGATCGGTGCGGCGCAGGCCCAGGCGCATCGGCGGGGTGCCGTGCTTGAGGGAATTCGCGACGAGTTCGCCGGCGGCCAGGACGCCCAGGTCGCAGAGTTCGACCGGGAACCGCCACGACGTCAGGACGCCGGTCGCGAAGGCGCGGGCGCGCGGGGCCGCTTCGATGCCGCCGAGAAGATCGAGCGAGGCGTTGTGGAACAGCTCTGCGTGCGCCCCCGTTCGGGCGGGGTGCTGGACCACCAGCACCGCAACGTCGTCGTCGTGTTCCGCGGTGACGCCGAGGGAGCGGATCAGCCGGTCGCAGACCACCTGGGGTGAACCCTTGGCACCCGAGAGGGCGCGTTCCAGAGCGGCGACGCCCTCGTCGATGTCCTCGCTGCGGCGCTCCACCAGGCCGTCCGTGTAGAGGACTGCGGTGGAGCCGGGCGGCAGCGCGATCGTGCCCGATGTGTGGATCCAGCCGCCGGTGCCGAGCGGCGGTCCTGTCGGGTCCTCGGCGCGGTGGACCGTACCGTCCTCGTGGCACACCAGGATCGGGAGGTGCCCGGCGGAGGCGTAGACGAGCCGGCCCTCGTTCGGATCGTGGACCGCGTAGGCGCAGGTGGCGATCTGGCTGGCGTCGATCTCGGCGGCGAGACCGTCGAGGAGCTGGAGCACCTCGTGCGGCGGGAGGTCGAGGCGGGCATAGGCGCGCACGGCCGTGCGGAGCTGGCCCATGACGGCGGCGGCTCGCACCCCACGGCCCATCACGTCCCCGATGACCAGGGCGGTGCGGCCTGCGCCGAGGGTGATGACGTCGTACCAGTCGCCGCCGACCGCGGCGTCCGTGCCGCCGGGTTGGTAGGTGGCGGCGATCCGCAGGTCGTCGGGCTGCTCCAGCTCCTGCGGGAGCAGGGAGCGCTGGAGGGTGACGGCCGTTTCGCGGTGGCGGCGCTCGCTGGCGCGGAGCCGTTCGGCCGCTTCGGCATGGTCGGTGACATCGACGGCGTACACGAGCACTCCGCCGTCGCTGCCTCTGTTCCTGTTCTTGCCGCTCCGGTTGCCCTTGTTCTGTTTCTTGTTCCCGTCCCTGTCCCCGTCTGCGTCGCCGCCGTCGGTCTCGCCGTCGCTGTCCCTGTGCACCGGGGTGCAGGTCACGGTGTACGAATTGCCGTTGCGGACCTTTCGGGACTTGACCGTACGGGGTGTGCCACTGCGCAGGACCTGGTCCATGAGGGGCAGCAGGCTGAGCTCGCTGAGCTCGGGCATGGCCTCGGCGGCGGCGGCGCCGGCCGGGCGCGGTCCGAAGGCGCCGGCGTAGGCGTCGTTGACGTACGCGATCCGGTGGTCGGGGCCGTACACCAGGGCCACCAGAGCGGGCAGCTGGCCGAGGATGTCCCGGGCGGAGAGATCCTCCGGGGCGGGGCCGCGGCCCCCGGGAGGTTCGCCGTGCGTGTCGTGGTGCGTGTCGCCGCTCTTGTCTCCAGGCGTGTCACTGCGCGTGTCGCCGTGCGGCGGGCAGGGCCCGTTCTCGGGCTGTGCGTACTCGGCGCGGGCCGAGGGCACGGGACTGCGGTCGTCCCGCGCGGCGGCGCGGCGCTGCGTTCCGGGTAGGCGGGCGCTCCAACGCGTGAAGTTCACGGAATTTCTGGCCTCGTGTGTCGGTCTGGTCCGCTCGGGCGGGCTGCTCACTGTCGGTCACTGCCGGCCGGGTCACTCTGTGCAGGTGTGGGTCCACCCATGGTCACACGTCCAGTGTGACGGACCGTACTGACAGGTGTCGGTCGGCCGGGTCCCGGGTGGGTGCGCAGGCGGGCCGACGGGCAGTCAGCCGCCGTTCCTCGGCGGGTCCTCGGGCCCTGGTGGGTGGCCGGGTCCCGGCGTGCCGTCGGCGTTCGGCGGGCCGGTCCGCCCGGGGCGTTTGCCTCCTGCGGCGAGTTCGAATTCGGCGCGCGGGTGTTCCAGCGAACCGAGGGAGACGATCTCCCGCTTGAAGAGCCCGGCGAGGGTCCATTCGGCAAGGACACGGGCCTTCCGGTTGAACGTCGGGACGCGGCTGAGGTGGTACGTACGGTGCATCAGCCAAGCCGGGTAGCCCCTGAGTTTACGACCGTAGACATGGGCGACGCCCTTGTGGAGGCCGAGTGAGGCGACGGAGCCCGCGTAGCTGTGCCGGTACTCCTTGAGGGGTTCGCCGCTGATCGACGCGAGGACGTTCTCGGCGAGGACCTTGGCCTGGCGCACGGCATGCTGGGCGTTGGGGGCGGTCTCCTTGCCCGTTTCCGCGGCGGTCAGATCGGGTACGGCCGCGGCGTCCCCGGCGGCCCAGGCATGCTCGACCCCGTCGACGGTGAGTTCCGCCGTGCATCTGAGCCTGCCGCGCTCGTTGAGCGGCAGGTCGGTGGCGGCGAGGATCGGCGCGGGTTTGACGCCCGCGGTCCACACGAGGGTGCGGGTCGGGAAGCGGGAACCGTCGCTGAGGACGGCGATCCGGTCCTCGCAGGATTCCAGCCGGGTGTCGAGGCGTACGTCGATATTGCGGCCCCGCAACTCACGGATCGCGTAGGTGCCCATGGCGTCGCCGACCTCGGGAAGGATGCGGCCGGTCGCCTCCACGAGGATCCATTTCAGGTCCCCTGCCTTGATGTTGTGGTAGTACCGCGAGGTGTAGCGGGCCATGTCCTCCAACTCGGCCAGGGCCTCGACGCCCGCGTATCCGCCGCCGACGAAGACGAAGGTGAGGGCTGCGTCGCGGATGGCGGGGTCGCGGGTGGCGGAGGCGATGTCCATCTGCTCGATGACATGGTTGCGCAGGCCGATGGCCTCCTCGATGGTCTTGAAGCCGATGCCGTGGTCGGCGAGGCCGGGGACCGGGAGGGTGCGCGAGACGGAACCCGGTGCGAGGACGAGTTCGTCGTACGGGATCTCGACAGCGCCGGTGCCGTCCTCCCCGGTGGCGAGGGTGGTGACGGTCGCCGTGCGTTTGGCGTGGTCGATGCGCTGTGCCTCACCGATCACGATCTTGCAGTGCGCCAGGACCCGACGGAGCGGCACGACGACATGGCGCGGTGAGATCGAACCGGCGGCCGCTTCGGGCAGAAATGGCTGATACGTCATATAAGGCTCGGGTGTGACGACGACGATCTCGGCCTCACCGTTTCTGAGTCTCTGCTTCAGCTTCCGCTGGAGACGCAGCGCTGTGTACATCCCGACGTAGCCGCCGCCGACGACGAGAATGCGCGCACCCGGCGGGGGGCCGGGGGGTGTTCCCCCGGAATCTGAAGCCATCACCACCCCATGACGCAACGTGCTCAAGGGTTTGTCCACAGCCCCGGCAAATTGTGTGACCGGAGGTTCTGGACCGGCCGCTGCTGCCGATCGCGGCGACAACACGGAAGCTGCGCAGGTCAGGGGTTGGGGTAGGGGTCGCGGGCGGGGGTCGAATCAGTAACCAACCGGTCCTTGCTCCGATCGGGGGGCGCTCCGTGCGGAACTACCCCCTTCTGAATTGACCCGGGCTCAACTATGTTCGTATGTCGTCGGGGTGTCGGGTAGGGACCATGATCCACACTCTGACTAAACGGCGGGAAGTCTCCGGGGGGAGACGTCATAACCGGGGGAACAGTTATGCACATTCAGGATTCTCATTGGCAGACTGCTGCGGCAGTTACGTCCCATTCGTCCGACGGAAACGGACGAAGCGGAGCAATGGGGACAGTGGACACGGTGGGTCCGGTCGCGACAGCCGAAACAGGCGGCACGGCCGGAACAGCCGGGGCCGCCGGAGCGAACGGACGCTCGGCTCCGCTCCGCGTGGACGCACAGCGCAATCTGGAGCATGTACTGCGAGCCGCACGCGAGGTGTTCGGCGAGCTGGGGTACGGGGCTCCGATGGAGGACGTGGCGCGTCGCGCCAAAGTCGGTGTCGGCACGGTGTACCGGCGGTTCCCGAGCAAGGACGTGCTGGTGCGGCGGATAGCCGAGGAGGAGACCTCCCGGCTGACGGACCAGGCGCGGACCGCGCTGGGCCAGGAGGAAGAGCCGTGGTCGGCGCTGTCGCGCTTCCTGCGGACGTCCGTGGCCTCGGGCGCGGGGCGGCTGCTGCCGCCGCAGGTGCTGCGGGTCGGGGTCGATACCGACGCCGATGCCGACGACTCGAACGCGGCCGGGGAGTCGGGGTCCATAGCGGCCTCCGTATCGGACTCAGGTCTGGGCAGTGCTCGGGACGAGACACGGGTGCCTCAGCAGCGGCAGGGCGCGGCTCAGGCCGACCTCCGGCCGGCCGACGGGCGTTCCACCGCGGAGACCGGCATCGAGGACGACGGCGCGGGAGCCGGCGAACTGCTGGAGATCGTCGGCCGGCTGGTGGACCGGGCACGGGCAGCTGGTGAACTGCGCCGAGATGTGACGGTGGCGGATGTGCTGCTAGTCATCGCGACGGCGGCGCCTTCGCTGCCCGACGCGGCTCAGCAGGCTGCGGCTTCGAGCCGACTGCTGGACATCCTGCTGGAGGGGCTGCGCTCGCGGCCGGTCGCGTGAGTGGGGTGCGCGGTAGCGGAGTGCGTGCCGGCGTGTGAGCGTGGTGCGCGTGCGTGCGTGCCGGTGCGATGAGGTGGCGGCGTCGGCGTGTGAGCGCGGTGACTGCGGGGCGCGTGAGCGCGATGGCACTTGAGGGTGCTGGTGCGCGGGCGTGTTGTGCGTGAATACGCCGGCCTTCCGGGGCGAGTTGCTGGGGTGAGCGGTCGGATCGGACCGGGTGGCCGGGGTGCGCCGTCGGGGCGATTTGCCTGGCGTGAATGCGCTGGGCGTTGGGCGGTCGGCATGGCCCGTACAGGTGGGTCCCGCTCGGCAGCCCATCGTCGCTCGTGCACCACTCGCGTTCCGCTTCCGCTCCCGGCCTCCGCCCTCTCGACCGGGCCTGGGCCGGGCGCTCTCTCTGCCTGCCGGCCGGCTCTCCGTGGCGCCGGCTCGGCACTCCTCCGGTTCTTCGGTCGGCTCCAGGGCGTCGCCTGAATGGCTCTTGATCGGTGTTTCTTCGGCGCTGGATCGGCTCATGTCGGTGGGCCTGCTGCCCTTGGTCTGCAACCCGCCCGCGCAGAGAAGCCCCATGAGCCTTCCCCGAATGAGTGGCCGTCAGTGCTCACATTCGGGAAAACGCCCCGGATGAGTGGTTGCCGGGGCTGAAGGTTCGGCCTGATTGCGCCATGTGGCACTCTTGCCCGGGGTTCGGGTCCGAAAGCGCATACGGGGGCTTCCGCGATGAGCGGTGACGGGCAGCAGGAAGAGTCGTTCGACGACGAATCCGCCGTGGGTGGTGCGGCGGAGGCCGATGGGCTGTCCTCCCGGCAGGTACCGAGTCAGGGCGGACCCGGGCGGTCTGGTCGTGACGCCGAGGGCGGCATCGTCCTGCCCGGTCCTTGGCCGGGGCCTGTCGAGGCCGGCGTCGAGGCCGACGTCACAGTGCCGATGCAGCGGGAGGGCGGCCGAACCACCGCCGCCGATGCCTCCGGCTCCGCGTTCTGTGACGCCGAGCTGATCAGGCAGATGCGGAACGGCGACGATCTCGCGTACGAGGAGCTGTTCCGGCGGCACTCGGACGCGGTGCGCCGCTACGCGCGGACCTGCTGCCGGGACGCGCACACCGCCGACGACCTGACGGCCGAGGTCTTCGCCCGCACACTGCAGGCGGTACGCAGAGGCAAGGGGCCGGAAGAGGCGGTACGGGCCTACCTCATGACGACTGTCCGGCATGTCGGAGCAGCCTGGACCAAGACCGCGAAGCGGGAGCAATTGGTTGATGACTTCGCGGTGTTCGCCGCCCAGGCATCCCAGTCCTCCCAGGTGTCGGACGCGGACACGCTCGGCCTCGGTGCCGAGGTGCTGGCGATGCACGAGGCCGAGCAGTCGATGGCGATGCAGGCGTTCCGCAGTCTGCCGGAGCGCTGGCAGGCGGTGCTGTGGCACACCACCGTCGAGGAGGAGTCGCCCAGCGATATCGCCCCGCTGTTCGGGCTGACCGCCAATGCCACGGCGGTGCTGGCCAGCCGGGCCCGCGAAGGGCTCAAGCAGGCCTACCTGCAGGCGCATGTGAGCCAGGCGCTCACCTCGGGCGGCGACTGTGCGCGTTACGCCGACCGCCTCGGCGCGTATGCCCGGGGTGGTCTCCGGATGCGCGCCGAGCGCGGGTTGCGGGGGCACCTGGACGAGTGTGTGAAGTGCCGGCTCGCCGCGGGCGAACTGGCCCATGTCAACGCCGGGATTCCTGCGCTGCTGCCGGTTGCGGTCATCGGCTGGTTCGCCGCCGGGTATGCGCTCAAGGCTGCCGGAATCGTCGCCGGTGGCGCGGCGGGAGCCGCGGGCGCGGGTGCCGCCGCAGCGGCGACCGGTGGAAGCCCGTCCGGAGCCACGGCCGGTGGTGCCGCGCTCTCGGAAGGGCTCGGTGCTCCGGCGAAGGCCGGTATCGCGGCGACGGTTGCCGTGGCCGCGACGGCCGGACTGGCCTGGGCACTGGTCGGCAACGACCAACCGAAGCCCGAGGCCGGACATGCGGCCAAGCCGGCTGCCGTGGCGCCCGCGGTGCCGACGCCCGCACCGCCGAAGCCGAAGCCGACACCGACACCGACGCCGAAACCCGATGCGCCCGCACCGCCCGCACCACCTGCCCCGTCCCCGACTCCCCCACCGAAGTCGACGCCAACTCCGACGCCGACGCCCACCCCCAAGCCGACACCGCCCCCCAAGCCCTCGACGCCTCCCACGCCGAAACCGCCCGCCCCGGCCCCGACCCCGCCGCCTTCACCGCCCGCACCGACCGTCTACCGGGTCAGCGAGCTGAGCTACTCGATGCTGGGTGACCACACCCGACCGGAGGTGGTGATCGGTGAGAGCAACTGGGTCTGGCAGCGTTCCGACCTGTCGATCGGCGGCACGCAGTACGCGCACGGGGTGACCGTCCACAGCAAGTCCTCGGTCACCATCCGGCTGAACCGGCAGTGCACTCGGTACGAGGCCATGGTCGGGGTCGACGACATGACGATGGGGTTCGGCTCGGTGCGCTTCTCCGTCTTCAACGGTGACGGGACGCGGCTGTGGCGGTCCCCGGTGATGAACGGCAACGACCCTGCCGTACCCGTCGGGGTCGGTATCACCGGTCAGCAAAGGATCCGGCTCGTCGTCGAGCGGGTAAAACCGGGCGGCGGCGCGGCCCTCGCCGACTGGGCGGATTCGACCATCAGTTGTCGGTGAGGGGGCCCGGGAGTTCTGCGGTGATGCGGGTCAGGAGCTCGATGACGTCGTCGACCGTCAGCGTGCGGCCTGCGGCGCGCTCCGACTCGTACAGCCGAGGTCCCAGTTCCTCGCGCGCCCGTCGCTCGACCTCGTCCGCCTCGGCCTGTTGCGCCATGGTTCTGGGGCCGGACAGGCGCCAGCTGTCGGCCGCCGCCAGGATCCGTACGGCAGCTCGGTTGCGGCCCACCTTCGGTAGCACGGTCGCCACGGCGTCCGCCAGATGTCCGGTGACGAGCTCGGCGCACTGGGCGTCCCGCGCCGCGCGGAGTGCGAGCGTCAGACCCCGTATCCCGGCCGCCGGGCCGCCCTCGTGCCCCGGCTCATGCACGGCGATCCGGGCAGCCAGCCCCTCGACCACCGCGGTGAAGTGCGACGGCGGGTTGCCACGTCCGGCCGAGGCCTCCGCCTCGGTGACCAGCCGTCGCGCCTTCGCGATCTCGCCGCGGTCCAGGGCCAGGGTGGCGCGCAGGAAGTGGGCGTAGGCGCGGGCGTCGTGCACCTGGTAGCGCTCCGCCTCGGTCTCCGACTCGGCCAGAGTCCGCTCGAGGCCGGCCATGTCGCCGGTCCGGTAGGCGAGTTCGGCCAGGCGGGCGAGGAGGAACGGTCCCTCGGCGTGCGCCCCGACCTCGCGGGCGAGCAGCAACGCCTCCTCGTACGCCGCGCGCGCCTCCTCGTACCGTCCGCGCGTCATGCCGGCCTCCGCGGCGGCGCCCGCGACCTGCGCACGCAGCCAGCGGTCGCCGACGCGGCGGCTCAGCTCGCGCAGCTCGGCGAGATCGTCGTCGACACCGGGCATGCCGCCGGGCATGTCGACGACCATGTGGGTACGGAACAACAGCGTGACGCCGTACTCCCAGCCGCCGCCGTGGATACGGACGTTGGCGACCGCCACATCGATCATCTCGTGTGCTTCGGCGGTGGTGCTGCTCACGAACAAGGTGATCGGCCAGATCAGTCCCGGGAAACGGGCGGACTGCGGACCGGACGACCTGAACGCGTCGGCCACCCGGCCCATCAGGGCCCGGCGCCGGTCATCACCGCGGATGTCGTCGGCCGGGCCGCTCTCCGCGGCGAGGAAGTACCGCAGCACCTCCAGATGCATGCGCGGCCAGAAGCGAGGGTCGCTGCCGTCGGCCGGTTCCGGTCCGAGCGCCACGGCCCGCTCGGCCCAGGTGAGGCCCTCGGGACGGAAGTTCCGCAGAAACCAGAACCACCCCATACCGAGAACCAGGCGCACCGCCGTCGGTTCGGACGGGGTGGTGACGACGGAACGGTGGAGGGCGGCCCGGATGTTGTCGAGGTCCGTCTCCAGGCGTGCGATCCAGGGGAGCTGGTCGGCGGAGCGAAGACGAGGCTCGGCCTCCTCGACCAGTGCGACGAAGTACGCGGTGTGCGCACTCGCGGCGGCGGCGCGGACGTCCGGAGTCTCGGCGGCGCGTTCGGTGGCGTACTCGTGGATGGTCTCCAGGAGGCGGTAGCGCATCTCGCCGGAGGCGGTCGGGGTGGCGACGACGAGGGACTTGTCGACGAGAGCGCCGATCAGGTCGGCGGTGGAGTGCCGGGCAAGGGCTTCGGTGCTCGGGGCCTCGGTTGCAGGGGTTGCCCCAGCGGTGGTGACGGCTTCTGCGGCGGGCAGGTCCCAGCCGCCCGCGAAGACGGAGACCTGCCGCAGAACCGTGCGTTCGTCCTCGTCGAGCAGGTCCCAGGACCAGTCGACGACGGCGCGCAGCGTCTGCTGACGCGGCAGTACGGTACGGGCTCCGCCGGTCAGCAGACGAAACCGGTCATCGAGCCGGTCCGCGATCTGGCGCGGGCTGAGCAGCCGCAGCCGGGCAGCGGCGAGTTCGATGGCGAGCGGCTGCCCGTCGAGCCGGCGGCAGATCTCGGCGACGGCATCCGGATCGTGTGCGGCCTCCTGCTCGGGGTCGAAGTCGGGACGCACGGCGCGGGCGCGCTCGGCGAACAGCCTGTGGGCGGGGTCGGCCGGGAGCGGGCCGACCGGGCGTACGGATTCGCCGGGGACGCCGAGGGGTTCGCGGCTGGTGGCGAGGATGCGCAGCTGCGGGCAGTGGGTGAGCAGGGTCTCGGCGAGGGCGGCGGCCGCGTCGATGACGTGTTCGCAGTTGTCCAGAATGAGCAGGACGGGGCGGATGCGGGAGCAGTGCGCCAGGTGCTCGACGAGAAGGTCGGTCGGGTCGGTGCGCAGCGGCTGCCCGTCGCGGTTGTTGTCCCGGAGAAGGGTCGTCTCACGCAGGCCGAGAGCGGAGAATACGGCTCCGGGAACGTCTGCGGGGTCGTCCACGGGGGCGAGTTCCGCGATCCAGGCGTCCGTGGGGGCCGGGACCGCCCGGCCTCCCTGGGCGGCGGCCTCCTCGGCGAGACGGGTCTTGCCGGAGCCGCCGGGGCCGGTAAGGGTGACCAGACGGGACCGGGTCAGATCGGCGCGGATGGAGCGCAGTTCGGGCTCACGGCCGACGAATGAGGTGAGCCGGGGGCGGAGGTTGCCTCGGCCGGGGGCGTGGTTCGGTGTGCCGGGTGAGCCTGACGCGGCAGGTACAGCCGGTGCGGCTGCTTCGGATGACGCGCCCGACGGAGGAATGAGCAACTCCCGGTGAAGTGCGATCAGTTCCGGTCCGGGATCGGTGCCGAGGCGGTCGGCGAGGGCGCGGCGAGCGTCCTCGTAAGCGGCCAGCGCGTCGGCCTGGCGGCCGTCGGCGCGCAGGGCGCGGATCAGCTGGGCCCGGAAGCGTTCGTCGTACGGGTGGGCGGCGGTGAGCTCCTTGAGCTCCGGTACGAGGGTGCGCGGGCCGGCAGCAGGCCCCACGCCGACAGCGGCACCCGCATCGGCAGCGGTCGCCGCACACCGCAGGTCGGCCTCGATGCGGCGTTCCAGCGCGGCCAGGCGGTGCGCCTCCGGGCGCAGGCCGTGGCCGTGGTCCCGGTCCGGCAGGTCGGCCAGGGCCGGGCCGCGCCACAGGGCAAGCGCGGTACGGAGCGTGCGGGCCGCCGTCACGGGGTCGCCCGCCTCGAGCTCGGCGGCCCCCTGCCGGGACAGCCGCTCGAACACATGCAGGTCGACCTCGTCGGGCGCGGCCTCCAGGCGGTAGCCGCCGTGGGTGCTCGTGATCGCATCCCTGCCCAGCACACGGCGCAGCCGGCCCACGAGGGCCTGGAGTGCGGCAAGAGCGTCGTACGGGGGATCGCCGGCCCATACGTCGTCGACGAGATCGGCGACGGGGACGGGCCGGCCCGTACGCAGGGCGAGGGCGGCGAGGAGGGCGCGCAGTCGCGTACCGCCCACGGGCAGCGCACTGCTGTTCTCGTCTCGCGCCTCGGTGACGCCCAGGATCAGGTACCGCACCCGGCCATTCTGTCCCGCGGGGCGGCCGGAAGCAGGCGCCCACCGACAACAACTACTGCGGCTGCTACGGCTGCAGCGTCCGCCTCGCCGGGACGACTCCGGCCGCGACCGCACGCTGGCGGGGTGCCGCCGTGCCCGTCCAGCAGGTGCCGCGCCGCGAGACGAGGCGGCGGAGCCAGAGCTCCGTGGCCGCCAGGTGCGCCAGACCGTCCAGCGGGAGCGGTTCGCCCTCCGAGGCCGCGCGCAGGGCCTTCCGTACGACGCGGGCCTCGACCAGGCCCGCGTCGGCGAGCAGCGGTGCGTCGAAGAGGGCGATCAGGTCGGGGAGGGCGGCGCGCAGTCCGGTGCGGGCGGTCGCGTTGGAGGTGGCGAGGGAAGGCGTGCCCCAGCCGGGCGGCAGTTCGTGGATGCCCGCGCCCGCGAGCACCCGGCGCAGGACCGCGGCGCGGGCGCCCGGCTGGACCCGGAGCGATTCGGGGAGCGCACGGGCGGCGCGTACGACCTGATTGTCGAGGAACGGGGCGTGCAGCCGCTGGCTGCGGTTCTCCGCGGCCTGTTCCAGGATCCGGTGGTCGGCGGCGTACCGGGCAAGGGCGGCCCGGGCCCGGGCCTCGCCCGGGCGCTGGACGGAGGCGGGACGGATCGCCGCCTCCTGCAGACGAACCGATACTTCGGCGAGCGCCTCCCCCGTGAGCCAGCACGCGGCGGGCCCCGGCCGCGACCAGGCGAGGGCGGCGAGCGAGGCGTCGGCAGGGGTGTCGAGGTCGGGGGTGTGGCGGTTGGCGTCCGGCAGCCGCTCGGCCGCCGTTTCCAGGCCGGTGCGGTACGACGTACGGGACAGGCGGCGGGCCGCGCGGTAGACGGTCAGCGGGACGAAGAAGGAGTGCGCGGTCGGGCCCTCGGCCCTGGCGAGTGCGGTGACCGGGCGCAGCAGATGGCGCCGGCGCCGGTCCATCAGCAGGTCGGCGAGGCGGGCCGGGTGGGCGTCGAGCACCTGCCGGGCGCCGCCGCCGACGAAGTGGTCGGCGCTGCCGGAGGCGAGGCGGCGGCGGTGGCGCTCGGCGACGACGAGGGACGGGGCGGGTTCATCGGTGAGCGGGCCGCCGCCCAGGTCGGCGTAGGGCAGGGCCTCCTCCCCGGCGGCGACGACGACATGGTGCAGGCGCGGGTTGGCGGCGATGACCCGGGCGCGTTCGAGTTCGTCCTCGTGTCCGCGCGCGGTGAGGTCGTTGAAGGTGACGGCGAGCAGCCGCTCCCCCGCCCCCGTGCCGTGGCCGAGGAGGGTGCCGGGCAGGCCCGGCAGTCCGGCGGCGAGCAGGGCGAGGGTGGCGGAGGCACTGCCTCCGGAGAGGTCGGCGCCGATGCCGGGTACGGGTGCGCCGCGGGCGGCGCGTCGTTCGGCGGGCCCCATGCCGGGGACCGGTCCGGGGTCGGGCGGCAGGGTTTCGGGGGCGTGGCGCGGGGCGGTGAGCCTGGCGCGTACGGCTTCGACCAGTGCGTCGCGCACTCCGTCGACGGCGCTGACCGGGTCGAGTTGGGGCGCAGCGACGGCGAGGGACGCCACCGCCTCGTAGCCGGTGATCTCGCGCGAGCCCTCGCGGAGGATGAGCGCGTGCCCGGGCGGGATGCGCTTCACTCCCGCGTACGGGGTGCCGTCGCGCAGCGCCTCCGGTGTTTCGGGGCAGGCGAGCAGGGCAGCCAGGTGACCGATGTCCAGCTGGGCTTCGATGAGGTCGGCGAGCGGGAGTGCGGCGGTGGCGTACGCCGTACCGCCGGCCCAGGGTGTGTAGAACACCGGGCGGGCTCCGGCGAGGTCCCCGATGACGGTGATCCGGCGGCCGACCTGGACGACGGTCGTGTAGCTGCCGGGCCAGGAGGTGAGATGGCGCAGGGCGCCGCCGCGGGCGGCGAGGAGACCGGCGCGCAGCTGTTCGTCGGTGGCGCTGCAGCAGCCGAGGACGGCGAGCCGGGCGGTGGGCGCGCCTTCGGCGGTTTCGACCGCGCTGATACGGATCTCGTCGGGGCGCCAGTCGCCGACGGCCCAGAGAGGATCGGGGTCTCCCCACAGGAGCTGGGATCCGACGGGATGCATCGTGCGCCCCTCGTCGGCGGAGCCGACGGCACCGGCCGTGCCGAAGCTCGCGGCGATACTGCTCCACCCCACCAACCAACGCATCGCCGCCTCCACAGGCCGTGGACAAAACGGCGCAGCAGGAAAGTACCGGGAGAACTGCGGTAACGCGCGGCGCCGTTGCGAACATGCTGCCACGACAAAGGCGCGCAGGAGGGGCTACGGACGGCGCACGTCAAAAGCGCATGCGCCCCTGGCAAAGACCGGGCCGGGACGGACGGCGGCCGGGTGCGGACGGGCACACGTCGGGGCGGCAACGGGCGGCGGGTTTCCCGAGGGCCGACCGACACGCGGCCCACGCGAGGCGGCTCATGCGCCAACGGGCTTATGGATCAGGCGTGTTGCGTTCCCCGTACGAGCGAGATCTACCGGCCGAAATCCGGCCACACCCCGAAGCACCCACGGACCGGTGGCGGACGACCTCCGAACGGTCGACGGGATGTCCGCGAATCGGTCGGCCCAACCTCGGTCGACCGACGACATTCAGCCATTCTCGGAGCGCACTGCAACCCGGCGACAGGGAACTCGGCGCATCAGAAGTCCCTTTTCGCCCCACTTCATTCCCCGAATCTTCCCGCATCCCTCCTGGAATCCTCCGTCGGCCGCAGGAGATCGCCACCGGGGCGGCGGGCAGCCCCGGCACAGGCCCCGCACCCGGCTCCGTACCGCTGTCGACGCACAGTCCGGGAGGTGCCGTTCACCTCCCGGACCGGTCCGCCGCCTGCGGGGAATGAGGCGGCAGTGTCCCCCAGCCCACTGAGTCCAATGCAGTGGACCGACCCACGCAGCAACCATGGAAGCGCTTCCGAAACGGCCGTACGAGAGCGCACGGCCGGGCGCACGGCCACACACCAGGAGCACGTACAGGACTCGGCCGACGGTGTCGACGCCACGTGCGAACGGAGCCTCCGGGAGCGCACGAACGGGGCGTCGAGCAGGGCGTCGAGCAGGGTCCCGGGCCGGGTCCGAGCCGGGTTCCGGGCCGCTGCGCGCGGCGGCCGGAGCGGCGCCGCGAAGCCGCTCGCGTCCGCACGGACAACAATCCCGCCATACGGACGTCTGCCCCTTAACGGTAGGGATGCGGCGAACTACGCTGGGTTTACTGAGGTTCTCGGCAGGAGGCATATTCCTCGGGGCTCGGCCAAATGCGTGTGCGGCCGGAGTGCCGGGGTTCGTCCCTGGGGAGGACACGGTACGAATGCCGCGCGCCGCAACGGTGACGCGGCTGCCGTCTGTGTGTCGAGGGGTGGCGCATGTCCAGGGAGCAACGCGGACCGAACGAGAAGCTCGGAACCGTTCTCGCCCTCGCGGGAATCAGCAACGCCGGGCTCGCCCGGCGGGTCAACGACCTCGGGGCGCAGCGCGGTCTGACACTCCGGTACGACAAGACGTCGGTGGCCCGGTGGGTCTCCAAGGGCATGGTGCCGCAGGGCGCCGCGCCCCATCTCATCGCGGCGGCGATCGGCGCCAAACTCGGCCGACCGGTCCCGCTGCACGAGATCGGGCTCGCGGACGCCGATCCGGCGCCGGAGGTCGGACTGGCCTTTCCGCGCGACGTGTCCGAGGCCGTCCGTTCGGCGACCGAGCTGTACCGGCTGGATCTGGCCGGGCGACGGGCGGGCAGCGGCGGGATCTGGCAGTCGCTGGCGGGTTCGTTCTCGGTGAGTGCGTACGCGACGCCCGTGTCCCGCTGGCTGATATCCCCCGCCGACCCGTCGGTGGCGCGCGACTCGACAGCCGCCGAGGCCGCCATCCTCGGCACCCAGGGCGCAAGGGGCGCACGCTCCGGTGCAGGGGCGCAGAGGGTACCGGACACGTCGGGCGCGGCAGCGGGGCAGAGCGCGGAGGCGGAGTCCGGCGCGGCGGGAACGCCCGGTGCGGCGGAGGCCCTGGCCGCTCAGACGACGCCGGTGACCCTGGGGACACAGCGGACACCGTCCATCCCCGCCCAGCCGGGCCCGGAGACCGCGTCCACGCCCACGCCCACGCCCACCAGCGCGAACACGATCACGAGCGACATCTCCCCGCTGCGGGTCGGCCACAGCGATGTCTCCAAGCTGCGCGAGGCGGCCCAGGACGCCCGCCGCTGGGACTCCAAGTACGGCGGCGGGGACTGGCGTTCCTCCATGGTCCCCGAGTGCTTACGCGTGGACGCCGCGCCACTGCTGCTCGGTTCGTACAGCGACGAGGTGGGCCGGGCGCTCTTCGGCGCAGCGGCCGAACTGACCAGACTCGCCGGGTGGATGGCCTTCGACACCGGCCAGCAGGAGGCCGCGCAGCGCTACTACATCCAGGCGCTGCGGCTCGCGCGGGCCGCGGCCGACGTACCTCTCGGCGGCTATGTGCTCGCCTCGATGTCACTGCAGGCGACCTACCGCGGCTTCGCCGACGAGGGGGTCGACCTCGCGCAGGCCGCCGTCGAACGCAACCGGGGACTCGCCACGGCCCGCACCATGAGCTTCTTCCGCCTGGTGGAGGCGCGCGCCCATGCGAAGGCAAGTGACGCACCGGCCGCAGGGGCAGCGCTGAAGGCCGCCGAGGGCTGGCTGGAGCGTTCCAGGGACGGCGATGCGGACCCCTCCTGGCTGGGCTTCTACTCGTACGACAGGTTCGCGGCCGATGCCGCGGAGTGCCACCTGGATCTGAAGGCGCCCCGGCAGGTGCGGCGCTTCACCGAGCAGGCCCTGTCCAGGCCCACCGAGGAATTCGTCCGCTCGCACGGGCTGCGGCTCGTGGTGTCGGCGGTGGCCGAGCTGGAGTCGGGGAATCTGGACGCGGCCTGCGCGGCGGGCACCCGGGCGGTGGAGGTGGCGGGCCGCATCTCCTCGGCGCGGACCACGGAGTACGTACGGGATCTGCTGCACCGGCTCGAACCGTACGGGCACGAGCCGCGCGTCGCCGAGCTGCGTGAAAGGGCCCGGCCGCTGCTGGTGGCGCCCGCGTAGCCGGACCGCGCAGGACGGACCGCGCACCTCCTCACATGTGTCGCCACGACGTCCTTGCGGCATACAAACAGTGTCCGGACGGCGTCCTGGCGGCATCCGGCCGCCGCCAGGCGTAAGGATTCGGCGCCACGCTGGGCTTCGCTGGTTTGAGTGCGTTGTCAGTGGGTCAGTGCACTATCGGGGTGGGAGGTGGCGTGATGATGACGCACGCGGCGTACGACTGCGATGTGCTGGTGATCGGCGGCGGGATCGTCGGCCTGTCGACTGCGTATGCGATCACGCGCACCGCTCCGGGCACCCGGGTGGCGGTGCTGGAGAAGGAATGGGGCCCCGCCCGTCACCAGACCGGGCGCAACAGCGGAGTGATCCACAGCGGCATCTACTACCGCCCCGGCTCGCTCAAGGCCCGTTACGCGGTGCGCGGCGCCGCCGAAATGGTCGATTTCTGCGCCGAGCACGGCATCGCGCACGCGGTGACCGGCAAGCTGATCGTCGCGACCGAGCGGTCCGAGCTGCCCCGGCTGCACGCACTGGTCCAGCGCGGCCGGCAGCACGGGCTGCCGGTGCGCGAGCTGGGGCCCGCCCAGATCGCGGAGTACGAGCCGCAGGTGCACGGGCTCGCCGCGATCCGCGTCGGGACGACCGGGGTGTGCGACTTCGGGGCGGTCGCGGCGCGGTTCGCCGCCGAGGTGAGCGGGGCGGGCGGAGTGATCCGTTACGGGGCGGAGGTCACCGCGATCGACCGGCGCCCCTGGGGTGTGGCGGTGCGTACGGCGGACGGTCCGGTGGTGCGGGCCCGGGTGCTGGTCAACTGCGCGGGACTGCACTGCGACCGGGTGGCGCGGCTCGCGGGCGACGACCCGGGGGTGCGGATCGTGCCCTTCCGGGGGGAGTACTACGAGCTGGCGCGGCCGGAGCTGGTGCGCGGCCTGGTCTATCCGGTGCCCGATCCGGCGTTCCCGTTCCTCGGCGTGCATCTGACCCGTGGCCACGACGGCAGCGTCCACGTCGGGCCGAACGCGGTCCCGGCGCTGGCCCGCGAGGGGTACGGCTGGCCCGTCGTACGCCCCCGTGAGCTGGCGGACACCCTGGCCTGGCCCGGCACCTGGCAGATCGCGCGCAGACACTGGCGGTACGGGGCGGGCGAGGTGCACCGTTCGCTGTCGAAGCGGGCATTCACGAAAGCCGTGCAGCGGCTGCTGCCCGAGGTCACGGAGTCCGATCTGCGTCCGGCCACGGCCGGGGTCAGGGCCCAGGCCGTGCTGCGGGACGGCACCCTGGTGGACGACTTCCTGATCCGTGAGGCCCCGCACACCGTGCACGTGCTGAACGCTCCGTCGCCCGCCGCGACGGCCTCCCTGCCCATCGGGCGGGAGGTGGCACGCAGGGCACTGCTCCGGGCACGGGGGACGGGGTGGAAGCCGCCCGCCGTAGAATCGGGGCATTGTGTCTGAGTCCTTGAACCCCTCCGCAGATCCCTCCGCGAATCCTTCCGCCCCGACGCCCGGCGAGGCCACGGCCGGAACGAGCAGCGCCGCGGCCGGGACGGGCACCGTCTCCTCGGTCCACGCCCCCTCCTCCGCCGCTGCTGCCGGGATTCCGGACGATCTGCGCGCCGCCTCCTTCGAGCGGCAGCGCAGGCTGCGCCAGGAGCCGCGCTTCCCCGGCGGACCCGCGATCGATCCGGCCGGATCGCACCACGAGCGCCGGATCCGCAGCTTCCAGCCGCGCCGCAGCCGCGTCACGCCCGGCCAGGAGGACGCCCTGCTGCGGCTCTGGCCGAAGTGGGGCCTGGACATCGACGGGCAGCGCGTCCTCGACCTGCCCGAGCTGTTCGACGGGCTCCCGGCCGTGCTGGAGATCGGTTTCGGAATGGGTGAGGCCACAGCGCAGATGGCGGCCGACGACCCGGGTACGGGCATTCTCGCCGTCGATGTGCACACCCCGGGCCAGGGCAATCTGCTGGGGCTCGCGGACCGGAACGGCCTGTCCAACATCCGGGTCGCCAACGGTGACGCGATCATCCTGCTGCGCGAGATGCTGAAGCCGGACTCGCTGGACGGGCTGCGGGTGTACTTCCCCGACCCGTGGCCCAAGAAGCGCCATCACAAGCGGCGGCTGATCCAGCCGGAGTTCCTCGATCTGGTGGCGCAGCGGCTGAAGCCGGGGGCCGTGATCCACTGTGCGACCGACTGGGAGCCGTACGCCGAGCAGATGCTGGAGGTGCTGACCGCGCACCCCCTCTTCGAGAACACCGTGGCGGACGGTGGCTATGCGCCGCGGCCGGCGTTCCGGCCGCTGACCCGGTTCGAGGGGCAGGGCCTCGACAAGGGCCATGTCGTGCACGACCTGCTCTTCGCCCGCTGCTGAGACCTGCGCGCCGAGCCGGTGACGGGACCTGACGGCCCCGTCGCCCCATGGCCAGCTGTCAGTGCTGCTCGTTAGTGTCATCGGGTGGTGTCCAACGGGCCTGTCCAGCAGTGGCAGTCGCAGCCGGCCGTCCCGCTTCTCGAGGAGCAGCGGGTCGGCGAGATCCTGGCTGCCGTGCCGGAGCGCAGACACTGGCGTTACCGGCCGCGCCGCGTCGGCATGGTGTGGCGCAGCAGGACATTCCGCATCGCGGCCGTGTTCACGGTGCTCGCGCTGTGCGGTCTTGCGATCCTGGCCCTGGTCCGCGATCAGACGGGCACCGAGGGGTTTCTCGTAGGCCTGGGTCTCGCCGTGCTGCCCGTCCCGCTCCTGATGGCGGCGTTCCGCTGGCTGGACCGGGTCGAACCGGCGCCGTGGCGGAATCTGCTGTTCTCCTTCGCCTGGGGTGCGTTCGCGGCCGCCCTGGTCGCGATCATCGCGAATTCGTTCGCGACCCGCTGGATAGCCACGGCCACCGCCGACCCGTCGGGCGCCGACACCCTCGGCGCCACGGTCATAGCGCCGGTCATCGAGGAGAGCGCCAAGGCCGCGGCCGTCCTGCTGATCTTCCTGTTCCGAAGGCGGGAGTTCAACGGAATCGTCGACGGTGTCGTCATCGCCGGCTTCACCGCGAGCGGTTTCGCCTTCACCGAGAACATCCTCTACCTGGGCACCGCCTTCGGTGAGGACCAGCAGATAGGCACCCCGGGCGTCGTTTCGGTGACCGCCGCGACGTTCTTCGTACGGGCGGTGATGTCGCCGTTCGCGCATCCGCTCTTCACGGTGCTGACCGGAATAGGTTTCGGCCTCGCCGCGGTCAGTGCGCGGCACCGCCGGATCCGCCGCATCGCGCTGCCGCTGCTGGGTCTCGTCCTCGCCATGGGCATGCACGCCCTGTGGAACGGGTCGGCGTCATTCGGCCCGTACGGCTTCTATGCCGTGTACGGGGTGTTCATGGTCCCGGTCTTCGGCCTGATGACCTGGCTGGCGATCTGGTCGCGCCAGCGGGAGCTGCGTACGCTCTCGGCCGAGCTGCCCGCCTATGCGGCGGCCGGCTGGCTGACCCCCGCCGAACCACTCGCCCTCTCCTCGATGCGGGCCCGCGGCATGGCACGCGACGCGGCACGCCACCGGCACACCCTCGCAGCCCGGGAGAACTGGGCAAGCCCGTACGGACCGGGGTCCGCCCCACCGTACGGACCGGCATACGCGCCCCCGTACGGGCCGGGACACGGACCGGGATTCGCGTCGCCGGGGCAGCACGCGTCCCCCCGGCACGGACCATCGGCCCAGGTCACAGCACAGGCCAAAGCACAGGCCAAGGCTCATGGCAGGGCTGCCGCCCGCGCCGTCGCCGAGTACGAATCGTTCGCGACATCACTGGCATCGCTGCGTCGGCAGGCCCGCCGCGGGGCGGCGGGCCCAGACTTCGCCGAGCGCGAGCTGGAGCTGCTGCACCACCTCTGGCAGCGCAGGGACGTGGCCGCTCCCGCCCTGACGTACGCGGCGCAGGCGACGGGCCGCCTGCGCCCCCACCACCTGCCGGCCGCTCCGTACGCCTACCCGCCGCCGCAGCGCACGCAGTACGGCGGCTACGGCTACAACCGTTCCTGAAGACTGAGCGGGAGTGAGTCCCGACAGCCGCACGCCCCGAACGGTCCTGGGCGCACCGGTCCCCGGCGTGCTCAACCCCGGGGCGGCGACACGCATCCCGTGCGTGGTCCGATCCCGGGAGGCCGGTTCCCTGCGCCACCTGGCCATGTGGATACGGCCAGAGGCGACGGGGAGGCCCCGAACCATCACTCCGGTGGACCGGGGCCCCGCACCCGGCGTCCCAGACCGCACGATCACGTCAACCGGGTCGGCCCAGGGCACCACAAGCCCGCGAGCGGACCATCACACGACCCGCACCGGCCACCGCCACCGCAGTAGGGCCGTCCGTGGGCAACGCCCCGCTCCGCACAGCACGGATGCCCCCGTCAGGCGGATGCCTCGGTGAGGTCCGCCAGTTCCCGCTCGGTCAGCGAGAGGTCGGCGACGGCCACCAGTGCGGGCAGCTGCTCGACCGTACGGGCCGAGGCGATCGGCGCGGCGACGGTCGGCCGGGACGCGAGCCACGCAAGCGCGACGGTCGCGATCTCGGCGTCGCGCTCCTGGGCGACCTTGTCGAGCGCCGCCAGGACCTTCTGCCCCCGCTCCGACTCCAGGTACTGACCGGCCTTCTCGGCCCGCGCGCTCTCCACCGAAGCGCCCGGACGGTACTTGCCGGTGAGGAAGCCGGAGGCCAGGGCGAAGTACGGGACGGCGGCGAGCCCGGCCCGGGCGGCCGTGTCCTGGAGCTCGCCCTCGTACGTGTCGCGGGAGACCAGGTTGTAGTGCGGCTGCAGGGCGACGTAACGGGCCAGCCCCTCGCGCTCCGAGAAGTCCAGGGACGCCTGGAGCCGCTCGGGGCTGATGTTGGAGGCGCCGATCTCCCGGACCTTGCCCTCCTTCACCAACTGGTCGAGGGCGGTGATGATCTCCTCGACCGAGACGGTCTCGTCGTCGAAGTGCGTGTAATACAGATCGATGTGGTCGGTGCCGAGCCGGCGCAGCGACTCCTCGGCCGCGGCCTTGATGTTCGCGGCGGAGAGCCCCTTGTACGAGGGGTGGGCGCCGACCTTGGTGGCGACGACGATGTCGGAACGGTTGGAGCGTGCCGCGAGCCACTTGCCGATGACGGTCTCCGACTCGCCGCCCTCGTTGCCCGGGACCCAGGCGGAGTAGGCGTCGGCGGTGTCGATGAAGTTGCCGCCCGCCGCGACGTAGGCGTCCAGCACGGCGAACGACTGCGCCTCGTCGGCGGTCCAGCCGAAGACGTTGCCGCCGAGGGCGAGCGGGAAGACCTGCAGGTCGGAAGGGCCCAGCTTACGAAGAGAAGTCATATATCGATCAACGGACTCCGGCGGGTCCGCTATTCCGGCAGCCCTGACGTCGGGGGGCCGCTGTTCCAGCAGACCGGCAGCCCTGACGTCGGGGGGTGAGCGCCAGGACTGCCGGGGTTCAACGGCCTGTGAACCGGATCGGATCACGAAGGCCGGGAGGCGGCCGGCGGATCAGAGGTTGAGGCCCTTGTCGCGCAGCCAGGCCATCGGGTCGATGCCCGTACCGTCGGGGGTGTGGACCTCCAGGTGGAGGTGCGCGCCCGTGACATTGCCGGTCGCGCCGACCCGGCCGATGGTCTCACCGGTGCTGACCTTCTGGCCGACACTGACGCCGATCGAGGACTGGTGGCAGAACCACACCTCGGTACCGTCGTCGAGCTCCAGCACCGTGCGGTAGCCGTAGGAACCGGACCAGCCTGCCGACTTGATGGTGCCGCCGTGTACGGCCTTGATCGGGGTGCCGGTCGGCGCCGCGAAGTCGAGGCCGGTGTGGTGGCCGGAGGACCACATCGGGCCGGCCTGGCCGAAGGTCGAGGTGATCGTGTACGAGGAGGTCGGGATGGCGTAGCTGGCGGCGAGCTTGGCGAGCCGCAGGGCCTCGGCCTTCGCCTTGGCTTCCTCCTCCGCCTTCTTCTTCTCGGCGGCGGCCTTGGCCTCGGCCGCGTCCTGCTGCTTCTTGGCCTCGGCGGCGGCCTTCTCCGCAGCCGCCTTCTCCTGGGCCGCCTTGGCCTCGGCGGCGGCGGCGTCCTGCTGCTGCTCGGCCTGCTGGAGGATGCGGGCGCGGAGTGTCTCACCCGCGTCCGTCGCGCCCTGCTCGGCCTCGGCGGTGGTGAGGCCGGCGGTGGTGAGCGGGGCGGCAGCGGCGGCAGCGGACTTGTCGGCCTCGGACTCACCGGAGAACAGAGAGCCCACGCCGGGAAGGGACTTGGCGTCGGGGAGGTTGTCCGAGATGGAGTCGGGAAGGGAGATGGAGACCGGCGGCTTGCTCTGCGCGGTGGCCATGCCGCCCGCGCCGACTGCCGCGATGACTCCGACCCCGAGCACCGTGGAGCTACGAGCAAGTCCGTTGCGCTGCTTGGTGACGCGGTGCTTGCCGCGTACAGGGCGGACGGACTCCTCGGTGGGGTTCCACTCGTCCCAGCTTCTGTCGGGCTCACCGTTGCCGTCGGCGCGGAATTCGCTGCCGGACTCACCGGCGAAGCCGCCGCCCGTCTCGGCGCCGAACACCATTCCCGTCCCGGCGGTTCCGTAGCCGGAGCCGAAATCGGATCCGAAGTCAGCGCCGCAGTCGGAACTGAACTCGGGGTTGAACCGAGAGGGGGCCTCGGGGGCAGGCTTGTTGGACGCCACGGGGGCGCACTCCTTTCCTTCCTTCTCGCCTACCGGGTTAGCTGACGGGTTCGGAGCAGGAAGGTCTCCTACGGGCGCCTCTGCCTCTCACGAGACACAGGTGTCCGATTCACCCCATGTAGGTGGTTCCCCGGTTCCCTTGCGGAATTCGGCGCTCGCGCGCGGTGCCGCCACTGACGACGGCTGGGACGACCGCGCTGCGTTATCGAACGTTAATAGACACACGGGTCTGATTCCAAGCTGTTCCCACTGATCGTTCAGGTCTTTGGCCTGGACTTTACGGGACACAACCGGCTGGAACCGGACGAGTTGATCGCCCCTCAGCCATTACCCGCCTTCTGACGTTGCGTCAAATGTTATGCGGAGCGACGCCTTTCGGTTACGCACGGTGGCATCCCGCGTCCAAGGCCGTGCCCCGGTCCGCGCGAAACATCGGCCTGCACGAGTCACCCGGCCCGCACGAAGCATTCGATCCGCGCGTTGCACCCGCCCCACCCGTCACATCGTTTCCAGGCCCACGATCTTCACGGTCCTGCGCCGGTCCGGCTGCCCCTCCGCGGGACGTACGACCGCGAGCAGCGCCATGTCGTCGGTCGTCTCGCCTCCCGTGTGCAGCCGCACGTCATCGGTCAGCGCGGACAGCAGCTCCTCGGGCCCCGGAAAGATCCGCCCGCGCAGCCGGGCCGCCGGTTCGTAGAAGACCCCAGCGGCGTTCCGCGCCTCGGAGAGGCCGTCGGTGTAGAGGAGCAGGGTCGTCCCCGCCGGCAGATCCCACTCGTCCGCCCGGTCGGGCCACACCCCCAGGTCCATCCCGAGCGGCAGCGCGGGCACCGTGGGCCCCAGCACCTCCACCGCCCCGTCCGGGTGCAGCAGGATCGGCTCGGGGTGACCGCGGTTGACGATCCGCACCCGGGACACCCCGGACGGAATCTCGGCCAGGACGGCAGTGATGAAGCCCTCGACCGCGTCCAGCCCGCCCCGCGCCCCCTCCCGCGCCAGCGCCCGCTCCAGCCGCTGCGCCACGCCCTCCAGCGAACGCTCCTGTTCGGCCGCCTCCCGGAACGCCCCGATGGCAACCGCCACCGACTCCACGGCGTCGAGCCCCTTCCCCCGTACGTCCCCGACCACCAATCGCACCCCCTGGGGGGTGTCCGCCACGGCGAACAGGTCACCGCCGACGAACTCGTCCGCCTGCGCCGCTTCGTACCGCGCCGCCACATGCAGCCCACCGATCCGGTCGGACGGCTTCGGCAACACCGCCCGCATGGCGGTCTCCGCGATGACCCGCGCGGAGGCCAGCTGCTCATTGCCGCGCCGTACGACCGCGTTGATCACGACCGCGAGGACCGAAACGGTGGCCAGGGTGAGCAACTCGATCAACGGCACGGCCAACGGCAAGGAGTTGCTGTACAGCCGCAGCACGGTGACGGCCACCATCGAGGCAATGCCGATACAGATGGTGCTGGACAGCGAGAAGAACGGCGCGGCGATCAGCGGCGCCGCCACGAACAGCGGAATGGCGGTGAAGATCGGCGGGGTGAGGAGATCGAACACAAGCCCGCCGAGGATCATCAGGGCGGGCAGCATGCGGACGAACCGCTGGGAACGGGTGCCGCCCTCGGCATGTCTGCCGCGCCGCTTCAGCCGCTTCCACACCTGTGGTCTCCTGCCCGGTACGCGCGCGGCTGCGGACGGTACCGCGCCCCACCCCAGGCTCGCCGGAGCGGAGCCGTGCGGCGACTCCTCATCGACTAATGGAGGTACGTACGTGGTACAGCTCACACACCGCCCGGACCTGCTCCTTCATGGGCCCGCAGGCCGGCCGTGCCACGTCCCGGAACGCGACGCGGAATTGATTCAGGCCCGGCACGCTGCATGCGTGCCGGGCCTGAATCTTCAGTAGCGGGGACAGGATTTGAACCTGCGACCTCTGGGTTATGAGCCCAGCGAGCTACCGAGCTGCTCCACCCCGCGTCGGTAAACACAACTGTACGGCATGTCCGGCGCGCGAATGACCACTCGGCTGATCACGGCCACTCGGCGCCCGGTCCGGCTCCCCGCGTGGTCACGGCGAACAGCGCGGCTCCGGCCACCTCGGTTCGTTTCGGCGATACGAGTAGTGGCCTTCAGTTCGTCTCGGTGATGCGAGGTGTGGCCTTCCCGTCGACCGCCGGGGACTTCATCGGGTTCGCGCCGCGTTGCAGCGAGTGGAGGATCGCCAGCCCCTGGCTGACCACGCCCGCCGCCATCTCATTGACACCATTGGTGCCGTTGAGAACGGTGAGGTCGGCCCCCGACATGCCTCGGGCGGCCGCGTCGGCCAGGGCGGGCAGGTTCTCCACGATGCGGTTGGCCGCGATGAGCTCCTGGTTGCCGTCGCGCAGCGAGGTGGCGCGCACGCTGTTGGCGTCGGCCTGCGCCTGGGCGAGGGTCCGTTCGGTGTACGCACTGCCGTCGGCCTCGAACTTCACCCGGTCACGGGCCGCTTCCGCGAGAGTGCGCTGACGGTACGCCTCGGCATCCGCCGGACGCCGGACCTCCGCTTCGAGCCGTTGCGCGGCGAGTGCGGCCTGCCGCTCGGCCAGCGAGGTCTGCTCCTCGATGACCTCCTGCGAGGCCCTGGCCTGGGCGAGCGGTCCGGCCTGTGCGGCGCGGGCGTTGTACTGCTCGGTCTCGGCGAGGAAGCCGGCCCGCTTGATCGCGGTGTCACGTTCGTACTCCGCCTTGAGCGCGGCGGCCTGCTGCTCGCGCTGGCTGGCTTCCTGGTCGGCCTTGGCCTCGGCGATCCGGGCCTGGCTGGCGACCGCGGCGGCGTGCGGGGCGGCGAGGTTGTTGATGTAGCCGGTGGCGTCGTCGATCTCCTGGATCTGGAGGGCATCCACCACGATGCCGAGCTTCTCCATCTCGCCGTGGCTGCCCGCGATGACCTCCTGGGAGACCCGGTTGCGCTCACGGATGATCTGCTCCACGGTCAGCCCGCCGACGATGGAACGCAGGTGACCGGCGAAGATCCGGCCGGCGAGCTCCTCCATCTGTTCCTGCTCGGACAGGAAGCGACGTGCGGCGTTGGCGATGGAGACAGCGTCGTCACCGACCTTGAAGACGGCGACGGCCCGGACGTTGAGGCGGATGCCCTGCTGCGTCACACAGTCCTCGGTGATCTCCGCCTCGCGCAGCGCCAGAGAGAGCATGCGCGCCTTCTGCTTCACGGGGAGCACGAAACTGCCGTGTCCGGTGACGATCCGGAACTGGGTGTCCAGCGTCTGCCCCTTGGAACCGGATATGAGCATCGCCTCGTTGGGGGCGGGAACGTGCCAGAAGAACATCGGAAGACTCCTGCCGTACGTGACTGCCCGACGTACCTACGTCACCGCTCGACGCAGATACCTCCCTGCTCGGCGTGGTGACGTCATTGCATCGGCTCAGGAAGGCAGTCGTTCCACGATCACGCCCCGCGCCGAGACCGAGTCGACGACAACGACGCGTACGTCCCTGTCGATCGACGTCGCCGACCATGCGGTGTAGGCCTCCGACCCGCCCCGTACGGCCACCAGCACTTCACCCGGACCATCGGCCGGAATCGGCACGGTGACGCGGCCGATCGCCCCGACCGGGCTCCGGGCGGACTCATCTGCCGTGTGCATGCGCCCTCGCGAACGTCCCTGCGTACGCCTGCTCACGCCGCTCTGCACGTCGCATCCCACGCCGCTGTCCACGCCGTTTCCCACGCCGCATCATGAACACGAGGCGACCCCGCCTCCTGGAGGTCCGAGCCTCCCTCGACACTTCCACGGTACTCCGCACCCGCCCCGGAGGACGGCCCCGAACGACAACGAGCGAGGGTAGTTATGTAGTGATATGACTGATTTACCATTCAGCCAGCCGACGCGATGAACTCGCGGTGACCGGGGAGCCGACAGTGGACGATTACCCCCTGCTCAACCTCTTCTGGACCATGCTCTGGTTCTTCCTCTGGATCATGTGGCTGTTCCTGCTCTTCAAGGTCATCTCGGACATCTTCCGCAGCGACGACCTCGGCGGCTGGGGCAAGGCCGGCTGGCTGATCGTGGCCCTGGTGCTGCCGTACCTCGGCGTCCTCGTGTACGTGATCGTGCGCGGCAAATCCATGGGGAAGCGGGACATCAAGGAGGCGCAGCAACGTGAAGCGGCCTTCAAGGCGTACGTACGGGAAGCCGTCGGCACCTCCGGCGCGAGCGGCCCGCAGAAGGGCGGTCACGTCGACGACCTGGCGAAACTCGCCGAGCTGAAGGACAAGGGAGCCATCACGGACGAGGAGTACCAGCGGGCGAAGACGAAGCTCCTCGTCTGAGCGCATCCCCGCAGCCGTGACGCGTATGTCTCCCTCCGCCCGGTCCGGCGAACTGGCACGGCTCCCGGACCGCGGGGAGGCTTGAGACATCAGCCCACAGTGGCCGCTTCCGCCCGCGGTTTGGGGGTGCCGGAGCGTCGGCGTACAGCCGCACACTCCGACGGCCCGACAGGGCGGGCCGGGCGGAGTGCGGTCCCCGTCTCGGCGAGCAGGGAGATGGCCGGACCATGAACGGCACCACGGAAACCCTGGACGCGATGCGGAACGCGCTGCGCGGTCCCGTCATCGGTCCGCAGGACCCGGAGTACCGAACCGCTCGCACGATCTACAACGCCATGATCGACAAACGTCCGGCGGCCGTGGTGCGGTGCCGCGACACGGCGGACGTCATGGCCGCGGTCGACTTCGTCCGGGACGAGGGCCTCGTGCTCGCGGTCCGCGGCGGCGGGCACAGCGCCGCCGGCCTGTGCCTGGCGGACGACGGCGTCACCATCGACCTGTCACCCATGCGCTGGGCACACATCGACGCCACCGCGCGAACGGCCACGGTCGGCGGCGGCGCCACGCTCGGCGACCTCGACCACGCAGCGCACGCCTTCCAACTGGCCACCCCCGCCGGAATCCAATCGACCACCGGCGTCGGCGGCCTCACCCTCGGCGGCGGCCACGGCCACCTCACCCGCAGATACGGCCTGACGGCCGACAACCTGCTGGCCGCGGACGTGGTCCTGGCGAACGGCACCGCGGTGACGGCGAGCGACACCACCCACCCCGACCTGTTCTGGGCGCTGCGCGGCGGGGGCGGCAACTTCGGCATCGTCACCTCCTTCACCTTCCGGATGCACCCGGTGGACACCGTGGGCGTCGCCATCACCCTCTGGCCGGTCGACCGGACCCCCGAAATACTGCGCTGGTACCGCGACTTCCTGCCACAGGCCCCCGAGGACCTGAACGGCTTCTTCGCCGCGCTCACCGTGCCACCCGGTCCGCCCTTCCCCGAGGAGATCCACGGCCAGAAGATGTGCGGTGTCGTGTGGTGCTGGACGGGCGACCCCGATCTCCTCGAAGCCACCCTGAAGCCCGTGAACGACCCCGGCGCGCCCGCCTTCCACTTCACGGCGCCGATGCCCTACACCGCCCTGCAGGCCATGTTCGACGAGCTGCTCCCTGCCGGCCTGCAGTGGTACTGGCGCGGCAACTTCTTCGACCGGATCACCGACGACGCCATCGCCGTACACGCCAAGTACGCCGAGAACCTCCCCACCGACCTGTCGACCACGCACCTGTACCCGGTCGACGGCGCCGCCCACCGGCCGGGCCCGGACGACACCGCCTGGGCTTACCGGGACGCGGTCTGGTCCGGCGTGATCGCGGGCATCGATCCGGACCCGGACAACGCCGAGAAGCTCAGGCAGTGGTGCGTCGACTACTGGGAGGAGCTGTACCCGCACTCCATGGGCGGTACGTACGTGAACTTCATCGGCGCGGGCGAAACCCCGGACCGGGTACGCGCCACCTACCGCGACCACTACGACCGCCTCGCGGCCGTCAAGCGTGCCTACGACCCGCACAACTTCTTCCACGCCAACCAGAACATCGAGCCGGCGGTCTGACCCGGCTGCATCGCGGGCCCCTGAGTCGCCGTCAGCCGGACCGGCCGTCAGCACCACATCACCGTAGGCCCCTTCCGGACCCATACGCGCGTAGCCCCGCGCCCGGTATCCGGTAACGGCCGCATACAGCTCACCGCCCACGGGAGTGTCACACCGTCTACATCGCTGTAGACGGTCTACGTTGCACGGGCACAGAGATGCGGCGAGAGGCCGGCGCGCAGGCGTGTCCGGAGCGCGAGCCGGGCGCCCGAGGCCGTTCACCGCTGTCACACAACAACGGGTCGCCCACTGCCCGCGCAGTGAAGCGCCGAACGGTCGGTCAGGAGTGCGCTTTGGGACAGTCGGAATTCCTCACCGCGGTGGATGTCGCCAGTGAGCGCCGGTACGTGATGAAGAAGCTCCCGGAGGTCACTCTGGCCTTCTGGATCATGAAGATCGCCGCCACCACCCTCGGTGAGACGGCCGGAGATCTGTTCTCCCAGACGCTGCGACTGGGCTATTTCCTCACCACGATCGCACTGTTCCTGGTGTTCATGCTGACGTTGGTGATGCAGCTGCGGTCCAAGCGCTACAACCCGTTCTTCTACTGGACGGTCATCCTGTCCACGAGCATGGCCGGCACCACCATGTCGGACTTCATGAACCGTGACGCCGGCGCCGAGTACCTCACGGCGGGCACGACCTCGCTGGGCTGGGGCCCGCAGGGCCTGGGTCTCGGGTACCCCGCGGGTGCCGCGATCCTGATCTCCCTGCTGATCGCCGTCTTCATCGCCTGGAAGCTCACCGGACAGACCTTCGCCATCCGCGACATCGTCACCTTCCGTGGCGAGGCCCTCTTCTGGTCCGCGATCCTGGTGTCGAACACACTGGGCACGTCCATGGGCGACTTCCTCTCCGACAGCTCCGGCCTCGGCTACGCCGGCGGCGCCCTGCTCGTCGCAGCGCTCCTGGCCGTACTCGCCGCCCTGATGAGGGTGCCGGCCGTCCCCAATGTCGCGCTGTTCTGGATCGCCTTCGTCCTCACCCGCCCCTTGGGCGCCACCGCCGGTGACTTCCTCACCAAGCCTGCCGCCAAGGGCGGCCTCGATCTCGGCACACCGGGTTCCTCGGCCGTACTCCTGGTCATCCTCCTCGGCCTCATGGCCCACGCCCACGCGCAGGAGCGCAAGAACACCGCCCAACGGGGCGAACACGACGCCCGGCTGTCCTGACCACACGTTCCTCTGTTGTGCGCGACCGCAACGGCTCGCCCGGCCCTCCGAGACGTCTCTTCCAGCCGATCTCGATGCTGAGTTGCCAACCCCAGTTCCTCGCGGGGACCGGCGCAAGATCCCCCGTACGACGAAGCGCCCCGCCCGGCAGAAACCGGTCGGGGCGCTGAGCCGCAGGTCAGAGGGGTGTCCCCCTCACCCGCCACGTGCAGGCCGTGTGGGACTCGAACCCACAACCAACGGATTAAAAGTCCCGGCAGGGTCCTGCCGGGACTTCCGCCAGCTTCCACGCTGGTCCAGAAATGCCTAGTCAGAGGCATGTCGCATGCTGGCCGGTCCAAGGTTGTGTGCGCCATATCAGCACGTCCGCTCACGCATCGCTCACGCATCCTGGCCCCGCTGAAGACGACCGAGCCAGCACACCTTCCAAATGTTCATCAGGGATCCGAGGTGGGTCGGTGGGCGTGCCGGCCTGGAGCGGAGAGGTCGGCAGGTGGGTTCCTCAACGATCCCGGACACCGGTGGATGGGACCAGAACTGAGACCGCGGCGCGGCCGGAGCCTTGCCGGTCAAGAGCAGACAGCAGTCAGCCGTGGCGGGTTCGAGTTTGAACCAGCGGCCCCTTTGTCCCAAATGAGGTTCGGCGAAGATCGTGACCTGCGAGGAAATCCCGGGCGCTCCGGCGCACGCTGGCAATGCATGCCGTGGAGAGGGCAGTTGCCACGTTGACGCTCATTGTGTTCATCAGGCCACCCTGGTCTCTGGATCGTCACGCAGGTCCTATCTGGCGGCGCTTGTGCCCGGCCTGCGGTGTGTCAACCGCACGAGCCCCCGCGTGTCCTGAGCGATCATCCGCATGGCCAGACGTGGCGACTGCGGTGTTCGCGGCGTCGAGGCTGCGCGTAACGGCGCTGGTCGGAGCGGGCGAGCCTGGCTGGAGCGGGGCCGCCGCACACCCCTTCCGTGGCCGAGGCCGACTATCTCTCCGCCCGGGTAACGGAAATCTATGTCGGCCAGAGTAGACATTGGGTGGTGGTGTGGTTATGGTTTCTCTCGTAGCCCAGAGAGACAGCAGGGCCCGGCAGAGACGAACTGCCGGGCAGCAGTAACCGCAGTTGCAGTTCGCAGGACGGTGCGGTGGTGGAGTTCCGAAGCCAGGGTTGTTGCAGGACGGCGACGGGACTGGCGACCGGACCGGGTGGCCCGCAGTGGTCAGGGGCCGCCGTGAGCAGTACCCGCAAGTGCAGTACGCAGCAGTGAAGTCAGTGAGCAGCACCTCGGTGAAGGCGTCGGCTGCGGACGCGCGCACCGGGAGGTTCGGCAGTGGGGTTCTAAGCCAGAGCAGATGCAGGACGGGCGACGGGGCTGGCTGTCGAAAAGTGGCGCTGGCACAGGCCACAGAGCAGTACGCAGGAGAGCAGTACCAGCAGTAGGTAAGTGATGATCCCAGAGGGAAGAACGGAGGAGCCAGGCGCCATCAGGATCGCCCGGGTGGAAGTTTTGAGCCCGGGTACCGCAGGACATCGATAGCGAGGTGGTCTCCGGTCAAGCAACCGCGATCCCCGCACCCCCGACAACTTCCAGGTCGGGTCAGCGGAAATAGAAGGCCGGCGCAGTATCAGGGTCGGCAGATGGTGTAGCAGTTCCTTCGGGGCTCGGGTGCCGTACGGCACCCGAGCCCCTCCACGCGTTCCACAGAGAGGTGCAAATGACAGCAGACGACTCGTTCGGCCGTCTCAACGACGACGACTACCCTGCCTACACGATGGGTCGGGCCGCCGAGATGCTCGGTACCACACAAGGTTTCCTCCGCGCCATCGGAGAAGCCCGCCTGATCACCCCGCTGCGTTCCGAGGGCGGCCACCGGCGCTACTCCCGCTACCAGCTGCGCATCGCCGCACGCGCCCGCGAACTCGTCGACCAGGGCACCCCCATCGAGGCCGCCTGCCGCATCATCGTCCTCGAGGACCAGCTCGAAGAAGCCCAGCGCATCAACGCCGAATACCGCCACGCCGCCGAATCAGAGAACCCGACGACCGCGGGCTGACGCGTGGCTTCTGGGTCAACTGCCTTGACCAGGATGTTCCCTTCGCCCACATCTTCGTCGTGGGCGTTCTGCTGCGGCGGAGGAGCCAGGGTAACCGCCTCCGTCTGCCGCATGTCGTAGGACGCTTCATCGGCAGGAAGGTGTGAGGCAAGGGCCGCGGGAACTGTGAAGTGGTTTGACGCGCAGAACGGCTGCGGCTTCACCGCCCGGACAGTGGCGGCTCGGACGTGTTCGCCCACCGTACGGCGATCAGCCCGCGCGCGGAGCGTACTGCTGCCCCGGGCAGGTCCTGCTGTCCGACTGGTTCGCACGAACGGTGGGTGTCGGCCGCCTTCAGTCTCAGTCCATGGTGGTGGGATCTGGGGCACTCGTGAGAGCGCCGCGCAGCAGCGCTGCGCTGATCTGCGTCGGGACCCGTATACGAGCTGATGGGCCGCCGTAAACGACGACCGCTCTTCCTGGAACGCTGCGTTCCGGATGGATCAATATCTATGACCGCGAGACGAGAGTTTAATGTGCCGCGCGGACAGTGTGTTTACTGCAACGGGCAGAGCGGAATTATTGACCGTACACAGGCCGCTACCGCATGCTACTGTCGATCTCAGTTGCAGTCGTGGTTCCCAAAAACCTCAACGCCTTTCGTCGGCATTTTTAGCCGCGGGGAGCGTTTTGTATTTCCGGTCATCTCCGGGCGGGGCATCATCGCGGCGACCCGGTATCCGTGGATTGCGGGTTCCGGCGTACTGCCCCACAAGGAGATATGACATGGCGTCTGGCACTGTGAAGTGGTTCAACGCGGCCAAGGGTTTCGGCTTCATCGAGCAGGACGGTGGCGGCGCTGACGTGTTCGCCCACTTCTCGAACATCGCCGCTCAGGGCTTCCGTGAGCTGCTCGAAGGTCAGAAGGTCACCTTCGACATCGCGCAGGGCCAGAAGGGCCCGACGGCTGAGAACATCGTTCCTGCCTGACGCTGAAGCGCACTTCGTAGCTGGGGCCCGCATCCCTCGGGGTGCGGGCCCCAGCTACGGGCATTCCCCGGGGCTTCCCTGTGGGGCAACGACGCCCGCAGATCCCTCTCCAGGAACGCGGACCTCTTTGAAGATGCACCCGTAGACATCCGGGATCTCACGTCCGCATGACGTCACCCATTTCATCGCCTGCACTTGCACCGGATTCACCGCGGGCCAGATCTGCTTTCGCATTTCGTTCGGCTCGTTCTTGTGATTCCCCGCGCTGTTCTTCTGCTGCGAGAATTCCTTGATACGTGCCGTATCAAGGAAGGTTCTGAATGAACCCCTCACGTACGAACAACCGCTCCTCCCGCAGCCGTACCGGTCGTCCCGCCTTCGGCTCCGGCGCCGGTTCGCACCGGGGCAACCGCTTCGGCACGCCCGCCCCGAGCCGTTCCGGAGGGCCGAGCCGCCCAGGCGGCCGCGGCCGGCGGCCCGCGGCGGCCTCGGGCGAGTTCGCCCTGCCCAAGACGATCACTCCCGCGCTGCCCGCCGTCGAGGCGTTCGCCGACCTCGACATGCCCGAGCAGTTGCTGGCCTCGCTCACCGCGCAAGGCATGAGCGTCCCGTTCCCGATCCAGGGCGCGACCCTGCCCAATACCCTCGCGGGCCGCGACGTCCTCGGTCGCGGGCGCACCGGCTCCGGCAAGACCCTCGCCTTCGGCCTGGCCCTGCTGGCCCGCACCGCCGGGCAGCGCGCCGAGCCCGGCCAGCCGCTGGCCCTGATCCTCGTGCCGACGCGTGAACTGGCACAGCAGGTGACCGACGCTCTTACCCCCCACGCACGCTCGGTGAGGCTGCGCCTGGCCACTGTCGTCGGCGGAATGCCGATCGGCAGGCAGGTCAGCGCGCTGCGCCGTGGTGCCGAAGTCGTCGTCGCGACGCCGGGCCGCCTCAAGGACCTCATCGACCGGGGTGACTGCCGGCTGAACCAGGTCGCGATCACCGTCCTGGACGAGGCCGACCAGATGGCCGACATGGGCTTCATGCCACAGGTCACCGCGCTCCTGGACCAGGTCCGCCCCGAGGGCCAGCGGATGCTGTTCTCCGCCACACTCGACCGCAACGTCGACCTCCTGGTCCGCCGCTACCTCACCGACCCGGTCGTCCACTCCGTCGACCCGTCCGCAGGGGCGGTCACCACGATGGAGCACCACGTACTGCATGTCCACGGCGCCGACAAGCACCGGATGACGACGGAGATCGCGGCGCGCGAGGGCCGGGTGATCATGTTCCTGGACACCAAGCACGCTGTCGACCGGCTGACGCAGAATCTGCTGAGCAGCGGGGTGCGGGCCGTCGCCCTGCACGGCGGGAAGTCGCAGCCGCAGCGCACCCGGACCCTGGCCCAGTTCAAGACCGGGCATGTCACTGTGCTCGTCGCGACGAACGTCGCGGCGCGCGGTATTCACGTCGACAATCTCGACCTCGTTGTCAACGTCGACCCGCCGACCGACCACAAGGACTACCTCCACCGCGGCGGCCGTACCGCGCGGGCCGGCGAGTCCGGCAGCGTCGTCACTCTGGTCACCCCCAACCAGCGCCGCGACATGAGCCGCCTCATGGCAGCCGCCGGCATCGTGCCGCAGACCACTCAGGTCCGCTCGGGCGAGGAGGCACTCAGCCGGATCACCGGCGCCCAGACCCCCTCCGGCATTCCCGTGACGATCACCACGCCGGTGGCCGAGCGACGTCAGCGCAGCCGCAGCGCGGCCTCCCGCGGTCGACGCAGCCCCGCTTCGACTGCCCGGCGCACGATCGTGCGGCAGTCCTCCTTCGACGCGGCGGCCTAGAACCCTTGATCAGAAAACTGGCCCATCTCTGCAGGAGGCACATCTTGGCACTGGTTCAGATGCAACCCCGCCCGGCGAGCGCCACCCCCGCGCACAGGACAGTGGCCGACACCATGGACACGGCCGGACCGCAGGTCTGCGACGACATGACCATCGAAGTCGCCCTGGCCGTCATGACCAGTGCCCGCACCGAGCACCTGCTCGTCTGCGACAACGACGGCCTGTGCACCCAACTGGTCACCCAGGCCCAGCTCGCCGCGGTCCGTGACAGCCCCGCGTACACGGACCGGGTCCAGCTACGCGACATTCTCGACAACCGCGGGCCGTTCACCTCACCCGCTAGCACGATCGCCGAAGCCCAGCACGCGATGCGCGGCCGCCGGCCCGGTGCCCTGCCGGTCGTCGACGAGCAGGGCAGCGCTCCGGGCGTCCTCGCCCTTGCCCACTGAACCGTCTCACCGCGGCGAAACCATTCCCCTTCATTCTTCTCCCTGTGAGGCATCATGCGCTGTGTCATCGCCCGCTTCCCGTTCGACCTCACCAAGAGCGGCGTCCTGGAATCCATGAAGGGCATCAAGCCCGAACAGGTCATCGGCGAGTCCGTGATCATCGGCCGCCGCACCTACCCCGTCAAGCAGGTCGGGCAGGTCATCACACGCCAGGACCGCCGCGATTTCAGCGCCGGCGAAATCCTCCGGGCCATGACCCAACTCGGCTTCACCTGCCCCGGCCTTCCCCACACCGCCGCGCCCACGCGCGTCCTCAACCCGTTCCAACAGGCTTCCGCGATGCTCGGCGCCCCTGCCGCCGCCTGACCGACGCGCAGGCGCAAGCCGCCACCAAAACAACAGTGAGGGTCCTCAGCGCGCAGCAGTGGATTCAGTGGTCGGAGTAGCTGAAGTCGCCCATGGTCCAAGCGCTGACGTCATCGATCGCCACCAAGACCTCCGACACCCGATGCCTCCAGACTGCTTCGGGAGTCAGCCGCCTCGAACGGCGACGGGCCGCGAACGCGGTGAGCGGCGAGGAAGCCGTCGAGGCTTCGACGCTCCTTCGGTGAGGGGGAGATCCAGCCTGTCGGTTGGGGTCGTCTGGTCAGCGTCTCGCCTCTCGGCGGACAACCGTTCGCCCCCGACGAGGCCGCAGGAGAGCGGCCCCCTGGCCGACTGGGCCGCTTGGGTTACCACGTGCGGCGCGTCGTCCTCGGGGCCGCTCTGAAAAGCACGGCGAGCGCTACCTCGCGGCACTCAACGCCGGTGAATCAGCAGACGCACACGAAGCCGCTGTCGCGGTTAATCAAGTGCTGGAAGAGCAGGGCGCCGGCGGAAACGAGACGGGTCCGTAACTGGAAGCCTGACCGCCCTGCCGGCCAGATCCTGCTTGCCTGACCCGCGCGCCGCCCAGACGGGGAGGGCAGTGCGGCGCCCGCCTCATCGCCCTCTCCAGGGTCACTACCCCTTCAGCGTCGCGACCTGGCGAGCGCGTTCGCCGAGTTCTCTTACGGCCCGGACCTTCCGGTGGGGAGCGAGCCGCTTCCGCATCGTCTCGAAGTGCTCGTCGCCGCGAGCGGTTGACAAGCCCACGTAGTCGTCGAGGAACGTATTCCAGGTGCTGCACGCCTCCTCGATGTGTCCCAGTTCGTACTGGCGTTGGGCCATCACGCCGTTGGCGTGGAGTCGGCCCTGCCGTTCCTGTTTGGGTTGTGCCCGGACCGAGCTCTTCAGAGCCGCGATCGAGCCCGCCAGGTCTTTCGTCTCGTCGAGGACGTGGGCGACGTGGAACTGGTAGGCCGCTTGGTCGTATCCGCCGACAGCATCTCGGCGTGAGTCGGCCTTCGAGAGCGCTGCTTCGGCTTCACGCAGGCGAGTGAATGCCTGCTTCCGGTCGCCGACCATGGCTGCCGAGTGTGCCTGCTGACCTCGAAGGAACGCCACCAGCCGCGGGCCGGCCTTGGGTGCAGCTTCGGCAGCTGAGTCCGCGAGCTTCAAGGCCATCTGCCCATGGCGCAGATGTGATGCCTGAAGGCTCATGCCGCGCAGAGTGCGGCAGTAGGTGACGTGGTCAGCAGCAGCCTTGGCGAGGTTCAACGATCAAGGAGACGCTGCGCCACTCCACGATCACGCTCACGTCGGACACGTACACAAGCCTGCTGCCCGAGGTCGACAAAGCCGCGGCAGAAGCCGCCGCCGCGCTGGTGCCACGTGCCCGTAAGGCCCCCTCCGTAGCCTCTGCTGCCGGGCCGTCCGCTCACGCATCGCTCACGCACGAGGCCGGGAAAGACGAAGCGCCCCGACCGGATGAAACCGATCGAGGCGCTAAGTAGCAGGCCAGAGGGGGTTTTCCCTCGCTGCCGGCGGTAGGCCGTGTGGGACTCGAACCCACAACCAACGGATTAAAAGTCCGCTGCTCTGCCAATTGAGCTAACGGCCCTCGGCGAATCACCCCTGAGCATAGCCCGCCGGGGCCCGGCCGCCGATCGGGTATCGGTTGCCGGGCCCCGTCGCGACGGAATCAGGAGCCTTCAGAGGGGCTTCACCGGGGTGTCGGCGGAGCTTCCATGAGGTTCGTCGGGGGCGGTAGTGCGTTTGTGATTCGGGTTGAGGAACCAGTGACGGGCAGAGGCCAGCCACCACGTCGCGGCGAAGCCGAGGACCACCAGGACCGCGATCGGGGCGTAGTTGAACGTCTCCCAGGTGACCGGCGAGACCTGCGGCAGCATGAAAAGCACTGTGATGATCAGGACCCAGGCCACCGCGACGACGCCGATCGGGCGGGACCAGCGGCCCAGGTGCCAGGGCCCCGGGGTGAAGTCGTCGCCCCGGAGCAGGCGGAGCAGAGTGGGGATGACGTAGGCGATGTACAGGCCGATCACGGCGATCGAGGTCACCGCCGCGTACGCCGTGACGTTGATCAGGTACGGAAGGCCCAGCGCCAGGGCGCCGAGGGCGGCGAGCCAGACCGCGGCGACAGGGGTGCGGGTGCGGGGGCTGACCGTGTGCCAGACGCGGGAGAAGGGCAGGGCCCCGTCCCGGGAGAAGGCGTAGATCATACGGCTGTTGGCGGTCACGGACGCCATCCCGCAGAAGAGCTGCGCGCCGATCACGACCAGCAGCAGGAGCTTGCCAGTGGTGGCTCCGAGTGCGTCCAGGAGGATCTGGGCGGGCGGGGCGCCGGTCGGGGAGTTCAGCGCTCCGTCGTACGACTGGATGGCGAACGTGAAGCCGAGAAGGAGAACGAAGCCGGCGATCCAGGAGGTCCAGATCGACTGGACGATGCCGCGCGGGCCTGCCATGGCCGCGTCGTGGGTCTCCTCCGTCATATGGGCGGAGGCGTCGTAGCCGGTGAAGGTGTACTGCGCCATCAGCAGGCCGATCATCACTACGTAGAAGCCGCTGCCCCAGCCGGTGTTGTTCACGAACTCGGTGAGGACGAACGACGCCGACTGATGCTTGTCCGGCGCGAAGGTCAGGGCGCCGACGATGACCGCGACCCCGAGGACGTGCCACCACACGCTCACGCTGTTCAGGATCGCGACGATCCGTACGCCGAAGGTGTTGAGCAGGCCGTGGAGCAGCAGGATCGCGGCGAAGAGCAGGATCGTACGGGCGGGCGTGACCGCGAAGTCGAACTGGAGGTTCAGATACGCGCCCAGGAAGGACGCCGCGCCGAAGTCGATCCCGGCCGTGACGGCGACCTGGCCGAGGACGTTGAACCAGCCCGTGAACCAGGCCCAGGCCGCCGCCGATCGCGGCGGGGCCAGCCGGTGGGCCCAGAAGTAGAGGCCGGCGGAGGTCGGGTACGCCGAACAGATCTCGGCCATCGCCAGGCCGACGAACAGCGTCATCAGGCCGACGCCGACCCAGCCCCAGGTGATGACGGCGGGGCCGCCGGTGTTCATGCCGAAGAGGTAGAGCGTGAGGCATCCGGAGAGCACCGAGATGATCGTGAACGAGACGGCGTAGTTGGAGAATGCCGACATACGCCGGGCCAGCGTCTGCGTGTACCCGAGCTGCGCAAGACGCTCCTCGTCGGAAACGCCCGGTGGTGGCCTGTCCTCGCCGGTGCCTGTTGTCATGTCCCCAGCGATGCCCTCGCCTCGGAGCACACATGCGGTCGCCATGGTTACGACTGGGAAAACATGCCGGGCAACACGCGGCATGGCAACGGGACGGGCGCGGCCCGAGGCCGCGCCCGGCGCCCGTGGCGTACAACGCCGTGTCGCCCGTCGACGCCGGCACCGGCTTGCCGTACGAGGCCGGCATCGCCCGGATCTCCACCGAGACCCCGCCCCGGCGCGTGGCCGCGTCGTACGCCGGGTGGCTGCGATAGCGCGGATCGCTGCTGCCGCCCCGGAGCTGACCGCTCTTCAGGTCGTATTCCTACTCCATGTCCCTACTGTTGCGGCCGGTGAAGCAGTCGGGGGTGGCCAGGGTCCGGGTCCTGGACAGCGTGATACCCGTGCAGGCCCGGTGGGAGCCGTCCACGTAGTCGTCGTAGTAGAGCGCGATGAGCCACGAGGAGACCGTCGTGGCCGCCCGGGTCTGCGGCGCGGGGCCCAGCAGCCCGGCGAGCACGGCACCGGCAGCGACCATGGTGGTGAGTGCCCGGCCGGTCCCTGGTCGCATCCGCTTCTCATGCGCATCAGAAGATCCCCTTGTAGACCTGCCACCCCGTGGCAATCTTCGTACGCGAGCCGAACGATCCCTTGCCGTTGCCGTTGTTGCGGTAGAGATTGCCGGAGCTGTCCCGCTCGACGAGGTCGGCCTTCCCGTCACCGGTGATGTCTCCCACCCCGACGATGGTGTTGTACGAGGCGCCCCACGCGGAGAAGACCTTCACCCGTTCCTTCAGCTTCCCGGTGGCGGTGCCGTCGTAGCGGTAGAGCGTGCCGTCCTTGTGACGGGCCAGCACATCGCCGTACCCGTCGCCGTTGAGGTCTCCCGCGCCCACGATCTTCGTGTAGCCGGTCCAGGACGAACGGATCTTGACGCCGGCTTTCAGCTTGCCGTGGCCGTCGTTGGCGAAGAGGTAGATGTCGCTGGTCGACGCCTTGCGCGCGAGCAGGTCGGTGCGACCGTCACCGGTCAGATCGCCGGGCGCGGTCAGGACGTTGTACGCGTTCCAGCCCGTGCCCAGCGAGGTGTGGCTGCTGTTCGGCGTGTACGGGTCGCCGCACTTTCCGGCGTACCGGCGCAGTTCCCCGTTCGGCATCCGTACGAGCATCTCGGCGCACCGGTCGCTGCCCATGTCCCCGAACGGGACGGCCACCGTGCCCTTGGGCCAGCCGGAACCGGAGCGCTTCCAGTCGAACCTGCCCTTGCCTTCGGTGTAGTGGAGGGTCAGGGCACCTGCGGAGTTGAACGTGACCAGCTCGCCGAAGTCGCTGCCGCCCTGGTCGTGGTGGCCCGGGAGGCCGCCGCCGACCAAGATCTTTCCGCTGGTGGTGTACGTGCCGTCGCCCTCTGCGGCCCTGGCGGTCAGCGTCCAGGTGTGGACCTCATTGGCCGGGTAGCCGCCCGTGTCCGTCCGGCCGTCCCAGTCGACCTCGACCTCGGCGCCGGGTCCGCCGGAGAAGGTGCGGACCGTGCGCCCGCGGGCGTCCTTCACCACGAAGGTCCAGGTCGCAGGCTTGTTGAGCTGCCAGGTACTGTTCCAGGCCGGGGAGTGTCCGTTGTCGACGCCCTTGATGTCGATGGAACCGTCGCCGAGATCCGACTCGATGACCGCCAGCGACTGCGAAGGCACCTCGCTCCGCACGATGCGGATCGCCTTGTCCGGTCCGACGTACGCGATGTCGCCGCCGAACTTGTCCACCGCCCAGGTCAGCCTGCGCTGGTCGGCGGTGCTGCCCGCGGGCAGATCCGCGATCTCCCGGGATGCCGCGGACCTACCGGTGTGGAAGTCGGTGAGCACCAGTTTCCCGGCGGTCCGGTCGTGCTGGACGAGATAGCCGTCGCCTACGAGCGCGGCACCGGACGCAACGGTGAGGCTCTTCTTCGCCGTACGGTCGTACACGCCGGCGGCACCGCTCGTACCGCAGTTCCAGTAGATCCAGCGGCCGACGGTCTGAAGTTCCTTGATCACACAGGGCGCACCGGTGGCGACCGTCTCGACGACCTTCTTCCGTTCGAGGTCGGTCGCGGTGACGGCTCCGGTGGTGGAACCGGCCGTCCACAGAACAGAACCCCATACCGAGGCGGCGGTGATGGACCGGGTCATCCGCACATTCGTCGTGCGGTATTCGGAGACGTCGTCGATGTACTGCTTGCCGGTCGACGCCGCGTTGTAGACGAAGTAACGTCCGGTGGCGTCCACGAACCGACCACCCGTCACACCGGGCTCGTCGGACGAGTGGTAGCTGTTCGCCGTCAGCCAGATCTGGGCATACTCCTGGCCGTTGTCGACGGCGAAGCGGCCCAGATTACCGTTCCCGGTGGCACGCAGTGGTACGCAGAAACCGGCGTCGCAGGGCACGCGCTTGATGTGATCGCCGGTCGCGTAGGTGCCGACGAACCCCATCGAGGTCCGGTCGCCGGCCGTCGTCCCATCCGGGGCGATCCGGCGCGCGTAGGCGTACTGGAGGCCGTTCGCCGCGACTTCCACCGTGTTCAGCGTTCCGCCGGCGAAGTCGATGCCCCAGACCCCGTCCGTCTGCACGGGGGTCGACGCGTCCGCGGCCCCGGCGCTCGGCATCGTTCCGAGACCGGCCGCGACCACGGCGAGAGCAGCCAAGGCGGCACGACGCCGCCCGATGGAACGGCTGCGTGGAAAAGCAGGGCGAGCCAAAAGGATCAGTCCTCCCCGAAATGCCCGAAAGGCATGAAGGGCACAGGTGATCAAACGGCAGACTGCCGCAAAAGAATCGTGCAAGCCCCCCGGCCGCACCCCTGTGCAAGTCGCCGGATATTAACAGCCGTTACTCATGTGATGGAAGCGAAAAGAAAAGCGGGCCCGCTCGTAAAGAGCGGGCCCGCTTTCCGAAGAACCTCAGCAGACCTTCAGCAGGTCTGCTTCACGGCTTTCAGCCGTTGCGCTTCCAGCGCGGCTTGTCGTCGCGGCGGCCGAAGGAACCGGTGTTCGTGCCGGTGCCACGATGGTCGTCGCGGCGGCCGGTCGGACGGTCGCCGCCACCGGAGCGGAAGCCGCCGGAGGGACGGTCGTCGCGGCGGTCGCGGTTGAACGGACGGTCGCTGCCACCCGAGCGGAAGCCACCCGAGGGGCGGTCGTCACGACGGTCGCGGTTGAACGACGGGCGGTCGTTGTCGCGGCGTTCGAAGGAACGGCCACCACGGTCGTCACGACGGTCGTTGGAGCGGAAGCCGCCCGACGGGCGGTCGTCACGACGGTCGCGGTTGAACGACGGACGGTCGTTGTCGCGGCGGAAACCGCCCGACGGACGGTCGTCACGACGCTGGAAACCACCACGGTCGCCACCACGGTCGTCACGACGGTCGCGGTTGAACGACGGACGGTCGTTGTCGCGGCGGAAACCGCCCGACGGACGGTCGTCACGACGCTGGAAACCACCACGGTCGCCACCGCGGTCGTCACGACGGTCGTTGCCACCGCGGTAGCCGCCACGGTCACCGCCGCGGCTGTCCCGGCGGTCGAAGTTGCCGCGGTCGTCGCGACGCTCGTCACGGGCGGCGGCCTGCTCCGGTACGGAGACAGCGGCCTCGATCGCGGCCTCCGCCTCGGCGGCGGCCTCGGCCACCGCGGCCTCGGGGTCCTCGCCCCGCTCGCGCGCGGCACGGGCGACCAGGCGGTCGGCCTCCTCGCGCAGCTCACCGGCGCGGCGCTGGACGCGCTCCAGCTGCTTGGTCAGGTCGGCGACCTCACGCTCCGCCTGCTTGGCGGCGTTGTTCGCGGAGTCGGCCTGGACCTCGGTCAGCGAACGGGCGCCGGTGATCTCGGCGACCTCCGGGTCGAAGGCACCCGCGCCGCCCACGATGTGACGCGAGGCGTCGACGCCCGCGTCCTCCATGAGACGGAAGATCTGACGGCGCTGGTGCGGCAGCGCCAGCGAGACGACGACACCGGACTTGCCGGCACGGGCGGTACGGCCCGAGCGGTGCAGGTAGTCCTTGTGGTCACCGGCCGGGTCCACGTTCAGCACCAGGTCGATGCCGTCGACGTGGATACCGCGGGCGGCGACGTCGGTCGCGACGAGCGCGTTGACGTAACCGTCCTTGAAGTCGGCGAGCACGCGGGTACGGGCACCCTGCGTCATGCCGCCGTGGAGTGCGTCCGCCTTGACGCCCGCCTCGACGAGCTGCTCGGCGATGCGGTCGGCGCCCAGCTGGGTGCGGACGAAGATGATGGTGCGGCCCTTGCGGGCGGCGATGGCGGAGGTGACCGGCGCCTTGTCCTTCGGCTTCACGACGAGGACGTGGTGCGTCATGGTCGTGACGTTGCCCTGGGCGCTGTCGACCTCGTGGCTCACCGGGTTGTTCAGGTAGCGCTTGACCAGCGTGCCGATCTCGTTCTCCATCGTGGCGGAGAAGAGCATGCGCTGACCGCCGACCGGAACCTGGTCGAGCAGCTCGGTGACCTCGGGCAGGAAGCCCAGGTCGGACATCTGGTCGGCCTCGTCGAGGACGGCGACCTGGACGTTCTCCAGGGAGCAGGCGCCCCGGTTGATGATGTCGCGCAGCCGGCCCGGGGTGGCGACGAGGATGTCGACACCGCGCTCCAGAGCGTAGATCTGGTTGCCCATCGACGTACCGCCGCAGACGACCTTCATCTTCAGGCCGAGCACATCGCCGTACGGCTGAAGCGCGTCCGCGACCTGCATCGCGAGCTCACGGGTCGGGGTGAGGATGACCGCGCGGGGCTTCTTCTTCTCGGTGTGGCCGCCGGCCAGCGTGGCCAGCGTCGGCAGACCGAAGGAGAGGGTCTTGCCGGAGCCGGTACGGCCGCGGCCCAGGATGTCCTTGCCGGCCAGGGCGTCCGGAATGGTCGCGGCCTGGATCGGGAAGGGCGCGGTCACACCGTTCTGCGCGAGCTTGCGGACGATGCCCTCGGGCAGGCCCAGGTCGCCGAAGGTGACGGTCGGCTCGGCGTCCGCGTCGACGGCGGAGTCGATGTCGGTGTCGGTGTCGGCCTGGTGGGCGTCGGCCTCGATGGAGTCGGCGGACTCGGCGACGACGGCCTCTGCGGCCTCGACGAGCTCGTCGTTCTCGATGTTCTCGGGCATGACGGTGTGGTCAGAACTGGAAATTGACATGCGAAATGCGAAACCTTCCGGAGTCTCGGCACGCGCCCGTAACTCCGTGATTCGCAATTTCGACCGCCTCAATGCGGTCCAGCCACGGCAAGGGAGAGTACGCGCCACACGGCGCGCTTCTGTTTCGGCGCCGGGCAATGGGATCAAACGATCTACCACCATACGCACTCCCCCCCACATCGCGCAAACCGCCCTCCATCGGCCCTCCGCTAAACCGGCCCCACCTGCGGCGAGACATCCGGCGTCCGCAGCGTCGACGGCCCCTTCAGCGCACGCATCGCGCGCTTGCGGAGCTGAGCCGCCGACGAGGCGGACGGCTGCGGCGACGGTTCCGAAGGCTCCGGCTCCGGGGAGGCGGGCGGCTCGGGGGAGGCGGGCTCGGACGGCGGCGGGGATTCGGGCTGATGCGGCACCCCGGGCCCCGGCTGCGAGACCGAGGGCACCGGCAGCCCGCCACTCCCCGCCGACCCCTGATCACCCGGCTTCGCGCCGGGGCGTACGCCGCCGGGCGAGCCCGAAGGGCCGGCGGAGCCGCTCGGCTCCGCCGATTCGGCCGCCTCCCGTTCGGAATGCGCCTCGGCACCGCCACCACCGTGGCGGGCACCGCCACTGCCCGCCACGGTGCCACCGTCCGGCCCCGCCGTGCCCCTCTTCGACTCGGACGTCGTCGACGGCGCCGGTTTCCCTCCGTCGTCGCCGACGCTCATACAGCCTGTGGACGCGGCGACCGTCACTGCGATGACGGCCGCCCATCGGGCGGGGGCGGACAACTGGCGCACGGGAGGCACCTCCGGAGTACGAAGAGGGGGCGGAGCGGTACGGGAAAAAGCGGGGGGCACCGTGCCCAACTCCCTTTGCCCCGCCGGGGACACGCCCCGCGCCCGGCCCGCACACCTCCCGCACGCCTCCTGCGCGGCGCGCGCTCATCCGTAGCCGAGCGCGTGCAGCCTCTCGTCATCGATGCCGAAGTGATGGGCGATCTCATGGACAACCGTGATCTCGGTCTCGGCGACGACGTCCTCGCGCGACTCGCACATCCGCAGCGTCGGCCCGCGGTAGATGGTGATCCGGTCCGGCAGCACCCCCGCGTACCACTCGCCTCGATCGGTCAGCGGCGTCCCCTCGTAGAGCCCGAGCAGCTCCGGATCGCCCGGGTCGGGTTCGTCCTCGACAAACACCGCGACGTTGTCCATCAGCCGCGTCAGCTCCGGCGGGATCCGGTCCAGCGCCTCGGCGACCAGTTCTTCGAACTCTTCGCGCGTCATCTCCAGCACCCCGCCATTGTCCCGTACGGCCACGCACCGGGCCCGGTCGCCGCCGCCCACGGGCCGGGCCGAGATCGCCCCGGGCGGTGCCGACCCGACGACGGCCGAGGTCAGCCGCCATCTGCCGGAGGAGGACCCGGCCGGAGCGACCCCTTCGCCTATTCGGTTTGGCTGACGCCGAAACGCCGTAGTACAGTCTCCGACGTGCCCAAGGGCGCCGGTCAGGGCTTGACCGTTCTGAGACCCTAGAGGTTGAAGGAGAAGCGGAACCTCTCGGGGGAAAGCGGAGTCATATGCTTCTCAGGTCCCCTCGGGCGACAGACGCAGAAGCAGTAGCACCAGCAGTTCTGCCCTCATCGTCTAGTGGCCCAGGACGCCGCCCTTTCAAGGCGGTAGCACGGGTTCGAATCCCGTTGGGGGCACGCACCACCTTGTGCGACACTTAGTCGCACAAAAGCTTGGTCCTGTGGAGCAGTTTGGAGTGCTCGCCACCCTGTCAAGGTGGAGGCCGCGGGTTCAAATCCCGTCAGGACCGCTGCAGCCCTTATGAGCTGCGTGGCTGGGTAGCTCAGTTGGTACGAGCGATCGCCTGAAAAGCGATAGGTCGCCGGTTCGATCCCGGCCCCAGCCACCACCCGAAGGCCCCGTCCGATGGACGGGGCCTTCGTCGTGTCAGGCCTCTTCCCGGTCCTCCGAGTTCACGCCCCGGCCGCGCCACGCCCGTACCGCCAGAACCAGCAGCACCGCCGCGACCGCGGCCACCAGCGCCATTGTGTCCGGCACATGCTCTCCGATGCGCTGGGCCCACTGCTCGACGGCGAACGACTTGTCCACGTCCAGCAGTCCGGGCAGCGCCGTCGTCCCGTCGTACGCGAGGAACAGCACGCCGAGACCGATGAAGAAAAGCCCCGACAGCAGCGTCGTGGTGTGCAGCTCGAAGCGGCCGAGCCGGAAGGTACGACCGCGCAGCCAGGCCCGTCGGCCCAGGTCGAAGCGTTCCCAGAGCAGAGCGAGCAGAAAGAGCGGGACCGCCATCCCGAGGGCGTAGACGGCGAGCAGCAGTCCGCCGTAGACCGGGCTGCCGCTGACCGCCGCCACCGTGAGGACGCTGCCGAGGATCGGACCGGCGCAGAAACCGGCCAGTCCGTATACGGCGCCCAGCGCATAGACGGACACAGCGGTGGTCGGGCGGATCCGACCGCTGAGCGCGGCGATCCGGCGCGAGGCGAAGCCCAGACCCACGATCTGCGCGATGCCGAGCACGATGATCAGCCACCCGGCGCCGAGGACGAGCGCGTCGCGGTGGCTGTAGAAGAGCCGTCCGGCGTACGAGCCCGCGGCGCCGAGCGGGACGAGGGTGGTGGCCAGACCGGCGTAGAAGATGCCGGTGCGGGCCAGAAGCCGCGAGGTGGAGTCGATGGAGTACGCGAAGAAGGCGGGCAGCAGCAGCGCGCTGCACGGGCTGACCAGGGCGAGCAGCCCGCCGAGGAAGGCCGCGAAGTAGCCGATGTCAGCCGTCATTTCGCGCTGCCCCCGGCGTCCTTGCCACCCTTGGCGTCCTCGGTGTTGCGGGCCTTCTCGGCCGCCTCCTCGATGGCCAGGGTGAAGGTCTCCATCGGCTGGGCTCCGGCGATCGGCCGGCCGTTGATCAGGAACGACGGGGTGGAGGTCGCGCCGATCCCGTACCCCTGTTCCTGGTCCTTGCCCACCGCGGCGGAGGCGGCGGAGCTGTCGGCGTCCCGCGCGAACCGGTCGAGGTCCGCGACCCCGGCCTGCTGGGCGAGCGCCTTCAGCCGGTCCTTGCCGAACCCCTGTTCCTCGACCCCCTCGGCGTACGCGGCACGGTGGAACTGCCAGAAGCGGCCCTGCTGCCCGGCGGCCCAGGCGGCACGGGCGGCCGCCTCGGACTCGGCGCCGAAGATCGGGAAGTTGCGCCACTCGATGCGCAGGGTGCCGTTGTCGACGTACTTCTTCACCAGGGCCGGTTCGGTGTCGCGGGCGAATTTGCCGCAGTAGCCGCACTTGAAGTCGGCGTACTCGATGAGGACGACGGGCGCGTCCACCCTGCCCTGCGCGAGTTTGTCACCGGCGTCGCGCCGGGCGAGCTTCGCCAGCTCCGGATAGACGCCGGCGTCCGGGTCCGCAGTGGCATCGGCGACCGACGAGGAGGAAGAGGAAGAAGCCGAGTGGTCGGGGGCGGTGGCCCGGTAGGAGACGAAGCCGAGCAGGGCTGCGGCGATGACGACTCCGGCGCCGTAGATCAGCGGCTTCCTGGACGACGGCGGACGTGAGGACGTGGACTTGGGCATGCGGAACTCCGTGCTGGTTATGCGGGAGGAAAAGGGACGGCCGGTCGGAGAGCGGCCGTCTACACCCTCAACACGGAGAGCTCGACCGGAGTGGGCGCGGCAGCCGCGGGGCCGTGCAGCTTTATCCGTACGGGCGGGCGGACGGGCCCCTGTCCGGCGGCGGGCAGGCCCCACGCGGCGAGGCCGGGCGCCTGGTCGTACGCCGCACGGGTCCGGCCCGGCAGAGCGGGCTCGCCGTCCTCGTGCTTCCGGCTCTTTCCGCACCCCGGGGCCCCGTGCCGGTCCACGGCCGACGCGGTGGCCAGGGCGGGGCCGGTGGACGCGGCATCCCTGCCGAGGGCGGCCGAAGCGGCCGCCCTTTCGGCGCCGGCCTCAGCAGCCGCGACCGCCGTACGTCCTGCATCACCCGCGGCAGCCGTCGCCGGACCGCAGAACAGCCCCAGCGCGACCGCGAGCACCGCCACCAGGCAGCACCACTGCGTACGGGACACGGCGAGGGGCCTTTCCGGACGGGGCAACGGGTGGTCAGCTGCCGGAAATGGTACGTGCTGTGATCCCGCGCCTCCGCGCAGTGCCGATGTGGTGACCCGGACCGCACGAAATACGTTCGCCGTTCTTCGTGCCCGGGTGAGATCCTGGGCTCCGTATGTCTACTTCCTTCGCTGATCTCCAGTACCGGCTCGGACAGCTCTCGCTCCGCGATGCACACCGGCTCGGCCGCCGTCTCGAAGGGGCGCGCCGCATCCGTAAGCCCGAGGCCCGGCAGACCGTGCTGGACGAAATCGCCACCGAGGCCGGAAAGGCAGCCGAGCGGCTCGCGCTGCGTGCCACGCGGATGCCCGCCCTGTCGTACCCGGAACAGCTCCCGGTCAGCCAGAAGAAGGACGAGATCCTGGAGGCGATACGCGACCACCAGGTCGTGATCGTCGCCGGGGAGACCGGCTCCGGCAAGACCACGCAGATCCCGAAGATCTGTATGGAGCTGGGGCGCGGTGTCCGGGGCATGATCGGGCACACCCAGCCGCGCCGGATCGCGGCCCGTACGGTCGCCGAGCGTGTCGCCGACGAGCTGAAGACCCCGCTGGGCGAGGCGGTGGGCTGGAAGGTCCGCTTCACCGACCAGGTGAACCCCGACGCGACGTTCGTCAAGCTGATGACGGACGGCATCCTGCTCGCCGAGATCCAGACGGACCGCGAACTGCGCGCGTACGACACGATCATCATCGACGAGGCCCACGAGCGGTCGCTGAACATCGATTTCCTGCTCGGCTATCTGGCCAGGCTGCTGCCCAAGCGCCCGGATCTGAAGGTCGTCATCACATCGGCGACGATCGACCCCGAGCGGTTCGCGCGCCACTTCGGCAAGGCGCCGATCGTCGAGGTCAGCGGGCGTACGTACCCGGTCGAGGTGCGCTACCGCCCGCTCCTCGAGGAGGAGGGCGACGACTCCGACCGCGACCAGATCACCGCGATCTGCGACGCCGTCGACGAGCTCCAGTCGGAGGGCCCCGGCGATGTCCTGGTCTTCCTCTCCGGCGAGCGCGAGATCCGCGACACCGCGGACGCGCTGAACAAGAAGAATCTCCGCCACACCGAGGTGCTCCCCCTCTACGCGCGTCTGTCGCACGCCGAGCAGCACCGCGTCTTCCAGCGCCACACGGGCCGGAGGATCGTCCTGGCGACCAACGTCGCCGAGACCTCGCTGACCGTCCCCGGCATCAAGTACGTGATCGACCCGGGCAACGCCCGGATCTCCCGCTACAGCCACCGCACCAAGGTCCAGCGGCTGCCGATCGAACGGATCTCGCAGGCCAGCGCCAACCAGCGCAAGGGCCGCTGCGGGCGTACGTCGGACGGCATCTGCATCCGGCTGTACTCCGAGGACGACTTCCTGACCCGTCCGGAGTTCACCGACCCCGAGATCCTGCGTACGAACCTGGCCTCCGTCATCCTTCAGATGACCGCTGCCGGCCTCGGCGACATCGAGAAGTTCCCCTTCATCGACCCGCCGGACCACCGCAACATCCGCGACGGCATCCAGCTCCTCCAGGAACTCGGTGCGCTCGACCCGGACGAAAAGGATCCGAAGAAGCGGCTCACCCAGCTCGGCCGGAAGCTCTCGCAGCTGCCCGTCGACCCGCGCCTGGCCCGCATGGTCATCGAGGCCGAGCGCAACGGCTGTGCCCGCGAGGTCATGGTGATCGCCGCCGCGCTCTCCATCCAGGACCCGCGCGAGCGGCCCTCGGACAAGCAGACCCAGGCCGATCAGCAGCACGCCCGCTTCAAGGACGAGACCTCCGACTTCCTGGCGTTCCTGAATCTGTGGCGGTACATCCGCGAGCAGCAGAAGGAGCGCGGCTCGTCCAGCTTCCGCCGGATGTGCAAGCAGGAGTATCTGAACTTCCTGCGCATCCGCGAATGGCAGGACATCTACGCGCAGCTGCGCACGGTCGCCAAGCAGATGGGCATCCAGCTCAACGAGGAGGACGCCCCCGAGCAGTCGGTGCACACCTCGCTGCTGGCCGGGCTGCTCTCGCACATCGGGCTGAAGGACACCGAGAAGAACGAGTACCTGGGCGCCCGCAGCGCCAAGTTCGCGATCTTCCCCGGTTCGGCGCTCTTCAAGAAGCAGCCTCGGTTCGTGATGTCGGCCGAGCTGGTCGAGACGTCCCGGCTGTGGGCGCGGGTCAACGCCAAGGTCGAGCCGGAGTGGATCGAACCGCTGGCCCAGCACCTGCTGAAGCGCACCTACAGCGAGCCGCACTGGGAGAAGGACCAGGCGGCGGTGATGGCGTACGAGCGGGTCACGCTCTACGGGGTGCCGATCGTCGCCCAGCGCAAGATCAATTTCGGCCGGATCGACGCCGAGACCTCCCGTGATCTGTTCATCCGCAACGCCCTGGTCGAGGGCGACTGGCGGACCCACCACCAGTTCTTCCACGACAACCGCAAGCTCCTCGGCGAGGTCGAGGAGCTCGAGCACCGCGCGCGGCGCCGCGACATCCTCGTGGACGACGAAACGCTCTTCGACTTCTACGACCGGCGCATCCCCGATCACGTGGTCTCCGGGGCGCACTTCGACTCCTGGTGGAAGCACAAGCGCCGCGACGAGCCGGACGCGCTGGACTTCGAGCGCTCGATGCTCATCAACGAGAAGGCCGGGGCCGTCACCAAGGACGACTACCCCGACTCCTGGCGGCAGGGGAAGCTCAAGTTCAGGGTGACGTACCAGTTCGAGCCCGGTGCGGACGCGGACGGTGTGACCGTCCACGTCCCGCTCCAGGTGCTCAACCAGGTCACCGCCGAGGGCTTCGACTGGCAGATCCCGGGCCTGCGCGAGGAAGTGGTCACCGAGCTGATCCGCTCGCTGCCCAAGCCGATCCGCCGGCACTACGTCCCCGCGCCGAACTACGCGGGCAAGTTCCTGGACCGGGCGGTCCCCCTCCAGGAGCCGCTGCCGGTCACGCTGGCCCGGGAGCTCCAGCGCATGGTCGGCGTCCCGGTCGGCGCCGACGACTTCGACCTGACCCGCATCCCGGACCACCTGAAGATCACTTTCCGGATCATCGACGAGCGGCGCCGCAAGGTGGCCGAGGACAAGGACCTGGAGGCGCTGAAGCTCCAGCTGCGCCCCAAGGCCCGTCAGGCCCTCTCCAAGGCCGCCGCGGCCACTGCGGGGCCCTCGGGCGAGTCCATCGAGCGTTCGGGGCTCACGGACTGGACGATCGGCACCCTGAACCGCGTCTTCGAGACCCGCCGGGCCGGCCAGCCGGTCAAGGCGTACCCGGCCCTGGTCGACGAGGAGGGAGGCGCGGCAGGCACAGTGGCCGTGCGGCTCTTCGACACCGAGGCCGAGCAGCAGCAGGCGATGTGGCGCGGCACCCGGAAGCTGATCCTGCTGAACATCCCGGTGAACCCGGCGAAGTTCGTCTCGGACAAGCTGACGAACCAGCAGAAGCTGGCTCTGTCCCGCAATCCGCACGGTTCCATCCAGGCGCTCTTCGAGGACTGCGCGACTGCGGCCGCCGACCGGCTGATCGGCGCGCACGGCGGCCCGGCCTGGGACGAGGAGTCGTTCCGCAAGCTGTACGACAAGGTGCGCGCCGACCTCGTGGCGCTGACCGAGCACACGGTCAAGCAGGTGCAGCAGGTACTGGCCGCCTGGCAGGCCTGCGAGCGGCGCCTGAAGGCCACCAACAGCCTCGTCCTGGTCGACAACGTCGCCGATGCACGGGACCAGCTCGCGGCCCTCGTGCCGCCGGGCTTCGTCACCGCGACCGGGCTGCGCCGGCTGCCCGACCTGATGCGCTATCTGGTCGCCGTGGACCGCCGGCTCCAGCAGATGCCGACAGCCGTCCAGCGCGACACCACGCGCATGGCGAAGGTCCACGAGATGCAGGACGAGTACGCCTGGCTGCTCGAACAGATGCCGCGGGGCAGGCCCGTTCCGCAGGAGGTCCTGGACATCCGCTGGATGATCGAGGAGCTCCGGGTCAGCTATTTCGCGCACGCCCTCGGGACGGCCTACCCCGTCTCCGACAAGCGGATCGTGAAGGCGATCGACGCGGCGGCCCCGTGAGACAGCCCCGGTTCGGAGCCGTAACGGAACCACCACCTTCGGTGAGGTCGACCAGACCCTCTGACCTGCTGTAGAGTCTGTCTTCGCAGCCAGCCGCAAGGCAGCCGCGAAAACCTGGTCCTGTGGAGCAGTTTGGAGTGCTCGCCACCCTGTCAAGGTGGAGGCCGCGGGTTCAAATCCCGTCAGGACCGCAGTAACGAAAGCCCGGATCCTTCTGGATCCGGGCTTTCGTGCGTCTTGACTCCGGCAACTGCCGACGAGTACTCAGACAACAGGGGCTGCCCCTGTTCCCCGGCGCGGGGCGGCAGTCCACCGGGAGGTGGCACGTATGACGGCGTCCACCGGGCACGAGACCCGCGCACTCCTGCGCGCCCACCTGGCCGCCGCTTCCGGCTACCGCCACCTCACTCACCGCTGTCCGATCTGCCATCGACTCCTGCGGCTCGTCATGGAGCCCGTGACGGCCTCCCGGATCGCCTCCCCGCCCGAGCCGCCGGTCCTGTGCGCGGGGCGCCAGGACGGCGCCCTGGAAGGCCAGGAGGACCAGGAGGGGCAGGAGGGCCAGGACGAAAGTCCCTCGACCGGGTGACCAATGGCGCGGCATTCCGCTTCCTGAAGGTGGCAGGCTCGTACTTGGCAAGGCTCATGCAGTGTGACGGGAGTCACCGAATGAGTTTTGAGAAGGGGTGACCTTACACCCTTCCTACAACTGGCGAATTTAATATGTGCAATTGCACCACTCGGACGGGAGTGCCGCGGGACCTTCCGAACCGCCCCGGCCCGACCGCCCCGGGGCGGTCGGGAACAGTCCCGCACAGACCCGCGCAAGCCCGCACGGCACCCTGGCCGGAGCCAACCGGACGCCCGGTTTCCAACGACGCCCGAGCCGGCCGGAGCGGCGCGATCGGGGAAGGCCCCCGGTCCGTGAGAGCACAAAAAAGATCGCGCTGGACCCGGCGGAGTCCAGCGCGATCGAACGACGTACCCGTATTGCACAGGTATGGCGCCCGTTGGGGCGGGCGCCCGTCATTTGTAGCTATGGGTGGGCCTGTACGAGTTGGGGGACCCGGAAGCCCAGTTGTGGCGCGGCGGCAGGGGGTGTGTCAGGCCTCGCTGCGCTGCTGCGGAATACCCGCAAGCAGTGCGCGGACCTCTGCCTCGCGGTACCGGCGATGTCCACCGAGCGTGCGGATGGACGTGAGCTTGCCCGCCTTGGCCCAGCGGGTAACCGTCTTCGGGTCCACGCGGAACATCGTGGCAACCTCAGCCGGGGTCAGCAGCGGCTCGGCATCAGGGGTGCGAGCGGTCATGAGCGGCCTCCTCGGGAGAACCGAACCATCTCGGTTCTTTCCTCTAAATTCTGCACCTTGACCCGCGTTGCCCGAAATGGCGGACGCGGGCCGAGTCGGTTATAGGACGAACGGCTTGTCCTCGGCACTACAACTACACCATCCGTCCAGCCACGTCGGCCAAACCGATGGAATTGCCCTCCCAGGTGTTCATCAGCGACGGAAGCCGATGGACCATGCCATAGCGGACAGTCACACCACCGTGACGATCAGTCACAGAGTGATCAGGAGCCATCAGACCCCCCATAGCGTGCAATGCTGAGCATTCCGCCCCTACTTGGACGGAAGGAGCCCTCCCCGGACTCCTTGTCCTATTTTGGCACGAGGAGTAGGGAAGGACGCAAGGGCCCCGTTAGTGCTATCCATCACGCTTGAGGCAAAGGCCCGGTTCGGGACGTAGGTCCTAGGACCACTGAAGTACTCTTCCGCCTCTTCATCCTCACGTGTCACATGGGTCACAGGTTCAGAGGCGGATGAGGCCCTGTCAGTTCGCGAATTGACGATCCCTTACCGCCCGCCAGCGCTCCGCCAGCCGCCCGTACGCCTCACTCGCCCCTTCGGCGTCGCCGGCCTGCAGAGCCACGATGCCCTCGGCCACATCGGCGGCCGAGCGGTCCCCGGCGAGCTGCGCCGCCGGCAGTGCGTGCACCAGACCTGCATAGTCCAGCTCGACCAGTGCGCGCGGATGGAACTCCTCCAGCCAGCGCCCCACGTCCACGAGCCCCTCGGTCAGCGGCCCCTCGTCCACGGCCTCCCGCAATGTCTTCAGCGCCCGGGCCAGCCGGCGCCGGGCCTGGACCATCGGCGTCCGGTAGCGCAGCACGGGCGGCTCACCGCCCTCGCCCGCCTCCACGTACTCCCGCTCCTCGTCGGAGAAGAGCACGAACCAGCGCACCGGGACCTGCCACACCGAGGTGAGGATCCAGGGCCTGGCGTCCGGATTGCGCTCCGCCCACCGCTCGTGGTCCGCGACGGCCTGCCCGCGCACCACCGGCGGCAGCACGACGTCGAGCACCGGCCCGGGGAACATCTCCATCAGCTCGTCCAGCGCCAGCCAGCCGCGCAGCCTGGTCCGCCACGGGCAGACGCACACCACGCCGTCCATCTCGGCGACGAACGCGTCCCCGCTCTCGTGCACCGGCACGCCGACCGGCGGTGTGGCCACCAAGTCGGCGAGCGAACGGCGTAGTTCGTCCTGTGCCGTGGGAATTCGGGTGCGCCCGGCGTAACGGGCCCAGTGGTCGCGTTCGGGCTCCGGGAAGGCGGCCAGCGGCTCGTACACCCGGAGGTAGGACGCGTAAGGGACGAGCACTGAGGACACCACCGACATGCAGCAAATCGTGTCATGCCAGTACTCCGCCGGGGGGTGATCCTGGGCACTGGAACAGATCTACGTCCGCGTAGGACTTACGCTCTTGCCCAGTCGGACCGGCCGTGCCGGCCGGTCCGCGGCCCTCCCCACCTTCAGGAGGGTCCTCCGCCGCTTCGTACTTGGGAGTCACCACAGTGACCGATGTGACCGACGGCGTCCTGCACACCCTGTTCCACTCGGATCAGGGGGGCCACGAGCAAGTCGTGCTCTGCCAGGACCGTGCCAGCGGCCTCAAGGCCGTCATCGCCATCCACTCCACCGCTCTGGGCCCGGCCCTCGGCGGCACCCGCTTCTATCCGTACGCCTCCGAGGAAGAGGCCGTCGCGGACGCGCTGAACCTGTCGCGCGGTATGTCGTACAAGAACGCCATGGCCGGTCTCGACCACGGCGGCGGCAAGGCCGTCATCATCGGTGACCCGGAGAAGATCAAGAGCGAGGAACTGCTGCTGGCCTACGGCCGGTTCGTGGCCTCGCTCGGTGGCCGTTACGTGACGGCCTGCGACGTCGGCACGTATGTCGCCGACATGGACGTCGTCGCCCGCGAGTGCCGGTGGACCACCGGCCGCTCCCCTTCGAACGGTGGCGCCGGCGACTCCTCGGTCCTCACCGCTTTCGGCGTCTTCCAGGGCATGCGGGCCTCCGCCCAGCACCTCTGGGGCGACCCGACGCTGCGTGGCCGAAAAGTGGGGGTCGCCGGAGTCGGCAAGGTCGGTCACCACCTGGTCGAGCATCTGCTTCTCGACGGTGCGGAGGTCGTGATCACGGATGTGCGGGAGGAATCCGTCCGCCGCATCACCGATGGGCACCCCGAGGTCGCCGTCGCAGCGGACACCGCGGCGCTGATCCGTACCGAGGGCCTCGACATCTACGCCCCGTGCGCGCTCGGCGGCGCGCTGAACGACGACACCGTTCCGGTGCTCACGGCGAAGGTGGTGTGCGGCGCGGCCAACAACCAGCTCGCGCACCCCGGCGTCGAGAAGGACCTCGCGAACCGGTCGATCCTGTACGCACCCGACTATGTGGTGAATGCGGGCGGCGTCATCCAGGTCGCCGACGAGCTGCACGGGTTCGACTTCGACCGGTGCAAGGCCAAGGCGTCGAAGATCTTCGACACCACGCTCGCCATATTCGCACGCGCGAAGGATGACGGCATTCCGCCGGCTGCCGCGGCCGACCGGATCGCCGAACAGCGGATGGCCGAAGCGCGCCGTAGCTGACGGTCGCGGGGGCATCACCCGGCGTTTCGACCTCTTCCTGCCTGCGGACCCGCCGACCGGCGAGACAAGACTCACGTCGGTCGGCGGGTCGCATGCCAAGAAGAGGTTAAAATCGCAGTTGACCAGCGAGGACGGGGCTTCTCGCCGGTCCTCTTCCGGGGCACGTGATGCGGGCGGCGTACCGTATGGCCGCGGAAGCAGGTACCGTTAAAGCCCTACGGGCACGGTCTCTCTGCCGAGAGTCCGTCCTGAAACATGAACGCGTGTCAAGACTCTGGGGCCGTCGAGCCCCGTCACCGAGGGGGTCGAGCCATGGGGCGCGGCCGGGCAAAGGCCAAGCAGACAAAGGTCGCCCGCCAGCTGAAGTACAGCAGCGGCGGGACTGACCTGTCGCGTCTGGCCAATGAGCTGGGCGCATCGCCTTCGAGTCAACCACCGAACGCAGAGCCGTTCGAGGACGACGACGAGGAAGATGACCCGTACGCACAGTACGCGGATCTGTACAACGACGACGAGGACGAGGACGAGGACGATCAGTCCGGTCCGTCGTCACAGCGCCGCGGCGCTTGACCTCGCGCTGACACATCAACCCGGTCCGGGCCTGTCCCGGACCGGGTTCTGTGCTACCCCGATCCGGTCCGGCTGCTCGGGCGGGCTTCGGTTTCCCCGATCGCCGGACGGGTGAGAAGCCCGGCGACCGAGGACGAAGCGGTCACCGGGTGATCCCGGTGTGCCCGCCCGTGCCTATCGCGCGTAGTCGCCCACCAGCTCGGCACCCGAGGTGTGCGCGCCGCGCTCCGTGATCTCGCCCACGACCCAGGAGTCGACCCCACGGTCGGCCAGCGTCGTCAGGGCGACATCCACGGACTGCTCCGGGACGATCGCGATCATGCCGACGCCCATGTTCAGCGTCTTCTCCAACTCCAGCCGCTCGACCTGACCCGCCTTGCCGACCAGGTCGAAGACCGCGCCGGGCGTCCAGGTGGAGCGGTCGACCGTGGCGTGCAGTCCGTCCGGGATGACCCGGGCCAGGTTGTTGGCGAGGCCGCCGCCGGTGATGTGACTGAAGCCGTGCACCTCGGTCGTACGGGTGAGGGCCAGGCAGTCCAGCGAGTAGATCTTGGTGGGCTCCAGAAGCTCCTCGCCGAGCGTCCGCCCGAACTCCTCGACCTCGCGGTCCAGTGCCCAGCCGGCCCGGTCGAAGACCACGTGACGGACGAGCGAGTACCCGTTGGAGTGAAGACCGGACGACGCCATGGCGATCACGACGTCACCCTTACGGATACGTTCCGGGCCGAGCAGAAGGTCGGCCTCGACCACGCCCGTACCGGCGCCCGCGACATCGAAGTCGTCCGGACCGAGGAGACCCGGGTGCTCGGCGGTCTCGCCGCCGACCAGGGCGCAGCCGGCGAGGACACAGCCTTCGGCGATGCCCTTCACGATGGACGCGACACGCTCGGGGTGCACCTTGCCGACGCAGATGTAGTCGGTCATGAAGAGCGGCTCGGCACCGCAGACGACCAGGTCGTCGACGACCATGCCGACGAGGTCGTGGCCGATGGTGTCGTACACGCCCATCTTGCGGGCGAGGTCGACCTTCGTGCCGACGCCGTCGGTGGCGGAGGCGAGCAGCGGACGCTCGTAACGCTTGAGGGCCGAGGCGTCGAAGAGCCCGGCGAAACCGCCGAGGCCGCCGAGGCCCGCGACCTCGGGGCGCTGCGTCTTCTTCACCCACTCCTTCATCAGCTCGACGGCGCGGTCGCCGGCCTCGATGTCGACGCCCGCTGCCGCGTAGGAAGCACCTGTTGTCTCAGACATTGCCTGGGATCTTTCGTGTGGAAATACGGGGCTGGTGGCCAGGGGTGTACGGCTGGGCCGTCACGGACGACGCAGTGCGTCGGACGCGGCGGTTGCCGCAGGGCCTGCCGCCAGCTCGGTCTCCAGCAACTGCTTGCCGAGCAGCTCCGGGTCCGGCAGCTCCATCGGGTACTCACCGTCGAAGCAGGCGCGGCACAGGTTCGGCTTGGCGATCGTCGTCGCCTCGACCATCGCGTCGAGCGAGATGTACGCGAGCGAGTCGGCACCCATCGACGTGCAGATCTCGTCGACCGTCATGCCGTTGGCGATCAGCTCGGCGCGGGTCGCGAAGTCGATGCCGAAGAAGCAGGGCCACTTCACCGGCGGGGACGAGATCCGGATGTGGATCTCGGCGGCGCCGGCCTCGCGGAGCATCCGGACCAGTGCGCGCTGGGTGTTGCCGCGGACGATCGAGTCGTCGACGACCACGAGGCGCTTGCCCTTGATGACTTCCTTGAGCGGGTTCAGCTTGAGGCGGATACCCAGCTGGCGAATGGTCTGGGACGGCTGGATGAAGGTCCGGCCGACATAGGCGTTCTTCACCAGTCCGGCGCCGAACGGGATGCCGCTGGCCTCCGCGTAGCCGATGGCGGCGGGGGTGCCGGACTCCGGAGTCGCTATGACCAGATCGGCCTCGACGGGGGCCTCGGCGGCCAGCTTGCGCCCCATCTCCACGCGGGAGAGGTAGACGTTGCGCCCGGCGATGTCGGTGTCGGGGCGGGCCAGATAGACGTACTCGAAGACACAGCCCTTCGGCTTCGCTTCCGCGAACCGCGAGGTGCGCAGGCCGTTCTCGTCGATGGCGACGAGCTCGCCCGGCTCGATCTCGCGAACGAAGCTGGCACCGCAGATGTCGAGAGCGGCGGACTCGGAGGCCACCACCCAGCCGCGCTCGAGGCGGCCGAGAACCAGCGGGCGGATGCCCTGCGGGTCGCGGGCGGCGTAGAGGGTGTGCTCGTCCATGAAGACGAGGGAGAAGGCGCCCTTCACATCGGGAAGCACCTTTGCGGCGGCCTCCTCGATGGTGAGCGGCTTGCCGTCCTCATCGGTCTGGCCGGCGAGCAGCGCGGTCACCAGATCGGTGTCGTTCGTCGCGGCGACCTGGGTGGCGCGACCGTCCTTGCGGGGAAGGTCGGCGACCATCTCGGCGAGCTGGGCCGTATTGACCAGGTTGCCGTTGTGACCCAGGGCGATCGAGCCGTGCGCGGTCGCACGGAACGTCGGCTGCGCGTTCTCCCACACCGAGGCACCGGTGGTGGAGTAGCGGGCATGACCGACCGCGATATGGCCCTGGAGAGATCCCAGAGACGTTTCGTCGAAGACCTGCGAGACCAGTCCCATGTCCTTGAAGACCAGGATCTGGGACCCGTTGCTCACTGCGATGCCCGCGGACTCCTGTCCACGGTGCTGCAGGGCATACAGTCCGAAATAGGTGAGCTTGGCGACCTCTTCGCCCGGAGCCCAGACACCGAAGACGCCACAAGCGTCCTGGGGGCCTTTCTCTCCGGGGAGCAGGTCGTGGTTGAGTCGTCCATCACCACGAGGCACACCACCGAGTGTAGGCGAGATCGACCACTGGTCCGAATTCGGGATACCGGGCCCGAGCACCGGGGAAGCGCTCCCAGGGGAGGTTCGCGGGCCGGTTCGGACAGTCAATCGGAGTGACCATTTCCCGGTCGCGGAGAGGTGCGGACCGGCCACAGGGCAGCGGTCACCCGGACCAGCGGCCGGTTACCGGCTAGTTCCGGCCACTCGGGGCACGGGGGGCAGCCGGCCGGATGGTGGCGCTCGGTGAGCCGATCGATGCTCTGTAACGGAGTCCGGCCGAACGTCCGTTTCGTGGTGAGCCTCACACCCGGGAGCCCGGTATGCGGCTTCTCGGGGGCCTCGGCAAAGGTGGCGCAGGGAAAGTCAGCCCCTTGTCCCGGTGGCCGATGCGCCGAGCCCCTTGCCGTTCTCCGCGGTGAGGGACAGGGTGCGGTGATCGATCCGGTACGTCGTCCGGCCGTCCAGGATCGCGAGCAGTTCGCGCTCCAGCTTCATCCGGGAGGCCGGGCACATCATCTTGGTGCCGTCGATCCGGCCGAACGTGATGGTGGAACTGGAGACCGCCGCGGTGCCGCGGAACCGATTGCAGCCGAGGGTGCCCTGTACGGAGCCGTCCTTGCCGAAGCTCAGTCGCGCCCTCTCCTGCGCACCCGCGGGCAGCGACGAGGCGACCGTGCCGGAAACCAGGGTGGTGACCGTCCAGGTGGTGCCGGTGAGCCGGGCCGGCCGTTGCGCCGTGAGGGCGATGGAGTCGCCGTTCTCCGCGCTCAGGACGAGGGTCTTTTTCGCCAAGGCCGCGGTGAGTTCGCCGCTGAACGCGCCGGACATGGCCGCCTCGAACCGCTGGACGTCCTTCTCGCAGGCCATTGAGGTGCTCGTGCCCGGCCCGACCGTGATCGTCTCGCCGTCGATGCGGACATCGGCGGTGAAGCGGTTGCATCCGTAGTTCCCGGTGGCCCGGCCCTTGGAGTCGATCTCGACATGGGCGCTGGAGGGGGCGGCGGTCCGCTTCCCGTCGACCGTCACCGATTCGACGCCCCAGCGGACACCGGTGACGGGCAGATCGGTCCGCACGGCGCCACCGTCGGAACCGGACCCCGAACCGGCCCCGGCGCCCGTCTCCGTACCGCAGGCGGCCAGGACCAGGAGGGCCAGGACTCCGACGGCCGTACCTTGTTTCCGCATGGCCCTGGGACGGTCCGGGCGGTCGTCCGGTTCCCCCTCACCCCATCAGGGGCAGCAGCCCGGCGAGATCGGCCCTCTCACCGCTGGCGCTGACCTTCGCCGCGTCGAGCTCATGGGCCCACTCCGTACGCCCGGTGGCGAGCCGGATCCAGGTGAGCGGATCGGTCTCGACGACATTGGGCGGCGTACCGCGCGTGTGCTTGGGGCCCTGGACGCACTGGACGACGGCGAACGGCGGGACGCGCACCTCGACCGAGCCGCCCGGCGCCTTCTCCGCGACGGCGTCGGCGAACAGCCGGGTGCAGGCGGCGAGCGCCTGCCGGTCGTACGGGATACCGAGGCCGGCCGCCTCGTTCAGATCGTCGGTGTGCACGACGAGTTCGACGGTACGGGTGACCAGGAAGTCGGCCAGCCGCATCGCGCCGGCCCGGGTCGGCAGCAACCGGTCCTCCGGGGCGTCGGACACCAGCTCCTCGAACCGCCCGGCGACCTCCCCGTACAGCGCGTCCAGGTCCGGACGGTCCGCGGCGAGAGCCTTGGTGTCGTCGGCGATGCGCCCGGCCCGGTCCGCGGTCGAGAACGGCCATTCGAGGAGCGTCAGATCGGGCTTGGGCGAGGCGGGTTCGGGCAACTCCAGATTCCGCGTGACGTGCGAGAGCGCCATGGCCAGATGGACGGCCAGTTCGCGCACGGTCCAGTCCCCGAGCCGGGTCGGCAGCGCGAGCTGTTCGGGCGTCAGGACGCGGACGGCTTCACGGACATGCGCGAACTGCGCCAGGACCGCGGTGCGGGTCCTGGCCGGGTCGTAGCGACGGGCTCGTTTCTGGGACGGCGGCATGGTCCAGGAGCCTAAGGGGTGTCCGGCGGCTCACGGTCGGACAGGCACTGAGCCCTGTCGGGCCTGCTGCCTCAGGACCTGGTCGCGAAGTCTCCCAGTCCCTTGTCGAGCAGATCGAAACCGCGCTCGGCGAGCGCGACGGCATCCGGCGCCACCGCGTCCGCCGGCTCCCCCGCCAGCAGCCGCATTTGATTCGCGGAGATGAGGGCGTTGCGGGTGGCGATCAGCTGGGCGGCCGCGATCCGGGCGATGGACGGCTCCTCGCCCTCCTCGACCAGGACTTCGGCGAGCAGGTCGAAGGAGCGCATGGAGAATGCGTGGGCCCGGATGAGTAGCGCCGGGGTCTCCTGGATCAGCCGGCGCAGCCCGAGCACCACCGGCGCGTCGCTCAGCCCGACGGAGGGGTCACGGGCCTCGATGGCGGCCAGGAACTGACGCCGCACGGCGGCCGCCGCGGACTCGCCGGGGGCCCGGTCCCGCACCACTCGCGCGACATCACCGATGTGCTCCTCCATCGGAGCGAGGACCAAGTCCTCCTTGCCGGCGAAGTAGTTGAAGACGGTCATCTTCGACACCTCGGCCGCCTCGGCGATCTCAGCGACCGAGACCTTGTCGAAGCCGCGCTCGGCAAAGAGCTCGGTGGCCGCGGTCAGCAGACGGTGACGCGTCTGGAGCTTCTTGCGCTCGCGCAGGCTCATCCCCTCAGTCATGGCATCACTGTACCAGGATGAAGATTATTCTCGGATTAAATATTGACTTAGTACATTTCTATGACACGGTGGTGCGGCCGCAGCAGCACTGCGCTGCTCCGGAGGGGAGTCCTGCCATGTCCACAAACATGACCGGCCGGCAACGCATCATCGGCTTCGTGCTCTGCATCGCCACGACCCTGCCGGCCGTGCTCGGCAGGGACATCGTCTCGTCGGCGTCCGTGCCGATCGTCCGCGATCTCGATCCGGCGCACGACGCCGACGAGATCCCCCGGCCGATCGCCGCCTGTCAGCTCGCCGCGACAGCGGCACTGCCGCTGCACGGGAACCTCTGCGACGCACTCGGCACCAAGAAGGTCTTCATCGGGGCCGTAGCCACCTTCCTGAGCGATTCGGCGCTGTGCGGACTTGCCGGGTCCATGGGCGAGTTGATCGCCGCCCGCACCGGTGGCGGCCCCGGTCCGAGTCCTGCCCGTACCACCGAAGGTGAATGCCCGGCGATTCACCGGAACACCGCTGCACCACCGGCTGAACAGAATTCCGCAGGCTGTCCACATCCGCACCCCGATAGTCCATCAGCAGGAAATGCACATGCGGCTCGGCGGAATTCCCGGAGTTCCGGGTCCGCCGAACTTGACGGAACGAGAACGGCCCCGCCCATGAACCGGGCGGGGCCGTCCTCGAACAGGATCAGGCGTCAGGCGAGCAGACCCGGAATGGTCTCCTCGTGCGCCGTGCGCAGCTCGCTCAGCGGAATGCTGAACTCGCCCTGGATCTCGATCTCCTCACCGTCCACGACACCGATACGGGTGACGGGCAGACCCCGCGCCCCGCACATGTCGTTGAACCGGAGCTCCTCGCTGCGCGGAACCGAGACGACCGCGCGCCCCGCCGACTCGGAGAAGAGGAAGGTGAATGCGTCCAGACCGTCCGGCACGACCAGCCGGGCACCCTTCCCGCCACGAAGGCAGGACTCGGTGACGGCCTGGATCAGACCGCCGTCGGAGAGGTCGTGCGCCGCGTCGATCATGCCGTCGCGGGAGGCCGAGATCAGGATCTCGCCGAGCAGCTTCTCGCGGCCCAGGTCGACCTCGGGCGGCATGCCACCCAGGTGGCCGTGGACGACCTCGGACCAGGCCGAGCCACCGAACTCCTCACGCGTGTCGCCCAGCAGGTAGAGGAGCTGGCCCTCTTCCGCGAAGGCGACCGGCGTACGCCGGGTGACATCGTCGATCACACCGAGCACGGCCACGACCGGCGTCGGGTGGATCGCCGTCTCACCGGTCTGGTTGTACAGCGACACATTGCCGCCGGTGACCGGAGTGCCCAGCTCCAGGCAGCCGTCCGCGAGACCACGGGTGGCCTCGGCGAACTGCCACATGACGTCCGGGTCCTCGGGCGAACCGAAGTTCAGGCAGTCCGAGATCGCGAGCGGCTTGGCGCCGGAGGCGGCGACATTGCGGTACGACTCCGCCAGCGCCAGCTGCGCACCGGTGTACGGGTCGAGCTTGGCGTACCGGCCGTTGCCGTCGGTCGCCATGGCCACGCCCAGGTTCGACTTCTCGTCGATCCGGACCATGCCGGCGTCCTCGGGCATCGCGAGCACGGTGTTGCCCTGCACGAACCGGTCGTACTGGTCCGTGATCCAGGACTTCGACGCCTGGTTCGGCGAAGCGACCAGCTTGAGGACCTGCTCGCGCAACTCGGCGCCGTTCGCCGGACGGGCCAGCTTGCCCGCGTCGTCGGCCTGCAGCGCGTCCTGCCAGGACGGACGGGCGAACGGGCGGTGGTACGTCGGGCCCTCGTGGGCGACGGACCGCGGCGGCACGTCCACGATCTGCTCGCCGTGCCAGAAGATCTCCAGCTGCGAGCCCTCGGTCACCTCACCGATGACGGTGGCGATGACGTCCCACTTCTCGCAGATCTCCATGAAACGCTCGACGTGCTGCGGCTCGACGATCGCGCACATGCGCTCCTGCGACTCGCTCATGAGGATTTCCTCGGGCGAGAGGGAGGAGTCGCGCAGCGGCACGGTGTCCAGCTCGACGCGCATACCGCCGGAGCCTGCGGAGGCCAGCTCCGAGGTGGCGCAGGAAAGGCCCGCACCGCCGAGGTCCTGGATACCGGCGACGAGCTTCTCGCCGAAGATCTCCAGGGTGCACTCGATGAGGAGCTTCTCCTGGAACGGGTCGCCGACCTGGACGGCCGGACGCTTCGCCGGGCCGGTCGACTCGAAGGTCTCCGAAGCCAGCACCGAGACGCCGCCGATGCCGTCTCCGCCGGTGCGGGCGCCGTACAGGATCACCTTGTTGCCGGGGCCGGAGGCCTTGGCCAGGTGGATGTCCTCGTGCTTCATCACGCCGATGCAGCCGGCGTTGACGAGCGGGTTGCCCTGGTAGCAGGCGTCGAAGACGACCTCGCCGCCGATGTTCGGCAGACCCAGGCAGTTGCCGTAGCCGCCGATGCCCGCGACGACGCCGGGCAGGACCCGCTTGGTGTCGGGGTGGTCGGCCGCGCCGAACCGCAGGGGGTCGACGACCGCGACGGGGCGGGCACCCATGGCGAGGATGTCGCGGACGATGCCGCCGACGCCGGTGGCCGCGCCCTGGTAGGGCTCGATGTACGAGGGGTGGTTGTGCGACTCGACCTTGAAGGTGACCGCGTAACCCTGACCGACGTCGACCACACCGGCGTTCTCGCCGATGCCGACGAGCATCGCGTCGTTGACGGGGACCTTCTCGCCGAACTGCTTGAGGTGAACCTTGCTGCTCTTGTACGAGCAGTGCTCGGACCACATCACGGAGTACATGGCGAGCTCGGCGCCGGTGGGACGGCGGCCCAGGATCTCGCGGATCCGGGCGTACTCGTCCTCCTTGAGGCCGAGCTCCTTCCAGGGCTGCGCGACGTCCGGGGTCTCGGCCGCGTGCTTGACCGTATCCAGGCTCATGCGTTGACCAGCTTCTTGATGATCGAGGTGAAGAAACCGAGGCCGTCGGTACGACCGGTTCCGATCAGCGGCTCGACGGCGTGCTCCGGGTGCGGCATCAGACCGACGACATTGCCTGCGGCGTTGGTGATGCCGGCGATGTCGCGCAGCGAACCGTTGGGGTTCACGTCCAGGTAGCGGAAGGTGACGCGACCCTCCGCCTCCAGCTCGTCGAGGACGCGCTCGTCGGCGACGTAACGCCCGTCCATGTTCTTGAGCGGTACCGAGATCTCCTGGCCCGTGGAGTAGTCCGAGGTCCAGGCGGTCTCCGCGTTCTCGACGCGCAGCTTCTGGTCGCGGCAGATGAAGTGCAGGTGGTTGTTCTGCAGCATCGCGCCGGGCAGCAGATGCGCCTCGGTCAGGATCTGGAAGCCGTTGCAGATACCGAGGACCGGCATCCCGGCCCGCGCGTTCTCGATGATCGTCTCCATGACCGGCGAGAAGCGGGAGATGGCTCCGGCCCGCAGGTAGTCGCCGTAGGAGAAGCCGCCCGCCAGGATGACCGCGTCGACCTGGTGCAGGTCCTTGTCGCGGTGCCACAGCGACACGGGTTCGGCGCCCGCGACCCGTACGGCCCTCAGGCTGTCCTTGTCGTCGAGCGTGCCGGGAAAGGTGACGACTCCGATACGAGCAGTCACTTCGACTCCTCGGCCTTCTCCACCTTCACGGTGAAGTCCTCGATGACGGTGTTGGCGAGGAACGTCTCGGCCATCTCGTGAATACGGCTGAGGGCGGCGTCGTCGACCGGCCCCTCGACCTCGAGCTCGAAACGCTTTCCCTGACGTACGTCCGCGATTCCCTCGAAGCCGAGACGGGGCAGTGCGCGCTGCACCGCCTGTCCCTGCGGGTCGAGGATCTCGGGCTTGAGCATGACGTCGACTACGACGCGTGCCACTGGCACTCCCGGTGGTGGTGTGGTGCGGCTGTTTCTCCGGGGGGTTCCCCAGACCCCCGCAGGTCCCCTCAGCCTACCTGGCCAGAAATTCTACGCGGGTAGATATCGAGCGCCCCTGATCACGCCCATATATCGGCCGTGACAACACATGGGGAAAGTCCTGCAAAAAAAATCCTCACCGGCAGCACACATAGAAGGCTGACACGCGGAGGTAATTGGTTGGGCTTCACAATGCGGCACCTACCGCTGTACAAATGATTACCGGGGAATGCAGCATTGCCCCTAAACAGTCGACACCGGTCGACTCGCATCCGCCTAACAGCCGGAAGGCCGGCATCAGCGCATGTCAGACGCGCCGACGCCGTAGGAAAGGACCGACATCCGTGGCTCAGCGCGTAGTGGTCACGCTCTTCGACGACATCGACGGGGGAGCAGCGGCGGAAACGGTTACCTTCGCCCTGGACGGGAAGTCGTACGAGATCGACCTCAATCCGTCCAATGCAAAGAAACTGCGCAAGGTTCTGGCGCCGTACATGGCGGCCGGTCGAAAGCAGACAAATGCCGGTAAGCGCGGCAAGACCCCTGCGTCGTACCGGCACACCTCACTCGCACCCGACCCGGCGGCCGTGCGCGCCTGGGCCCGCTCCCACCGGATGGAGGTGCCGGCCCGCGGCCGGATCCCCAAGAAGGTCTACGAGGCGTTCCGCGAAGCCAGTTGAGAACCCGGCCCGCGGCCGGATCGCCCGGACCGGCCGCCGGGGCCGGCCGGTGAACGCCCGTCGGCGCTCCGGCGCACCTCTCGGCGACACCCCGTGGCCACCGACTTGCGCTACACCCCTGCAGGTCGGCTAAAGTCTGGAGCACGCCGAAGGGCAAGGCCGCAAAGCCGAACCTCACGCAGCGTGCGGGTGTAGTTCAGTAGCAGAACATCCCCCTTCCAGGGGGAAGGCGCAGTGTGCAATTCCTGTCACCCGCTCTGCATCACTCTTACCGACCACTCCGGTGAATCGGGTAGAGTAGTGCTCGCACCGCCCGATGGATCTCCTCAAGGGGAGTACAATGAGCGGCAGCAATGCGGACGTGGCTCAGTTGGTAGAGCATCACCTTGCCAAGGTGAGGGTCGCGAGTTCGAATCTCGTCGTCCGCTCTTGATCGGTTTGTTCGAAGGCCCTGGTCGATATCGACCAGGGCCTTCGCCGTATTCCCGTCCGCGCTCCTGGCCTCGTGCCCATGACGTTTGTCATGAGCAGTGGTGACAGCCCGCACTGCCCGCGGCGCCGATCCGGCGGAAATCTGTAGGCATGACCAGCGACGACATTCCCCGCGACCGCGCGGGCGGCACCGTGGCGTACATCACAGACGAACCCGCGACCGGTTTCACGACGGACGCCGTGACCGTTTCGGCGACAGACTCCGTGATCGATCCCGTGATCGAGGCGAGCGGTGTGCGGCGGCGCTACGCCGGCGGCTTCGAAGCCGTGGCCGGTGTCTCCTTCTCGGTGGCGCGCGGCGAGCTCTTCGCCCTGCTCGGTACGAACGGCGCCGGGAAGACCTCCACCGTCGAGCTGCTGGAGGGCCTGGCCGGGCCCGACGCCGGCACGGTGCGGGTGCTCGGCCACGACCCGTTCCGCGAGCGCGCCGCCGTCCGGCCGCGGATCGGGGTGATGCTCCAGGAGGGCGGCTTCCCGTCCGAGCTGACGGTCACCGAGACGGTACGGATGTGGGCGGGCTGCACCAGCGGCGCGCGCCCGACCGGTGAGGCACTGGAGCTGGTCGGACTCGGCCATCGGGCGCGGGTGCGGGTCAAACAGCTCTCCGGCGGCGAGCGGCGCCGTCTCGACCTGGCGCTGGCCCTGCTCGGCCGGCCCGAGGTGCTTTTCCTGGACGAGCCGACCACCGGGCTCGACGCCGAAGGGCGGCGGGACACCTGGGAGTTGGTGCGCGAGCTGCGGGACGGCGGCACCACCGTGCTGCTCACCACGCACTATCTGGAGGAGGCCGAGACGCTCGCCGACCGGCTGGCGATCATGCACCGGGGGCGGATAGTGACGGCGGGCACCACCACCGAAGTGACGGCCGCCCGCCCCGCCCGCATCCGGTTCGAGCTGCCGCAGACGGTGCCGCCGGCCCGGCTTCCGCTGGGGCTGCGGGCCGCCGCCGAGGGCCACCGGATCGAGATCCGTACCCACCGCTTGCAGGAGTCCCTGGACGAACTGCTGACCTGGGCGCGGGAGTCGGACGTCCGGCTGCTCGGCCTCGATGCCCGCTCGGCCTCGCTCGAAGAGGCGTTTCTCGATATCGCGCAGAGCGCGTCGGAGTCCGAAAGGGTGGCTGCGCGATGACGATCACGACGACCGGTACGACCAGCACGACCGGCGCGAGCACGGCGACCGGCACAACGCTCCGGGGCCGGCTGACCGCCCTCGGGCGCGCCGAAGTCACCCTGCTCGCGCGCAACCGTACGGCGGTGTTCGTCGCGCTGCTGATGCCCGCCGCCATGGTCCTGGCGATGAAGTCGACGCTGAAGCAGTCCGTTCTCGACGGGACCGGCCTGTCCGTCGCCGCGGCGGCGCTCACCGGCGGCATCGGCATCGTGCTGATCCAGGCCGTCTACATGAACCTGGTCTCGTCCTACGTGGCGCGGCGCGAGGACCTCGTCCTGAAGCGGCTGCGTACCGGCGAGGTCACCGACCGGGAGATTCTCATCGGGACCGCCCTGCCGTCGGTCGCGCTGGCTCTGGCCCAGACCGTGGTGATCGTGGTGGCGGGGACGGCCTTCTTCGGCCTCGCCACGCCGCAGCGGCCCGAACTGCTCCTTGCGGGCCTGCTGCTGGGCGTGGTGCTGCTGGCGGCACTGGCCGCGGCCACCTCCGCGGTGACCCGCACCGTACAGACGTCGCAGCTCACCACCCTCCCGCTGTTCTTCATCTCGATGATGGGCTCGGGGCTCTTCGTACCGCTGGAGATCATGCCCGGCCCGATGGCGTCCGTGTGCGAGCTGCTGCCGGTGACCGGGGTGATGACGCTCGTGCGGACGGGCTGGCTGGGCGGGGCCGAGGGCTCCGACCTGCTCGTGGCCGCTCTGACGGGGCTGGCCTGGACCGCGTTCGCCGTGTTTGCTGTGCAACGGCGGTTCCGCTGGGATCCGCGACGCTGAGGAGGGACGTGCCGTGTCGGTGCTCGTGCGGGGCTGGCGCCGCAGCTGGCAGCAGCGCAGCAAGCTGGAGCGGATCGATCTGTACTCGCGGCTGACCCTCTCGGCGATGCCCTGGCTCTTCACCCTGTCGTGGCAGCTGGCCCCCTTCAAGTCGGACATCCGCCATGCGCCGCTGCCGATCGCCCTGGGCGTGGCACTGCTGCTCGTGAGCCTTGTGCAGTGCCTGCTGAGCAACCGCAACGTCCAGTTGTCGTACGCGCACTACCTCGGCACTGCCGTCTTTCCCCGTCGGCGGCAGCTGCCGCCACTGGTGCTGCTGCTGGTGAGCCTGGGGCTGCTGGCGACGATGGCCGGGGTGAACGGGGTCGACGACGACGGGCTGCTCATCATGACCATGAACGCTCCGGTGGCGTTCGCGATCACGCAGACCCTGCTGACCCCGGTCCGCACCTTCCTGATCCAGGCGCTCGCCGTCACCGCGCTGAACGTCGGCGTCCTCGCCGCGGTCGGGGTGCGGGGCGGGACACTGGCCGGGGTGGTGCCGAGCACGCTCTTCGGCTGCCTGCTCACACTGATCGCCGTACGGCCCAGCGCCTGGAGCCTGGGCGTGATGTGGCAGGCCGAGGAGGCCCGGGATCTTCAGGCCCGGCTCGCGGTCGCCGAGGAACGGCTCCGGTTCGGGCGGGACTTGCACGACGTACTTGGCCGCAATCTCGCCGTGATCGCGCTGAAGAGCGAACTGGCCGTGGAGCTGGCACAGCGCGGCAGGCCGGAGGCGGTGGACCAGATGGTCGAGGTGCAGCGGATAGCCCGCACCTCGCAGCAGGAGGTGCGCGATGTCGTACGGGGATACCGGGAGGCCGATCTGAGTACGGAACTGGCCGGCGCCCAAGGGGTGTTGAGTGCGGCCGGGATCGAGTGCGAGGTGACGGGCGACACCGGCGACCGGCTGCCCGCGCCCGTGCAGTCGGCGCTCGGCTGGGTCGTGCGGGAGGCGGCGACCAATGTGCTGCGGCACGGCGACCCGCGCCACTGCACGATCCGGTTCAGAGCCTCGGCGGACGCGGCCGTGCTGCTGGTGGAGAACGACGGGGCGGCGGCCGCCGCGGGACCGGACGGGAACTCCGGGCCGGGCGGCTCCGGGCTGGCCGGGCTGCGGGAGCGACTGCGCGTGGTCGACGGTGCGCTGGACGCGGGCCCGGCGGAGAACGGCCTGTTCCGGCTCACGGCGACGATCCCGCTCGGGCCGGCGGCGTCGCCGGCCCGTCTTGAGAAGCCACCTGCCGCCCGGGAGGCACCCGTCCTTCAGGAGGAACGCCGATGACGACCGTACGGGTGCTGCTCGCCGACGACGAGCATCTGATCCGGGGCGCGCTGGCCGCGCTGCTCGCCCTGGAGGACGACCTCGTAGTGGTCGCGGAGGCGGCGACCGGTCGGGAGGCACTGGCCATGGCGCGGGCCCACCGCCCCGATGTGGCGGTCCTCGATCTGGAGATGCCGGGTGCCGACGGTGTGAACGTCGCCACATCCCTGCGGACCGAACTGCCCGGCTGCCGGACGATGATCGTGACGAGTCACGGCCGGCCGGGACATCTGAAGCGGGCACTCGCGGCAGGCGTGCGGGCCTTCGTACCGAAGACCGTCAGCGCCCGGCAGCTGGCCGGGATCATCCGTACCGTGCACGCCGGCAACCGTTACGTGGACCCGGAGTTGGCGGCCGATGCGATCTCCGCCGGGGACTCGCCGCTGACCACGCGCGAGGCCGAGGTGCTGGAGCTGGCGGCCGACGGGGCGCCGGTCGCGGAGATCGCGGAGCGGGCGTCGCTGTCACAGGGAACCGTACGGAACTACCTCTCGGCGGCCGCCTCGAAGCTCGGGGCGGAGAACCGTCATGCGGCGGTGCGTCTCGCACGTGAGCGCGGATGGGTATAGTGGTCTTCGCGCTTCGGCGCTTGCGGACGTAGCTCAGTTGGTAGAGCGCAACCTTGCCAAGGTTGAGGTCGCCAGTTCGAACCTGGTCGTCCGCTCGGTTCGGCAAGAAGCCCCCGGCCTTTCGGCCGGGGGCTTCTTCGTGTTCCGGGAGCTGCCTACTTCCAGGGCGTGCCGGTGAGGAGTTCGTACGCCTCCAGGTACTTCGCCCGGGTCGCGTCCACGATCTCCTGGGGCAGCGCCGGGGGCGGCTGCTCGCTCTTGCGGTCCCAGCCGGAGGCCGGCGAGGTCAGCCAGTCGCGCACGAACTGCTTGTCGTAACTGGGCTGGGCCCTGCCCGGCTCCCAGCTGGCCGCGGGCCAGAAGCGGGAGGAGTCCGGGGTCAGCACCTCGTCCGCGATGATCAGCTCCTCGCCGCCGTCGGCCGTGGGAGCGAAACCGAACTCGAACTTCGTGTCGGCGAGGATGATCCCGCGTACGCGCGCGATGTCACGGGCCCTGCTGTACACGTCCAATGTGGAGCGGCGCAGCTGGGCGGCGGTCTCCGCGCCGACCTGGCGGGCCACCTCCTCGTAGCTCACGTTCTCGTCGTGGTCGCCGACGGCCGCCTTGGTGGCGGGGGTGAAGATCGGTGCCGGGAGCTCGGAGCCGTCGACGAGGCCCTCGGGCAGCGCGAGGCCGCAGACCGTGCGGGACTCCTTGTACTCGGCGAGGCCCGAGCCGGTGAGGTAACCGCGGGCGACGCACTCGACCGGGACCATCCGCAGCGACTTGCAGATCAGCGTCCGGCCGGCCCAGTCCGCAGGGGCGCCGGCGGGGAGCTCCGTGGACAGGACGTGGTTCGGTACGAGATCGGCGAGCTGGTCGAACCACCACAGCGAGAGCCGGGTGAGCACGCGGCCCTTGTCGGGGATCTCGGTGGGCAGGACCCAGTCGTACGCGGACATACGGTCACTGGCGACCATGACGAGGTCGCCCGCCTCGTTCCGGTACAGGTCGCGCACCTTGCCGGTGTGGAGGTGGGTGAGCCCCGGGACCTGCACTGGTTCGGGCTTTTCTACAAATCCGGACACGCTGCCTCCGCGTAGGTTGATCCAGGAGTCGTACCGATTCTCCCGTATCGGGGTGCGGTGGGGCGGAGCGGGGGCGTCCGTGGCGCCGAGTGCCGTGGCCCCGAAGGCGTTTCAGGCGCGTTTGCAGATGCGGTCGAGGAGATTGGCGGTGGCCCGCTGGATGCGGGGGTCCACATGGCCGGGGCGGTCCAGCGCCGGAGACCAGGCGAAGGTGCCGGAGGCGAAGACGAGTGCGCCGGACGGGGCCCGGTACAGGGAGGTCTCCTGGTGGCGCTTGACTCCTTCGCTGTCCTGGTACGGGGAGTGGGCGAGCAGGATGCGGCTCTCGTGCTCGGGAAGTGCGGTGCGCGGGAAGTAGCGGTCGGCCTCGCCCGCGACCAGGCCGTCGATCTCGTCGCCCTCGCAGGCACCCGTCGAGTCCCACAGCCAGTGCTCGGCGTTCCGTACGACCAGGGGGTGCGGATCGGGGACCCGGCCCGCGTACTGGATGCCGAGAAGCTGCTGCTCGGGACGGTCGATCTCGCGCCAGAGCGCGGGCTTGCCCGGGCCTCGGCGCTTGCGGCAGGTGAGCAGCCGGTCCGGGACGCCGGACGGCGACGGGGAGAGGCTGACCTGCCAGTACATGGTGTTGGCGGAGAGGAAGACGAGCGAGGTGCCGTCGTCGCGGGCGAGTTCGGCGGTACGGCGCATGGGCACCGACCAGTACTCGTCGTGGCCGGGGAAGACCAGGCCCCGGTAGCGGCCCGGGTCGATCCGGCCCGCGTGCAGATCGCGTGTGTCGGCGTACGCGATGTCGTAGCCGTACCGCTCGGCCCAGCGGATGAAGTCGTAGGCATGACCGACGTGGAGCGGCAGACCGGCGCCCGCGTACGGGCGGTCGAAGGAGACGGTGACCGCGGCGTCCTCCTCGCCCAGGAGGCGGCCCTGCTCGTCCCAGGCGTGGTAGAGGCTGGCGCCGGTGCGGCCGTCCTCCGGGTAGAGGTTGTACGCCTGCCAGGTGATGTCCGGCAGGACCAACAGGAGATCGGCCGGGTGGTCGTCGCGGACCGTGAACGGGATGTGGGAGCGGTATCCGTCGACCGTGGTGAGCACGGCGACGTATGCGCCGATCGACCAGTAGGTGGGGATCTGCAGCCGCCAGGACTGCCACCAGTGGTGACAGGAGACCGTGCGGTCGGCGGTGAGCGGGGCCGGCTGGACGATGCCGGAGAGCCGGGGACTCGTGGTGATCTTGGCGGCGCCGTCGCCCCCGTAGTGACCGATGCGGTAGATGTCCACGGAGAACTGCTGGGGCGGGTCCACGGTGATGTGGAAGTCGATCGCCTCTCCGGGGGCCGCGGCGCCCGTGGAGGTGAAGCCCTTGATCTGGCGGTGCACATCGTCGGCCGTACGAGTACCGCCGTCGGTGGAGCTGCGCGCCAGGGTGGGGTCCACGTACCAGGGGACGACATGTCCGGTGTCGTCGAAGTAGTTCTCACTGCCGCGCAGCCAGGGCAGCGGGCCCTGTCCGAAGGGGTCGGAGACGGCGTGCGCGAGGGCACCCGACTCCCATCGACGAATCTGCTCCGCCCCCATACCGCTTCCCTCCCTCTGGTCCCCCGAGTCAACGGTGAGACAAAGTTGATCGTCACCGGTGATCAACGGCGATCTGCACCAGCCGTGCGCCATCGGTGCGCCAACAGTGATGCGACGACTGTCAGCGTCGATCCCCAGCACATCACATAACGCATGCACTCCGTCACTGTTCGTCGCTAATTGACGTGAACGGAACGCTTCCTTCCGGGTATTGGAGGTGCGGTGCTCCCGGCGGCGTTATCTCTGAGCAGGGTGGGGATGCTGTGGTTCAGCTCTGTGGTCGAGGCCGTCGAGGCCGTCGAGGCCCATGGTTCAGACAAGACGGACGGGTTTGTCGGTGCGCACGCCGACCGAGGCGAGCCAGGAACGCAGCGGCCCCGCGTCCCCGTCCTCGACCAGGCTGAGGACGGGACTGCCCAGATCCGCCCGGCGCTCGCCGCCGACCAACAGCGCGGGACCGTCGAGCCAGTCGAGTCCGGGCGCCGCACCCGCCGTGTCGACGGCGGCGCAACAGACCATCGCCGCGACATGGTCGGCGAGCAGTTCCGTACCCGTACGGGGTGGCTGGAGCGGGAAGAGCGGAAGGGGGCCGGGGCCCCAGAAGTCCAGGACGTCCGCGCCCGAGTGAGCGGCGCTCCGGGCGCCCACCGGGACCGATGTGCCGCCGGCCAGGGGTTGTTGGGCCGCCGCCTCCTCACGGGCCACCGCGGCGCTGATCCTGGCCGCGAGCTCCTCGCCGCTCCCGCACCGGCCTGCCAGATGCTCGACGACACGGGCCAGCGTGGGCACGGTGGCGTCGATGGGAAATACCGCACAGTCGGGATCGTCCGAGGTGCCGCCGTCGAGCGACGCGGGCGCCGCACCCATCGAGTCGAGGACACGGTGCAGCCGTGCGGCCTCGGTGCGCCACTTCCGGTCGACCACCTCTTCCGGATACTGCTGCCAGTCGACCGGCGACCAGTCGGGACCGGTCTGTGCCGGGCCGCCGTGGAAGAGCCGTGCCGCCAGCAGCGATGCCGCCTCGTCGGCCGCGCCCGGCTCCTCCAGGAGGTCACAGGCAGGGCGCTCACCGAGCCGCGAGGCGAATCCGTCGGCAAGCCGGTCGCGACGGGAGAGCTCGGTGAGGGCGGACACGACACCCGCGTCCAGTCGGGACGGCCAGCGGCCCATCTGCCAGGCGGGCAGCGCAACGCGGGTGAGCAGCCGGTCCCAGCCCGCGTAGGCCAGGCCGACCTGCTCCTGGGCAACGATCCGCAGCCCGTAATCCACACCCTGTGCACGAACCGACGCGGCAGCGGCGACGCCCCGCTCCATCTCCGTGGCATGGGTGCGACAGCTGCGCAGCAGGAACAGCGCGACCCAGCCGACGAAGGCCCGCGGCACTCTGCGCACCCCGGACAGCGGCCCGGAAACGGGCGCGGCCGCGTCGGCAACCGCGCCGTCCAGCCCTCGTACGAAACGACGCGCCGCGGCTATGTCGGGATGCGCGGAGGGGCCTGTGCCCGCGACGACCGGGGCGAGCACCGCCCGTAGCTCCGCGACCCGCATCCACCACAGGAACGGCGAACCGATGACCAGCACGGGCGCCGCCTGGACCCTACGGCGGGCCCGGACCGGGGAACGCCTTCCCGGATCCGCTCCGGGGTCTGCTGCGGGCCGCGCCGAGGGGTGTGTGCGGTCCTCCAGCCAGCTGTCGCAGTCGGGCGTGAGCGCTATCGCCGAGGGCGCGGGAACCCCGAGCCGGTCGGCGAGGTCCCTGACCAGGCGGTAGAGATCGGGGGCGGCGTCCTCCGGGAGCGGGACGGTCGGGCTGACCGCCGGCCTCGCCCGTACGATCGCGACCGCGACCACTGCGGCGAGCAGGAGCACGACGACCGCGCAGGCCGCCACGGCCCAGCGCGCCGTGTCCCAGCCGCTGCCGACGGCATGGCCCTGTGCGCCCGCGACGAGCAGCACCACGGCCACCGCCGCCGGCAGGACGGCTGCGGCGGTCGCTCTGCTGCGGATGCGCAGCAGAGCGAGAGCGCGGGCGCGCGCACTCTGCGCACCCAGCTCCTCACTTGTACCGGTACCGGACACGGCCGGACGTCACCCCCTCTTCCCCCGCGGCGGTGTTGTTCACTCCCCCACTGTGGCACCCGTCACTGACATCGCAATGCCAGTGGGCCAAGTGCCGGAATGCTTGCGCCGCACCCTAGTTGGGGCCTCGGCGGGCGTCATCCGGATAGCTCAGCCGTCACTCGATGGAATGGCTTTGGGTAAAGGTGCTGACGCGCCGCAGTCCTTGGGGCAGCGGCGCGTCAGTGGGTGTCGACGGGGGTTCGGAGAGTGGACTCGAGCCGCAGCCGGGGGCGGGCAGATCGGGTGACGTACCCGGCCCCGCGCCCCGGTCCGGGGCGGACCCGTACGGTCCGGGGTAACCCCCGTCCGTTCCGTTCCGTACCGGCAGTCCGTTCCGTTCCGTACCGTTCCGCTCTCAGGCCTCCGCGGCCTTCTGGGCGATGTCCGTACGGAACTGCGATCCGTCGAGCCGGATCCGGGCCACCGCCGTGTAGGCGCGCTCACGGGCGCCGGCGAGGTCCTTGCCGGTCGCGGTCACGGACAGCACCCGCCCGCCCGCGCTGACGATCTCGTCGCCGTCGCGCCTGGTCCCGGCATGCAGGACGTACGCATGCGGGGCATCCTGCGCCGCCACATCGTCGAGACCGTGGATCGGGTCACCCGTGCGCGGCGTACCCGGGTAGTTGTGCGAGGCGATGACCACGGTGACGGCGGCCTCGTCGCGCCACCTGAGCGCGGGCAGCTCGTCCAGGGTGCCGTCGGCGGAGGCCAGCAGGACACCGGCCAGCGGAGTCTTCAGACGGGCCAGGACCACCTGGGTCTCGGGGTCACCGAAACGGGCGTTGAACTCGATCACCCTGACTCCGCGCGAGGTGATCGCGAGGCCCGCGTACAGCAGCCCGGAGAACGGGGTGCCGCGGCGGCGGAGTTCGTCGACGGTCGGCTGGAGCACCGACTGCATGACCTCGTCGACCAGCTTGGGGTCGGTCCACGGGAGCGGGGAGTACGCGCCCATGCCGCCGGTGTTCGGGCCCTCGTCGTTGTCCAGGGCGCGCTTGAAGTCCTGCGCGGGCTGGAGCGGCAGCACGGTGGTGCCGTCCGTGATCGCGAAGAGGCTTACCTCGGGGCCGTCGAGAAACTCCTCGATGACCACGCGGTCGCAAGCCAGGGCATGGGTACGGGCCGCCTCGACGTCGTCGGTGACGACGACGCCCTTGCCGGCGGCGAGACCGTCGTCCTTGACGACGTACGGGGCACCGAACGCATCGAGGGCTGCGTCGATCTCGGCGGGGGTGGTGCAGACGTAGCTGCGGGCGGTCGGAACGCCTGCCCCGGCCATCACGTCCTTGGCGAACGCCTTGGAGCCCTCCAGCTGGGCCGCCTCACCGGACGGGCCGAAGCAGGGGATGCCCGCGGCGCGCACGGCGTCGGCGACGCCGGCGACGAGCGGTGCCTCCGGGCCGACGACCACCAGCTCGGCGCCCAGATCAGTGGCGAGGCGCGCGACGGCGTCGCCGTCGAGTGCGTCGACCGGGTGCAGTTCGGCCACCTCTGCGATGCCGGCGTTGCCGGGAGCGCAGTACAGAGCGGTGACGTCGGGGTCGAGGGAGAGAGAGCGGCACAGGGCATGTTCGCGGGCGCCGCCGCCGATGACGAGGACCTTCACGGTGTGCAGCCTAGCCGCCGGGGTGCGGCGGCCTTGACGGACGCCGCTCCGTGGACAGTCCGTGAGGTGTACGACGCCCCCGCCCGGCCCGCGCTACTCGTTGGTGAACTCCTCGACGACCGTGGCGCCCAGCTCGCGGACGATCAGGTCGTGCCCGGAGAGCGCCGAGTCGACGAGATCCGGGTCGTCCGCCTCCGGGGTGTCGTCCTCGGGAGCGACCGATCGCGGGGGTTCGGGCGCGGAGTACGACTGCGGTACGGGCTCCGCGGCAGGTGCGGCGCCCGTCTGCTGGTGCGGGGCGGGGGCGGGCCGGGGTTCGTAACTCTGCTGGGGCGCTGGGGCCGGACGCTGCGGCGCGGGCGCGACGGCGGAGGGGCGGCCGCCACCGGTCTGCGGGGGTGCGCCCGCACCGCCCGACGGGTCGACGATCGCCTCGATCTTCCACTGTGCGTTGAACCGCTCGGCGAGGGCCTGCTTCAGCACGTCCTCGCTGCCGCTGCTCGTGAAGTTGTCGCGCGCGCCCGCGTTCAGGAAGCCGATCTGCAGGGTGGTGCCGTCGAAGCCGGTGACCTGGGCGTTCTGGCTGAGCAGGATCCAGGTGAACCGGCGGCGGTTCTTCACGGCCTCCAGGATGTCCGGCCACATGTTCCGTACCTGGCCGGCGCCCTGTGTCATTCCCGCGCTCGGTTCGACGGCGGGCACCGGTGCCGCGGGCGCGGCCTGGGCCGGGGCGGTGGCCGGGGCTGCCTGCGGGACGGGCGACTGGCCGGGAGCGGAAGCGGTCGGCCAGCCACCGGGACGGCGGCCCGATTCCGGGGCGGCAGCTGTTGGCCAGGCGCCGGGGCGCTGGCCTCCCGCGGGAGCCGGGGCCTCGGCCGGCGGCTGCGGAGCGACGGGGGCCACGGGCTGCGCGGGTGCCGGGGGCGCTGCGACGGGTGCGTGCGGCGCCGCGGGGGCGGGTGCCTCGCCCCGTACCGCCGCACGCGCGGCAGCGGGTCCGGCGCCGGGCTGCACGGCCGGGGCGACGGGGACGGGGGCATGGGCCAGAGCCTCCGGCCCGGGTACGTACCCCATGGCGGGCCCCGTACCAGCGGTCGCGAAGGACGCACCGCGCTCCAGCCGGTCGAGCCGGGCCTGCAGCGAACGCTCGTCGTCGAAGGCCGCGGGCAGCAGCACCCGGGCACAGATCAGCTCGACCTGGAGGCGCGGCGAGGTCGCCCCGCGCATCTCCGTCAGCCCCTCGTTGACCAGGTCGGCGGCGCGGCTCAGCTCGGCGGCGCCGAAGACGGACGCCTGGGCCTGCATCCGCTCGACGACATCGGCGGGAGCATCGATCAGGCCCTTCTCCCCGGCGTCCGGCACGGCGGCGAGGATCACCAGGTCACGCAGTCGCTCCAGGAGGTCGGCGACAAAGCGGCGCGGGTCGTTGCCCCCCTCGATCACCCGGTCCACGACCTCGAAGGCCGCGGCCCCGTCGCCCGCCGCGAAGGCGTCCACGATCGAGTCGAGCAGCGAGCCGTCCGTATAACCGAGCAGGGAGGTCGCCATGGCGTATGTCACACCGTCGTCGCCCGCGCCGGCCAGCAGCTGGTCCATCACGGACATCGAGTCACGCACGGACCCGGCCCCGGCCCGCACGACCAGCGGCAGCACGCCGTCTTCGACGTAGCTGTTCTCCTTGCCGCAGACCTCGGCGAGATATTCGCGCAGCGTCCCCGGCGGCACGAGGCGGAACGGGTAGTGGTGCGTACGCGACCGGATCGTGCCGATGACCTTCTCGGGCTCGGTGGTCGCGAAGATGAACTTGAGGTGCTCCGGCGGCTCCTCGACCACCTTCAGCAGGGCGTTGAACCCCGCCGATGTGACCATGTGCGCCTCGTCGATGATGTAGATCTTGTAACGACTCGACGCGGGCCCGAAGAACGCCTTCTCCCGCAGATCACGGGCGTCGTCCACGCCACCGTGCGATGCGGCGTCGATCTCGATGACATCGATCGATCCCGGCCCGTTGCGCGCGAGGTCCCGGCAGGACTGGCACTCTCCGCAAGGCGTGGGCGTCGGCCCCTGCTCGCAGTTCAGACAGCGGGCGAGGATGCGCGCGCTGGTCGTCTTGCCGCAGCCGCGCGGACCGCTGAACAGGTACGCGTGATTGACCCGGTTGTTCCGCAGGGCCTGCTGCAGCGGGTCAGTGACATGCTCCTGCCCGATGACCTCGGCGAACGACTCGGGGCGATAGCGGCGGTACAGCGCAAGGGACGACACACATACGAGGTTATCCGGGCGGACCGACAACCGGCCCCGGACCGCCGAAGCGCCGCACACCCCCTGGAAACACAAGGGCCCCCCACGCACCCGCCAGAGCCAACCTACCCTTGCTGCCTTCCGGCCCTGGGGGAGTTCAGTCAGATAGCGCCACGTGAGGGGCTGAAGCCCACCTTAGCCGATCCCCACCCCTGCCAGTCCACTGCCCCACCTTCCGGAACCTCCCCGGACGAGCCCGAGGCGAGCCGGAGGGGAACGGGTTCGCGAGCACTCCTCAACGTCTTGTATTGTTTGCCGCGGAGGATTCGCCTAGTGGCCTAGGGCGCACGCTTGGAAAGCGTGTTGGGGGCAACCCCTCACGAGTTCGAATCTCGTATCCTCCGCCATTGCTCTCACCGGGCAATACGTCGAAGGGCCCCGCTGCTTGCAGTGGGGCCCTTCGACGTTCGTAGTCTCATCTGCAGTCTCAACGAGACTCTTCGGAACCCTCCGCGCCGCTGCCGTCAGCGTCGTTGGCCACTTCCCAGATGAGTCCTCCGACCCGCTGCGCGACGTCGGCGAGGATGCCGCCCGTCACGTGCTGGCACCGGGCCGCCATCGCTGTCGACGGCCAGTCCGTGATCTGCATCACGACCCGTTCAGGGACACCGGGAATGAACAGAACGGTTGCCGCAGTGTGCCGGGCATCGTGCGGGCGCCCGACGCTCACCGAACTCGAAGCCCGTCGGCCCGTCAGGCCCGGCCGGTCGGCGCCCGCGCCCCTCGCCGGCCCGCCACCCGCGGCTACGCCGGCCTCGCTGCGGCAGCTGCCGCACGCCACCGCCGCGTCGTGCCCGTAGCGACGCGTCGGCTGGGAGTACCTGATGCACGGGCCCACTTTCCACGGAGAACAGCCCAGGGCCGCCGCTGCCCGCTCCACGGCTGTGATCCACGTGACCCGCCGACTGCGCTGGGCCGGCATGCGGGCGAGCGCGGGGCCGGGCTTCGCTCCTGAACCAGCCTTCCTCGCCGACGCGTCAGGCCCGGCCGATCTCCCGCAGAGCTGCCGCGCAGCCACACCGCCGGAGTGCGCGGCCGGGGCCGTAAGTGAGGCTGACACCAATGGGATTGGGGGGACAGCCGTAGTGAATACGGACGGCCGCGTCTTTAGCGTCTGACGGTATGAAATGTGTGCAGAACAGCGCGACGACATCCCTGACCGGTTCACATCGCCGGGCGTGGAGACTGTCGTGCCCTGTTCGGCAGAAGGCCGGTGCCCGCGCGCCGGCTCGCCGAGATGAAGCGCACCGTCCCCACTGACGCGGACAGGGTCTGGCCCGGCGCCCGGTACGGGCTCGGTCCGATCGCCACCCTCTGAAGCGCGGCGGCACGCAGTGGGGAAACGCCGGGACGGTACCCGGCGGACACCGCGCACTGGGCGCGGTCGGCCCCGGCAGCCGCAGCACCTCCCTCACTCACCAGGCCCACAAGGACTTCCTCCCCGTCGTGGGCACAGCCTTCCGCACCACCAAGCACCTCCAGGAGACCAAGTGATCAACCCCAGCCCGGCCGTGCGCCGCGCCTCGGCCGTGGGCCTGGCCCTCGCCGCCTGCCTCACCGCTTCCCCCTCAATGGCCACTGCGGCTCCCGCCGGGGCAACGGCCAAGAATGGCGCCGGGGCCGGACTCGACCGCTACTACCAGCAGAATCTCAGCTGGGGAAGCTGTGCCGAGGGCCCCGACGACACGATGGGCCGCGACCTGGACAAGGCAGGCGTGCAGTGCGCGGAGGTGACCGTACCGCTGGACTACGCCGACCCCCGGGGCCGTACGATCACCGTCGCAATATCCCGGCTCAAGGCCACCGACACCCGCCACCGCATCGGCGCGATCCTGCTCAACGAAGGCGGCCCCGGCAGCCCCGCCCTGTTCTCCCCGCCGACCGCCCGCGAGGGGATGAAGAAGGTCGGCCCGCGCTACGACATCATCGGCTTCGACCCGCGCTTCGTAGGCCGCAGCACCCCGCTGGACTGCGGCTGGCCCGTGGGCACCAATCTCCTCTCGGCCGGTCTCAGCCGCGCGAGCTTCGAGCGCCAGGTCGCCTTCCAGAAGAACCTGGCCGACAAGTGCCGCGCCACCAGCTCGTCGTTGCTGCCGCATGCCAGCACCCGCAACACGGCCCGCGACATGGACGTCATCCGGGGCGCGCTCGGCGAGCGGAAGATCTCTTACCTGGGCTACTCGTACGGCACCTACCTGGGCACCGTCTACACCCAGATGTTCCCCGGCCGCTACGACCGCATGGTCCTGGACGGGGCCATCGACCCGCGCCGCTTCGGCCCCCAGCTGCTGCGGGACGTCGTCGGCGAGAACGAGCAGGCACTCGCCGACTGGGCCACCTGGGCGGCGCAGCGCGACAACGCCTACGGCCTCGGCCGCACCCGCGCCGAAGTCCTCGCCACGATCGACCGCATCGTCGCGGCATCCGCGCGCGGCCCGCTCACCGTCGGCACCGCGCCCGAGACCTTCCGACTCGATGACACCCAGGTCCCGTTCCTCCTCCTCAACGCGATGGCCGACGACACCGACCCGGAGCGGGCGTTCCTCGGCGAGCAGCTCTCCGTACTGGCCAAGGCCGCGGCCGGGCAGCCGACCCGACTGTCACCGCAGTTCACCGCCTTGTTGCGACTCCTGCTGACCGGCGAGACCCGCAACGGCAGCCCGCAGACCGCGATCATCTGCGGGGACAAGGCCGCCCCGCGCGACCCCGAGGTCTACTGGCAAGACATCGAGCGCAACCGCGCGAAGCACCCGCGGTTCGCCCCGCTCACCAACAACATCAGCCCATGCGCCTTTTGGGACCGGCCCCGCGAGGAACCCACCCAGATACGCCGCGACGCCTCCCCGCTGATCGTGTCCGCCACCGGCGACCCGCGCACCCCGCACACGGGCGCCGTCGCCCTGCACGGCCTGCTGCCGAGCTCCAAGCTGATCACACTCAAGGGCGCCAACCGCCACGCGATCTACGCCTCGTACGGCAACACCTGCGTGGACAACAAGGTCAACCGGTACCTGGCCACCGGCAAACTGCCGGCGAACGACCGGACCTGCGTCAAGCAGGCCCGGTAGCGCTTCTGAAACGGTAGGAAACGCCGCCCCGTCACGACGTCCGTTCCCTCTTTCCAGGTCAGCAGGTCCCCCAGGGCGGAGTGCAGCACCGTTCAAAAGCCAGGTCTGCCTCAGCGCACTGCAGGTCGGAACGCTTCCGCATGCCCTCGAGTTCGAAGCTCGGATCCTCCGCCAGTGCCTCATCGGGCACGATGCCGAAGGGCCCCACCGCTCGCGGTGGGGCCCTTCGACGTTCCGTTCGGGACATGCAGTCCCCGGTAGTCCTTCTTGGTTCCACGAGCTTTCAACCGTCGCTGAAAGTTCCGGGATCGAGAGGATCTGCCGGGGGCCTGGCCAGAGCCAACGAGAGGGTCACTCGGTTCGGCGAACGTCTCCGCCGTCGGTGCGGCTCGCTCTGGTTTTCTGGTGTATTGAAGATTGTCCTCCCTATTTCTCCCAGGTCAAGGGTTTCCGGACCATTACGGACAAAACTTCAGGTTTCGACGCCCAGGGCCGCGGCCGGTCGGCGGTGGTTCTTCCAGAACAGAGGAATGCCGCTTCCCCGGCTTCGCCGTGCCGGAGGAGCTCGCGGCCGGAGGAGCTCGCGCCGGCCGAGGCCGGTGCGTCCCAAAGCGGCGCGCGCCGATGACTCCATTGGTCCGCCATTGCTCGCGGAACCACAGCGTCACTCGCAGGCTGAGGCGGGGGTACTACGGGAAGGGCGGCCCCTTGATGAGGCTTGTAGTCGATCTCAATCGGTGTCAGGGGTACGCGCAGTGCGCCTTCCTCGCACCCGATGTCTTCGCCATGCACGGCGAGGAGTCGCTGTTGTACAACCCGCACGCCGACGAGACGCATCGGGATCAGGTGCTTCGTGCCGCCACTGCGTGTCCGGTGCAGGCGATTCTGGTGGACGACATGAGTGATGCGTCGGCCGCGGCAGGGGACATCGCCGGGCGAGAGGGGCCGGCCGGTGTCCGGTGACGGTGCTCTGGCGTGGCTGAGGCGCGAGGGACGGATCGTGATCGTCGGCGCCTCTCTGGCCGGTCTCCGGGCTGCGGAGACCCTGCGGAAGGAGGGCTTCACCGGTTCGCTCACGCTGATCGGCGACGAGCCCCACGAACCGTACGACCGGCCGCCGCTCTCCAAACAGGTCCTGCTGGGCCACGCGACCGCCGATCGCACCGCGCTGCCCCGGCGTCTGGCGCTCGACGCGCACTGGCGGCTCGGTGTCGCCGCCACTGGGCTGGACATGGCGGCCAAGCGGGTGCGGCTGGCCGACGGGGACGAAGTGGAGTACGACCGCCTGCTGATCGCCACCGGCGTGCACGCCCGTCCCTGGCCGCACAAGTCCGAGGCCGAACTGGACGGGGTCTTCGTACTGCGTACGCGTGACGACGCGGCCCGGCTGCAGCGGCGGCTGGCGGCATCGCCCCGCCGGGTGCTCGTCATCGGCGCCGGATTCACCGGCTCGGAGATCGCTTCGGCCTGCCGCGAGCGCGGGCTGCCGGTGACCGTCGCCGAACGCGGTGCGGCGCCTCTCGTGGGCGCGCTCGGCGGCGTGATCGGCCGGGCGGCAGCGGATCTGCAACGCGAGCACGGCGTGGACCTGCGCTGCGGAATCATGGTCACGGCCCTGGAGGGCGACGCGCCGGGGCGCCTGCGACGCGCCCATCTGTCCGACGGCACCACCATCGACACCGACGTCGCGGTGGTCTCGCTCGGCGCGACGCGGAACACCGAGTGGCTGGCCGGATCCGGGCTCGGCGCCGGACCGCGCGGAATCGCCTGCGACGCCGGATGCCGGGCCTTCGACGTCCGCGGGATCGTGACCGACGACGTCTTCGTCGCCGGTGACGTGGCACGGTCCCCGCACGCGCTGTTCGGGTACCAGTTCCTGTCACTCGAACACTGGGGCAACGCCGTCGCACAGGCCGAGACCGCGGCGCACAACATGATCAGCAGCAGCTCGGAGCGCCGCCCGCACCTGTGGGTGCCGGCCTTCTGGTCCGCCCAGTTCGGGGTCAACATCAAGTCGGTCGGCGTCCCGTCCCTGGGCGAGGAGGTCATCGTCGCCCAGGGGTCGCTCTCCGACCGCCGCTTCACCTGTGTGTACGGATACCAGGGCCGTGTCATCGCCGCTGTCGCCTTCGACCAGACGAAGTGGCTGGAGTTCTACCAGCGGCAGATCGAGTCGGCTGCGCCGTTCCCGCCCGACTACCCCTCGGTGGACCGCCGTCCCGAAGGTCTGCGGCCGGTCCCGGCCGAATTCCCGGACCCCTCCCTGCCCACCCACGGGCCGTCCGTCACCGTGAGCGGCTACTCACCGACCGACCAGCGGATCACCTTCGTCCCCGCACACGCCTGATCGCAGCCGGGAAAGCCCGCTGTCCCACGCCCACAAGGACGCCACCAAGGACCCGACATGACGCAAGCCACGCTCCTGCGGCAGATCATCGACTACTCCAGCCGCGCCGACCCCTACCCGCTGTACGCCGAGCTCCGTAAGACGCCGGTGCTTCAGGAAGGGGACGACCTGTTCGTCGTCAGCACGTACTGGGAGATCAAGAGTCTGCTGCACGATCCGCGCATCAGCTCGGACGCCCGCAACCTCTCTCCCAGCGCCGCAGGCACACTCCTGCAGGAGGAGGAGGAGGCGTCGGCTCTGCCGCCCGCCTTCCTGAGGCTCGACCCACCCGAACACGACCGGTTGCGCCGTATGACGATGCGCCCGTTCGGGCCGCCGGAAACCCCCCGGCGCGTCCACAACATGAGGGGCGAACTGGCCCGGATCGTTTCCGGCCTCATCGACGGTTTCGGGGACCGGAACCGGATCGACGTCGTCGATGACTTCTCGTACCCCTTTCCCGTCACCGTGATCTGCCGGCTGCTCGGGGTTCCGCGCGAGGACGAGGCGCTCTTCCACTCCTGGGCCGACACCATCGCCGCCGGCCTCGACCCGGACCCCGGCCAGGACCCCGGAGAGCGGCGCCGCGTCACCCAGCAGGCCCGCACCGAACTGGGGAAGTACCTGTCGGGGCTCATCGACGAACGCAGCGGCGCACCCGGCGACGACATGCTCTCCGCACTGGTCACCCAGCACGGCGAGGACGGGCAGATGACCCGGATGGAACTGCTCAGCACGGCCTCCCTGCTCCTGATCGCCGGCCACGAGACAACGGTCAACCTCATCACCAACGGGATGCTCACCCTGTTGCGCAACCCCGACGTTCTGGAGCGGCTGCGGGGCGACCCCGGGCTGGCCCTCCCGATCGTGGAGGAACTCCTGCGCTTCGAGCCTCCCGTGCAGTTGCTTCCGCAGCGCACCACGCTCGCGGACATCGACATCAACGGCGTCACCATCCCCAAGGGCGCATCCGTCTGGCTCGTCCTGGCCTCCGGCAACCGGGACCCGCAACGGTTCCCCGACCCCGACCGCTTCGACCCCGACCGGAAGGACAACCAGCACCTCGGCTTCGGCAGCGGCATCCACAACTGCTTCGGCGCACCCCTCGCACGCCTGGAGGCACAGCTCGCCCTGACCGAGCTGGCCCGCAGGCTCAACAGTCCCCGCCTGGTCGAGGACCCGCCCCCGTACCGACAGAACGCCGTGCTGCGCGGCCCCCGCCACCTGAACATCACATTCGACGGATTCCACGCATAGGGAGTGTGTCCGCCCTGGCTCCCGCCGGGAACAGCCGACCATGATGGACGGATGCCGACGCATGAACCGGACCGGCGCGACACCGGGCCCTCGCTGGAGCAGATCCTCGGCCTGATCGCCCCCGGAATGCTCGATGTCGTCGTGGCGCCGCGCGGTACCGGCGTGCCGGTGGCCGATGTGGCGCTGCACGATCCCGGTGAGGAACGGGACGACGACGCCCGGACGGCATCCGGGCTGATCCTGCTCGCCGTCGGTGTGGAGGCCGCCTCGCCCGAGGCGATCGACGTACTGCGCGACGCGGACCGGGCCGGAGCCGCGGCCGTGGTCATGCGGCGGGGCAGTCGCGGGCCGCGGGCGGCCCTGCTGGAGGCGGCCGGTCAGGGGCGTACGGCGTTGCTGACCCGGCGGCCGGGGCATGGGTGGACGGAGGTGCTCGGCCGGTTGCGGACCGCTCTGGTGCACAGCGCCCCGGCCTTTTCCACCACCGAATCGGCCGGCCCCGACAGGGTGGGCGGGCTCCGGCTCGGCGATCTGTCGGGGCTGGCCAATACGGTGGCGGACCTGGTCGGCGGTGCCATCACGATCGAGGATCCGCAGTCGCGGGTGCTGGCGTACTCGCGGATGGACCACGAACCCGATCCGATGCGCCGGCTGACGATCCTCGGGCAGGAGGTCCCTCGCTGGCGGGTCGACGAACTGCGCGAGAGCGGCTTCTTCCAGGCGCTGTGGAGCACCGACGACGTGGTGCGACGGCCCGCCGACGACCGGTCCGCCGAACGGCTGGCCATCGCCGTGCGCCACGGGTCCGAGGTGCTCGGGTCCATCTGGGCCGCCGCCGACGGCCGGCCGCTCGCCGAGAGTGCGGCGGCGGCGCTGCGCACGGCCGCCCGGGCCGCCGTACCGCATCTGTCCCACCATCGGACGTGGGGCCGGGCGGCGGCCAGGGCGCGGGAGGAGGCGGTGCACGCGCTCCTGGACGGGGCCGCGCACGCGTCGCAGGCCGCGCACGATGCCGGGATCGCGGCGGACCGGCCGTACGCGGTGATGGTGGCCCAGGCGTACGACAGCCGGGCGGGCGGCACCGCGTCCGGGGGCGGAACCGACACCGGCACCGGCGCCGAGCAGCGGGTGCTGGATGTGCTCGCGTTGCAGGCCGCCGCGTACCGGCCGGGGTGCGTGACCGCGCGGTCCGGGCGGCGGCTGTACGTCCTGGTCCCTGCGAGCGACGGTGAGGCCGATCCGGCGCGCACCCTGTTGGCGACGGCCCGCTCGGTGCCGCGCAGTGTGGTGTTCGCGGGCGTCGGGCCGTTGGCGGCGGACCTGTCGGGGCTGCCCGCCTCGCGGGAGGCCGCGGAGCTGGTGGTGCGGGTGCTGCGGGAGCGGGCTACGAGGCTGCCGGTCGCGGAGGTGGTGTCGGCGGTGGCGGCGTTCGGCGAGGTGGTCGCCGACACGTCGGTGCTCCGGGTGCTCGACCGGGTCGAGCCGTTGTGGAAGTCGCTGTCGGGGCCCGTGCACGCGATGGTGGAGCACGACCGCGCACACGGTACGGAGTACGGCGCGTCGGTCGCCGCCTACCTCGACGCGTTCGGCGATACGGGCACGGCCGCGCGGCGCCTGACTGTGCACCCCAACACGTTGCGGTACCGGTTGCGCCGGGCCCGGGAACTGTTCGGCGTCGATCTGGCCGACCCGACCGTGCGGCTCCTCGCGGACATCGGGCTGCGCATCGCGGCTCGCAGCGCGCACGGGTCGAGCAGTCGTTGATCGTCGAGCTGTCCGGTGCGACAAAGGAATCGGGCAGGCATCGTCGCGTCGGTCGAAGACGCGCCCTCCCCACCGCGCCGAAACTGTCCGTACAGCCGACGTGACAGATGGAGGGTTGTTGTTGTGGTTCACATGACTTCCGGTTCGGCAGCCCGCTCGGCAGTCGAGCAGCGCGGTACCCGGCGTGCGGCGGCGCTGGCGCGTGCCGTCGAGGACGGGCTGCTCGGTCCGCGCTCGCCCGTGGTCGGCCTGCTCGACGTGGACGGTGTGCTCGCCGCCGTCGACGCGCTGAACGAGGCGTTCCGAGGACCCGCCGCGGTACGGCACACGTTCGCGGCCAAGGCGTGCGGACTGGTGCCCGTGCTGCGGCTGCTCGCCGAGGCCGGGATGGGCTGCGAGGTGGCCTCGCCCGGTGAACTGGAACAGGCGCTGGCGGCCGGGTTCACGTACGACCGGCTGGTCTTCGACAGCCCCGCGAAGACGGTCGAGGAGCTGGAGTTCGCCCTCGCCCATGGCATCGCGATCAACCTGGACAACTTCCAGGAGATGGCCCGCGTCGACCGTCTGCTGGCCGGGCGACCGGCCGCCGGGCCGATCGGGCTGCGGGTGAACCCCCAGGTGGGGGCGGGTGCCATCGATGCGATGAGCACCGCGACGGCGACCTCGAAGTTCGGCGTCGCACTGCGCGATCCGGGGGCGGTCGACGAGGTGGTCGACGCCTTCGCGCGCCGGCCGTGGCTCAACCGCCTGCACGCACACGTCGGTTCCCAGGGCTGCCCCCTGCCGCTCATCGCCGAGGGCATCCGCGCCGCGTACGAACTGGCCGAGCGCATCAACGCACAGCTGGGCCGCGCGCAGATCACCGGGCTCGACATCGGCGGCGGCCTGCCCGTCAACTTCGCCGGCGAGGACGACCGCCCGACGTACGCCGATTACGTCACCGAGCTCCGCGGCGCCGTACCCGGTCTGTTCGACGGGCGCTACACCCTGATCACGGAGTTCGGCCGTTCCCTGCTGGCCAAGAGCGGAACAGTCGCAACGGTCGTGGAATACACCAAGTCCGCCGGGGGGCGGCAGATCGCGGTAACGCACGCGGGGGCCCAGGTGGCCACCCGTACGGTGTTCATGCCCGGTGCCTGGCCGCTGCGCGTCGGGGTGTTCGACGCCGCGGGCCGCCCCAAGCAGGGCCCGACCGAGATCACCGACATCGCGGGCCCGTGCTGTTTCGCGGGGGACCTGACCGCGACCGGACGCGAGCTCCCGGCCGTCGAGCCCGGCGACGTGGTGGCGCTCCACGACACCGGGGCGTACTACTTCTCGTCGCACTTCTCGTACAACTCGCTGCCGCGGCCTGCCGTGTACGGCTACCGGACGGGGGCCGACGGGCGGGTGCACTTCGCGCTCGTACGCGAGGCGCAGAGCGTGCGCGAGGTCGTCGAGGAGAGCGGCCTCGCGCAGGCGGGCGCACTGGTGGCGCTGCGCGCGGACTGATCGTCTCCGTGCTCGGCGGGGCCGGCGTCGCTCATCCGGGGCGCCCCATGCGGGTGAGGGGTCATGTACTCACCACGCGGGGACCGGAGCAAGTTCGTCCGGGCGTCGCCGGCCCTTCGAGCGTCGGCGGTCCTTTCCGGGTCAGGGCCTTCGGCCGAAGAACTCGACCTCGGCGACGGCCAGTCGACGGCCGGGACCCGCTCCATAGGTGGTGTCCGTCGTGAGGCGGGCCCGGACGATCTCCGAACCGCGAAGGTCGAAGGTCTGCTGACCCGGCTGGTCCTTGACCCTGATCTCCTTGCTGACCCGGCTTCCGTCGGCGGAGGTGAGCAGTACGGTGATCCTGGCCGGGCGGGCCTGGGTGAGGAACTCGTCCTTCTTGGCCGACGTACCGGAGAGGACGACCAGCTTCAGCACGCGTACCGGCTGCTCGAAGTCGCACTCCAGGTACTGGCCCACACCGGTGTCGGGACCTGCGGCCGAGGGCGCCCAGTAACGATTGTTGAAACCATCGAACGCCGCACCCGCCGGGTGGCCCGGCGCCCTGCTGGAGGCCCGGAACCGGGTGGGCGGCACCGCCTCCGGCGTCCCGGTCTCGTCCTTGGCGAAGCCGAACCAGCCGGACACATGCGGCAGGGCGAACCAGACGCCGCACGCCACCACGATCAGCACGATCGGAAGCGCAAGACCGGGACGGCGCCACAACCGACGCCGCGGCCGGGTACCGGCGGTGGGCGCCTGACGCGGTCGCCTTCGGAGGATCCGACGCCACCAGGGGGGCCGGGCCTCGGGCGGCGGGCCCGGGTCCAGGAGCAGGGCACAGCGGATGCACAGGGTGCGGTCCGGGGAGTTCTCCGTGCGGCAGTTGGGGCAGCGAACGGGTGGAGCGACAGGTGGACCCGGGGGTGTGTTCACGGGTCCCGGCGGTACGTCGGGCAGCGCCTCGGGCCCCGGCACCGACTCGTCCGGCTCGTCACCGGGGCGACGCGGGGCGGCCGCAGTGACGGGTGGTGGAGGCGTGGGCTGGGGCTGGGGCTGGAATTGCGGCTGTGACTGTGGCTGAGGTTGGGGCTGAGGTTGAGGTTGAGGTTGGGGTTGGGGTTGGGGTGACGGCTGAGGTTGGGGTGACGGCTCAGGTTGGGGTGATGGCTGAGGCGCAGGAGCAGGGCCGACAGAGGACGCCGAGGAACCCCCGTCCGCCCCCTCCCACTCCAGGAACGCCCGGCACGACGTACAGAACTGCGTCCCCGGCGCATTGCTCTGCCCGCACGCCTCACAGATCACGAGACCTCCAGGTCGAAGCCCACATGCGCCGGTATCTCCGTACGGATCAGCTCCTCCAGCCGCACCCGGTCGACCTGGTACGGCTGGGAGGCCCGGACCCGGACCGTCACCCACGGCCGCGGGCCGCCCGGGAACTGTGTGTGCGGCGTCGACGACCACGCCGTGCCACCGCTCTCGACGATGTCCGGCTCGATCCCGGTCTCCAGGAACACCGCCTCCGCCAGCCCACGCCTGGTACCGCGCCTGCTGTGCCGCTCGACCGCGCCCTGTACCGCCGCGCGCCGCTGATCGACCGGGTGGTCCGCGCGGGTGTCGACGGCCACCCACTGGGCCAGCCAGGCCAGGAAGTCCTCCGGCGCGCTGCGGGGGTCGAGGTGGGCGGGCAGATTGTCGATCGAGAGCAGGACCGGGGCGAGTACGTCGTCGAGCGCCGCGAGGAACCGTTGCAGGAAGTCCTGCTCCAGATAGACCGCCGGGAGCTGCTCGATCAGCGGGTGCGGTGTCGGCAGGCCGGTCACGGCTGTGCGCATGGCGGTCAGGCCTCCCGTACCCGGAGCTGGTGCTCGTAACTGAAGACCAGTGCGTGCCGGTCCAGTGCGATCTTGGTGGTGGGTTCGCCGCGCTGCCCGGTCACGGGGTCCGCCGGGAAGAGGCGTACGTCCTCCACCAGGTCCACCCCCGGCACCTGTTGCAGTACGGCGAACGCCTCGCCCGACTGGATCGGCCGGCCGAACGGCCAGCCCCCGCCGCCGGGTCCGCCGCTCAGCGGGTTGAAGTAGCTGTAGAGGGCTGCCAGCGCCTCCTCGCGTACCCGTTCCAGCACGGCACCCCTGCGGCCCTGGACCGAGGCGACCACGGTGACCCCCTGGTAGTAGGGCGGTTCGACCACCAACCGGGCGCCGATGGGCCGCCGTTCGTCCAGATGGCCCGCGATCAGGGCGAGGGTGTGCTGCGGCGGGATGAGTTCGTCGAACTGGATCCGGCCCTGCTCGTCGCTGCGTCCGGCCGGTACGACGAGCAGCCGCACCCCGCCCGCCTCGACGTCCGAGTCCCCGCCGGCCGGAATGCACTGCACCCTGGACGCGTCGGGTGCGACCTCGCGGGCGAGCAGTTCGTAGTCGTGCGGTACGACGGCCCGGTGCAGGGTCCGCAGGGTCATCGGCCCGCGTACCCGTGCGCTGTCCACCGTCTCGCCGTCGACTCCGCCGAGCGCGGGGCGCCGGTTCTCCACGCGGGCCACGTACGGGATGGCGCTGCGCAGCACCCGGAGCGTGGAGCGGGCGACATTGCCGCGCAGTCCACCGCCGGTGCGGTACGAACGCACGCGTACGGTGGCGCCCTTCGGCGGTACCGCGCCGTAGTAGCGGATGGAGCCGTCCCGTTCGCGTACCGCCGGACCGAATTCGACCCGCCCCGAGTTGGGGTCGAGCGTGATGTGCCGGTCGTCGGGTCCGGAGTGCGCGAAGTCGTCGACGCGGGTCCACTCCGTGCCCTGCGGGTCCCCCGCCGGATCCGCGACCTCGACGACGAAGTCGCCGGGCACCACCGGCGGGCGGCTCACCGTGAAGGTCTGTCCGGGTACGCCTTCGGCCGGGCCGAGCACCTCGTCGGTCACGGTCTCGGCGTGGACCGCCCCGACGGTCGCGCCGATCGTGAACGCCGTGATCCGGCGCACCACCGGAGACGCCATATAGGTGGGCTGCCCGGGGGTGGCCTCCACCAGGCGGCAGCGCAGCCAGCCGCCGGTCCGGCGCACGACGACGGCCGGGGTATGCCCCTCGGGAAGGTGCAGGATCAGCTCTCCGGACCGGTTGAAGCCGCCGGTGTCGTCCTTCTCGACCTCGCAGACCGTCCAGGCACTGCCGTCCCAGGCCTCCCAGAGCAGCGGCGGCCGCAGCGGATCCACACCGACGCCCTCGACCGCGCAGTCCAGCCGCAGCACGACGACTCCCGACGGAACGGCGGCCGACAGGCCCACATAGAGGGCGTCGCCGGGCGCGGGCGTGGTGTCGAAGCAGGGGACGGCCCGGCCGAGCGTGAGTTCCTCGGTACGGTCGACGGCGTCGCCGGACGTCGGCCAGGTGGCGAGATGCGCGAACTCGCACGGCACGATGGACAGTTCACGGCCGGTCGTGAACACGACCGCTTCCTCGGTCTCCGTGCGGACGGTCGCAACCTCCGTACCGGCCCTTACCCGTACCGGTTCGGGCTGCGGTGCGGAGAGCCTGAACGTCACATCGGTGTGGGCGGCCGTGGGCGGGTGGAGCCGGACCCCGATCAGGTCGAGGAAGGTCAGATAGCTCTTCTCCGGAACCCGGTTCACCCGGTAGACGAGCTGGTCCACCATGGTCGCGAAGGCCTCGATGAGGGTCACGCCGGGGTCCGACACATTGTGGTCGGTCCACTCGGGGCAGCGCTGCTGGACGAGCCGTTTCGCCTCGTCGACCAGGCCCTGGAAGCGACGGTCGTCCAGATGCGGACTGGGCAGCGTCACGCGCCGTCCACCTCCTCGTGCTGCGGGATCACATAGAACGGAAAGACCAGGTTCCGGGGGTCGTTGGCGCCCCGTACGGTGTAGCCGATGTCGATGTACAGGACTCCGTGGTCGACCTCGTCGAACCGGACGACGACCGCGGTGACATCGATCCGGGGCTCCCACCGGTCCAGCGCCAGACGTACCTCGTACGCGAGCTGCCCGGCCGTGCCCGCGTCCGCCGGGGCGAACACGTAGTCGTTGATCGCGCAGCCGAACTCCGGGCGCATGGGCCGCTCGCCCGGCGACGTGGCCAGGATCAGCCGGATCGACTCCTCCAGCTCGTGCTCGCCGCGCACCAGGGCGATGGAACCGGTGGCGTCCGTACGCGGTGGGAAGGCCCAGCCCGCACCGATGAACTGCTGACCCATGGACGCTCAGCCTCCGATCAGCACCGTCGGGCAACCGGACACGACGGGCGATCCGCAGGCGGCCAGGTCCCCGACGCGCGCGGCGGGCTGCCCGCCGATCAGCACCGTGGTGCTGCCGGGCGGCGCGATCGCGGACGGCGGATGCACCGCGGGCGGCGGCATCGCGCACAGGTGCGGGGTGCCGACCGTGGCGGCGGGGAGGCCGCCGATGAGCACGGACGGGACACCGGGAGGCCCGACCGTGCCGGGGTGTCCGGTGGGATCGCCGACCCGTGCGGCTGCCGCCGCGGCTGCTGACATGAAAGTCCGTTCCTCTCGATCGGCGCGTCCGCGCCGTCAATTGATCTTCACCAGAGGTGCGTTGATGGCCAGGGAGCCGCCGCCCTTGATGTCGGTCCGCTGTGTTCCGTTGACCGCGACCTGGGCGCCCCGGACGTCCACCGTGCCGCCGGTGGAGAGCTTGACCTCGCCGTTTCCGCCGTCGACCCGCACTCCGCTGCGGGACGTCAACGTGACGCTGTCGCCGCTCAGTTCGAGCGCTCCCTGCCCGCCGTCCAGCGCGACCCCACGCGCCGCCTTGATGGACACCTGTTGCTTGGCCTCGATGTTCACGCTGCCGTCGCTGTTGATCACGATCACGGTGCCTCTGCGGTCGAGGTCGATCTTCAGTTTTCCGTCGCCGGTGAGCAGGCGTACGCCCTGCGGTCCGTTGGCGCCGTCCAGGAGCTCCAGCTGGTTTCCGCTCTTGGATGCGATCGAACGCCGGTTGACCGCCCCGGTGGTCGGGTCGACCAGCTCACCTCCTGGGGCGGGGGATGCGGCGGGCGTTGCTGTGGGTGGACCGGCGGGCGGCGCGCCGGCGGACGGTTCTGTGGACGGGCCGGGTCCGGCGCCCGGCCCGGAGGCACCCGCCCCGGAGGCACCCGGCCCGGACGCACCACCAGCGCCCCCGCCCGACCCGCCGCCGCTGCCCTGTGACGGGCGGTCCTTCCCGTTGTACAGACCGGCGAGGACGTACGGACGGTCCAGATGCCCGTGCTCGAATCCCACCAGGACCTCGTCCCCGACCTCGGGGATGAACGCCTCGCCGCCGCTCGTCCCGCCCGACTGGGCCGTGCGCGCCCAGTCGCTCGCGTACTCGTCCGACAGCCATGGAAACCGCACCTTGACCCGGCCCGAGCCCTCCGGGTCCTGGGTGTCGGTGACCGTCCCGCTGACCAGCCCCACGCAGCGCGACCCGCCCCCGCCTCCTGCACCGGACCCGCCGGATCCCGGACCTCCGCCGGTCAGCCCGAACAGCGAACGCTCCTGCTGCCCGGAGACCGTGAGCCAGGTCTCGTACCCGCGCACCGGGTCGAAGACATGCCGCGACGACGTGACCGTGTACCGCCCCTCGAACGGCGCCCCCACCGCGTTGAGCGCCACCGCACTGCCCGCCCGCACCTCCGGATTCCCCCGGATCACCGCCTCCAGCTCCGCGAACGATCCGGCGATCCGCTCCGCCAGGGCCTTCGCCGCCTGGTCCACCTGCGCCTGCGCCCCGTACGCCGTGTCCGTGACCACGAAGCGCGCCTCGCCGAAGGGCGCGGACACCTCGGCCGCGCTCACCCCCAGCTCCAGCGTCGCCGACTTCCCCGCGGGCGCCCGCCCGACGAGCGGCTGCTTGGTCTTGATGTCCCAGCCGCGCACCTCGACCTCGGAGACCTGCTCCGCGCAGGACACCCCGGCCCGGCAGCGCAGCAGATTGCTGCCCATCTCCAGGACCAGCGGATTCCGGTCGGCCCGTGCCGAACCGTCGGGTGCGCCGCTCGCCTCCGCGGGTCTGGTGATGTGCAGCTGTCCGTCGAGTACGTACGCCTGCGCGCCCGCCTCCTCCGCGAGATCGCGCACGAACTCCCAGTCCGTGACGTTGGGCTGGGCGATGTGTTCGAGTACGGGGCCGGCCACGTCCACCGTCCCCGGCTTCAGCCCGGCGCGCTGGGCCACCTGGGCGCAGATGTCGGCGAGCGTCATGTTCTGGTAGCTGGCGACCCGACGTCCCCGGAACAGCCGGTGCGACTCGTCGAGCCCGCGTACGACGGTGAAGGTGCCGGTCTCGTCGAGCTCCACCTCCAGGGCGGTGACCACCCCTTTCAGCAGCGGCTTCGGTGCCGTGTCCCCGCCCGCGCGGGCCAGCAGCCGGGCCTCGCTGCCGATCTTCAGCCCGGTCTGCTCCAGCAGTACCCGGTCCGGATCGCGGAAGCGCAGGAGAAACAGGTCGGGGAGCGTCCGGCTGTCGTCGACGTACCCCTCGACCAGTGTGTTCACGAACTTGGGCGGCAGCGGCCGGCCGCCGAACTCCACCACCAGCGCCGTCGCGACGCCCGGCTGCGCCATCAGGACCGCCCCCCGTCCCGGGTCTCTTCGAGCCGGTTCAGCTCGTCGAGCGCGGGGAGCAGCAGTTGCTGTCCGGGGGCCAGCCGCATCGGGTCGTCGATCCCGTTCGCCTCCGCGATCACCCGCCAGGCCGCCGGGTCGCCGTACTCGCGCTGGGCGAGCGACGGCAGCGAGTCGCCGGCGTCCAGCCGGTGGACCCGCCGGGCCGCGAGGGCGCCCGAGGTCGGGTTCTGCCCCGGGGTGTCGCCGCTGATCTCCTCCATCGTGACCTGGCAGACGGCCCGGATCGGCACGCCCGATGTGGTGAACAGGGTGTACTTCGCCTGTACTTGACTGACGTAGCCGGGGAACCCGGTCAGCCCGCCCCAGTGGAAGACCACCCACGGCGGTGACGAACGCTGCTGCTGACGGGTCTCGCTCGTCGGCACACAGCACGCGAAGAGCTGCTCGACCGAGGTCACCACACGGGTGTCCTGGGTGTCGCTGGCGTCGAAGAACATCTCCACGGTGAGCTTGCTGGGCTGCGAGCCCTGATACTCCGGCGGCCCCGAGCTCTTGGCGCCCTTGGCCGGACTCCGCTTCCAGGAGGCGGCCTTGGTGAGACTCAGCTCCTTGGGGTTGAACTGGAAGTCGATCCGTCCGCACGGACCACCGGGTGTGAGGCCACCGCCGGTCGGCGGCGTCCGCAGTTCCAGATAGGCATGCTCCAGCTTGGGCCGGGCCGAACCTCCCTTGCCCGCCCTCGCCGCCGACGCCCCGGACGTACCGGCGGCGCTGAACGCGATGGGACCTGCGCCACTCACGGCGGTCAGCCCTCCATCACATAGCCGTGATGGGCGATCTCGATCGTCTCCATCGCGACCTTGGGCGATTCGGGGGTGAAGGAGGGGCCGGTCCAGCGGACGGGCACGACCTCCAGCAGCCCCCACTGGGCCACCTTCTGCCCGTCCCCGGTCCGCGCCTCGATGTGCGCCGTCTTGCGGCTGAACCCGGTCGTCATGGTGGCGAACCAGCGGGCCACCTTCTCGGTCTCCTTGGTCAGCGGCCTGGACAGCTTCACGTTCGAGTACTTCAGGCGGGTCGGCAGCTGCCACAGATGCCCGTTGTTGCCGCCCTCCTCACGCGTTTCGAGCACCACTTCGCAGCCCAGCCCGTCACATGTGTTGAACGACCCGAGCTCGATGTCGTCGATCGTGACGACAAAGCAGACGCTGACGGCGGGATCGTTGTCCTGGGCGGTGGCCATGGCACGTACCTCTCAATTCCCTGTGTTGTCGCTGCCGTTCATCAGTGCCGGGTGTTGATGAGAAAACCCGCTCGCTCGCGTTCCAGCCGCAGATCCGCCTTGAAGAGCCTGCTGAGCGGTGTGTACAGGGCGCGTACCAGTTCGTCGGTGACGACGGGGGCCGCGGCGCCGCCGTGACCGCCGCTCTGGCCGGGTGGCGCGCCAGGGGCGGAGGCGGCCGCGCCCGGTGCGCCGTGGTCCTCGGCCATGGGCCCGGGTTCCGGTTCCGGTTCCGGTTCGGGCACCGGGGGAGGCTCCGGAGGCGGTGGTTCCGTGGTCTCGGCCTCACGCTGCACGACGGGTGACGAGTACGGCGGCGACGGCGAGCCGAAGACGACACTTCCGTCGGCCATCCGCTGAGCCACCCCCGCGGCCACGGCGACCGAACCGGCCGAGGTGAAGGAGGTTCCGGACGCCGAGGGAGCATGGGCGGCAGACGGTGCGGTACGGCTACCGGAACCAGTCAGTGAACGAGGCACCGGCGGCCCCCCGGCTGCCTGCCGCTGAAGGGCGGGAAGCGGCGGGGAGGGTGCGCCCGTCCCCTGCCCCGGAGCCGTGACGGTACGTTGCAGCGCCGCCGGTACGGACGGTGTCGCCGCCGCCATCGACGGCGCCCCCGCCCCACTGGACGTCCAGCGCACCGGTACGGCATCGGCCAGGGACACCGGTTCTGCACCTGGCACCGACATCGGTCCCGCACCGGCCGGCGAAGACGGCACCACCCCGTCCACTGCGGAACGCTGTACGGCCCCCGGCCCACCACTGCGCCCGTTCTGGAGCGCCACGGGCCGGTCGGCGAGCAGCGGCGCGACCGGAGCGGTGTTCGGGGGCGGCACCAACGGAGCCTGCGTCGGCACGGCGGGAGTCCGCTGCACCGCCGGTGTGGGGCTGCCCTGTGGTGTGGAGTCCGACGCGGCGGGGAGCAAGGGAGAGTCGCCGAGCAGCGGCGCGGTGGGCCCCCCGGAGTCGGGCTCCGACGCCGGGGCCACGGGCTCCTGAGCGGCCTCAGGGACCTCACCGCCCCCACCGCCCCTACCACTCCCACCGTCCTCCGCGCTCCGGGCAACCGGAATCCCCCCGGGCTCCGCACCGGTAACTTCAACGGCGGCCTTTCGCTGTGCCGTTGGCGGCAGTGCGGACATGGGCGCGCCAAGACCGGGCGCGCGCCGGGCCGAGCCGGGGGCGGGCGGCATCACCGATCGCTGAACGGGCGGAGCCGGATCCGGGGACGGATGAGGGTGCGGGTTCGGGTGCGTGTGCGGGTTCGGCGGCGCGGGCTCGGGTGAGGCCGATTCGGATGCCGCTACAAGGGTCTGCTCGCCCACCAGTTGACGCACCGGCACCTCCGCCGCGGCCGACTCCCCGGCCGACGTCATCGCGGGCGCATCCCCCGGAACGACACGCTGCATGGGCACGGCCAGACGTACGGACAGGGGGACGGACCGGGCCCCGACCGGCAGCTCCGCCGAACGCTCCACGGTCCGCTGCACCGGCGACGGACGGTCCACGGTGACCGGGGCGGCCGGGGCGGTGATCCCGTGCACCAGCCCGGTGGGCGCGTCCGGGCTGACCAGATGCCCGAGAGGTGTCCCGAGCGAGGCGTCCTGCCGGGTGGTGAGCGACCCCTGGAATCCGGAGGGGTCGATGACCAGATCCTGAGTGCCCAGGGTCCGCTGGATCGGCGACAGTTCGGACAGATCGACCCGTTTACGCAGCGGCGACGGCGGAGCTGCGCCCGCACTGCCCGCCTCCGCACCCGTACTCGTCTCCGTACGCCCGCCACCGCGCAGCCAGGACATCAGGCCCATGGATTCTCCCGCCCTCCCTGCGCTCTTCGCTACTGCCCGTTGAGGCGAGCGATCTGTGCGACGAACCTCAGTCGTTCCGGGTGTTCCAGGTCCAGCAGCTCATCGAGCGGCCAGTGGAAGTGATAGGCGAGGTACGCGACCTCCTCGTAGAGCAGGTCGGCCGCGTACGTCACGATTCCCCCAGGCGGCCACCGGCGAGATTCACCGCGAACTCCTCCTGGCAGGACGGACAGGTGACGGCGGCGCGGGTGTGTCCCTCGGCGTTGATCCGCCGGTAGAAGTCCTGGAGAAAGGCCAGGTCGGAGGCGAAGAGGTCCTCGATGATGCCGGGGTGGATGTCGTCGATCGTGCCGATCCGGGTGACGACCCGGGCGATGAGCACGACCGAGAGGTACGCGGAGTTCTCCCGCACCCGGTCGTCCCGCAGCGGCACGAGTTCATCGCGCGCGGTCGCGAGCCGCATGACGCCCGTGTGGTGCACGACACCCGCGTCGTCGACGTACCCGCGCGGCAGCTCGAAGGTGAACTCGGTGCGCAGTGGCTCCCGTTGACCGGACCGCCCGGTCCCGCCGGCCGGGGGATGCGTGTCCGGCCGTTCGAGGGCCTCCGCCGGTGCCGTACGTCGCATCAGTCGAGTTCCATGCTCTCGTAGGTGATCGCGAGCTTCTCCGTCAGGACCGAGGTGTCACCGGCCTTGAGGGTGCCGATCTCCAGGGACTTCGGCCAGGCGTTGATGAGCTTGTAGCGCTTGATGGCGATGCCCTCGTGGTCGTACACGATGACCGCGCCGTTGCGGCGGGCCGCGGTCATCCGCCCGAACCGGGAGTCCTTGATCCACCGTTCGAAGCTGTTGTCCTCGGTGAGACCGCGGGTCACGGTCACCTCACCGGCCTTCGGCCGGCCCGGGAGCTTCTTGATGGCGTAGCGGCCGTCGGCGGTGTTCTGCTTCAGCTCGATGACGTCCTGCTCCATCTTCAGACCACTGACCTCGGTGATCTGCTTGATGACGACGCTGTCGAATTCGAGGCCGAAGGAGGCCCCGACGGTGCTGTCGAGATCGGGAAGTGGCACAACAGGCTCCTTTACCGCTCTTACCGCTTGGTGGACCTCAGGACGGCCGCTCCGCCACGGCCCGGCGCCCGGCGGCGCTACTCGTCGACGCCGCCGGTGCCCCCGGTCAGCTGGGAGAGGCGGAAGACGACGAACTCGGCCGGCCTGACCGGTGCCACCCCGATCTCGCAGATGACCTGACCTGCGTCGATGCTCTCCGGCGGGTTGGTCTCACGGTCGCACTTGACGTAGAACGCCTCTTCCGGAGTAAGCCCGAACAGCGCCCCCTTGCGCCATTCGTTGACCAGGAATGCCGAGACCGTGCGCCGGATACGGGCCCACAGGGCGTCGTCGTTCGGTTCGAAGACGACCCACTGCGTACCGGCGAGGATCGACTCCTCCAGGTAGTTGAAGAGGCGCCGGACGTTCAGATAGCGCCAGGCCGGATCCGACGCCAGCGTGCGCGCGCCCCAGACCCTGATCCCGCGTCCGGGGAAGGACCGGATGCAGTTCAGCCCGATCGGGTTGAGCAGATCGTGCTCGCCCTTGGTCAGCTGCGTCTGCAGGGCGACCGCCCCTCGTACGACCTCGTTGGCGGGGGCCTTGTGCACACCGCGCGACTCGTCGTTGCGCGCCCAGACCCCGGCGATGTGGCCGCTCGGCGGGACCAGCTGCGCGCGCCCCGACGAGGGGTCGGCGACCCGGATCCAGGGGTAGTAGAGCGTGGCGTACTTGGAGTCGAAGTTGGCGCCGTCGGTGCGCCAGGCCCGGATCTGCTGCGGGCTGAGTCCGGGCGGCGGGTCGAGAATGGCGACGCGGTCGCCCATCAGCTCGCAGTGGCTGATCAGCCCCTGCTGCACGGCGACGACCGACTCCAGGTCCAGCAGTCCGCGTTCGTACGCGCTCATCAGGTCCGGCACAGCAATCGTGGTGACCTCTTCGACGGCTTCGAGCCCGCCGAGGCCGGTCCTGCGGTCGGGATCGCCGACGTACACCTCAGGGGTCAGCGCCCCGGCTCCGGGTGACGCGGGCGCTGCGGGGGCCAGGGTCACGGCCTGCGGCTCGGGTTTGGCGGGAGCGGCGCCGCGCCCGGACTCCCGTATCTCGATGAGCTCCGACTTTGCGTTGACCCGGGTGGCGACGTTCTCCTTACTGCGTTTGGTCGTGACGCTCGGGTACGTCTCCGCGACCTGCCCGTCCCGCTTCACGATCAGCTGGAAGACATCGGAAGGCGGATCGTCCCCCTCCACCTCGGTCACTTCGACAGTGATCTCACCGGCCACACCGGGGCGGGGCTTCACCGCGTACGGCCCGAGCTGCGTCTCCGATCCGGCGGGCAGCTGTCCGGCGGTCCCGTTGCTCTCGTCCTCGGCCGGGGGCTCGGTACCGTCACCGATGCGCACCACGTAGCAGACACCGCCGCCGTTGGAGAAGAACCCGTAGACGGCGGAGGCGAGATACGTACCGTCGACGAAGTCACCGAAGGTGCCGGCGAACTGGCTCCAGTTCGTGATCAGCGTCGGCTCGTCGAACGGGCCCTTCTGCGCGAAGCCGACGAAGGCGGCGACCGAGGTGCCCACGCCTTCGATCGGCCGGGATCCGGACTCGATCTCTTCGACGTAGACGCCCGGGGACAGGTACGACGGCATGTGAGTCTCTCCTTGGCCGGGAACGCCCGCAATTCTCGCGACAGCCGCGATCACCGGGAACGGACACACGGCCGCCCACCCGTGCACCGGCCGCTGCCCGATCAGGCAATGCCCTCGCGCTGTACGTACCGCCGGGCGCTGCCCCGACCACGGTGCGTCCGCCCTGCGTACCGCACGGGCACTGCGCACACCCTGGGACGCCGACAAAAACATGTGCGGCCGGGAGGGCGGATGAAGGGGGTTCCGGAGAAGGACCCCGCCTCCGTGTCCGGCCGCGGGGGCACCCCCCGTCAGGAGAACGTGACACTCAAGCCCGAAGTGTCACGTTCGCAGGCACCCCCACCCCACCGCCCACCGGGCGACCGCCCCGCCCCCGACCCCCGCAGCCTGCAACGTCTGCAACGCGCGGCGGGCAACGCGGCGGTCTCCCGCCTGGTGGCCCAGCGCTACACCGCCCCCGTGAAGCCATCGCCGGCCCAGGCCCCCGGGTTCCGCAAGGTCAAGGCCGATGTGGCGGCGAAGCGGACGAAGATCGCAGCCCATGCCCCCGCCACCACCGAGTCGAAGTCGGCACAGGACGCGGCGGTCGCGCCCCCCGACGACAAGGAGGCGCAGGGCAAGGCGGCGAACGCGGAGAAGATGAACGCCGCGAAGCCCGGCGAGTTCAACAAGCAGGCGTTCATCGACGCGGTGAACAAGGCCATCGACGCGCAGGCGCCGAAGAACCTCGACGACGC
>NZ_BMRN01000027.1 GCF_014648655.1 Streptomyces atratus
GCGGGCCGAGGAGCTGATCCGCGAGACCATCGCCCGCAACGGCATCGTGCCCCAGACCGTGCACGCGGACCGCGGCACCTCGATGACGTCGAAGAAGGTCTCCCAGCTACTGATCGATCCGGGGGTGCCGCGGTCGCACTCGAGGCCGAAGGTCTCCAACGACAACCCTTACAGCGAGGCCCGGTTCAAGACCACGAAGTACATGTCGGACTATCCCGAACGGTTCGATTCGCCGGCCCACGCCCGCGAGTGGTTCGACGCGTTCATCGCGTATTACAACCATGAGCACCGGCACTCGGGTATCGGCTGGCACACCCCCGCCTTCGTCCACTTCGGGACCGCCGAGGAAGTCCGCGACCAGCGCGCGGTCACCCTCGCCGAGGCATACGCCCGCCACCCCGAACGCTTCGGCCGCCGCACCAGACCACCCGAGATACCCCAGACGGCCTGGATCAACAACCCGGCCAAACGCAGGGAACCCACACCACAAACCCCATAGCGTCACAACCATCTCATTGGACTTGAAATCTTCCGGCAGATATCCGAAGCCCTGATAACCCGCGGCACGGACATCAAATGGCACGGCGTGGCCCGCTTCGAGAAGGGGATGACGGACGAACTCTTCGCCACCATGCGCCGGGCCGGCTGCGTGCGCCTGTACATGGGAATGGAGAGCGCCAACGAACGCGTGCTGGAGGCGATGGTCAAGGGGACCGACCGGCAGCGCATGTCGAACATCCTGCGCATGTGCAGCTCGGCGGGTATCTCCGTGGAAGCCGGGGTGTTCAGCGGCTTCCCGTCCGAGACTGCGGAGGAGGCGGACGACACCTACCGGTTCGTCCGCGACCACCGGCACGTCATCGCCCGTGCGGACGTGGGCACGTTCAGGCTGCTCAAGGGCGCTCCCATCGCCGACACCCCCGAGAAGTACGGGATCATCGTCCTCGGCGACCCCAAGAAGCGCTGGTACCACCTGGACTTCCGGCACACGGCACCGCAGGAAGTGTCGGACGGCGCGGCGGCCATGGAACGGATCCAGCGCCTCTACCCGGAGGTCGCCCTGATCGACGTGCCGGAGGACATCCTCTACAACGCCGATGTGGGCCCGGACGCGTTCCGCCGGTTCTTCGCCGCCGCCGGCGAACCGGCGACCCCGTCGGAGGCGGTCCCGGACGAGGCGACGGTCGCCCTGTCCACCGACTGCGAGCTGCAGCGGGTCCATGTGGCCAACTCCGGTGCCGTGCACTTCGACGACCCCGCCGCGCAGGGCGCGCGCCCCGTCTTCGAGGTGTCACGCATGACGCTGACCATCGCCGTCGACAGGGCAGCCTCGGCCCTGTACCCCCTGAGCCGTGCGGAGGAGTTCGTCCTGCGCCGTCTCGGAGAGGGCCCGATGTCCGCCGCACGTCTGCGCGCCGAGATCCAGGAGTACGCGGAGTCGGACCCTGACCGCGACGACACGGTCGACGTGAGCCTCCTGGACCACCTGGTGGCCCTGGGAGTCATGGTCGTACGCGCGGTGGACGCCGTCACTGAGGCTTCCCTTTGATTGCGGCGGACACCTGGCGTTCGGGCTGCGGCGCTGGGGCGCCGGTCGAACGTGGGGTGCGCTTCGGTCATCGCCGCATGGCTGAAGGGCGTCAGCGTCCGATGCCTCGGCGAATCGCGGTCTCCACAGGGGAGTAGTCGCCATCGGGACGTTCGATGCTTGGACCCTGTCTCGGGTTGGGGAGCAGCGGCGGCTGCGCCATGAAGCGGGGTTCGACACCCCGGTGAGGTTGCGCGGCATGTACGAGGAAGGGGTGACAGAGGTAGACGTCCCCGGCTCGGCCCGTGGCCATGGCAAGCGGTCGGTGATCGGTGGCGGGCACGGCGCGCTCGGCGAGGTTCATGAAGGTCAGGCCGGCCTCTCTCTCGGGTTCGAGAAGTGCGGCGACGTCCAGGTGGGAACCTACCCGGATCCGGGTAGGCGCGTCGTCCTCCCCCACGTCGGACATCAGGAACAGCATCAGCAGCCACCGTCCCCGGGAAGTGACGTTCACCCGGTAGGACATGAAGTCGGCGGGATCGTCTCCCGGGAAGCTCGCATCGATGTGCCATCCGTCGTCGCCTGGCTCCTGGTCGCTGCGGAATCGCACTGGGAACGTGCCAAGCCCGCCGAGGGGCGCCCAGCGCCCCTCGCCAACGAGGGCATCGAACGCGGCGTGCAATCGAGACGTGTTGGCAGCGGCCCGGAAAGGCTCTTGCCCATAGGCGCCAAGCCGCACCACGGGGCTCTTCCACGTCGTCGGGTCATCGGGCTCACCGTCGATGTCCCGCCACATGATCTCCCGGCACTCCGCCGCGAGATCACGCGAGAACGCCCCCTCCACACGGAGGAACCCCTTGTCCACGAACTCGGACACATCGTCGTCACTGATCACTGATTCACTCATGCTGCCAACGTGTCATCGAGGCGGGGGCACCCGCCCAACAATTTCTGCACGGCTGCTGTCAAGACACCGGCGTTGAGCGCGGTGTAGCGGCTTTGGGCGGGAGCTGCCTCGGGGCCCACGAACGTGACGCCCGCCTCGACCTGTTCCGCCGGCTGCACCGCTACAACACCCGACGCCGCCACTCCCGCCTCGGACAATGCAGTCCCATCGCCTACGAAACAGCACTCGACACCACATCAACCACCCTTGCCCCAGCCTCATAGCCCGTTTCCAAGATTCCGGGTCAAGGCCCCACCAAGCTGAGCCGGTCGGAACGGACCAGTCCCTTTTACGCGTGGGCGAGGCCGTTTTCCGGTGCGCCGGTCCAGACCGCTTGCCGGGTGAGGAAGGAACGTGGAGGTGGTCTCGTTCCAGGGCCTGCTCGGCTGCAACTGGTGGACGGTCTGCCGTTGCTGCGACCGGACCTCACCCGCCTTCGACCAAGTCACCCAGCACACGACGGCGACCGCCGGATCACCGTCCGGATTTTACCGAGCATGCACGAGCGCGGCACGCGTGATCTCTGCCGACTCCGAAGCCGTCGCCCCTGGCCGAATCACTCACCATTCCCGAGACCGTCTCCAAATACCTTGAATGCGTGGTGAGTTGAGGGGAATACTCCCGTTGACGGGACTGGCGATCAGGGGGACGGGGGCCCGCCGGTGAGTGCGCTGCGGAACAGTGAGACGGAGCGAACGCGGGAGCTGGCCCGGGGGGCCGTGCGGTGGCTGGCTCCGCAGGAGCTGGCGTTCTTCGAGGAAACGGCTGACGCCTACTTCGAGGATCCGGTGCGAGCGACCCGGAAGGCTCGGCCCGAGCCGCTGGGCATCGGCATCGACGCCATCGCTGTCGGCACGTGGACGGTGTTCGCATTGCCGGTCGCGGCAACGGTCGCGGGGAACATCGCCACCGACGTCATGCGTGAGGAGCGCGTACGAGGCTGGTGGCGAAGGCGTCGGGCGCGGGCGGACATCCGTACCGACGGCACCCCGGTCGACGAGGCGGTCGGCGGTCCGGCCGGTGCTGCGGACAACCCGTACGCCGCGCCGGGCACGGCGCGGCCCGTTGCGCCGGGGGGACTCCGGCCCGCAGACCTGGAACTGCTGCGGCGCATCGCCTACGACCGTGGAGTCGCGCTGGGCCTGCCACCGGAGCAGGCACGGCTCCTCGCCGACGCCATCCTGGGCGGGGTTGTCGCCGGCTGGAGCGCGGGTGCTCCGGAGGACGACGAACAGAGCGGGAGCAGCCGGGACGGGGAGGACACCTCCTCGTGACAGGGACTGCGAACGGCATGGGGGCCGGCAGTCCAGTGGGAGTGCAGCACCCGTTCCGCCTGCCGTCCGGCACGTCTCTGCGGTTCGCCTTGCTGATTCTGAGTACGTCGGTGGCGATGGCGACGCAATTGGGGTCGTTGGTCAGGACGGTGACATACTTCGGGTTTGGCAGCGGCGGCTTGGGCTCCATCGCCGAGTCCCTCGAATGCGCGTCGGAGAACTTCGCCGAGGACGCGACCGATCCCGCGGCATTCGCCCGCCGCTGCGGGCTGGAAGCGGAATTCGGCGGCAGCGGGTCCACCGTGGAGCTGGCGGCGCTCGCCGCTCTGTGGCTGGCCGTCGGCATCACCTACTGGCTGCTGCCCCTCTACCGGCTGCGCCGGCGTCGGCTGCGGCCGTTTCGGCCCGACGCGTACCCCGACATCCAGCGCACACTCACTGAACTGATGGCGCTCGCCGAACTGCGGTGCTCGGTGCGTTTCGTCGTCGACCTGCGGGACCAGCGCCTCACCGGAATCGCCTTCGGGCGGATCGGCCGACGCCATGTGATGCTCAGTGGCGGCCTGCTGCGCATGCACGGCATCGATCCCGAGGCGTTTCGCATGATCGTCCTGCACGAATTGGCACACCTGCGCAACCGTGATGTCGACATCGCCTTCCTCACCCTCATCTGCTACCGGCTGTTCGTCTTCGCGGTGGCGATCCCCATGGCCGTCCTGGCGCCCTTCTCCCTGCTCGTCGGCTGGACGCTGCTGCCGAGCAGCGCGATCTTCCAAGTGCTGCTCATCGCCGCCCAGTGTGCTCTGGCGGTCACGGTCGCCCACGCCAGCAGCGCGGTACTGCGCAGCCGCGAGCTGTATGCGGACGCCCGGGTCGCGGTATGGACGCGCGGCGCCCATTCGTTGCGGCGCCTGCTCGCCGCACAGCACGGCATCGAGCGGACCGCGCCCCGCCGGCCGCTGTTCCGCCGCACGCATCCCTCGGCGGCAAAGCGGCTGGCCGCGCTGAGCGACACCAGCCTGCTGTTCCACTTCTCCCCTTGGGAGGCCTTCGGGCTGGCGCTGTCCTGCTCGCTCGTCTACTTGCAGGTGGCGCAGTGGACCGAGGACGCGGCCGGCCTGACCGGCCACGACGGCGTGCTGAGCGCCCTCGCCCCCGCCGTGCTGCTGGGCGGCAGCGTGGCCGCGGGCATCTGGCGCGTGACGCTGGCCGCACATCTGAACCACGCGAGGTGGGCGGGCGCCCACCGCACGGGGCTCGCCGTGGGCTGCGGTCTCGCCGTCGGCACGTTCGGGGACGAGCAGCATTACACGGCCTTCGCTCTCGGCGTCGCCGACCCTCTTGCGGTGCAGTTGTCGTGGTGGCTGCTCCTCGGAGTCGTCGGGTACGGATTCGTACGGTGGAACGCGGTGACCGCCCGCGCGTGGGCACCGGTCGTGCTCGCCGCGCGCCGTCCGCTCGCGCCTATCGTCGCCTGCTGTGCGGCCGGTGTGGCGCTGCTGAGCATCTGGCTCGGGCACGTCTATCCCGCCGGGGTACCCGGCTTCGGGCTGCTGACCCTGCCGAGCCCGCTGAACCTGCTGCCGACGCCCTTGGACTACCTCGGCTATGTGTTCTCCACGATCGCCGTGATCACACCCTCGCTGGCGGTCATCGCCGTGGTCGGGGCAACCGCCGCGCTGCCGCTCGCCGCGCCGCTCGGAGTAAGGGTCCTCCACCGGATGCGAGGCGACGCGCCCACAGCAGGACCTGGACGGTTCCTGCTGTGGCCCCCGTCGGCGGAGGCTTCCGCAGCGCTCCTCGCTCCGCCGCGCCTGCATCCCGTGCGGGCGCTGGTGAGCGGTGTCGTGTTCGGCGCGGCCGCGGGGTTCGGACTATGGGTGGAACACGTCGTAAACGCCCTGGTCTTCCCGTGGCCGATCCAGTGGGTCGGCGGGGTGTTCACCCTCTACACCGTGCCCGTCGCGATGCTGCTGCAACTGGCTGTCGGCTTCTTCGTGGCATGGCGGAACGCGCACAACGAACTGCGCGCGCTCCACGGAGTGCTCGCCGCCCTCGGAGCGGGGTTGCTGCTTCCGTTGGCCTCGTTCACCTCACGCGACCACTTCGCCTGCGTACGCTGGGGCACCGACCACCCGGCATGCGGATCGGATCCGCTGTCCGGGATGGGATTCATCACGGTGGCGATCATGGCCTGGACCGCCGCCATCGCGCTGGTCCTCCTGCCCACCTGGGCAGCCCTGCACGACGGCATCCGGCAGCAAGGCCCGCCCCGCCGCCCCGGATCCTCGCCCCTCCCGCACCCGCCGCGGGCTTGGTGAACCCGTCTTGCCCGCCGTGGCGTGCACTGCCTGGACAAGCGCTCGACCCGCAGCAAGAAGGGCTGGGCCACGATCGCCGTCACATGCCGGTCGAAGTCCGCGTACCACTGCCGCGCCAGCTCCTGGCGTGACCCGTAGATCACGTGATCCGACTGCGTACTCGACCAGTAGGAACCCGAGTAGTGCCTCTGCTCCATGTACCAGCGGAATGTCCGCCACGACTCGGCCGCGTACAGCATGGGGTCACGGTTCACGGAACGGCGACATGCGTGCCCACTGCGTTGCAAGGACAGCTGTGGCTGCCTCGCAAGTGTTGAGCTTCCCGAGTTGTCACGGTGAATCTCAGTTGCCCGGGGCTCGACAGACAGCGATGATCCTCCTCATGTTCGACGCTGCGTCAGCAGGTTCCGGGCTACAGCCGTATCCCAAGATCTCCGCGAGGGGAGGGCTTGGCGTGTCTGGGATCCGGGAGTGGGTCGCGGTGGAAAAGGTGCACGCAGCGCACTTTGCGGTGGTGTGCACCGGCACGGGGGTTCATCCGGCGAAGCGGCGTGAACTCCTGGGCGACGATGCGCTGGACGGTTTCTTCGGCGTGAGCAGAATCTGGCCGGTGCTGTCGGTGGCGGCGGCCCGTTTTACCTCCGCACTGCGCAGTGTGTGGGGTGACGCTGCGGCGGTGACGATCTACGGTGAGCTGGCCGGCGGATGCTACCCACACCCGGATGTTCCTGCCGTTGCCGGGGCCGAGCCGGTGCAGACGGGCGTGTGGTACTCGCCAGGCCTGCACTGGCTGCCGTTCGACGCATCCGTCGAGACGGCTGGCGGCCGCTACTGGATCTCTGACCGTGCTCTGCGCGGAGCCGCGGCGGCCGCAGGGCTCGTCTGCCCTCCTGCTCTCGGGCACGGCGCGCTGAACAAGCTGCAGGAGCTGCCGTGCGCCTTCTCCACAGGAGTCCCAGCCCTCTTTGGGCTGCCTGAGCTGGCGGACAATCTCGCCGAAGGCTACGTCCTCAAGCCGGCCGGCGAATGGCCGGAGGCGGATCCGCAGGCGCGTCCAGTGGTCAAGGTCAAGCAGAAGTCTTTCGCGGAGGACGAGCGGTTCGACGGCGCACGTCCCTATCTGCCACCGCCGCAGGGAGCGGCCGGAGTTCCCGCCTGGCTCCTGGCCCAGGCCTCGGCACTCCTCACCCCCGCTCGCGCGGCCGCCGTGGTCAGCAAGCTGGGCCCCCGCACTCCGGTAGATGCCGTGGCGGAGGAGATCACCCGGGATGTTTCGGAAGAGCTCGCCGAAGCCCTGGGAGGCCTGGAGAACACACTCCTACGCCCTCTGGAGCGAGCGCTTCTGCCTGCGGCACGCTCCCTGGCGGTGTTCGACGCCAAGGACCGCCGTCCCTCTCGGACAGGCAGAGAAGGCACACGGTGACGACAGCAAGCAGCCGCCTCAGTGAAAGGCGCGGCGAGCAGAGGCATCGGTCGCATCCTCTTCAAACGCCTGGGCGCCATATCTATCGAACTCGATGGCGCGCTCCGGCACGTGACCGTCTTTCTCACGCTCAGTCGTCCTCGCCCGCGACGGCGGGTTCGTGGTCTGTACCACCGGGGGTATTACGGCTTAGTAGCGATACCCCCGAGGCCTCATGAGGATCTACACGCATTCGTCAGAGGCCGCTCTGCTCACCACACCGGCGAACTGACGGACCCGCATGCGTGGCGCCATTCGACCAGAGCAGCCCCCTCAACCCACTCGTCGGTGAAGCGACCGGACACATATCGAAACTGGCTGGACCGGGCGTCGGCATCACCCTCGGTCCGGTCGCCATCCACTGCGCCATCCTGCGGCCCGGCAAGATGTTCGGCGCCTACCAGATCGCACTGCCAAGCGGGGACCGGACCTGGGCGAGCACAACGACGAGATCCTTGCCGAGCTGGGATTCAGCCCCGCCGAGATCGCCGAGCTGCGTAGCCAGGAAGCGATCCCCGGCACGACGGAAGCGGAGGAGTCGCGATGAGCACGGCGCCCGAAGCGGCCCGACATGGTGCTCCATGAGCGCCGCGCCGGCGCGCTGACCATCACCATCAACCGCCCGGCGCAGAAAGAACGCCGTCGCCCACGAGGCCGCGGTACAGCTCGCGGCGGCCGTGGATCTGCTCGACTCAAACCCGGAACTGTCGGTCGGCGTACTCACGGGCGCGCGTCCCCAGTGGCGTCACGCCGAAGCAGCTCCACTTCGAGGCCGCCGGCCGGAAGCTCTACTGGGTTGATCGCGAGGGCATGCGCGTGATGCGCTGCGACCTCGACGGCTCGAACGTCGAGACCCTCGTACAGACGGGACAGGGAGAGAACAACCGCCGCGACGAGACCGGGTGGTGAAGTAGTTCCAGCACGCGTAGCCCAGGAAATAGCCGAGGTGCAGAGCGTCCCAGGCGCTGTTGCGCAGCATTCCTTTGAAGCCGGCGCGTGCGGGGGTGAGGATCTCGACCGGTCCGCCGTCGAGGGTCTGCATGGTGACGCTGTCGGCGGCGGCGTCGAAGACCATCCGCTGGTCGGGGCGGGTGAACGGGGTGAATACGATGTGCTCTTTGACCGTGTCGGGCGTCAGGATCTGGTCGAACGTCTTGTCCGGCGGCCAGCCCTTCCTCGCCCAGATCGGGCCGCCGATGGAGATGTCGACGTTCAGGCCGCGTAGGGTGTCCCAGTGTTCTTGGCCGCCGGCGGTGGCGATTGCCAGATCGAGGAGTTCGTCACTCACGAGCCGGGTACTTTCCGTCGCGATGCGTATGGCAGGCACCGAATCCGGGGACCACCAGGCCTTACGGTGGCTATCAGGGGCGGACGAGAACGAGGCCGACCTTGCCGGGCCGTACCGCGTGCTCCACGGCGTCGGCCAGCTCGCCAAGGCCGTACGTGGCGGCCACCTCGAGCTGGTCCTTGAGCCCCAGCGCGATCTGCTTCGCGGTGGCGACGTCGGACGCCCGCCTCTCGGCGGAGGCCTCGGACAGCCACCGGCCGATGCTTTTGCCCCGCAGCGTCAACGATTTGTTGAGCAGTCTCGACGCGTGCACAGAGATCACCTCTTCGGCGATTTGCCCATAACTGACCAGTTTCCCGCCCGGCGTCAACAGGTCCAGAAGGGTCTCTGTCAGCTTCCCGCCGATCGGGTCGAAGGCCACACTGACCGGGCGGCCGCCGGCTGCCTTGCGGACCTCCTCCGCCCAGCCCGAATGCTCTGTCGACACGACCGGCACGTCGGGGAACCGCTTGCGCAGCTCGGCGGCCCCGCGATCGCTGCGGACAACGTTGACCAGTGCCAGGTTGTGAAACCGACACACGCCCGTCACCAGCCGCCCGACCGACGAGCCCGCGGCGGTCTGCACCACAAGACCGTCGTATCCGAAGGCCAGGTGCTCCTGCGCCTCACGGCGCAGCATCACCGTGGTGAGCGGGTTGGCGAGCATCTGCGCGGCGACCTCGTCCGACAACTCGTCCGGTACGGCGACGACCGCCTCGGCATCCGCCACGATCCACTGGGACCACGCCCCCGGCTGGGGGAAGACCGTTACACGGCCACCGACCTTGACACCCGGGGCCAAGCTCGCTCCCTGCCGATCGCCTCCACCACGCCGGTGGCCTCCAGGCCGGCCGGAACCGGCTGTGCAGCCTTCCCCGGGTAGGCCTCGACGGCCTGGAGATCACCAGGGTGCACCGAGAAGGCCGTGGTGCGGATCAGGACCTGGCCGTGCCCGGGCGCTGCCGACTCCGGCTCCTCGATCACGGTCAGGACGTCGGCAGGCAACCCCCCACGGGTGTAGTACGTATGAGTCCTGGCCCGGGCATCGACCACCGTCCTGCAGCCCCAGTCGCACTCCGCTGAGTGCACTGCGGAACAAGGGTTTCGTAGTGCACGCGGCCTGCGTCGTATGGGCGGTCCTTGCCGTCGGTTGGTGGCGATTGCCAGGTCAAGCAGTTCGTCACTCACGGGCCGGGTCCTTTCGGGGGCGGTGTCGGCGTGAGAACTCGATCCGGCGTACGTGTGGCGGCCAGCCCCCGTGCACGACGGCCAATCGGCGCCTCCAACGATCAGCCCGCAACACGCTCGACAACGAACGACGAAGAAGTGGCTTCAGGAGCTGAACAGGCCGGGGTTCTCACGGACGTGATCGGCCACTCCCGAAGGAGGCCGCCCGATGACCTGCTCGACCCCGTCCGCCTTGCGGTCGTACCGATTCCCCGCGTGCAGGCAAGCCATGGTGGAGATGTGCTGGAAGACGTGGTCGGGCAGCCCCAACGGCCCGAGATCGTCGTCGATCCACTCCTGCAAGGGGACGTCGATGTAACCGACCGGTCGGCCCAGGGCTGCGGAGACCTCCGCCGCCATGGCGGCGACGTCCTCCGACCGCGGGCCGGTCAGCTCATAAATCCGGCCGACGTGCGGGGCAGGATCGGCCAGGATCTCCTCCACGACCGCGGCGACGTCCCCGGCCGCCACAGGGGAGGTTTTCGCCCGGCCGAAGGGCAGCCTGATGCTTCCGCACTTCGCGATCGAGGAAAAGCCCACACGGAACAGCGGGTTCTCCAGGAACACGGTGGGCCTGACCTGGACGACGGGCAGGCCCGACCAGCCGAGGACCTGCTCCACCAGCCACTGCTGCCGCTGCTGCACGGACTCGGAGGTGCTGGTGAGGTGCATCTCGGAGACAGTCAGCTGCGACATGTTCACGAACACTTCCAGGGCCCCGTACGCACGCGTGACGGCCGCCACCGTCACGGCAGCCTCCAGATACTGCGCCGACACGCCCATGCCGAAGTACATACGTCCACAACCGGCCAGGGCGTCGGCGACGTCGCTCGCATGCGTCAGGTCTCCGACGACGACCTCGGCGCCCGTCGCGCGCAGCGCCTCCGCCCGCTCGTCATCGCGGCGCACCATGGCCCGGACGGGCAGGCCCCGACGCCGAAGGCCTTCGACCACGGAGCGCCCGACGGCGCCGACACTGCCCGCCGCGCCTGTCACCAGAATGGGTAGCACACTGGTTTCTGGGGTGCGGTCCATAGGGGCAGCCTGTGGTGCGCACAGCCAGGGCGCAACTGGAGCCCGCCGAACCGTCGGCGCTGCAACAACACTCGGCTCATGTGCGACAACAGTCGGCCCAATGTGACGGAATCGGCATACTCGACTGGCGGACCAAGCATTCAGCAGCCAACTGAAACGCAATAGATGACGGCCCTGCGGCGTGCGCTGCAGCGCCTGTCGGTGCGGATCTCGAAGCATCCGTACCGGGCGAGTCGGCCCCGTACGGTGCCAGCCGTTCGGTTGGAGCTGAAGCGAGCAGTTGGGGAAGCGTTGGGTGAGGAGCGATCCGCCACTGCAGACGGCCTGCCGCGGCACGCCCTCACCTCCATGCCGCCCACTCCTTCACCGCGAACCGGTCGCCGACGCGACGCACTTGTGCTGCGCCCGGCCCGGGGAAGTGCGCGGGGAACAGCAGGGCGCCCCGGTCCGCGGCCTCCCCCAGCACACGGCGCCGGCTTTCCCGCGCGCGGGGTTCGTCCTCGTCGAAGCCGGGGCAGTCGTCCGGCTCCGCGATCTGCAGTGGGCTGTGCAGCAGGTCCCCGGCGAACACCGCCCGGTCCGTGCCCGACCGCAGCCATACGACGGAGGAGCCGGGCGTATGGCCGGGAGCCGGCTCGATACGGAGCTGGGCGTCGATGTCGTGGTGGTCGCCCTCCCACAGCACGGTCTGTCCGGCCTGGTGCACGGGGGTGACGCTGTCCTCGAAGACGTTGGCCATCTGTGGGCCGGAGCGGGTCCGGTGTCCGTTGGCCGGGTTCCAGTAGTCGAAGTCGGCGCGCGAGATGACGTACTGGGCGTGGGGGAAGGTCGGTCGCCACTCTCCGTCGTCCGTCAGGCGGGTGTTCCAGCCGACGTGGTCGCCGTGGATGTGGGTGCAGATCACCGTGTCAACGTCCTGCGGGCGGACGCCTGCCGCGGCCAGCTCACCGAGGTAGTGGGTCTTCAGCCGGTGGAAGGACGGCATGGCCGGGCGCTCCCGGTCGTTGCCGATGCCGGTGTCGATCAGGATGGTCCGGCCCTCGCTGCGGATCAGCCAGGTCTGGATCATCATGTGGATCTCGTCGGCGGCCGGGTCCAAAAAGGTGGGGGCGAGCCAGTTCTCGTGTGCCTGCCAGTGCTCGACGGGCACGTCGGGGAAGACGTAGTCGCGGGCGCGGCCCTTGGCGGGCAGCTCCTCCGCCACGCGGGTGATCTCCGCGTTTCCAAGCACGATGGTGTCCATGCCCCCAGCCTGCGTGCCGGATGACGCAGCCGCTATCGGTCGCATGACCGCACCTGGGAGGGAGCGGGATGCGGCGCGGCCGCCCGGCCTCCCTGGTGCCCGTACCCTCACGTCGACCGCAGCCTCCGTCGTGCACGAGTACCGGCAGGTCGCGCGAAAGCTGTTCGCCGCCCGGGACGCCTGCACGGGCGAGCAGCAGCTGGTGATCCTCGCCCGTGCACTGCGGCACGTCTACCTCCGGGACGGAGGTAGAGGCGCCCACGGCCTCGGGATCGCTTTCACCGACGCGGAGTTGGCCGACTTCTCCATCGACCGAGCGGGACGCAAGCACGCTGGCACAGCCTGCCGGGCCGGTCGCATACGAGAGGGTCCCGTTGGCCGCGGCAAGCAGCGGAGCAATGTCAGTGGTGGGTGACAGCATCGGGCTCATGACGGACACCACAGCATTCGACTGGCGGCTCTTCCTGCTCAAGTGGAGCGGGGAGTGGGCAGATTCCCTGCCGGACGGCGAGACGCGGGACGAGGACGACGAGGTCGCGCGACGGGCGCGGTGGCTGGGGTTTCCACCCGCGTCGGAGGAGCGGATCGCAGCCATGGAGGAGCGCCTCGGCCGACGGATGCCCCCGTCGTACCGGAAGTTCCTCAAGGTCAGCGACGGTTGGCGGCACGCGGGTGGGTTCGTGTGGCTGCTGGCGGGGACCAAGGAAGCGTGCTGGCACAACGACGAGTCGGGACTCGCGGACATATTCGAGGAGTACCTGGACGAGGACGCCGGGCCCGAGGAGCGGCGGGAGGCGGATATCTGGCGGCGCGGGCTGCAGCTCGACGTCGAGTCCGACATCACCCACGTCCTCATGGATCCCGAGGACGTGGATGAGGACGGTGAGTGGGCCGTGTACACGTGGGCGAGCTGGCGGGCCGCGCCACCCGAGCGGCACGCGAACTTTGTCGAGTTCATGCGGGACATGTACCGGGAGTTCCACAGCCTGCGGGCGCAGCCCGGCGACGGGGAGCCGGTGTTCGACAACGCCACGACGCGAAAGCTGGACGGCCTGGTGGAAGAGGCCCGGCTGGAGGCGCTGCGCGGCGGCTGGGAACGGGCCGGCAAGGCGCTGGACGAGGCCAAGGAGTACGGCAGACCGCGGGCCGCCGGACTGGGCGACCAGATACGCCGCCTGCTCGGCCAGACCTACATGGTGTACTTCGAGAACTTGGTGACGGACCCGCAGTACGCGCCCGAGTTGCTGCCGGCGATGGTCGCCGAGCACGCGGCGCACTCGTACCAGGACGACTCCACGCTGACGTTCCATTTGCGGGGTGCCGACGCCGACCTGGTGTCACTGGCTTACGCGACGCTGGATCAGGTGCGCGCCGGCACCTACCGGTACACGGCGGCCGGACCGTTCGGGGCGGCGGTCGAACGGGCGCGGGAGCTGGCGCGGTGGGGAGAGACCGACGGGGCATGGCGGACGCTGATGGACGCTCTGCCCCTGTGGGAGCCACTGGGGCCGGACCATCTGGCGCCGCTGGGGTGGGTGGCCGACCCCGTGCTGGGGCCGCTGCTGACCGAGGAGCGGGGCCGCGAGCTGCTGTCCACCCCTAGGGGCGGGCAGCCTGGTGAGGCACCGAGGCCGACGGCCGGGCTCGACCCGGGCGACCTGGCGTGGCTCGCGGAGCCGGACCCGGGCAACAACCGCACGTCCTACCGGTTCGCACTGGTGGAGGGTGTGGAGCCGGAGGAGTTGCCCGGGCGTCTCGCGGAGGGGGACGGCATCGTGCTGAACGAACCCATGACCTTCTGGGAAGCGCGCCAGAGGGTGCTGCACAACCGGAGGGAGTTCTCGTCCTACGAAGACAGGGCTCTCATGGCGGTCGGCCGAGCCGGCACCGGTTGGAGCTTCGCCTTCGACGGTGACCCTGCACCGTTCGACCGGCAGCGGTTCGTCTCCCCGGCTGCGACCGCCGGCGCGGGCACTCGCGCGGTGGTGGTGTGGAGCGGCCTGAGGGCCTGGCACGGGGAACCGTTCTTCCACCTTTCGGTGGCGCGAGACGGCGTCGAGCAGTACGCATTCACGTACGCCGACGGAGAGGTCCGGTCAAGCGGGGAGGTACCGCAAGCGCTGGACCCGAACCGGTTCTTCAGTGACCTGGAGGACAGCGCCGAGGTGGAACGGTCGCTACTGGAAGCGGTGACCGGGGAGTTCGGTGCCCATCTGCCGCGTCATGCAATCGTGAACGGCCGGCTGCACACGTTTGCCACCCGCTCCTGGACGCGGCCGCCGAGGGACGGCGAGACGTACGCGGTGGTCCGCATGAACTGGGAAGCCGCGCGCCCGGCGGATGGCGAGCAGGCGGCAGACGACGGGCCAGGAAGCAGGTAGAGACGCAAGGCCGCGCAAATTCTCGATGCGGATCGCCGGTTTCGCCAACCGGCGATGTCGTGTCATGGCTGCGCCCGGTTTGCAGGCTCCCGCATCGGCATGCCGCCACCATGGTCACGCCGGATCGCCGCGTACGGCTCGACCTTCGACATCCGCGGCAGGACCAGCACCTTTCACCAGGAGCATCCCACCCGTGGACCGGGGCGCCTCCCAGACACATCGACAAGTGACTTCACCAGTTCCTCTGCCTCCGGAGCAAAGGATTCAGACGAAGGCCGCTCTTACTTCCGCTGAACTGCGATAACACTGGTCAAGTTCGAGCCGCGTTCGATGCCCGAACCTTAAAAGACAAGCTCAGCGCCGGCACGGGGACGCCCCTTCAGGCGCGGTGCCGGCTTCGGCTGCGGATCACCGACATCAGCAGTCGGTGGGTTTCGCCGTCGGCGGCCACGACGAGTCCGCGGCCTGCCTGTCCGATCGGGGCGCCGTCGATCCCGGTGACTACGCAGCCAGCGGCCTGGCACAGAGCGATACCGGCGGCGAAATGGACGCTGCCGGACAGTTCACCGCCGTCGGTGACGTATGCGGCGCGCTTACCGGCGGCGACCCAGGCCAACGCCAGCGTCGTGGACACGACCCGGGGCCGGAAACGTTCCACGAACCCGGGCTGGGCCAACAATTCCACAGCCCGGAAGCCGGGCGCGCTGGGGAACGGCGGATCCAGATTGACATCCACGAGTTGGGTCGCGGGCGTGGGTGCCAGCTGCGCATCGGCATCGTCGTGCCGCACCCAGGCGGTCTCACCGTCGGTGAAGAAGACGTCGCCGCTGAACGGGTCGGCCACCGCTGCCGCACCGTTGCGCAGCGCCACGTTGACGGCCACCAGCATGTTGCCGACGGCGTAGTTCAGTGTGCCGCACAAGGGATCAACCAACCACTGGCGCGCGGCCTGAGCAGCACCCTGCTGTCCGCCCTCTTCTCCGAGCACAGCGTCATCAGGCCGCGCGGCATGGATGACGCTGAGAATCGCCTTCTCGGCCTCCACATCGGCGGTGGTGGCGAAATCTCCGGCGCCCTTGTCGATGCGGGTGAGCCGCTCGCCGTACATGTTGCGCACGACGTCCGCGCCGGCACGTGCCGCAGCTATCGCAACCCCAGCATCGTCAAGGCTCGCATACGAGTTGATCACGTAGCGCATGATACCGGCGGCAGGATCTCGGATCTCTGTCTGCCAGGCCGGTCCTGTCCATACCGCCCTGATTTCGCCCCCGCTGTTCCGGCTTCCGTATGCCCCACCGAAGTTCCGGATTCATCCGGCCCCACCCGGCGGTCCCATGCGTCCACGAGCCTGCGGGCGTTGGTCCGTTCGCCGCCCGGACCGCACGCATCGGTTATCCAGGGTGAAGCCCCCGTTCTCGCAGCTCACGGCATGGCCGGTGTGTCAGGCACATGAGGCGGTCCCGCAGCAGGAGCCCGGAAGTCGACGGATACGCCTGACGTGCTCGCCAACTTGCAAGACACGGGCCTCCCGCCCTCGACGAGCAGCACGACTTGGATCGGCGCGAGTCCGGAGCAACTCGCCTCCTTCATCGGCCCGCTGCTGTGGAGCCGCTCGCCGTCCGTGCAGCGGGAAGTCCTCGCGGCCTGCTTCGGCCTGCATCTACGCGGCCGCAGAGCACCCGTCCTTGACGGGCCTACCGCGCACTACCCAGAACTCGTCTTCCGGAAGAACCCCCGGTCAGGCACGATACGGTTGTGAAACTCACACTTCACGATAAAGCCGCTCATGGTGCAATACAACCCATGACAACGCTTCTCGACAAGGCGCAGATTTTCCGCTCTCTACACACACCGGGCGCACCGCTGGTCCTGCCCAATGCGTGGGATGCGGCATCCGCCCGGGTGGTGGCGGACGCCGGTGCTCTCGCGATCGCGACGACCAGCGCCGGGGTGGCGTGGTCGCTGGGGCACGGGGATGGCAACCGTCTGAGCCGTGAGCAGGCGCTGGGCGCGATCGCACGCATCACGGCGGCAGCCGATGTACCGGTCACCGCCGACATCGAACGCGGCTACGCGACAGACCCGGCCGGTGTGGCCGAGACGGTTCGAGGCGTCCTGGCGGTCGGAGCCGTGGGCATCAACATCGAGGACACTCTGCGGCCCGTTGCCGAGCAGGCCGAAAGGATCGCAGCCGCCCGCAGGGCCGCTGACGAGACCGGCGTCCCGCTGTTCATCAACGCCCGCATCGACACCCACCGCCTGGCGCCCGGTGACCGCACGGCCTGGCTGGAGGAGACGTTGGCCCGGGCCCGGGCCTACGCGCAAGCCGGCGCGGACGGCATCTTCATCCTCGGCACATGGGACTCCGAGACGGTCAGGACGCTCGTGGACAAAGCGCCTGTGCCGGTGAACGTCCTGGCCGGCCCCGGTGCCCCGTCCGTCTCCGAGCTCGCTGGGGCAGGAGTCGCCCGTATCAGTGCGGGATCCTCCATCGCCGAGGCGGCGTACGGGCTGGTCCGTCGAGCCGCCCGCGAACTGCTGGAGAAGGGCACGACCACCACGCTGGAAGGCGGATTCGACTACGCCGATCTCAATGCGCTGCTCCTGGCCGAACCGGGTCACTGAGACGCGCTCCGGATCCCAGCAATAGGCTGCAGTTGGCAGATCCGCGCTGGCGCGCCGGCCAGATCGTGCCCGGGCTGAAGCGTCGCGGCACGGCCGCGATGACAGGCCTCAGACGCCATCCGCTCACCGGACGACGCTGCAGGCTTCACTTGCTCATGAGTCTGCCCGTCGATGTGCCCGGGAGCGAGGCGCTGGGCCTGTTGTCCCGCTTTCGGGTCGAGTTCTACGAGTGTCTCTGCGCCCGCGCGGATGCGCTCTTCGAGCTCACCGATGCGGTGCTGTGCACGGACGGGCCGGTGAAGACCTTGGTCGAGCTGTCGCTGGCGGCCGAGCACCGGCGCGGGCCCCGCTCAGGATGACCACGGAGTCGGCCCAGGCGGCTGCCGCTGGATCACGGGTGCCCAGGACGATCGTCTGCCCCATCTGGTCGACGGCCTCGCACAGCAGCTTCAGGACGTGTCCGGCCGACTTCGGGTCGAGTGCGGCCGTGGGTTCGTCCGCGAAGATGGTCTCCGGGCGGGTGACGGGCGCCGGGCGACAGCCACCCGCTGCCGCTGTCCTCCGGACAACTACGCGGGCATGTGGGCAAGACGGTCGGCCATGACCACCCGGTGGACGACCTCGGTCAGCCACTGCTGGTCGGTCTTCCCGCCGCCGAGGAACAGGGGAGGGTGATGCCGGCCGTACCGTCCCGCTCGTCGGCCGGTCCACGCCGGACGCGCAGCGCAGGAACGTGCTCTTGCCGGAGCCGGACTGCCTCGTGATCGCGAAAGTGCTGCCATGCGCCTGAGCTGTGTGAGCGAAGGCTGAGCGCAACTCGGTGGCATCTGGAGTGGAAGTCAGGAAGGCTTGCGCGCATGGTTTCGGTATTGCAGAACGTGGCGATTGACTGTGCGGATGCCTACGAGCTGGCCCGGTTCTGGAGCAGGGTGACTGGCCGTCCACTGCATCCGGAGGACAAACCAGGCGACCGGGAGACTCAGGTGCTGCTGGCGGAGGGCCCAGTGCTGCACTTCAATCAGGTGCTCGAGTCCAAGACGATCAAGAACCGGATCCATCTGTGTTTGCGCCCTGAGACCTCGCGTGAGCAGGAGGTCGACCGGCTGCTGGGCCTCGGTGCCTCCTTTGTCACCGATCACCGGAATCCTGATGGCTCTGGCTGGGCAGTCCTCGCTGACCCTGAAGGCAACGAATTCTGTGTTCTTCGCAGCGATTCCGACCGAGCCGCGATGAGTTCCTGAAGCTCGCGCGCCATCCTGGCCTGTTTCGCATGACTGCTGGTCACAGCCACTCGTTGATGGCCGCGATGCGGACGGCCGCCTCGTAGCGGACCGCGAGTTTGTCGTACCCCGTGGCCAAGGCACGGTGCCTCTTGAGGCGGTTGATGCCGCACTCGATAACAGCGGGCCGCCGAGGGAGGGGGTGGGGTCGGCCGGGTCGTAGCGGAACGCCGTTGCCTTTGCCGAAGCCCTGCACATAGAAGTTGCGGCGATCAGACCGTCACCGCTGGTGCTGCCGTTCGCCACATGGCCGAATTTGGTAATGCTGCAGGCGACGAGCTGGTGGTTGATGACGGTGCACGTGCCGGCAGCCGCGACGACGCCCTGTGCCTGCTCGTCCGGGACCAGCACCCGGATCACGCAGGCCCCCACGTCGCCGAGCTCTGCGCGCAGCGGCGTCGCGGGGGCGCTCCGGCTGCTGACGGCCGTCGTCGACGACTGGGGTGGCGAGTGGGGCGTATGCAGGGTTCTGGCTCCGCACCGGGGGCACAAGTCCTGCGTGGTCATGTCCCGTTGAGGGGCGCGCCCGGAGTCGATGCGGGCGGATCGGAGGCCGGGGACCTCGGTCGGCACCTGCATGATGCTGATCCCCTTGCTGGGCGCGCCGCGTGGGTTCGACGCATCGGGTCGCCCAGCAGTGGCCGGATGCCACGTGTGGCCCGGCCATGTCACCGTCGCTGGGTGGACACGCATGCCGGGGCGCCTGCGGTGCAGGCGCCCCGGCATCGGTCAGCGGCGGATCTGGTAGGCGCGGGTCACCGTCTGCTCGATGGTGTTGCCATCGGCATCAGTGGCCTGCACGCGCAGCGACACGAAGCCCGCGTTCGCGGGGTTGCGGATCGTGCCGTTGAGGCCGCTGTCGAGGCGGACCTGCCGCCAGTTGGTGCCGTCGTCGTACGAGGCCCACAGCTTCGCCCCGGCGAGCTTCAGACCGTTCAGGCCCTTGGGGTAGCGCACGCCCAGTCCGATGCGGGTGGTGGAGTGCGGCCTGGCGCTGTTGGCCTGGTCGACGTCGAGTCGGTAGTCGACCGACAGGACGGGGAGCAGGGTCGGTCCTTCCTGCCGCTCGGAGTGGAAGCGCCAGTCGGTGCGCACCTCGGTGGAGGTCGTCCAGCCGGGGGCGTCCCGCTGCACGTCGGTGACCACGCGGTATTCGGCGCGCTGTGCCGTCATCGGGAAGGCGACGGGCGCCGAACGGATGCTGCCGAGGAGCTGGCCGTCCCGGTAGACGGTGGACAGCGCCTTGTCACTGCCGGCTTCGGCGGAGAAGGCCTGGTCCGGCGCGGTGTCGAGCAGACCGCCCGACGCCACCACACCGAGATCGCCCTGCCGGACGGCCGAGTTGGACTGTGCGTCCGGCAGCGCGGTGCGTACCACGGCCTTGTTCCAGTCGCGGTGCACGCGCTGTCCGGCCTTGAGCGTCGAGGGGTTCGTCACCTTCCAGGAGCCGTCCGACGTCCACACGGGAGCTGCCTTCACCGCTTCCCAGGTGGGCACGTCCGCGGAGACGTATTCGGTCCGGGAGCGCGGCAGGACCACCCGGTCGAAGACGAAGTTCGCCGTCGGCTGCATCGGCGAGCGCGTCAGCCGGGCGTATCCGCCTTCGGTGGCCGGCGTCGAGGCGTGGAACGAGGAGTCCACGGTGGCCAGTTCCTGGTCGCGTACCCGGTAGCGCTGGTCGGCGGGGATGCCGCCCTTGCGGTACTTCAGCAGCTCGTAGGAGTACGGGCTCACCGCCGTACCGGAGATCCTGATCCTGGGGTTGTCCAGGGCCGCCAGCTCCTCGCCCTGGGTGCCGGAGAGGGTCATCGCCGGGATCTTGGTGGCCGTCGTGCCCCAGTTACCTGCGAGCCAGTTCTCGGGGATGTCGTTGTAGATGAGGATGGCGAGCGCACCGGCGCTCGCGGCGTCGTCGGCCTGCTCTCGCACCGTGCGCTCGGCGCTCCGCTTCACCAGGGCGAGCTTGCCCCGGACGTCCTCGCCGGCCTTCGCCACGCGCAGGACGCGGGTGCCGTCGATACGTGCGGAGCCCGTCCAGCCCTCGAGGTAGGCCGCGTCCAGGGTCCGGTTGCCGTGCCCGACGAGGCGGGCGTCGAGTGCGGGTGCGCCGAGCGACCAGCCGGCGCGCGATTCGAAGCGCTCGTTCGCGGTCTGCGACGGGACGGAGTACACGGCCGTCTCGCCGTCCAGCCATGTCTCGCGGTCGTAGATGCGGTCGCCGTCCACGGCCTGGAAGTTCAGACCGATGCGGGTGCGGTTGGTCTCCGTCGGCCGGGAGGTGGTCATGGTGACCGGGCCGGCCTTGGCGCCGTCCAGGGTGAAGGTCCGATCGGAGTCGATCACCGTGCCCGGCTGGGCGGCGTAGGTGTACTCCTCCAGCCTGCTCCAGTCGGAGTTGTAGTGGAAGATCTCCGAGATGAAGGCGTGCTCGCCGCGCGGTACCCGCACCACGACGGTCCCGTCCGCTGCGACCGGGTACGTCTCGGGCAGTCCGAAGCGGCCCAGCTGCCAGGCGGTGACCGCGGCGATGCCGCTCGTCGGCTTGCCGTCGCGGTCGAGCACCTTCAGCGTGACGTCGAAGCGCTGTACGTCGCGGCCGAAGCCGACAGCCGTCACTGCCGCCGTCCGACCGTCGGCGGAGACCGCGGTGACGTGCGCGCCGTGGGATCCGGTCGTCACGCCGGCGGTGTTGAGGGTGAGGTCGACCGCGGCGGTGCCGTGCGCCGGCACGGTCACCGAGTCGGCTCCCAGGCTGAGCACTCCGGCCGGCAGTTCCTCGCCCGCGTTCTCGACCTTCAGGGCGAGGGTGACCGGCTGGTCGCCGTCGTTGACGTACTCGATCTCCTTCCCGACCGGGGCGGTGGCGTCCCAGTCCCGCAGTCCGAAGTCGGCCGTGCCGCTGGCCGATACGGGCTGCCGGAGTGCGCGTGCCACGTCCACGCGGCCTGCGCCCTGGGCGTAGACGGAGGTGGCTGCGGTGGTCTTGGCCGTACTGATCAGCTGGCTCTTCAAACGGGCCGGCGTCCAGTCGGGGTGGCGCTGCGCGAGGATCGCGGCGGCGCCGGCCACGTGCGGCGTGGCCATGGAGGTGCCACTCGCGGTGGTGTACGAGCCGTCCACCGGTGTGCCCATCGTCGTGCCGGCGGCGCGGGCGGCGACGATCCGCGAGCCCGGCGCGGTGATCTCCGGCTTGAGCCCGCCGTTACCGCCTCGTGGGCCCCGGCTGGAGAAGTCGGTGACCGCGTCGGTGGAGTCCACGGCGCCGACCGTCAGGGCCGCGTCGGCGGCTCCGGGTGAGCCGACGGACGTCGCCGCGGGGCCGCTGTTGCCCGCCGCGATGGTGAACAGCACGCCGGTCTGCGCCGTCAGTTCGTTGACCGCCATCGCCATGGGGTCGGTGCCGTCGGCGCCTTCCCCGCCGCCCAGGCTCATGGAGATGACCTTCGCCCCCGAGTGCGCGGCCCAGTCCATCCCGTCGATGATCGAGGATTCCGAGCCGCTGCCGCCGTCGTCGAGCACCTTGCCCACGATCAGCCCGGCGCCCGGTGCCACGCCCCGGTACTTCCCGCCGGAGGCGGCTCCGCTTCCCACGATGGTGGAGGCGACGTGGGTGCCGTGGCCGTGGCCGTCGCGCACCGTCTCGCCGGGGACGAAGCTGCGGCTTTCCACAATGCGGTCGGCGAGGTCGGGGTGGGTGGCGTCGACACCGGTGTCCAGCACCGCGACCTTCACGCCGGTGCCGTCGAAACCGTCCTTCCACGCCTCCGGGGCGCCGATCTGCGGGACGCTCCTGTCGAGGAGCGCCTTCACCTTCCCGTCCAGCCAGAGGCGCTGGACGCCGCCCGACAGGCGGGCCTTGGGGGTACCTGCGCGGGCGCTGTCGTCGTCGACGGCCTCCCAGAACGCGGCGCCCTTGCGCTTGTCGGCGCTGACGGCGGCTCCGCGTACGCCGGGGAGTTTCCGTGTGAGGCGGGCGCCGCCGGGTGCGGTGTCCTTGGCGCCGGACGCGTAGCGCACGATCATCGGGGTCGACGCGTGGTGGGCATCGTCGTACCCCTGGGCGATGAGCTGGGTGACGTTGAACAGCCGGCCGTCCACCTGGCCGTTGTGCACCAGCGCTTCGACGTCGCGCGGGATCACGTACACATCGGTGCCCACGGTGTACGTCCGCAGCTCGGCCGCACTGCGGTGGTACGGGGTGATATTGACGGCGAGGGTCTTGCCCGCCTTCGTGGCCACCGTCACCTGGTCTCCGGTGACGAGGGTGACCTTCGCGGTGCGGACTTCTGCTTGGGACGGGGTGGTTACCGCGTCCTCCCCGGTCTTCGGTGCGGGGGTGGCACCGTGCACCAGGCCGCCGCCGGCCAGGGTGGTGGCCATGGTGGTCGCCAAGGTGAAGCTGAGCAGTGCGGCTCTTCGCCTGAAACGCATGCTGAACGCTCTCCTTCCGCCGGCAGGGAGGGTTCCGCGACCGGCGGGTCAAGCCTCGGCAGGAAGGGGCACCGACGCTACGGCCGCGCCTGACGAAGAAGTGACATGTCGGCTCGCCGCCACTTTGCGCATATCGAAGTCGGATGGTCGTCGTGCGTGATAGTGCGGACATCGTCCCGGTGTGCGGGTGTGGTTAGATCACGCTGTTTCTGGTGGGTGGTACATCGGTTGGGGTGGGTGGGGGCGTCGTGAGAGGCGGACACATGCTGGAGGCCGCGGGGATCGGGGCTGGGGAGGAACGGGTGTACCGCTTCCTCGTCGGGGTGCGTGAGGCTGATGCCGCGCTGATCGCGGAGCAGCTGGGGCTCGAAGTGGCTCAGGCACACAGGCTGTTGGCCTCGCTCCACGACAAGGGGCTGGTGGGGCGGGTGGCCGTTTCCCCGGCGGGGGGCGCGGTGCGCTATGTGCCGGTGGCGCCCGATGCGGCGCTGCGTCCGCTGCTGCTGCGTGGGCATGAGGCGCTGGAGTCGGCGCGGCGGGGGGTGGAGCAGCTCACCGAGGAGTACCGGGCCGGGGGGCGGCGGCATGACGCGGGGCAGCTTGTCGAGGTGATCACGGGGGCGAGTGTGATCCGGCAGCGGCTGCGTCATATGGCATACGGGGCCAGTGAGATGCGGTGGCTCTGCAAGGCCGGCCACGTGGCCATGCCTGCGGCGGAGAACGACGAGGAATGGGAGCTGCTCGCCCGTGGGGTGCGGTACAAGGCTGTCTACGAGCGCGCACTGTTGGAGGAGCCCGGCATGGTCGACAACGTTGCCCGGAGCATCCGCGCGGGTGAGCAGGCGCGGGCTACCGGGACGCTGCCGGTGCGGATGGTGATCGCGGACGCTTCGATCGCCATCTGCCCGCTGATGCACGGCGGTTCGGGTGGTTCGCTGGGTGAGCCGACGGCCGCGGTGGTCCGCGGCAGCAGCCTGCTCGACGCGCTGATCGCGCTGTTCGAGAACCAGTGGGCGGCGGCGTCGCCGCTGCACGTCACGGACTCCGGCGAGCTGGCCGACTTCGGCGGCAGTCCGCGGCCCGGTGCGAACGTCGCCGACGACGAGCGGTATCTGCTGTCCCTGGTCGTCGCCGGGGTCGCGGACAAGGCGATCGCCTCGCAGCTACGGGTCAGCCAGCGCACGGTGCAGCGCCGGATCCAGGTGCTGATGCAGCGCGCCGGCGCCGCGACGCGGACGCAGTTGGTGTGGCAGGCGGCGCGGCGCGGGTGGCTGTCGTGATCGTCGTAGCCTCGCTCCATCAGGCCGGTGATGTCGAACAGCCGGCGGTCGAGTGCGCCGGTGGCCAGATACGGCAGTGCCTCGCCGAGGAGTACGTAGAGGTCGCCGACGATCTCCACCTGCTCGTAGCTGCCCCCCGCGCCTTCCCCGCCCGGCTCGACGGAGACGGCCTGGCGGCCGTCGGGGAAGCGCTCCAGGTTCACCCGGTCTCCGGTCATGAGGGTGACGGTGGAGGTCCGGGAGGCGGGGCCGCCGGGCGGGCGGTGGCGGCGGTCGCGTGGGAGGAGGGGGCCAGGACAGGGGCCAGGGCGGCGATGAGGGCACCTGTCGCTATGAGCGCGGCGGGGCGGAGCCGTGGGTGCATCGGAGGCCTCTTCGAGAAGGTGCGGGCGTGGAGCGCGCGGTTCGGATCAAGACTCCGGCTTCCGAGGCCCGTGTGTCACCTGTTGCGGGTGCCGTGATTGCGACATGTCGTCTCTACGACAAGGGGAGCTGGGTTGGCCCTTTGGGGAATCGCGGCCAAAACTGTGCGCGCGTAACGGCTGATTGGGACCCGGATGGGGCTTGAGTTCTAGCGGTCGGATCAGTGGAGTGGCTGAACTGCCTCAGAATATGGATCGTTTGGGGGTCCCGTCGTGGCCGACGCACGGGGATTCACAGTTCCGGGTGGTGCAGGTGCGGGCGTCGTGCCTGCCGGTGGCAGGCAGTCGCTGCCGTGGCCGCTGTACGCCGTTCTGTTCCTTGTCCGGGCACTGTTCTGGGTCACGGCCGTCGGCGGCATCGGGGTACTGACGCTCGCGTCGTCGGTCGATGCTGTCGACGGCCGGCTGCTCGGGCCGGGTTGACCAGCGGTGGACGCCGGCGCGGGTGAAGACATTGATCGGACGGTTGTTCCACGTCAGCTACACGGTGGAGGGGACGTGGCGGCTGCTGAAGCGGCGTGACCGGCAGCCATCTCAGCCCGGGATCTTTGTCAGGCTGAGGTTGGAAGTACTGGGGGCTCTTCGCCCTCATCCGCAGGGGCTTCGGAGTGCTCGGCGATCCAGGCCAGCGTCTCTGGCGAAATCACGCCATGTTCCTGTTCGTTGTTCCGCTTGGCCAGTCTCCGCAACAACTCATCGTGATCAGCCTGGAAGTGGACGAGCCGCCACCTGGCGCCATACTCCGTGACCAGCTGCTTGTAATCGTCCCTGACCGCGCGGGTGCCCAGGCCGTGATCCAGCACTACCGAACGGCCTTCCCGTAGGAGTGCGACGAGCTGTCGCCGAACGTCCTCGATCACGGGAGCCTGCAGCGCGAGATGTTCGTGCTCGGCGTGGTCCTTGCCGATCCGTCCATGCCGGGCTGTCATTTGGTCATCCACTGACAGACGGACGACACCGCCTCGAGCCAACGCCTTCGCGAAGGTGGTCTTGCCCGAGCCGGGCATGCCGGTAAGTAGCCATACGACGGGCTGAAGATCACTCACCCGCCTGACCCTAGCGGTCCCGGCGCCCTGCAACGAACCGGATTCCGATCGCCCGGGCGCACGATCACACCATCGTGCAAGGCATGCGGAGCACGATGAGCTGCATGCCCGACAACACCCGATCAAGTTCAGTAGCGGCCGGGCCCGCTGGATGTTCGTCTTCCAATGCCCTGCGGAACTCGCTGAGTTCGCTGCGCCGGAGGAAGGACGGCACCCCGAAGATGCCGAGCAGGATGCCGGCCACCGCCGCTATCGCCGAGACCAGGGCAGCGATCTCACCCAGCCGCCTTGCGGGAGCGTCCCCTTGCCCCGGATCCTCCGCCACCTGATCCCCCCTCACCGCCACCACGGTTGACTCAGTTGTCATTGAACGGGATTGTGGCCCGAGTCGGAAGACGGCCAGGGGCAAGCCAGTCGCATCCCCGCCAGGCTCACACTGCGGCAAAGACCGATCGACGTGCTTGGCGGACCGGGGTACGAACCCGCCCCACCGATCTTCACGGGAGGCGTGGTTCGGCGCCGCGCAACGCAGTCGCGGCTGACGTGCTGACGCTCGCGGTCCGGGATCTGGAGCCGGGGGCGCTGTGCTGATGACGACGTACCGCTCCAACGGCCACGTGGTCGCGACCGGTGAGCTTTTCCTCGAAGTCCGCACCGAGGCAGCCGAGCAGGATGAACTCCTGGAGGAGCTCTGGGACGCGCTGGCTTCGGAGCTCCGCGTGGCGGTGGCGGTCTTCGAGCCGCGACGGCCGGCTGACGCCGCCATGCGCCACGAGGCGTCTGCCTGGGGGCGATCACTCGTCGCAAGAAGCGAGTTGGGCTTCAAGGTCTGCGACGCGGCGTCTTGGAGGCGGAGGTTGGAGCGAGCGGCCTTGAGCCATTCGTCCAGGCCGTGTCTCTTCGGTTGTCTGATCAGTTGATCGGATGTGTCTGCCCGATTAGTGATCACTGATGTGATGTGGGCTCGGATCGAGCCGTTGATGCCGGCTCACCCGGTCCGTGGGCGGCGGTTGGCCGACCATCGCCGCACGCTGGAGGCCATCGTGTGGAAGTACCGCACCTGTTCGCCCTGGCGGGATCTTCCCAACGAACTCGGCCCTTTCCAGACCGCTCACAAGCGGCTGCTTCGGTGGGCCGTGGACGGAACCTGGACGAGGATCCTTGCAGCGGTGCTGGCAGCAGCCGACGCCTGACGATCTGGACTGGACGATGTCGGTGCACTCCACCGTCGTGCGGGCCCACCAGCACGCCGCCAGGGCACGCAAAAAAGGGCCGCAGGCAGCGACGAGCCGGACCATCACGCGCTCGGACGCTCCTGCGGCGGGCTGAGCACCAAGGTCCACCTGGCCGCTGACGGCGGCGCACGCCCGCTTGCCTCGGTCGCCCGCGCGGCGGCCCGACGACCAAGCTGCACTTGGCCGTCGAGTAGGGGCAAAGGCCCATGTCCATCGTGATCGCCGCCGGACAGCACGGCGCCTCCCCTCAGTTCGAGCCCGTTCTGAAGAAGGTCCATGTCGCCCGCCTGGGTTCGGGGCGTCCGCGGACCCGGCCCGACCTGGTCCGCGCCGACAAAGCGTATGCGTCCCGAAAGAACCGCACCTACCTGCGCCGACGCGGTATCCGCTGCACCATCCCGGACAAGGCCGACCAGGCCCGCAACCGCAGGAATCTCGGCTCGCGTGGTGGCCGGCCGCCCAAGTTCGGCGCCGAGGACTACAAGGCTCGGCACGCGGTCGAGTGTGGCATTGATCGCCTCGAAAGGCACCGCGCTGTGGCCACGAGATACGACAAGCTCGCGGTCCGCTACGAGTTCACTGTCCTCGTAGCGGCCATCAACGAGTGGCTGTGACCAGCACCGTCAGGAAAGGCGGGCGGAGGGCCGGTGGAGTTTAGGTGGTTCAGGGGTTGATGGTGTGTTCGGTGAACTGGCCACAGGAGCGGAACCCCAGGCGGCGGTAGACGGGCTCGCCGTCGGTTGACGCCTGCAAGACCGCGATGCGGTGATCTCGGTCGCGGGCCGTGCGGAGTGCCGCGAGCGTGATAGCACCGCCGTAGCCACGTCGGCGGTGGGCGGCCAGGGTGGAGATGTTGTAGATGCCGGCGACCCCCGCGTGATGAAACACTTCAGCCGAACAGACCGGACGGCTCTCCACGTAGCCGACCAGGTACCGGGCCGGGCAGTGCGCGGCCAGTGCCTGCGGGGCGGCCTGGGCGAAGAAGCGGCGGACGGTGTCAGCAGGCGGGTCCCAGTTCGCGGCGAGAACCGTGGCGTAGTCGGCAAGCTGTTCGGGCGTGGCCACCGTCTGGATGTCCAGTCCTTGGGCGGCGGGCAGTGGCAGGGTGTCGTCCAGCTCGGCCCACATGGCCGTCTCGCGTTCGGACGCCGACAGACCGGCCGCCGTCAGGCGGGCGGTGAGGTCCAGTGGTGTCGAGGCAGGCCCCACCCACCAGGAGAAACGGCGGCCAGTGCGAGCCAGCGTCCGAGCGGTCTCGGTGATACGTGCCGGGGCGGTGGCAGCGGTGAAGCGGGCCGCGGCAACAATGTTGAAAGTGTCGTCGTCCAGGCCACTGTCGGCGACCAGGAGGTCATCAGCCTCTGTGACGGCCGCACCAGTCATGCTCCGATGCAGGTGACAAGCATGTCCCGCCAGGTTCCGTTCCATCCTGTCCATCAAGTCGGCTTCATTGAGGAAATGATCATTCATAGCGATTGATCCCAGCATGACCGGGCGTAGATCGCACGCGAGTTCGGGTCGTCCGCCGACGGTGTCGCGCCGGCGACCAGCACATTCGATACACGGCCTAGTAGGGCACCGTGTCACACAAGGTCTCCGCCCAGGCGGAGGCGCCGTACTTATTGGCTGCGCGCACCGTGACGCAGATCTCGTCACCTGAGTACGGGCCCTTGATCGTGTAGCTGGTGCTGCCGGTTGAGTAGGTGGTGTCGACGTTCTTCTTGGTGAAGTTGCTGCCCGTGTTGGTGTAGTGGATGTCGTACCTGGTCGCTCCGGAGATCGCCGGCCAGCTCACCTTGATTGGCATGTCGCACGCGCCAACACAGGAGTTGGTGTACACGGCCTTGTAGCTCTTCATGGCGGGCGGCCGCGAGCCGGAGGACGAGCCGCCGGAGCCGGACGGATCTCCGCCGTCCGAGCCCGAAGAGTCAGGCGACCCCGTAGAGCCGGACGACCCCGTAGAGCCGGTGCCGCCGCTGGTTCCGGTGCCGCCGCTGTCGGAGCTGCCGTTGCCCTCGGATGAACTGCCGTCGCTCTCCCGGGCGTTCGTCCCGCCCGGCCCCTTCTCGCTGGCCCGCCCCTTCTCGCTGGCCCGCCCCTTCTCGCTGGCTCGCCCCTTCTCGCCGTTCTCCCCCTTTCCGTCGCCCCCGTCCTTCCCGTTTCCTCCCCGGGAAGGTGAACTGATGGGATCGCTCGGCGAGTTACTGCCACCAGGAGTGGCACTCGCGCTGCTGCCCGGTGACTGGGCGTGTGTTCCGTCCCCGCCGCCGCCCCCAAAGGGCTGGAGCAGGACGACCGTGCCGCCGCCGACAGTGATGACGGCAACGATGGGCAGAGCGATGAGCCTGTGACGCCGACGGGGCCGCCCTTCGTGCTCCCGCCGTCGCGTCGTGGTGTCGTTGTCCGCCACGACGACTTCGGGAAGCCCGTTCTTCGGCCGCAGCCCGACAGTCGCCAGGTCCACGGGCTCCTCCCGCAGTGGCGCCGCCTCGGCATCGAGCAGCCGTGCGGACTGCTGCGCGAGGTGCGCGACGACGCCGGCGGGCAGCCAGGCACCGCGCACGGTACGGGGAAGCGGCCGCTCGGGGTCCTCCAACAGTTCGTCGACGTCCGGCCGTTGGTCGATTCCCTTCGTCAGGCACCGGGCGATGAGCGCCCGCAGCGCGGCGTCCTCAACACGCGTCAGATCGGGCTCGCCCTCCACGATCTGGAACATCACCGCGTGCTGATTGCTTGCCCCCTGCCCGAACGGCAGCTGCCCCGTCGCCGCATACGTCAGCACGCACCCGAGGGTGAACACGTCGCTCTTGACCCCCGCGCGCTGCCCGCGCACCTGCTCCGGCGACATGAACCCGGGTGAGCCGATGACCATCCCCGTACTGGTCAACAAGGAATCGACGGACGTCTCGAGCGCCCGCGCGATCCCGAAGTCGATGACCTTCGTACCGTCCACAGTGAGCATCACGTTGGACGGCTTCAGGTCGCGGTGCACGATCCCGGCGCCGTGAATGTCCTTGAGTGCCTTCAGCAACCCGTCGGCGAGGGAGTGCAGGGCCGCGGCCGGCAACGGCCCGTACAGCCGGACGACTTGCTCAAGCGAGAGCCCGGGAACGTACCCCGTGGCGACCCACGGCTGTTCGTCGCCCGGACCCGCGTCGAGCACCGGCGCCGTGTACCGCTCACCGACCCTCCGCGCCGCCTCGATCTCCCGCCGGAACCGCGCCCTGAACTGCTCGTCCGACACATGCTCTTCGTGCACCACCTTCACGGCTACGGTCCGCCCGCTGTCCGACCGCGCGAGGAACACCCGCCCCATGCCACCGGCACCAAGCCGCCCGAGCAGCAGATACGGCCCGATGCGCGCAGGATCGCTCACCGCGAGCGGCTTGATACCCCCGTCGACGCTGTCGTCCCGCTCGTCGCGTCCGTCCCCGTTCGTACCGCTCATGATGGTGTGACTCCCCCGCTCTTCCCGCCTGGTCAACGGCGTAACTCGGTGAGAATAGACGTTGTTGATGTACCTGGTGAAGTCGAGGAAGTCGTCGCACGAACCGGTCGCCCTGTAAGAGCAACGGCATTGTCATACAAAGCCTGGGGGCGGTGCCCGCCAAGGCACCGCCCAGACGCCGGCCGCCGATCTGTATCCCCCTGCCCAGCGCCCGAGGATCCAGGCCAGGCTCTCTGGGGTATGGGCGATGTCGGCGACCAAACTTGTCCCATACCGCCCTCGCCGAGTTGTCGCACCAAGCGGTAGCGGCCCCCGAGGCGCTGATCTGGCACTGCCACGCCTGCTGTTTGGAACACCTGTCCCTCCCGTTGGCAAACAGGCGCGACAGGAATGACGACGCAACTACGAAGGTGACACACCCGTTAACCGGTAACGCGCCAGGCACAGGGGTATTCGTCAGAGCGGTCACCCTGTGGTGGTGGCGACTGAGGTCGGAAGGCGTCTCGCCGTACCTCGGCAACTCGAAGCTTTCCTTGTCCGACGAGCGCGTGCGGTACGCCGGGCCCAACCACGGCGACGTACAGCGCGCCCGCTGGACTCCTTCCGGCCTGTTCGAGCGCCTGCACTACGTCGTCGGGGTCGGTGCCGCGTGGGATGGCGTCGGCGAGCAGCCGCAGCGCGGCGGCCGCGGCCGGGGCGAGGTCGGCTAGCGTCCCGCCGGTGCCGGCTGGAGCCGGCTCGACCAGTGCCGACAGTTCGGGTCGCAGCCCCGTATCCACCTCGACGGCTTTCTTGCGCCCGCCGCCTCCGGGGCGGGGGCGGACCCGACCCAGCGGGTCCGCCCCCGCTTCCCACTCGTCGACGGCCTTGCGGACGGTGGTCTCGCCGGCCTCGGCCGCCTGCGCGACGGCCCGGCTCCTGCCGTGTCCCGGGATCCGGGCCCCGGCCCCCGTCAACAGACGGCGCCGGCTCGTCCAGGTACGGAAACAACACCGCGAGTCCCACAGGCGCGGTCTCGGCCGGAACTTCCGTGCCGTCGGCCAGGGCTGCTACCACGGCCTCGACACCCTTGCGCGCAGCTACGGAGTCGATGTGACCGACCAGGGCCGTCGGCTCGGACGACGGACAGAAACGCCAGGCGACAGAGAGAAACATCAGACGGCGGACGGGGGCGTCATCCGACGGGTCTCGCTACCAGCCGGCCTTTACCCCGTTGTAGGCCTTACGGCAGTCGGCGTTGGTGGCCTCCACGGCAAGCTTCTGCATGGCGTTCTGCCAGACCTTCTTGGCCACCTTCTCCAACTCCCGCGTCTCGGCGGGGATGTTCGGGGCGTACTTCTTGATCGTCCCGATGGCGGAGGCGGTGAACTTGTTGCACGCGGGTCCGGCGGCGTTCCGGTAGCGGGTGTCCAGGTCCGTGGCCACCGCTTGGCCTTTCTTGGTGGCCCAGTTGTTCCAGGCCGCGCACGCCTTCTCGGTGAAGGCCTGCTGGTCGGCCTCGCTCAGGTTCCCGACCTCGTTCAGCATGGCGTTCTGGACCTTGTCGGGGACCGTGAAGTCCACGACGGGGAACTTGTCGAGGGTTGTGAGCAGCGCCTCCTGACACGCGGGCGGCAGCGGAGCCGCCTGCGCGGAGGCGGGGAAGGCCAGGGCGGAGGCGGACAGGAGAGCCGCGGTGAGGACTGCGCTCCGGGCGGTACGCGAAAGGGTCATGGGGGTGGTACTCCTTATGTCAAGAATGTAGTGATCAGGCGGCGAATCAACGCCCGGTTGCAGAACGATCGCCGGCTCCCGCAGGTCACGGCGGCTGTCAGGCCAGACGGCCGGTGGCCCGCCGGTCAGGTGGGTCGTACGCGCTGTGCGGCTGCGCCGGGCTCCGGCGTGTGCGCAGGCGCACCCGCGTCCGCACCGGGCCCGGAGTGGTCCGGTGTGCGTCGCTTCCGTTCCGGTGGAAGTGCGTCGCGGGTACGCCGGCGGAAGACCATGAACCCGGCCAGCGCCGCCCCCAGGAGCCAGAGCAACTGGATCGCGAGGCCCTCGGCCACCGGCGCGGTGGAGAAGGCCGCGGACATGCTGGCCTGCACCGCTCCGTACGACGGCAGGAAACGCACGACGGCGCTGTCCGACCCGGAGCTCGACAGGGGGTTCTGCAGGGCGACGTCGATGATGCTGATCATCAGGATGGCGAACATGCCCTCCACCTCACGGCGGACCACCGAGCCGAAAACCACTCCGAGCGCGCCGTAGGTCAGGGCGGCGCAGAACAGCGCGGCAGCGAGCATGAAGGGCTGCCGGGGGGACCAGGCGAAGCCGGCGGCGGCCGTGGCGTATGCCGCGACGGCGGCGCAGACCAGGGTGAGCGCAGAGAGCTTGGCAAGGACCAGGTGGTGACGCGGGTACCCCGCCATGGCCAGGCGCCGGTCGAAGGCACCGCCCGTGAAGGTGGCGGCGAACATCATGAACCCGGCGATCAGGGTGACCGCGTTCAGCGCGCCGGTGATCTGGGTGAGGTGATTGCCGGGCGGAGTCAGGACCTCGCCCGTGGCCCGCAGCCGGAACGGCGCCGGCCGGTCGGGAATGGTCACGTAGGCCAGGGCGATCCACACGGGGATGTACAGCACCACCAGCAGCATCGCGAACCGGTTGCGGGCGTGACCGATCAGCGCGTACCGGGAGGCCGTGGTGAACAGGGACCAGTGCCGCCTCATGCCGCCGCCTTCGAGCGCCGGTCCTGGTGGTGGAGGCGCCCGTCCTCCAGGCGCCACAGCTGGTCCAGCCGCTCGATGTCGTACGCCAGGTGCGAGACGACCAGCACCGAGCGTCCGGCGTCGCGCAGCCTTGTCGCCAGCTCCCAGAACCGCAGGTACGTCTCCCAGTCGAAGCCCTGGTAGGGCTCGTCGAGCAGCAGCACGTCCGGGTCGTGCATGAGCGCGAGGGTCAGGTTCAGCTTCTGCCGTGAGCCCCCGCTGAGCAGACCCGCGCGCTGGTCGAGGTACTCGGTGAAGGCCAGGGTCTCCATCACTTCCTCGGCTCGCCGCAGGTCCGCCAGCCCGAAGGCGTGCCGGAAGAAGTCCAGGTGCTGGCGGACGGTGAAGGAGTCGTCCAGGACCACGGACTGCGGGCAGTAGCCGAACCTGCCGCTGTGGTGCACCGAGCCCCGGTCCGGCCTGAGTTCACCGGCGAGGATCCTCAGCAGCGTCGTCTTGCCGGCGCCGTTCTCCCCGACGATCCCGGCGAGGACCCCTGGCCGCAGCCGGAGGTCGACACCCCGTAGAACGGCGTGCTGCCGGTAGGAGTGGTGCACATCTGTGACGTCCATCGCGCTGCTCCGTCGTGCCAGGTCTTCCGGATGTCCACGGAAGCGGTACGCGTCTCCCGATCGGACGGCCGCACGGAGCTGTATCTGCGCACGGTCCCGCCCCGCGTCCCGGGGCTCTACTTCATGGGGCTCGCGCAGCCCTCCGGTGCGGCGTTCCCGCTGCTCGAACCGCAGGCGGAATGGATCGCCGAGCTGATCGGGGGCGCGGTCGCGCTGCCGTCGCCGACGGACATGACGCGGGCGATCGCGCGTGAGTGGCGCCGCCATCGCAAGACGTACGTACCCACCTACCACCACGGGATCGAAATTGACTTCCGCTCCTACCGAAGAGCCCTCCGCCGGGAACGCCGAGCAGGCAGGCGTCGCGCACGCGGCGTCGTCCCGGCCCTTCCCGCCGTGGCCGGCCCCGCCCCGGCGGCCGACGCCTTGTGATCCGCTCAGCCAGGTGTTCCACCGGATGTCCGGCACGCACCAGTTGGCGGTGGGGTGGGCGGTGCGCTTCCGTGGGGAGCCGCCCTCACCGGACGCCCTGCATCGGCACGTACGGGCCAGGCTCGCGGACCTTCCGACGCTGACCCACCGTGTCGAGGAGGGGCTGGGGCCTCGTCCCTGCTTCGTGCCCGTCCCGGACCTCGACCTGCGTCAACATGTACACGATCTGCTCATGACGGATCCCCGGGAGCAATGGCAGAACTGTCTCCAGGAAGTGCTGATGCAGCCGCTGCCGGCCGCACCCCGCCCGCCCTGGGACCTCTGGCTGATTCACGGGTACACCGATGCCACCGGCCTGCCCGAGTACGTGCTGGTGTTCCGCATCAACCACGCTCTGGAAGACGGCGCGGGGCATCACCACCTACTGCGGACGCTGTTCACCCCGCGCGTCGCACCGCAAAGGTCGCCCGGCGTCCAGGACACGCCTCCGCCCGCCGACAGCGGGGGGCGGGGCTCCTCCCGTGCCGTGCTGGGCATCACGAGCGACGTCGCTCGGAGCCTGCGGGGCAGCGGCACCTGGTCCGTGTTGCGTCGGCCGCCGACGGGAGAGCTCGCCACGGCCGTCGGGACGGTGCAGACCCGGCGGTTGCTCGCTGTCTCCCGGGCCCTCGGTACCGACGTCAGCGCGGTCTTCCTGACCGCGCTGACCGGGGCGATGAGGGCTGTCGCCCTGGCCGAGGAAGAACGTCCGGCTCCTCTCACCCTCCTCTGGCCCCTGTCCGTCCGGACCGGCGGCGAACGGGGCGCGGTGGGCAACTTCCTCAGCATGGTGCGTCTCCGGCTGCCCTGCGAGGAGCCCCTTCCTCTGCGCCGTCTCGCCTCTCTCTCACGTCAATTGGAGCCTGGGCGCGTCGAGCGGAGGATGCACACCTCCCGCGCTCTCATGCGGCGCGCGCCGCGTCCGGTGAGCCTCGGCACGCTGCGGCTGCTCATGCGTCCGCGCCACGCCTCCCTCACCGGCACCTACTTCCCCGCGGCCGTGCCACAGCCGGTCCTCGGTGAGGCACGGTTGGACGGCGCGCTCGGGCTGGGCGCTCCCCTGCCCGGTCAGCTCTGTCATCTGACGCTGCTCAGGTACCGGGCCGAGTGCGCGCTCTCCGTCGTCCACGACACGGCCTTCGCCCGCGGCGCGGACCTCCCGGGGCTGTGGCTGACGGCCCTGGCAGAACTCGAAGCGGTGGTCTGAGACAGACGGCTTGGCCCGGGGCCACATCCGAGCGATCGGTACGGCCCCCGGCGCCTCCGCGTTCACACCGGCGCGGAGGTTCCCTCCAGTTCACCCACGGCCTGCTCCCAAAGCTCCGGAAGCAGTTCCCCGAGCGGAAGAGCGCGGTCAGCCACGAAGGACGACTCGGTCCAGTTGCCGAAGAACGACAGGCCCACTCCGAAGAGGTGCCCGGGCACGAGCAGGGGGAGCAGGGCGACGCCCGTCACCCGGCTGTCCCCCAGACTTCCCTTGTCGGCGACCGGCATGGACGTGGCCATGACGTCGGTGACGCGCGGGGAGAGCATCCTTCGCAGGTACCACTCGGTCGGGCGGTCCGGCATGTAGTGGACCAGGTCCTGAATGGCCTGCCGCCACACCTCGCCCCGCAGTTTCCGGGTCGTGGCCATGACGTGCTCCAGTCGCCGAAGGGGCGAGTCTCCGTTCCGGGATCCGGTCCCTCTTTCCTGGGCGGTCCGCACGGGCAGCTCCAGCGGCAGGGCGAAGCAGCGGTTGCCCCAGGTCTGTTCCTCGTCAGGGCGGCGTGCGTCAACGGGCAGCAGCGCCGTCACCCGAGGAAGCGGTACGCCGGACCGGGCCGACCAGGCCGACAACGCCCCGGCGAGCGCGGCCAGATGGACGTCGTGTGCCGATCCGCCATGTGCCGCAGCGATCCGGCGGAGGGCGTCCGCCGGTACGCGGCCCCGCCACAGCCGACGCTCTCCCGTGGGGACGAAGGGGACGGCCGGACGGTGGCCGCGAACGGCGAGGGAGCCGGCCAGGAACTTCGTGGTCAGCCCGACTGCCGTACCCACCCGTCGGGGCAGACAGGTCAGGCGGCCCTTCCTCGGCACCGGGCGGGCCGAGGGCTCCCCCTCGCCCAGCATGGTCCGGAAAGTCATCGCGGCGGCCGAGCCGTCCTGGCAGGCGTGGTGGAAGCGGTAGCACACGGCGTACTCGTCAGGCACATGGCCGTGGACCAGCCAGACCCCCCAGTAGGTGCCGGGCGCGAACGGCGTGTCGAGCGCGGTGTGCAGGGCGTCGTCCCACCCTGCGGGGCCCTCTGCGACCACCTCGTGGACGTGCCGGTCGACGGTGAAGTCCGCGTCCGGCCGCCACCGGGGGCGCCGTGAGCCGCCCTCGACCCGGCTCATGAGCAGCGGCAGCCGGCCCAGGCGTGAGCCCACGTACGCGCGAAAGTCCGTCAGGCTCGGGGGCGGACCGCTCAGGTACGCGACACCGCCGGCGTCCCAGCGGACATCGGGGTGGCGGCGCTCCATGCTGAGGAACGCGCGGTCGACCGAGTGGGCGGGGTGGCTGGGTAGGGGAACGGACCGGGCTGACGGATCGGACACGGGCATCGGGGAACTCCAGTTCGCGCCAAGGGACAGGCAGGCGGGGCGAGGCCGGGCGCTCGGCCACCCCGACCGACCGGGACGGACCACCGATCGGAAGGGCCGCCGACCGGTGCGCGTCCGCAGCGACGCCGAACGCGTCACCTCGGCCTGAATAAGTACGGTTTATATCCGGCCGCGGTGAACGGCCGTACTCGCCCGCAGCCCCCGAAGTACGGGCTCCCCGCCTGCCCCACTGGGCTCGACGCCCGTCACCGCACGCCTGCGGGGACGCGGAGCCGCCCGGGACCGCCTGCCGGCCACCGCCCGCGAGATCACCCGAAAGGGGGACGGTCCTCCGGGCGGCCCGCTCGGTCCCGAGTGCTTCCGTCGCGTCCGTACGGCCGGGCGCCCCGGCTCGCGGCGGGAGCTACGACGAGCCGTCCGGGACGCACACGGACCGTGGCGTGGGTACTTCATTCGGGTGAGCCGGTGGGATCGGGTGCTCCATCACCTTCCGCCGTCTGACACTGTGTGCCGTGCGCCAGTGGTCATCAAGCCCGGGAGAGGGCCTGAGCAGCCCCGGGCGGGGCCGGAGGAACCGGGGGGCCGGCGGACGCCCGTCGCACCGGGTCGCCCGGACGAGTTCAGGCCGCGCACGCCGCGACCGCCGGTGTCATGCCGCGCCGCGGAAGGGCCGGATACATCTCGCCTCCCCGGCCGCCGCAACAGCCCCGGCGTTCACCGCCCTCGCACGCGGTAGCGGTCCTGTCCCGTTTCGGAGCCCTTGGAGCCAAGGTCATGCACGTCGCCCTCACCGGCGCCACCGGATTCCTCGGACTGCGCCTGCTGCGCCGTCTGCTCGACACGCACCGGTCGGTGACGGTCCTGGTCCACGCGGGGTCGGGCGACGCGCTGCACCGCATCACCCGGTTCTTCGCACTGACCGGCGTGCCCGAGGCGTTCGTCGCCGAACTCCCCGACCGGCTGCGGGTGGTGGAGACCGAGTTGGAGCAACCCGGGCTGGGGCTGTCCAGGCGCGCGTTCCAGGAGTTGGCCGACGGTCTCGGCGCGATCTGGCACAGTGCGGGCAGCATCAACCTGGAGGGAGACCTTCCCGAGCTGCGCCGGACCAACGTCGAAGGAACCCGGCATGTACTGGAGTTGGCCGCCGCCGGACGCGAGAGGCCCGTGGTCCACCACGTGAGTACCGCTTTCGTCGCCGGGAGCCGGCGTGAGGGGGTGGCGTACGAGGACGAGCTGGACGACGCGTACGGCTTCGAGAACGCCTACGAACGCTCCAAGTACGAGGCGGAGGTGTTGATCCACGCGTGGTCGCGGGAGCACCGCCGCCCGGTCGTGGTGCTGCGGCCGAGCATCCTCGTCACGGACCTGCCGCCGCACCCGGAACTGCCCTCGCATCCGCTTCAGGTCATCGAGCGGATTCTGCGCGACGCGCGACGCACCGCCGGCCGCGGAATCCCGGGCCACGACGGCGAAGGACCCGACGCCCCCCACGGCGCCGACCCGGGCGGCCGTCCCCGCGTCCGGTTGGTGGGTCATCCGCACAGCCGGCTGAACCTGATGCAGGTGGAACACGCGGCCGAGGTCATGGTGCGGCTGGCCGGCCGGACGCCCTCGGGCGGAGTCGACACGTACCACGTCGTCCATGACCGCGACGTGCCCGTGCTGACGATCGCAACCCTGCTGGAACGGCTGGTCGAGTTGTCGATCGACCTGGTCGCCACGGAGCCGGAGGACCTGTCGGCGCTGGAGGCGCTGGTGGGCTTCTACCCGGGTCTGACGGCCTACCTGACCCACCGACGACGCTTCGACGACACCCGGGTCCGGGCCCTGTTCGGATCGTCGGCGGCCTCCGACCGGGTGGACCTCGACTACCTGTGGTCCGGACTGGTCCCGAGGGACCGTGTTCCCGCCGGACCGTCGTCCACCGCCGCGTTCCCGTCCGTCCGCTACGCCTGACCCGCACACCTTCTCTCCCGCTGGAGCCCCGCCGTGTCCGTCCTCTCCGCTCCCGTCGCCCCTGCCGCGTCCTCGCCGGTATTCTCCCCCGAGGAGATCGCCGCCCGTGCCCGACGGATCCGGGAACCCGTACACATCGTCAGCGGGCCGAACGGCCGTGAACTGGGGCTCGCGGCCGGTCCCGTATCCAACAACCCGGTGCTCGGGACGCTGCCGCCGCTGTACCCCGAGTGGCTCGGCGGGCGCACCTTCTGCGAGGCGCACGGCGTCCGTTTCCCCTATGTGGCGGGCGAGATGGCGAACGGCATCGCGACCACCCGGATGGTGTCCGCGATGGCCCGGGCGGAGATGCTCGGGTTCTTCGGCGCCGGCGGCCTGGCGTATGCCGATGTGGAGCGGGCCGTGCACGCGCTGGCCGGGGAGCTGCGGTCCCGTTCGAACTGGGGCGTGAACCTCATCCACTCACCGGCCGAACCCGCGCTGGAGTTCCGCGTCGCCGAGCTGCTGCTGCGCTGCGGTGTGCCCCGGATCTCGGCGTCGGCGTTCATGGAGCTCACCCCGGCCGTCGTGCTGTGCTCGGCCCGGGGACTGCGCCGCGGCGCCGACGGCGGAATCGTCCGGCGCACGCGGATGCTCGCCAAGGTCTCCCGGCCCGAGGTGGCCGAGAGGTTCCTCTCGCCCGCCCCGGCCGCGCTGCTGGACCGGCTCGTCGTCCAGGGGAAGCTGACCCCGCAGGAGGCCGGCCTGGCGGCCCTGGTGCCGGTGGCCGAGGACATCACCGTGGAGGCCGACAGCGGAGGTCACACCGACAACCGGCCGTTGTCGGCCCTGCTGCCGAGGATCGCCCTGCTGCGCGACGCGCTGTGCCGGCGATTCGACTACCGCCGACCGGTCAGGATCGGCGCGGCCGGCGGGCTGGGCACGCCGGCCGCGGTGGCCGCCGCCTTCGCACTCGGCGCGTCCTACGTGGTCGTCGGATCGGTGAACCAGACCGCCACCGAGGCGGGCCTGTCCGAAGAGGCCAAGGCGATGCTCTGCGAGGCGGATGTCGCCGATGTGGCCATGGCACCGGCGGCGGACATGTTCGAGCTGGGTGTCACGCTGCAAGTACTGTCCCGCGGGACTATGTTCGCCCAACGGGCCGGCAGGCTCCACGCGGCCTACCGGGCGCACGGTTCGTTGGAGGAGATCCCACCCACGGTTCGCGCCGCGATCGAACGGGACGTGCTGCGCGCCTCGTTCGATGAGGTCTGGCAGCACACGCGCGCGTTCTGGGAGCGGCGCGACCCCTCGGAGATCACGCGTGCAAAGGCCGATCCGAAGCACCGTATGGCTCTGGTCTTCCGCTGGTACCTGGGCAGTTCCAGTAGGTGGGCGATCACCGGCGAGGCGGCCCGGCGTACCGACTACCAGATCTGGTGCGGGCCGGCGACGGGCGCGTTCAACCGCTGGGTTGCGGGCACGTTCCTGGCCGAACCGGCGAACCGGTCCGTGGTGCAGATCGCGCTCAACCTGCTGGAAGGCGCTGCGGTGCTCACCCGCGCCCATCAACTGCGCACCTATGGAGTTCCGTTGCCGTCCGAGGCATTCGCCTACACCCCGCGCGGGCTGGCATGAGCGGCCCCGGCGCCCCGGAGGCGTCAGCGGCAGCCGTCCGGCCCCGGGGAGACAGCGTGTCCGCCTGCCCCCGTGGGCAGGTGCCCATCGCCGTGGTCGGTGTCGGCGCCCTGGTGCCCGGCGCGACGGACGCGGCAGGCTACTGGCGGATCCTGACCGGCGGCCGGGACCTGATCACTGAAGTGCCGGCCTCCCGCTGGCTGGTGGCGGACCACTACGACCCCGATCCGGCCGCCCCCGACAAGACGTACGCCCGCCGCGGCGCGTTCCTGCCGGAGGTGGACTTCGACCCGTTGGCGTACGGTGTGCCGCCCGCCAACCTGTCGGCGACGGACACCTCCCAACTGCTCGCCCTGATGGTCGCCGACCAAGTGCTGATCGATGCCGGCGGTCTGTCGGGCATGGACCGGGACCGGGTCGGCGTCGTCCTCGGCGCGGCCTCCCTGGAGCTGCTCCCGCACATGTACGGGCGCGCACACCGCCCGGTGTGGCTGAAGGCGCTGCGGGAGAGCGGTCTCGCCGAGGCCGAGGCGCAGGCCGTGTGCGATCGCATCTCGGCGCACTTCAGCCCGTGGCAGGAGTCGACCTTCCCCGGCCTGCTCGGCAATGTCGTCGCGGGCCGGATCGCCAACCGGTTCGACCTGCACGGCACCAACCACACCACCGACGCCGCCTGTGCCAGCTCCCTGGCGGCACTGTCCACGGCAGTCGGTGAGCTGACCCTCGGGCGGACCGACCTGGTGATCAGCGGCGGTGTGGACACCGGGAACGACATCGGCATGTTCCTGTGCTTCTCCAAGACGCCCGCGCTCTCCCGCACCGGTGACTGCCGTCCGTTCTCGGATGCGGCGGACGGCACCATGCTCGGCGAAGCGGTCGTCATGTACGCACTGAAGCGACTGTCCGACGCGGAGCGGGACGGCGACCGGATCCACGCGGTGATCCGGGGCATCGGCACCTCGTCCGACGGCAGGGGTACGGCGATCTACGCGCCGCTTCCCGACGGTCAGGCACGGGCTCTGCGACGCGCCTACGAGGAGGCCGGCTACGGTCCGCAGACCGTGGAACTGGTCGAGGCCCACGGGACCGGCACGAAGGCCGGGGACACCGCCGAACTGACGGCGCTGCGCGAGGTGTTCGAGGAGACGGGACGTACGGACGGGCAGTGGTGCGCGATCGGCTCGGTCAAGTCGCAGATCGGCCACACCAAGTGTGCGGCGGGCGCGGCGGGGCTGCTCAAGGCGGTCATGGCCCTGCACCACAAGGTGCTGCCGCCGACCATCAAGGTCGACCGGCCGATGCCGGCGGCAGCCGCCCCGGACGGCCCGTTCTACGTCAACACCGAGGCCCGGCCGTGGGTGCGGTCCGCCGGTCATCCGCGCCGGGCGTCGGTGTCGAGCTTCGGCTTCGGGGGCAGTAACTTCCACGTCACGCTGGAGGAGTACGTGCCCTCGGGCACCCTGGCCCGGGTGCCGCCGCGCCATCGCTCCGCACCGAGCGAACTCGTCCTGTTCAGCGGCGCGTCGCCGTCCGACCTGGTGCCGCCGGAAGCGTACGACGACCGTCCGCTGGCCGCGCTCGCCCGGGAGAGCCACAGCGCGTTCTCGCCCACCGATCCGGTGCGGCTGGCCGTCGTCGCCACGGACACCGAGAACCTGAGGGAGAAGTACGCGCTGGCGCTCACGCTGATCCGGCAGCGGCCCGGCACGGCGTTCTCGACACCGAACGGTGTCCGGTACGCCTTCGGGGATCCCGTGCCCGGCCGTCTCGCGTTCCTGTTTCCGGGGCAGGGATCCCAGTACATCGGGATGGGCGCCGGCCTCGCGATGCTGTCACCGGCCGCCCAGGCCGTGTGGGACCGGCTGGGCGGCACCAGGTTCGACGGGCGGCCCCTGCACCGGTTGGTGTTTCCGCCGCCCGCCTTCGCCGACAAGGAACGCGCGGCCCAGGCCGCGCGTCTGGCCGCCACCGAGTGGGCGCAGCCCGCGCTCGCGGTGCACGCGCTCGCCCTGCTGGCCGTACTGCGGGGTCTGGGGCTGCAACCGGACTGCGTGGCGGGCCACAGTTTCGGTGAGCTGGTGGCGCTGCACTGCGCGGGTGCCCTGGACGCCGATGCGCTGGTCGGTCTGGCCCGCAGGCGCGGTGAGCTGATGCGGGACGCGGCCGGCGTACCGGGCGCGATGCTGGCCGTGGCGGCGGACCGCGAGCACGTGGTGGCGGTGCTGGCCGGTGAAGAGTTCGGCGACATCTGGCCGGCCAACCTCAACTCCCCGCTTCAGGTGGTGCTTTCGGGTACGAGGGAGGCTGTCGCACGCGCCGAGAAGGCGTTCGCGGCCGAGGGTGTCGGCACACGCCGGCTGACCACTTCGACCGCTTTCCACAGCCCGCTGGTCGCCCCGGCCGGTGAGCCGCTCGCCGCGTTCCTGCGTACGGTCCCGCTCACGGAGCCCCGGATCGAGGTGTACGGCAACGCGGACGCGGAACCGTACCCGTCGTCGCCCGACGGGGTACGCCGCCGGATCGCCGACCACCTGGCCTCACCTGTGCTCTTCCAGGACCAGATCGAGGCGATGTACGCGGCAGGGGTGCGGACCTTCGTCGAGGTCGGCGCGGGCACCGCGCTGACCGGCCTGGTCGGACAGATCCTGGGTGGCCGCGAGCACGCGGCCGTCCCCCTGGACCGGGCGGACCGGTCCGGGGTCAGCACCCTGCACACCGCGCTCGGTGAACTCGCCGTACGCGGTATCCCTCTGGACTTCGAATCCCTCTGGGCGCCGTACGCCTCGCCCGGAACCTCAGTGAAGGAGCGCAAGCCCCGGATGACCGTGCAGATCAGCGGAGCCAACTACGGTCGGCTCTACCCGCCCCGCACCGGAGCCGCCGAACCGCAGCCGCCCGTGCCCGCGCCGGAACGCATGCCGGAAAGCCACCCGCATCCCGCCCCCGCCCCCTCGTCCGACATCCTGGCGGTTCCCATGTCCGCATACGCACCCGCTCCCGCCCACACTCCGGAGCCGTCGGCCCACGGGACGGCGCCCGCCCAGGAACCGGAGCCCGCGTACGGAGCCGAGCCGTCGCACGACCCCGTGCCCGTCTACGACCCCGCGCCCGCGTACGGCGCCGAGCCCGATGCCGACCTCGGCCCCGGGTGGTATGCCGCGGTGGAGAGCGTCCAGCGGCAGACGGCACAGGCCCACGCGGCCTGCCAACGCATGCTGACCGACAGCCATATGGCTTTTCTGCGGATGACCGAGACCACCCTGGCCGCGATGCTCGGGGCACCGGGCGTCGGCGCCGTGCTCGACGCCCCGGCTCCCCCGGCACCGCTGCCGCTCCCCCGTCCTTCGGCACCCCGGCGGGCCCCGGCACCCGCGACACCGCCCCCGGCAGCGGTCGCCGTGCCCGCCTCCGTACCCGCAGGGCCCACCTTCGTACCCGCAGGGCCCGGCGAGATGCCGTCGCCCGCACCGGTCGCCGCCGAGGAACGGGCCCCGGCCGCCGTCCCGGTGGCCCCCTCGGCACCGGCCGCCGATGCCGCGCCTCTGTCGGCGCCGGAACTGGAGGAACTACTGCTCTCGGTGGTGGCCCGGCTCACCGGCTACCCGACGGAGATGCTCAACGTGGACATGGAGTTGGAGGCGGATCTGGGAGTCGACTCGATCAAGCGCGTCGAGATTCTGTCGGCCGTACGCCAGAGGGTGGGCGACGTGGCGACGGGAGACATCGGACAGCTCGGTAAACTCCGCACGCTGCGCGAGATCGTCGAGGCGCTCACCGCGGCCGACCGGACGCCGGGGGCCCCGGCGCCGGATTCACCTGCCGTGACCGGACCCCCCGCCGTCCCGGAGATCCCCGCCATGCGCACCGGGTCCGGGCTGAAGACGGTGCTGACGAGGCTGGTGCAGCGCGCGGTGGAGTCACCGGCGTCCGGCCTGGCGACGGCAGGGCTCCTGGACGGGCCGCTCGTGGTGACGGGCGGGGGCGCCGACGGCGACGCGATCACCGCCCTCGTCGCGCGGAAGCTGGCGGAGCACGGCGTGGACGCCACCGCCGTGGCGGAGGTGCCCGAGGACGCGCGCGGAGTCGTGCACCTCGGCGGGCTGACCGGGGACGGCACGCCGGACCATGCGCGGGAGGTCCACCGGTCGGTGTTCCGCGCGGCGCGCGCGGTGGCGGCACAGGCCGCCGAACGGGGCGGACTGTTCGTGGCCGTGCAGGACACCGGAGGCGACTTCGGGCTCGACGGCCACGCACCCGACCGCGCGTGGCTGGGCGGCGTCGCCGGTCTGACCAGGACCGTGGCGAAGGAGTGGCCGGGTGTCTCGGTCAAGGCCGTCGACTGCGAGCGGGGCGGTCGGAGCGACGAGGAGGTCGCCGAGGCGATCGTGCGGGAACTGCTGGAAGGCGGCCCTGACCCGGAAACAGGTCTCCGCGCGGACGGCACCCGCACCACCCTGCGGACGGTACCCGCGCCGGTGATGCCCGGCAGCACCCGGCGGATCACCTCGGAGTCGGTGATCGTGGCCACCGGAGGGGCCCGCGGGGTGACCTCCGCCGCGCTGCTGGACCTGGCCAGGACCCATCGTCCGCGGATCGTGCTGCTCGGCAGGACGGCACCGGCTCCTGAGCCCGCAGGGCTCGCGTCGGCCGCCGACGAACCGGCGCTCACCCGGCTGCTCGCCGAGCGTTCGGCCGAGGGCGCGGAGAACTCCTCGCCCGCCCGGATCGCGGCGCGGGCCCGGGAGATCCTGGCCGCGCGCGAGGTGCGGGCGACGCTGGATGCGCTGGAGGCGGCGGGATCCCTCGTCCGGTACGTCCAGCTGGACGTCCGCGACGGCGACGCCGTCGCCGCCGCACTGCGCGACGTACGTGACGCGTGGGGGCCGGTCACCGGCATCGTGCACGGTGCGGGAGTACTGGCCGACAAGCGGATCGCCGACAAGACCGACGAGCAGGTCGAGCAGGTGATGTCCACCAAGGTGGACGGTCTGCGCGCGCTGCTGGCCGCGACGGCGGACGATCCGCTGGACGTGATCTGCCTGTTCTCCTCGGTGGCCGCCGTGTTCGGCAACGCGGGGCAGAGCGACTACGCCATGGCCAACGAGATCCTGGGTCAGGTCGCGTCGGCGGAGCAGGCCCGCCGCCCCGGCTGTCTGGTGCGGTGCGTCGCCTGGGGGCCGTGGCGCGGCGGCATGGTCACGCCCGCTCTGGCCGGGCATTTCGGCCGGTCCGGGGTTCCGCTGATCCCTCTGGAGCAAGGGGCGGCCGCTTTCACGGCCGAGCTGGACGGCACAGCCGGTGAGGCCCGCGTCGTCCTGGTGGCCGGGGACGATCCGGCGGCCCTGTCCCCGGCCGGCGATCCACGTCCGGCTCAGCTGCTGGTCCGGGCGGACAACCTGCCGCAGCTGGCCGACCACGCGCTCACCGGGGTTCCCGTGCTGCCCGTGGCGATGGTCCTGAACTGGTTCGCGGGGGCGGCCACCGCCTGGCTGCCGGGTGCCGGCCCACTCGTCCTGCGCGACCTGCGGGTGTACCAGAAGTGCACCCTGCCCGAACTGGCCGGCACAGGCCACCGGCTCACCGTGCACGGCAGCCGGGGCGCGGCCGGTTCATCGACGGGGCTGGAGGCGGAACTGCGCGGGGAGAGCGGGGTGGCGTACTTCCGGGCCGTGCTGGACACCGGGACCGAAGAGCCGGATCCGGCCACGTGGGACAGCCCGGACGGCCTCAAGCCGCTGGACCGCACCGAGTTGTACGACGGGGAGAGCCTCTTCCACGGCCCCCGCTTCCACTCCGTCCGCTCGCTGCACGGTGTTTCGGAGCACGGAGCCGAGGCGATCGTCGCGGGCGTGCGCGACTTGGAATGGTCCGGTGAGCACTGGCCGCTCGACCCGGCCGCCCTGGACGGCGCGCTCCAACTCGCCCTGCTCTGGGCGCAGGAGGTAGTCGATGCGGCGACGCTGCCGATGGCCGTCGCGGAGTGCAGGGTGTACCGGCGCGGCCCGGTGGACGGCACGGTGCGGTGTGTGCTGCGAGCCCGGAAGGTTCACAGCACGGGGGCGCGCTGCGATGCGGCGCTGATCGACGCCGATGGAGCCGTCCGTCTGGAACTGCTCGGCGTGGAGCTCGTCCGCCGCCCCTCCTGAGCCCGGCCCCTTTGAACCAGCCCCGCCCTGCCGTGAAGTGAGACCTGCATGGAATTCGAACCGATCGCCGTCGTCGGCCGCGGCTGTGTGCTGCCCGACGCACTCGATCCGGACACGTTCTGGGACAACATCGCCGCGGGCCGCACCAGCCTGTCGGCCATCCCTGAGGGCCGGTGGCGGCTGCCGCACCACTGGGCCATGGGCTCGGTGGACGACCACCTCGACCGCACCTGGACCGATGTCGGCGGGTACGTACGGGGGTTCGAGTCCGTCTTCGACCCCGGCGGTTTCCGAATCGCCCCGGAGCGGATCCTGTCGCTGGACCCGCTCTTCCACTGGGTCATGTACGGGGTCCGGCAGGCACTCATGGAGGCGGGCCGCGCGGGCCCTCTGCCGCGCGCGGGGCTGGTGCTGGGAAACCTGTCCTATCCCACGCCCGCAGGGGCGGCTCTTGCCGAGCACGTCTGGCTGTCCGCCCAGCGGCCGCCGCTTCGTGACGCCCTGCTGACGGGAGTGCACCGGCAGCGGCCCGACGCGCGGAATCGCTTCTCGTCCGGGCTGCCCGCCCACCTCGCGGCCCGAGCCCTCGGGCTGGGCGCGGGCGCGTGGTCCCTCGACGCCGCCTGCGCGTCGTCGCTGTATGCCATCAAGCTGGCGTGCGACCGGCTGCACGACGGCACGGCGGACCTGATGGTGGCCGGTGCGGTCAGCCGGGCGGACCCCCTCTATCTGCACGTCGGCTTCTGCGGGCTGTCCGCGACGAGCCGCACGGGGCGCAGCCGGCCCTTCCACCAAGACGCGGACGGGCTGGTGCACGGCGAGGGCGCCGGGTTCGTCGCCCTGATGAGGCTGTCCGAGGCCCGCACCGCCCATCTGCCCGTGCTCGGTGTGATCCGCGGTGTCGGGTTGTCCAACGACGGGCGCGGCGCCGGGTTGATCAGCCCGTCGGAGGAGGGCCAGGTTCGGGCCATGCGCCTGGCGTACGACGCGGCGGGCGTCGCGCCCGAGACCGTGTCACTCGTCGAGTGCCATGCGACGGGGACGCCGGTCGGGGACGCGGTGGAGGCGCGCGGCATGGCCCGGGTCTTCGGGACCGGTGACGACGTGCCCATCGGTTCGGTGAAGTCGAACGTCGGGCACCTGCTGGCCTCGGCGGGCGTGGCCGGGCTGCTGAAGGTGCTCGGCGCGCTGCGTGCGGGGGTCCGTCCGGCGACGCTCGGCGCACAGCGGCCGCTGGAGGCGCTGGCGGGCACGCCGTTGCGGGTGCTGACCGCGCCGGAACCATGGTCCGGGCCGCGCCGGGCGGCGGTGAGCGCGTTCGGGTTCGGCGGGACCAACGCCCATCTGGTGGTGGACCTTCCGGACGGCGACCCGGTGTCCGCCGTATCGCGGCCGATCCGCCCGGCCGCCGCCGTGACCGCCCCGACCCGGGTGCGGGAATCGCCGGGCGGCCGTACGCCGGTGGCGATCGTCGCCCTCGGCGCCCGAGTCGGCGACGGGAGGTGTACGGAGGACTTCCGGCGGGCGGTGCTGGGCGGTGAGCGGCGTGGCCCCGCCCCCGGGATCGCCGTGGAATTGAGGGACCTGTGCTTCCCGCCGCTGGCCCTGGAGCGGACGGTGCGCCATCAGCTCCTGGTGCTGGAGGCCGCCCGGGAGGCCGTCCGGTCGGTGTCCCTGCCCCGGGAGCGGACCATGGTGGTCATCGGCATGGGGGTGGATCCCGAGGTGGCCCGGGCGGGCGCCCGCTGGAGGGTTCCCCACTGGCTGGAGCAGGCCGGGCTTGCCGCCACACCCGAGTCGGCGGACCTCGCCCGGGACGCGTTCCTGCCGCCCGTGACCGCGGAGGGGGTGGTGGGCACCATGCCGAACCTGGTGGCGAACCGGATCAGTACCCAACTCGACCTGGCGGGACCGGGTTTCGCGGTCTCGGCGGAGGAGGCGTCCGGGCTGGTGGCGCTGGAGCTCGCGGCCCGGGCCGTCCGGTCGGGGGAGGTCGACGCCGCGCTCGTCGGTGCCACCGACCTGTCCTGCGAGGCGGTGCATCAGACCGCCCAGCGGGATCTCGGCCGCGAGGACGAACCGGGGGACGCCGCCGTTGTCCTGGTCCTCAAGTCCTTGGACACCGCGCGCAGGGACGGCGACACCGTCGTCGCCCTGCTCGACGAGGAAGCCACCGGCGCTCCCGACGTGGTCATCGGGGACGGCCCTGACGCGTTGTTCGATCCGGCGTCGACCTTCGGGCGCGCTCACGCCGCGTACGGGCTGGTCGCGGTCGCGGTCGCGGCGCTCTCGCTCCAGCACCGCGCGGTGCCGCGTCCGGGCCGTCCTGCGGATACCGCGGCCGTCGCGCGCACCGCGAAGGCCGCGGTGACACCGTTGGAAGGGCCCACCGCGAGTGTCCGGCTGCGCGCGGGGGACGCCCGGCCGTGGCTGCGCGGCCGGGCTCCGCGCCTGCACGTCTTTTCCGGGGTCGACCGCCGGGAGGTGCTGGCCGCGCTGGAGTCCGGTGCGGAGTCCGACGCCGGACCGGCCCGGCTGGCACTCGTGGCCGACGACGACGCGTTGCCGGGCCGGAAGGAGGCCGCCCGCCGCTGGCTGGCCGCGGGCGGAGCCCGTCCGGCCGATGTGTTGTACCGGGACAGGCCGGTCACGGGGCAGACCGCGTTCGTATACACCAACGGCTCGGCAGCGTACCCGGGTATGGGCCACGAGCTGATGCTCGCGCTGCCGTCGCTCGGCGAGGCCGTCCGTGCCAGGCACGGGGCGATCGGTGCACGGCTGCGGTCCCGGGCGGAGCGCGGAGTGCTCGACCAGATCTGGGATGCCGCCGAACTCGCCGTCCACCAAACCGTGTTCACCCGGGAGGTGCTCGGGCTCCGGCCACAAGCCGCTCTCGGGTACTCCTCGGGCGAGTCGGCCGCCCTGGTGGCGCTGGGTGCCTGGCCGGACGCCGCAGGGCTGTACGACGCCACCCGGGACAGCGGTCTGTTCACGACCGAACTCACCGGTGAAATGCGGACGGTGCGGCGCCACTGGGAGCGTCTGGGCGTCGAGGGCTGCCGCTGGTCGAGCTATCTGGTCAGTGCGCCCCTGGAAGCGGTCCGTGCCGAGCTCGCCGCCGAGGTCGCAGTCCATCTGATGGCGGTGAACGCCCCCGGAGTCTGCGTCATCGGCGGCGAGTCCCGCGCGTGCGCGGCCGTCGTGGCCAGGATCGGCGCCGACCGCGCGATCGAGCTCGACTACGACATGGCCGCCCACGCACCGGAGTTGGCGGAGATCCGAGAGGTATGGCGTGCGGTCCACCGTCGTCCGACCGTCGACGTGCCCGGTGTGCGGTTCTACAGCGGGGCCACCGGGCAGTCGTACCGGCCGACGGCAGAGCGGGCCGCCGAGGCGCTCACCGCGCAGGGACTGAACACGATCGACTTCGCGGCCACGGTCGAGCAGGCGTGGGCCGACGGTGTCCGGGTCTTCGTGGAGCACGGGCCGCGCAAGCTGTGCACCGGCTGGATCAAGCGGGTACTCGGCGACCGGGACCATGTGGCCGTCGCGCTCGATACCCCGGGCGACACCGGGCTGCGGCAGCCCTGCCTGGCGGTGGCCGAACTCGTCGTCGCGGGTGTGCCGGTACACGCAGACGAGTTGTTCGCCCGGCTCGCGGAAGCCGCCACGGAGGTCCCGCGTCCCGGGCCCACCGTCACCGTGCCCGTACTCGCGCCTCCGTGTCTGCCGCCACTGGAGCCGGCCCTGGTAACCCTGCCCCGGGCCCCCGAGCTGGCGCCGGTACCGGACCTGGAGGCCGGCCGGCCCGACGCACCGGGCGGCGCTGCCGTGGCCTGCCCCGGTACGGCGGGGCCGCGCCCCCTGCCGGACGTCCGGCCGACAGGCTCGGACGGGCGCGATCCGCGGGCGGCGGGCGCCCGCGCCGCAGTCCTCCGGCAGAGCCTACGGGTCGCCGCGCTGCACCAAGAGATCACCGCCGGGCACGCCGAGGCCCATCAGCGGTTCCTGCAGATGTCCGCTCTTGCCGTCACCGTGCTGCGGAGCACCGTGCCCGTTCCCGTACAGCCACCGGGCCCCCCTGCCCCGCGTCCGACCGCCGGGCCGCCGCCGGTCCCCGTACGGCCCGCGCCCCGCTCGGCGTTCCTGCCCGCTCCCCCGCCGGAAGCAGCACCCGCACCACTCCTGAGGCCGGGGCCGAAGTTCGACCGCGCCCAGTTGGAGCACCTCGCCTCCCGGGAGATCTCCACGCTGTTCGGCCCGCGATTCGCCGAGCAGGACGCGTACGCGGTGCAGACGCGGATGCCCGAGCCGCCGATGCTGTTCACGGACCGGGTCACCGGTATCGACGCCGTGCCGGCGGCGCTAGTCGCGCCCGGCCCGGTGCGCACCGACGGGACGATCTGGACGGAGACCGATGTCCGGCCCGACAGCTGGTACCTGGACTCCACCGGGCGTATGCCGGCCGGGCTGCTGATCGAGGCGGGCCAGGCGGATCTGCTCCTGCTCAGCTGGCTGGGCGTGGATCTCCTCAACCGGGGGGAGCGCGCCTATCGGTTGCTGGGATGCGAGGTGACGTACCACGGCGGCCCGCCGGAAGCGGGCGACACCCTGCGCTACGAGATCCACATCGACGGCCACGCGGAGCACGAAGGCGTCCGGCTGTCCTTCTTCCACTACGACTGCTACGTGGACGGCGAACTCCGGCTCAGCATCCGCGAGGGCCAGGCCGGGTTCTTCACTCCCGAGGAGCTCGCCGGCAGCGGCGGTGTGCGGTGGGATCCCGCCGAGCGGCCGCCCGGCGACGACCTGCCGTTCGACCCGCCCGCAGTGCGCTGCGGACGGACCTACTTCGACGCGGACCGGGTGCGGGCCCTGGCCCAGGGGCGGCCGGCGGACTGCTTCGGCCCCGGCTGGGAGGCGACGGCGGCCCACGTCCGCTCGCCTCGGCTCGACGACGGCAAACTGCGGCTGCTCCACGAGGTGACCGCGTTCGACCCGGCCGGAGGGCCGTGGGGCCGCGGCTATCTGCGGGCCGAGACCCCGCTGTCGCCGGACGACTGGTTCTTCGCGGGGCACTTCAAGAACGACCCCTGTATGCCGGGCACCCTGATGCTCCAGGGTGGTCTCCAGGCGATGGCGTTCTACCTGGCGGCCATGGGCTTCACCGTGAACCGGGACGGCTGGCGTTTCGAGCCCGTCGGCGGTCACCCCTGCAAGGCGATGTGCCGCGGCCAGGCGACCCCGGCCGGCCGACGGGTCGTCTACGAGGTGTTCGTGCGCGGCGTCTCGGCCGGGCCGGTGCCGACGCTGTACGCCGATGTGCTGGGCTCGGTGGACGGGGCGAGAGCATTCCTGGGCCGGGACGTGGCGCTGCGGCTCGTACCCGACTGGCCGCTGTCGCACTGGCGGCGCTCGGGCCCGCCCGTTGTGCAGGGCAGCGGTACACCGGTGCCGCTCCCCCTGCTCGGCGGGCTGGCCGGGCACCGGGAGAAGAAGCCGATGGCGACGGCAGCCGATGGATTCCCCTTCGACTACACCTCGTTGCTGGCGTGTGCCTGGGGCAGACCGAGTGAGGCATTCGGTACCGCGTACGAGCCCTTCGACAGCACCCGTAAGGTCGCGCGGCTTCCCGGTCCCCCCTACCACTTCATGAGCCGGATCGTCTCGGTGGACGGTCCGCAGGCCGGTATGCAGGAGGGCAGCAGTGTCGTCGCGGAGTACGACGTGCCCGCGCGGGCCTGGTACTTCGAGCAGAGCGGCGGCCGTACGATGCCGTTCGCGGTCCTGATGGAGATCGCGCTGCAACCCTGCGGGTGGCTGGCCTCGTACGTGGGCAGCGCGTTGACCACCGACACGGATCTGCTGTTCCGCAACCTCGACGGGGCGGGAACGGTCACCGGTGAGGTCACTCCGGCGACGGGTACGGTCCGCACCCATGCTGAACTGACCCGTGTCTCCCGGAGCGGGGACATGATCATCGAGTCGTTCCAGGTGAGATGCACGGCCGACGGCGTGCCGCTGTTCGAACTCTCCACGGTCTTCGGCTACTTCCCGCCATCGGCCTTCGACCACCAGCAGGGCCTCACGGCGTCGGCCCAGGACCGGGCCCGTCTCGACGAGCCGTGCGACCGTGTGGTCGATCTGACCGCCCGGCCCGCTCGTTACTGCGCCGGGGAACCGCGGCTGCCGGGCCCCATGCTGCTGATGCTCGACCGGATCACCGGTTCCTGGCCGGACGGGGGCGGCATGAGGCTCGGGCGGCTGCGGTCGGAGAAGGACGTGGTCCCGGACGAGTGGTTCTTCCGGGCCCATTTCTTCCAGGACCCGGTGCAGCCGGGGTCGTTGGGCGTCGAGGCCATGTGCCAGCTGCTCCAGTATCATCTGCTCGAGCGCGGCGCGGCGGACGGCATTCCACGCCCCCGGTTCGAGCCGGTGCTGCCCGGCCGCGAGACGACCTGGACCTACCGCGGCCAGATCACCCCGGCCAACCGGCTGATCCGAGTGGACATGGACATCGTGGAGAGCGGCACGGACGCACGGGGGCCCTACGCCACGGCGGACGCGTCGCTGTGGGGCGATGACACGTGCATCTACCGGGTGCGCGGGCTGGGCATGCGTGTGGTGTCCGACGCGGCTCCCGGACCCTCACCCGCTCCATGACGCGAGTGCCCGGTCGAGGGCTGGGCACTCGCCGTGGCGCCCGCACCGCACCTGACAAGGCTGCTCCGGTGCGGGTGGAGGAGTTGCGAGCCGGGTTCGAACGTGTGCGGGCGGCACTGGTGGAGGCGGAAGAGTTACTGAATCACCGGGTGATCGGCCTGGAACAGTATCTGGAGGCACTGGCGGAACAGGAGGCTCCAGTCGTGTCCGAGGTCGTCGGACCGGCTGTCGTCGAGATTCCGGTGCCAACTCACCGGATCCAGAAGCACGTTCGACCAGGAACGACCGCACCTTCGGAAAGGCAACGGCGTGTCAGAGGGCATGAGGGCCCCGGATGACTCACCGAGGCCCTCGCTGCGCGCCGAAAGATCTTGTTGCTGCGCTCGCTGGTTTGGGCGAGGACCCGAGCCCGGAGGGCTGCGAGGACGATAGGGGCGTCGTCGCGGGTGAGATGGTGATGTCGTTGTACCTTGAGCGGTTTCCTGGTCTTCAGGAGGGCGCGGTGCATGGCGGTCCGGCTGCTGCCGAACAGTACGGCGAAAGGTCTGCGGCCAGGCCGACCCGTAGATGGAGCACCCACAGCAGGCAACCTCAACCATCGGCACATCGTCACCGTGTACAACTTCGGGATCGGCCTGCACACTGGGCATCCCTTGATCTGTCGTGTCATGGTGTCCGCGGTGCACGGCGCCGATCCGGCCTGCAAACAGCACCATCCCCCTTATCCGTTCACTGTCCTCTGGAGGACGCAGTGAGACGAACCCTGGTCCCGGCACTGCTGTCAGGGGCGCTGCTCCTCGGAGCGCTCGGAGCCGCCACGGCGGCTGCTTCCACGGGCACGGCGCCCACGACCCGCATACCGGCTGCGGACAACGCGGACAGTCTGGTCGATGCGTGGACCGCACCCCTGAGTACCCGTGGCCGGTACGTCGTCGACGCCTCCGGCAACCGCTTCAAGCTCAAGTCAGCGAACTGGCAGGGAGCACAGGGGTCCTGGACCGGGTCCGGAGACATCAATGACCCGGCGAACCATCATGACGGCGAGAAGGCCGACGAGATGCCGCTCGGTCTGGATCGCACGCCGATCCAGACGATCCTCGCCGATTTCCACGAACTGGGCGTCAACAGCATCCGCCTGCCGTTCTCGAACGAGATGCTGCACAATCAGCGGCCAGTCTCCGACGCCTCGGTCGCCGCCAATCCACAGCTGCGGGGCAAGACGCCGCTCCAGGTCTTCGACGCCGTCATCGCCGCCACGACGGCGCAGGGCTTCGCGGTGGTCCTCAACAACCACACCAATACCTCACGCTTCTGCTGCGGCCTGGACGGCAACGAGCGCTGGAACACGAGTCAGTCCACCGCTCAGTGGGAGAACGACTGGATCGCCCTCGCCCGCCGCTACAAGGGCAACAAGCGCGTCGTCGGAGCCGACCTCTACAACGAGGTTCGCCGTACTGTCACCGACGACGCCAACTGGAACTGGGGCGACGACCACGACTGGTGGACCGCTTCCCAACGCCTCGGCGACCGGCTCCTGACCGAGGCCAACCCCGACCTGCTGGTGATCGTCGAAGGCATCAACTGGCAGGGTGTCCCCCTCGACGGGATTTCTCATTGGCGCCCCACGCTGGAGCCGGTACGTACGGTGTCGCACACCCTGGTGGCTTCGAACAAGCTCGTGTACTCAGCGCATTTCTACGGGTATACGGGTCCGAATCACACCGGCGCCAGCGGGCTCGGCGAGACCCACGATCCGCGCTATCAGGAGTTGTCCCGCGAAGAACTGTTCGCGACGCTGGACCGCCAGGCGTTCTTCGTCGCCGGTGAGACCGGCCGTCACTTCACCGCGCCGGTGTGGATCAGCGAGTTCGGTATCGGCAGTGACGAGACGAATCCGCAGGCCCGCACGTGGTTCGGTAACTTCGTGGACTATTTGATCGACCGGGACGCCGACTTCGCCTACTGGCCGCTGGTCGGATGGACCGGACACGGTACCTGGTCGATCCTGAACTACGACGCGCAGGGGCGCCGGTCGGGGATTCTCGGCGGCAGTGACTGGCGCGCGGCCCACTGGAGCCGCCTCGTCGGCGCACCGCAGAAGAACGGTCCGGTCGCGGTCGCCGATACGTGGGACATGCTCAACCTCGATCACGCAGACGCGGTCCAGTCACTCCGGTCACGGGCCCGGGGAGACTGGGATCCGGGAGCCCGTAAGGGAGTGTGCCCCGACGGCCAGCGCCTCGCCGGTCTGGCCCACAGGGATGGTCGGGGTCTGTGCACCGACGCCAGTGCTTCCCTGACCGTTCCTGCCGGTGCGCAGTCCACCGTGGTGCGCGACGAACGCCATGTCCAGCAGGGCGACTGGGCCAGTGGATACACCAAGTACCAGTGCGGAGTGAACCAGTTCATCTCCGGGTACAGCGTGCGAGGCCAGGAGGTATCGACGGTGCTGTGCACTCCCGCGGGCCACACACTCGGGTTGAGCGGTCGGACCGTCTGGTTCGACCGTGGAGACAACCGTCCTGCCGGGGAGCCGGGTGGCGAGTTCACCCCGGGCAACTTCAAGGGCCAGTGCCGCACCGATGAGTATGTGGCGGGTATCGCCTTCACCGGCGCCTGGGCCAAGGGGAAGACCCCGGACGCCCTTCTGTGTCGGGAGCTTGAGGGCTGACGTCCGCGATCGGAAGTACCGACAGCGGCGTCCGACGGTCCGCTGGGCTGAGCCCTGTGGTTCCGCGTACGGACCCGAGCAGGCCGAGGGTGTACGAAGCACGAGCCGCGGGTGTGCGTGTGGCGGGGTCACCCCTCCTTGAGGTGGCCTCGCCATTCGGGCGTTCGGGCGCCCTCGTCGCAAGCCTGACTGACGTGGTGGCGCAGGTTGTCAGAGGCGGCCGCGGTCGACGCACCTGATGTCTTCGTGTGTCGACACACCTGATGTCTTTGGTGACGGGATACCACGCACGACGGCGAGGGAATGTCGTGCGGCCACTGCGTTTCGGCAGTGTCGTCCGAGACCGGCCTCCTCGGCGGCGTAGATATCGACCTGCCGAGCGGCGAGGTGACCGTGACCAGCGAGACGCGACTGGCATACGACACAGTTGCGGCTGCCATCGATGAAGCCGACTACGACCTCATCAGCCGTCGGGAGCAGTGAAGCCAGTGCGCAACCCGGCAAAGCAGAGTTGGGAGTGGGCACAAAGGGTCGCAGCTCATCCCGCAATCCACCTCACAGCGGCGGCACTCCTACAGCCGGCCGCCGCGCGGGTGACACCAGCGCCCGGCCAACGAAATTGCGCTGCTCACGCAATGGGCTCAGCCGCCCCTGAAACGTCTCACCACGGTGTCGGCGTTCGCGATCACGAACACGTTGTGCCGCGCAGCTCGCGGCTCAACGGGGCGAGAACAGCGGGCATGACCCGTGTACTCGCCGAGGGACCACTCCGTCGCACACAGGTAGGGTCGGACCGCCGAACGGGCCGTCCTGTACAGGCTGAGATGGCCCTACTATGGAGCTACGTACAACGGCGGCGGAAGGAAGAGGGTCATGCGACGGCTCGGGGAACTCGAGGCGGAGATCATGGACCGTCTCTGGAAGTGGGGTCGCCCTGCCACGGTCCGCGAGGTCGTCGACGACATCAACACCCATCGGCCCATCGCGTACACAACCGTGATGACCGTTGCCAACATCCTGTTCAACAAGGGCTGGCTGCAGCGCAGCAAGCAGGGCCGGGCCTGGCTGTACACACCGGTCCGGAGCCGCGAGGCCTATTCCGCCGCCCTCATGGAGGATGCCCTCGGAACCAGCGAGGACCGCCCCGCAGCGCTGGCACACTTCGTGGAGAAGATGTCCGACGAAGAGGTCGCCGCACTGCGGAAGGCGCTGCGGAACACCGGCGGACGATCCAGGACATGAACGCCGCCCCCGCACTCATCGGCTACGCGGCGGCCATCGGGTTCCTCTCTCCCCGGGTGATGCTGCGGAGCGCCTGGCCGCACCGCGCCCCCGCGCTGGCCGCTGCGACGTGGCAGGCGCTGGCGGCCTCGTTCTCCATTTCGGTGGCACTCGCCGCCTACCACCTCGCCACTCCGACCGAGCACCTCCATGCCGGGGTAATGGGGATTCTTCATTCCTGCGGAGTGGCTCTCGGCGCCGTGGGATCACACGCCCCCACCACGGCCGACCGCCTCGCCGTCGCGCTCCCCGTCGCTGTCGCGCTGGCCCTGGCAGCAGGTTTCGCGTTCCAGGTGGTCCGTGCACGCAGGGCACGTTCCCGCCACCGTGCGGTCCTCGACATGGTCGGCCGCCGGTCACACCGGCTGGACGCCATCGTGGTCGAGCACACGGCCGCTGCCGCGTACTGCCTGCCAGGGAGGCACCCACGCATCGTCGTCAGCGGAGGCGCTGTACGCCTGCTCTCCCCCGAACAACTGGACGCCGTCCTGGAGCACGAGAGGGCCCATGTCGCCGGCCGCCATCATCTGGCGCTGGCCGCAGTGGAGGCGTTCTCCATGGTCTTCCTGCGGGTACCACTGGCCCGGCATGCAAGGGAACAGACCGCGCTCCTGCTGGAGATGATCGCGGACGACCGCGCATTGCGTCGCCATTCGCGCGATGTGCTCGCCTCCGCCATGTACGAGATGGCTGCGGCACGAGCCCCCAGGGGCGCGTTCGCCATGGGTGGCGACTCCGCCCTTGTCCGGCTCCAACGAGTACTCGGCCCGCGCCGTGGCACGCACCCCGCCTTGCGGGGCTCCGTGGCCGCGGCTGCGATCACGGTGCCACTGCTCCCTCTGCTCGTCACCTGCCCACTGGGCATCGTGTAGCGGAACCGCTCTCTTCGCCGTCCTCGCGAAGCGACGTGCCACGGAACGCCCCGTTCCTCGCACGCTGCTCGCTGCTCGCTGCTCGCTGCTATGGGCGGCGTACTGGCCACGGGTCGCCCTGGCCACGTGCGGAGGTGGGGAGTCGGACCCGGGCGAAGCCCCGGACTCCGCGCACGTGCGCAAGTGGTCGACTCCGCTGCTTCTTTCGCCCTGACCTATGGACTCCTACGCCCACGGGTGGCCGCCAGCAGAGGGCTTGTTGAGTCCGCGACGGCGTCGGAACCGGGAGAGGAGTGCGGCCGGGATCATCCAGGCCGGGCTGAGCGAGCGGTCTCGGTGGGGCAAGAGGCAGAGCACGTCTGGTGGTGACGGCGAAGGCCTGTGCGACGGAGAGGCTCGCAGCTGCCCCTTGCTGGTGCCACCCGCGGAGGCAGCCACCCGGAGGCAGCTGCCTCGCTGTTGTCGCGGTCAATTCCGTCGCAGGGTGGCGAGGGTGTGGTCCAGAGCGGCTCGGCTGGTGCGGTTGTAGGGGAGCTTTCCGAGCAGGGCGGCCATGGCACAGCTGTTGGTGAGGGCGGAGTAGACGAGGCCTGCCGCGATTCCTGCGGAGAGCAGCTGGAAGGCGGGGTGGATCAACAGGCCGAGAAGCAGGCCGAGGAGGACGACGGAGCCTGCGGTAAGGCGGACCTGGCGGTCCATCGCCCACTTGGGCCGCGCCGTTGTTGTGGTGGGCCGGTGCAGGTCTTCGCCGGTGGAGACCCAGGCTGCAGTCCCGCCTTCCAGAGTCGAAGCGGGAATGCCGTTGCGGGACAGCAGTTCGCAGGCGTTCTGCGAGCGTGCTCCGGAGGCGCAGACCACGAGGAGCTCACTGCGGTCGGCGGCATCGCGCAGGGTCGGCAGGGCGTGGCCTAGGTCGTCGAGGGGGATGTTGTGGGCGCCGGGCAGGTGACCACCGGCGTACTCACCAGGCGTGCGTACATCGATGACGGTCTGCGTACATCGATGACGGTCAGGGAGTGCAGGCGCTCACGGGCGATGTCGGTGGTGAGGGTCGTGTGCATGGTGCGTGTCATGTCTTTCGCATTGGTGCGGGTGGGTCAGATGAGGCTGTCGATGAGCATGAGGGCGGCCACGACCAGCAGGACGTAGGCGAACGCCCGCTGCAAGCCGTTGCCGGAAAGTTTCGCGGCGAGGCGTTTGCCGTCCCAGGCGCCGAGGATCGCGGCTCCGGTGAAGGGTGCGATGACGGCCCAGTCGAGGCCGTCGGCGGTGCCGGTGCGGGTGGCGAGCGCGGCCACCGAGTTGATGGTGATGACCAGGAGGCTGGTACCGACAGCGGCCTTCATCCGCAGGCCGAGCGCGCCGACCAGGGCAGGCACAGCGAGGAATCCCCCGCCTACGCCGAGTACACCGGTGACGGCGCCGAGACCGGCCCCCGCACCGGCGGCCCGCGCCGGTTGCACGGAACTGTCCTCCGCCGAGCGGCCGGGGCGGAGCATGCGCCACGCCGCGAGCGCGGCGATCACCGAGAAGGCGGTGGTCAGGACGGGGGCGGGAATATCGCGGGCCGCGAGTCCACCGAGCATGGCAGGGACGATGCCCGCGGCGGCGAACAACAGTCCGGCCCGCCATCGGACGTGGCCGTCCCGAGCGTGGGCGAGCAGGGAGGTGAGCGATGTCGCGGCGACGATGATCAGGCTGGCGGTAGTGGCGGCGACGGGGCTGAAGCCGAGCAGGTAGATCAGCGCCGGGACGGCCAGGACGCTTCCGCCACCGCCGAGCCCTCCCAGTGCCAGGCCGACTGCGGCTCCGGCCACCAGTGCCAGGATGAGCGCACTCATACGACGGTGCCCGCCGCCCCACGGGCGTCATGGACCGGCAGTCCCTGACGGGCCCAGGCAGCCATGCCACCGGTGACGTCGATCACGTCGAGGCCCCGTTCGGCCAGCAGGCGGGCAGCATGCCGTGAGCGGTTGCCGGAGCGGCAGATCAACACCAGCCGCGGGCCGCCCCCTGCGCCGGGTACATCTACGCCGGCCGTCAGCCGGGACATGGGCAGATGCCGGGCGCCGGGGACGTGCCCGGCCTGCCATTCATCCGCCTCACGCACATCCAGCAGGACGACAGCATGTTCCTGGAGCATGCTGTGGGCTTCGGTGACGCTGAGGCGGCCGGAACCGTGTCGAAGGAGAGACATGTGAAGGCTCCTTTCGGTGTCGGAGAAGGTGTGGGGCGGTTCAGCCGTTGGTACGGACGGTCAGGCCCGCTTCGGCCGCCTGGTCGAAACCGTCGTCCACGGCGACCACGTCACGGCCTGCCGCGTCCAGCAGCGAGGCCGCGATCCCGGCCCGCATGCCGCCGGCACAGTGCACCCAGACGGTTCCGGCGGGAACCTCGTCGATCCGCTGGTGCAGCGTGTGCACGGGGATGTGGACGGAGCCCTCGATGTATCCGCCGGCGCGCTCGGAGTCGCGGCGGACGTCGAGGATCACGGGATCCGCCGCCCCGCGGAGTTCTGCGGCCAGATCGGCGAAGACCGCCCGGCGGAACGACGCCGGAGCCTCACCGGGGCGCAGCCAGTCGGCCGGGCCCCCGGTGGCCGCGGCGGCGGGCCGGTCGATACCGACGCGGACCAGCTCGCGCTGCGCCGCGGCAAGCTGCTGGGCCGACTCGGCGAGCAGGGTGACGGACTTGCCCCACGGGATCATCCACGCGAGGTAGGTGGCGATCTTGCCATCGGCCTCGAAGTTGAACGACCCCGTGACGTGTCCGTCGGCGAACGCGACGCGGTTGCGCAGGTCGACGACCCACTCACCGGCTGCGAGCCGGGCGGCGATCTCCTCGGCGTCCGCGCGGGGCGGCGCGGTCAGGTCGACCGGGTCCGGGCCCGTCGAATTGGCCGGGCCCATGTGCGCGTAGTACGCGGGTACGTCCTCCAGGCCGGCGAGCAGTTCGGCGACGAAGGTGTCGATGTCCTGGGCCAGTGCGGCGTTGACCGTCTTCTCCCGGCCGATGGTGCTCGCGTCGCCCTCGGCCTGCCCGGACGAGCAGAAGCTGCCGAAGCCGTGGGTGGGCAACACCGATGTCGTGTCGGGCAGTTCGGCGGCGAGCCGGTGCGCAGAGGCGTGCTGGGCGCGGGCCAGGTGCTCGGTGAGCCGGGGCTCGACCAGGTCGGGGCGGCCCACGGTGCCGATGAGCAGCGAACCGCCGGTGAAGGCAGCGACGGGGGTACCGCTCTCCTCCAGGACGTAGGCCGTGTGGTGCGGGGTGTGGCCGGGGGTCGCCAGGGCCCGCACGGCTATGCCGTCATCGATCTCGATCACGTCGCCGTCATGGACCGGGACACGGGCGAAGGCGACATGAGCGGCGGCCGGCACCAGATAGGCGGCACCCGTCAGCCGGGCCAGTTCCAGACCGCCGGTCACGTAGTCGTTGTGGATGTGCGTCTCCACGACGTGTGTGATGCGCACGCCTCGCCGCGCGGCGGCCGCGATGAGCTGGTCGATGTCCCGCGGCGGGTCGACCGCCACCGCCGTCAGGGCACCCCCGGCCAGGTAGTGCCGGTTGCCCAGGCCGTCGATCTCAATGGTGTCGACGAAGAACATGCGCCGCTCCCTTCCTCATTCCGATTGAGTACCCCCAGGGGTATTAAATCCAACCGTAACAGATTACCCCTGGGGGTATAGTCGAGTGAGAATCATCCGCTCTTTCCAGCAGCGGAGAGGACCATGGGTTACGACCGCACCGTGCGCGTCCCTGCCGGCTTCGCCCGTACGGTGGCCGCCGCGCGGGAGGCACTCGCCGCAGAAGGTTTCGGCGTACTCACCGATCGACGTGACCGCAACGCTCAGGGCCGAGCTCAACCGTGACATCGAGGACTACCTGATCCTCGGCACGCGCAACCCCCACCTGGCCGCACAGGCCCTCGACGGCGACCGCAGCGTCGGACTGCTACTGCCCTGCAACGTGGCGATTCGCACCGCAGGGCAGTGGACGGCGGTGCAGGCCCTGGACCCCGCAACCATGGTTACCCTGACCGGCCTGGCCGCCATGACTCCGGTGGCCGACGAGAAAGCCGCAGCCCGCGCCGTACTGACCGCCTGCACCGCGCGCAGGGTCAGCCGGCCGGAGTCATCACCATGACCGAGGAAGGCCGGGACTGACGTGACGTGATGACCCAACTCGCCGCCGCCAGCCGCGCACTGGACCGCGCCGGCTTCAAATTCTTCGCCGGCCGGATGCGCGAATGCATGACCACCCCCATCGGCGGCGGCGAACCTCGGATGAACGAAGCGGAGGTGGATAAACCCTTCCTCACCCTGGCCTGACCATCCCGCCCCGCAATCACCGACGACACGCTGGACACCGCCCTACGTTGCCGCGCGAACGACGAAACCGCCGAACGGATCCAGCCCGAACCGATCACCCCACCGGCTCGCACAAGGACGCAACCCAAGCCTGTCGAGCGTCCACCGGCCGCTGGCCAAACACCAGAAGGCGCAGGCGTACTGGGCAACCGCCACTCAAGCACGTACCGACTTTGCGGCCTTTCCCAACGTGACCGCCACCCAGAGTGATTACTCCGCACCACTCACACCTGGCCGACGCAGGTCCCTGGCCCGACGTCCGTCGCGGCGACGTCTCACGGCCCGTCATGGTGCCCTCCGTCGGCGCGATGCGGTCGCCTCGCACACCACCAAGGCAGGCTCGTCATCTTCGGCAAGTACACCCCCGCGCAGCCCCCTCAGCGGCCTCGGCGATCGAAACCCTTCTCATCCCTGAGCAGTCTGCACGGAGGCAGGCATGGACCGTCAGCGAACAGCGAGTACTTGCTACTAAAACACTTAGCTGTCTAGTATTTGGGCTCGGCCCTCTCGCATACGTGACCACACAAGTTCCGGGCGGTGCGGCCGAATGAGCCTCACGTACCCACAGCGCCTGACTACGCCAGAAGAACCGAACGATCCCTGGCGAGGGCGGTCGAGGAAGAAGGAGCTGGCCCCACCATGGCGTCCCACCGCCGCCCCAAGCCGCCCCGCAGGAACCAGACGACCGTGCTCACGACAGCCGCTCTGGCCGTCGTCGCCCTGTCTGCGCAGTCGGCCTCGGCCGACCCTGTGCCCGATCCGACGAAGAAGGGCGTCAAAGCTCAAGTCGACCGGCTCTACGAAGAAGCCACACAGGCGACGGAGAAATACAACGGCGCCAAAGAGAAGGCCGACGGCCTCGAGAAGGATGTTTCGGCTCTTCAGGAAACCGCAGCACGCAAGCAGGCGGATCTCAATTCGATGCGTACACGCATAGGTTCCCTCGCCGGCGCCCAGTACCGCAGCGGCGGCGTGGACCCGTCCATGCAGCTGATGCTCTCCACCGACCCGGACTCCTTCCTGGAGAAGGCATCCCTCCTGGACCAGGTCGGCGCACGCGAACTGAGCATCTTTCAGCAGTTCCAGATCCAGCAGCGCGGACTGCAGCAGCAGCGGGTCGAAGCCTCCAGGAAGCTGGCGGATCTAGAGGCCACTCGCACCGAACTCCGCCGCAAGAAGTCTGAGATTCAAGGCAAACTCGCCTCCGCCCAGCGACTCCTCAACACTCTGAGCGCCAAGGAGAAGGCCCGGTTGGCGGCGGAGGAGGAACGCGCGAACCGCGACAGCGCGCGCGTGAACCTCGGCAATGAATCAAGCGCCTCCTCACTCGCCGCTGCAGCCTTCGACGCCGCCAAATCCCGCGTGGGCCTGCCCTATGTGTGGGGAGCCACGGGACCGGGATCCTTCGACTGCTCGGGCCTCACGTCGTGGGCGTTCAAGCAGGCCGGTGTCTCCATACCCCGCACCTCCCAGGCACAGGCCAACGCCGGAACGCGTATCAACTCACTGAGTGCTCTGAAGCCCGGCGACCTCATCATCATGCGGACCGACTTGAGCCACGTCGGCTTCTACGCGGGCAACGGGCAGATACTCCACGCCCCCAAACCTGGAGCCCAGGTGCGCTACGAATCCATCGCACGCAGCGGTATGCCGTTCATGTGGGGCGTGCGAATTTGACGCCCACCCGAAAGCCCCGCCCAGCCACCGGCGAGCGGGGCGGGTTGCGGGGGCCCGAATGTCTCACGTGTCGGTGCGGGAAGTCCGGGCGTCGTCGGTCCGGTAGGTGATGTGCTCAGCGACGGAGACCACACCGTCGACGCTCCGGCACAGCCTTTCGATGATGGGGATCAGGCTCTTGAACTCGACGGATCCGCCGAGGACGACCTGCCCCTGGCCTACTTCGACCGTCACCTCCGAGGGGGCCAGACCCATCGTCCGCTGCAGCACGTCCCGGTTGATTTCCTCATGGATGGCGTCGTCGCGGCGCAGGAAGACCCGCAGCAGGTCACTGCGGCTGACGATACCCAGCAACTTGTCCGTCTCGTCCACGACGGGCAGCCGTTTGACGTTCTGCACCTCCATGAGCCGGGCCGCCTCGACCACGGTCCACTCCGGACGCGCACACACCGCGGGAGCCGACATCAGTTCCTCGGCCCGGGCCCCCTCCGCCTTGGCCCGCTCCCACGCCTCCAGATGCGGAATCGGTGTCCGGCCGGACGGATCGGCCTGGTCGGAAGACTTGCGCAGCAGATCGGCCTCGGACACAACACCCAGGGGCCGATCCAGTTCATCCACAACGGGTACCGCTGTGACATCGTTCTCCGCCAACAGCTTGACGATCTCTTTGAACGGCAGGTCACGCCGTGCCCGGACGACGTCTCGAGTCATGAGCTCTGCGACAGATCGGTGGTGCATGCGGCTTCTCCTTTCGGGGTGTGACGGCCAGTAATGGTCATGTGCCGAGCGTGTCAGGACCTGTCGCCCGCGAGCCGCGCCGGTGGCCCGGCCCCACTCGTCGGCGGACCAGTGGGCCCGATACCAGCCCCCTCGGCCCTGCGGAATCACGGTTTCTCATCCCGTGCGGCGACACGCCATGCGTGGCACGTTGGGTACAGCAACATGATGAGGAAACGGCGGCGATCATGCGAGCTCACCTCGGCGATCAACTTGTTGTCGAAAGCCCGGTCACCGGCGCCAGCAGGCGCGACGGCGAGATTGTCGGACTCCACCACGAGGACGGAACCCCTCCCTACGACGTGCACTGGTCGGATACCGACCAGGTGACGCTCGTGTTCCCCGGACCCGACGCCCATATCCGTCACCTTGAGCACAGGCCGGGTAGCAGATCCCGCGAGCCGTCCCGGCCGGGCTCGGCTGAGCCTGGCGCCGAATCCGCCGGGGTCCACCTCGATGGCGCACCCAACCCCGGCGACATCGGCCGGCGCGTGGCCATGGAACGCGAGCGACAGGGGCTCAGCCGCGCAGAAACAGCCCGCCGCGCCAGAATGGCGCCGGACTACCTGGCCTACCTCGAACAACGGCCGGCTGACCCGAGTCCGGCGAGTCTCATCAGCCTGGCCGACGCACTCGGCACCACCGCCGCAGCCCTGCGCGGAGGCGGCATCGATCTGCCACCCGGCCAGGGCGAGGCGCTCCTGCACCCCCGACTGCAGGACCTCGGCCCCGACGAATGCCGCGCCCGGCTCTCCACGCACGGCGTAGGACGCGTCGCGGTGTCGACACCCGATGGCCCGGCAATCCTTCCGGTGAACTACGAGGTCATCGATGACGTTATTGCCTTCCGGACCGCGCCCGACTCGGTGCCTGCGATGGCCGGGGGAACAGATGTCGCATTCGAGGTCGACCATGTGGACGAGGCCATGAGCCAGGGTTGGAGCGTGCTTGCCGTAGGCCCTGCGCGGATCGTTACAGAGCCCGACGCACTGCGGCAGCTTGCCGATCGCGCCCATACCACGCCTTGGGCAGGGGGCGAACGCGAGACGTGGGTGTCGATCCGGCCCACGCGCCTCACAGGGCGGCGTATCAGTCCGGCTGATCAGTGACGGACAGCGGACTGCCGCGACGCCCGGCGGGCCATCTACGACCACGATCCGGCCCTGACCTCACAGCGAAGTCGTTCAGCACATGGCGCACGGTGTAGGGGTGGGTGTGGGGTATGTGGTCGGCAAAGTCCGTGATCGTAGCGGAAAGGGGCGAGGTCGACGAGTTCGAAGCAGCGCTCGTGCCGGCTGGCGGCGTGCTCGTCCCCCGTCCGGCACGCCCTGTGGGCCAGTAGGCCCAAGTCCGGGACGGCTCACACGCGCAGTATGGAGGCCGGGGCAAGTCGGAATGACTGTTGTCGCGCCGAATCCGGGAGTCGGTCGTGCGCTTCTGCCGGCGTGGATAGTGGGGTCGCCGTCTCCCAGGCATTCCTGCCCGGCTCAGTCGGGCCCTTGGCCCCCCAGTGTGTGCCGCTGCATCAGCCGCGAAATGTCCTTCGCGGTAACGATCCCCACCAGATGGCCCCCGTCGACGACGAGAATGCGCATGCCAGTACCCGAGCGGAGCTTGTCGAGCGCCTCACTCAGAAGATCACTCGGGGCGGCAACCGCGCACTGTGACAGCGGGATCGCCACCTCACGCACGCGCAGCGCCTCCCGACGCGCTCGCGGTATCCGGGCAAGCCCGCGTATCTGAACGATCCCGCTGGGACGGCCTTCGAAATCGAGCAGCGGCACGGCGGAATGGCGGGAGTTCACCGCCACCTCGTCGACGAAATGCCGGATGGTCAGCCAGTCGGCGCCCGTCGTCACCGGGCTGGACATGGCATCGGCGACCTTGACGCCCCGCAGTGCTGTGTGGATCACGGCGCGCTGTCGTTCGGCGCCGGCGACGACCGCGATGAAGAGACCGACGAAGACGAGCCACAGCCCGCCCGGCACCCCGCGCAGAAAGGAGATCCAGCCGAAGGCCATCAGCAGCCCACCCACGACCTGACCGCTTCGGGAGGCCGCCCGATCCGCACGTTCCCGGTCTCCGGTACGCCACCACAACAGCGCCTGGACCACCCTTCCGCCGTCGAGCGGCGCAGCGGGAAGGAGGTTGAATGCGCCCAGGAACAGGTTCGCCCAGCCGAGCCACACCAGAACGGCGGCAGGCACCGCCCAGCCGGACATCGAATGCAGCCCGATTCCCGCTCCGAGCGCGGCGCCTCCAATGGCCAGGCTGGTGAGCGGCCCGCTGACCGCCACCGCGAAGGCCACCGCGGCCGTCTGCGGTCGCCCCATCCGGGTCATCCCGCCCAGCGCCCACAGCGTCACATCCTGTACCGCGATCTTCTTCCTGCGGGCAGTCGCAGCGTGTGCCGTCTCGTGAAGCAGGAGGCTGCCCATGAGTAGCACGGCCCCCACCGCACTGGCGAAGGTGTAAACCGCATCGGAGTGCCCGGGGGTCCATGCGGGGAGGGTCTGGCGGCCAAGACCGTACGCGAACAGGACCACCAGCAGCGGCACGCTCCAGTGCATCCGCAGTGGTACCCCGACAACTTGTCCGACACGGACCGAGCCGTTCATCGTCGTCTCCCGCCGGCTCGGCACCCGGTCCACCGGACAGGACCTCGCGACCTGACTCCGTGAACCGACCAGCACGGCACCCACTCACCATTGTCGCTCTCGGAATCTCCCGCAGTCGGCCAGGGCCAAGGCCGGCGTTTCCTCCTCAGTTCCGTGGCCTGCGTCGAGCGCGTCGCCGCGCAGACACGGTCGGGGAGGGCGGATTCAAGTTCAGCTTCCGTGCACCGAAGAGGCCGTGCTGATGGCCGACCGGATCGTCGTGCTCGGCTCCCGCCCCTGCGGCACGATCCGCGACATCACCGATCAGACCAGCGTCTTTGCGGTCGTGAGCGACAACGGGCCAGGCATCCCCGAGGAGCTCCAGCCCGGAATCTTCGTCCGCGCCGACCAGGCCCGCTCCCGTAGCACGGGGAGCGCCGGTCTGGGCCTCGCCATCGTCCACGCCGTCATCACCGCCCGCGGCAAAACCGCCACCGTCAGCCCCGGGCACACCACCTTCCGCCTCACACTCCCCGACCACTGACACCGCACGGCCCGGTCGGCGCACCGCTGGATCAGGCCCGTGAACAGCCCCGCATCACGGAGCGTCCGCAGCGGAGGGGAAGGCCAGGTCCAGGTCGAGATGGCGGCGTCCAGGAGCGCGTGCCGATTCGGCCAGGCCGCGACGGCCCGGTCGAGGTTGCGACCGATGGTGTCACCGAGCAGGAGTGTGTCTCGCTTGTGCCGTGCGCGTACAAGAGTTCACCGAGCATGCCGCGGCCGACCTTCGGGCGCCTGCCCTCGCCCGCGGCGAAGATCGGCCGGGTCTGCGCCACCGGGTCCGAAGCGTCCGCGCAGTTCGACGGTCGTGGGGGCGGCCGAGGCGAGCGCGAGGACGTGCCGTCCGGAATCGGCGAGCAGGGCGGCACAGAAGATCCCGGGGTCGTCGGCAAGGGGCCGCAGGGCGGGCAGGCCGCCGCGCGCGGGCGTGGGCGGCCAGCGCTCCGGGACCGGCACCGGCCGGCCGAGGCCTCCGCCGCGCAGTCCCCGGCCTCGCGCCTTGCCGATCGCCTCCTTCTGGGTCCACAGCCACAGGAACGCCGCGGGCCTCGCGGCCGGCGGGACGCGCGCCAGCCAGTCCGCGGCGGCGGCGTCCAGCCACCGCCCGGCCATGCGCAGGGCGGGGACGGGCCGTACGGCCTCGACGTCCACGCCGACCGGCCCCGTGGTGCCGAGTGCCACGGCCCAGACACCGCGGCCGTGGCTGATGCTCACGTGCGGCGGCGCGGCGGCGCCGGCCAGGCGGGGGCGGCCGCCCGGTTCGTACGTCAGGCGGAACGCGTCGGCCGGCTCCCCGGTCAGCAGCGCCGCGCCGCGGAGCAGGGCGGTGTGCGCCGCGGTGCGTGCGTCGCCGGCCGTGGGTCCCCACAGCACGGTCACGCCCGCACGCGCCACGCCGGTCTCAGGCTTCCCGGTGGATGTGTTCCAGCGCCTTGACCGCGTTCTCCGCTCCGTTCTCCCCCTTGAGTTTCTCCGCCAGGCGACGGGTGTTGTCGGCGATCTCGGGGTCGGTGATCGTGTGCCGCACCGCCTCGACGAGCCCATCCGCGGTGAGGTCGTTGTACGGGATGGGCTCCGGTGCGACACCGAGGTCGCGCAGGTGGTTGCCCCACATCAGCTGTTCCTTGTGGAAGGGGCAGGCCATCTGGGGGATACCGGCCTCGAGGGCCGCGTTGAGGGTGCCCGGGCCCCCGGCGTGCACGGCCGCGCGGACCCGGGGGAACAGCCAGTCGTACGGAACGTCGCTCTCCACCAGGACGTTCGCGGGCGGATCGGTGATGCTGATGCCGCCCCAGCCGGTGACGACCACGGCACGCACGCCCGTCCGGCGCACCACGTCCAGCACCAATTGCCCGGTCTTCTCCGGATCGCCGTGCGCGAGGCTGCCGAAGCCGAAGAAGACCGGTGGCTCGCCGGCTTCCAGGAAGCGGAGCAGCTCCGCCGAGGGCCGCTGGTTGGCGGGCAGTGACCAGAAGCCGGTGGTGTGGACCCAGTCGGGCCACTCCGGGGCCGGTTCGAGGACGTGCGGGCTGAAGCCGTGCAGGACCGGAGTGGGCCTGCCGTCGGGGCGGTGCCGGAAGTCCAGGTAGTCGTCGCGGAGCGGCAGCCCCAGGGTCTCCGTCCGCCACGTGGAGATCATCTCCACCAGCAGCGGGTTGAGGGGAGCGCTGTTCACCCGCGCGTGCTGCTCCAGGTTGTCCGGCCTGGCCTCCAGCGAGCCGAGCTGTGCGGGGTAGCGGCGGGACGCCACAAGGTTGGGGTGAAGCGTGGCGAGCACGCTCGGGATGCCCAGCTTCTCGGCCATCTGGTGCATGACCTGACGTGAATGGTGCGAGTGGACCAGCAGATCGGCCCCACCGCGTGCCGCGTCCCAGAACTGCCGGAGCAGGACGGGATACGTCTTGGGCATGAATTCGCGGAATATCGCCTCGCGGGCCTTTCGGTATTCCTCGGATTCCGGGTCCGTGGTGAGGAGCAGCTTGCGGACGTCCGGCCGCTGGAGCAGCTTCACGCCCTCGTCGGTCACCGGGGCGAACCGCACACCGTACGACTCCGCGAAGGGTTCGAAAATGCTCGGACCGACGAGGGTGGCGGTGTGTCCGGCGCGATTGAGCGCGTGGGCGACGGCCAGATAGGGCTGCAGATCGCCACGCGTGCCATGGGAATAGATAAGCACCTTCACCCCGGCGACATTAGGGGCGCCGGACCTTGGCCGGCTGGACGCCGTCTGCACGCGGAAAGCTGCCTCTTGTCAGTGCCGTGGCGGTCGATGAGCATGACCGTGATCCACGTCGTCCATCAGCGGAGGAGACCGAGATGAAGGCTCTGGTGTACTGCCACGGGAGCCGTGGGGACGTACAGCCGTATCTGGCCCTGGCCCATGCCCTGAATAGGGCCGGGCACTCCGCGACCCTGGTGGCGCCGAGGCTCTTCGCTCCTTTCGCCGCCGCATACGACGTGGAATTCGCCGGTCTGGACGACTGGTCCCTCACGCTGTGGCACAGGCCCGAGGTCCGCAAGCTGCGCTGGACGAGCGACCGGCGGACGCCGGAGACGGAGCGTCAGCGGGCCGCCCTGAAGCAGGAGGCGGTGGACCGCTACCCGATCATTCTCAAGGACATGTGGGAGGCGGCGGCCGACGGCGCCGACATCATCATCCACTCGCAGGCGTCACGCGAACAGATAGCCCAGATCGCGGAGAAGCTGGGAATCCCGAACGTGTTCGCGGTGCTTTACCCGAACTTCGTGGTCTCCCGCCGGTACCCGGCCTTCGGCCGGCTGTCGGACGTCTTCAGCGACCAGGTGGACGAGAGCGGGGCGGACCCGTACAGCTACATTCCGCCGCAGCTGATCACGATGATCGAGCACTGGCGGTCCGAAACGCTCGGCCTGCCGCCCCGCGACGGCTTCCTGGACTTCCGGTACCGGGCCGACGGCAGCGCCACTCCGGTACTGCACATCTTCAGCCCGCACGTGATCACGCCCGCGGCCGACTGGCCCGACACCGTGCACACCGCGGGCTTCTGGCATCTGCCGCCGGCTCCCGACTGGCAGCCGCCGGCCGAGCTGGTGCGCTTCCTGGAGGCGGGTGAGAAGCCGGTGTTCGTGGGCTTCGGCAGCACCCTGAGCCCCGATCCGCAGGCCACGGCCAGGATCGTCCTCGAAGGTGTCCGGGCGTCGGGGCAGCGGGCCGTGGTCGTCGAGGGCTGGGGCGGCATCCAGGTCACCGACTACGCGGACGACATCCTCACCGTCAAGGACGTGCCCTACGCGTGGCTGCTGCCACGGGTGCGCGCGGTGGTCCACGCAGGCGGACCCGGCACGTACAACGACGCGCTGCGCGCCGGAATCCCCCAGGTCATCTGCCCGTTCGAGACGAACCAGCGGATGTGGGGCGAGCACCTCAACCGGCTGGGGGTGGCCCCGCCCCCCGTCATGCAGCGCGACCTCACCCCCGAGGGGCTCGCCGCCGACATCCGGCACGCGGTGACGGACCCGGGGATCGCGGCCGTCGCCGCCCGCTTCGGCGCGCTTCTCGGCGCGGAGGACGGACTGGGGGCGGCGGTCCGGGTCCTGGAGAAGGTCCACGCCGAGGGGGGCGGGGGCGCTGACGCCCCACCGCCCCCGGCAGGTTGACCGTGCGGCGCGCCGCCTTCACTGTGCGGCGCGCCGGACGAGCGGCTCCCACCGGGCGCGGTGGTCGCCGTACCACTGGACCGTCGGCGAGCCCGGTGTCGAAGTCCTTGCGCGGCCGATAGCCGAGTCCGGCCCGGGTCCTGTCCACCGCGAAGCGGCGGTCGTCAGCCGGTCAGACTCGGTCAGCGGCCCTCGGACACGTCGCCGTACACCTCGTCCGTGGAGATGTGCACGAGGGCCGCAAGGCCGGTCCGGAGCGCGGCCTCAAGCAGCGTCTGCGTGCCGAGGACGTTGGTGCGCACGAACTCCGCCGCGCCCGGTCCGCGACGTGCCGGTGTGCTTCCAGTAGCCGAAGTGGGTCGTGGAGCGGACGTCGGCGCCCCGGTCGATCAGCCATTGGACGGCGTGGGTGATCTCCAGCCCGCCGCGCCACGAGGGGGAGATGGCGCGCACCGCCTCGTGGACCGCCGGGGTGAACAGGTAAACGCCGACGGCGATGTGGCCTCCCTGTCCGCCACGTCCTGCAGGACGTGGAAGAGCACCGGCCTGTTGGCGATCGGGACCAGCTGTTTGGCGGACGAGTAGTGATCGGCCGCAGCCGGGTGCCCGTGCCGCCCGCGAGGACGAGAGCCTTCACCCGTGATGCCCGCCGCGTCGGTGCCGGGCGGTCACGTCCATGAGACCACCGTGCCGTCGTCGATGAACCCGAAGATCCCGGCCAACGTGGTGCGCCTGGTGCCGGGGTCGGAGTTGGGCTCCACGGCGTGCACATGGGAGCCGTTGAAGACATAGACGTCTCCCGGGTGGACGTCGATCCACCGGCACTCGATGCCGTCCAAGGTCCGGGTCGGATACGGGGAGCCCGTGTGGTGCAGGCCCATCCGCCGCTTGGACGCGTCGTCCGGCTGGATGTTCCACACCAGCAGCCGGCCGCCGTCGCCTTTCTCCAGGCAGATGTTGAGGGCGCAGACCTCGTGGTCGACCACCCGCTGGATCTCGAAGTCCGCCTGCCGGGGCTCGGTGCACTGGGAGCGGTCCTCATGCGGGTCCAGGGCGTACCTGCCGTCGCCGTGCCAGGAGCGCAGCAGGCCGCGGGACGCGGTGCGCCCGTGGTGGCGGGCCAGGCGCACGTCCACACCCTCGGGGGCGAGCTCCTCGGCCAGGCCCGTGTAGAAGGTGGTCAGCGGGTCGTCGGGCAGGTCGAGCACCTTGTCGAGGGCGGCGGCGCCGCGCTCGGACTCGTCCAGGTAGTGCTCGGTCGTCTTGTGGTAGTGGTAGGCGCCGAGGTGGTAGCTGGGGGCTTCGGTGCTGCGCCGCTCCCGGTCCGGGCTGTCCCAGAACCGGGCGGCGAGTTCGGCGCAGACGTCCCGCGCGACCATGCCCCGGAAGATGACGCCCGCGCGGCGGCCGCGCAGGACGTCGACGACCGGCTCGGGGCGGAACTCATGGTGCTCGGGGAAGCTGAAGTAGTCGGCGTCGCCGCTCCAGCCGGTGACCGTGCGGCTCGGCGGGGCCTGGACCGCCCCTGTCCCGGTCCCGGTCATCGGCCGCCCATCTGCTCGACGAGGCTTTTGGGCCGCATGTCGGTCCAGTGCTCCTCGATGTAGTCGAGGCAGGCCTGGCGGCTGTCCTCCGGGTGAGCGACCGTCCAGCCGGCCGGCACCTCCGCGAAGACCGGCCAGAGCGAGTGCTGGTCCTCGTGATTGACCAGCACAACATACCGGCCGTCAGGATTCTCGAACGGGTTCGTCATGCGGGCACTCCCTTGGGTTTGTGTCCTGAAATCGCGAGAGTCATGGAATTCGAATGGTGCACGACACGGGTACGGATCGGCTGTACCCGACCTGTACGCGAAACTGCCGTCGCAATCCATTGAATCTTCTGTCAACATAAAGTTTTGGCACGGGAGTTGGTGATCTGTAAGCTCTGCCACCCATTCCGGAATCACGCGACCACGACCATCCGGAATGAATAGGCGAATATACAGGGGAGCGTTGTGAAACTGACCACAGGCGATCTCGCGATATTCGGCGGAGTGCACGCCTTTCTGCGGCCCTTGTACGTCGGCTCCCCCAACACGGTCGACCGTGACCGCCTGTTCGACCGCCTCAACTGGGCACTGGACAACCAGTGGCTCTCCAACAGCGGCCCGCTGGCCGTGGAATTCGAGGCCAGGACCGCCGAGCTCGCCGGTGTGCGCAACTCCGTCGCCACCTGCAACGCGACGGTCGCGCTCCAGATGCTCTGCCATGCGCTGGAGCTCAGCGGTGAGGTGATCATGCCCTCGCTCACGTTCGCCGCGACCGCGCACGCCGCGCGCTGGGTCGGCCTCGACCCGGTGTTCGTGGACGTCGACCCGCAGACCGGCCAGCTGGATCCCGCCCTCGCGGCCGAGGCGGTCGGCCCGCTCACCTCGGCGATCCTCGGCGTGCACCTGTGGGGCCGGACGTGCCCGGCCCCGGAACTGGAGAAGGTCGCCGTCGACCACGGGCTTCCGCTCTTCTTCGACGCGGCTCACGCCATCGGCTGCACCCTCGACGGACGGCCGGTCGCCTCCTTCGGCAACGCGTCGGTCTTCTCCTTCCACCCGACCAAGGTGGTGGCCGGGTTCGAAGGCGGCGCGATCGTCACCGACGACGACGCCCTGGCCGGGCGGCTGCGCAGCCTGCGCAACTTCGGTATGGGACCGGGGGCCGGCAGTCCGGCGGGCGGCACCAACGGCAAGATGAGCGAGGCCGCCGCGGCCATGGCGCTGACCTCGCTCGACGGATTCGAACGGGCCGTCGCCCACAACCGGTCGAACTTCGACGCCTACGCCGCGGGGCTGGACAAGATCCCCGGGGTGCGGCTGATTCCGCACGACCCGTCGGAGTCACGCAACTACCAGTACGTGATCATCGAGATCGACGAACCCGTGGCGGGCGTCGACCGGGACCTCGTCCTGGAGATCCTGCAGGCCGAACACATCATGGCGAAGCCGTACTTCTCCCCCGCCTGCCATGAACTGGAGCCCTACCGGTCCGGCCGCACCTTCCGGCTCCCGCACACCGAACGGCTCGCCGGGCGCGTACTGGCCCTGCCCACCGGTTCGGCCGTGTCGCGCGAGAGCATCCGCAGGATCTGCGACGTACTGCGGCTGGTTGTCTCCCGCAGCGATGAAGTGACCTCCCGTTGGCAGCAGATGAAGGGACGACCCACATGACGTCGGCACTCGATCCGCGTACCGGGGCGGTGGTGCACTGCGCGGCCCCCGGCCACGACCCGGAGTCGTCGGCGGCGGCCGTGCGGCACCTCCTGACGGAGCGCCGCCACTGCCCACCGAACGAGGCGGACACCGCCGCAGGCCGACTCGTCGCCCTGGCGCGGCACTACGGCAACCGGCCGTTCACGCCGCTGGAGGAGGTACGGCGGGAACTCGCCCTGGACACGGACCACTTCCGGCGGCTCCTCGACCTCTTCGGGCGGCTTCCCGAACTCCGGGACGCGGTGATCGCGGGCCCGTCCGGCCAGTACTGGTCCAACACCGTGCTGCCGCTGGAGCGGCGCGGAGTGTTCGACGCGGTCCTGGAGGGCAGGCCCGGCTACCCGCACATCGTCGGCCTGTACCCCGGGCCGAGCTGCATGTTCCGGTGCCACTTCTGCGTACGGGTGACGGGGGCGCGCTATCCGGCCTCCGCGCTGGCGGACGGCAACGCGGCGCTGGCCTCGGTCATCGACGAACTGCCCGCCGGCTCCCCCGAATCCCTGTACGTCTCCGGCGGCCTGGAGCCGCTCACCAATCCCGGGCTCGGCGACCTGGTGCGGCGGGCCGCGGGGCGTGGCTTCCCCATGACGCTGTACACCAACTCCTTCGCCCTCACCGAGCAGACGCTGGAGCGCCAGCCGGGACTGTGGGACCTCGGCGCCGTCCGCACCTCGCTGTACGGGGTGTCCGACGAGGAGTACGCGGCCACCACCGGGAAGCGGCGGGCCTTCGGCCGTGTGCGGGCGAACCTGCTGCGTTTCCAGCGGCTGCGGGCCGAGCGCGAGGCGCCCGTGCGGCTCGGGCTGAACCACATCATCCTGCCGGGGCGCGCCCGGCGGCTGCTCGACGTGCTGGACTTCGTCGCCGAGCTGGACGCCGCCGCCCCCGGCAGGCCCGTGGACTTCCTGAACCTGCGCGAGGACTACAGCGCACGGCCGGACGGGGCGCTCTCGGCGGCCGAACGCACCGAACTCCAGGACATCCTGCTCGCCTTCGAGGAGAAGGCCCGGCGCCTGACCCCCGCCCTGCGGGTCGACTACGGCTACGCCCTGCACGCCCTCAAGTCGGGCACCGAGGCAGAGCTGGTGCGCCTCCGGCCGGAGACGATGCGGCCTCGGGCGCATCCGCAGATCGCGGTCCAGATCGACGTGCTGGGCGACGTGTACCTGTACCGCGAGGCGGGCTTCCCCGGCCTGGAGGGCGCCGACCGCTACATCGCCGGACGGGTGGGGCCGGGCCGTTCACTGCTCGACGTGGTCGGGGACTTCGTCACGGCCCGCGCCTCGGTGGCCCCGCGGGCCGGTGACGAGTACTTCATGGACGGCTTCGACCAGGTGGTCACGGCGCGGCTGAACCAATTGGAGGCCGACATCGCCGCGGGCTGGGCGGCGCACCGCGGGCTGCTGCGCTGACGGAGGCGGGGCTCAGGTGCCGGTCAGCCGCTCCACGACCGGCACGAACTCCTCCCACCGTGCCGCGGGCAGCACCCAGTAGCTGATCCCGAACCGCTCACGGCGGTCCCGCAGCCGCGCGCAGATCTCGTCAACGGTGCCCGCGAGGACCACGGGCGAGTCCAGGACCTCGGCGGGCGGCAGGCCGAACCGGGGGGCCAACTCGCGCGTGGCGTACTCCTCGCAGTCGGTGACGACCGCGGCGTCGATGAGCAGGCACTGCAGCTCCGGGGCTGAGGTCCGGCCGGCCGCTGCCGCGAACTCCCGCACCCAGTACACCCGTTCGTCGAACCGCTCGGCGCGGGCGTTGTCGCCGAGCGGCTTGTCACGACGGCCGGAGGAGAGCCGCGCGGTCAGTGACACGATGTCCGCGTGCTCCACGGCGGTCCGCAGCATCCGAGGGCCGCCCCCTCCCATGACCCAGGCGGCCGGGCCCGGCCGTGGCGCGCCGATCGCGTCGACGGCCGAGCAGTGGCGTCCCTCGTACGAGACCGCTCCCTTCTCCCAGAGCTCCTTGAGGATGTGCGCGGTCTCCGCCAGCCGTTCGATGCGGATGCCGGGAGGGGCCATGGGGACGCCGGCGCGGGCGAAGTCGGGGGGATACCAGCCGGCGCCGAGGCCGATCTCCAGGCGCCCCGGTGCCGCCTGGTCGAGCGTGGCCAGGTCCTTGAACAGCACGGCGGGGCGCCTCAGGTCGGCGGCGAGCATCAGGGTGCCCAGGGCGATCCGTGAGGTCCAGCCGGCCGCGAGGGCCAGCGAGACCACGGGCGACCAGCGCTCGTCGAGGTGGTCGGGGACGAGCAGGGACGCGTAGCCCGCCTCCTCGGCGCCCACCGCCAGCGCGCGCAGGGCGCCGATGCCGGAGAGCGCCCCCGCGTACACACCGAACCGGAACGGATGCCGCCCGGCCGGCGGGCCGCCGGTCACGGCATGCCCGTCAGGCCGGGGCCCGGGGCGTTCACGAGCACCGCGGTGTTGCCCGCCGCATGCCGGTTCTCGTACACCTGCTGATGGGCCCGGCCGATCTCCTCGAAGGGCACGGTCTCGCTCAGACAGGGATCGACGCGTCCGGCCGCCACCAGGTCGATGATCGCCCGGGTCTCGCGCACGTTGGCCGCGTGCGAGCCCTGGAGCCGCTTCTGGAACATCCACACAAAGCGCAGGTCGATGTGGCCGATGTAGCCGCTGGTGCCCGCGCACGTCACCACCATGCCGGCGTTGTCGCAGACGTACACCGACGTGGCGAGCGTGTCCCGGCCCGGGTGTTCGAGGACGATGCGCGGTGACCGGCGCTCGCCGAGCACCTCCCAGATCCGCCGGCCGAAGGAGCGCGCGCCGTCCAGCCACGCGCCGTACGCCGCGGTGTCGTCGGGGCCGGGCAGGCCGCCCCAGTGGGTGAACTCATTCCGGTTGACCACCCCGTGGGCGCCGAGCCGCATGCAGTGGTCCCGCTTGGCGTCGTCGGAGACGACCGCGACGGGGATCCCGCCGAAGTGGTTGACGATCTGGATGGCCATCGATCCGAGGCCGCCCGAGCCGCCCCAGATCAGCACCGGATCACCGGGCCGCACATGGTGCGGGTGCCAGTTGGTCAGCATGCGGTACGAGGTGGAGCCGCCGCCGAGGAAGCAGCCGGCCTCCTCCCAGGTCAGCCGCGGCGGCTTCGGGTGGCACTGGTATTCGTCGACGACCGTGAACTGGGCGAAGGAACCGTAGTTGAGCTCATAGCCCCAGGCGCGCTGCGACCGGGAGGCGGTGGGGTCGGTACCGAGCCGGATGTCGGGGGCGGACTCGTCCCAGCGGACCCCGCCCACGATCACCTCGTCGCCGACGCGGTACTGGGTGACGCCCTCGCCGACCGCCCACACCACCCCGGCCCCTTCGGAGCCCGCGATGTGGAAGTCGTGCGGATCGCCCTGCTTGCGGCGGGCCGCGATGACGTCGGCGGGCGCGCCGAGCGCGGCCCACACGCCGTTGTAGTTGACCCCGGCCGCCATCACCAGGAGCAGGATCTGGCCCCGGCCAACCGGCGGCACCTCGGTCTGCTCGATGCGTATGGCGTCGGCGGGCGCGCCGTAGCGCTCCTGGCGGATCATGGCCGCGTGCATGTAGCGCGGCACCTCCCCCAACGGCGGTATCTCACCGATCTCGTAGATGTCCTGGCCCATCAGCGGTCCGTTCCCCCCTTGGTGCGGCGCAGCCGCGCGGTGACGATCCGCCCGATCTCGGCGAGCGGCTCCGGATCCATCATGTGTTCGTGCGTGCAGCGCACCACGTGGGCGTGCACCCGTCCCTCGACGTACGGCTGCCAGCGCTCGGCCCGGCTGTGGGCGCCGGCGCCGTCGGGCAGGGCCGCGAAGAGCAGCGCGTCCCCGCGGAACACCTGCGGGACGAACGCGTGCCGCAGGGCCACGTGGTCCTCGAAGGTCTCGAGGACCGTGTCGAGCCGGTCGGCGAGCAGTTCCATGAGCGGGTTGCCGAGGGCACGCAGCGCCGCGGCCGCCTCCTCTCGGGTGACGGCTTCGGTGCCGGGCGAGGAAGGCGCCGCGTGCGTCACTTCCAGCAGGGCGCGCAGCAGTTCGCCGCCGTCGCCGGCCGCCGCGGGCGGCGCGATGCCCGCTTCGACCGGGTAGGCGTCGAGCAGTGCGAGCGTGGCGACCTCGTCGCCGTCCTCCTGGAGCCGCGCGGCCACGGCGTGAGCGACAAGGCCGCCGAAGGACCAGCCGAGCAGGTGGTAAGGGCCGGTGGGTCGTACCTTTCTGATCTGCTCGACGAAGTCCGCGGCGATCTCCTCGACGCCGGCCGGCCGGTAGCCGGGCGTGCTGTAGGCGCGGGCCTGCAGTCCGTACACCGGGTGCTCGGACGGCAGGTGCCGCAGCAGTCCGGCGTACCGCCAGCTCAGTCCGCCGCCGGCGTGGAGGCAGAAGACCGGGGCCTCGTCTCCGGTGGTCCGCAGCGGCAGCAGTACCTCCAGGCCGCCGTGCTCGTCGGGGCCGGTGTCCGGCTCCAGCCGGCACGCCAGCGCCGCGACGGTGGGCGCGGTGAACAGCGCCTGCACGCTCAGCCCGGATCCCAGGGTGGCGCGGATGCGGCTGACGAGCGCCGCGGCCGTCAGCGAGTTGCCGCCCAGCATGAAGAAGTCGTCGTCGAGGCCGACCTCGGACACGCCGAGCGCGTCGGCGAACAGACCGCACAGTACCTCTTCTTGAGGGGTACGCGGCGGGCGGGTCTGCTCGGCCCGGTGGTCGGGCGCGGGCAGCGCCGCACGGTCCAGCTTGGTGTTGTCGGTCAGCGGCAGCCGGTCGAGGACGACGAAGGCGGACGGCACCATGAACTCCGGCAGCAGACCGGCCAGCCGCTCCCGCAGGGCGGCCAGGTCGGGGGCCGGCGAGTCGGCGTCCGGCACCACGTACGCGACCAGGCGCTTGTCGCCCGGGCGGTCCTCCCGGACCAGCGCGACCGCCTGGCCGATCCCGGGGTGGCCGGTGACGGCGACTTCCACCTCGCGCAGCTCCACCCGGAATCCGCGCAGCTTGACCTGCTCGTCGGCGCGCCCGGCGAACTCCATGAGCCCGTCCGCGCGCCGGCGGACGAGGTCGCCGGTGCGGTACATGCGCGTGCCGGGGGGGCCGTAGAGGTCGGCGACGAAGCGCTCGGCCGTCATGGCCGGGTTGTTCTCGTAGCCGCGCGACACGCCGGAGCCCGCCAGGTACAGCTCGCCGACGACGCCCACCGGCACGGGTTCGAGGCCTGGGCTGAGGACGTAGGCCCGGGTGCCGTCCAGCGGGCGGCCGATGGGCACGCTCTCCGGCACCGGGTCGCCCGCGCGCATGGAGTGCCGGGTGGAGAACACCGTGGTCTCGGTCGGCCCGTACCCGGCGGTGACCACTGTGTCCGGGCAGGCGTGCAGTGCCCTGCGCACCGCGTCCGCGGGGACCACGTCGCCGCCGGTGCGCACCTCGCTCAGCCCCGCGAAGCACTCCGGGTGTTCCTCGGCGAGCAGCCGGAACAGGCCGCCGGAGGCCCACAGTCCGGTGACGCGCTCCTCGACCACGAGGGTCGCGAGGGCGTCCAGGTCGAGCTTGCCCGGCGGGGCGACCACGATCTCCCCGTGGTTGAGCAGCGGCACCCACCACTCCAGCGTGGAGGCGTCCCAGGCGTGCGGCGAGTGGAAGAGCACCCTGCGGCGGCTGTCGAGGCCCCACCAGCGGTCCGCCGCGAGCTCCACCACGTTCTGGTGGGTGACGGCGACGCCCTTGGGGGTACCGGTGGATCCGGAGGTGTAGATGACGTAGGCCAGTTGGTCGGGTGCCACGTCGACGTGCGGCGCGGTGACGTCCTGGCCGGGCAGCCGGGGGTCGCCGTCGACTGCGACGACCCGCACCCCCGCGTCGGGCCCGGCGGTCCACGTGGGCGTGAGCCCCTCGTGGGTGAGCAGGACGGGCGCGGCGGTCTCGGAGACGAGCAGTTGCTGGCGCCGCTCCGGGGTGTCGGGCTCCAGCGGTACGTACACGGCACCGGCCTTGAGGACCGCGAGGACGGCGACGACGAGGTCGACGCCCCGGTCGAGAAGCACCGCCACGCGGGTCTCCCGGCCCACCCCCAGCTCGCCGAGGAGCCGCGCGAGCCGGTTGGCGCGCTCGTCCAGCTCACGGTAGGTGAGCCGCTGGTCGCGGTGGCGGATCGCCGTGTCCTCGGGCCCTTGGGCCACGGCGTCGGCGAACCGGCCGGGAATCGTGGCGGGCCGGGCGGCGGCCGGCGTGAACGCGTCGCCGTTCCAGCCGTCCAGGAGCTGTCGCCGCTCGGCCGGGTCGAGGACGTCGATCCGCCCGACGGGCCGCCGCGGGTCGCCGACAACCTGTTCCAGGACGCGTACGAGGCGGTCCAGGAGCTCCTCGACCCGCTCGCGGGCGAGGAGCTCGGGCCGGTACTCCAGGCGCAGCCGCAGTCCCGTCGGTGTCATGTTGGCGATCAGGGCGAGCGGGTAGTGCGCCGCCGCGCGACCCTCCCCGGCCTTGGCGCTCAGCCCGGTGTCCGTCGATTCCCCGGAGGTGGGCGCGGGGAAGTTCTCGTAGACCACCAGCGCGTCGAAGAGTTCGCCGACGCCGGCCAGCTGCTGGATGCGGGCGAGCCCGAGCTGGTGATGGGCGCTGAGCGCGGTCTGCTCGTGCTGGATGCGGGCCGTCAGCTCCTGCCAGGTCTCGCCGAGCCGCAGCCGGACCCGGACCGGGATGGTGTTGATGAACAGGCCGAGCATGGACTCGATGCCGGGTATCTCCGGCGGGCGGCCGGAGACCGTGGTCCCGAAGATCACGTCGTCGCGGCCGAGGAGCCGGCCGGCCAGCACTGCCCACGCCCCCTGCAGGAACGTGTTGACGGTGGTCGCGGACCGTGCCGCCTGTTCCTGGAGCGCCGTGGTGAGCGAGGCGGGCAGGGCACGGACGACGTTGCGGGGCATCTCGGTCGGCGGGCCCGGCTCGGCACCCGCCAGGAGCGTGGGCTCCGACACACCGGCCAGGGCCTCGCGCCAGGCCGCCTCGGTCGCCGCGCGGTCCTGCCGCGACAGCCAGTCGAGATAGCCGCGGTAGGGGACGACCGACGGCAGCGCGCCCTGGTCGCCGTGCCGGTAGAGCGCGAACAGGTCGCGCATGAACAGCGGCACCGACCAGCCGTCGAGCAGGATGTGGTGCTTGAGGATCAGCAGCCGGTGCCGGTCCTCGCCGAGCCTGATCAGGGTGAACCGGATCAGCGGCGGCCGGCCGAGGTCGAACCGCTGGGTGCGGGCGTCGTCGGTCAGCCGTGTCGACTCGGCCTGTCCGGCGCGCTCGTCGAGCCCGGACAGGTCCACCTCCGTCCAGGGAAGTTCGACCCGCCGGGGGATGATCTGGACGCTGTCGCCCCCGCCGCGGTGGCGGAACCCGGCCCGCAGGTTGGGGTGGCGGTCCAGGACGCCCTGCCCGGCGGCCCGCAGCGCCGTGGCGTCCAGCGGGCCTGTCAGGTCGAGCGTGGTCTGCATGGTGTAGACGTCGGGGCCGGTGCCCGCGAACAGGGCGTGGAAGAACAGTCCTTCCTGGAGCGGCGAGAGCGGCAGGACGTCCTCGACGCCGGCCGGCTCGGCCTCCCAGGCATCGATCTCCTCCTGGGTGACGGAGACGAGCGGCAGGTCGGCGGGGACGAGTCCGCCGGCGCCGGACCGCCCGGCCCGGTCGGCCAGGGCGCGCAGTGCCCGCAGCCAGGTGTCGAGCAGGTCCTGGACCTCCTCGGCGGGGAACAGCGCGGCAGGCCAGGCGCAGCTGACGCTCAGCCGGGGCCCGTCGGCCAGGTCCCGGACGGCCGCCGTCAGTTCGAGGGCGTGAGCGAACGGCAGGTCGCCGTCGGACGGGTCGACGCCGGCGGCGAGGTCCGTGCTGACCGACCACTCGGTGGGCGCCGGGCTCTCGCCGTCGATGGCGCCGCTGTTCATCCGGCCCAGGTAGTTGAAGCCGATCTGCGGGGAGCCGTACGGGGCGAGGACGCCGGCCGTGTCCGGGTTGAGGTAGCGCAGCAGTCCGAATCCCAGCCCGTTGTCGGGGAGTTCCCTGAGGCGGTTCTTGATCCGCTTGAGGGCGTCGACCACCGCGGGCTCCCCTGCCGGCGCCCGGCCCGGGTCCGGCTCGCCCGGGTCGAGCCGCAGCGGGAACACGCTGGTGAACCAGCCGACGGTGCGGGAGAGGTCGATCCCGTCGGCGATCTCCTCCCGGCCGTGGCCCTCCACGTCCAGCAGGACGGTGCGGTCGGTGCCCCAGCCGTGCCGCTCCCGCCACTCGGCGACGGCGAGCGCGAGCCCGGTCAGCAGGATGTCGTTCATGCGGACCTGGAACGTCTCCGGTACGGAGGTGAGCAGCGTGCCGGTGAGGTCCGCGGGCAGGGTGGCGGTCAGGTACTCGGCCGTCCCCCGGGTGTCCCGGGCGGGCCTGAGTGCCCCGGCGCCGATGCGGGGGTCGTCGCCGTCCAGCATGCCGGTCCACAGGTCCAGTTCGGCGGCGCGCTCCGGGTCCTGGCCCTCGGCGAGGAGGAGCTGGGCCCAGCGCCGCAGCGAGGTGCCCACCGGGGCGAGCCGGGGTCCGCCGCCGGCCGCGGCGGAACGCCACGCCTGGGCCAGGTCGGGCACCAGGATGCGCCAGGACACCCCGTCGACGACCAGGTGGTGGGCGATCAGCAGCAGTCGGCCCGGGCGTTCGGGCCCCGCGTCGAACCACACCACCTGGAACATCGACCCGGACTCCGGGTCCAGGCGGTCCCGCGCGGCCTCGCCCTCCCGGGCAACGAGGGCGGCGAGCTCCGGGGAGCCGTCCGGGTGGGCGGTGATGTCCACCCGCCGCACGCACTCCCGCGCCGGGAGGTCGCCGCGCGGGGCGACCTTCAGGCCCCAGGTGACCTTGGTGGCGCCGCCGACCAGGGTGGCGCGCAGCGCGTCGTGGTGGTCGAGCAGGCTCTGCACGGCGGTGACGAGTGCCTCCAGTCCCAGTGCGGGCACCGTCAGCAGGACCGACTGGTTGAGGTGCGCGACCGGGCCGCGCCGCTGGGCGAGCCAGCGTATGACGGGGGTCGCCGGTACGGCGCCGACGCCGTCGTCGCGGCGCCGGTCGTCCTGGGGCGCGGACTCGCGCACCGCCGCTGCGAGTTCGGCCACGGTCTGGTGCCGGAACAGGTCCCTGGGGGTGACGACCAGTCCGGCGGCGCGCGCCCGACTGGCGACCTGGAGCGCGGTGATGCTGTCGCCGCCCAGGGCGAAGAAGTTCTCGTCGACGCCGATCGGGGGTATCGCGAGCACGTCCGAGACCACCTGGCAGAGCAGTTCCTCCCGGGGGTCGCCGGGGCGGCGTGCGGTGTCGGCCGCGACCGGCCGGACCGCGGGCAGGGCCGCGTGGTCCACCTTGCCGTTCACGGTCAGGGGTATGCGGTCGAGCACCACCAACGCCGTCGGCACCATGTGCTCGGGCAGGAGCTCGGCGAGCCGGGCGCGGATCCGCTCGGTGTCGGCCTCGGCGCCGGCGCCCGGCGCCGGGGTCACATAGCCGACCAGCCGCCTGCGGCCGGGCTGGTCCTCCCGTACGACGGCGACGGCCCGGCCCACGTCGGGGCAGGACATCAACGCGTTCTGGATCTCGCCCAGTTCGATCCTGAAGCCGCGGATCTTCACCTGGTCGTCCGCGCGGCCGGCGAACTCCAGTTGGCCGTCGGCCCGCCGGCGCGCCAGGTCACCCGTGCGGTACATGCGGCTTCCGGCGGGGCCGTAGGGGTCCGCCACGAAGCGTTCCGCGGTCAGTGCCGTCCGCCCCAGATAGCCGCGGGCGACGCCGAGGCCGGACACGTACAGCTCGCCGGGCACGCCGACCGGGACGGGCCGCAGCGCGTCGTCGAGGACGTACACGCGGGCGTTCGGCAGCGGCCCGCCGATCGGCGGCATGCCCGGCACGGCGGGCAACGGCCCGGCCATGGTGCACGAGACGGTGGTCTCGGTGGGGCCGTACGCGTTGAACATCCGGCGTCCGGCGGCCCACTTGGGCACCAGGGACGCTTGCGCCGCCTCGCCCGCGATGACCAGGTTCACCACGGAGGGCAGGCTGTCGTCGGGGAGCTGGGCGAGGATCGCGGGCGGCAGCGTCGCGTGCGTCACCCCGTATTGCCGGATCAGCGTGGGCAGTTGGTCGGCCTGGTCGAGCATGTCGGCGGGGCCCAGCACGAGGCAGGCTCCCGCGCACAGCGGTGTGCAGATCTCGGACACGGCCGCGTCGAAGCTGAGCGAGGCGAACTGCAGCGCCCGGCTGCCCGGTCCCATGCCGTACGCGCCGATCCTGGCCAGCACGATGTTCGGGACGGAGCGGTGCTCCACGACCACGCCCTTGGGCCGGCCGGTGGAGCCGGACGTGTAGATCACGTAGGCGGGGGTGCGCGGGGTGAGCGGGGCCCCCCGGTCGGCGTCGGTGAGGTCGTCCGCCGAACGGCGCGACAGTTCCTCGGCGGTGGCCGGGTCGTCGAGGACGATCCGGTCGACGGCGGACGGCAGACGGTCCGCGGTCGCCCTGGTGGTCACGGCGAGGACCGGACGCGCGTCGTCGAGCATGTAGCCGATCCGGTCGGCAGGGTACTCGCTGTCCACCGGCAGGTACGCGGCGCCGGACTTCAGAACGGCCAGGACGGCGACGATCATCTCCACGGAGCGCGGCACCATCAGGGCGACCACGCTCTCGGGTCCCGCGCCACGCTCGGCCAGGAGCCGGGCCACCCGGTTGGCGCGGGCGTCGAGGTCCGCGTACGAAACGGTGTCCGCGCCGCAGACGACGGCCGGGGCGTCCGGGGTGCGCGCGACCTGCTTTTCGAACAGCTGCGGCAGGAGCTGCGCGGGCAGCGGGCGTTCGGTGTCGTTCCAGCCGCGCAGCAGCCGGTCGCGCTCGGCCTCGCCCAGGATGTCCGCCTCGCCGATGGGCCGGCCGGGGTCGGTTACCACGGCACGCAGCAGCCGGACGAACCGTTCCGCGATCGCCGCGACCGTGGGCCGGTCGAAGAGATCGCTTGCGTAGGCGACCGACCCGGCCAGGCCCGCCGCTTCCCCGTCGGCGGCCTGCTCCACCAGGCGTACGGACAGGTCGAACTTGGCCCGGCCGGGCGCCTCGGGCGGCGGCTCCACGGCGGCGGCCGTGGCGTCGCCCGCCGGGTCCGTGCTGCTCAGTCCGTCGAGTCCGGTCTCGGGCCGGGTGAAGTTGTCCAGGACGAGCATGACCTGGAAGAGGGGGTGCCGGGCGAGGGAGCGCGCCGGGTTGATCTCCTCGACCAGCCGGTCGAAGGGAACGTCCTGGTGGGCGTAGGCGGCGAGGTCCGACTCCCTCACCCGGTCGAGGAGTTCGTCGAAGGCCGGGTCGCCCGAGGTGTCGGTGCGCAGCACCACGGTGTTGACGAAAAAGCCGACGAGGTCGTCGAGGGACTCGTCGCCGCGCCCGGACACGGCGGCGCCGATGGGCAGGTCCGTTCCCGCGCCGAGGCGGGTCAGCAGCGCGCCGAGCGCGGCGTGCAGCACCATGAACGGCGTCGCGCCGTGCGCGCGGGCCAGGTCCCGCAGCCTCTGGTGCAGTTCCGGGTCCACCTCGAAGGGGACAACGCCGCCCTCGTGCCGGGCCTCCGCGGGGCGCGGGCGGTCGGCGGGCAGTGCCAGCTCCTCGGGCAGTTCCGCCAACTTCTCCTTCCAGTAGGCAAGTTGTCGGCTCATCTCGTTGTCCGGGTCGCTGTCGTCGCCGAGCATCTCGCGCTGCCAGAGCGTGTAGTCGGCGTACTGGACCGGAAGCGGCTGCCACTGCGGGGCCTCGCCGGCCCGGCGCGCCGTGTAGGCCGCGGACAGGTCCCGTACCAGCGGCCGCACCGAACCGGCGTCACCGGCGATGTGGTGGAGGACCAGGACCAGCAGGTGGCTCTCCGGCCCGAGCGTGAGCAGACTTGCCCGCAGCGGGGGCTCGGACGCCAGGGCGAAGGGCTCGGCGCGGATGACGTCGACCGTCCGGTCCGCCTCCTCGGGACAGACCTCCACGACGCCGAGGCGCGGACGCGCGGCGTCGGGGTCCAGGACCACCTGGTGCGGCACACCGTCCACTTCGGGGTAGACCGTGCGCAGACTCTCGTGGCGGGCCATCACGTCGGCGAGCGCGGCCTCCAGGGCGTCCCGGTCCGGTGCGCCATGCAGCCGGGCCGCCAGGGAGATGTGGTAGAGGGGGCCGGTGTCGGCCAGCTTGCCGAGGGCCCACAGGCGTCGTTGGGCGTACGACAACGGAACCATCTCCGGACGCTCCCGCACCACCACCCCCGCACGCCCACTCACCACACCCGACTCGACCCACCCCACCAAACCCGCCACCGACGGCGCCTCGAACACCGCCCGCACCGGCACCTCAACACCGAACACACCCCGCACCCGCGACACCAACCGCGTCGCCAACAACGAATGCCCACCCAAAGCAAAAAAGTCGTCCTCCGGCCCCACCACCCCCACACCCAGAACCTCCGCAAACAGACCACACAAAATCTCCTCACCCGCAGACCGCGGACCACGCCCCACCCCACCCGACACCACCGGCACCGGCAACGCCCCCCGATCCACCTTCCCGTTCGCCGTCAACGGCAACTCAGCCAACCCCACCACCACCGACGGCACCGCATACCCCGGCAACACCCCCGCCACCACACCACGCACCACCACCGGATCCACCCCACCCGTCACAAACCCAACCAACCGCCCCCCACCATCCGGACCCACCACCACCGACGCCACCGCACCCGACACACCCACAACCCCCCGCAACGCCGCCTCCACCTCACCCAACTCCACCCGGAACCCCCGCACCTTCACCTGACCATCCACACGCCCCACAAACTCCAACCCCGACACCGTCCACCGCACCAAATCCCCCGTCCGATACAACCGCTCCCCCACACCCCCGAACGGATCAGCCACAAACCGCCCAGCCGTCACACCAGGCCGCCCCACATACCCCCGACCCACCCCCACACCACCCACATACAACTCACCCACCACACCGAACGGCACCACACCCAAACCACCATCCAGCACATACACCCGCGTATTCCACAAAGGACCACCCACCACCACAGAACCACCGGGCACCACGGGAGCGGAAGTCGAATAGATAGTGGCCTCCGTCGGGCCGTAACCGTTCAGTACGGACAGCGCCCGGTCCGCGAGCCGGGCCGCGAGGACGTCGTCCAGGGCCTCGCCGCCGGTCAGCACGCGCAGCCCGTCGGCGGCGTCCGGGGCGGCGTCGAGCAGCGTCCGCCACAGGCTCGGCGTCGCCTGCATCACCGTGGCGCCGTCGGCGCGCAGCCGGCGCGCCAGCTCCGCGGGATCGCGGACGACGTCGCGCCCGGCGACCAGCACGGTCGCTCCCGAGACCAGCGGCAGGAAGACCTCCAGCAGACAGATGTCGAAGCCGAAGGCCGCCACGGCCAGCCAGCGGTCGTGCGGCGCCAGCGGCACCAGTTCTCCCATCGAGGACAGCAAGTTGCACAGTGCGGCATGCGGGATCACGACGCCCTTGGGGCGGCCGGTGGAGCCCGAGGTGTAGAGGATGTACGCGGGATTCTCCGGCAGGGCCGGCACCGCGGCCGCCCACTCGGGGACCGGCCGCGCGTCCTCGATCAGGACCGTGGGGACGGCCGGCTCGGCGGGCAGCTTCGCCACCGTCTCCCGCGTCGCGAGCACCAGCACAGGGGCGGCGTCCCGGAGGACGAAGCGCACGCGTTCCGCGGGGAATTCCACGTCCACCGGCAGGAACGCCGCACCGGCCTTGGACACCGCCAGCATCGCCACGACCGCGTCCACGGACCGTGGCACGGCGAGCGCCACCACCGACTCCGGCCCCGCTCCCCGCTCGGCGAGCAGGCGCGCCACGCCGTTTGCCCGTTCATCCAACTCGGCGTATGTCAGCTTCACCTGATCGTCCGTCACGGCGGTGGCCGCCGGAGTGCGGCGGGCCTGGGCCTCGACGAGCCGGTGCACCGGGGCCTGCGGGACCGGGTGCGCGGTGTCGTTGCGGGTCACCAGGAGTTCGTGCCGCTCGGCCGGGTCAAGGACGTCGAGGGCGCCGAGCCGGATGCCGGGGTCGTCCGTCACCGCTACGAGCACGCGCTCCAGGCGCCGCAGCAGCGACTCGACCGTCGAGGCATCGAAGAGCTCGGCGGAGTACTCGGCGACGCCTTCGAGGCCGTCGGGCGCGCCGTCCGGGTCACGCAGTTCGCCCAGGGCCAGGAACAGGTCGAAGCGCGCCCACAGGGTCTCGTTCGACACGGTCTCGACCGCGAGGCCCGGCAGCGTCAGCTGCGCGCCGCCGCCGCTCTGCACGGTCAGGGCCACCTGGAAGAGGGGGTGACGGGCGAGCGAGCGCGGCGGGTTCAGCTCCTCCACCAGCCGCTCGAACGGCAGCTCCTGGTGGTCGTACGCGGCGAGGTCGGTGTCCCTGACCCGCGCGAGCAGCTCGCGGAAGGTCGGGTCGCCCGAGGTGTCGGTGCGCAGCACCAGGGTGTTGAGGAAGAAGCCGACCAGGTCGTCCAGGGCCTCGTCGGACCGCCCGGTGATGGGGGTACCGATCGGGATGTCGTCACCGGCGCCGGCCTTGCTGAGCACGGCCGCGAACGCCGCCTGGGCGACCATGAACAGGCTGGTGCCGGTGGCGCGGGCCAGTTCGAGGAGCCGTCGGTGCAGGGCGGCGTCACAGGAGAAGCGGAGCCTCGCTCCCCGCTGGGGCCCCGAGGCGGGGCGCGGCCGGTCGGCGGGCAGCGCGAGCCCCTCGGGCAGGTCCGCCAACTTCTGTTTCCAGTGGGCGAGTTGGCGGGACAGCTCGCTGTCCTGGTCGCTCTCGTCGCCGAGAACCTCGCGCTGCCAGAGCGTGTAGTCGGCGTACTGGACCGACAGCGGCTCCCACCGCGGGGCCCCGCCCTCCCGGCGCGCCGCGTACGCGGCGGCCAGGTCCGCGCCGAGCGGGCGCATCGACATCGCGTCGCCCGCGATGTGGTGCAGGACCAGAACGAGCACATGGTCGCGCTCGCCCAGTTCGAGGAGGGTCGCGTGCAGCGGCGGGCGCACCGTCAGGTCGAAGCCCTCCCGTGCGGCCCCGGCGACGGCTTCGCCGAGGTCGGCCTCGGTCACCGCGAAGGTGCGCAGCAGCCGGCCGGCCAGAAACGCGGGGTCGAGGATCCGCTGAGCGGGTTCGCCGTCCTGCTCGGGGAAGACCGTGCGCAGGCTCTCGTGGCGGGCCACCACGTCGGCCAGCGCGGCGTCCAGGGCCGCCCGGTCCAGCGGTCCGCGCAGCCGCAGCGTGATCGGCAGGTTGTAGAGCGGGCTGTCCGGGTCGAGCCGGTTGATGAACCACTGGCGGCGCTGGGCGTACGACAGCGGCAGCGGGTCGGGGCGGTCGGCGGGGGCGAGCGCCGGGCGCGGTCCCGAGCCGGAGCCGCGCACCACCTCGGCGAGGCCCGCCGGGGTGGGCGTCTCGAAGAGGGTGCGGATGCCCAGCTGCACGGAGAAGGCCCGGCGGATCTGGCTCAGGAGCCGGATCGCGAGGAGCGAGTGGCCGCCGAGTGTGAAGAAGCTGTCGTCCGGGCCGACCTCGTCGGTGCCGAGGACGTCCGCGAACAGGCCGCGGAGGATGTCCTCGTGCGGGGTGCGCTGCCCCCGGGCCTGCTCCGCCGCGCCGTGGCACGGCGCGGGCAGGACGGCGCGGTCCAGCTTGCGGTTGGCGGTCAGCGGCAGCTCGGGAAGGACCACGATCGCCGCGGGGACCATGTACTCCGGCAGGTGCCCGGCGACGAACCGGCGCAGTGCGGCCGGGTCCGGCGCCTCGTGCCTCCCTGTCCCGGCGGGCACGCAGTACGCCACCAGCCGCTTGTCCCCGGGGCGGTCCTCGCGCACCGTCGCCACGGCCCGGCCGACCGTGGGGTGCGCGGCGAGCGCGGCCTCGATCTCGCCGAGTTCGACGCGGAATCCGCGGATCTTGACCTGGTCGTCCGCCCGGCCGACGAACTCCAGGTTGCCGTCGGCACTCCAGCGCACCAGGTCTCCGGTCCGGTACACGCGCTCGCCGGGGCCGCCGAAGGGGTCGGCGACGAACCGCTCGGCAGTCAGCGCCGGCCGGCCCAGATAGCCGCGCGCGAGCTGCGGTCCGGCAAGGTACAGCTGTCCCACGGATCCCGCGGGCACGGGCTGGAGCGCGTCGTCGAGGACCAGGACCCGGCAGTTGCCCCGTGGCCTGCCGATGGGGACGTTCCCGTCGGGCAGGGCGTCGCCGGGCGCCACCCGGAACTCGGTGCAGTTGACGGTGGACTCGGTGGGTCCGTAGGCGTTGACGACGGTGACCCCGGGGTGGCGGCGCCGCCACCGTGCGAGGTCACGGCCGGTCAGCGCCTCGCCGCCGACGACGAGTTCCTCCGAGGGGGAGAAGCCGTCGTCGAGGGCGGACAGCAGCGGAAGATGGCTCGGCGTGATCTTCATGAAGGAGGCGAAGCCGCGCTCGGGCGTCACCTCGGGCCCCGGACCCGAGGCGCCGAAGAGATCGACGACGCGTACGCAGCCGCCGGACACCAGGGGCGTGTACAGCGCCGTGACCGTCAGGTCGAACGAGACGGGCGAGTGCACCGCCGTCACACCGCGCGTGCCCGGATGACGGGTGGCGGCCCAGCCGAGGTACTCGCGCAGGGAGCGGTGCTCGATCACCACGCCCTTGGGGCGGCCGGTGGTTCCGGAGGTGTAGATGACGTAGGCCGGGTGGCGCGGGGTGAGCGGCGCCGTCCGGTCGCCGTCGTCCGGGTCGTCTGCCGGGCAGGCGGCCAGCGCGGCCCGGGTCGCGGGCGCGTCCAGCCGGATCGCGGTGGCGGGCAGCGGCGCGGCGACGCCGCTGCTGGTGACCACCTGGACGGGCCGGGCGTCGGCCAGCATGGCGGCGACGCGGTCGGCGGGGAGGTCCGGTTCCACGGGGAGGTAGCCGGCACCGGACTTCAGCACCGCGAGCAGGGTGACGACCAGGTCGGCGCACCGGGGCAGCGCCACGGCCACCAGCCGCTCGGGGCCCGCGCCCCGGTCGATCAGCAGCCGGGCCAGCCGGTTGGCGCGGGCGTTCAGCTCCGCATACGAAAGCTCGGTATCTCCGTCCGTGACCGCGGGCGCGTTTGGCGTCCGGTACACCTGCCGCTCGAAGAGGGCAGGGAGCAGCGCGGACGGGTCCGCGTCCGGGTGGCCGCCCTCCCCCGTGCCCCATTCGGCGAGGAGCCGGGTGCGCTCGCCGGGGTCGAGCAGGTCGAGGCCGCTGAGGGGGCGGCCGGGCTGGGCCACGGCGGCGCGCAGCAGCCGCTCCAGACGCTCCATGAGGGTTTCCACGGTGGCGTGGTCGAACAGGTCCGCGTTGTACTGCGCGATGCCCTCGATGCCGCCGGGGCTGCCGTCGGCGCCGCGCCGCTCACGGAGGTTGAACAGCAGATCGAGCTTGACCGCCGCGCCCGGCAGCGGCTCCGGGGCCACCTCCAGGCCGGGCAGCGCCAGGTGCGCGTCGGGGGCGTTGTCCAGGGTGAGCGACACCTGGAAGAGCGGGTTGCGGCCCGGGACGCGATCGGGGTTGAGCACCTCCACGAGCCGCTCGAACGGCAGGTCCTGGTGTGCGTAGGCCGCCAGGTCGACGGCGCGCACCCGGTCCATCAGCTCCCGGAAGCTCGGGTCGCCGCTGGTGTCCGTCCGCAGGACGAGGGTGTTCAGGAACAGGCCGACGAGGTCCTCGGTCGCCTCGTCCGTGCGCCCGGCGATCGGGGCTCCGATCGGGATGTCGTCTCCCGCGCCCAGCCGGGACAGGAGTGCGGCCAGACCGGCCTGAAGCGTCATGAAGACGGTCGCACCGCGGGCCCGGGCGAGGGCGGCCATGTGGCCGTGGAGCTCCGCGCCGAGCGTGAAGCGCACGGTGCGGCCCGGCGTTCCCTCGGCAGTGCGCCGGGGCCGGTCGAAGGGCAGGTCCAGGCTGTCCGGGAGGTCCCGCAGGGTCTCGGTCCAGTGGGCGAGCTGGCGGCTGATCCGGCTGTTCTCGTCGTCCTCCGTGCCCAGGTGCCGGTTCTGCCAGAGCGTGTAGTCGGCGTACTGGACGGGCAGGGGGCGCCACGCGGGGGCACGTCCCGCGCACCGCGCGGCGTAGGCCGTCCCGAGGTCCCCGGCGAGCGGCGCCGACGACCAGCCGTCGCTGACGATGTGGTGAGTGACAAGGACCAGTACGTGCTCGCGCGGCGCGAGGGCGACGAGCCGGGCGCGCAGCGGAAGTTCGCCGGCCAGGTCGAAGCCCCGGCCGATGCACTCGGACATCTCCCGGGCCAGCCCGGTCTCGTCCGTCTCGACCACGTCGAGCGCAGGGACGGCGTCCGCGGCGTCGAGGACCACCTGGTGCGGCTCACCGCCGGTCTCCTGGAAGAGTGTCCGCAACGCCTCATGCCGGGTCACGACGTCGGCGAGCGCGGCGCGCAGCGCGCCTCGGTCCAGCTCCCCGCGGAGCCGCACGGCCACCGGGATGTTGTACGCGGAGGCCTGGCCGCCGAGCCGGTTGAGGAACCACATCCGGCGCTGGGCGGACGACAGCGGCACCACCTCGGGCCGTGCCACCGGCACCACGGGATCGGCCGGCCGCTCGTCGGCGTGCGCGAGCCGCTCCGCGAGCGCGGCCACCGTCGGCGCCTCGAAGAGCGCGCGGACCGGCAGCTCGGTGCCGAGCGTCGCCCGGATCCGGCTCACCAGACGGGTCGCGGACAGCGAGTGCCCGCCCAGGTCGAAGAAGCCCTCGTCGACGCCGACCCGTGCCACGCCGAGGACCTCGGCGAACAGGCCGCACAGCACCTCCTCCCGCGGGTCGCGCGGGCCGCGGGCGTCGCGACTGCCGGTCAACTCCGGTGCCGGCAGGGCCTTGCGGTCCACCTTGCCCGTGGCGAGCTGCGGGAGGGCGTCCAGGGCCATGACGGCGGCCGGGACCATGTGGGCGGGCAGCGCCGCGGCGGCGGCCCGGCGCAGCGCTTCGGGGTCGAGCACGGCACCGGGGCGCGGCACGGCGTAGCCGACCAGCCGCCGGTCGCCGGGGGTCACCTCGTGGACCACGACCGCGACCTGGGCCAGGTCGCCCAGTTCCCGCAGGGTCTCCTCGACCTCGCCCAACTCGACGCGGAAGCCGCGGATCTTGACCTGGTCGTCGGTGCGTCCGAGGTACTCCACCACGCCGTCGGCGCGCTGGCGTACCAGGTCCCCGGTCCGGTACATGCGCTCGCCCGGGCCGCCGAACGGGTCCGCGACGAACCGTCCCGCGGTCTGCGCCACGCGGCCCAGATAGCCACGGGCCAGTCCGGCGCCGGCGATGTAGAGCTCGCCGTCGGTGCCCGGCGGCACCGGCTGGAGCCCGCCGTCGAGCACGTACACCCGGGTGTTGCCGATGGGGCGTCCGATGACGGGCCGGTCGTCGTCCTGGAGCGAGGCGACGAGGGAATCGACGGTCGTCTCGGTGGGCCCGTAGAAGTTCCTGCCCACGACGCCTGCGGCCCGCAGGTCGTTCCACAGGCCCTCGCCGACCTGCTCGCCGCCGACCATGAAGCCCCGCAGGCCGGACTCCAGGATCCCCTGGGACAAAAGGAGTTGGGCATAGGTGGGGGTGACGTCGACGATGTCGGCGCGGTGTTCGGCGACGTACCGGCACAGCGCCTGGGCGTCGCGTCGCACGTCTTCGGGGACCAGGTGCAGCTCGTGTCCGGCGATCATCCACAGCAGGGGCGGCCAGAGCGCGTCGGAGGAGAGACCGGCGGTGTGGGCGACCCTCAGCCGTTCCCGTCCGGCGTCGGCCGCGGCGGGCGCGAAGACGTGTTCCCGGTGACTGAGGAAGAGGTTGGCGAGGGCGCCGCGGGGCACGACGACGCCCTTGGGCGTGCCGGTCGAGCCCGAGGTGTAGTGCACGTAGGCGGCGTGGTCCGGGTGCACGGGACGCAGGAGCTCCGCCGGTCCGGGGTCCGTGGCCGCGCACCGGTCGAGGGCGCCGGCCGTGTCCGGGTCGTCGAGGAGGGTGACGGGGACGTCAGTGGCGGGCAGCCGCCGCAGCGGCCCGGACTCGGTGAGCAGCAGGGCGGGGCGAGCGTCGGCGAGGAGCCCGGCGACGCGGTCCGCCGGGTCGTCGAGGTCGACCGGCAGATACGCGGCACCGGTCTTGAGCACGGCGAGCAGGGCGGCGACGGCCCGCGTGGAGCGGGGCAGGGCGAGGGCCACGACGTCCTCGGCACCGATGCCGAGGCCCGTCAGGTGCCGGGCGAGCCGGTTGGCACGGGCGTTGAGCCCGGCGTAGTCGGTGCTCTCGCCGTCGTGCACGACGGCTGCGGCCGTGGGGGTCCGCGCGGCCCGCCGCTGGAAGATGTCGACGAGACAGTCGCCGGACAGCGGGAACGCGGTGTCGTTGAAGTCGTCGAGCAGGACGCGGCGTTCGTCGGCGCTGAGCACACCGACCCGGCCCGTGGGCAGGTCGGGGGTGTCTGCGAGCGCTTCGAGCAGCAGCCTGAAGCGCCACATGAGGGCCTCGGCGGCGGCGCGCGGGTAGACGTCCGGGCGGTGCTCCAGGCGCAGTTCCAGGCGTTCGCCGGAGCGCGCGGCTATCAGGCCGAGGGTGTAGTGCGTGGCGTCGTGCCCGTCGGCGGAGGTCAGCCGCACGCCGGCCACGGCGCGCTCCAGCGACTCCCGCTCCACCAGGAAGTTCTCGGTCACCACGGTGGTGTCGAAGAGGTCGCCCAGGCCGGCCTTCCGCTGGATGTCGCCGAGCCCGATGTGCTGATGGTCCATCAGCAGCGCCTGCTCGTGCTGCACCCGGGTGAGGAGGTCGGCGAAGGTCTCGGCGGGCCGCAACCGGATCCGGACGGGCACGGTGTTGATGAACAGGCCCACCATGCCCTGTACGCCGGGGATCTCCGGCGGCCGGACGGAGACCGTGGCCCCGAACACCACGTCGTCCCGGCCGGTCAGCCGGCCGAGGAGCAGCGCCCAGACGACCTGGACCACGGTGTTCACGGTCACCGCGTGGGCGGCCGCCCGACGCTGGAGCGCCTCACCGAGCCGGTCCGGCAGCTCCACGGTGAGCTGCTCGGGCCGGACCGGGGGCGCCGTCTCGCTCCGGGGGGCCAGCAGCGTCGGCGCCTGAAGCCCGTCCAACGCCGCGCTCCAGGCGCGCAGCCCGCTCTCGGTGTCCTGTCCGGCCAGCCAACCGAGGAAGGTGCGGTAGGGGGTGACAGCCGGCAGCCGCGCGGTGTCGCCCCGGTGCTCGTACAGTGCCATCAGGTCGCGCAGCAGCAGCGGGCCGGACCAGCCGTCCATCAGGATGTGGTGGTTGGTGACGACCAGGCGGTGCAGCTCCGGTTCCTCTTGGACCAGCAGGAAGCGGATGAGCGGCGGCCTGTCGAGGTCGAAGCGGGTCGCGCGCTGCTCCTCGCGCAGTGCGTCGAGTGCGGCCGCGCGCCGGTCGGGCGCGAGGCCGGTCAGGTCCGTCTCCCGCCAGTGCGGTTCGGTGTCCCTGCGGATGTACTGGACCGCCTTGCCGGACCCGGTCACCCGGAACCCGGCCCGGAGGTTGGGGTGGCGGCGCAGCAGCGCGCGGGCCGCGTCGTGCAGCCGCTCGGCGTCCAGGGGTCCGGCCAGGCCCACGGCGAGCTGGACGGTGTACACGTCCGGCCGCCGGTCGTCGTACAGGGAGTGGAAGAGCAGGCCTTCCTGCAGGGAGGTCAGGGGCAGTACGTCGTCGAGTGCGGGCCGGGCATCGCCGGAACGTGTCTTGCGGGTCACTTGTCGTCCTCCAGGCAGCGTCGCACTCGGCGGTACGTCGTGGTCAGGCGCACAGGCACGGGCCCGTCCCCCGCCCGCCCGGTGTCGGCGGGTCGGGGGTCCGTGGCCCGGCGGGGTCCGGGATCAGAGGTAGGCGTTGGCGGGGTTGAAGCGGTCGCCGAAGAGGCGGACGCAGCGGTGGCCGCTGATGTCGAGGTTCGAGCCGTCGAAGGTGTCGCCCGTGACGCGCTGCGGGTACACCCAGGTGTCGCCGAGGGTGTAGCGGGCGTTGACGGCCAGGCGCATCTTGGCGCCGGGCAGCGAGGCACGGGAGCGATGCATGCAGCGCTCGCTGAAGATGACGTACTCGCCGGCCTTCATCGGCATGGTCCGGGTGTCACCGGGCTTCAGTTCGAAGGGCTCGGTGACGACGGCCTGCAGCTGGTCGACGTGCGCGGTGAGGATGTCGAACAGCTCGTCGAGCGAGTGCTGTCGCGGGTCGACGCCCTCGTACACGCGGCGGGTGTCGATGTCGAGGATGAGGCTGTTGTCAGCGGCGCGGGACAGCAGCTCTTCCTTGGTCTCGATCCGGTTGCGCGGGTCGACGAAGGCGCCGGACTCGGTGAGCTTGACCATGCGCTTCGGGTAGGCGCTGCGCTGCGAGCCCTTGACGTACTCCATCACGCCGTCGTCCTCGGACACGTCGGTGAGCGCGAGCCAGAGCGTCCAGTCCCACTCGCCGGGCGAGCCGAAGGGGAAGAGGGCCGGGCGGTGGCCGCCGACCTCCTCGCCGTCGAAGTAACCGTACTCCTGGTGCCAGTCGATCGCGCCGTCTCCGGGGTACTTCTCGAAGAGCTTGGTGCGCCAGAGGATCATCGACTCGGCGCCGGTGGCCAGCTGCAGGTTGGCGAGGAGCTCCGGTGCGGTCAGCAGCTCGCGCACCTTGTCGTTGACCAGGTGCCAGTCGCGTACCGAGTACCTCTGGTAGAGAGGCTGCACGGGCGGGTTGTCGAGCATGTCCTGGTAGAACTCGGCGATTTCGCCGATCGTGTCTTCGTCGGCGAAGCGCGGGAACGGGCCCACGAAGCCGTCGCGGGCGAGCGCCTCGCGGGGCGCCAGGAGGGGCGAGGTCGGTGCTGACACGTACAGTCCCTTCTTCATGGTCGAGCGGGTCGACCGGTGCGGTCTTCGGGGAGAGCGGAGATCGGGGCCGCCCGCTCTCCCGTGGGCGGCGCGTCCGCCGGACGGCGACGGCGTTCGAGCCGGGCGGTCAGGGCGAGTCCGGGCGCCGTCAGGACCGTGGACAGGACGGCCACGATCACGAGTTGGGTGAACAGCGTCTGGGTGAGCAGCCCGGCCTCCAGGCCGATGTTGAGCGCGATGAGCTGGACGAGGCCGCGCGTGTTCATCAGGACGCCGACCCGGAGCGCCGGCAGCCAGCCGGGGTCCTGGAGCCGGGCCGCCACCGTGCAGGCTCCCAGCTTCCCGATCACCGACGCGGCGAGGAGCACCCCCACACCCAGGAGCAGGGGGCCCGCGTCGAGGGCCTGGATCTGTGTGCGCAGCCCCGTGTAGACGAAGTAGAAGGGCAGCAACACGCCCACCGCGAACGGCCGGACGGAGGCCTCCCAGCGGGACAGCGCCTCGCTCTTGGGGAAGGCCAGGCCCAGCACGAACGCGCCGATCACCACGTGCAGGCCGAGGAACTCGGTGGCGGCGCAGGCCGCGAAGAGCAGCGCGCACACCAGCGGGAGGAACCCCTGCCCACCCCGGCCCAGGGAGGTCGCGAGGAAGGTGCGCAGCGCGCGCCGCACCACGGTGAACAGGAGCGCGACGAACACGGCGAAGCCGGCCACCGTGAGCAGCGGGTCGGTGTGGCCCGCCCCGGTGAGCGCGAGCATCAGCCCGATCCCCACCCAGGCGACCACGTCGTCCACGGCGGCCGCGCCGAGCGCGACCGTCCCGGCGCGGGACCCGAGCAGGCCCTCCTCCTCGATGATCCGCGCGAGCATCGGCAGGGCCGTGACGGAGGCGACCACCCCGGCGTACAGGGCTCCTTCGATCAAGCCCTTCTCCGGCACGGCCGAGGGCTGGGCCCGGAACACCGCGTAGGTCGCGGCGATCCCGAGCACGAACGGAGCGGCCATGCCGGCGAACGACACCGATACAAAGCGCCGGGCCAGGCCCGATCCCCGGACGAGGGAGCCGCTGAACTCCAGCCCGACCAGGAACATGTAGAAGGCGATCCCCAGCTGGCCGAGCGCGTACAGCACCGGTGTGCTGTCGGCCGGGAACACCCACGCCTGGGCGTCCGGCAGCACCAGCCCGAACAGCGAGGGTCCGAGGGCGATGCCGGCCACCATCTCGGCGACGACGGGCGGCTGCCCGACCCGGACGGCGAGCGCCGCGAGGACCCGGCACAGCACCATCATCACGGCGGCGCCCACCAGGAGGCGGGTCAGCAGGTCGCCGCTCACAGCTCTGCCTCCAGCTCGTCGATCTCGTCCTGGGTGAGGTCCACCAGGGTCAGATCGGAGGGGGTGTGCCCGCCTGCCGCCGGGTCCGCCGCGTGCCGGACCAGCGATCCGAGTGCGGCGAACCAGAGGCCGGCCAGGGCCTGGACCCGCCGCTCGTCGAAGAGGCCTTCGGGCCAGGTGAGTGTCGCCCGCAGGCGCGGTCCCGACGGGGTGTCATGAGTGATCGCGCTGATCTCCAGCGCGTGGGCGCACGGCATGTCCGGGTCTGCGGAGGCGATCCGGACGTCCTCGGGCGCGCCTCCCCAGCGTTCCGCACCGGCGTCCACCCGCACCCGGCCCAGGTAGTTGAACCCGATCTGCGGCGTCGCCGCCCCGGCGAGCTCGTCGGCCGACTCCGGGTCGAGATGGCGCAGTTGGCCGTGGCCGAGGCCCTTGCGGGGCACCGTGCGCAGCTGCTCCTTGACGGCGCGCAGACCCTCTCCCGCGGCCGCCGTGTCGCCCTCGCGCCAGACGACACCGGGGTCGACCGCGACCGGGTACAGGGTGGTGAACCAGCCGACGGTGCGGCTCAGGTCCGCTTCCTCGTCCCCCTCATCACGGCCGTGGCCCTCCAGGTCGACGAGGGCCACGGTGTGCCGGGCCTGCCCCTGCGAGTACGTGGCGGAGCCGCCGTCGGCCCGCCAGCGTCCCAGCGCCAGCGCGAAGCCGCTCAGCAGGACCTCGTCCACGGCGGCGCGCAGCACCGCGGGCACCGTCGTCAGCAGCGGCGCCGTGTCCTCGGCGGGCAGTTCGGCGGTGACCCGGCGGGTGGTCCCGACGGTATCCCTGGCGGGATCCAGCGGCCGGTGGCCGAGCAGCGGATCGGCGGTGGCGCCCACGGCCCGCCAGAAGGGCAGCTCGTCCCGCACCTGAGGGGAGAGAGCCTGCTCGGCGAGCCGGTGGGACCAGCCGCGGAAGGAGGTGCCGACGGGCGCGAGTTCGGCCGCGGAGCCGGTCGTGCGGTTGTGCCAGACCGACATCAGGTCCGGGGCGAGGACACGCCACGACACTCCGTCGACGACCAGGTGGTGGGCGATCACCAGCAGCCGGCCCTCGCGGTCCGGGCCCGCGTCGAACCAGACGACCCGCGTCATGACGCCGGTGTCCGGGGCGAGTTCGCGCCGTGCCGCCTCGCCGTGCTCGGCGATGGTCCGCGCCCAGTCGGCCTCCTCGTCGCCGGGCGGCAGCGCGACCCGGCGTACGCACTCCTCGGCGCGCACCGCGCCGACGGGCCGGGTCTCCAGCGTCCACCGCCCGTCGTCCGAGCGGGACAGGACCGCGCGCAGCATGTCGTGCCGGTCGAGGACCGCCTGGACCGCACGGACCAGCCCGGCACGGTCCGGGGCAGGCGGCACGCGCAGCAGCAGCGACTGGTTGAACCCGGCGTAGGGTTCGCCGCGTTCACGCAGCCACGCCATGATCGGCGTGACGGGGACGGCGCCGACGCCGTCGTCGGCCGGCGTCCGCGCGGTGCCGACGTCCCTGGCGGCCGGCGCCAGGGCGGCCACGCTCTGGTACTGGAAGACGTCGCGCGGCGTGATGAGCAGCCCCGCCTGCCGGGCCCGCGCCACCAGTTGGATCGAGACGATGCTGTCGCCGCCGACGGCGAAGAAGTTGTCGTCGACGCCGACCTCGGGCAGGCCGAGCAGTTCCGCGACGAGTTCGCACAGGACGCGCTCACGGGGGCCGCTCGGCGCCCGCCCGGCGCCGACCGTGAACTCCGGTACGGGCAGGGCCGACTTGTCGAGCTTCCCATTGCGGCTGAGCGGAAGGGCGTCCAGGCGGACGAAGGCGGCAGGGACCATGTAGTCGGGGAGCGCCGCGGCGACCTGCCGGGCGAGCACGGCCTCGTCGAACGCGTCCGGCTCGGCCACGACGTACGCGACCAGCCGCCGGTCCCCCGGTCTTGCCTCGTGGGCGACCACCACGGCCTGGGAGACCCCGGGGCAGACGGCGACCGCGGACTCGACCTCGCCCGGCTCGATGCGGAACCCGCGGATCTTGACCTGGGTGTCGGTCCGCCCGGCGAACTCCAGGACGCCGTCGCGGCGCCACCAGACGCGGTCGCCGGTGCGGTACATGCGGCTTCCGGCGGGGCCGAACGGGTCGGCGACGAAGCGTTCGGCGGTGAGCCCCGGCTGCTCGGCATAGCCGCGGGCCAGGCCGGTGCCGGCGATGTGGAGTTCGCCGGTGACGCCGGGCGGCACGGGCCGCAGTCGGTCGTCGAGCACGTAGACGCGCGTGTTGTCGAGCGGCCGCCCGATGGGCACGGAGTTGCGCGCCACGTCCTCGGCCGTCAGGGCATGGTGGACCGCGCACTGGGTGCACTCGGTGGGGCCGTAGGTGTTGGTCAGCCGTGCCGTGCCGGCGTGCGCGAGGACCTTGCGCACGGCGGTCGCCGAGACGGCGTCGCCGCCCACGTAGATGTCGCGCAGCCCCGCGAAGCACTCCGGGTGGTTCTCCGCGAGGAGCCGGAACAGCCCTTCGCCGAAGAGGCCCGCCGTCACCCGGTGTCCGGTCATCGTGCGGGCGAGGCCCTCGATGTCCGTGGCCTCGCCGTCGAAGGCGACGATCCGCGCGCCGCGCAGCAGCGGCCCCCACAGCTCGTACGTCGAGGCGTCGAAGGAGACGGGCAGATGCATCAGCACGCGGTCGTCGGTGCCGTGCCCCCACCAGCGGTAGTGGACCATGTCGACGACGCTGCGGTGGGAGACGGCGACGCCCTTGGGCACACCCGTGGAGCCCGAGGTATGGATGACGTACGCGAGCTGGTCGGGGTGTACGGGGGTGCGGGGTCCCGTTCCGCGGAGTCCGGACTCCTGGGCCGCGGGCGCCGCCGGTTCGTCGGCCCGCACGATCGCGGCCGGGCCGTCCGGGACGTCCGGGAGGGTCGTGCGGTCCGCGACGACGGCCACGGCCCGGGTGCCGTCCAGGATGTGCCGCAGCCTGCCCTGCGGGCTGCGCCGGTCCAGCGGGACGTACACCCCGCCGGCCTTGGCCACGGCGAGGACCGCGACGACGTGCTCGGCCCGGCTGCCGAGCAGCAGCGCCACCCGGTCCTCCGTGCCCACGCCGTGGGCGGCGAGCGCGGCCGCGAGGCCGTCGGAGCGCTCATCCAGTTCCTGGTACGTGAGGGTGGTCGCCCCGTCTTCGAAGGCGACGGCCCGCGGGGTGCGTGCCGCCTGGCCGCGGAAGAGTTCCGGCAGGGAGCCGTCGGGGAAGGCGTGCGCGGTGTCGTTGCGGGCCACCAGCAGCTCGCGCCCCTCCTCCTCGTCCAGCACCGGGAGCGCGTCGACGGTGAGTTCGGGGTCGTGGGCGGCGGCGGTGAGCAGCCGCTGGAAGCGGGCCGCGAGGGCGGCCGTCGTGGACCGGTCGAACAGGTCGACGGCGTACCGTATCTGGCCCTGGATGCCCTGCGCGCCGCCGTCGTCCCCGTACCGCTCCCACAGGCTGAACGACATGTCGAACCTGGCGACCGGGGCCTCTGCCCCCTCGACCCGGGCCCGCAGCCCGGGCAGGTCGACGTCGGGCTCCGCGGTGTTGTGCAGGATCAGCATGACCTGGAAGAGGGGGTGCCGGGCGAGGGAGCGCGCCGGGTTGATCTCCTCGACCAGCCGGTCGAAGGGAACGTCCTGGTGGGCGTAGGCGGCGAGGTCCGACTCCCGTACGCGTGCGAGGAGTTCACGGAAGGTCGGGTCGCCCGAGGTGTCGGTGCGCAGCACCAGGGTGTTGACGAAGAAGCCGACGAGGTCGTCGAGCGCGCTGTCGGTCCGGCCGGCGGTCGGGGCGCCGAGCGGGATGTCGGTCCCGGCGCCCATGCGGGTCAGCAGCGCGGCGAGGGCCGCCTGGAGCACCATGAAGACGCTGACCCCGTTCGCCCTGGCCAGCTCGACGATGGCGGCGTGCTCCGCGGGGCCGATTTCGAGCGGCACGCTGTCGCCGCGGTGGGTGGCCATCTCGGGGCGCGGGCGGTCGGTACGGTACTCCAGCTCCTCAGGGAGGCCCGCCAACGCCCCGCTCCAGTAGGCGAGTTGGCGGTTCAGCTCACTGTCCGGGTCGCTGTCGTCGCCGAGTATCTCGCGCTGCCAGAGCGTGTAGTCGGCGTACTGGACCGGCAGCGGCTCCCACCTGGGGGCCCCGCCGGCCCGGCGCGCCGCGTAGGCGGTGGACAGGTCACGCAGCATGGGGGTGTGTGACCAGCCGTCGCCGGTGATGTGGTGCATGACCAGGACGAGTGCGGCGGTGTCCGTGCCGGTGGTGAGCAGCCTGGCGCGCAGTGGCGGCCGGGTGGCCAGGTCGAAGCCGTGCAGGACGGTCTCCTCGACGGCTGCCCGGAGTTCGTCGGGGGCGACCTGTGACTCCTCGAGTTCGGGGGCGCCTTCCGTCGGGTCGAGGATGCGCTGGCAGGGCACTCCGTCGTGCTCGGGGAAGACGGTGCGCAGGCTTTCGTGACGGGTGACGAGGTCGTTCAGGGCCGCGCGGAGGGCGGGGCGGTCGATCTCGCCGGTGAGACGCAGGACGAGCGGAATGTTGTAGGTGGCGCTGGGGCCTTCGAGCCGGTCGATGAACCACAGGCGTCGTTGGGCGTACGACAACGGAACCATCTCCGGACGCTCCCGCACCACCACCCCCGCACGCCCACTCACCACACCCGACTCGACCCACCCCACCA
>NZ_BMRN01000028.1 GCF_014648655.1 Streptomyces atratus
GCGGAGGTACGGAGCACGTCCTCGCCGTCCTCGTTGCCGGCGGGCATGTCGATCACTCGGTGGAAGAGGTCTCTGCTCTCCCAGAGCGCCCCGGTCGTGCCGAGACGACAACGCCCTCGCGGAGAACCTGTGGTGATCACCAAGACGGAGTGCATCCGCGGCCGCGTCTTCGCTACCCGGGCCGAGACGAACCTGGCGCTGTTCGAGTACATCGATGGGTTCTATAACTCCCGGCGCATCCAGAAACGGCTCGGCTACCTCAGTCCGATCGAGTTCGAGGAGAAGCACTACGCCGACCAGGCAACGGCCGAACGAACGAACCTGAAACCCCGTCAACCCGTCCTGACCAGCTGATCAGCACCTCCCGCACGCCGGGGGAACCTCAGTGCGCCAGGCCTTGGCACATCACTGGGCCGATGGCGGACCGCACGTCCGGATCGCCGACCGGCGATCCGCTCTGCGGGACACCAGCACACACCTGTACATGGACTACTGACCCGACAAGACGACACCGGATCGAGCCGTCCGAGCAGGGACAGGGCGGCGGCCGGCACCACCGCCCCCCACCTTCACTTGTCTGGTGTGCCTGTCTTCCCGCTCCCCGCTCCCCTGCTCGAACAACCCTGTCGAACGGCACTGTCAGTGGCGCGCGGTAGCTTCGGGATTGTTCGAGATCACGGGGTGAGAGGGGTGAATTCGTGGGTGTCAGGCATGCGTTGAGCGTCGTCCTGGTCGACGTCAACGACGAGGTGGTGACGGCCTGGCGGTCCGCGTTCGCGGACACGCCGGAGGTCGAGATCAGGCGGGGTTCCCTTCTCGATGTGGATGCCGACGCCTGGGTCTCCCCCACCAACGAGCGTGGCCGGATGGACGGTGGGGTCGACGCCGTCGTCAAGCGGTACCTCGGTGCGGGCATCCAGGTGCGGGTGCAGCGGGCGATCCGCGATCGGTTCGGCGGACGGCTGCCGGTGGGCAGCGCGGTGTGCGTCCCGTCCGGGGCGGACGTACCCCGGTACCTGATCTCGACGCCCACCATGCGCCAGTCGTCGCAGAACGTCAGCGACACGATGAACGTGGCCCTGGCCTGCGCGGCCGCCTTCCAGGCGGTGCATCTACAGAACCGGGCGAAGCCGGGCAGCATCCGGTCGGTGGCCCTCGTCGGGATGGGCGCGCAGACCGGGCAGGTGCCCGCGAAGGTGTGCGCCAACCTGATGTGGACGGGCTACACCCTCTTCCACGACCACGGTTTCGCGGACTACGACGAGTTGCGGGCCGCCGTACTGGGGCAGCTCGACGACATCGAGGGAGCGGGGTCCGCACGGCGGGTCCGGATCAACGTGCCGCAGGGGCCTTCCTTTCGTCACTGACCCGAAGACCTCGCAGGCCGGTGCCGCCCAGGGCGCGGACACCGGCGACGACCCTGCCGCATCTGTTCAGCACTCCGGGGCGCCCGTGGAGGCGTCCGGTTCGAGTATCGGGAGTTCCACCCTCGTGAGTGATGTCGACGTGACGGCCGCGGGCGATGCCGGTTCCCCGGCCGGGGATCCGCTGGGACTGGCCGGCCTGTTCACCGGTGGCGGCGAGCCGTGGCTGCCGCTGCTCGGACCGGTGATCGAGGCGCAGCCGGGAGCCGCCGACTTCATCGGCCCGAAGCGCAGCCCGGAGGTCGTTCCGGTGCGCGAGCTGACGTTCCAGGCGTTGAAGCCGCATCCGCCGGAGAAGTGGAAGGTGGTCGTCTTCGGACAGAACCCCTATCCGCGGGCGGAGAGCGCGACCGGCATCGCGATGTTCGACAACACCTTCAACGACTGGAAGGACAGCCAGTTCGGCCGGGTCGTCAGCATCCGCTGTCTCATCAAGGCGGCCGCGATGTGGAAGTACGGCATCGTCAAGAAGACCCCGATCGCCGATGTCCGCGCCCTGCTGAAGAAGGAGGACACGGTTCAGCCGCCCGAGTGGTTCCAGGCGATGCTCACCCAGGGTGTGCTGCTGCTGAACGCGTCCCTCACGGCGAGCGCGGACGGGGCGATGGCGACCGATCGGCACACGTCGTTCTGGCGCCCCGTGGCCGAGCAGATCGTCGAGGAGATCCTCCGGGCGAAGCAGGACGCGGTGGAGGAGGACGACCGAGGGGTGGTGTTCGCCTGGTGGGGCGCGCACGCCCGGAGTCTGAAGAGGGTCGTCCAGCGGCTGGAGAAGAAGTACCCGGGGGTGCAGGTCCGTCACCTGGACCACGCCAATCCGGCCGCGCAGGGGGATCTGTTCTGCGAGGGCGACCACTTCGCCCAGGTGAACGACGCCCTGGCGGCGGTAGGGGCCGAGCCGGTCGACTGGCTGCCGCGGAAGGGCTGGGACCAGGGGACGGGCGGGGCCGACGGGCCGGAGGACGGTGGTGTCGCGCAGCGGATGGCGGCGTTCATCGCATCCACGATGGAGTTGCACCAGCTGTATCTGGAGCGGCTCACCAGCGTCAAGGACGAGGGCCTCGTCCTGCCGCCCGTCACCGGGGTGTTCGACACGCCGCTGATGGACTTCCGGAAGGCCGTCGAGCCGGTCTCGCGGGTGCTCGCGCACCTGGATCGGCATATCGATCTGTCGAGCCGTTTCGGGGAGACGAAGGCCGCGGAGGCGGCGTCCGCGGGCGCGCTGTCCGGGGAGGCCGGGGGCGCCTTGTCGGCCGACGCGATCTCGGCCCTCTACCTGTACACGTGCGAGTCGGGATTCTACCGCGAGATCAACGCCGTGCTGCGCTCGTCGGACCGCGAGCGCGTGGTGCCGTACCTGCCGTACCTGCGGTTGCTGTTCTCGGCAATGGAGGCGTTGCCGGCGCAGACGCGGCCGCTGTGGCGTGGTGTGGCGCTGGATCTGCGGTCCCAGTACCCGCTGGGGCGGACGGTGACGTGGTGGGGCGTGTCGTCGTGCACGTCCGAGCTGGGTGTGGCCCGCGCGTTCCTCGGCGGGCGTGGTCGGCGGACGCTGTTCGAGGTGACGCCCGCGCGGGCGGTGGGGATCCGGCGGTTCTCCGCGTTCACAGGTGAGGAGGAGTACATCCTCGCGCCGGGGACGCAGCTGGAGGTGACGGAGGTGAAGGCCGAGCGTGGGGGTCTGTGCACCGTGCGGCTGACCGAGCTGGAGGGGGCCGGGCTGGTGTCGTGACGTCCCCGGGCCGGGCACACGAGCGCCCCGTGGCGGGCCTGAGCCGTGCCGTGGAAGAGGACTGGAAAAGCCGTACCTCGCCTTTCACTCTGACCTGGACGGTGCCGCGCAACGGCTGACCATCTCCCGGAGGTTGTTCGGGTCCCGCCCCTGCCTCTGCCCGACGCTGACCAGCCGCCGTAGCTTCACCACCGCGCGGCGGCCGAAGGGCCACCAGCTCCGACGTGTCCGGCGGAGGGGGACGGCCGGTCGTGGTGGTGCAGGCGGCCGCGGCGGCAGAGGCGGGTGTGCCGGGGGCTTCGGCTCAGCGGGTGGCGTCGTATCCGATACGGCCGGACCGGGCGGGGACGTCGGCGTCGGCGGACCGGGGGACGGCTCGATCGACGGTGCCGCTGGCGCCGAGGGCGGGACCGCTGGCGGGGCAGCCTCTGGCGGTGCGGCGGACGTGGGCGGCCCGCTGGGGTGCGGCCTGGGGGAAAGACGGGCCGCCCGTCCCGGTGCAGGCTTGCGTTCGGCTGCCGCCTCGCGAGCCTGGCGGAGGGTGCGCTGGGCGAGGGAGAGCGGTGGCGGGCAGGCGGGCTGGCCGCTGTGGCCGGTGGCGGCGTCGTATGTCCAGTGGGCGGGAGTTTCAGCGAGCGGCGCGCGCGTTGTCGACCGGGGCCGCCCGCTCGTGGAGTGTGCGGGCCGTGCGCGGCCAATCCGCAGGTCCAGGCCGTTCTGCTCCCGGTCTTCCCGAACGTACGCGCCATGGTCCGACGCGCCCTTTGCGGCCGAGGTCGACCGCTTCAACGAACTCGCCAAGCTCATCGCGTTCAAGACGCTAGTGATCTCCCAGCCAGCCGCCCAGCACGAGGAGATCGAGCGCCTGCGCAAGCAGGCCGCCCCGGGCGCCAACTCCCGGCGGCCCGAGGCGGCACAGCCCCGTACGGGTCGTGCAGCTGAGATGGGTGTAGTTCCTTCTGTTTACACTCCCAAGGCGAGCAACCAGGCTTCGGTCCTGCGCCGGATCGGCGAGAGAGTGAGCGCTGCGAACGTCATCGTCCGTTCGGTCTGGCCTTCGCTTTCTGCGGCGTTGGGTGTTCTCGGTCGGGTCAGCATGCCGCACACCTGCCTTTGCTCGGTGTCCTACAGGGTTTTCGCGGCTCGGTGTATGAAGGTGTCGAGCACGCCGTCGGCGACCTTGACGTTGCCGTGCGGGCGAGTGGCGCCGGGGATGGTGCGTACCGCGGCCGCCTCCCGCGCGAGCTCGGCCGCTGCGGTGAACGAGCGGGTGGCCTTGCCCTTCTCGCCCTTGGCGCGGTGTTCGAGCCCGTCACAGGTGTGCTCAAGGGCCTTGGCCCACAGGGTGAGTGCGTCCAGCCAGGGCTTGGTCTCGGCGACGAAACCCGGGTCGGTGACGGTTCTGCGGATCTCGGCGGGGGCTTCGGCGAGTACGCGTGTCTGTGCGCGCAGTGCCGTGACCGCTTGGTGTTTCCTGCCCGTGTGCCAGGATCGTTCGATGGCGTCCAGCCGGGCCTTGAGTGCGGGGGCTGCGGGCTGCCATGGTGTGCCGGTCCAGCTGGGCGCCATGTGCTGGGTGTCGAGGAAGGTCAGCAGGGCGTGGGTGCCTTGCGGGTCGTGGGCGGTCATGTGTGCCGCGGCGCTGTGCCAGGAGTCAGTGGGCCGGTAGGCGCGCGGGTTCCAGGCGTAGTCGGCACCGGTGAATTCGGCGATCTTGCTGGCCGATGCCTGGTTCATGGGGTTGAGCGCGACGCCGCTGAGGTGCTCGCCGAGCCTGGGGGTGCGCTTGGCGTAGGGGGCGAGCAGCAGGCGTCCGGCGGCGTGGTCGTAGTCGTTGGTGGGGTAGTTGTCCCAGAGCAGCACGTCGTGGCCCCACACGTCGGCCGCTCGACGGGTCTGTGCGGTGGTGATGGAGGTGGGCACCACGTCGGCGCCCGTCCACCACACCTGCACGCGGTCGTCCAGGGCGCGGCGCAGGGTCTTCTTGTACGGGGTGTCGGCGAGGTCGCTGTACTGCGTGGGCACGAACTGCAGCGGGCGCATGCCGCGGTGCTGGTCGACAAACTCGCGCTGCATGCGGTTGGTGAGGTCGGCCTGAGCGGCGGCGGCGGACTGCTCCGAGACAGGCCCGTAACGGGCGAAGTCCGCGGCACCGTTCCATACGGGCAGCGGGTGGATGTCGTCGAAGGCCAGGGCGAAGTCCCGGATCCCCAGGTTGTACAGGGACTGGAGCTTGCCGGTCAGGGCCTGGCGGTCGCCCGCATCGTTGTAGGTGATGGACTTGCCCGGGGACAGGACATAGGTGAAGCGCACATGGTGGTCGGCGGCGTGCCGGGCCAGCTCGGCCAGCTCGCGTTCCAGTTTCCTCGGGTAGCGCTCGCGCCAGCGGTCACGTTCGTACGGGTCGTCCTTGGGCGCGTACAGGTAGGTGTTCAGTTTGACGGAGCCGTGGAAGGCGATCTGGTCCAGGCGCTCCTCGTGGGTCCAGGGCTTGCCGTAGAACCCCTCGACGACCCCGCGCAGCGGCATGGCAGGGTGGTCGACGACCGTGGCGCCTGCTATCCGGCCGTCGGCGGTCAGCTGGGTGAAGGTCTGGGCGGCGTAGAGGACACCGTCGCCGTCGACGCCCGCGAGCAGCACTTCGATGTGGCCGTCGAGGCTGCTGGTGGTGATCTGGTAGCCCTCAGGCGGCAGTGTCCCGGAGGTGAAGGCATTGCTGCGTCCCAGCTTGTCGGCCATGTGCGGAGCCGAGACGGTTCCGATGACGACGGCCATCGGCCCTGCGGGACGCGAGGCACCGCTGAGGGGAGAGACACGGACGTCGGTGGCACCCGCGCGGCGCAATGCCGCTTTCACCAGAGCGACGGAGCGGGCGTCGGTGCCCTGTGCGGTGAGCAGGTCCACCCGACGCGGCACCGAGAGATCGGGCCCGGTACGGCGTATCTGCTGCGGGGTCGGCGACACCCGTGGCAGGTCATTACCGGTGACGGATGCCCGGGTGATCGAGGGCGCATCGGGGGTACTGCGGGGGCCTACTGCGTGGTCGTGCCTCCCCACTGCGTCCAGCGGTGCGCAGCCCGCGAGCAGCAGCCCGCTGCCCAGCCATGCGGTGACGGTCCTGCGGCGGATCATCGGCCCTGCTCCGCGCGGCGGGCACCGAGCAGGGCCCAGGCGGCCAGCAGCAGCAAAACAAGCCAGCTTCCGGGCACCAGGAGGAACAGAGAGGTGGCGACGGAGGAGACCGGGTCGCCCAGTGGCAGGACCAGCCAGTACGCCACGGCACTGGTGAGGATCACCACCAGAGCGGCCAGCGGCCACACCAGTGCCCCCGCCACTTTGGCGCGACCGCTCCATCCGCGGGCCGGCAACCACACGGCCAGGCCGATCAGCCAGCCGACGACGGGCAGCAGGAACCCCCCGAAGACCAGTAGCACTACGGCTGTTGTCTGCGCGGGTGTGCAGCCGCGCGCGGCGGTGCGAGGTACAGCCGGTGCGGGGGCGTCCGGGGCAGGAAAAGGGGTACGGTTCATGGAGGTTCCTGTGGGTGCGGAGGGTACGGAGGGCCGCTCCTGGCCGGAGGGGTTCCGGCGGGCGGCAGCTCGGCGACGGCGATGATCGCTCACCCAGCCAGCGTTTCCGCGCCTTGTCCGCCGCCTGTGGGCAGAGTATGGACGGACCGTAACAAAGCTTCCGGAGAGGGCCTGAGCTGCCCGGATCTGCTGGCAGAGGTAGCCATAATTTCCTTATGCCCAAGATTCTGCTCATCGAGGACGACCAGTCCCTGCGCGACGGCCTTCAGCTGGCCCTGGAGCACCAGGGCCACCGGGTCCACGCCGCTGCGTCCGGCCAAGCGGGTCTCACGGCGCTGCGGACAACGCGCACCGACCTGGTCGTCCTCGACCTGATGCTGCCGGACACCGACGGTTTCGAAATCTGCCGCCGCATCCGCGCCTCCTGGCCGGTACCCGTCATCATGCTCACGGCCCGCGGCGACGACTCCGACATCGTGCGCGGCCTCGACGCGGGCGCGGACGACTACGTCGTCAAGCCCGTACGCGGCCGGGTCCTCGACGCCCGTATCCGCGCAGTCCTACGCGGGCAGGACCCCTCACCCGCAACCACAGCCACCGAAATCTACGAGGAGCTCACCGTGGACCGCTCCGGCCTCAGCATTACCAAGAACGGACACCCCGTCGCCCTCACCCCGCTGGAACTACGCCTGCTGCTGCACCTGTCAGCGGACCCCGGTCACGTGTTCGCCCGGCAGGAACTGCTCGAAACGGTATGGGGCCACGACCCGTCGGCCGACGTACGCCTGGTGGACTCCGGTATCGCCCGGCTTCGTACGAAGATCGAGGATGATCCGGCATCCGCCCGCTACATACAGACGGCGCGCGGCTTCGGCTACCGCTTCGGACCGCTGTGAAGCGCCCCTCGCCGGTCAAGCGCCTCACGCTCGGGCTGCGGGGCCGCCTGATCGCCGGATACCTGCTGGTCGCGGCCATCAGCGTAGTGGCGACGGCGGGATTCACCTACTACCAGGCGCACATCTCGATCCTCCGGACCGGGCAGGACACCCTCCTCAACAACCTGCGGGACACGACCACCACGTTCGCCGACGACCTGCCCTACCCGCCCACCCGCGCCCAGCTCACCTCCTTCGCCGGAAAACTGGCCTCCGGCAGCGGCTTCCGGATCATCACCGTCACCTACGGCACCCAATCCGTGACCTCGGCCCAGGGCGGCCCTGCAATCCCCGAAACCCTCCGCCGTGATGTCACCGCCAACCGGGAACTGACCTTCCAGCGCGTCACCCAGGACGGCACCCCCTGGCTCACAGCCGGCACCCCGATCACCTTCGCCGACAGCAGACAACCGTCCGGCATCGAGGTCTACGGAGCCACCCCGCTGCGCTCCCTCAGCGACGCGAAGGCCGCCGTGTGGGTCGCCTCCCAGTACGGCGCGATCCCCGCGCTCGTCCTCGCCGTGCCGCCCGCACTGCTCGCAGCCCGCGGCGTACTGCGCCCCGTGCGCCGGCTCCAGCACGGCGCCCGACGAGTGGCCGACGGCGATCTCACCAGCCGTATCAAGGCCACCGGAAACGACGAACTGGCCGACCTTACCAGGGTGTTCAACGAATCAACCGCCGCACTGGAGACCACGGTCGGTGAACTCCGCAGAATGGAAGCCTCCGCCCGCCGCTTCGCCGCCGACGTCTCCCACGAACTGCGGACGCCCGTCGCCACGATGGTCGCCGTCAGCGACGTCCTCGACGACAGCGCCGACACCCTCCAGCCGGATATAAGCCGGGCGGCCCGCCTGGTCACCACCGAAGCCGACCGCCTCGCACGGCTCGTCGACGACCTGATGGAAATCTCCCGCTTCGACGCCGGCGCCAATACCCTGATCGCCTACGACATCGACGTGGCCGAGGCCGTACGTGCCTGCCTACGCGCCCGCGGCTGGCAGGACAATGTCTCCACCGACCTCCCCGAACCCCCCGTCACCGCGCGCCTGGACCCCCGCCGCCTCGACGTCGTCATAGCCAACCTCATCGGCAACGCCCTGCGCCACGGAGCACCGCCCGTGACCGTCCGGGTGACCGCATCCGAGGGCGACGAGGATTGCGTACGGATCAACGTCACCGACCACGGCGGCGGGCTGTCTCCCGAGACCGCCGCGCATCTCTTCGACCGCTTCTACAAAGCTGACCAGGCCCGGTCACGTTCCGAGGGCAGCGGCCTCGGCCTCGCCATCGCCTGGGAGAACACCCGCCTGCACGGCGGCACCCTGACCGCAGCCAACGGCCCGCACGGCGGAGCAGTCTTCACCGCAGAATTCCCACGCACCCCCACGGCAGGAGACGGTACGTGACACAAAGCAGCCGCCTCCTTCGCCCTTTTCTCCCTGTGCTCCTACTCGGCCTCACAAGCTGCGGCACCGGTCCGGCGATCGACGCGTCCAAGCCCATGGGAGCTGGTGAGCCGGCCACCGGAATCGTGGCAGGCACCGCCGTCTATTTCCTCAAAGACGGAGCGCTGCACCCCGTCGAGCGCTCCGCCGCCGGCATCACATCACCCACCGAAGCCGTCCGCGCCCTCCTCACCGGCCCCTCACCCGAAGACCGCAAGCAGGGCCTGACCAGCGCACTACCACCCCTGACCGGCACCTTGGAAACTGCCTTGGCCAAGGTGACCGCCACCCCGAACGCCCCCGGGCGGCTGCGCGTCACCCTCCCCTACGACCCGACCACACTCACCCCTCTCGCACTCGGACAGCTCACGTGCACGGCGTCCGCCACAGCACTGGTGGAACTGACCGGCACAGGCCACACCACCCCGGCCACCCACTGCTCCGACTACGCTGTGCGACATCCCGTGAGTTCTCCTGAGTCCCCCTGAGTGAGCCCCTGTGCCCGTGGCCAGGAAGTTGTTCCTCCTCGGGCGCTCTGCGGTCTCGTGACGTAACCGGCCAGGCTCGTGCAGGCAGGCCATGCCCAGGGCAGCCTCGAGGCCGTCGATGCACGCGCGGGTGGTGCGGACGGTCCGGGTCCCAGGTGGAACCACAGGTCGTAGTAGCCGTCGCCGTCCAGGGCCGGGCCGACGTTCTCACGGGTGGACAGCGGCTGCGGCTGAAGGGGTTCGGTCAGGGCCGGGGTCTGCCCGGCCGGCCACGCGTAGAGGGGGCCGGCCGCCGACATGAAGTCGCTGGACATCACCCCGTGGCCCACCAGACGGCCCTTGTCGCGGGTGACGGAGAGGGTGGGGTGGAAGCCGCCGTGGACGACGGGGACGACGATCAGGCCGTCGTCGCTGAGCTGGTCGAGCCAGTGGGGGGAGATGCCGGTGACGCCGCAGGTGACCACGATCCGGTCATACGGTCCCTTGGCCGGGTGGCCGAGGTAGCCTTCGGCCGTCAGCGCGGTGACGTTCTTCTCTCCGGCCCGCTCCGTTGCGCGTGCGGGCTCAGCGCGGCCTCCAGGGTGCGCGACAGGGTGGTCTTGCCGATCCCGCCGACACCGTGGAACACCAGCACGTTTGGTGCGGGGCGCCTCCAGGTCCTCAACGGTGAGGCCGGTGCCGGTGATGCGGGCCAGGTGTTCGCCGAGCGCGGCCTGGACGATCTGCCACTGAGCCTTTTCCAACCTCACGCTGACGCGTGATGAAGGACGAGGACGGCCTGGACGATCGCCGTGATGCGGTTGGTGCTGCAGCGGAGCTTGGCAGGAGGCGCCGGCCCTTCAAAGTGGCCATGGCCTGCTCGCCGAGGCAGCGGATCTCGGCGTGCGTGCTGTTGTGCCGACGCTGCCACCGCTTGAGACGACGGCCACGGAAGGGCACCCGGATGGAGCCGCCGGCACCCTGATACGCCTTGTCGGCCCAGCACTTGAGGCCCGCCTCGGCGAGCGCGTCAACGATGCCGTGGGTGCGGGTGGCGGTCAGGTCGTGGGTGGAACCGGGCAGCGCGGGCGAGACCCACAACAGCCGCCCGAAGGGATCGGTGAGGACCTGGACGTTCATGCCGTGCCGCTTGTGTTTGCCCGAGTAGTACGGGGTATCGGCGGCGATCCGGTCGATCGGCAGCAGGGTGCCGTCCAGGATCACGAACGCCTTGGTCCGCGCGATGTGCATCGCCTCGGCCAGGGTGGGCGCGAGGCCGGCCAGCACCTCGACCGCCTCGCGTATGTAGCGGTATACGGTCGCGATGCCGATGCCGAACCCAGCGGCGAGCTGGGCGTACGTGTCACCGCATCGCAGATGGGCCAGGGCGAGGAGAGCCTGACGACCGGCGGTCAGACGCCGCCACCGGGTCCCGATCTCCCCACGCCGCACAGCGAGCCGTCCGGTCAGGCACCGCAGGGTGCGACTGGACAGGTCGATCGACGACGGGTAGACAAGCACACGAAGCTCCTGGTGGCTGCGGGCGATCTTGGTCGAGAACCCGTCTACCAGGAGCTTCGTCGTTCCGCAGAACCGTCCAACACGCGGCCATCAGTGTCGGGTTGGAAAAGGCTCACTCTCTGCGCTCGTGGCGCACTTAAAGATCAAGTTAGCCGCGAACTGTTGCAAGGCGCAGGTGAATCACCGTATTGTCTCGCAGGCGATGATGATCGCGACGGGGATTCCGCCAGCGGGCACCGCGAGGTCCTCGGGCTGATGGTCGGCGACAGCGAGTCGAAGCCGTTTTGCACCGAGTTCCTGCGCCGTCTGCGGGCCCGCGGCCTGGACCACGTCCAGCTGGTGATCTGCGACTCGCACAGCGGCCTGGTGGCCGCGACCATCCACACGATCCTCGCCCAGACCGTCCGCAGTCAGCTGAACGTGGTGGCCGACATGCTCGCACGGCAGTTTTCCCCTCGGTCAAGGCCATGCTGCTGGAGGCAGCCGGAGACATCACAGCGTTCGCGTACTTCCCACCCTCGCACTGGAAGAAGATCTGGTCGACGAATCCACTGGGGCGCCTGAACCGGGAGATCAAACGACGGACCGACGTCGTCCAGGTCTTCCCCAACCGCGCCGACCCTGGACCGACTCGCCGCCGTCCTGATCGAAACAGCTGCCGTGACTACACCGCTCAGCGGGACGTGACCGTTGAGTCGGCAGGTCAAGCCCGTACCGGGGGCTCAGCGTCGGCAGGACAGGGTACGTCGTGTCGAGAGCTGTTCCGGCAGGGCGTGCTGGTCACTTCGCACACCGAACAAGGAGAGATCTTGCCCACCCATCCGCTCACGTCAGACGGCAGTGAACTCAGCTCGCTTCAGCATGATTTGCCGTTCGACCCCACCTACGGCTACGACCTGCCGCGCCTCCTTGCGGTGGGGGCTCCGCCAGGCCCGGACGGCTTCGCCGACTTCTGGCAGGAGCGCTACGCGAGTGCGCTACGCGTCGACCCGGCGCCTCGGATCGAGGGACCTTGGGCCACGGTGGACGGCGTGCGGGTCGCCGACGTCTCGTACACATCCGCCGACGGCGTCCGTATCGGCGGGTGGCTGACCGTCCCTGCCGATGGCCGCGTTACGCAGGGCTGTGTGGCGACACACGGATACGGAGGCCGGGCGGCCCCGGACCCCTGGCAACCCCCGCCGGGGACTGCGACCATCTGGCCCTGCCTGCGCGGGCTCGGAACGCGGAGCCTGCTGCCCGGCGTTCCCTCGGTCTCGGCGGGGCACGTTCTGCACGGCATCGGCGCCCGGGAGTCGTACCTCATCGGCGGGTGCGTGGCGGATGTCTGGTGTGCGGCCACCGCACTGCTGCGGCTGGTGCCGGAGGCTGCCGGGCGGCTGACGTACCTGGGCACGAGTTTCGGCGGCGGCATCGGGGCGTTGGCGCTCCCCTGGGACGACCGTTTCCATGCCGCCGGCCTTACGGTGCCGACCTTCGGAAACCATCCGCTCCGGGTGACACTGCCGTGCACGGGCAGCGGAGAGTCGGTGCGTACGCGGCTCGCCGAGGAGCCCTCGGTGCTGGACGTCCTGGCGTACTTCGACGCCGCGACAGCGGCCCGGCACCTTCACATCCCAGTGCATGTGGGTGCCGCCCTGTTCGATCCGGCGGTACCCCCACCGGGGCAGTTCGCGGTGCACAACGCACTGGCCGGGCCGCGCGAACTCTTCGTTCTGCGGGCGGGGCACTTCGACCACCCGGACGAGCGGGCCGAAACGGCGGCCCTGGAAGAGGTCCAGCGACGCTTTCTGTCGGGGGCGGACTGAGTGGTGGTATCGCGCCCTACCGCTTGACCGCCTCCCGCGCGGACGCGGTTACGGGGCTCAGCACAGTCGGCGTGACAGCGGTGAGGGGCAGCTCGCGCCTTCCCGGGGGAAAGGGCCCGCCGGACGGGCAGATGGGAGAACACAGGTCCGATGCCTGCACCACTGAAGTACCCCGACGGCCTGCGCGAGCGGGCCATCCGCGAGGTGCAGGCCTCCGGCCGTCCGGTCGCCCATGTTGCGAAGGACCTGGGCATCCACAAGGAGGCCCCGCGCGGCTGGGTTCACCAGGCCGAGGCGCTCAACGGTTCCTTCAAGGCTACGAAACTCGGGGCAGCTCGGACTGACGGGTGAATGCCGGCAGTTCCGCGACGTCACCCGCGTCCGGCCCCAGTGACGTCGCGGAACTGCCACTGTCGCTGATTTCAGGTACGGGCATCGACCATGCGCGATATGCTGATGCAGATTGTGCAAGCGATTTGCAAAACGAGGAGGGTCATGGCTACGCGGGCGACTGATGTCGGGACGAACCAGAGCGTCGAACGAGCGGTCTCGGTGCTGCGCGCACTCGACTCCGGTCGGGCCGAACTCCGTGTCTCCGACGTCGCCGAGCTCACCGGACTGGGCTCGTCGACCACCTCTCGCCTGCTGTCCACCCTGGAACGCCTCGACATGGTCGAACGCGATCCGGTCAGCAACCTCTACCGGCTCAGCCTCGGCCTCCTCCCCCTCGCCGCCACCGCCACCAACCGCCACCCCGTGCACCGGGCCGCCCGCATGGTGCTCCAGGACCTCGCCGCCCGCACCGGGCTCGGGGCCAACGTGGCCGTACGCCGCGGTACCGAGCTGATGTTCCTGTGCAATTTCGAGGGCCCGCGCGCCCCCAAGTCCTATACGCAGGCCGGACACACCGCCCCGCTGCATGCCACGAGCATCGGCAAGTGTCTGCTCACCGGTCTCGCCCCCAAAGAGCGTCGCAAACTGCTGGGAGAGCCTCTCGACGCGCACACCGAGTACACGACCACCAGTCACGACCTCCTCGACAGCGAGATCGACACCGTCCGGCGCACCGGTTACGCCGTCGAAGCCGAGGAGCGCGCCCTGGGCCGCGCGTCCCTGGCCGCGCCCGTCCGCGACGCTTCGGGGGACGTCGTCGCCGCCATCTCCCTGTGGGGCCCGACCTCGCTGCTCGGGGACCGCTCCGATACCGAGGGGCAGCGCCTCGCCCTCGTACGCGAGGTCATCGAGGCCGCCGACGCCATCAGTCAGGCACTTGGCGCGCTCTGACGTACATGGCGAAGGGGTCCGGTGGAGGCTGATCAGCCTCCACCGGACCCCTTCGCCATGTGGCTATGCGCCGTACGCCTTGAAGGCGATCACGTGCGCGTGCCGTGCCCCGTGCGTCGCCTCGACCACGAGCCGTAGCGCGTCGGTGCGTACGGGGCTGCCGTCCGCGGCCTTCAGTTCGTGTACACGGTGGCGGCGTCGGTTGTCCGTCACCGTCAGGAGTGTGTGCCAGGTACCGGCGGCGTCGCGGCTCTGGATGCGGTAGTCGCGTACGAGTTCCGGCATGACCTCGTACGGGGTGCGGTGGCGGTGCAGGTTGTTGAGGTATTCGTCGACGTCGTCGTCGAACACCAGGCGGGTTTCGACGAGTTCTTGCTCGTTGTGCCAGTCGAGACGGAGCCACTCAGCGGCGTCCTCCGGCGCGGAGGACCACATGTGCGGGCCGCCGTAGGGACGTTGGTATCCGCCTACGGCCCGTTCGGGGCGGAATGCCGTGGTGTCGGGGGCCGCCCGAAAGGCGAAGGTCTGGCGGCGCAGGCCGCGGGCCTGCCATTCCAGGACCAGTTGTCCGTCTTCTTCCGGGATGTCGTGGTCGACGGCCGCGTCTCCCTCGGCCTTCCTGCGCAGGGCGAGGACACCGTCGGTGCGTTCGGGGAGGAGGACCAGGGCCGTGTCCGCGCAGGCCCGGACGATGAGGATCGCGTTCTGGGGGGTGTCGGGGTGGTGGTCCAGGCGGGCCGTGACCCAGTGGGGGCCGTCGGACGGGACGGTGACAGTGGTCGTGAGGAGGTGGTCGGCGGGGACCGCGTTTTCGGGGTGGCCCGTGCTCCACAGTTCCACGGTGAGTTCGCGGGACTGGCCGTTCGGGGCGCCGTGGACGAGGAGGTCGACCGTGTCGAGTGCGGGGTCGACCGGAAGCAGGAGGGCCAGGTCGCGGGTGAGGGGGTACGGGGTGCCGGGCGCGGCCGGTGTGGGTTCGGCGGCCAGACGGGTCAGGTGGGAGGAGGCGGTGACGCGGGCAGTGCGCGCCAGGTTGTCGGGGTCGTCGTCGGCGAGACCGATCACGGAGGCGTCCTGGCGCAGCAGGGTGTGGCGTACCAGTTCCGTTCGTTTGGTGGCGAGTTCGCGCGGCGTGAGGCCCTCGGCGACGCACAGGGCCGCGGCGGTGCCCGCGGCCTCGCCGAGTGTCGCGCAGGTGGCCATGACGCGGGTGGCCCCGAAGGCGATGTGGGTGGCGGAGATGTTGCGCCCGGCGAAGTGCAGGTTCGTGACGTTCGCCGAGTACAGGGAGCGCAGCGGGATGTGGAAGATGCCGTCCGCGTATCGCTGGCGGGCACCGGGCTCGTCGGCGTACATGCCCTGCACGGGGTGGAGGTCGACGGACCAGCCGCCGAAGGCGATCCGGTCGGCGAACTGGCGCTGCTGAAGGATGTCCTGCTGAGTGAGGACGTAGTCGCCGAGGAAGCGGCGGTACTCGCGCTTGCCGGGGAGACTGCCGACCCATTCCAGGGTGAGGTTCGCCGCGTCGGGGAACTGGCCGGAGTTCTTGATGTGGTCCCAGATGCCCATGATCACGGCCTGGAGCTCGTCGCGGATGCGCTCGTTGTCGTGGACGGTGTCGAGTTCGCCGCCCCACTCGATCCACCAGTAGTCGCAGCCGTTGTCCCCGGTGCGCAGGATGCGGTTGCGCAGGATGGGCGTGGTCGACAGGTCCTTGGCGTAGGCAGGCGGTACGAACTTCGCCGGCCGGCCCGTGTCCCTGGTGTGGAAGAGGATCGTCGAGCCGAGCAGCGCCTGGTCCGCCTCGGCCGGCGCCCAGGGCTCGTCGAACTCGGTCTGTGCCTCGCGGCCTATGCGGTAGCGGGCGCCGGCGAGGTGGCCGAGCAGGCCGTCACCGGTGCAGTCGAGGAACTGGCTTGCATGGAAGGTGATGCGGCGCTCCGAGCCCACCATCCAGCCGGTGCAGGAGTGCACCTCGCGGCTGTCGTCGGGGCCGCTCGCGTCGACCTCGCGTACGTCGGTGTTGAGGTAGAGGTCGATGTTCGGTTCGGCACGGACGGCGTCGAGGACGACCTGGTCCCAGTAGTAGGGGTTGCCCTCGGGGTTGCGGTACTGGTTCTCGGTGTACAGCTCGCCCATGATTCCGGTCTCGCGGGCCCAGCGGTGCACGCCGTGTGCGGTGGCGCCGCAGACCCAGACGCGGATCTCGCTGCTGGCGTTGCCGCCCAGGACGGGCCGGTTGTTGACCAGGGCGACGCGTCGGCCGAGCCGGGCCGCGGCGATGGCCGCGCAGGTCCCCGCCAATCCGCCGCCGATCACGGCGATGTCGTAATGGACCTCTTCTTCCCGCACGTGCGGCCTCCTTGGTGTGAAGCTCGGATACTCCCCGTCGCAGCGGAGCAGCCTTGAACGTACATCACATCCATATTGTGCAACTACTGTTCAGCCCGTGGGATTCGTTGTAAGTTCCGGTTACGGCCACCGACCCGTCTGTCGCAAGCCGAAGTTCAAGTTCAGAGCAGGTGGGGCGAGTTCGCCGGTCCTGCACAGAACCGGCGATTCGCCGACCAAAAGGGTTGACGCCATCGCACGATATGGAGAACGATCCCGCATGCTGCAACTTGCATTCACTGGAGCATGGATGGCGTTCACACAGGGCCCCGGCGCTCCTGCCCCGTTTGAGAGGACACACCCATGAGTACGGCCGCACCTCCCCAGAAGGCGCCCCCGCCCCGTCAGCGGACCGGCGGACGGCTCTCCAACGGTGCGTTCGCCCTGCTGCTGACCGCACCGGGACTCGCCCTGTTCGCGGCGATCATCTTCTACCCGCTGCTGTCGGCGCTGTTCACCGGCTTCTTCAAGCAGGATCTGCGGCTGCCGGGCCGGGAGTTCGTCGGCCTGGACAACTTCACATACTGGCTGGACGGCGACTTCCTCACGATCCTCAAGCAGACGCTGATCTTCACCGTCGGCGCGACGCTCGTCCCCTTCGCGCTCGGCTTCGCGCTCGCGCTCGCGCTGAACACCGGCCTCAGGGGCAGCGGCTTCCTGCGCGGCCTGTTCCTGTTTCCCTGGGTGATCCCGGGCGTGGTGGTCTCCTTCCTCTGGATGTGGATCTTCAACGCAAACTACGGGGTGCTCAACGGCGTCCTCATGGAGACCGGAATCATCGACGAGTCCGTCGCCTGGCTCGGCCGGCCCGGCACCGCGATGCTCGCCGTCATCGTCACCAAGACCTGGGCCAGCTTCCCCTGGATGATGGTGATGCTCCTGGCCGGTCTGCAGACCGTGCCCAGGGAGCTGCACGAGGCGGCCTCGATGGACGGGGCGGGCTCGATCCGGCGCTTCTTCGCCGTCACCTGGCCGCAGGTCCGCGGTGTCGCCTCGATCGTGCTCCTGCTGGAGTTCATCTGGAACTTCCAGCACTTCGACACCATCTACGTCCTCACCGGAGGCGGACCGGCCGGCACCACCGAGACGTTCGCGACCGCCGTGTACCAGACCGCCTTCAAGGGCTTCGACATCGGCCGGGCCACCGCGCTGGGCGGACTGTGGATGCTGCTCCTGCTCCTCCTCGTCGCCGTCTACCTCAGGATCACCGAGCGGAAGGGCGACGCCTGATGACCTCCACCACCTCCACCGCGCTGTCCGCCGTCGACCGGCCGCGGCCATCCGCCACGCGGGCTGGGCGCAGCGCTCGGCGCCGTATACGCAAGGACGTGCTGCGCTCGCGGATCGCCGCCTGGAGTGCGGTCGTCGTCATCGGCGCCTTCGGTCTGCTGCCGGTCTACTGGCTGCTCGCCACCGCGCTGAGCACCCCCGAGTCGACCTTCCGGTTCCCGCCGAAGCTGATACCCACCGATCTCACCCTCAGCAACTTCACGGCCCTCGCCGAGAACGACCAGCTGATCAAGTACATGATCAACTCGCTCATCGTGGCCTCGATCACCGCCGTGCTGAGCGTGGTCGTCGCCACGTACATGGGCTACTCGTTCTCCAAGTTCCGCTACCGCGGGCGCCGGTCGCTGATGCACCTGGTGCTGGCCTCCCAGATGTTCCCCCAGGCGCTCCTGCTGGTGACGCTGTACGCCGTCTTCTCCAGCTTCGGCATGCTCAACACGTACACCGCCCTGGTGCTCTCCTTCACCACGTTCACCATGCCGCTGTGCGTCTGGATGCTGAAGGGCATCTTCGACACCATCCCGGACGCCCTGCTGGAGGCGGCGTCCATCGACGGCGCGTCCCGGTGGCGGACGCTGCACTCCATCGTGGCGCCGCTGGCCGCGCCCGGGATGATCGCCGCCGGGCTCTTCGCCTTCGTACGCGGCTGGAACGACTTCATCTTCGCGCTGACCCTGGCCGACAAGGAGAAGCAGACCCTGCCTCCCGGCCTCGTCTCCACCTACATCGGCGAATTCCAGACCGCCTGGCCCCAGTTGATGGCGGCCTCGCTCATCGTGTCCATCCCGGTGGTCGTCGCCTTCATGTTCCTGCAGCGCTACCTCGTCGGCGGCATGACCGCCGGTTCGGTCAAGAGCTGAACCCGCGGGATCAGCCCGCGCCCTCACCTACCTCCCCTCCCGCTTACTCCCCCATGGAGAGATCATGACCACCTCTGGCATCAGCCGACGCGGCGCGCTGCGCATGTTCGGCATCGGCGCGCTCGGTGTGGCCGGCGCCGGTGTGCTCGGCGCCTGTGCACCGTCCGGCGCCGGCAGCACCTCCAACGGCGGCGACCCGAAGTCCAAGAACTTCGACTTCACCTCCTGGTCGCTCAACGAGGAGGCAGCCAAGCCCTCGATCGAGAAGATCATCGCGGCATGGGAGAAGGCCGAGAAGTCCACGATCCGCGCGGTCTCGTACCCGTACAACGAGTACCTGAGCCAGCTCACCCTCAAGCTGGGCGGCGGGGAGACGACGGGTGCGGTGCACCTCGACATCGCCTGGCTCGCCGCGATGGCGCAGATGGGCAAGCTGGCCGACCTCGGATCGGTGGCCGGCAAGGGCGGCTACACCGACGTGGCGCTGAACAGCGGCAAGTACGACGGCAAGCAGTACGGGCTGCCGTGGAACACCGGATCGATCGGTGTGATCGCCAACTCCCAGCTCCTGGAGAAGGCCGGGATCAAGAAGCACCCCACCACCGTTGAGGAGTTCGAGGCCGCACTACGGGAGCTGAAGGGGCTCGGCGGCGGTGTCGTACCGTATGCCGCTGCCACCAAGGTCGCGCAGCTCAAGGACATCTTCCCGTGGATGCAGACCTTCGGCTGCAAGCTGCTCGACGGTGGGAAGGTCACGATAGGCGACGACGCCTCGATCGACGCGGTCACCTGGTACAAGAAGCTGCACGACGAGAAGCTGATCGCCGCCGACGTGGACCGCTTCGACGCGCGCGCCCTGTTCGGGCAGGGCAAGGCCGCCTTCTACGACGACGCGATCATCGGCAAGGGCGTGACCTCCGCCCAGTCCAAGGACAAGACGCTGGCCAACGCCATGCAGCCGATGGAGCGTCCGGTGCTCAAGGCCGGGGACACGCCGCAGGCGCTGCTGTGGGGCGGCGTGATCGCGATCGTGAAGGGCAAGGGGCAGGACGCGGCGACCGAGTTCGCGCTGCACACCACCACCGACCAGGCCACCACCTCCGAGTACTTCGCCGCGCGCGCACTGCCGCCGTCCACCACTGCGGGTCTGGCCGCCCCGGAGGTCGCCAAGGACACCTTCACCACGGAGTGGACCGAGAAGATCACCAAGACGGCGACCGGCAGCCCGTTCTGGCAGTTCGCGCAGAATGCCCAGATCGAGGAGGCCGTCGCCAAGCAGGTGCAGGCCGTCCTCGTCGGCAAGTCGAAGCCGAAGGACGCGATGAAGCAGGCCGGCGAGGAGGCCGCCGCGCTCATCAAGCGCTGAGGCCGAGCGCCGTAGTCCGGGCCCGGCGAACGTCGCACGACCCTCGCCGGGCCCTGCTCCGTACCCCGCACGACGACCGCGCCGGCCGGCCCTCGGGCCGCTGCCGACCGCGTCACCTCCACGCCCGCGCACGCACCCGCGAAGGAGCTCATCTTGCGACGTCCCACGGTACGCACGTACACCGCCTCGGCCACGGCCCTGGCCGCCCTGCTCCTGCCCGTCCCGGCCGCCCGGGCCGACACCGCGCAGAGCAGGGCAGCCGCGGCGGCGGTGATCGAGAAGGTCCCGTACGCGATGGACTCGTCGAACCAGGCCGCTTGGTGGACGCCGGTCGCCACGTACAAGGGCCGCGGCCAGTACACGTACTTCGCCTTCAACGAGCCGGGCTCGACGGCCGCCACGCACCGGCCCGCCATCGCGCGGCGCGACCCGGACGGGGTCTGGAGCCTGCTGCCTCTACTCGACCGGAGCGGGGTGCAGGCGGAGTTCCCTGACGACAACGGCCACAACCAGCCGTCCGTCGCGCGGGACGGCAACGGACGTCTGCATGTGTTCGCCTCCATGCACGCCGACGCCTGGCGCTACTTCCGTACCGAGGCCCCCGGCGGGGACGTCACCGACCATGCGGCCGAACTGCCCGACCAGGGCCAGGGCATCACCTATCCGATCGTCGCCACGGCGCCCAACGGCGATCTGTACCTGGCCGCCCGTGTCGGCGCCGGCGCCGATCAGCGCCCCGGCAAGCTCTACCGCTGGGACAACGCAGCGGCGCGCTGGAGCGTGGTTGCCACGTTCGCCGGCGCGCTGAACCGCTCCGTGTACCCCGACGACCTGACGGTCGACAGCGAGGGGCGTGTGCATCTGCTGTACGAGTGGGCCAAGGCGCCGGCGACCGGGTTCCGCCACCAGCTCTCCTACCTGCGCTTCGACCCGGCGACCGGCGACTTCGCCGACAGTACGGGTGCGGCGCTCACCGTCCCGGTGACGCCCGACACCTCCGACGTGATCCAGCAGCTGACCACCGGCGAGGAGTGGAGCATCGACAACGGGTACGCCGGTCCTGCGGTGCAGAGCGCCAAGCTCACCCTCGACGGCTCCACCCCGAAGGTCGCCTACCGCTACCGCTCGGCCGACAGCGGCAGCAACTTTCGCGTGTACTACGCCTATCCGAGCGGCAACGACTGGGTCAGCAAGACCGTGTACGCCGGCGGACAGACCGCAGCCGCCCTCGGCATCACCTGGGACGAGACGGACACCAAGCGGATCTACTACGTGACCACCTCGGGCACCGACCGGGTCTTTGCCGCGACGCAGTCGGCGGACGGGGCCTGGACCGCGCAGTCCGCCGCGCCGGGCGTGAGCGCGGACCGGCTCGCGGTGCGGCGGGACTCGGACGGTCACGATGTGCTCTATCTTCCGGACACCGTGCACAACACCCTCTACTACGGCTTCCGTTGAGGCTGGTGCACCGCCCGCGCCATCTGTACGGGGACGAAGCCGTCCCCGTACAGAACCCGCAAGCGGTCAGGTCGCGGGCTTGCTCGCCAGGTACTCGTCCAGCCCTTCACCGGTGAGTGGGTAGTAGTCGGAGAGCAGGCCCCCCTCGTCGAGGCGACGGCGTGCGAACGCCTCACGGTCCTGGTGCAGGAGCGAGTCCTCGGCCAGCGGGACCGCGCGGTCCTGCGGTACGACCACGGACGGCACCGTCCTCGTCGGCCACGATCAGGTCCCCCGGCGTGACCAGTGTGCCGCCGACACCCACCGGCGGGGGCCCGCACGGACGCCTGCCGGGCCGGAGCAAGGGCGTCCGCAGGGGTCGTGGATGCCGGTACCGCGAACTGACGTGGTGCCGGAGATCTTGCAACCTTGCCCTGAGGGCCGAGGCCGCACGGGGTGCTGTACCACCCGAGGGGACATGAACTTCACGCGCGCTATGCTCGGCACTTCAGTCTTGAGGGGCCTGTGTCGCGGAGGATCTGAGGTGCCGAGTCCGGCGGTTGTGGTGGTGGGCGCGGGACCGACCGGCCTTGCCCTGGCGTGCGGCCTGGGCATGGCCGGGGTGCCGGTCAAGGTCATCGACAAGGAAGAGCGGCCGTCAATGGCATCGCGTGCCTTGGGGCTGCAGCCTCGGGGCTCCGAGGTTCTCGACCGACTCGGGGCTCTGGAAGGGCTGCCGGAGCGATCGGTTCATGTGGCGGAGTTCGTCACTCACGTTAACGGCAAGTGCCTGGTTCGCTTGAGGGTTGGCGCGCATGCGACGTTGGTGAATCGTCCTGTGCTGGTCAATTCGCAAGCAGAGGTGGAGGCGCAGCTGCGGCGCCGGCTCGGCGAACTGGGTGTCGAGGTGGAGTGGGGGCAGAAACTTGTCCATGCCACTCAGGATGCAGAGGGAGTGACTGTTCAGCTCAATGACGGGGAGGTGCGCGCAAGGTGGTTGGTTGGCTGTGACGGGGCGCACAGCCGTGTGCGCAAACTGGCGGGCATCGACTTTCCCGGAGCCCCCATGATGGACGGATTTCTGCTCGCGGATGTGCGGGCACCGTTGCCTTTCCCCAGAGACGTGGTGTCGGCATGGCTGCACAGGGATGGGATGCTCGGGGTTTTCCCGCTGCCCGGAAGTGACATCTGGCGCCTGGTGGCCTCGGCCCCGGCAGACGGTGAGAACATCGACTCACACCGAGTGCCGACCGTACTGGGACAGGCCCTGCAGGACCATGCGGGCATTGAGCCGCCAGAGGCATGGAACGCCTTGTGGACCTCCGCATTCCGTATTCAGCGCCGTCTGGCCACAAGGTACCGGTGTGGCCGGATTCTGCTGGCAGGAGACGCCGCTCACGTGCACAGTCCGTTCGGTGGACAAGGCATGAACACCGGACTCGGCGATGCCGAGAACCTGGCCTGGAAGCTCGCCCTGGTCGCCTCGGGCCGAGCCCAGGACTGTCTGCTGGATACATACGAGGCGGAGCGGCGGCCGGTGGCGCGCGAGGTGGTCGCGGCAACCAGCGGCGTTACCCGTCTGGTCGCCGGGGACAACGCCCTGGCTCGCACCTTCCGTGATCGCGCTCTGGCTCCGCTGCTGAATCTGCCCATGGCCCAGCGGCTGCTCTGGGAGAGGTCTTCGCAGCTCAGGACCACCTACCGTAACGGGCCTCTTGGACGCCGGTGGCCTCGCTCGTGGACCGGCGCCGGTTTGCGTGCCGGTGACCGTGCACCTGACCTGCCGTGCGTCCGGGAGGACGGCAGCCGGACCCGCCTGCACGGGGAGCTCGGTCCCCGGTGGGCGCTCGTTGCTCCCGCTGCGAACGGGCGGGCATTCGTGGACGTCGCCCGTCGGCGGCTGGGGGGAGACACCGCTGTTGCCACGCTGTCGGAGCCTGGAGACGGGCGGGAGATCATGCTGGTACGCCCCGATGGCCATCTGGGGTGGTCCGGTGCCTCGCCAACTGCCCTGGACGCCTGGCTGACTCGCGCCCTGGGCTAACAGTTGCGGCCCTCCGGTGATTCAGAGGGCCGCAACTGCCTTCGTCACTGCTTGCTTTCTACGCCATGGCGAGCAGCACGGCGGACAAGAAGGACACCATCCCGCTGAAGAACAGAACCGCCGCGGCGAAATGCAGGGCCCTGCGAAGCTGGACACGGGCGGTGATCCCGAACACGAGCACCAGCAGCGAGGCCATCGCGGGCAGCACCGCCAGCATCAGCATGGTGATGCCCAGCCCGACCGAGCCGTTCCCGGACTCACCGGCTTCCTGTACATGCTGCATGCCGTTCAGAGTGAGCGGTAGGACCGCGATGAGCCAGGGAACCGCGGCCACGATGGTGATGACCAAGTAGCTCAGTGCCGACCGTGTCCGGTCGTGGGCTGCAGTGTCCATGACGCATCACCAGATTCCGTAGGCCGTTGTATAGAACGCGATGTTCACCGCGAAGACCGCAAATCCTGTCCTGGCAGAGATCTTGTTCGCTGTCGAACAGAGCTTGTTGTTATTGCACTTCGTGTTGTTCGGCCCCCATGCCTTGACCTTCATGTAGACCTGCCCCCAGCTCTTGGTGAAGGTGAACCTCAGTCTCTTGCCAGGGCCTTCGAAGTGCCCCTTCAGAGAAAGGAATTGGAAGTAGGTCGAGGTCAGCTTCTCCACCTTGACCGGACCCAGCACGGGCTTGAGGTTGCACCGCTCCCCCCTGTTGAGAGTCGAGCCGCACCCGGTGAGGGGGAAGACCCAGAAGTGGTTGCGGATCCATTTGAAGACCGTCTTGGCGGAGCTGAAGTAGAAGCCGAGGTTATACGAGAACGAGTACGAGTAGGCGCCGGTCAGGTCCGTGCACGAGACGGGGTTTCCGCGGCAGTAGTCGTAGCTGTTGTCATTCCCTCCGTAGACTGGGTCGGTCTGGAGAAACCGGCCGCTGGAGGAGTCGTAGAGACGGACTCCCATGAGGGTGATTCCACTGAGGGTTCCACTGTCCCTCTGGTAGGAACCCAGCCATCCGTACGCGGTCGACGCCGTACCATCGAGCGCGTTGCCGTACTCGTCGTACTGCTGGACGGTCGGAGCCACGGAGGTGTCCAGCGGAAGCTGGACCGTGACGTCTCCGTGCAGGTTGGACAGTTGGAGAACCACGTCCCCCGTCGCTGTGCTGACGGCTCCGAGAGCGCCGGTCAGGTCGGCGACGTTGCGGCTGACGGCACCGGCCGAGGACTTGCTCCAGCTGGGGCTGTCACAGTCGCAGCCGTAGTGATTGGTGACGGTGCTCGTCGTACTCCAGGAGCCGTCCGTGGCCTGGGTCTGGTCTGCCAGGACGGCCAGTCGCCCTGCAGCGTCCAGGGACCGGGTCTGCCGGCCGGTGCCGACGGTCTCGCTGTGCACGAGGTCGTTGACGTAGTACGTCAGCGTGCTGTCGCCGCTCGTTGTGGTGCGGCCGAACGCGTCGTAGGCCACACCGTCGGCGACGTACCGGTCGGCACTGTCGTAGGCGTACGACATGGTGGCCGTGGTCGTGTCGTCGGTGCTGTTGTCGCAGTCGTCCGAACTGGCCTTCAGCGCTGTCCGGTTGCTGCTCGCGCCTAGGGTGTAGGCGCGGGTGGTGCAGCCGGTGGCAGTGGTGTCGGCGGCCTGGGTGAGGCGTCCGGCACTGTCGTAGAGGTAGGCCGTGTCCGTGGTGGAGCCGTCGGTCTGGGTGTGCCCGACCTGCTCGCCACGGGCGTTGTACCGGGCGTTGTCCGAGACGATCGTGTCACCCTCGGCATCGGTGTAGACGCGGCCGGTCTCGTTGCCAGTTGTGTCCGTGCCGACCGTCAGCGTGCTGCCGCCGGGCAGGGTTTCGGAGGTGAGTGCACCGTCGGCGTTGTACGAGGCGGTGAAGGTTCCCGCGACCGAGTCGGTCAGGGTCTTGCGGTTGCCGGCGGTGTCGTACGCGTACGTCACGCTGGACGGAGCCGAGTCCGTGACCTTCACCGGCCGGTCGAGGACGTCGTAGGACATGGTGGTGGCGTTGCCGGCGCCGTCACCGTAGGACGTCTGGCGACCCAGGGCGTCGTAGGTGTAGACGATGGACTGTCCGTCCCCGGTCCGAGTGGCCACCTTGCCGTTGGTCTCGTTGTAGGCGACTGTCACTGCCGGGACTGCCTGGCCGGTGCCACCGGTGACGGTCGTCCTGACGGGTCGGCCCGCACTGTCCTTGGCGATGGTGGTCGTGCGGGTCACGCCATTGGCGCTCTCGGCCTTTGTGGCGAGCTGGGTCCATCGGTCGTAGGTGTAGACCGTGGTGACCGTCTCGTTGGGATTGCTGCCGCCGCCGGTGATGCCGGCCGCCGGTGAGGTCCGGCAGACCAGGCCCGCCCATTCCGGCCGACCCGCACAGGTGCCCGTGCCATTGGCGGTGTAGTACTCGTACCTGATGGTCGCAGCATCCGTCCCGCTGGATCCCGCGGTACGTGTGGTGGCCACCTTCCCGGCGGAATCGTACGTAGTGACCATGCCGGTGGAATCGTCGCCGCCGCTCGCCTTCGTCTGGCCCGTGGACCATTCGTAGCTGGTGGTCACGGTGCGGATGTCGCCGTCCGTGCCGTACCCGTCGACAGAGGCACCCGTCTTCGTGGTGGTCACCAGGCCCGACAGCTCGGCGTCGGAGGGGCGGTTCTCGTCGTACGCGTACGACGTGTGGGTGCGCGCGGGGACGACCGTGCCCGCCGCGAGGGTGGACTCGGCGGTGGAGCCGACCAGTTCCTTGGTCAGGGTGACCTCGTGGAGCGGGCCGTAATCGTTCAGCAGACGCTCGCCGTCGGAGGAGTAGGCGGAGACCACGGCCAGCAGCTGGGCGCGGTCCGCGGTGGACAGGTCGGTGAGACCGAGTGCGGCCAGCGTTTCGGCGGCACCGGACGACTTGCCCAGCGCCAGTTCACGGTTGGCGGCGCTCAGTTCGGTGACCGTGTTGCCGTACTCGTCGTACTCGGTAGTGGTGATGGATCCGCCGGGCGTGGCGGTGTTGGTCTCCTCGCCGTTGGCGTCGATGTAGGTGATGGTGGCGTTGGTGTAGGCGTCAGCGGCGAGCTCGCTCCCGGTGTGGGAGAGCGGAGCCGAGCCGGGCGGGAAGACAGCCGTGGCGTCGGTCGGCGCCCCGTCCTGGGCCCAGGTGGCGACTGTGTCCTTGTCCAGCTTGTACGGAGCCTTGGACCCGGACAGCGGGACGTCGTAGACGACACCGGTCACGGCGGTACCGGAGACGTTGCTGTTCGATCCCGTTGCGAGTGCGGGGCGCGAAGCCTGCAGCAGCATGCCCGCACCGGAGGTCAGCGCTGAGCCCGCCTTGCCGTAGGTGAAGGTCCAAGGGAGTTCACCGGGCTCGGTGAGGGTCGCGACGCGGCCGTCGGAATCGTAGGTGTAGGTCGTCTTCAGCGCGGGGCTGATCTGCGGGTCCCACACGCTGCGCAGGTGCCCGGAGGCGTCGTAGGCGTAGGACGTCACCGTTTCGGCCGTGGAGGCGGAGGTGCCCGGGTCAGTGGCCCACAGCTTCACGGCCTTGACCTGGTTCCTGTAGTCGCCCAGGGCACTGCTGGTGGCGGTGGTCGTGTCGGCGTAGACGAACTCCAGTACTCGGCAGCCCTTGGTCGGCGGGTCCGCCTGGCAGGTCGAAGTGGTGACCGCCGGGGTCGGGGAGATGACGTACTTCGGACGGGCCAGCGTGCCGTCGCCCACCACCACCGATTCCGACGCGACAGTGACGGACGAGTCACTCACCGCGGACGCCGTGGACGACAGCGTCCAGGTCGAGGCCGCGGATGCCGCCTTGGAGAAAACCGTACTGTTGGCGTCGGTGTCGGTGAGCGTGAACTTCGTCCCCGACAGCGTGCCCGTCAGGGTCAGTGACTCATAGCCAGGCTGCGCCTTCCACCCGCCGCTCGTGGTACTGGTGAACGCGATGGAGCTGCCGTCCGCGCTCAGAATCTCGACCGAGGTGCTGGAGGTGGCGCGCAGCTGGGTGTACGAAGCGCCCTGGGACGCGACGGACGAGATCCAACCCGGACCGAAGATCTCCGCCTGGCCTTCGTTGTCCGTGTCATTCGCCCGAGACGAGAAGGAACGGCTCACGGTCGTGTCGAACGCCGAGGCGTCGGTGGCCGACAGGGTGTAGTCACCGGTCAGCTGGTTCACGGAGCCCGGCCCCACGGGGGCGCCCGGCGCGGTGCCGGCGTCACGGTCGAGGGTGACCTCGACGGTCTGCGAGCGGCCGGTGCCGCTGCCGTCCGTGAAGGCGGCACGCAGCTCGATCACGCCGTCCTCGGAGAGACTGGCGACGGTGTTCCACACCAGCTTGGTGGCAGTGCCGCCGCTGACCGCGACCGGCCAGGCGGAGACCGCCGCGCCGGAGGCGGTGACGTCGTCGACCGGAACGGTGTGCCAGGAGTCCTCCTCACCACGCCGGTACTGCCAGGTCACGCCGGTGTAGGTGGTCAGGCCCTTGGCAGACAAGGTCAGGCGGCGGGCCGTCTCGTCACCATCCTGCGGGGACAGAATCGCCGCGCCGTCCGCGCCCACGCCGAAACTGTAGGCAGTGATGGCCGAGGAGAGGTTCCCGCCGGAGTCGACCGTGCGGGCGTACAGCGTGTGCCATCCGTTCGCCGGGTCGATGCTGATCGTCAGTGCGTCGCCGCCGTTGCCGTCGGTCGTGTCCAGCTTCTTGTTCGGCAGGCTGCTGTTGTCCAAGCCCCAGTGGTACCCGGCGCCGTCGGTGGAGGAGGTGTCCAAGGTGCAAGACACCGCGCTGTCGGCCTTCGCTGTCCAGCCGTTCTCCTCGTACATGTCACACGTGACTGTCGGGGCGACGGGCAGCCCGGTGTTCATCACGAACGTTGTGAAGCCGGACCACGAGCCGTAGTCCGTGCCGTCGTACGCACGCACCCGGTAGCGCAGATGCTTGCCCGCAGGGAACGTGCTCGCCGAAGGAACCGTCAGCTTGGCCGTCGAGCCCGAGGAGACCGACGAGGACGTGCCGGTGTACGAGTACGTGGTGTCCGCGTAGCCCGGATCGGCGGTGATCTCGAACTGCGCCTTGGTGTTGGAGCCGTCCGGGTCGGTCACCTTCGCCGACAGCGTCGGGGCCAGCGAGGTGACGTACCGCTTCCCGTTGTAGGCGTTTACCTGCGACGGCGAGATCGCCAGCGAACTCGGCACCACAGGGTACGAGTTGTACGTCACCGTCAGGTGCGGCTCGGTTGAGCCGTCCCCGGAGACGTAATTCGCGGAGCGGAAGCGGCGCCAGGTATAACTGTCAGTCTCGCTCGCACCGGCGATCCGCAGGCCGTAGTTGGACGATCCGTCTGCCCACGCTTGCACGATGGCGTCGATGTCGAAATTCATCGTGCCGGCCGGGCAGTCGGACGAGTATCCCTTGGCTGCGGTGTTGGTCACGGCGCCGGTGGCCGTCGTGGACGGCTGGTCGGACCAGGTGATGTCCGACGACGACCACGACGACGTGATCCGTCGCACCTGCGTACCCGCCCCCGAGGTCAAGCAGGTCGAGGAGTAGTACGAGTACAGCGCCAGGTTGGTGTCGGTGATGTGCTTGCCCTTGAACGCCGACACGTCGAACTTCAGATACGAGCGGGCCGTCGTCGATCCCGCGTCGTACGTGCCCGACTTCAGCTCAGTCGAGGAGACCTGCGAGTCGGTGTAGTTGGTGGCCACCCAGGTGTCCGTGGTCACCGCGAGGGTGGAGGTCGGGTCGACCGTGACCGGGTAGGCCAGGTCCTGGTCGAAGTAGTCGGCGTCCGGGGTCAGGACCAGGATCTGGGAGCCGTCGCCGGCGGTCTCGACCTTGGTGGTCACCTTGGCCTGGTGCCTCGACTCGCCGGAGGCGTCGTCCTTGCTCGAGTCCCACATCATCGGCGCCGGGGCCTCGGCCACCAGCTTGCCGTCGGAGTCCTTCAGCAGCAGGTGCCCGGAATCGGCCACCGAAAGCTCAAGTCCCTTCAGATCCAGGGGGATCCGGTACTCCGGGGCCTCGGCGGGCGCAGCGTCTAGGATCACGTTCTGGCTGAAGCCCTGAGACAGTGCGGTCACCGTAAGCGTCTGGCCGTCGCCCAGGTCGTAGGAGGCGGTGTCGTCCTTGACCTCCGGGGTGGGCAGCTTCGACTCCCAGCCCAGGCCGAAGGACTTGCTGCCCTTGTCGACCGAGACCAGCGTCGTGTCCCCGCCGTTCGAGATGGCGATGTCGGCCACCGCCACCTCCGGCTCCAGCGATGTGCCGGTGTCGGCCAGAGTGGTGTCTATGTCCTGCCACTTACCATCCACCTTCTGCCGGATGGGCCCGGCATACGTGGACGTCTGCAGCTCACCCGTCGGCAGCGCGTATGTCGTCGAGGCCGCCGAGCGCTCCGACAGCACCTCGATCTTCCGGTCCTGCAGGCGGGCCGTGAGCAGCGCCGCCGCCACCGAATCTGCCGATGAAGCCAGCGACTTGGTGTCTGCCTGGGCCACCGTTGGCGTACCGGTATCAGCCGCGAATGCCACACCGGTCACCGACACCAGCGCGGCCTGAGCCGTCATCACCGCGGCCACGGACAAGGCTATTCGGCCCATGGCCACTGACGACCCGCGCCGTTGACGGAACGCTCCGCCTCCAGCTCTTCGTCTCATCGCTTCTCCCCTGAAGTAACGTAATTTACCCATGAGGTGTCCACATCATGGGAGGCTTGATCATAAGTGGGAGATCTTGCAAAGGAACGGTAGAGATCGTCAGTCGCGGGTGGGACCCTGAGGGACCGTTACCTCTCCGTGCTTGCCAACCCCTTGACGCGAACGGACGCGGGTCGGACAAACATCCCGACGGCAACGCAATCACCTTTGGACAGCGTGTAATCACGTGAACGCCCGGGGTGGTCGCCCGGAAGGTGACAGGTGTCACCCTCAAGCCTCAACGGAGTCTTGCGCAGAAAACGATATGGAAATGCAATAGCGTTGACCTGCGGTGCTGCCGGGTCGGGTGGGGCTCTGAACCGTGCGCTACACCGGTGACCGAAACCAGAGCCGCAGCGCGGAGCAGTGCGTTCTGTCCGGTCCACGGCGTGGTTGAGCTGTGCTGAAGTACTCCCCGTTCCATCGTCACATGGACGTGGCGGGCGGCCGGGCTGCTCGAACGTGACGTACAGACTGCCGCCCTTGGCTGCCACGTTCGGTGCGGTCGCGGCGTTGTCGGCACGGGTCTGCTCGCCGACGAGCCGGCCGTTCTGGTACAGCAGGACGCGGTCGGTATTACTGAAGACCCGCACCTCCTTCTCGGAGCCGGCGGTGTGGGCGCTGGCGACGAAGACCATCGGGCCGCCGTGGTTCGAATTGCGTGCCGGGCTGTATGGACTTGAGCCAGTGGTAGCAGTACTTGGGGTAGCGGTCGATGTCGACGGCGCCGGACTTCTGGTAGACGTCGTTGGTGCCGTAGTCCTCAAATACCCACAGGAAGTAGCCGCCGATTCGGTTGTTGGCGTCGAGACCGCCCCAGTCCCAGTAGCCGTCGCCGTTCAAGTAACGCTGGCGAATGACGACTTGGTCCACCATCGCGCTCTCGCAGGCCGCCCGGTCGGTGCGGCTGGGGTCCTCCCAGTCACCCCACTCGCGGGTCAGGAAGGGCACGTTCGGCGCGGGATCCGAGCCGTCGGTGTTGTCGACCTTGTAGTCGACGCCGTACTCGCCGCCCCAGATCCCGTAGTTCGCCGAGGTGAACATCTGGTCGCCCGGCATCTCGGCGTGCGCGACGGAGTCGGCCTCCTTGGCCCACCACTGCGGGTAGTGGGTCTCGGTGTGGTGCGACGACTACCGGACCGTACGTACCGCCGTCGCACCACACCGATCGGGTCAGGCGCAGACGTGCGCCCCATGCCCCGCTACGGCAGGGTCCAGCGCTGATTCACCGCCGTGCCGTCGCAGTCCTGGATCACCAGCTGCTGCGTCGCGTCGGATCCGGGCACCGCGAGGCACCGCCCGGACTGCTGGCCCTGGAGCGTGCCGTCGGCCTGGGGCACCCACTGCTGGTTGCCTCCGCCGTTGCACTCCCACAGTTCGACCGGGGAGCCGTTGCCGGTGCCCGCTCCGGTGACGTCCAGGCACCTGCCGGTCGAACTACCCAAGCGCAGCTGGCCGTTGCCCCACCACCACGTCTGCGCGGCGCTGCCCGCGCAGACGCCCGCCAGCACGCGGGTGCCGTCGGCTTCGGCGCCGTTCTCCGCTTCGAGGCAGGTGTCGGTCAGGCCCGAGGTGACGGGGCCGAGGTGCTGAGGCGACGGTGCGCCCGGGGTGAGGTCGAAGTTGTCGAACTGCTGGGTCTGATAGCCCGTCACCCCGAGCCCGGCCTGGCCGCTGCTGAGCGAGTAGTCGGTCACGCTGCCGAGTTCCTTGCCGTCCACGGAGGCGGTCAGCTTCGTGTCCTGCAGGGTGAAGGCGACGGTGTGCCATTTGTTCAGGCCGAGGGTGTTGGTCCGTCCCCCGGTGAGCCGGGTGAACTTCCACGTGGTGTCGCTCTTGTCGATCGACCAGGTGCCGTTGTTGCTCACGCGGAGGTGATACGCGTCCAGGCCGTTGTTGTTGCGGCCCTGCTGACCGACCCGGCCGAGGAGTTCCACCGTGCCCTTCTCGCTGAACAGGGCGTCCGCGGTGACGGTGTAGTTGGACCAGGACCCATCGCCCGTGATCGAGTACGGGGCGTTGTAGGGCTCGTCGGTCCACCGGATCGGGCTGGTCGGCGCCATCTGGCGCAGACAGGTGCCGGAGCGGCCGCCGGCGCACGCCGTGGTCTCGAAGGCGCCGTTCATGTCGGTGAAGTAGCGGGGGCTCTTCGAGGCGGCTCGCTTGTCGAAGTTGTCGGAGTAGGGCAGCTGCAGCGCGGCATCGGCCGGGGACGTCGCGGTGCCCTTGCCCTGGCCGCTGGTCGTCGTGAGGGTGTAGACGTGCCCGGGCTCCAGGGTCAGCGAGTACGAGCCGTCCACGGGCGTGATGTCCGCGCCCCGGACGAAGTCGTCATCGGTGCCGGACGACTTCACATCGGTGGACCAGACGTGGACCGTTCCGGTCGGGAGCCCACCCCGGACGGTGAGGTTCACCGTCTGCTCTGCGGTGGCGTCCATCGTCTCGATGACGGTGGAGTAGTCGGAGCCGTCGTGCGACTTCAGCGACACGTAGCTGCCGTTGGAGCGGTCACCGCCCAGATAGCCGCTCGCCGAGTCGATGTAGCTCCAGCCGGGCCGGGTGAACTGGGCGGTGTGCGCGGTCACCCAGGTCGTCGCGCCGATGTGGTAGGCGCCGGACCACGGCTGGTTGGCGATCGACATGCCGTCCGTGGAGAAGAAGAGGTTCGGGTAGAGCGACGCGATCACCGGCCAGTTGACGAACGCCGTCATCTTGCCGTCGATGTAGTCGCGGTTGATCGCGCGGGCCACGGCCTTGGCTCCGCCATCGGTGTCGAGGGACCCGTTCTCGCTGGCCCACAGCGGCTTGTCCATGGACTGGGCCACGTCGCTGGAGGGGCATGAGGTGAAGGCGCTCTGGTAGCCGCAGGGGTAGTGCGATCCGATGACGTCGACGGCGTCCTTGAACTCGCTGTCCTTGGCCATCGCGTCGACGACGTCCCAGCCGAAGCTCTCGGCCGCGACGATCTTGGTGCGGTAACCCTTCGCCATGAGCGTCGACTTGAGCTGCTTGAACCAGTCGGCGTCCCAGCCCCGCTCGTTCCAGCCGCCCACGTAGTCGATGGTCAGCCCGTGCTTCTTCGCGCAGCCGAACCAGGACATCAGATAGTCGATCATGTCCTGGGACCAGAAGTTGCCGTTGCCGATCCACCCCGGCGCCCCCCAGGCCAGGGCCTGCAGCTTGATGTGGGGGTTGCGGGCCTTGGCCTGTTCGGCGAGCCACCACTCGTAGCCGCTGTTGCAGTCCACCTTGTCGCGGGTGTGCATATGGCTGGGCTCGGCGCCGTCGGTGGAGTTGGTGTCGCCGCCCACTTCCAGCTTCAGGAACTGCAGGGACGCGCCGTAGCCCGGCTTGAAGAGGTAGTCGAGGATCCGGCTGCGCTGCGGCTCGGGGTAGTCGATCAGCAGCCGCGAGTTTCCGCCGCCGCCGCTGATCGCGCCGATGCCGTCGAAAGTGCGGCCGGGCTGAGTGCCGTCGACGGTGACGGCCGTACTGGTGGCCGCGTGGGCGGGCGGTACGCCCCAGCCCGTCACGGCACCGAGGAGCAGTGCCAGGAGCGCCGCGAACAGCGCCGGCCTCCACTTGCTTGTCCAGGTCATGTCGACTCCGAGGTGGAAGGGGAGTGCGTGATCGTTCCGACAGACACCGACTGCGATGTTCGGTTGTGGTGGATTATTGGAGGCGCAGACAACACAATCCGCGCCCGCGTCGGGCTACGGATCATCGGAGCTCGACCCCGTCGAGTTCTATCCCTGCGACTCAGGTGACGCCATGGAGGAATGTCGAACGACCTTGGACTTCTGTCCACCACGTCGCCAACTCGCTGTAAACCATGACCATTTGGGGAAAGCACTTTCTCTGGAGGTATGCGACCAGGTCGGACGGCTGCACGGCGAAGCGGAGTCGATCCATCCGATCTCCCGTGCCGTCCACCCGCCGAGAAAGGTGCACCAAAAACCCTTGACGTTCGACCAGTCGAACAGCCCTCATGGGCACCGCTGTTCGATCGTGTTTTGTTCTGATTGGCCATGTGGACCGCGACGACGCCATCACCCTTCCCTCTGCCTTCAGGAGCCGTCATGAGATTCCCTCCCACCGCCACCTCCGCCCACGGCCCCGGGCGCCGCACCATCCTGCGCGGACCGGGCGGGGCGGCCCAGGCTGCGGGGCCGTTGGCTGCCGCTCACCATGCTGGTTGCAGCGGTGGTGGTGCCCATCGCCTCGATCGTGTGAGCCGCCGGCGTGACGTCGAGCGATCCGGCCCGGCGAAGATGGGCGCAGTCTCCCGCCACGGACCGGTGCGCAACCTGGACGGCGCTGAGAGCACGGCCGGTGAGCAAGACGTCGCGCCCGCATCCGCAGCAGCTCGGGTGGCATCGAGCCCAGCGTCAGGGCGTGCCGCGCAGGGCACACGCGCCACCAGTCCATTGACGCCTGAGACCGCAGGCGGGCGAATGAGGAAGCCCGGGACCTCGCCTGTGTGCTCGGGCCCGGACGGACTTGACGCCGACGTCGGGCGACACCAGGACAGCCATACCAGGTGTTACCTCGGAAAGCGCGCCACAGCTCAGTGGTGGGCGCTCAGGGAACCGCCGTTCCACGGTAGCCCCGCCGAGGCGGGAGCCCGGGCAACACCGTGGACGGGGCCCGCGGCCGCGTGTCGGCGGGTTCCTTCTGCACCGGACGACCGGCGAGGGCCGCGACGATGTCGGCGGCGGTCAGCACCCCGGCGAGACGCCCGTCTTCCTCCAGCACCGGCAGGGCGTCGGCTTCGGTGCACCTCATGAGGTCGGCTGCGTGGCGTACGGTCTGCCCGACATGTACGAGCGCCGACCTGCGGGCGGGCAGCAGGTCGCCCACGCGCAGGCCGGACAGCGAAGAGGCCGGTGCCGCACAGGCGACCGCCACGTCGGCCCTGTCCAGCAGGCCCGCACAGCGACCGTCCGGATGCACGACCAGAAGGTGCCGGGAGCCGGATCGCTCCAGCAACTCCCAGGCCACGAGCACGGTTTCGTCGACATCGATCGTGACCACAGCAGTGCGCATCACGACGGCGACCGTCCGCGCCAAGACCTCCTGCTCGCCGTGGGCCGTCCTCGGCTGCTGCTCCTCCATGGTCGCCTCCATCTTGTTTGCGAACGTGCCGCGGCGTCACGGGGAGGGCGTCGGCTTCCCTGGCGCCGCGGGATGACCGTCCGGCCGCTCTTGCTGGTGGAGTACGTCGAGGACCACGGATCCGTCGACGGTCTCGCGGGTGGCGAGCAGTCCGGCAAGGGCGTCCAGCGCCTCCCGGTGGTCGCGCAGCAGAGCCACCGCGCGTTCCTCGGCCTCCCGCAGCAGGCGGGCGGTCTCCTCGTCGACGATGCGCTGGGTCTGCTCGGAATAGGGCCGGTGCAGCGTCTCTTCGGTGCTCTCGCCACCGAGGTAGCGGGAGGCTCCGGAGCCGTATCCGATGGGGCCGAGGGCCGGGGACAGGCCGAACTCGCGGACCATGCGAGCGGCGAGCTGGGTGGCGCCGGCCAAGTCGTCGGCGGCACCGGTCGAACCCTCGCCGAAGACGACCAGCTCGGCCGCACGGCCGCCCAGCCGGACGGTCAGCAGGTCGGTCAGATAGCCCTCGCTGTACAGGTGCCGTTCGGCCTCCGGGAGCTGCTCAGTGGCGCCCAGCGAAGGCCCGGAAGGCAGGATGGTGACTTTGGCGACCGGGTCGGCGTGCTCGCACAGGGCCGCCATGAGCGCGTGTCCGGATTCGTGGACGGCCACGGAATGCCGTTCCTCGGGCAGCAGGGCGTTGGTGGACTCCCGCCGCCCCAGCAGCAGCCGGTCGCGGGCGTCGCCGAGACCCTGGGCGTCGATGACGGCACCCCCTGCCCGGACGGCATTGATGGCGGCCTCGTTGACCAGATTGGCCAGGTCAGCGCCGGAAAAGCCGGGCGTGGCCCGGGCGACGGTGTCCCAGTCGACGTCCGGTGCCAGGGACTTGCCGCGGGCGTGGACGGCCAGGATGGCCGCCCGTTCGACCTGGTTGGGCAGCGGCACGGTCACGTGCCGGTCGAAGCGGCCGGGGCGCAGCAGCGCCGGGTCGAGGGCCTCGGGCCGGTTGGTCGCGGCCAGGACGACGATGCCGCTGGACTGGTCGAAGCCGTCCATCTCGGCGAGGAGCTGGTTGAGGGTCTGCTCGCGTTCGTCGTTGCCGCCCAGCCGGGCAGCCCCGCCGCGACGGCTGCCGACGGCGTCGATCTCGTCGATGAAGATGATCGAGGGGGCCCGTTTTCGCGCCTCGGCGAACAAATCGCGCACCCGGGACGCCCCGACACCGACAAACATCTCTACGAACGCCGAGCCGGTCACCGAGAGGAACGGGACCTCAGCCTCACCGGCCACCGCTCGGGCGATGAGGGTCTTACCGGTGCCCGGCGGGCCCACCATGATCACACCACGTGGTCCCTTGGCTCCTGCGACCGCGTAGCGCTCGGGGCTGCGCAGGAAGTCGACGATCTCGCTGATCTCCTGCTTGACGCCCCCGTAGCCCGCGACGTCCTCGAAGCGGGTGGTCGGCCGCTCCGTCTCGATGATCTTGGCGCGGGCCCGCCCGATGGCACTGAGCCCCCCGCCCAGTGTCCTTGCTGCCTGGCGGCCCGTCCACATGAACAGGGCGACGATGAACAGAAGCGGCAGGAACAGCACCAGCAGTGTCCCGAGGGGACTGCCGCTGCTGCTCCGGGACGCGGTGATCTCCACATTCTTGGACTGCAACTGCTGCTCCAGGCGGCTGTTGTCCAAGGCGATGGGTATCCGCGTGGTGAATTTCTTACCGTCCTTGAGGGTTCCCTTGATGGCGCCCTTGTCGTCGATGTCGACCGTCTTTACCTGACCGACGCTCACCTTGCCGACGAATTCGCTGTACGACAGCGACGCGCCCCCCTGGGGGGAGGGAGTTCGCATCAGCACCACGAGCAGCAAAACCAACGCAGCGACGGGCAGCAGCCAACGAGACCAGGAAGGCACCGGCGAAGGCGCCGACGGCTTGGGCGCCTCGCGCGGGGCCCGCGGTTTGGCCGAGCGTGACAGATGACGGCCTGGCAGACGGACTGATGTGATCACCGGACGGCTCCCTCGGCGGAAGGACGAACCTCGGGCGAGACCGTTCCCGCGATTCGAAAAGGCGTGGATCGCAGGTGGGCGTCCCACTTCCAGGATCAACCTCATGTTCGACGTGTACCTCCTGGATAGACGCGAACGCGGCGTTGAGGACGATCGCGGCGGCCACGACGTTCGAGCCCACGGCGGCGAGCAGGGCTACGGCGAGCCACAGCAGCAGGGCGAGCGGGTACGTGAACTGGCCCGCCAGTTCACGAGGCCGGCGTCGGCCGCCGCGTCGACGCAGCTCGTTGCGGCCGTACCGCAGCAGTCGCCGCCCGGCCTCGACCGAGGCCAAACCGCCTCGCGAACTGTGCAGATCGCGCAGGAGCAGCTGCGCCGCCTCCTCGGGGTCGAGCCCCGGCGGCCGCGCCCCCGCCTCGTGTCGTGTCGACTCCTCACTCAGCAAGGGTTGGGTCCCGTGCGGAGCCCGTCGGCGGAAGGACACCTTGGCTGGGACCCCTGCCTGCGCGCCCCGGGCGGGCAGGCAGGCCGTTGGGCGTTCCGGCCACACGTTCGTCAGGAGAGTGGTCCGTCCCGGTGCCTCCTGCGGACAGCTGCGTGCACGACAGGACCGGGGACCCGGTACAGGATGGTTCGCTTATGGCTCATCTCGTCCGGCTCTGCGGCGCCGTACGGTGTCCGACATGGACGGCGCGGACGACAACGTCGAGCATGGCGAGGACTTCGTTGTCGCACCCTTCAGGGCGCCACGTCGGCTGTGGTGGCTCGGCTCCATCGCCCTGGTGGTAATCGCGGCGGGCGTCGCGGTGTACCGGCGGCACGACGTGGCCGCGGCATCGCACCTGATCGCCGCAGTCCGGCTGCCCCGGCTGGTCCTGGTCGCCGGATTCGAGGCAGCGTCTCTCGGCGCTCTGATCGCACTGCAGCAGTGGCTGCTGCGGATGGGCGGGGCGCGCTTGCGCCCCAAGGTCGTCGGTACCATCGTGCTGGCGGCCAACGCCGTCGCCGGTGCACTGCCAGGCGGGGCGGCGTTCGCGGCCGCATGGATGTTCACGCAGTTGCGGCGCAGGGGTGTCGGGCAGGTACTCGCGGGAGCGGTGCTTGCCGTCTCGGGAGTGCTGTCAATGGCCGCACTCTTTGCGCTGCTGGTGACCGGTGCGCTGGCGAGCGGCCCCGCAGGGCTCGGCGCGCTGCGGCCCGTGGTGCTCGGGCTCGTGGCGGTCCTCGGCGCGATGGTGGGCGCCGTGGCTGGTCTATCCCGTTTCGAGCCGGTACGACGCCGATTCTGGCGGCTCTGGCGGCGGCTCGGGGTACGTTCCCAGCAGCTGCGGAACATCGAGGACGGCCTGCTTGCCCTCGTACGGCACGTCCATGCCGTACGACCGGGACTGCGCCCATGGTGGCAGCCCTTCACCCTCGCGCTGCTCAACTGGGCGTGCGACGTGGCCTGCCTCCTCGCCTGCGCATGGGCTCTGGGCATCGGCATTCCCTGGCGCGGGATCCTCGTGGCATACACGCTCGCCCAGATGACAGGCAGCCTTCGGCTGACGCCGGGCGGTCTCGGTGTGGTGGAGACCAGCCTGACAGCGCTGCTCGTGCTGTACGGGCTGCGCACCGACCAGGCAATCGCGCTCACGCTGCTCTACCGGACAGCGAGCTACTGGGCGTTGCAACCCATCGGCTGGGCGTGCTGGCTCGGTCTGACCTTCAGCTCGCGACGCGCGGACCACCGCGCCGGACCTGACCGGCACACCGGATGAGAGCGCCGCTGCGTCCTCTCCATGGGGCGCCGCGAGAACCTCGTCCGCCCTGCGTACTCAGGCACCGGACCAGCCATCCGGTCGCCCGGCGCCAGCAGCTTACCGGGGCACGGACCTGCCACCGGCGAAGCGGTGCTGATCACACGGTCTCGGTCACTCCGTTCGGCACCGGGCCAGGGACCACTTCGGCGATCTCGACGGGCGGCATGGGGATGCGGCCCCAACCGCCCGGTACCCGTACCAGCAGCTGTGAAGCTCAGGTCCCGATCGGCTGCGCCCGCGAGATCAGCTCTGCCCAGCGGCCTCGGACATGCCTCGCTTACGAAGCGAACCACCACCGAATGGCACCAAGATCCGGACCATTCCCGGACCACCTCGCCCACGAGGAACACCAGATTCAACGTTTCCGCTGGTCAGCAACGTGCATGATGTGTACCACCAGCAGACGAAGAATCTATTGGTGAGCTACTCACCGAAGAAGCTGGGCTTCTTCTAAAGGCATGGAAAAGGGCGTCTGAGCTGGGGAAACTCCCAGCCGGACGCCCTTCAGCTGCGGCAGCAGGGCTTCCTCGCGCTCGGTGGGAGTCAACGCCCTCCGAATCGCCAAGAGGCCCTGCCTTCATGCACCGGCGGCGCCGAGATCATCCGATCCAGAGCCCTGTGAGATCCCAAGCTCCATAATTCGGTATGAATACGGCTTGTAGCCAGACAGCCCGATCACACCTGATTCCCGGTAGGCCCCTGGGCCAGATCCGGACGCCAGGTGGGATCGGCCCACCAGCGGTGGACCTCTTCCGCGGCGGCGCCGATGTGGAAGGGAGTGGCGTCGTCGTAGGCGCGGCCGACGATCTGCGCGCCGGTGGGGACGCCGTTGGCGGCGCGTCCGGTGGGGATGTTCAGGACGGGGTGGCGGCTTGCGACGTTGAAGACCGGCGTGAGGGCGGCGCCGAGGTAGAAGTCGAGGTAGGTTCCGTCGACGGTGACGCCGTGGTCGACGTGGTCGTCGCCGGCGAGGAAGCCGGTGCTACCAAGGGTGGGGCAGATGATGGCGTCGTAGTCCGCGAACACGTCGGCCAGAGCCTGCTGGACATCTGCTTCCAGGCACAGGCCCTTGAAGAAGCCGTGGGCGGTGAGGGCTTGTCCCGCCCGGTCGGCGAAGCGGCGTGCGTAGCGGCTCAGCCGGTCGTCGTCACCGAGCTCGGTGATCATCGGCCCGAAGATGGCGCCGTAGTGGATCAGGGCCGCGGTGAACACGGTCTCGTGGGGGATGGATATCGCGACTTCCTCGACCTTGATTCCTGCGTCCCGCAGGGAGTCGGCCAGGGCGCGGGTGTTCGCGGCGACGTCCGGGTCGATGGGGAAGTCGCCGATGGTGGCCGCGAAGGCGACCTTCAAGCCGCGGGCCTTCGTCGCGTCCGGAACCACCGGCCGGGGTGCCGGGAGTGACACGGGGTCCATTGGGTGCGCGCCGGCGATCAGGTTCTGCAGCAGCGCGGTGTCGGCGACGGTGCGGGCCATCGGTCCGTCGTGGCAGTAGGTGTCCAGGTTGAACGGGGGAACACCCGGGACCCGGGCGTAAGGGGGCTTGAACCCCACTACTCCGCACAGCGAGGCGGGCAGCCGGATGGAGCCGCCGATGTCGGATCCGGTGGCCAGGACGGTGGTGCCCGCCGCCAGCGCGGCGCCGGAGCCACCGGACGAACCGCCCGGTCCGTAGCCGAGGTTCCATGGGTTCCGCGTGACTCCCCACAGCGCGGACTGGGTGAACGCCGCACACGAGTACTCCGGTGTCGTCGTCTGGGCGTGGACCATGCCGCCGGCCGCAAGGACGCGCTCCACCACCGGGTGGGTGATCGGCGAGGGAGTGTCGTCCGTGAGCAGGGATCCGAGACGGAGCGGAAGCCCGGCGATGGGCTGCTCCTCCTTGGCCGCGACGGGGATTCCCTCCAGAGGACGCGGATCACCGCCGCCCCGGCCGGCATAGCGGGCCTCGGCTTCGACCGCGGCGGTGCGGGCCTGCTCCTGGAGCCGGTGGCTCAGGGCGTTGACGGTCGGTTCGACGGCGTCTGCCCGGTCCGCGACCGCGTCGAGGACCTCGACGGGCGACAGTGCCCTGGTCCGGTAGGCCTCCAGCAGCTCGTGCGCGCTGAGGTAGTGCAGATCTGTCATGAACGTTCCTTCGTGTTCTGTGTCGCATCCGTGCCGGCGAGCACGGCGTAGAGGTCGGGCCGACGGGCCCGGAGGCGGAGCGCGTACCCGGCTCCGCCGAGGCCGAGCAGCACCACCGGGCTGAGCAGCGCGGCGTTGATCCAGCCGGTGCGGCCGGTGAGCAGCTCGAAATTGGTGAGCATCAGGTACAGGCCGACGGTGAGGCCGACGGCGGCGAGCGCCGGAGCGGCCTTGACCCGTGTGAAGTGGTGCCCGCAGTTGTCCTTCCAGAAGAACCGGATGACCGCGAGCGCGCACAGCACCTGCAGGGCGACGATCCCGGTGATCCCGACGCCGTTCGTCCACAACAGCAGCTGCATGTAGGGGTCGGCGTGGACGAGCGTCGCGAACACCACGACGACCACCGAGACCGCGGTCATGACGACGCTGGCCACGTGCGGCGAGCTGTGCTTCGTGTGGGTGCGGGCGAGCCGACGGGGCAGGAGCCGCTCCCGGCCCAGGGCGAACAGGTAGCGGGTGCTGGCGTTGTGGAACGCGATGAGTGCCGCGAAGATGCTCGTGACGATGAGGACTTCCATCACGGACTTCGCCGCGCGTCCGACGAATTCTTCGGCGAGGTCGAAGTACATGTTCCCGAAGTCGTCGGACTGGGCCAGGCCGACAAGGCCGTCGGCTCCGAAACCGACGGTCGCGGCCCAGGTGGCGAACGTGTAGAAGAGGGCCAGGAAGGCGACGGCCAAGTAGGTCGCACGAGGGATCGTCCGCTTCGGCTCCCGCGTCTCCTCCGAGTAGATCGCGGTGCCCTCGAAACCGATGAACGCGCCGAGGACGAGCACGAACATCCCGCCGGCGCCGGCGCCGAACACCTGGCCGGGCTGGAAGGAGCGGGCTGACATACCCTCCGGGCCTCCGGTCACCAGCACGGCCACGACCACGACCACCAGGATGAGGACCTCGGCCACCATGAACACCCCGAGCACCCGGGCGCCCACGTCGATCTGGCGGTATCCGAGGCACCCGACGACGGCCACCGCGGCCAGCGCCCACAGCGGCCAGGGAACTGTCACACCGGTGAGGTCGGCCAGGGTGTTTCGCGCGAAGTAGCCGAACGCCCCGTAGAACCCGGTGCAGATCGCGCAGTACGACAGCAACGCGACCAGCGCTCCCCCGACGCCGACAGGCTTGGCCAGGCCGCGGGAGATGTAGGCGTAGAACGCTCCGGCGTTCGCCATGCGTTCGGACATGGCGGTGAATCCGACCGCGAACACGATGTAGACAACGCCGGCGAACAGGTAGGCCGCGGGCGCGCCGATGCCGCCCAGCCGGAACGCCAGGGGTGCACTGCCGGCGACCACGGTCAACGGCGCGGCGGCGCCGACGACGAAGAAGACGATGTCGAAGGTACGGAGCCTCCCGCCGGCAAGCCGCCCGGCGGGGACATCGGGAACGGGGCGGTCGTCAGTGGTTGGCACAGCCATGAGCGGCTCCTGAGGGCGCTGACGTACTTAGTACGGTATGGTGTACGGAGTATTGTGGTCGAGTGATTGCAAGTCAAGAGACCCAACGGCGCCCACGTGGATCGCTGTCCCGGCAAAGCATCGGCGCCGCGGCGCTGCGCGTGATCGAGCGGGACGGACTGGACTCCCTGACCATGCGCCGAGTCGCGAGTGAGCTCTCCTGCGGGGTGATGAGCCTCTACTCCCACCTGACCGATGCCGACGACCTGCGCGGCGTCGTGGTCGGGCAGCTCATCGATCGCATGGACCTGCGCCCGTGCGAAGGGGAATCCTGGCAGGACGCGACGCGCCGAATGCTGAGCACCTACGCGGACCTGGCCGCCTCGTTCCCCCGCTCGTTCGAGCTGCTGGCCCTGGCCGGCGCCGACCAACGGCCGGTCGCCCCGAACATGGAGCGGCTGGTCGACCTGCTCGTCGCGGCGGGGCTGACCGAAGAGGACGCCCTGATCGCTCTGAGCGTGATCGACGCCTACGCGTCCGGGTTCCTCGTCATCGCCGTCCGGAACCGGCCGACCGCCGCCTCGGTCGAGCGGGCCGCTCCGCACCAGCACGATCGGCTCGCCCGGCTGCACCACCTCGACTCCTACGACGTCGGGGCGGAGGTCGTCATAGCAGGGCTGGAACAGCGCTTCGAAGGGCGGCGGTCCGGGCGAAAGCAATGATGAACGTCGCCGTCCCCATCGCCACTTGGCGACCGGTCGCTCGAGGCCCGGGCTGACCGGTCGTCAGCACAGCCCCGGAAATCTCCGCTCGGCCTCGGCCGACGCGAGGTCGAGGGCGGTGCGATAGCTGTCAGCGGCCTTTTTGGTGTGGCCGAGTTGGTGCAGCTGGAGTGCGGGAGCGGGTGAAATGGGTCAGCAGAGGAACTTGTCGGCCAGGGTCGTGCGACCGCCCAGTCCTGCATGGCGACGCCAATGGTCTGGAATAGATCAGGGCGGTACCCAACTCGGTGAGGCCGTCCTGGGGGGGAACACATCGAGATAGCGGGCCCGGTCGAGTCCGGCGACTCAAAGCTGGACGCCGAACTCATGCGCAAGCATCTTGCCCACATCCGCGGCATCCGGGCGGGGCGGGCCGAGACGGACTCCTGAGTGAGAGGCGTACGCGGGACGGCGCGCACGCGCTTCCTCAGCCGGTCGACGGGGCGGCTACCGCAGCACGAAGCCGGTGCCGAGGTCGTCCGCGGGATTGAGCTCGAAGCGGTGCTCGCCGGTCCGGTATGCCTTCCCCGTGACCTCCGCAACGACCGCGGGGTAGCCGTCAGCGGCCAACTCCGCGACGATCCGCGCGTGGAAGCGGGTGCCGACGATCGAGTCGTGGACGAGGATCTGGCCTGGCTTGAGGTGACCGGTCGCTGCGAGCACGGCGACGCGGGAGCAGGTGCCGGAGCCGCATGGGGAACGGTCGACCTGGCCGTCGGCGAAGACGGTGACGTTACGCTGGTGCGGGTTGCCGTTCTCGTCGATGCCGAGGTCGTTGTACAGGATGGTCCCGTAGATGCCGCTGAGGCGGTCGTCGACGGGGTGACGGGCGTGCTTGCTGTCGTTCAGCGCCCATTTGACCTCGCGTCCGATCGCGATGAGGTCGGAGTAGTGCTCGGGGGTGACGGCCAGTCCTACGCTGGCTGCGTCCAGATGCGCGTAGATGGCGCCGCCGTAGGCAACATCGACGGCGATGTCCCCGCAGGACGTTGCGACGGTGACGCGTTCGGCGAGCCGGTAGCTGGGGACGTTGACGAAGTCGACGCCGGTGATCTGTTCGCCGGCGGTGTGCACGCGCAGGGTGACCCGGCCTGAGGGGACGTCGATGACGACTGTGGTGATGCCGGAGGGGTCGCGGGCAACGCGGCCGGTCTGCACGGCCCAGACGGCGAGCGCGATGGAACCGTGGCCGCAGGCTGTTGAGAAGCCGTCCTTGTGCCAGAACAGCACGCCGAAGTGAGCACCCTCGTTGTCGGGTGGGGTGATGAACCCGCCGTACATGTCGGCGTGCCCGCGTGGTTCGAAGCACAGCAGCTTGCGCAGATTGTCCACTTCGGGGTTGCCGATGGCGAGCATACGGCGTTCGGCGACGGTGGCCCCTTCGATGGCGACCGGTGGTTCGGGGACGATACGGAACGGTTCACCGCCGGTGTGATAGTCGGTGGTGAGTACCTGGTTGATGGTCATGAGGTCCTCCACAGAGCTGGTGAGGGCAGGGTTTGAGGCGGTCAGAACCGACCGGCGTCGACGAACTCGGCCAGTTCGGGATTGCGTGAGGTTGAGGGGCAAGGCGAGCCCGGCGGAGAAGTCCCCAGTGAACCAGGTGCTGTTGAAAATGCTGTCAGCCAGCGAACCGGGCCATCCACGCCTCGACCTCGTCCGCCGACAGGTTCTCAGTACCGACCAGGTCGTCCTCGATCCGGACGCCGATGCCGCGCCACTCCTGGGGCACGGTGAGGTCGTCCGGATGGGCCAACGCCGCTCCCTCGCCGCCGAGTCGGAGCTCGTGCTCGGTCTGCCCTGCCGGGATGTCCGTACGACGGCCGGTGACCTGGCTGCCGCCTCCGGTGCGCCGACCGGGATCGTTCACGGTCTCGACCCGTCGGTGAATCCGCGCACCGCGGAGTCCACGGCCTTGCGGAGTTCGCTGAGCGCCTCTTCGAGTTCGGCGTCACGTTCCTCCTCGGTGGTCACGGCGGCCTCCCAGCGCGGCTCGGGTACCCCCGCTGCCGCCGTTCGGCGGCGGCTCTCGGACGGTATCCCGCACCGCGCCCGCTCGGTGCCCAGGAGCGCCACTGGCACGAATCGGCCACGGTCGGCGGCCACTTCATCCCGGAGGGCGACGTGGACCGGATGGACCGGGCCGCCGCTGAACTCGCGCTAGCCGACCGATCCCTCGTCTGCACCTACCTCAGCGACCTCGACGCGGCAGGCCACATGCTCGGTGTCGACTCCGATTAGTGGCGCGACCGAGCAGATCGCGAGGGCAGCCGGATCGGCCTTCGCTCAGGTGGATACGGAGCCGTGGCGACTGACCGCGCAATGAGCAGTTTCCCGTGTACCAACTGATGCACATTCACGTGGGCGCCGACAGACGTCCGGGTACTCATTGAAGTGACCCTGGCACGTTCGCCATGGAGGTCGCTCCCAGGCAACGCGGCGCCAGTTCCGGAACACACTTCCCGGCATGCACGAACCGCATGCTCAGAAGTCTTGTAGCCAGCGCACGGAGCGGGGGCGCAGCATGGACGGCCCCCGCTCCGTGGCCGCGTGCTACGTTCGCGTCATCGGACGACCGGGGGCACGTGGTGACGGAAGCAGGCAAGCCGCAGCCGACGTCGCGGGCGCGGCTACGGAGGCAGCCTCAACAGGCACGCAGCCGGGCCCGGGTCGAGGCCATCCTCGCCGCGGCCGACCGGATCCTGTCTCAGGAGGGGTACGAGGCGCTGACGATGCGGCGGATGGCCGAGGAGGCGGGCGCGCCGGTCGGCAGCATCTACCAGTACTACCCGGACAAGAGCGCCGTCGTGGACGCGCTGGGCCAGCGGTACCTCGATGCCTTCAAGGCCGCCATCGACGAACTCGTCGCGCGTACCGTCGAGGGCGAACTGACCGACCCGGTCGGCACGATGATCGGCGTCTACGCCGAGCTCTTCCGGTCCCAGGCGGGCGGCATGGCTCTGTGGGCCGGGCGGCACCTCAGTCCCGAGCTCGCGCGGGCCGACGAGGCGAGCAACACACACATCGCCGAGGGCCTGCAGCGCATCGTGGAGCACCTGACCGGCGGGCCCGGCGGTCACCGGACGCAACAGGCGACGCGGATGGTGGTGTGGGCCGCTAACGCCGTGCTGCACGAAGTGTTCAAGAGCGACGGCGAGCCGGACCTGGAAACCGTGGACGAGCTCAAGCGGATGCTGAACGCCTACTGGGAGGACCTGCGCGGCCGACTGACGGCCGCGGAAGGGTGAACCGAGGCGTTCAGCAACTCGCCGGGCCGCGGGCCCGGACTGTCGGGCCGACCGATAGCGCCGCTGACCAGCCCGCACCCTGGGCGTCGTGACACGGGCAATCATCCCGGCCAGGCCCTGCCCGCCAACTCGCACCGGCCGAGCCCAGTCACCCGAGGTCCGCCGCCGCGGACCGTGGTCTCGACCTCGACGCTCGCCCTAATAGGGCGTGCATCGAAAGTGCCTGGTGAGGATGGCGGAGAGCCCATTTGTGATCCAGAATGATTGAATGGTCACGCTTGAGACTCCCCGTTTGATCCTGCGTCGCTGGCGCGAGGAAGACGTTGCGCCCATGGCTGCCGTCAATGCCGACCCCGAGGTCATGCGGTGGATCCGTGACGGCAGCGTCCGTGACGAACAGCAGACTCGCGACGGGGTCCGGGCATGGGAGAGCGAGTGGGAGTCACAGGGCTTCGGCCTGTTCGCCGTGGAGATCCGGTCCAGTGGCGAGCTGGCCGGGTTCACCGGCCTTTCGGTGCCCAACTTCTTGCCGGAGGTACTGCCGGCGGTTGAGGTCGGCTGGCGGCTGGGACGTTCCCACTGGGGGCAGGGCTTGGCCACCGAGGCCGCTGCGGCCGCTGTACGGTTCGGGTTCGAAGAGCGAGGGCTGGAGCGGATCGTCAGCATCGCTCAAGTGGGCAACGACGCCTCCGAACGGATCATGACCAAACTGGGGATGCATCCGGTCCGTGAGACCGTCAATCCCACCTGCGGTCGGCGAGTACGGGTGTTCGAGTTGTCGTCGGACCAGTACGTCACAACCACTCGTTGATGGCGGCAACGAGGACGGTAGCCTCGTAGCGGACCGCGAGTTTTTCGTACCTGGTGGCCACGGCTCGATGTCTCTTGAGGCGATTGATGCCGCACTCGACCGCGTGCCGGGCCTTGTAGTCCTCTGGGTCGAACTTCGGTGGGCCGGCCACCGCTGGACCCGCGCTTCTTGCGGTTGCGGACCTGGCCGGCCTTGTCCGGAATGGTGCAGCGGATACCGCGACGCCGCAGGTGGGCGCGGTTCTTGCGGGACGCGTACGCCTTGTCTGCCCGCAACCGTCGCGGGCGCACGCGGGGCCTGCCGCACCCCAGCCGGGGCACCCGGATGCGGCCCAGCACGACCTCGAACTGCGGAGAATCCCCGCGCTGCCCGGCCGTGATCACGATGGACATGGGCTTCTGCCTCTGTTCGACGGCCAGGTGCAGCTTGGTGGTAAGACCGCCGCCGGAGCGTCCCAGCCCGTGGTAGTCCGGCTCGCAGGCGACACCGCCAGGCGGTTCCTGTTGGAACTCCCCTTTTTACGCGCACCGGCGGCGTGCTGGTGGGCGCGCACGATCGTGGAGTCCAACGACCTCGGGGGAAATTGAGGTCGGGACGTGCTGGCCTGGCGGTTCGGCTGGTGTGATCAGCAGGCGCCGTTGCGGACGAGGATGAGTGCGGTGCTCGTCCGGCGCCGGGTGGGCCGCTGTGCGGAGCGGTCGGAGACCAGGCCAGCGATCGCGCCAGGTGGGTCTCCTCGTAGATTTCATGGCGTCCGGTAAAGCGCCGCAGGGGTGCCCACTGCCGCAGCTCGGCGTTGGTGTGCTCGACACAGATCCGGGCTGAGGACTGGTGCCGCCGCGCCTCGTGCCAGGCCCGCTTGTCACCGTCGCACGCGTCGTTCTTCGGCTTCTTGGGCGGGGCGGTGACCTGGCGGGGAAACTCCTTGGCCAGCCCCGCGTACCCGGCGTCGACCTGGGACATCACCGAGGGGTGGAGTCGGAGCTGTTCGGCGAAGCCCTCTGTGCGCAGGGCCGTCTGGTCGTGCATCCGGCCGGGCCGGACCACCCCGGACAGCAGCATGCGGCCCTGCCCGTCGCTGAACGTGGTGGTCTTGATCGTGTTCTGTCGGCGCTTGCCCGAGACGAAGGCCCGCCGCCCGGGTCGGCCCGCCCGCGGGCGTCTGACCTGGGTCTCGGCGCCGTCGAGCCGAAGCTCGACGTCCTCGGCCTCGGCGTAGGCGAAGACGTCCTCCAGTGTCCGTAGCCGCACTCCAGGCCGGTCGGGCACTGCGAAGCCCCGGGCCGCAAGCAACGGCCGCACCTGCCGAATCGCCGTCGAGACGGTCGAGCAGTCGACGCCGTACAGCTCGGCCAGGACCTCGTGCGGCAGTTGATGACGCAGGTGCACCAGGGCAAGAAGCAGCCGGTCGCAGAAGACCAGCTTCGGCTTGCGCCCGGCGCCGGCCGCCCTGCGGCGTTCCCCACCTCGGGCTTCGCGAAGTCCGGACTGCCGCGCGGCCTCCCACGGGGTGGCGAGTTCGGCGAACAACTCGCCGAAGTGTGCGCGGGAGACACCAGGCAGGGCAGGATGGGAGCAGACCGCGCGGGCCCAGGTCAGCTTCACAACTCACCTAACCCGCATGGCCCTTGCTACGGCACAACGCTGCGAGCGGCAACCGCTTCACATGGGCTCAACCAGAGCCGCCCGCCACTCCGGGCGCGGATCAGCCCCAACACTCGTCCAGTACTCCCGGCCACGCACGATCCGTCCCTGCTGGATGGTCCAGAACGAGGCCACGCGGAACACGCCGAACTCGTCATGCGGCACCTCGACTTCGGAGACCACCTCGCTGCCGTCAGCCACGATCCGCAGCACCCGAATCGACCAGCCCCCCGGGTATTCGCTGTTCACCGCGACGAAGTTCTTGTTGCCAACGATGCGCTCCGCGCTGACCGGCCACTCGACCACGACGTCCTCTGCGACCAAGTCGGCGACACCTGACCAATCGCGCGCCTGGATCCGATCCCACAATGCCTCAATCACTCCCGAAGGTTCCATGGGGGCACCCTTGTATGAACCACTGACACCCCGGCCCTGGGAGCCCAGAGGCGACCCGGCACATCGCCCCTCAAGCAGCCGCTCTGCCGCTAATAGATCCCAATGTCGTAAGTTGAGGTCCCAGGTGATCAGCTCCTTGGCATTCGCCCGGGCCTGCAACGCGGCGGAGATCCGATGCCGGGTGCCGTCCCGCTGCCATCGAACGGAACAGGTCGTACGCCCGACCGCGGCCTCGAACTCCTCGCTCCCGCACGGGCATCCGGCCGCACCGGGCTCGTCGTCCTCCCAGGACTCCTCGCTCCAGAACACTCGCGTTCCGCTCCGGACGCGTTGACCAGCGAGAAGAACGCCCGACCGCCGCACCCCTCGCAGACGGAAGGAGTGATCTTCATCGGGCGTCCATCGACAGGAACCCGGAGAAACACCGCGAGCTCGGCGGGAACACCCTCGCCAACCTGATCACCAGCATGCACAGGCATATCGTTCCAGACGCCCCGAACCACTACCCGACCAACTTGACCCAAGACATAGGGGCACCCCCTCCCCGCCGGCCAGGTCGTGGCCAGGCCCGACCCATAGAACGTGAACGCTGGTTCATGTTACGGTTCGGCCCACCTTGGACGGCGTGCCCCGGTCACGAACAGCCGCCCTCCAGGCCGCCGTTGGGGCGCGAGGAGCGGCCGTCGGCAGAATTCCGGAGCCGCGCGCGGGCGGCCGAACCTGGGCGACTCGCGCATCACCAATGAAGGCAGGCGCCAGTGACGACGAACTCCACCGATGCCACCCGACTCCCCCGGCTCCCGGCCGACTTCGTCTGGGGCGCCTCGACCGCCGCGTACCAGATCGAGGGCGCGGCCGACGAGGACGGCAAGGGAGCGTCCATCTGGGACACCTTCGTAAGGCGCCCCGGGGCCGTACGCGACGGCCACACCGGCGACGTTGCCTGCGACCACCACCACAGATTCGACGAGGACGTCACGCTGATGCGCCGACTCGGGCTCGACGCGTACCGCTTCTCGGTCTCCTGGCCTCGCATCCTGCCGACCGGCGCGGGCAAGGTCGAGCCGCGAGGACTGGACTTCTACGACCGCCTGGTCGACGCGCTGCTCGACGCCGGGATCGAGCCCACACCCACCCTGTTCCATTGGGACCTGCCGCAGGCCCTGGAGGACGAGGGCGGATGGCTGAACCGCGAGACCGCCGATCGGTTCGCCGAGTACGCGGCCGTGGTCGCAAAACGGCTGGGCGACCGGGTCAAGCGGTGGATCACCCTGAACGAGCCCTTCATTCACATGTCTTTCGGCTACGGCTTCGGCGTCCACGCCCCAGGCCGCGCACTGATGCTGGACGCACTGCCCGTCGCACATCACCAGCTGCTCGGTCATGGCCTCGCGACCGCGGCGCTGCGGGCCACCGTCCCAGGTGGGCAGATACTGATCGCCAACAACTGCACGCCCGTCCGTCTGCGCTCCGACGCCCAGCAGGGCAAGGACGTGGCGGCGGCCTCTGCCTATGACGCCCTGCACAACCGGCTCTTCAACGACCCTCTGCTGCTGGGGAGTTATCCCGACCTGTCGGCCTACGGCATGACCGACCCGAGCTGGGGAGGAGTGGTGCGCGACGGCGATCTCGCCACGGTGGCCGCACCGCTGGACGGGCTGGGCGTCAACTACTACAACCCCACCTGGGTCACCGCCCCGGCCGATCCCGCCGCCGCGCTGCCCTTCGACCTGACCGAGCCCGCGGAGCCGTACGAGCGAACCGCGTTCGACTGGCCGGTGGTTCCCGACGGGCTCACGGAGCTGCTCACCGGCCTCAAGGCCCGCTACGGCGACGGCCTTCCGCCGGTGTGGATCACCGAGAACGGCTGCTCGCAGCCGGCCGGGCTGCACGACCAGGCGCGCATCGAGTACCTCGCCGGACACATCGCCGCGGTCGCCCGCGCCGTGTCCCGCGGGGTGGACGTGCGCGGCTACTTCACCTGGTCGTTGCTCGACAACTTCGAGTGGGCCGAGGGCTATCACCAGCGTTTCGGTCTGGTCGAGGTCGACTTCGCCACCCGACGTCGCACGCCCCGGGCGAGCTTCGAGTGGTACCGCGACCTGATCGCCTCCCAGCGGTCCTGAGTGACGGAGTCGTCATGTCCCACGCCTCCGCGGCGGACGACGCCGCCGTCTTCGCCGAGCCCACCGTCCCGGTCAGGGCCGGCTGGACGGTGAACCTCTCGCTGGCCACGCTCGCCGTCTTCATGGCGTTCATGACACCCATTCAGATCCTGCTGCCACTCCAGTTGGAGCATATCGACCCGCACGGCAAGAACGATGCGCTCTCGCTCGTCACCGGCCTCGGCGCGCTCGTCGCGGTGCTGGCCAACCCGCTCGCCGGCGCATGGTCGGACCGCACCACGAGCCGGTTCGGCCGCCGCCGGCCCTGGATTCTCGGCGGCGCCCTCGCCGGGGCAGCGGGGTTGTCGGTCACCGCCACCCAGCACACCGTGGCCGGGGTCGCCGTCGGCTGGTGCCTCGCGCAGGCAGGCCTGAACGCGATGCTGGCCGGGGTCACCACCCCGATCGCCGACCGCGTACCGCTCACCCAACGCGCTCAGGTCTCCGGCTGGACCGGCCTCATGCAGTCCTTCGGCCTCGTCCTCGGCGCCCTGATCACCACACTGCTGATCACCGGTGTCCGCTCCGGTTACGGCACCCTCGCCGTGCTCACCGTCGCACTCGCCCTCCCCTTCGTGCTGCGCCACTCCGAGCCGCCCCTGCCCCGGGCACTGCGCCCCGCCTTCGACGCCCGCGCCTTCGCCCGCTCGCTCTGGGTGAGCCCCCGGCAGCACCCCGACTTCGGCTGGGCCTGGCTCACCCGATTCCTGATCAACCTCGGCAACGCCCTCGGCACCCTCTACCTGTTCTACTTCCTCGCCGACGCCGTCCACTACGGCGACCCCGGCACCGGCGTACTGATCCTCACGGTGATCTACACCCTCTGCGCCGCACTCACGGCCATCCCCGCCGGTGTCCTGTCCGACCGCGTCGGACGCCGCAAGGTCTTCGTCGTCCTCTGTTCGCTGGTCATGGCCGCAGCGGCAGTGCTGCTCGCCCTGCTCCACACCTGGCCGTCCGCGCTCGCCGCCGCGGCCGTCCTCGGCGCGGGTTACGGCATCTACCTCGCCGTCGACCAGGCCCTGGTCACCCAAGTCCTGCCCGAGGCCGCCGACCGCGCCAAAGACCTCGGCGTCATCAACATCGCCAACTCCGGCCCGCAGGTCCTCGCCCCCGCCCTCGCCTCGCCGATCATCACCCACCTCGGCGGCTACACCGGCCTCTACACCACCGCGGCCCTGGTCATCCTCATCGGCGGCCTCCTCGTCAACCGCATCCGCATCGTGGCCTGACGATGGCCGCACGGGCGAGCCTGTCCGTCCGGGCCACTCGACACTCGACACTCGATCAACCCTCAACTGACTGCGGCCGAGCACGAGTTCACCAAAGCTGAGAAATTCTCATGTTTTTCGGCCCGGACCGTTGACTCCGCCGACGGTGGTCGCGATTCTGAAAACCCGTCAGTAACTTGAGTGCACATGTCAATCAAAGTGAGTGATGACCATGGTTCAACCTCCGCGCCGCAGAATCAGATCCCTCACGGTGGTGTCACTGCTCCTCGCCGTGATGGCCCTGGTACTCGGCCCGATGCCCAGCTCCGCGGCGGAGCCCGACCCCGGCTGGTGGACCCCGACCGCGCGGCCCTCGCCCGACGCGCAGATCGACGTCACGGGCGAGCCCTTCAAGGGCACCGACGCCCAGGGCCGCGTAAGAGGCTTCGTCGACGCCCATGACCACATCATGGCCAACGAGGGCTTCGGCGGCCGGCTGATCTGCGGCAAGCCGTTCTCGGAGCAGGGCGTCGCTGATGCGCTCAAGGACTGCCCCGAGCACTACCCCGACGGCTCGCTCGCCATCTTCGACTTCGTCACCAAGGGCGGCGACGGCAAGCACGACCCCAATGGGTGGCCCACCTTCAAGGACTGGCCCGCCCACGACTCGCTGACCCACCAGCAGAACTACTACGCCGGAATCGAGCGGGCATGGCGCGGCGGCCAGCGGGTGCTGGTCAACGACCTGGTCACCAACGGCGTGATCTGCTCGGTCTACTTCTTCAAGGACCGCAGCTGCGACGAGATGACCGCCATTCGTCTTGAGGCGAAGAAGTCGTACGACATGCAGGCCTTCATCGACAAGATGTACGGCGGCCCGGGCAAGGGCTGGTTCCGGATCGTCACCAACAGCGCGCAGGCCCGCGAGGTCATCGCGCAGGGCAAGCTGGCCGTCGTCCTGGGGGTCGAGACGTCCGAGCCGTTCGGCTGCAAGCAGATCCTGGACATCGCGCAGTGCAGCAAGGAGGACATCGACCGCGGCCTGGACGAGCTGCGCGAACTGGGCGTGAGCAGCATGTTCCTGTGCCACAAGTTCGACAACGCCCTGTGCGGGGTGCGCTACGACTCCGGCGCCCTCGGTACGGCGATCAACGTGGGCCAGTTCCTGTCGACCGGCACCTTCTGGAAGACGGAGACCTGCCGCGGCCCGCAGCACGACAACCCCATCGGCAACGCGGTGGCAGCGGAGGCGGAGAAGCAACTGCCGAAGGGGGTGGCCGTCCCCTCGTACGCCTCGGGCGCGCAGTGCAACACCCGCGGGCTGACCAGCCTGGGTGAGTACGCGGTGCGCGGGCTGATGAAGCGCCACATGATGCTGGAGGTCGACCACATGAGCGTCAAGGCCGCGGATCAGGCCTTCGACGTCCTCGAATCCGAGTCGTACCCGGGCATCATCTCCTCGCACAGCTGGATGGACCTGGGGTGGACCGAGCGGCTCTACAAGCTCGGCGGGTTCGCCACCCAGTACATGAGCGAATCCGCAGCGTTCAGCTCGGAGGCCAGACGCACGGACGCGCTGCGCGAGAAGTACCAGGTCGGCTACGGCTACGGCACCGACATGAACGGCGTCGGCGGCTGGCCCGGTCCGCGGGGCGGGGACATCCCCAACCCGGTGAAGTACCCCTTCCGTAGCACGGACGGCGGCTCGGTGATCGACAAGCAGACCACCGGCGAGCGCACGTGGGACTTCAACACCGATGGCGCGGCGCACTACGGCCTGGTCCCGGACTGGATCGAGGACATCCGGATCGTCGGCGGCCAGGAGGTCGTGGACGACCTCTTCACGGGTGCCGAGTCCTACCTGCGCACCTGGGGGAACGCCGAGAAGCACAAGTCCGGGGTGAATCTGGCCTCGGGTGCGGCCGCCTCGGCGTCCACGTCGGAGTGGTGGAACCCGTTCGTCAGCTTCGCTCCCGGCAAGGCCGTGGACGGAGACAAGGGCACCCGCTGGGCCAGCGAGTGGAAGAACGACGAGTGGCTGCAGATCGACCTCGGATCCGCGAAGCCGGTCAAACGCGTCACCCTCGATTGGGAGGCGGCATACGCGAAGTCGTACCGCATCGAGCTGTCGCAGGACGGCGAGAACTGGCAGACGGCATGGTCCACGGCCGCTGGTGACGGCGGCCTGGACACAGCGTGGTTCGCCCGGACTCCGGCGCGCTACGTACGAATCCACGGCCTGGAGCGCGGCACCGAGTGGGGCTACTCACTCCACGAGGTCGGCGTCTACAGCGACTGACGGCACCGGCGGCGGTGTCCCGGGCCGGGACCGGCCGGATCAACTCTCCCGATCCGGCCGGCCTGACGTCCCGGCACGCCACGAAGAGCGCAGGCACCCTGCCGGTGCCCGCGCCTGGGCGAGTGCGGAACGGGTCAAGATAGCTGGGCTCGTTGCGGGAGTGGATGGCTTCGTACGGCCTTGCTGCCTCCAAGTACACGGCTGCGTCGGCGCAAGTGAAGCGCAGCCGTGGCAGGTGTCCGAAGCGTTCAAGGGCGCACTGGTGCTGGGTGAGGGAGGCGTCGACCGCGTCGCTGATGCTGCGGCAGGCCAGGACCCAGTGCCCGAAGCCGTCTTCCCGTACCGGGCGGATTGCGATCCGGGCCCAGTAGTAGAACCGCCGGCCGTGCGCGCCCGCACCAGCGGAGATCCGTTTCCATGCCTGCCGGGGCACGGCGGTGACCAGGTCGCGGACGGGCCCAAGTCAGCCGCTGGACCAAGCACGCCGGCGCCTACGCGCTGGTGATCCGGGCCGATCACGACCACCGCACTTTGAAGGCGCAGGCCGAGCAACTCGCCCGGAAATCGACCGACATCACCCTGCCGAACCCTGCCACCGCGACCCTCGCACAGGCCAACGCCCTGACCAGCTATGCGGATGAGCTCGCCGGACAGTTCGCGCCGCACCCCGGATCCCTGCCACGCACCCTTGTGCCCCCACCCCGGCCACGGGACACCGGCGAGGACGGTCCGCCTCCCTTTCCGGTCGGGGCCCGTGACGCGCACGTGCATGTGCCGGATGTGGAACCGGAGGTGGTGACTTCCGGAAATCTCCGGTATCCGGCCGTCGAACGAATAGAGCTCCCTGCCGACCGTGGCAGTGATCTCGTCGTTCATGCGGCGACGCTATGCCCGGTGATCGGTGCGTGTCAGGCCCCTGTCCAGCAGCACGTCCATCACCGCCCCCACCACCGGGCCCGTCCGGCGCTTGCGGAGGTCGAGGACTGGAGACGGGTTCGAGACGGCGTGGGACGCCAGCAGGTTCATCAGGGGCCAGAGGGTGTCGGAGCGTCGCGGCACGGGGATTTCCCGGCCGTCGGGGGCGATGACCGTGGCCGTGGTGACGCCCGCGAGGAGATTGGTGCGGCTCCAGTCGATGTCGTACGACCGGCCGTTCGGGCTGACGCTGAGGACCACTTCCCGGGTGTGGTGCAGGACCACCAGGTAGTTCATGGGCACCGTCAGCCGCCGGGCGACGTCGAACGGACGTGTGCCGTCCGCCGGCCGGATGCGCAGCACCGTGTCCAGTACCGGACCGTGGTCCTGGAAGGTGGTCCTGCCGCGCATCTCCAGGAACCGAGCCCGCACCAGACGGCCACCGCGGCGCGACCATCCTCGGCCGACATGGCCGAACCCGCCCTCCTCACCCGGAAGTTCGTCCACCAGCAGACGTGCCTCCTCGCCCGGCTCGGTCACCGGTGCCCGGTCCTCAGGGCAGGCGCGGGCGCGGGCGGCCAGGGCGGCGTACCGCGCCGCCGTCTCCGCGTCCAGGCGCCGGAGATCGATCGTGTCCCCCACCATCTCGACGCCTCCGACCTCCCGTGAGATCCGCATCTGCGCCAACTGGCGGCCCGGACGGCGGGTCACGTCGGTCAGCCGGCCTTCGAGGTCGATCACCCGGCAGGTTCTCGTGCCCGCGAGCAGAGTGCTGCGCGGCCATTGGACGTCGACCTTGCCGGAGCCCTCGGGGCCGACCGGGTCGACGAGGACGACCAGGCGGCCCGCCGTGATCGCCGACAGGCACAGGGGTGGTACCCGCCACTCGTCCGTGACCTCGAACCCGGCGCACCCGTCGGCCCCATCGGCCTGGTCGACGGTGTGCACCCGCAGCCTCATCCTGATCACCGGCGTGAACTCCGCGGGAGCGTAGTTGCCGTAGTGCGTCGTGAACGTCGCCTCCCCTTCGGGGCTGTACCGCACGAGCGACGCCTCCAGAACGTCCGCCCGCACCAACCGGGCGCCCGTCGGGCCTGGCGCGGACCGTGGCGCCAACATCACGAAGGTGTCGTCCCCGTACGCGCCGCCCGCGCCCTTCACGCGGTCCCTGCGCGTGATCCGGGTGTAGATCTGCCGTGTGGTGCCGGCGGCCGAGACAGGGATCATGACGGTGACGACCGCGCCGGCCGCGGACACCGCAAGGCCCCAGCCCGCGCCGTCATGCCAGGCGGCGTACCCCAGGACGAGGAAGATCGGTCCTGTCGAGAGGCAGAGCGCGGCAAACAAGAACTGGCCGACGAACACACCGGTACGGCTGCGCATCGTCCCTCCTCACTCGTGGTCGGTCGGTGCGATACGACTGGGGTGGCTCATCGGACCTCCACGCGGAAAAGGCCGCCTGACGGTTCAACGACGGCCGTGAGCCGCAGGCCCACGCGCAGGGCGTCGTGGGGCGAGCGCCGCCAAGTCGCCTCGAACGTCGGGAACCCCGGCCCGCTGACCCGCAGACCGACCGCGACGCCGGCGTCGTCGGCGTCCTCCCAGTGGGTCAGGTCGGTGATCTCCGCGGTCGCCGGGATCCCGACGGCGTCGAGCCGTCGGTTGTGCTCCCTCTCGGCGGCGGTGTGGCCCCAGAGCGCCAGGCCCACGGGAAGGAAGACCACCGTGAAGACGATGCCCATGACCATGAGGTCCGCACCGGTGAGGACGGCCGAGCCCAGCATGACCGGTCCGCACAGGCACATCACCAGAGCATCGCCGTACAGGCTGGCGGCGTCCCACGGGCCGACCCGCGACACCCGCGTCCACTGGAGCCCGTCTTCGTCGTCGGCCATGTCAGTGTTTCGGGGCCTCGGGCGGCAGGCTGCGCGCCAAGTGGTCCGCCAGGGCTTGAAGGCCGGGGAGCAGGTGTTCGTCGTAGGGGATGGAGTGGCGTCTGCCGTGCTTCGTGATGATCTGCAGTCTGCGCATCCGGCCGGGGCGGAACTCCAGACACGGTCGTTCCCAGAGGTGGTAGCGGGCGTCGTCGACGTAGCCGAACACCTCCAGCACCCGGCCGTCGAAGGAGAGCAGGGCGTAGTCGTTCGCCTGTGCCTCGTACAGCGGTGTCGGGGTCACGGGTTCACACCGTCCCCGGCGTAGAGGTAGGCACCCGGCCGGGCGGGGTCGGCGATCAGGACCACCTGGTCGCCGGGGCGGGGGATGCTCAGTTTGGAGAGGATGGTCCGGAGAGTGACCGGAGCGGTAGTTCCGGACGGCTGGAGGACCAGGTCGACGACCGGGTCGAAGTTGACGAGTTGGCCGGTGTCGGTGAGCGACACGACGACGGCGGGTACGGTCGGCGCTCCCGCGGCGAGCAACTGCTGGACGGTGTGGCCGGACTTGTACGCGCCGATCGACTGCTGGACCCTGGCGAAGTCCTCCTGGCCGAGGAACGCGCGCGTGGCGCGGCCGTAGAAGCCCTTGCCGCTCGCCACCTTGTCGGCGATCTCGGCGGCCCGCTCCTCGCGGTTCCTGCCACGCTTCCCGAAGATTCCCATGGCCGCTTCTCCTTGTGGTGAGCCGGTGCGGTGCACGGTGTGGACGCTAGGCGGCCCGGGGCGTCTACCGATCCCAGGTTCGCCCGCCTGCTCGGGGACGACGTACGCTCACCGCATGCCGCCCCCGCGCCAGTCGACCGACGAGTCCCGGTCTCGTGCCATGGTCATCGACCATGCCTGGCGGGGTCTCGGTCCCGGACTGGAGTCGCTGAGCGGCCCCGGCGGGGCCCCGTTGACCCGGACCGTCAAGCTGATCGTGCTGCCGCTGATCGTCAGGCCCGCGCTGCGTCCCGAACTCGCGGTGGACTTCCTCGGCCCAGAGCGGGCCGCGCGCCTGGACGCGCTGATCCGGGAGTCCGCTCCGCGTCTCGCGGCGACGGCACGCTGGTTCACGCTGCTCAAGAAGGCCCGCCGGGCGCTGGGCGTCGTGGCGGGAAACCCCCAGGATCTTTACTTCCAGCGCTGCTTCGAGCTGGCCACCGAGCACGGTGCGCCCTCGGTCGGTGCGGAGGCGGTGGCCAGGGCGGTCGTCGAGGAGGTGGCGGACGCGGGCGGCGGACGCACGGTGGAAGCGCTGAGGGGACACCTCGCGGACACCGGCCGGTGCGCCCGGCTCGATGCGGAGCTGGCCGTCGCGTGGGAAAGCCGTCCGACCGTCCCGGCCTCCGGTGTGTCCGCGGCGGTCACGCTGGCGGCCGAGGTCCTGGACGCCTGCGCTGCGCCGGGGGACTCACCGGCGTACGCCTCCATGGTCGATGCGGGACACGGCGGTGTGTTCGGCCGGGCCCTGTGGACGCACGCGAACGAAATCTGGGGCGCCGAGGAGCCGCCGGCTCATCTGGGGCTGACCGCGCGCCGGGTGCCCTCGCGGCCCGAGGTCGGCCGCGGCGCCTCGACGGCCACGCTTCCCGCGCCGCTGGACCGCACGCTCTTCGAGAGGCTCTTCGTGGTGCTCCAGTCCTCGGCACGGCGCGAGGAACTGCCGACGGTGCCGGAGCTCGTCGAGCGGGAGGTCGGCCGCAGTTGCGCTCCGCTCGGCCTGTACGACGAGAGTCTGCGCGTCGTCGTCGTCCTCGGCGGGCGGCTCGCGGTCGGCCTCGACCCGCTGGGCACCGGCGAACCCGCACCGGGGCGTACGGCAGCGCACCGGGCCGTCAACAGCCGCTGGCGGCGGGAGGCTTCGGTGCTGCGCGCCCGCAGGATGACCGTCTCTCCCCACCCCGACCCGGACGGCGGCCCCCTGGAGGCCCTCGCCCGGGACCTCCGTACCCCCTGGGCGGCCTACATGCGGCGGCTGTGGGTGCGGCTGCACGGGCGGGACGTGCGCGACGCGCCGCTGGCGGACCTCGCGTCGGCCTGGGCGGTGCTCGACGGAGTCGCCCGCTCGGTGATGATGGACCACCGCGCCAGAGTCCGGTCGGCGCTGCGCGCGCTGTCGGCGACGCCAGCGGCTGCGGTGGAACCGACCGAACCGAGGAGCGCGTGATGGCGGGGGCCGGGACGGACGTCCGCGTCACGCGGGGCGAGGACGGCACGATCCGGGTCGCCGCCGGTCCTGTCCTCGGGCACATCGAGGTCTGCGACGATGTGGCCGCCGCAGGACCTGACTTCACGCGGTCCGTGCTCGACGTCGCGGGGGCGGTGCTGGTCTGGCCCGTCCTCGGGGAGTCGGGGCTGCCGGTGGCGGAGATCCACGACGCGGGGCGGGCTCAGCAGTGGCTGTGGGCGGTCTACGGTGAGCGCGTCGCCGCAGCCGTGCACGACGCCGCGGCGGGGGAACCGGCAGGGGCACACGTCATGACGGAGACGTCCGCCCTCGCGGGCGCCGCCGCCCGGCTCGGCTACGGGCACTGGGCGGCCCGGTGGTGGCCGGCGTCGTACCCGGACGGCATTCCGGTGCTCGAACCGGACGTGCTCGGCCTGGAGTTCGCCGCGCTCACCCACCGGTGCCAGCAGTTGTTCGACGACTACGGCGACCAGCCCGACGACTGCGTGGCCGAGCTGATCGAGGAGCACCGGTCCGCCCTCGCCCCGCTGCTCCAGTGGTGGCGCGCGACTCCTCAACCGGCTGACACAGCACGGCACTTGGACAGCGTTCTGCGACTGATCGACGACGCGGCGGACTGCGCAGGGCTGGACGGGACGGCGCTGCGCCGGCTCCGCTCGGCCCTCGACGAGGGGCCGGACCACGGCCGTACCGTCACTCCGGCCGGCCCCGCTGCGCTCTTCGCACGGCAGGTCGGCTACGCCCTCGCGGCGGGCGATCCGCTCGTCGCCGGCGGCCGGGTGATCGCCCGGGGCTCGGGGACCAACGACTGGCGCCGCTACCCGCCCGGCTTCATCGACGCCGCCGAGCACGCGGTGTCCTGGACCGCCCGTGCGCTCGGTGCGCGACGGCAGATCGAGGTCGAGGTCGTCGCGCACGTCGCGGCTCCCACCACCGGTGCGCCTCTCGCCGCGGAGGTCCGGGTGAACGGCAGCCGCCCGCTCCGGGTGCCCCTCGGCCGGCGGGACGACGTGTGGACCGGCCGGGCGGATGTGGACCTGACCCCGGATCCGTCGGCCGCGACGTCGGCGCCGCCGCGCATCGAAGTCGGTGTCCTGCTCCCCGGTTTCGACCCGGGCGCCGGTCCCGAGGCCCGCGCCGACCGTGACGCGATCCGTGCCCTGGCCCGGCGGCGACTGGCCGGTGCGGCACAGCCCGTGGCGGACGACGTCTACGACGGCGTGGCGGGACCGTTTCTCGCCGAGACCCTCGCCGCCACTGCCACCAGTGAGGACTACTGACGGATGACGGACGGGAACAACGCACCGGTGCAGCTGTACGGTGAGCTGTTCGACAGCGGCTTCGCCAAAGCCCACGAGCATCACATGGCCGCCGAGTTCGGGGCCGCGTGCGCCGTCTACGACGAACTGCTCAACCTGGCCGAGTCCCTGGAGGACTCCCCCGACGTACGGTTCCTGCGGGCACATCTGCTGGCCGACCTCACGAGCGTCCTCCTCGCCGCCTCTGACCTGCCCCGGGCGGAGGACACCAATGAGCGGTCCCGTGCCCTGCTCGACAGCATCGCGTCGGCGCCGATGGGGCCACGGGCCCGTCAGCTGTGGCTGGAGATCCTCCTGCGGACAATGAGCGCCAGGTCCGCCGTACTGAGCGACACGGGGCGCCTGGACGAGGCCCTGACCTGTCTCGACGAGGCGGCGGCCACGCTGCCCCGGTTCGACGACCCCGACGGGCTGCGCGCCGCCGAACTCGGCCTGAACCGGGTCCTCCTGCTGATGGCGCGGGGCAAGTGGGGAACCGCCGAGGAGCAGGCCACGCTCCTGCTGTCCACCACTCCGGAGACCGCGGCGGAGACCATCCCGCGCCTGCTGACCGCGCTCGGCGCGATCTGCTGCGCGACCGGGCGGTACGACCCGGCCGAGGACTACTTCGCCCGCGCGGAGGACGGCTTCCGGGCACTGGGCGACACCGGTGAGCGGCAGACGCTGCTCGCGCACCGCGCGTTCCTCGCGATGGAACGGGGTGAACTCGACCAGGCGGAGCGGCTGTTCGCCGAGGCGTCCGCCCTCTTCGAACGACAGCGGCAGTTCGGCGATCTGGCGGCCTGCGAACAAGCCCGCAGCCATCTCGCCGGCCTGCGCGGCGACGCCGCGGGCGCCCACGACCTCATGACGGCGAGCCTGGAGCGGTTCGCACAACTCGGCGCCTCTGTCGCCGCCGCCGACACCATGCTGCTGGGCGCCCAACACGCCTACGAGCGGGGCGACATCGAGCAGATGAAACGGCTGGCCCAGGAAGCCCGTGACGTTTACCAGGCCCGGGAGATCCACGAGCGGTGCGCCCAGGTCGACCTCATGCTCGCGCGAACCCTTGAGGACAACCTGAACCGGACGGACCACGGCGACCACGAGAGGGCGTCCATCGACACCGCGCTCTCCCTCGCCCTCCCCGCCGCACTGGCTCTGGCCGCGGCCCGCCACGACTTCGTCACCGCCCACGCGCGCAACCAATGGCTTGAACTGGCCGACGACGCCATGTGGTTGGCCTTCCGTCTCGCCGTACGCCGCCAGGACCAGGGCCTCCTCTTCGAACTGGTGGAACACCGCTGCGCGGGCGCCGCGCTGACACTGGGCTGCGCGCCGGGGTCCGTCGCGTCCTCCACCGCGGACAGGGCGCCCGGCTTCCCGGACCCCGCCATGAAGGCGTACGGCGAGGACGACGGCGGGACCATGACGCTCGGGAGTGTCGCCGCGGAAGCCGCTGTCTCCGCCGGTCTGCGCGTCGCGCCGCCGCCGAAGGTACGGATGTCGGCGGAATCCGGCCGGGTCGCGCTCCAGGAGTACATCGCGGCGGCCGAGTTCCGCTATCGCCGACGGATCGTGGACGAGGAGGAAGTGCCGTTCTGGAACACCGACGAGCTGACCAGCCGCCCGGTCGTCCAGGTCCGACTGGCCGACGCGGGCGACCTGTTCATGACCTGGACGTGGGCCGGTGGCGCCCGGGGGTTCGGCACCGGGCGCGGCGCCGCCGCCGAAGTTGCCGGGGCAATACGGGAGTTGGCCGCCGCGCTGCCCGGGGCGGGCGAGGGAGCGGCGGGGATGCGCCGCGCCTTCGAGTCGGGCGCGCTGGCCGACCACCGTGCCGAGCGGCAGCTCGCGCAGACGCTGGGCGAGGCGCTGTGGCCGGAGGGGCTGACCGCGCAGATACGCCAGGTGTCGGCGCGTGCGGGGCGTCCACTGGTACGCATCCAGCCGTCGCCCCGGGTCGCCCAGGTCCCCTGGGAACTGCTGGCCGTCGACAACACAGACACCCGGCTCCTCGATCTGGCGGACGTGGTGACCACCGCGCCGACGTCGTTGCGACGGCAGAAGACTGCTGAACGTCCTGCACCGGACTCCGGCCCGGTCGTCCTCGTTCTCGACCCCCGCGTGCCCGGCTTCCGGGCCGACTCCCCGCTCGGCTCGGTCCTGGGACCACCTGGCTCGGATCCGGAACTGCTCTCACTGGTCCAGCGCCACCTCGACGCGGGCGCCGTGGAGCCGTCCCCCACCACCCCGGCGGAGGCGTTCCGCCGCACCGACCTGGACCGGGACTGGCTGGGCAGAGTGCTCCGCAAAGGGGCACGCAGACTGATGTACGTCGGGCACATCAGCGGCGCACCGGTCGAGGGCGGGCAGAGTGAGGACGGCACCCTCCATCTGTGCTGCGGCCCGGAGACCGTCGGCCTGACCGAGCCGGTCCGTACCCATCGGCCACTGTCGGCCAAGGATCTCCTGCTGGGCACGCTGCCCCTGCGCGGCGACGGCGAGCCGGGGGCGCGGATCTGGCCCGCGCCGCCGCGAGTCGCCCTGATCGGCTGCGAGAGCGGCGGCGATCTGCAGTTCGCCGAGTCGTTCGGCCTGGCCACGGCGATGCTCCACAGCGGTGCCGAACTGGTCACCGCCACCCGCTGGATACTGCCGACCAGCTTCGCGTTCCACCGGCTGGCCGATGTGCCCGAGTCCGTACGCCCTCTGTCGGAGCTGATCGTCGCCGTCGACGCCGCCCATGAGGACCGCGACCCCGTGCACCGGCTCGGCCGCTGGCAGCGCGAGCGACTCGCCCGCTGGCGCGCCGACGGCCGGATCGAGCACTCCCCCCTGCTGTGGGCGGCCACGACCTGCATCGTCGTGTGACCACGGGCGATGCTCCGGGCACGGAACTTGCCTCAGAGCGTCCTGTAGTGACTGACTTTGCTGCGTAGCAGGTCTGTCCCGGTGGGGCCGGTGCCCTCGGCGGCGGCTTCCTCAGTGGTCAACGCCCTCGTTCGGCCCTTTGCAGCGAGGGCGGGCACCCGCCGAGAACGGCACGCCAATCCGGTGGGGAGGCCGCGTGCTTACGCTGCGCGGCCGTTACCACCGTTTCGCACGCTGACAAGCCGCGTCTCCGCCCTGTCCAGGAGCGTGCCCAGCACGACCGGATAGGCGCTGAGATTCATCCGGTCCGCCAGCAGGTGTGCGGTGGCGGCGATGTGTGGATGGGTCTCAGCGGGCAGCCGGGCGTAGGTGGAGGTCCACATTTCCTCGTCCACCTCCCTGGCCTCGTCCTTGATGGCCAGTGCACCCGCGTCCAGGGCGGCGAAGGGGGAGCGATCAGGCCGGCTGACAGTGTCCCGGGTCTTGCCTTTCCAGGAACAGTGCGTGCTGGGGGTCAGGTCTCTCGGTGCGCACCGCGCCACTGCACCGATCGTCGCGACGGGCCGGGTCAGCCGGCGACTGTCCTGACCACGCCACTGGGCACCGGCCGATGAGCACCATGGCGCCGGTGGCGGTCGGGCCGCCACGTGGTGACGAGGGCTGCGGCGAGGAGGAGTTCGGCGATGTCGCCGCCGTAGTACATGATCTCCGCGCCGCCTTGAACCTGGTCGATGGGTGCGTGAACGTTGATGAGGAAGCCGCCGTAGATCAGCTGGGAGATCGTGGCATGCGCCGCGACGGCGATCCCGAGGACGACGAGCCGGGTGGGGACGCCGTGCCGGGTCGGGGCGGGGTCGGGGCCGGCGATGATCCAGGCGAACAGGCAGCCGGACAAGAGGAAGTGGGCGTGCATCAGCCAGTGCAGTACGGGCTGGTTCATGGTCGCGTTGTACAGCGGGGTGAAGTACAGGAGCGCGAGGATGCCGGTGCTCAGGACCAGGGCGGTGACCGGGTGGGCGAGCACTCTGGCCGGGCGGCAGTGCAGAACGCCCATCAGCACGCAGGCGCGGGCGGCGGGCAGGGTGCGCAGCAGCAGGGTGACCGGCGTGCCGAGCACCAGGGCCAGGGGTGCGTACATGCCGATGAGCATGTGCTGGGCCATGTGCCCGCGGAAGTCGCCGTGGGCGAAGGGGGCCAGCGGTGGCAGCAGTGCTCCGGCGAGCAGCGTGCATCCGGTCAGGAAGCTCGCCGTCCGCCAGTGTCTCCAGCCCTGGACGGGATTGCGGTGCCGGGCCCGGCCTGCGAGGAGAAGGTAGGCGGCGGCGAGCAGGATGACTGCGGCTGGGGGCAGCAGCGTCTCCCACAGACCGCTACCTGCGCCATGGTCGTGCATGTGGCGATGCATGTCGACGTTCATCAGGTGTGCCGGGCGGGCCGCTCGGAGGCGTCGGGGTCGAAGGGCCGGCCGCTGCGCTGGAGCAGGTAGCCGCCAATGAGCAGAAGGAGGCCCAGGAGCAGGAAGCCCATGTCCCACCAGATCTGGTGGGGACCGCCATGGACGTGGTGGATGCCGAGGATCTGATGGTCCAGGATCCCCTCGACGATGTTGAACAGGCCCCACCCGACCAGGATCCACCCCCACAGCACCCGGGAGGTCCACACCCGGCGACGCTGGTGAGTGACCCGGGAGTACAGGATGCCCAGGCCCAGGATGACCGCGACCCAGCAGATGGCGTGGAAGATGCCGTCCCACACGGTGTTCATCTCCAGACCGGAGACCGTGTTCGCGGGGTAGTACTTCACGCCGATGCGGTCGTGGTTGGTGCTGGTGAGCATGTGGTGCCACTGGAGGAGCTGGTGGAGCAGGATGCCATCGACGAATCCGCCGAGCCCCACTCCCAGCACGATTCCTGGCAACTGGATGCTCCTGGGCAGCGTGCCCTCTCGTGTCTGACCAGTGGTGGTGGTGGCCATCGCTTGTCCCGTCTGATCTGTCCTTCGGATACGTGAACCTGAGCCAATACGTCTTCCCACTCTGATCCGCCCATCACGATCGGGCGTCCTTTCGGCCGAATGACACCGCCATTCGAGGAACGGCGCACTCGGGTCGTGCTTGTGAGCGAGGCCGGTGGCGCCGAGTATCCGGTCCCGGCCGCGGCCCGTGAGCTTCGCCGTGCGCTCGGGACGGGCCCGCCGGGTGCCGCCGACCGAGAATCCCTGCATCATCAAGGTCACCAACGGCCGGATCATCCTGAACCCCGGCGGCGGTCGCGGAGGGAGCATACTTCCTCACCCCTCCCGTCGACCGTCGCGCCGAGTTGCGCTACTACATGCGCGATCTGGGCGGCTACCTCATCGAGGTGGGCCATGCGACGGGTCTGCTCAGGGGCGAGCCGGCGCGCACCGACATCCGACCGGGGCGGTAGCCGGTGGCCATGCCGACGTGGGGTTCGCGGTTGCTGTTGGGCCTCAGCCGGAAGCCGGGTGGGATCTGTTGGATCGCAGTTGCGGGTCCGTCACCCCGCCCGGGCATGCGAGCGGGTCGATCGGCCATCCGGCCCGCCGGGCACCGGCCCGGTACGCGCTCTCGTAGAAGGCGAGTACGGCGGCACGCGGGTCGGCCTCGGCACGGACCTCGTCGTACGGCAGTACGGCCAGGTGGCTGTCGTTCCGGGCGACCCAGTGCGCCGCCGCGGGCTCGAGCGGCTCCTCGGCCAGGTGCGCCGGCTCCGGAGCGGTGTAGGAGTAGAACGCGGGCGCGGGAAAGGTGTCGTCCCCGAACCAGAAGCCGAAGCTGATCACCTCCCGGGAGTACGCCTCCCGGGTGACAGGGTCCAGCTTCTGGGGCTGCTCGATGTGACGCTCGGAGAACCGGGTGTGCGCGATGTCGAAGGTGTGCCAGAAGTGGTGCACCGGGCTCACCTTCCCCGAATACCCCGCGGCGAATTCCTCCAGCACCGACGCCACCTGGCTGAGGACTTGCCAGTAGCGGTTGGCCTGCGCGGGCTCGTACGTCGCATGCTCGGCGTCCTCGGCGAACGGCCGGCCGGAGTCGGGCAGGTCGAAGGGCCTGGGCACGTCCAGCCGTACCCGGATGCCCAACGTTGCCAGCGACTCCATGACCGCGTCGTGGAAGGAAGCAACGGACTGGCCGACGAGCGGAAAGGAGATCTCCCGGCCGTCCAGCGTCGAGACGACCAGCCGATGCGCGACGAAGTCGAAGTCCATCGTGAAGATCGGGTTGCCGTCGACCTGCCCCATCGGGCGCGTCGTGATACCGCGCCCAGTGAGGTGGAACGGGACATTCCACCAGTGGTTGCGCCGGGCACTGGCGGCGAGACGGATCTTCCCGACGATCTGCGCGAAGCGATGGAGCGTCTCCTTGGTGTCTCGCCACTCTGCAAGCGGGATCGGCAGGAACAGCTCCATGGTCATCACTCTTTCCTCTGACCTTGCTGAACGGACCCGCGCCGTCCGGTAGTCCTGGCGCGTCCCGCCCCGTTGTCGGGGTCGCTTGTCCCCGGCGTTCCCCGGATCGGGCTGCCCCAGCTTCACCAGACCGTTGCGACGGCCTGGCGGACGAGTGCGTACGTCCCAAGGCGCCGCTCGGGGCCATGGCGAGGCTCGCACCGTCCTTCCAGCAGGAGAACAGTACGGTGACCGCGGGCAACTCACTCGCCATGACACGGTGGCCCTGGAACGTTTTACGGGAGCCGATGGTGACCAGAACATCGTCGGCCAGGGCTACCGCCCCGTCGGTCGGCCGAACCCCGGGGTCTGACCGGCAACTGTCGTGATCTCGGCGACCCTTGTTCCGGCCCGCAGGTCCACGCCGTGGCCCTCTCTCACAGTCTTGACCGGGACGCCCGCTTTGCCGGGTTGGACTGCAGGGGCGAGACAGGAGTAACCCCCGGCATGGCCAGCACGACGGGGAGTACCGGAACGGAAATTAGCGGTAGCGGGGCGATCTTGATTCCTGTTCGGTGACGTGCCCGTTTTGCCTGGTCACCGGGTTCTGCGGTCCTCTGCATGCCTGTTGAGTACCTGTCTGGTGAGCAAGAGGCCCGCTACGGCCTGTTCGCCACGGAGCCGTCGCCCGAAAACCTCAGTACTTACGGATGACCGTCTCAGACCCACGCTTGGAAGGCAGGACAAGCTCAGGATGAAGGCCTGAACGGGCCGGATCTTGCTGCCGGCCCACCCACACCACCATGCACCAGCCTGGGGCCGCCTCCAGGGTGACGCCGCCGGCCGCAAGCGTGTCGTCGCGTGCGGCTGACCGGGGCCGGGAAAAACTGTCTGCTGAGGGCACGCCCGCCCGCTGGAAGGAACGCAAGATGACCACGGACATAGCTGGTTCAGGGTGGCGATCAGGCCGTGGGTACGGGCGCGGGTGGTGTCGTGCTCGCGGCCGGGCCGGACCGGCAAGACCCAGAGCGGCCAGCCGTCGGGGGCGGAAATGACCTGGGCGTTGCCGCCGTGGTGCTTGTGCTTGCCCGACCACCACAGGTCGGCCTTGTCCGGGCCAGGGAGGCGACGCGATCGGTACGGATGACGGTGCCGTCGAGGTTGAGGCGTGTACAGCCGGCCGCGATCGCGCGCTCCAATGCGGTGGACAGATCCGGGGCGTGGTCGGCGAGCACGGTCAGCCCTTCGTGGAGGTAGTGGTAGGCCGTCGGGACGGAAATCCGGTTGTCGCGGGCGAGTTGAGTCAGCCGGGTAGCGTCCAGGAACCAGCACAGGATCAACACGCTCTGCTTGAACGGCCCCAGAGCGCGGGTGCTCTTGCGGATCCCGAGACGCTCGCGGTGTTCGAGCAGCAGTTTCGCGAGGCCTCAGCTGTGGCCCGGTTGAAATCGAGCACGCCGGTGTAGTTGATACCGGTCAACGTGTGAAGCCCACCGAATTGACCGTTGACTGCCACGCCCCGGAGAGGCTCGCGGCCTTCTGGTGCGAGGTCCTGGACTTCAAGGTGATCGACCGGAGCGAGGACACGGTGAAGATCGGCTCCTGGGTGCCGACCGTTGAGGATGTTCGGGCCCGCCAGATGTCGCCCACCCTGCTGTTCATCCCACTCGTCGCCGCCGGGCGCATCGATCTGGCCGCCGCCGACACTGCCCTGTTCGCGATGCGCACCTCAAGCAGCACACTGAACATGATGATGCGCACCAGCGCCCGACTGTTCCGCATGAGCCTGTTCATGGACGACTGGGCCGCATTCCTGCGCACCGCCCACGATCTGCGTACGCGACGTGGCACGGCCAAGGCCCCCTCGGACGGCCCCGCCGTCATCAGCGCCCGGAACCCCCGCAAGCCCGTCTCCCGCGATTCACGTTGAGCCGCTGCGGCCACCCCCAGCTACACCGACCCGATCCAGCCCCGGTCCGGCAATCCCAACGGCACCTCCCAGCTTGGCGCGCCCGGCGAGGCGGCCCGTTACCAGGCTCCCCGCGTCGTCGGCATCGCGGCCGCGCTCAAGGTCGGCCGCAGCGCGAGGTCCCATACAAAAATCGGCGCGGCCGTCGAGGCATGTCACATTCCAGACGGCTGCGTCGTCGAACCACTGAAACCACAGGAACCGTCGCCAGGGGGCCTGGCTGCGGTCAGATTCCTTGAACCAGTGAGAATCCGACATTCCGCACCGAAGGGAAGGGATGGGAAACGATGCCTACGCAACGCGAAGTAGACGAAACCATGATTCGGCAGCACCTCGAAAAGATCACCGAAGGGATCCGAGCCAAGGATCTCGAGGACCTGAAGAAGCTCTACGCGACGGACGTCGTGTCCTTCGATGTCGAACCGCCGCTGCAGCATGTAGGGGTAGAGGCGAAATTGAGGAACTGGGCGAAGGCGTTCACGTTCTTCCAGGATGTGAATTATGAGATTCGCGACCTGGCAGTCACCGTGGGCGGTGATATGGCATTCGGGCACTGCTTCGGTCGGCTCAGCGGCACGCTGAAGAACGGGACGGTGACGAGCGGTATGTGGGTCCGGGGCACTTTCTGCTTCCGGAAGATCGACGGCAACTGGCTGATCGCACACGACCAGGCTTCTGTGCCGTTCGATGTGGCGAGCGGCAAGGGGGTGGTCGACCTCGAGCCCTGAGCCGCGGGAGTTCGGGACGTCGCCCGGCGGCGCTGCTTGTCGAGCCACTGACCTGGTTTCGCAGGTGGCCCTGGATTCGGCCCGGTGAGGGAAGGGCCGCTACGTACCGGTAACGGCCCTTCCCCTACCGATTCGGTTCAGTCGGTGGTGGCGTCATCCTGCCCCGAAGTGCGCGCGCCGCGCCGCAGCAGAGGCGGTGGCTGTCCGGGCCGCCGACGGGGTCGATCAGTACGTCCACCTCCCGTACGACGTCCTCGGCGGCGCCCCGGACTCCTTCGCCGCCCGCATCATCGACACCTTGCCGCACGGGACCGCGCCCCGCACCTGGAGGTCGGGTGATCGTCGGCGTCGGCGGCGCCGGAGCGCGCGACCGGGGTTCCGTATGGGTCAGGGGTGTCGCAACGCGATGAGGTCGATCCCGTACGGGTTGGACAGATCGATGGTCTCCGGTTCGGGCACGATCCGGGCCTCCCGCCCGTATTGGAGGCACGTGGATTCGATGGCTGCCGGTGCTCCTTCGTTCCGAAGCCCCACCTGGACACCGGTCTTGTTGTTGTATTCGTCCATCAGTTCGGCGTTGTGGGTCCAGTCCGGGTTCGCCCTCCCGTCGCGTTCATGGGCTGCGGCCATCCGCTCCGCGAATCCCCGGTTGGCGCCTTCGGTCATCAGACCGTTCCAGATACAGTGCCTCGCGGCGTCGATCCTGTTGTCGTCGGTTTCCGTCGCTTCAGGGAAGGCGTTCTTCGACAGGTTGTACGCCGGCCCGCGCGCGTTGCGAACCCGGTAGCAGTCGTAGGGCTCGTTCTCGCACACGCTGCGCTGCTGGATTCCGGTGGACCACCACTGGTCGAGGGTGCCTCCTCGCGCCGCGATCGCGGGGAACTCGATGGGGAACGCAGTCGAGTTGCCGAGCTGCAGCCGCAGCCTGTTGCCCTCGAAACTCGCCTGAACGGGCACTGCTGCTCCGGTGGAGTCGAACCCCAGGGGCAGCCCGATGCCCGCGACGACCGTTCCTGCCGAGTCGACGAGTTCCACCCGTTGCGGTGTCGCACGATGGCTGTAACCGGCAGGTGCGCCGAACAGCAGGTCCAGTGACGCGGGTGCACTGTTGTCCAGTCGGACCAGCGACACCTCGAACGAGCCGTCGTCGGCGACGCGCTGGAACCGGGCGTTGAAGCCGGGACCGTTCAGAACTACACCGTCGGGCACTGTTTCAGGCTGGAGGGGGCCTGCCGACGGTACGCCCAGCGACAACGAGACCCCTGAGGCGACGGGAACCGTCAAGCCGGAACTGTAGATGCGGTCTGCTGGAACTGCTGCTCCTGGATGCCGGCCGGGTGCGTGATGGGGTCGGCTGTCGGATAGCCGTACGCACTCGCCTCGAAACCGGCGCGGGACCACTGGTCCAGTACGGAGGAAGTGACCGGATGCGCCCCTGTGTCGGGTGACCAGTAGATGACGCCGTGTTCGAACCTGTTCATGCGGCCCTGGCCGTCGGGCAGCTGAACTTCGTCGCTGGTCGGGTAACCGAGCCAGCCGCCTTCCCAGCCGGTTTCACCCCACTTGTCACGGACCGCTCCGGTGACGTAGTAGGCCTCGTTGAGTCGCCAGTAGACGGTGCCGCCTTGGAAGTACTGGCGTCGGCCGATGTTGTCGGGGTTGACGATCTCGTCCGAGGTCGGATAGCCGAGCGGCCCGGCTTCCCAGCCGTTGCGCTGCCAGGCGGCGAAGAAGTGATTGACCACAGGGTGGGCGCCGCTGTCCGCCGACCAGTAGATGGGTCCGTTCTGGAACACCGAACGTTTGCCATGGCCGTCAGGGTTGGTCAGTTCGTTCGATGTCGGGTACAGCAGGAAGCTGTTCGGGCCACCAATCTCGTTGTACTTGTCCCGGATCGCGCCGCACACTTCGTACGGTGCCGGCCAGTACACCTGGCAGTCAGCCGCAGCCGAGGACACCGCCTGCGGCCGCGCCCCGGTTCCCTCGGACTCGGCCAGCAGCGCGGCTTCCATCGCCTCGGCCTTGTCGGCCTGCTCCTTGGTGAAGCCCTTCGGGATCACTGCGCAGTCGGAGCGCCTCTGTCCCGGCACGACGGATTTCTTCGGATTCTTCGTCGGTGCCCATCGAGCCGGTTTCGCCTTCCGACCGGGTGAGGCCGTTGCGCATGGGTCGGCTGCGGGCGTTGGCCTGCTCGACGACGGTGGAAACTGCGTGATCGTCGCTGCTGACGGCTGCGGAGTCATGGACAGCTGAGCGTGCGCCGTCCCGACCGAGCCGACCAGCACCGACGCCAAGGCCGTCGCCACCGCCGCACTCCTCACCGCTGACACGCTGCTTGAACGGGCTGACAACCCGCGATGCCGTTTCCGACGTAGACCCATCGAGCTCCCCCTCTGCTGAACCCCGTCCCGGGGCCGCCTCGAGATCGTTCCGTCACGTGGCCCGATCCGGTCGGAGTGTCGGTCGGTACGGCGCAGCGAAGCTCCGGCAGGTGACGGAGTCCATCTGAAGGTATGTCACATGAGGTCTCGTCAGGGGGCTTCGCTGCTCGGTCAGTCTGCCACGGCAGTTCGGCGACTGGCCGTTGTCGTCGTCTGTTCGTCCTGTTCGCAGCGCCCGGCGCGGAAGTGCTGCGGGGACCCGCCCTTCCGGCTTCCTGCGAGGTCAGCAGATCTGCAGCACGCCCGCGTCCTCCATCACATGCGGGGAAGTCCAGGTGCGTCGTCCAACACCCGTGTCGCAAGGTCGACGGCGGCGGCTGCCGGATCCAGGTGTAGGAGCCTTCCAGCAGCCGCAGGTGCTGCCGGACCCCTGGGCCGTGATCGAGACCAGCGCGCTCCTGCCACCCCCGCGAGGAAATGCCATGGGAGGTGAGGCAGAGACGTGGGAAAACGCCCTGAGAAAGATCAGGAATCCGCCGGTCAGCGCAATGCTCTATGACACGATCCGCGAGATCCTACAAGGGTCTCAAAACCCGCTTCACAATCTCAGGCCCGGCTGCACATCGGCTGCACATGTGAAGCGCTGATGAGACTCACCGTTCAGCCTGCTCAACCCTTTGGATGACAGCAACCGCTACCTGACCTCCTCCGTGGTGTGGGCGGGCATCGTGGCAATGCGGCCATGACGTGGGGCGGGGAGGTTCGCGTGGCCAACTCCACCGTGACTGTCAGTCTCCGTCCAGGCGGAGGCGAAGCGGCCGCACGTCGCCATCGTCAACGGTCGGGCGAATTGTCCGTGACCGGATAGGAACATGATGAGCGTTGAGGCATCCACCCCCTTGCGCGAAGCGGCATTTCATGACCTCTTCCAGACGTCGGTACGGTCGGATTCATGGAGTGGAATTTTTCGACGGCCGAAAAACTCGCGGCTGTTTTGCGTGCTGGTGAAGTGACCTCGGCCGAACTGACCGACGAGGCGATCGCCCGTATTGAGCGGGACGACAAGGCGATCAACGCGATCTGTGTGCCGGACTTCGACCGCGCACGGGCCGCCGCGCGCGGTGCCGACCAGGCGCGCGCCCGCGGTGAGGACCGGCCACTGCTCGGCATTCCGGTGACGGTCAAAGAGTCCTACAACATCGCCGGGCTGCCCACAACCTGGGGCATGCCGCTACACCGGAACTACATGCCGGCCGAGGACGCGGTACAGGTGTCGCGGCTCAAGGCCGCGGGCGCGGTGGTGCTCGGTAAGACCAATGTGCCGGTGGGGCTGCAAGATATCCAGAGCTTCAACGAGATCTACGGCACCACCAACAACCCGTGGGATCACGGTCGCACGTCGGGTGGGTCATCGGGCGGATCAGCGGCGGCCCTGGCATCCGGCTTCGGCGCGCTGTCCATCGGCTCCGACCTCGCCGGTTCGTTGCGCACCCCCGCACATTTCTGCGGTGTCTACGCACACAAGCCGACACTCGGGCTGGCGGCGAACCGCGGCATGGTCCCCCCGGCCGTGCCGGCATTGCCGGTCGACCTTGACCTCGCCGTCGTCGGTCCGATGGCGCGCACTGCCCGCGACCTCACGCTCCTGCTCGACGTCATGGCCGGACCGGACCCGCTGACGCTCGGTGTGGCGTACGACGTGACGCTGCCGCCCGCGCGCCACGAACGGCTCTGCGACTTCCGGGTCTTGGTCCTCGACAAGCACCCGCTCATCCCGACCGGGTCCGCTGTGCGGGCGGGCGTGAACCGGGTGGCCGACGCGCTTGTCGACGGCGGCGCCCGCGTCGAACGGCGCAGTCCGCTGCTGCCCGATCTGACCGAAGCCGCCATGCTTTACAGGCAGTTGCTGTTTTCGGGCTCTGTCGCACGTTTTCCCGTCGACTCCTACGAGCAGCTGCGGACCCGCGCCGCCGGACTGAGCGCAGACGACCAGAGTCTGGATGCGGCGCTGCTGCGCGGGATGGTCTTGAGCCACAGCGACTGGATCGAGGCGAACAGCCGTCGCGAGCTCCACCGCCACGGCTGGCGGCAGCTCTTCGCCGAGTTCGACGCCGTGGTGTGTCCCATCACGCCGACTCCCGCGTTCCCGCACGACCACAACCCCAATCCGCTGGAACGCCGGATCGACATCGACGGCGTCGAGTACCCGTACTTCGACCAGCTCGTCTGGGCCGGTCTGGCCACCATGCCCGGCCTACCCGCCACCGCCATACCAGCGGGCCGGTCCCCCGAGGGCCTGCCGGTGGGAGTACAGCTCATCGGCCCGATGTTCGAGGACCGCACCCCGCTGCGGCTGGCCGAACTGCTCGAGCAGAAGATCGGCGGCTTCCAGGCACCGAAGTAGGGCGCACTACCTGAGTGTCCGTCAAGGGCGAGGTGCGGATCACAACGAGATCCTCCGAATGCGCGCAGTCGCTGCCCGGAACGCGCAGGTCAGCGCGTGCACTTTCATCGGTGGCCTGTCGAACCACGTGAAACTGCATTGGAGTTGAGACGGCCCACCGATGAAGCAACCTGAGACAGCGCGGAAAGTGCAGGTCACAGAGCCGCCATATGAAGCCGAGCGCGAGACCCTACACACCTCCTTGATCAACGACCACGGCCTGTGCCACGAGTCACAAGACGCCACACACCGTGATCGGTGCACTTGCGCCGAGCTCAGCTCCTGAAGTCCTTCGGGGGTTGACGTAGATACAGGGCTTGTGCGAAGTGCCGGTTGTCTTTGTACAGCTGGCCGTACTCCACGGCACCGTGGCCGCGGGTGGGGTCGCATGCGGTCGGCGGTGCTGGCGTCCTGGGAACATCAGCGATCGGCGATGTTGTCGGTGCTGGTCATCCGGGTCGCGGCTCCACTCAGTGCGGGGCATGCCCGGGCCGGTGCGTCCCGTGGAGGGTGAGGGCCGTAGGTTGATCTTCCGTAGCTGCTCGAGGGTGTCCAGGCCTGCCGTCGGTGGCGCGGAAGAAAAGTCGAAGAAAATTTGTCGCCGGATGTCGAGGGCCCGGTTCCCGCTCCGACTGAGGGGTGACAGCGCGCCAACGGGGCGCGTAAAACCGGGAGGACACCCGAGATGAAGTACATCGCGATGATCTACGGCAACCAGGAGAAGTGGGACTCCTTCCCGGCTGAGGCGTGGCCGGAGGCCATCGCCAAGCAGGAGGCGTTCAACAGGAAGTACCGCGAAAGCGGGGAGCTGCTGGGAGCCTACGGCCTGGCGGACGCGGTCAACGCCAAGCTGGTGCGCCGCAAGGACGGGGCTCCGGCAGTCACGGACGGGCCGTATCTGGAGACCAAGGAGTACATCGCCAGCTTCTACCTGCTCGACTGCGAGAGCCAGGAGCGTGCGCAGCAGATCGCGGCGGACATGCCGTTCGCATCCGAGGATCCGGTCGAGCTGTGGCCGGTCCTGCACGAGTCTGCGGCGGACATGTGAGCGAGGATCGTCGCGTCGAGGATCTGCTGCGCGAGCTGGCGCCGCAGGCCCTCGGCGCGCTGGTCCGTCGGTACGGCATCTTCGACACGTGCGAGGACGCCGTCCAGGAGGCGCTGCTCTCGGCCGCCTTCCAGTGGCCCGCCGAGGGAACGCCGGACAATCCCCGGGGATGGCTGATCACCGTCGCCTCCCGCAAGCTGGTGGACCACGTGCGCAGTGAGCAGACACGACGGCGTCGAGAGGATCGGATCGCCCTGGCGACCCCGCAGGCAGAGCTGTTGAGCCGCGCCGCCGACGCCGAACCGGACGCAGACCGGGATGACTCCCTCACGCTGCTCTTCCTGTGCTGCCACCCGGCGCTGTCCTCGTCGAGCCGCATCGCGCTGACCCTGCGCGCGGTCGGCGGCCTGACCACCACTCAGATCGCTGCGGCGTTCCTGGTTCCCGAGTCGACCATGGCCCAGCGCATCAGCCGGGCCAAGCAGACCATCAAGTCCTCCGGCGCGCCGCTGCGCATGCCGGACGCGACGGACCGCGCGGAACGACTGCAGGCGGTGCTGCACGTGCTGTATCTGATCTTCAACGAGGGCTACGTCACGACGGACAGCAACGACCTGACCGCGCCGGCGCTGTCCGCCGAGTCGATCCGCCTGGCCCGCCGACTGCATCGTCTGCTGCCCGACGACGGTGAAGTGGCCGGGCTGCTCGCGCTGATGCTGCTCACCGACGCACGTCGGCCGGCGCGCACCGGGCCAGGCGGAGACCTGGTGCCGCTGGCCGAGCAGGACCGCGGCCGGTGGGACCGAGAGCTCATCACCGAGGGGATCGCCCTGCTCACCGAGACCCTGCCCGGAGGACAGGTCGGCCCGTACCAGCTGCAGGCGGCCATCGCCGCCGTCCATGACGAGGCTGAGCACGTGGAGGCCACGGACTGGCCACAGATCCTCGCGCTGTACGGACTCCTGGAGCAGCTCGCGCCGAATCCGATGGTCACCCTCAACCGCGCAGTAGCCGTCGCCATGGTGCACGGGGCGGCCGCCGGACTGGAACTGCTCGCCGCCCTGGAGTGCGACAAGCGGATGGCAGGCCACCACCGTCTGCTCGCCACCCGCGCCCATTTCCTGGAACTGCTCGGCGACCACACCGCAGCCGCGGACGGCTACCGCGACGCCGCCCGACGCGCCACCAGCGCAACGGAACGACGCCACCTCACCGCCCGCGCCGCGCGCCTCACCTTCGCGCAGAGCTGATCGCGCCCGTGGATCGGCCGCCCCTTCCCGTGCTCGTCACCCGCGCCGTGCCTGTCGTGCCGGCCGCCTCCGAGCGCCACCGGCTGAAGAGATGGCCTACGGCCACAAGCCGTCGCCGGGCTCACCCTTCCCTACAGCAACGGCCCCACCGAGGGCGTCAACACCAAGATGATCAAACGGCAGATGTACGGCAGGGCGGGCTTCAGCCTCCTCCGTCACCGCATCCTCTTGGCATAACCTCCCGCACCGTCACCACCGAAAGTGCGACAGAGCCGTTCATTTGACAGACCCGGTTCCGGGGTACCAGGCACGGCCGAGGAATCCGGGCTTCCTGTTATGGATATTCATGATCCTCCTGTGATTCATGTCACAGGGCGTGATCGACTGGGTCTGTGCAATGATTCGCCGGTGCCGGAAAAGAACCGGCTACGTCACGATGAAATCGCAATAACTTCTCCCTGGCTCGGCAAGTCGTAACACTGGAGACGGCACATGCCCACGATGGTGGTTATTGGATATCGGGATGATCTTGACGAGGCGCTACGGCGTCGGGGTGTGGATCCTTTCTACATCGTTCCGACTCCGATCATCTCGCCGGAAAAGGTGAAATTTTGCTGTGTCGCCGACATGGAGAACGTCCAGGAAGTTCTCCGCTCGGCGCTCTCCGCTCAGGCGGTCGATCTGGCAGGCGTGCTCAGCGTCCATGAGATGGGTGTATTCCCGGCGGCCTGTCTGCGTGGGCAATTGAACCTTCCGGGGAACGCGGATTCACGTAGGGTCCTCAACTTCCGGGACAAGTACCTCCAGAAGAGCCTGCTGCCGCCGGAGGTGCGGCGCGCGCGGTGCCGGTATCTGCCCGTGGGCACGCCCTACGAGGAGCCGGCCGCCGAGCTGGGCGCCTCTTTCGTCGTCAAGCCGGCCACCGGGGCGGGCGCCTTGCGCACCAGTGTCGTCCGCTCGCCCGAGGAGTACGCCCGGGCGCTTGAGCCGTTCTCCGGGCGCTCGGACGTCGAGGTCGTCGCCGAGTCGTTCGTCGACGCGCCCGAGGTCTACCTCGACGGCGTCTGGCAACACGGCGCGCTCCAGTGGTCGTCGCTGAGCAGCAATCACATCTCCCCGCTCAGCGCGGTGCAGGGCGGCGTCCTGGCCGCTCATGTGCTCGACCGACAACGATGTCCGGACCTCTTCGAACAGGCGGAGGCCATGGCCCGCCGGGTGCTCGCCACCCTGGAGGCGCCCGACTGCGTCTTCCATATGGAGGCGTTCCATCAGCCCGACGGGCTGACGTTCGGTGAATGCGCCATCCGGCTGCCGGGAGCCATGTCGCCCCTGGTCAATCAACTGACCTACGGCGTCGACCTCCTCGACATCGAGATCGCCCTCGCCCTCGGGGAAGCGCCCGAGCCGCCGTACGGCCACCGGACACCGGACCGCTTCCACGGTTATCTGCTCCTGCGTAACCCGCGCGACGGCACGCTGACGCAGGAGGACTTCGAGCGTGCCTTCTCTTTCGACGAGCTGCACTACCCTTCCGCTCCCGACGCGCCGGTCGGTCCTTACGGCCGCGTCGGTCACGCCGTCGTGTCCGACGCGGACGAGTCGAGGCTCAGGCGCACGATCGACGAGATTGCACGCTTCAACGAGACAGGCGGCGCCCGCGGCGGCTTATCGCTCGCATGACGGCGGCCCGGCCGGGTCCGACCCCGGGCGCGGCGCATCGTACGCCGGTGCCCCACGGGTCATTGGCTGCTGCAAGTACATGACGTCGAAACCCTGACCGGCTCGGCGAATATCTCCCGGCACACAGAAACCGCGGTTCGCTAAGCGAGTAATTGTAAAACCCCCATTGTGGCCTATGTCGCACGATCCGCGGCCATGTGGCTGTGTAATGACGCATCGGATGCCAGGGGGTGGATCCCACTACTCATCCCGACGCAACAGGACAGTAATTCGTCATTTCGGCAGTGGTGACTCTGGAGACGGCGCATGCCCACGATAGTCGTTGTCGGATATCGGGAAGATCTCGATCAAGCCCTGCGGCGCCGGGGTCTGGAACCCTTTTACATCGTGCCGGCACCCCTACACCTAAAGGACAAGAAGAACTATCGCTGCGTCGCGGACATGGAGAACGCGCAGGAAGTCTTCCGGGCGGTGCTCTCCGCCGGTCTCCGCGACCTGGCCGGCGTCATCAGCGTCCATGATTTCGGAGTCTTCGCGGCTGCCTATTTACGCCAGCAGTTGAATCTTCCCGGAAATTCCGATTCCCAGGGAGTTCTCTTCTTCCGGGACAAGTACCTGCAGAAGAGCCGACTCCCGCCGGACGTCCGGCGCGCGCGGGCCCGCTATGCATCCCGGGCCACGCCCTACGCGGAACTCGCCGAGGAACTGGGGGAAGCCGTTCGTCGTCAAACCGGCCATCGGCGCGGGCTCGCTGTGCACCGAGGTCGTCCGCTCCGCCGAGGAGTACCACCGCGCGCTGGAGCCGTTCCCAGGAGAGTCGGACGTCGACGTGGTCGCCAAGTCGTTCGTCGACGCCCCCGAGATCTACATGGACGGCATCCGGCAGGGCGGCGATCTGCACTGGCGTTCCCTGACGCGCTATCGCAGCTCGCCGCTGAGAGCCGTGCACGGTCGGGTCCTCGCGGCCCATCTGCTATACGAGCGGCTGCACCCCGACCTGCTCGAACAGGCGGAGGACCTCACCGAACGGGTGCTCAAGACCCTGGAGGCACCGGACTGCTTCTTCCATCTGGAGGTGTACGCCGAACAGGACGGGCTGGCCTTCGGCGAATGCGCCATCCGCCTGCCGGGCGCGCTCTCCCCTCAACTGGTCCAGCTCACCTACGGAGTCGACCTCTTCGACGCCGAGATCAGCCTGGCGCTCGGACTGAGCGTCTGCCTCCGCCCCGGCGGTCCGCCCGCCGGAGCGCTTCCACGGCTGCCTCCTGCTGCGGCGCCCCGACCACGGCAGCCTGACGCGCGAGGACTTCGCGCGCACCTTCACCTTCGACAAACCCACTTATTCCTCCTCACCGGACACGCCACCCGGCACCTACGGCCGCGTCGGCGAGGCGAGCGTCTCCGACCCGGACGAGCGGCGGCTGAGCCGCACGATCGCAGAGGTCGTCCGGTTCAACGCGACCGGCGGGACGTAGGCCCCGGCGCGGACAGACCCACATCCCCGCGCCGCAGCGACTCCCACCGGCACATTGCCCGCACGCGGACCACCACCCGCCGACCTGAACCGGCCGCGACCGCGTGCCGCGCACCGCCGCGGCGGGCACCGCCCCGCCCCGGACTCACCGGGCCTCACCGCTCGCGGACATCACCCACCCCTCCGCCAGTACGTGCGCGCTGATCCACCCAGTTCAGTCCCACCTCGATCGGGGGTCTTCACTGCCATGTCGGACATACGTCACGCCACAAGCGTCACGACGCTTCCGCATCTGCTCGAATGCGCCGCACAGGACACCACACGCGGCGTCACCTTCGTCGACGGTCCGTTCGTCTCCTACGCCGACCTGGGCGAAGGCGCCCTGCGAATCACCCAGGGCCTGCGCAGCCGGGGCACCGCACCGGGGGACCGCGTCCTGGTCGCGGCCGGCGACCCCGAGAGCTTCTTCCGCGCCTTCTGGGGCTGCCTGCACGCGGGCGCCGTGCCCTGCCCGATCGCCCTGCCCGCCGATCCCTCCCGCCTGCGCCCGCAGCTGGAGCACCTGCGCGGCCTCCTCGGCGACCCGCTGGTCGTCGTACCAAAGGCACACGACGACCTGCCCGACGTCGGGCTGACCACGGTGACCGTGGAGGAGCTGGACGCCACCCCGACCGAGCCCGAGCACATCCACGCGGCCGCCCCGGACGACCTCGCCCTGCTGATGCTCACCTCCGGGTCGACCGGATCGAGCAAGGCGGTCCGGCTCACCCACGCCAACCTTCTCGCGGCGCAGGCCGGGAAGTCGGGGGCGCTGGACCTGGGGCCCGCCGACACCATGATGAACTGGATCTCCGCCGACCACATCGCGGCCATCGAGGCGCACCTGCTGCCGATGCGCAACGGCGCGAACCAGGTCATCGCCACCCCGGCCACCGTGCTGGCCGAACCGGTCGGATTGCTCAGACTCCTGACGACCCACCAGGTACGGGTGACGTTCACCCCCAACTTCCTCTTCGGTCAGGTCAACCAGGCCCTCGCGCGGACGGCCGGGACCTTGTCCGGCATCGATCTCTCGCGGATCCGGTACATCATCTCCGGTGGCGAGGCGACCGTGACCGCCACCGTGCGGTCGTTCCTGGACGCCCTGGCCCCCTACGGACTGCGCCCCGACGTGGTGGTGCCCGCGTTCGGGATGACCGAGACCTGCGCGGGCAGTGTGTTCAACCGCGAGTTCACCGACCGCGACCTCGGCGAGGAGTTCCCGCCGCTGGGCCACCCGGTCGAGGGGCTGCGCATCCGGATCGCCGACGGCGCCGGCACGGTGCTCTCCTCAAGCGACCGTCCCGCCTCGGTGGTGTCCGGCGAGGTGCAGCTACGCGGAACCATGGTGACCGGCGGGTACTTCGGCAACCCCGCGGCCACCGCCGAGGCATTCACCGACGACGGCTGGTTCCGCACCGGCGACCTGGGCCGGCTCGACGCCGACGGGCGGCTGGCCCTCATCGGCCGCACCAAGGACTCCATCATCGTCAACGGGGTCAACCACTACAGCCACGACCTGGAAGCGGTCCTCGACGAACTCGACGGCGTCCGGCGCGGACAGGTCACCGCCTTCCCGATCCGACCCGAGGGTGCCGACTCCGAACAGCTCGCCGTCGCCTTCGTGCCGGCCGGCGACCCGGCCGACGAGTCGACCCTCTACCGCACGCTCGTCGCGGTACGCAGCTCCACGGTGATGCACTGGGGGTTCCGTCCCCAGCTGATCCTGCCCGTCGCCGAGACGCAGATCCCGCGCGGCAACCTCGGCAAGGTCCAGCGGTCCCGGCTGCGCACGGCCGTCGAGTCCGGGGCGCTGGACGCGGCGGCCCGGCGCGCCCAGGAGGTGACCGGCCGCTTCCTCGGCGGCCACGTGGAGCCGGCGGACGAGGAGGAGACCACCCTGGCCCAGCTGTTCGCCGAGGTGCTGAACGTCGAGCGGGTCCCGGTCACCGCGAGCTTCTTCGACCTGGGCGGCACCTCGCTCGACGTCCTGCGGCTCAAACTCCGCGTCCAGACCGCCTTCGGCCTCGACGACCTCCCCATGGCGACGCTCCTGCAGGCCCCGAACGTGCGGGCCCTGGCAGCCCGCCTGGCCTCGGCGTCCGGCGCGGGCGGCGACGCCGCCTACGACCCGCTGGTGCCGCTCCAGGTCACCGGCGAGGGAACCCCGCTGTTCTGCGTCCACCCGGGCCTCGGCGAGGTACTGGTCTTCGTCAACCTCGCCAAGTACTTCACCGGGGAGCGGCCGTTCTACGCGCTGCGGGCCCGGGGCTTCGGGCAGGGGGAGTCTCACTTCGCCTCCTTCGACGAGATGGTCGGCGCGTATGTCGCGGCGATCCGCCGGACCCGCCCGAGCGGCCCGTACGCCGTGGCGGGCTACTCCTACGGCGGAGCCGTGGCGTTCGAGATCGCCAAGCGTCTGGAGGCCGACGGCGAAAGGGTCGACTTCGTCGGCGTCTTCAACCTTCCCCCACGCATCTCCGGCCGAATGAACGAGATCACCTTCACCGACGGCGCCATCAACCTGGCACTGTTCCTCGAACTCATCAACCCCGCCGACATCCCCGAACTGACCGCCGTCCTGCGTCTGTTGCCCGAGGCGGACCAGCTCGCCCACCTCATCGAGCACGCCCCGCCCAGGCGGCTGGCCGAACTCGACCTGAACGTCGAACGGTTCGGCGCCTGGGTGCACCTGGCGCAGAGCATGGTGCATCTGGGACGCGACTACGAGCCGTCCGGCACGGTCGAACGGGTGCGGGTCTTCTACTGCACCCCGCTCAAGGGCACCAAGCAGGAGTGGCTGGACGGTCAGCTGCGCGACTGGGACGAGTTCACCCGCGGGACGAACAGCTACATCGAGGTGGACGGGGAGCACTACACGCTGATGAGCCCCCAGCACGTCCAGAGCTTCCAGGCGACCCTGCGCAGGGAACTGACCTGCGCGCTGGACCGATGACCTGCCGCGCCACCTCCGACACGACCGGGAGCGACTGACCATGCAAGGCAAGAAGATTCTCGTCACCGGCGCCACCGGACAGGTCGCGCGCCCCGTGGCCGAGGCGCTCGCCGCCGACAACGAGGTGTGGTGCCTCGGCCGGTTCGGCGATGCCGAGGCCCGCAAGGCGCTGGAGACCGCCGGCGCCCGCACCGTCGTCTGGGACATGGCCACCGACGAACTCGACGGGCTGCCGGAGGACTTCACCCATGTGCTGCACTCGGCCGTCCACCGGGGCGACGGCCACGATTTCGAGGACACCGCCCGCGTCAACGCGGTGAGTACCGCGCGCCTGATGACGCACTGTGCCGACGCCGAGGCCTTCCTCTACGTGTCCTCCGGAGTCGTCTACAACCGGGCCGACACGACCCACCGCTACCGGGAGAGCGATCCGCTCGGCGGCGCGGCCCCCTGGCTGCCCACGTACCCCGTCGCCAAGATCACGGCCGAGGGCGTGGCCCGCGGCCTCGCCGAGAGTCTGCGACTGCCGACGGTCATCGCCCGGCTGAACATCGCCTACGGCCCGTACGGGCACGGCGGCGTGCCGGTGATCCTCTTCGAGCAGCTGCGTAGCGGCCGGGCCTGCGCGGTGCCGCGCGAGGGCCAGAACTACTGCAACCTGCTCCACACCGATGACGTCGTCCGTCAGGTGCCGCTGCTGTGGGCGGCCGCCCGGACACCCGCACAGGTGGTGAACTGGGGCGGAGACGAAGAAGTCGGCATGACCGACCTCATCGGGTACATGTCCGCTCTCACCGGCGTCCCGGCCCGGCTCGACCGCGAGTCGGCCAGCCGCGAGACGGCGATTTTCGACCACCGTGTCCGCCGCGACCTCATCGGCGACTGCACCGTCGACTGGCGGCCGGGCATCGCTCGCACGCTGGCCGAAATGTTCGTGGAGTACCGCGACCGTATCGAGGCGCACCTCGCCGCCGACGAGGGCAAGACGTGCGGCGCCTGCGAGGGAGTGGAGAGCGGAGATGCGTAGGGAATCGGATGTCACCGAGCTGCGGCGCGTCCTGTGTGCCGCGCTGGAGTCCGGCCGGCCGGTCGGCGCGCCGGGCCGACTCGGTCTGCATCACGAGCGGTTCACACGGGCCGACGTGTCTGACGCGCAGCGCCCCACCTTGATCGGGGGAGTCCCCCAGGGCCCGAGCAGTCCCGCTCCCAGCCTGCTTGCGGTGGATGAACTCCTCAGTCAGGTAAAGGAGTTGGGGCTGGAACAGATTCTCGTGCCGTACGTGCGCCGCACCGACGACTCCGGGCCGCTGCGCGCGGCCGGGTTCGTCGCCGCCGCCGCGGGAAGCGAGGGGCTCGTACGGCTGCCCGGCGAGGTGGCCGACGTGCTGCGCAGCCGGGTCGGCGAGCAGCGGCTCGGCGAACTGCGCGCACGCCACGACGAGTACCGGGAGCTGAGCTGGGAGCTGATCCGGCTCGGCGACCTGCCTCGGCAGCCCGCGGCGCGCGAGGCGTTCGCCGCCCTCCATCAGCAAGAGGGCGGGCGCGGCGCGCTCTGGTGCGCCGAGGCGCTCGACGCCCTGGCCCAGGGGACCCTGGCGGACCGCACCGACCTGCTCGTACGCCGCCGCGGCTGCGACGTCGTACAGGCCGGGCTCCTGGTCCGCTCGCACAACGGGCGCGGGATCTACAGCCTCACCCAGGCCCTGGCCCCGGATGCTCCGGCCGTACGGCAGGACCTGTACGAGGCATCCCTGTACGAGCTGTATCTGCACGCCCGACGCACCGGCCTGGAGTGGGTCCACCTGGGGCCCGGCGACGCCGAGCGGACGCGGGCCCTGGGCGCCGACCAGTTCGTCCCTCTCGACCACTGGCTGCTCGCCCCCGGCGTGGACGCCGAGCCTGAAAAGCCCACGGAAATCGAGGTGTCGGCCTTCGCCACCGAACCGGTCGCCGCGGTACCGGTCCCGGGCCCGGCACGCTTCCGCGGCCGGCCCAAGTTCGACCTGCTCGACCTCTCCGGCAACACCAACCCGTTCCTCGGGGCGGACGGACGGTACCCCGAACTCGACACGGCCGAGTTGGCCCGTACGTATCTGACGACCGTCGGACGGCTGCCCGGACACGAGGGCCTCGGTGAACTCGGCGCCGAGTACGCGCTGTTCACGAGCGGGGCCGTCGACGCCGTCATGCTGCTCCTGGCCGCACTGGCCTCACCGGGCGAGGCGGTCTGCGTCACCCCTCCGACCTTCGAGCTGTACGCGCACTTCGCCCGCGTGCTGCGGCTGCCCGTCGTCGAGGCGCCGCTGCTCGGCGGCGACCTGGCGCGGCTGGATGTCGAACGGATCCTGGCGGCCGACCCGCGCGTGACGTTCCTGTGCGACCCCAACAATCCGGTCGGCACCAGGCTCGACCCGGAGCAGGTGCTCGAACTGGTCACCCGCAGCCGGGGCCTGGTCGTGATCGACGAGGCGTATGTGGAATTCAGCGTGGGGCCCTCGTACGCCCCGCTCATCGCCCGGCACGACAACCTCATCGTGCTCAGGACGCTGTCCAAGGCGTGGGGGCTGGCCGGGGCCCGCTGCGGTGTCGCTCTGGCACAGCCGGGGCTCGTCGACGCCCTGCGCCGGGTCCAGGTGCCCTTCGGGTTCACCAACGCCTCGCAGTGGGCGGTACGCGACCGGCTCACCGACTCCGCGCGGGTGCTGGACAGCGTCCGGCGCATCCTGTCGGAGCGGGAGCGGATGGCCCGTGCGCTCGCCCGGCACCCGGCCGTGGAGCGGGTGTTCCCCTCCGAGGCCAACTTCCTCCTGATCCGCACGCACAAGCACGAACGCGTCATGGAGCAGCTGCGCGGCGCCGGGATCATGGTTGCCGACACCGCCCGGCTGGTCCCCGACACCTGCCGTGTCTCCATCGCCGACGAGCAGGCCGGCGACACCCTGCTCGACGCCTTGTCCCGTGTGCGGTGAACCGCCGGCCGGCCGTCGCGCCACCAGCACCCCGAGACCGAAAGGACCGGCCCGTGGGTAACCGCCCCCAGACCGACCACCACCCGGTGCACGACCGCCCGCTGACCAGCGAGATCGTCGCCGAGAACTACGACCGTTGGAGCCCGCCGCTGCACGCGGACTTCGCCGTCAACGAGCACAACGGCCGCGTCGGCGGCACCCTGCTGGTCGACACCGAAAGCCTGCGCGTCTGGGAGACGCGCCTCGAGCCGGGCGAGCGCCTCCCCGTCCACCGTCATGTCCTCGATTACCACTGGATCGCCCTCACCGACGGTCGCGCCCGCCAGCACATGAGCGACGGCACCAGCCGGGAGATCTCCTACGCGCGCGGGCAGACGAGGTACTTCACCGTCACCGACGGCGGACATCACCTGCACGACCTGAAGAACATCGGCGACGAGGTGCTGTCCTTCCTGACCATCGAGTCCAAGGACGGCCCGAACGAGCCGATCGACCTTCCGCAGGACCCGTGACGGTGGTCGTGGGGCCGTGTCGCAACCATCTTCGCCAGGGAGGCTGAACCACCGTGATCGTGCTCGGATACAACGGATTCACCAGGGGCGCCGAGATCTTCGGGCGCCTGTTCGAAGCGACCGGCGTCGCCCGCAACCTGCTCGTGGGGCACGACGCGTCGGCGGCCCTCGTGGTCGACGGCGAACTGGTCGCCGCCGTCGAGGAGGAACGGCTCAGTCGCGTCAAGAAGACCTCCGACTTCCCCGCCCACGCGATCCAGTGGTGCCTGGACTTCGCCGGCGTCCCCCTCGACCAGGTGGACGTGGTTGCCTTCCCCTGGCGCTTCTCGCCCGAGGTGGCCGACGAGATGATCGCCCAGGTCGCCTCGGGCGGTCAGTCGCCCGCCGAGAAGTTCGACGTCCTGCGGCGCGCCGGCGAGTTCTACACCGACATGGTCAGCCGTGAGGCGATCCACGACGACTTCGTCCAGCGCACCGGCCATGAGCTCGACCCCAACAAGCTGGTCCTGGTACCCCATCATCTGGCCCATCTGACGTGCGGCGCCTATCTGGCCGGGGGCGGGGACGCGGCGTTCCTGGTGAGCGACGGACGGGCCGAGACCCTGTCCTCCGTGATGGGCGAAGTGCGCGACGGCGTGGTGCGCGTCTTCGACGACAGCACCATCCCGATGACCAGCTCGCTCGGCGTGGCCTACGGACGGATCACCCGCTACCTCGGCTTCGTGCCCAACAACGACGAGTACAAGGTGATGGGCCTGGCCGCCTACGGTCCGTCGCCGCGTCGCAACCCCCTGCTGGAGCGCTGCGTACGGCTCCACGAGAACGGCACGTACACCATTTCCATCCCCATGGGCGTGACGGCGTACTACGCACTGTTCGACGACCTGTTCGACGGAGACAGCGAGAAGCGCGAGGATTTCGACTTCCGGGTGAAGGTCGCCGCCATGGCCCAGCACATGGTGGAGGCCGTCACCGCGCACCAAGTGCGGGCGCTGACGGCCGCCTCCGGTCTGGACACACTCCTCTTCGAGGGCGGTCTCGCATTGAACTGCGTGGCCAACACCAAGATGCTGGAACGCTCGTCTTTCACCGGCATGGAGGTCAGCTTCGGCGCGAGCGACCCGGGGGTCGCCATCGGCGCGGCCGTGTACACGGCCGGCCTCAGAAACCGCCCCGCCGACGCCGCCACCACGCCCTACCTCGGACCTTCCTACGACGAGCCGCACATCCTGGAGGCACTGGAGGAGTACGCCGACCGCGTCGAGTGGCAGGAGGAGGCCGACGTCGAGGCGGTCACAGAGCGCACGGCGCGGCTGCTGTCCGAGAAGAACGTCGTGGCCTGGTTCCAGGGGCGCACCGAGTACGGGCCGCGCGCTCTGGGCAACCGCAGCATCCTTGCCAACCCGGCCTTCCCCGAGATCAAGGACATCATCAACATCCGGGTCAAGCACCGCGAGCCCTTCCGCCCCTTCGCCCCGGTCGTCCTCGAGTCCGAAGCGCCCCGGGTGTTCGACCTGGGCAAGAAGACCTCATCGCCGTACATGACGTTTGTCTTCCCGGTCCGCGAGGAGTACCGCGAGCGGATACCCGGAGCCTGCCACGTCGACGGCACCGCGCGCGTGCAGACCGTCGACGACCGCCAGAACCCGGTCCTGGCCCGCCTTCTGCGCGCTTTCACAGACCGGACTGGCGTGCCCTGCCTCCTCAACACGTCCTTCAACGTGGCCGGTGAGCCCATCGTCTGCTCGCCGCGCGACGCTCTGGAGTGCCTCCTCGCCACGGAGATCGACCATCTGGTCATCGACCGATTCGTGATCACCAAGAAGTCCGGCTGACCCCGGCGCCCCGTTCCCGCGGTGAGCCGGGCGGATGCGAGGCCTACGGCGGCCGACACACCCGCCGTCCGGCCCCGTCCGCGCTCGCCGCAGGCCCAAAACCACCAGCCCGGGGCAAGGCCCATGCCTGGGAGCAAATGGAGCCGCGCCTGGAGGAGCTGCGCGGGCCGTTCGCCGCCGAGTGCGAGGTCTGGGCAGGCCGCCCGGACACCTTCGAGGGCTTCACCGCGCTTCTGCACGATGGGGTGACGTGACAAGGGAGGCTGCTCGCCGCGGCTGGGGCGGTTCGCCATGCCGATCGGGCCACCCCGGTACGTGGCGTGTGCGCGCAGGTCGACGTCGCTGTGACGGGCTGGTGCGGGGTCGAGCCCGACCACACCATCGACGTCACCACCGGCCAGCCGTAGCAACGGACTCCTGGAGCGCGGTCATCAGGTCGGCGATCGACCCAGCCAGTGCATGGCCCTCCACCGTGGCTCGTGCCGTACGGCCGCGCTGTCCGCGGTACCGAGGCCAGGACTTCACAATGCCCCCGCCGGCAAGGGATGGACAGCCGCAGTGCAGAGTATTCGCTCTACGAATACTTGAGTCGCCTGCACATGCCCTCAAAGTACCGCGCTCCGCCGGGCCACAGCGGCAGGGAAATCGCGATGCTGACGGCTGCCGTGAGGCCCGCGGTGCAGGTCACCAGGACCTGCCACCACCGTGATCCCAGGGCCCGCCAACTGCGCATCACATACCATCGATTGAGCATGCGGACACGGCATCGAGTCGTTACGGCGGCGGTCGGAAGCAGCCGGGGGGCGGGTAGCGCGCCCCGTGCACTGTGGCGGCACGTGCTCGCGAAGCCTTGATGCGGTCGGGGTCGGTAATGCCGTGTCGCAGGCAGGTGGCGAGGGCGTCGCCGCGCACGTCGGCGTCGAGGAGTACGAGCGCGACTGCCTCGACCCGCTGCGCACCTACAGCGCAGACGCCTGGCTCCCTACCGAACTCCCGCCGCTCACCCTGGACTTCGGGCACCGGGCCGCCGCGCCGCGCACCGAGGCTACCGGAGGGTGCGTTCGGCGAGCTGCCGGAGAGCGCCATTGTCCACGCCGTGCGATCGGAGTCGATAACCCAGCCGGCAAAGATCGTCCGGTTCGTAACTGCGCACGCTCATCAGCGCCGCGTGTACAGATCAACTCCAGTAAGCTGACCATGCTTTAGGAAGTGGCAAAGCCGCGAGTCGACTGCGTGCGATGGCGGGAAGCACCAGATGTAGTCGGCGTTTGCCGTCCTCAACGGAGTTGTGATGGACCTATTTCATTTGCGTTCAGCGGGCTCCGCCCTGCGACCGTTTCCGAGGCCGGTAGTTGCGCGAGGACTGGCCGGACGACCGACGCTGTCTGTGGGGATCGCGCCGTTGGAGCCTTGGCCGGCTCGGGCCATTCACCGGACCTCGACTCGGCCTGGCAGTCGCTTGTCTGCGGTGGCACTTCTTCGCCGCACGAACGGTCCACTCACCATCCACTTGCCACATTGTTTCTCCTGTCCACCAGTTCTCCGGAGACCGCACTCACCCCCTACGGGGGAGTGAACCGCTGTGCTGTTCTTCGAAGGCTCGATCGACCTCTAGGACCACCCTCCGTGACCTTGTCCTCAAAAATCGCCGTTGCCCTTGGCGTCTTGTCTCTCCTCCTAGCAGTCTGGGCGCTGCTCCTGGCACGCTCGCGCCGCAAACACATACGACAGGGCAGGGCGTTGTCCGCGGAGGCGCAGGCCGCCAATTCCCGTGTGCAGGCTGCCGAGGGCCGCACCCGAACCGAGGTGCAGAACAGGCAGGCCGCAGAGTCCCGCACACAGGAACTCAATACCCGCGAGGCAGAACTTCTCGACGAAGTACGTCACCTCGTATCCGATCGGCTTCCCGCTCTGGCGCTGCACCTGATCAGCTCTCATCACCCGGTCCCCGGGCTGCTGCACAAGAACCTCGCGGGGTCCGAGGCTGCGCAGCTCCTCGACGCCGTGCCCGAAGCGGTTTCTGGCATCGTCCTCAAGGAAAGGCGCCGCATCGACGCCGCTGCTCGGGCTGCTCTGCGCGGCGCGACTCAGGAGTCCCAGGCTCTCTCCTACCGGTTGCAGACGAATATCGTGGGTCTGCAGCACGAGTTCAGCGCGCCGCCCCGTCTGACGCAGAGTCTGCTTGAGTCCGACCACCTCAATGAGCAGAACCTGCGCCTCACGCAGAGATCCGCCATCGTGTGCGGAGGCTGGCCGGGTCACGTCCGTAAAGACACGTACGTGAGCGAGGTCGTCAGTGGCGCCTCCTCCCGACTGCGCGGCTTCGAGCGCATCAACATCGTTTCTCGGCTGGGCCTTTCCAACATCGGCGTGGTCGGGCGTGCGGCCGAGCCTGTTGCTGTGGTCTGCGCCGAGTTGATGGCCAACGCGCTGGAGCACTCCCGTGACGACCTCATGGTGGACGTCGGCTTGATCCAGACCGGCAACGGCAGTGTGTGCATCACGATCGACGACGCCGGCAAGGGCATGACCTCAGAAGCGCTCGCCCGTGGCCGCGGTCTGATATCGGGTGAACAGCAGGAGGTGATGCTCCTCGAGCTCGGTGATCCGCCGTCCATGGGCTTCGCCGCTATCGGCCGTCTCGTCGCCGACTACGGCCTCCATGTCTCCATCGACACTTCCTCTCCCTATGGCGGGGTGCGCGCTGTGGTGTCCGTTCCCGAGAACTTGTTGACCCCGATCGACGAGAACGCCACACCTCCGTCGGTCATGGCTCCCCAACCTGCCGTGGCGCCACAGGCCCACAAGCGGCCCGCCGCTGCCGACTCGCCCGCACACTCGCCCGCGCCGACCGGCGCGGCCGCGCTGCCACAGCGTCGCCGCCGTTTCTCAGCGACAGCCACCAATGACGAGGCCGCCGCAGCGCCCCGCCCCTTGAACCCGGAAGACACCGGTGCCATGTGGAGCGATTTCCAAAGTGGCCTCACCGGCGACCGGTCCGTCACCGATTCGGAGTCAACACAGTGACCATGCCTGAAACCCACGAAGAGACCGGCCCGGCCGCCTGGGTCCTGAAGCCCATCACCGAAATCCGTGGTGTCCGGCACGCCCTGACGATGACTCTCGACGGGATGGTCCAGGCCATCTCCGAGGATCTCACCAAGGACGAGGCAGACGGCATCGGTGCCATGACTGCCGCGCTGCACTCCGCCTCCCGCGCCGCCACCAACGCCGTTCTGGGAGCTCCTCGAAGCACTCCGCTCAAGACCGTCACCTCACACAACGACCGGGGCATCTACATGGTCATGCCGGTCGGCGAAGGAACCAACACCCTGATCGCGGCAGCGGGCGACGAGGACATGCCCATGGGTGTGGTCGCAGCCACCATGGCCCGCCAGGCAATGAAACTCGGGGAACAGATAATGTCCGTTCCCGCCCGTACCAGCGACGGGGTGTCATGAGCCGCGGCCAGGAACGACGGCTGCTGCCGGCCTACCTCGCGACCGGGACCAGCCCCGGCACCGGCCTCTCGGGCACCCTCGATTCACTGGCCGCTCTGCGTGCCAGTGGTCAGCCCCTCGCGAGATACCACACAGCGGTGCACCAGCGCGTGATCGAGCTCCTCACCGACGGATCTCTCAGCGTCGTCGAACTGGCCGGCTATCTCGGCCTCCCGGTCAGCGTGACTCTGGTGCTCGCCGAACAACTTGTCAGTGACGGTCAGTTAAAGGCCACCGTCCCGATTCCGGACGCCCTCCGCGCGTCGAACGATGGCCGACCGTCGAAAGAAGTCCTGGAAGAGGTTCTGAGTGGACTCCACGCTCTCCTTGCCGCCTAGCTCGCCTCCCGTCTACCTGCCCGAGGGAGAACACCGAAGGATCAAGATCCTCGTTGCCGGCCCGCTCGGTATCGGCAAGACGACCGTGGTCAAGTCGCTGTCGCAGATTCCGACACTGCACACCGACGAAGTCATGACGAACGCGGCGGTCGCCACCGATGACCTCAGCCACGATGTCCTGCGTGACAAAACCACCACCACGGTCGCCATCGACTTCGGCCGTCTGACGCTGCCGGGCGACAAGATCGTTCTGTACCTGTACGGAACTCCGGGGCAGCGCCGCTTCCTTCCGCTGTGGGAAGGCATCGCGTACGGAGCACTCGGTGCCCTCGTCCTGGTCGACACACGGCGGCTCAAGGACTCCTGGGAAGTGATGGAACTCATCGAGGAGCGCGGTTTGCCGTACGCCGTCGCTGTCAATGTCTTCCCTGACTCACCCAAGTACGACTTGGCGCTCATCCGTTCGAAGCTCGACCTCGCCCCGGAGACACCACTGGTCACCTGTGACGCACGAGAGAAGAACAGCGGCCTGCACGCCCTCGCCCAACTGACCGCCCATTCCATATCCGTTGCCGGAGTCAAAGCCTCGTGACGCTCACACCAGCCGAAGCCCCCGTGTCCCTGCACGGGGCCGAACACGCCGCGAACCCGCAGCGCAGCTATGAACTGCTGCGCAGGCAGGGAGCGGTCGGCGTAGCCGAGGTGGCCCCCGGTGTCGTGGTCAACCTGATCACCGACTACCGAGCCGCCCTCGACCTCCTCCAGGACACCGATACGTGGACCAAGGACACCCGGAGCTGGCTGCCGCAGGTGCCGGAGGACAGCCCGATCCGGCCCCTGGTGGAGTGGCGGCCGAGTCTGTTCTTCGCCGACGGCGAGGCACACGCGCATCTGCGACGTGTGATCACGGACAGCTTCAGTCTCCTGGATCCCCATGATGTGCGCGCCCTGACATTCCGCTTCGCCGACACGCTGCTCCAGGAATTCGCCGATACCGGGACTGTCGACCTCGTCCGCGAGTACGCGCAGCAGCTGCCCCTGATGGTCTTCAATGCTCTGTTCGGCATGCCGGACGAGGACGGCCCGCGGCTCGTGTGGGCGCTCGGGGCGATGATGGACAGCGATCCGGGGAAACAGGCAGCGGGCGGCCAGGCATTCGGCGCCTACCTCGAAACCCTCTACGGGACGAAGGCGGCACAGCGCGGCCACGATTTGACCTCCTGGTTCATCGATCATCCCAATGGGCTGAGCCAGGAAGAGGCCGTCAACCAGATCCTCATCACCCTCGGGGCCGGGAACGAGCCACTGTGCAACCTCATCGCCAACACGCTCGTCCGCCTGCTCAGCGACGACCGCTATTTCGGCACCCTGACCACCGGGAGCCTGCCCATCCAGCACGCCATCGACGACGCGCTGTGGCACGACGCGCCGCTGGCCAACTACAGCGTCCACTTCCCCAAGAAGGACGTGACCTTCCACGGCGCTCGCATCCCCGCGGGCTCGCCCGTCATGGTGTCGTACGCCGCCGCCAACGCCTGTCCCCACTCGGGCATCCCGGCGGACGGCTACCGCTCCGGGAACAAGGCCCACCTGGCCTTCGCCGCAGGACCTCATACATGTCCTGCCCGTGACGTCGCCACACTGGTCGCCACCGCCGCCATCGAGAGGCTCCTGACCTACCTGCCGGACATCGAACTGGACGTTCCCGCAGACAAGCTGACCTACCGCCCCGGGGCTGTTCACCGGACGCTCACCGCGCTCCCGGCCCGATTCACCCCGTTGACCCCCGACGCCAACGGGGCCACCCCCTGGAGCCGGAGCCCATCCCGCCCCGAGCGGGACACGCCGTTCTCCCCGACATCAGGCGGCACCGAGGCGTAGAAGCCGTATCACCTGCCGTCGATCGTCACGTAGCGGTGGTGCCGTCCGGGAGCCGGCCGGCACCACCGCTACAACCCCAGGGAGGAGACGCGGGTCTGTTGACCCGTCCTCTGCAAGAACGGAACCGCGACGACGGTTCCCGAACGAAAGAGGATCAATTGCCGGTGACACAAACCCTTCCCACGGGACTGCCCGACCTCTCTCCCCTACGACAGAAGGTGGGCGCGGCTCTGACCGGATTCCTTGACACCAAGGAACGTGCTGCGCCAGGAATCGAGTTGCTCTACCTGACCTCCACCCTTCGCGGACTCCTGACCGGTGGAAAACGACTTCGGTCCCTGCTGTGCCTGTACGGATGGCAGGCCGCCGGAGCAACAGGTGACATGACCGCTGCCGTTCGCGCTGCCGCCAGCCTCGAACTCTTTCAGGTGTTCGCCCTGGTACACGACGACGTGATGGACGACAGCGATATCCGCCGCGGGCGGCCGTCCGCCCACCGTGCACTGGCCACCGCGTATACCGACAGCGGCGGCCCGGGCAGCAGGGCCGAGGCGCACGGTCTGGGCGCGGCCGTCCTTCTCGGCGACCTGGCCCTGGTGTGGTCCGATGAACTCCTCCGAACAGCGGACCTCAGCCCGGAGCGGCTGGCGCAGGTGCTGCCCCTGGTGGCCGAAATGCGGAGCGAGGTCATGTACGGCCAGCTCTTGGACCTGCAGACCACCGGCCGTCTTACCGGTGATGTTGATACAGCACTGCACGTTATTCGATACAAGACCGCTAAATACACCATAGAACGGCCCCTGCACATAGGGGCGGCAGCGGCCGGAGCGACCCCACCCGTACTCGATGCTTGCACCGGTTTCGGCATACCACTGGGAGAAGCGTTTCAGCTGCGGGACGACCTGCTCGGGGTCTTCGGTGACCCCGCCAAGACAGGTAAACCAATACTGGACGACCTGCGCGAGGGCAAGGCCACTGTCCTGATGGCGCTCGCGGTCCAGCGAGCCTCCACGGCCGAACTGAAAACACTGCGCGAGCTCGTCGGCCGAAGCGACCTCAACGAGGAACACGCCGCCGCGGTCCGCACGATCCTGAACTCCACCGGCGCCCGGCAGACCGTGGAAGAAATGATCAACACACGACGGGCCGCCGCCCTCGCCGCCCTGGACAACGCTCCCTTCCCGGAAAGTGCCACAGCCTCCCTGCGCCGGCTCGCCCTGGACGCAACGGCCAGGCAGACATAAGGCATCGCCGCACGCCGCTAGTCAGAACCCCGAGGAGGAAGTCACCCCATGAGCATCAGCACGCCCATCGGCACGTCCTACGCCGAACGAGCCACCGGCCTGGTGGCCAGGGCCGACCAGGACAGATGGGGAAGCGTCCGCCCCTCCTTGTACGAGACCGCCCGCGTCCTCTCGGCGGCGCCGTGGCTGCCCGGGGAGTCACAGCGGATCACGTACCTGCTGGAGCAGCAGGCGCCCGGCGGCAGTTGGGGGGAGGGACCGCTGCCCTACCGGCTCCTGCCGACACTCAGCGGGGTGGAAGCCGCACTGGCGGTCCTGCGAAGGGGCACCGCGTCCGCAGATGTCACCGGCCGGCTCACGACCGCGGTGACCAGGGGCCTCGACGTATTGCGATCGCTGCCACCGGTGGGCCCGTGGCCGGACACGGCCGCTGCGGAAATACTCGTACCCAGCCTGGTAGCCAAGATCAACGAGAAGTTGGGCTTCCCGACCACCGGCGAGGACATGCCAGATATCGGCGGCCCCCGGCTGCCGGTTCCGGGTGGCTTCCACGAGTCGGCACCTGCTCGTGTGGCCAGACGGTACGAGTCGGCGGGCAGCCTGCCCGTCAAGTTTCACCACACGTTCGAAGGCATGGACAGCTACATACCGCAGGCTCTCGTCCCTGACGTCGAAGGCCTCCTGGGCAGCTCGCCTGCCGCCACCGCGGCACGGGCAACGCGATCACCTGCCACTACCGCTCAGGCTGTCGCCGACCTCACTGCAGTGGCGCAGCGCTACGGCGGTCTCTTCCCCGAGGCCGCGCCCCTCCGCGTGGTCGAACGGCTATGGGTCGCCGCCGCGCTGGCGCGCGCCCGCCTGCCCGCTGCCGCTCTTCCCACTGTCCGCGGGTGGGCCGAGGAGATCTACGATCCTCAAGGCGTGCGCGGTGCGCCCGGCCTCATGACCGATGCCGACGACACCGCCATGGCGGTACTGGTTGCCTCGCTCGTCGGCCTGCCGTACGACCCGGCACCGCTGGACCTGTTCCACAACGGCAGCCACTACGACTGTTATATCGGCGAGGACACCGGATCGGTCACCGCGAACGCCCACGCCCTCCAGGCCCTCGTGAGCTACCTGCGGCGCTGCCCGACGGCAGAGGCCACATACGGCCCCCGAGCGGCGAAGCTGTGCGACTGGCTGACCGACCAGCAGCAACCCGAAGGACACTGGACCGACAAGTGGCATGCCTCCCCCTACTACGCCACCGCGCGAAGCGTCACCGCGCTCGCACAGTACGGCGGCCATCACGCGTCCAGAGCCGTCCAGAGGGCCGCCGCATGGACCACTGACACTCAGCGCGCCGACGGCTCCTGGGGCGTGTGGGGCAGCACCGTCGAAGAGACCGCATACGCCGTCAAAATCCTGCTGAGCGCCGCCACACCCACACCGCAGCCGCAGCACACCCGGGCCCTGGACCTCGCCGAAACGTATCTGCGCGCCGCCTCGCACCCCAGCCACCAGCACCCCGCCCTGTGGCACGACAAAACCCTGTATGCGCCCACCGCAGTGATCGAAGCGGAGGTGCTCGCTGCGCGGGAGTTGCTGCGGGCACGTCGCGCAGCCGCATGTACAGAAACAGATGTGGAAAGGACGGACGCGTGACTCCTGACATGGATGTGACTGCCGACATGGACGTTCCGCCGACCGCTCCGGGGCGGTTGCCGCTTGTCGGGCACGTTGTGCCCCTGCTCAAGGACCGCCTGGAGTTTGTCGAACGCCTGCGCACGTACGGGCCGATCGTCCGTATGTCGGTCGGCCTCAAGAAGGTGACCGTGGTCAACTCTCATGAGCTGATCCACGAAATGCTCACCAGCAAGTCCGGCTCCTTCTCCAAGGGGTTGCTGGGCGAGAAGCTCAAGCTTTTCGGTCAGTCGGCCCTGCCGGTCGCGGAAGGCGAGCCCCACCTGCGTCGGCGCCGCCTGCTCCAGCCCGCCTTCCACCGCGAGCGGATCAGCGGGTACGTCAACACGATGCGGGAAACGGTGGAGCCGTCCATCACGGGCTGGCGTGAGGGGGAACTGCTCGACCTGAAGACCGAAATGGGGCTCATGGCCCAGGACGTGGCCATGTCGGTGCTGTGCTCCTTCCGCGCGGAGCAATTGCGGGCGCGCGCGATCCTCGACGCCGTCGACACGGTCTTCACGGCCGCCATCTGGCGCACCATGGTGCCCGTGTCCTCGCTGGAACGGCTGCCCACCCGCAGCAACCGGCGGCTCAAGGCCGCCCGCAGTCTGCTGCGCAGCGAGGTGGCGGACATCATCGCGGAGCGCCGGGCGGCCCCCGACGCCCACGACGACCTCGTGACGCTGCTCCTGGAGGCCCGGGACGAAACCGGTGCGCCACTGCCCGACAACGAGATCCTTTCGGAGATCATCGGGCTGCTGGCCGCGGGTTCCGAGACGACGGGAGTCATGCTGGCCTGGCTGTTCCACGAGCTGGGCCGCGACCCCGAGCTGGAGCGCAGGCTGCACGAGGAGGTCGACTCCGTGGTCGGAGAGGGCCCGATCACCGCCGAGCACGTCCCCCAACTCGCCTTCACCCGCAGACTGGTCAGCGAGACCCTGCGCCTGCACCACGCCGGCTGGCTGGTGACCCGGCAGGCCACCAAGCCCGTGCGCCTCGGGCAGGTCGTCCTGCCTGCAGGGGAGCAGGTGCTGTGGAGTCCCTACGCACTGCACCGGGACCCGGCCCTGTACCCCGACCCCCTGCGCTTCGACCCCGACCGCTGGCTGCCGGAGCGCCCCCAGCCGCCGAGGGGAGCCTTCATCCCCTTCGGGTCAGGAAAGCGCATGTGCATCGGCGACGCGTTCGCCTGGACGGAGGCGATCGTCATCACGGCGTTCATCGCGTCCCGCTGGCGGCTGCGGCCCGTTCCCGGCGCCACCGTGGAGCCGGTCGGGCTGCTCACCGTGCACCCGTCGGACCCCCGTATGGTCGCCGAAACCAGGCAGCGGGCCGTCGTGGGGACAGCCGTATGAGCCACACCCGCAGCCCGGACTCGCGTACCCTGCCGATGCCCGACCTCCGAGGCTCTTTCCCCGGTCCCTTCGCCACCAGCCCGTATGCCGACGCCATCGAGGAGCAGACCGCCCACTGGCTCCGGACCTTCCCCTTGATCGGTTCACCCGGCGAGGCGAAGGCCCTCTGCAACATCACGGCCCATGGGGTGGCTCGTGTCCTGCCCACGGCGGACCGGGACGGCGTGTTCCTCTGCGCCGATCTCTTTCTGTGGCTCACCGCGTTCGACGACGTACACGGCGAGTACGAAGGAGGCCGTGACACCGCCCGTCTGGTCCGCCGCATCAGTCACTGTGTCCATCTGCTGGCCGGCCACGACGAGCCGGCGGCCGATGACGACGCCTACATCGCCGCCCTGCGGGACCTCCTGCACCGGTTCCGGGAACGGGCCACGCCCACGCAGTACCTGCGGCTCACCGCACACCTGCGGGACAATCTCTTCGGCATCCTCTGGGAAGCCCATCACCTCGACAGGCCCGACCAGGTCACCCTGAGCGACTATTGCGCGATGCGCCCCCACACAGTCTTCGTCCGGACCGTCATGGCGACCGCGGAAGTCGCGCTCAGGTACGAACTCACCGAGGATCAGCGAGCCTCAACAGCGGTGCGGGAACTGGAGAAGGCCGTTGCCGACCTTGCCGGGTGGATCAACGACCTTGCCTCGTACGCGAAGGAGACAGAACGCGGTGGCCCGACTCCTCCGAGCCTGCCAACACTGCTGATCCGACATCGTGAGTGCGACCTCGAAGAGGCGTTCCGCCTGGCCTCCCGCATGTGTGAAGACCAAGCCCTCACCGCACGCCTTCGAATCACCGAACTCACCGTCAACAGCAAGAACTCACTCGCGGATCACGCTCGCGCCATGGAAGGCATCGCAGCCTCCTACGTGTGGCACATAGGGCACGCCCGCTACGGGGCTTGACCCAAGGCCCGTCCCCCTCTCTGTCAGCCTTGGGTGAGACGTCCCGTTCTGCGGGGTTGGCCTGAGAGGGCACGACAGGAGAACCGTCCCTTATGCCCAGCACAGAGCCCGTCGGGTCCGACCCGGCGCCGAGGCCGAAGCGCCGCACTTTCACTTCGGAGTACAAACTGCGGATCGTCGCCGAGTACGACTCCGCGCCCATGAACGAGAAGGGTGCGGTCCTGCGCCGGGAGCGGCTCTACCACTCGCATGTCAAGGAATAGCGGGCCGCCCGGGACGCCGGGGCCCTGGAAAACCTGGTCGACCGCCGGACCAGCCCGGCCCGTGCGAAGAAGTCCGCCGCGGAAGTGGAGAACGAAAAGCTGCGGCAGCAGGTGGAGCGGTTGCAGAGGGACCTGGCAGGGAACAAGGCCGCACTCGAGGTGATGGGAAAAGCTTCCGCGCTCTTGGAAATGATCTCCGAGAGCGCGGACTGAAGCCTGCCGCCGGCCCTGTCGTGGACGAGGCGTTCACCGGCGTCGAGGCTCAGCTGGGCATCATGGCCGCCTGCCGGCTGACCGGCCGCTCCCGCGCCACGCACTACCGTCGGCTCCGGCCCCCGCCACCCCGCAGAGCACGTGCCCCGCAGGTGCAGCCATCGGCCCTGACGGCCGAAGAGCGGGCTGCGGTACTCCAGTTGATGAACGGTGACGAGTACGCCGAGCCGGCGCCCGCGCAGATCTGGGCCCGCGAGCTGGATGCCGGGCGCTATCACTGCTCCGTCTCGACGATGTACCGGATCCTGCGCGAGCAGGATCAGTCCGGTGAGCGCCGACGGCAGGCCACCCATGCCGACAAGACGGTGCCCGAACTGGTCGCCACCGGGCCCTCG
>NZ_BMRN01000029.1 GCF_014648655.1 Streptomyces atratus
CGAGGGCCCGGTGGCGACCAGTTCGGGCACCGTCTTGTCGGCATGGGTGGCCTGCCGTCGGCGCTCACCGGACTGATCCTGCTCGCGCAGGATCCGGTACATCGCCGAGACGGAGCAGTGATAGCGCCCGGCATCCAGCTCGCGGGCCCAGATCTGCGCGGGCGCCGGCTCGGCGTACTCGTCACCGTTCATCAACTCGACTACCGCAGCCCGCTCTTCGGCCGTCAGGGCCGATGGCTGCACCTGCGGGGCACGTGCTCTGCGGGGTGGTGCCGGCCGGAGCCGACGGTAGTGCGTGGCGCGGGAGCGGCCGGTCAGCCGGCAGGCGGCCATGATGCCCAGCTGAGCCTCGACGCCGGTGAACGCCTCGTCCACGACAGGGCCGGCGGCAGGCTTCAGTCCGCGCTCTCGGAGATCATTTCCAAGAGCGCGAAAGCTTTTCCCATCACCTCGAGTGCGGCCTTGTTCCCTGCCAGGTCCCTCTGCAACCGCTCCACCTGCTGCCGCAGCTTTTCGTTCTCCACCTCCGCTGCGGACTTCTTCGCACGGGCCGGGCTGGTCCGGCGGTCGACCAGGTTTTCCAGGGCCCCGGCGTCCCGGGCGGCCCGCCATTCGGAGGGAGATGTCTAGAGATTGTGAGATATCCGCCCTCTGCGAACAGCCAAAACAGCCTCTGACCTGGGACTTTTAGTGGATCAACAGGATCACGCTCCCATAACCTTCTGTACGTCCTGTACATTTTTCACAGTACAGATCCCCGTACAGCCCCGGAGGAAAGGCAACGCCATGCTGTTCCGCCCCACCGCCCGTTACGTGCTGCCCGAGTTCACCGAGCGCACGACCAACGGGACCCGCACCCTCGATCCGTACTCCAAGCTGCTCGCCGAACGGATCGTCTTCCTCGGTACGCCGGTCGACGACACCGCGGCCACCGATCTGATCGCCCAGTTCATGTATCTGGAACACGACGCCCCGGACCGGCCCATCTCGCTCTACATCAACTCCCCCGGCGGCTCGTTCGGAGCCATGTCCGCGATCTACGACACGATGCAGTACCTCACCTGCGAGGTGGAGACCTACTGCCTCGGCCAGGCCGGTTCCTGCGCGTCCACGCTGCTTGCCGCGGGCGCTCCCGGCCGGCGGCACGCACTGCCCGGCGCAAGGGTCGTCGTGGAGCAGCCCGAACTCACCGAGCCGGTTCAGGGCCGGCCGTCCGATCTGGAGATCGAGGCACGGGAATTGGAACGGGTCCGCGAGATGATCACCACACTGTTGGCCCGTCACACGGGCCGCAGCGCAGAGCAGATCGCCACCGACATCGAGCGCGACCTCATCCTCGACGCGGCGGGCGCCAAGGCGTACGGTCTGGTGGACCACATCATGGAGAACCGGAAGTCGTCACACCCGCCGCACAGTGCGAGGTGAACGTCCGATGCAGCCACCGGAGTTGCCGCCGCTCCCCGCACTGACGCGCGCCGAGGGGGAGTTCATCGACTGCTACCTCGAAGTCCTTGACCAGCTGGGCCGGATCAACCCGGCCCGCGGCAGCGACACCTACGGCGCACTGCGCGCCGCGCAGGCACTGGCCTCACGGGCGGGCGCACTGCGGGACGCCCTCGCATTGATGCATGAGCGCGGCGAGGCGCAGATCCACGCCGCCACCTTGGCACGGGCGCTGCGCGTACTGGACGGGGAACGGCGGGCCGGACGCGTCACCGTACCCCCTGCTCAGACGAGTTGATCAGCCCACTTCTTCTCCGACCCCGGCCGGGTACGGCCAACTCCCCCGACTTCAACTCCGACGGGGTTTGCTCAACCCACGCCGACCCCGACTCCGGCGGACTTCGCTCAACTCCCCTGCGCGACACGCCCGGCAGGCACGTCGAAATTCCTAGCTCGTTCGGCGTAGGAGTTCCCCCTCACGGGCGACATCTCAACTTGCTCTTTCTGCGAGGGCAGTGAGCGGAATCTGCCATTCCACCCCTGGTACGAGACCGGTCCGAGTGACGTGCACGGTCTTCGGCGTCATCATTCTCACCCAAACAGGCCATTCGTGAGGAGAGTCACATATCGTCGTTTCCCATCGGAAATCCGGCAGTCGGTGCGTCAAGATCCCTGGGACGACAAGCCCCCGCCACCGCGACGGGGCGGTCCGGGCGGACGCCGAGTCCTGCCGCCGTCCGGATGCCTGGTCGACAGAAGTGGATCGGCAGGAGTGGAGGACCCGAGCACAACGGGTCGACCGGAACACCGGTCGCCCCTCGGGGTGAAGCCGCCGAGCGCGGCCGGGCAACTTCGCCAGCCCGAACCCGACAGGTCATCCTTCACAGGCGGCTGACGAAGGGTTGCGCATGACTGCGCAGGTTCATGTCCCGTCTCTGCTCGCCCGGGCCGGCACGGCCTCGGTTCTGACACTGGCCGCCGTCGGCGGCACCATGCTTGCCCCGGGCGCCACGCCGCAGGCCCAGGCAGCGACCCTCTCGATGAAGGCACTCAGCATCGCCGCCTCGAAGAAGGGATCGCCGTACGGGTGGGGGGCCACTGGCCCCAACCGTTTCGACTGCTCGGGTCTGACGGTCTATTCGTTCAAAAAGGCGGGCAAGAAGCTCCCGCGCACGGCCCAGCAGCAGTACAACAAGACCCGCCATATCCCGGCCTCGCACCGGCAACGCGGCGATCTGGTCTTCTTCCATTACGGCCGCAGCATCTACCACGTGGGGATCTACGCCGGTAAGGGCAGGATCTGGCACTCGCCGAGAACCGGCGCGGTGGTGCGGCTGGAGAAGATCTGGACGAAGAGCGTCTATTACGGGCGGGTCCGCTGATGCCTGTCCGGCGGACCGGGCCCGCGCCCCCGGCCGTGATCCGGCGGACAGGCCCTGGTCTCCGCCGCCCACCCGCTCGCCACTCAGTGCAGCAGGGGGCCTGACACCAGCACCAGCCCCAGACCGGTGAGCGCCGCGCCGCTGCCACCCTCGATGGCGCGGGCGGTACGCGGCCGGCGCAGCCACCGGCCCAGCCGGTCCACCATGAGGGCCACGGCGGGGAACCAGATCAGCGCCAGCAGCACCACGATCATTGCGAGCAGCAAGGTCCTCGGGAGCGGCGGCTGCCCGTCGGGAACGAACTGCGGCAGCAGACTCAGGAAGAGCACCGGCGCCTTGGGATTCAGGGCGTTCGTGAGGAAGCCCTGGCGCAGTGCGCGTACGGTTCCCTGCCCTGCTGGTTCGCCCTCGGCCCCGCCCGCCCCGCCCGTGGTGCGACGCCGCGCCGCGCACAGGGCGCTGATGCCGAGGTAGAGGACGTAGGCCCCGCCGAGCAGCTGAACGGTGCGGAACAGTACGGGCAGCGTCACCAGCACAGCGGCAAGCCCGGCGACGGCCAGCGCGGTGTGCACGAGGAGTCCACCGGCAACACCCAGCGCGGTCGCCACCCCCGCTGACCGGGAGGCGAGCGCGTTGCGTACGACGACGGTGAAGTCCGCGCCCGGCAGCGCGACCATTCCAGCGGCGATCCCGATGAAGGCGATCAATTGTGCGTCCATGGGTCCACCCTGGCCCGGCGGAGCCTTTAGCGTGTACTTGCAATCTTCTGGGTCTGCCAAAAGGAACGCTTAATGTACGACCCGACACGGCTCGCGGCGCTGGTGGCAGTCGCGGAGGCCGGATCGATCACCCGGGCCGCAACCCGACTCGGATACACCGCGCCCGCGCTCTCCCAGCAGATCGCCAAGCTGGAGCGGGAGGCGGGCGCCGCACTGCTGGTGCGCCACCACCGAGGGGCCCGCCTCACCGCCGCCGGCGAGCTGCTGGTCGGACGCGCACGCCGGATCCTCGACGAGATGGACCTGGCCCGCCACGAACTGACCCGTCTCTCCGGACTCTCCGGCGGACGCCTCCGGGTCGGCACGTTCACCACCGCGGGCATCCATCTGTTGCCGCCGGTGCTGAGCGCCTTCCGTCGCGCCCACCCGGATGTGGAACTGGCGGTCACCGAGTACGAGCCGCCGGACGGGGTCGCGGCGGTGGCCGCGGGCGAGGTCGATCTCGCGCTGACCCATGTGTACGAGCCGGCTGCCACAGCCTCCTGGCCCTCCGGGGTATTCGCCGAACCGCTGCTGGTCGAGGAACTGGTCCTGATCACGGCGGTCGGGCAGATGCTGTCCGAAGGCACCGGGAGACTGCCGGTGACGGAACTGGCGGGGCGCCCGCTGATCAGCAGCGCGCCGACGCATCCACCGCGCCGTGGGGTGGAGCAGGCGTTGGCCGAAGCAGGGGCGACGCCCGCCGTGGTCTGCGAGTCGCCCGGCTATGCGCTGGTGTGTGCGCTGGTCAGCGCGGGCATCGGAATGGCCGTCGTACCGGAGATGGTTGCCGCGATGTCGTCGACGCCGTTGTCCGTGCGGCGGCTGGAACCCGCTTCGTTCCGGCGGACGATCTCGATGGTGCACCGCGGCAACCGGGCGAGCGCCGCGGCGGCAACACTCCAGGCGCTGTTGCGCAGTGGGTTCGGCCGGGCTGCCTCGGCGCAGCGTCCGGGCGGCGAGGGCGGGTGATCACACGATCGGGAGGCGGGGAGGCGGCGGATCGGACGGTCGGTCAGCTCTGCAGGGTGCTCCACGGGAGCGCGATCCAGACCGTCTTGCCTCCGTCGGCAGTGGGGGTGACGGTGAGCCGGCCCCCGCACTCCTTGGCCAGACAGCGAATGATCACCATGCCGCGTCCGTTGTCCTGCTGAACGGCGGCCGGCAGCCGCCGGGGCCAGCGCGGGTGACTGTCCGTCACACCCAGATGCAGCTGTTCCTCCCGCTCCAGCCTCAGGTCCACGGTGAAGGTGGGCGACTGTCCGAAGGTGTGCTGGACTGCGTTGGTCGCGAGTTCCGAGACGATGAGTCGGATACTGTCGGCGAACTCCGTGTCGATGGCCAGGCCCCATTCGGTCAGCACCCTTGCCACATATCTCCGGGCCGACGAGACCGAGACCGGATCGCTCGGCAGAGTGACGCTTGCTTCCTGATGGTCTGCCATGGCGAGCCGTCCCTTTCCCACTTGGACCGACCCGCGACCGGTCCCGGTTGTGCTTCGCGCCAGATTGCCACTGATGCTGCCCTCTGTGACGGCGATCCACCAAGATATGCATATATCTGTCGCTCAATGCGGTGAACCCTGCCACGCAAGACCCTATGCGGGCGTCACACTGTCCGCTCGGCAGAAGAGGGAGGGAGGCCGCAGATGCAGCACGGCCCTGCGGTGAGGCGCCGCAAGCTCGGGGAGGAGCTCCGGAGTCTGCGCCATGTGTCCGGACTGACGAGCCGGGACGCCGCGCGGATGCTCGGCTGGCACCAGTCGAAGGTGAGCCGGATCGAGACCGGTGTCAGTGGGGTGCGGCCGGCCGATGTGACCCGGCTGCTGGACGCGTACGGCGTGGACGACACGCAGCTGCGGACGCTCCTGGCGGCGCTGGCGGGTTCTGCGGGCGGTGGCGGCACCGGGTGGTGGCACGCCTATCGCGGCCTGATCCCGCCGCAGTACCGCGACTTCATCAGTCTGGAGTCCCAGGCCCGGACCGCACGGACCCTGGAGACCTCGGTGGTGCCGGGGCTCCTGCAGACGGCCGACTACGCACGTGCGGTGACCCGGGCCTCGCTGGACGGGTTGCCCGCCGGCCGGCTGGACTCGCTGGTGGAGGTGCGGCTCGCCCGGCAGGGGGTGCTGCGGACCGATCCGCCGCTGCGACTGAGCGCGGTGCTCGACGAGGCGGTGCTCCGGCGCGAGGTCGGCGGGCGCCGGGTGATGAGAGACCAGCTGCGCCATCTGACTCGCGTGGCTCAACTGCCCCATGTGGAGCTTCAGTTGCTGCCGTTCTCGGTGGGCGGCCATGCCGGCCTCACCGGTCCTTTCGTAATCTTCTCATTTCCGAACACTTCTGATCTGGACGTGGTAGTTCTCGACCATTTGACGAGTAGCCTCTATCTGGAGCGGAAAGAAGACCTTGAGGCGTACAGCTCGGCCTTCCGCACGATGCAGGCACACGCGCTGTCGCCGGAGCACTCGTTGGACCTCATCGCCGCGGTCGACCGCGACGGTCGGTGACACCGGACTGCCCGAGGGGGGCTCATGTCGGATTGCCTCGCACAGCACGAGTTACGGTGGCGGCGCAGCAGCCGCAGCACGGGTATGAACAACTGTGTGGAGGCCGCGCCGTTCGGAGACGGGCGGCTGGCCGTGCGGGACTCCAAGGATGTGTCCAGGCCACCGCTGCGGTTCTCGGCGGCGGCCTGGACATCTTTTGTCTCCGGCCTGCACCGGGGTTCGGTCAGCTGACGGGAGCGGTCCGCCGTACGACCGCCACGGCGGTGGCGATCTGCTCCTGGGTCAGATCGGCTCGCGCGGTCAGCCGCAGCCGGGAGACACCGTCCGGCACCGATGGCGGCCGGAAGCATCCCACCGCGATACCCTCGGCGCGGCAGTCGGCCGCCCAGCGCACCGCGGCGTCCGCCGAGGGTGCCCGCACCGAGACCACGGCCGCGTCGGGGCGAACGGCGGTCAGACCGGCCTCGGTCAGCTGCTCGTACAGAGCGGTGGCGACCGCACGGGCCCTGTCGGCGCGTTCCGGCTCGCGACGGATCAGCCGCAGGCTCCCGAGAGCGGCGCCCGCCGCGGCCGGTGCGAGGCCCGTGTCGAAGATGAACGTACGGGCCGTATTGACCAGGTGTTCGATGACCCGGGCCGGACCGAGGACCGCCCCGCCCTGGCTGCCCAGGGACTTGGAGAGGGTGAGCGTGGTGACGATTCCCTCGCCTCCCGCGAGACCGGCGGCGGCGAGCGCACCCCGGCCGCCTTCGCCCAGCACTCCGAGGCCGTGCGCGTCGTCGACGAGCAGTGCCGCGCCCTCCGTCCGGCAGGCGTCGGCCAGTTCGGGCAGCGGCGCGGCGTCGCCGTCGACCGAGAAGACCGAGTCGGTGACCGCCAGCGCGCGTCCCCCGTGTGCGTGCAGGACCTTGCGTACGGCATCGGGATCGGCATGCGGTACGACGGCGGTCTCGGCCCGGGAGAGCCGGCAACCATCCACGATCGAGGCGTGGTTGCCCGCGTCGGAGACGATCAGCGAACCGCGGCCGGTGAGTGCGGTGAGGGCGGCGAGATTGGCCGCGTAGCCCGATGACAGCACCAGGGCCGCCTCGAAACCGCAGAAATCGGCCAGCTCGCGTTCGAGTTCGGCGTGCAATGCGGTGGAGCCGGTGACGAGCCGCGACCCGGTCGCCCCCGCTCCCCACCTGCGCGCGGCCCCGGCCGCGGCGGCGGTGACCTCGGGGTGCCGGGTCAGGCCCAGATAGTCGTTGCTCGCGAGGTCCAGCAGTTCCGGTTCGGCGGGCCGGGGGCGGAGCGTGCGGACGAGTCCGGCGTCCGCACGGCGGCGCGCCTCGTCGTCGATCCAGTCGAACGGGGCGAAGGGCATGAGCGGTCCCTTTTGTAGGCAGCTCACAGACCCTAACCGGGCATGCAGCGGGTCATGGTGTGGCAATACACACACCCCAGACGGGCTCTGTTGTCCGGTTCCTCCTTGGCTGCGGGCAGTGCCGTAGGACAGGATCAACGCCATGGACCTCCTGAACACGCTGGTGGACAAGGGACTGCGGCGCGAACTGCCGACCCGCGAAGAAGCCCTCGCCGTACTGGCGACCTCGGACGACGATCTGCTCGAAGTGGTGGCCGCGGCCGGAAAGGTGCGCCGTCAGTGGTTCGGGCGGCGCGTGAAGCTGAACTATCTGGTCAATCTCAAGTCCGGGCTCTGCCCCGAGGACTGCTCGTACTGCTCGCAGCGGCTCGGCTCGAAGGCCGAGATCCTCAAGTACACCTGGCTGAAACCGGACGAGGCGTCGAAGGCCGCCGCCGCCGGGGTGGCGGGTGGCGCCAAGCGGGTGTGTCTGGTGGCCAGCGGTCGCGGTCCGACGGACCGGGATGTCGACCGGGTGTCGGAGGCCATCGAGGCGATCAAGGAGCGACACGAGGGCGTCGAGGTGTGCGCCTGCCTCGGTCTGCTCTCCGACGGACAGGCCGACCGGCTGCGGTCGGCGGGAGCCGACGCGTACAACCACAACCTCAACACGTCCGAGGGGACGTACGGGGACATCACCACCACCCACACCTATGCGGACCGGGTGGAGACCGTGCAGCAGGCGCAGGCCGCCGGGCTCTCGGCGTGCTCCGGGCTGATCGCCGGAATGGGTGAGAGCGACGCCGATCTGGTCGATGTCGTCTTCTCGCTGCGCGAGCTCGACCCGGACTCGGTACCGGTGAACTTCCTGATCCCGTTCGAGGGCACCCCGCTGGCCAAGGAGTGGAACCTCACCCCGCAGCGGTGTCTGCGCATTCTGGCGATGATCCGGTTCGTCTGCCCGGACGTGGAGGTGCGGCTCGCGGGCGGGCGTGAGGTGCATCTGCGCTCGATGCAGCCGCTCGCGCTGAACCTGGTCAACTCGATCTTCCTGGGCGACTACCTCACCAGTGAGGGACAGGCGGGGCAGGCGGATCTGGACATGATCGCGGACGCCGGTTTCGAGGTGGAGGGAGCGGGGACGACGACGCTGCCTGCGCACCGTGCACAGGCGGGTGGCGGCTGCGGTTCGCACGACGGCGGGTGCGCACCCTGTGGCGACGCGCCCGCAGATGCCGCCGCCGAGCCGAGCGGGATTCCGGCTGCACGCACGGATCTGGTGGCGGTCCGCCGTCGCGGCGCGGGGACGGATCTCGCCCCCAATGCCTGAGGCCCTCTCCCCGGCCGAACTGCGGTCCCTGGACCGGGACCACGTCTGGCACCCGTACGGCCCGATGCCGGGGCGTCAGGAGCCGCTGGTCGTGGAGTCCGCGTCCGGGGTACGGCTCCGGCTCGCCGAACCGGCCCACGGGCAGCACGAATTGGTCGACGGCATGTCGTCCTGGTGGTCGGCGGTGCACGGCTACAACCACCCGGTGCTCAATGGAGCGGCACGCGGTCAGCTGGACCGGATGAGTCATGTGATGTTCGGCGGGCTCACCCATGAGCCCGCCGTGCGGCTGGCCACGCGGCTCGTGGAGATCACCCCGGAGCCGCTGCAGCATGTTTTCCTCGCCGACTCCGGGTCGGTGTCGGTCGAGGTCGCGGTGAAGATGTGTCTGCAGTACTGGCGCTCGGTCGGGCGGCCGGTCAAGCAGCGACTGCTGACCTGGCGCGGCGGCTATCACGGGGACACCTGGCAGCCGATGTCGGTGTGCGACCCCGAAGGTGGCATGCACGAGCTGTGGTCCGGCGTACTGCCCCGGCAGATCTTCGCGGACGAGCCGCCGGCCGGATTCGACGCGGAGCCGGATGCCGCGTACGTACAACACCTGTGGGAACTGATCGCGGAGCACGCCGACCGGCTGGCCGCGGTGATCGTGGAGCCTGTGGTGCAGGGCGCGGGCGGGATGCGGTTTCACTCCCCCGCCTATCTGCGAGTGCTGCGCGAGGCCTGCGATGCACATGACGTGCTGCTGGTGTTCGACGAGATCGCCACCGGTTTCGGCCGTACGGGGAAGCTGTTCGCTGCGGAGCATACGGGGATCTCGCCCGACGTCATGTGCGTGGGCAAGGCACTGACCGGCGGCTATCTGACGATGGCGGCGACGCTGTGCACCTCGCGGGTGGCGGAGGGCATCTCGCGCGGCGAGGTGCCGGTGCTGGCGCACGGGCCCACGTTCATGGGTAATCCGCTCGCCTCCGCGGTGGCGTGCGCCTCCATCGACCTGCTGCTCGGCCAGGACTGGGAGAAAGAGGTCGAGCGGATCGGCGGCGGGCTGCGGGACGGTCTCGCCCCGGCGGCGGAGCTGCCCGGGGTACGGGATGTGCGGGTGCTGGGCGCTATCGGTGTCGTACAGCTCGATCACGAGGTGGACATGGAGACCGCGACCCGGGCGGCGGTACGGGAGGGCGTGTGGCTGCGACCGTTCCGCGATCTCGTCTACACGATGCCGCCGTATGTGACCGGTGACGAGGATGTGGCGCGGATCTGCCGCGCCGTGTGCGCGGCTGCGCGGGAGGGCTGAGATGACGGTTCTGGTGGTGACAGGTACGGGCACGGAGATCGGCAAGACGGTCGTGACCGCGGCCGTGGCGGCGGCGTGCCGGGACCGCAGTGTCGCGGTGCTCAAGCCCGCCCAGACGGGCCTGGCCCCCGGCGAGCCCGGGGATGCCGCAGAGGTGGCACGGCTGGCGGGCGGCCATGTGACCGCGGTCGAACTGGCCCGTTTCCCCGAGCCGTTGGCACCTGCCACGGCCGCCCGCAGAGCGGGTCTCCCGCCGGTACGGCCGTACGAGGTCGCCGAGGCGGCCGAGAAGCTGGCGACCGAACACGATCTGGTGCTGGTCGAGGGTGCGGGGGGACTGCTCGTACGGTTCGACGACGACGGCGCGACCCTGGCCGACGCGGCACGGCTGCTGGGCGCACCGGTCCTGGTCGTGGCGGCGGCCGGACTGGGCACGCTCAACACGACCGCACTGACCTCGGAGGCCCTGCGGGCCCGGGGGCTGGAGTGCCTCGGTGTGGTGGTGGGCAGCATGCCCGCCGAGCCGGACCTCGCGGCGCGCTGCAATCTGGCAGACCTTCCGGTGGCTGCGGGCGCCCCGCTGCTGGGTGCCGTACCGGCCGGTGCGGGGGCGCTGGCGCCTGCTGACTTCCGTGTCCTGGCCGGGAGTTGGCTGGCGGCGGAACTGGGCGGCAATCGGCCGGCCGATTGAGCGGACGAGCCGCGAGGGACGGGGGAGAATCGAAACAGCCGTACCTTTCCGGTCGAGCACCGTGTCGAGGAGGTCCGTCATGCGTCTGCGCAGCACGAAAATCCCGGAGGACACGGTGCACCACCCCGTCTTCGCCCGGTTCTACGCCCGGATGAGCGTGGCCGCGGAGACCGGGGCGGGACTGGGCGCGCTGCGCTCGGAGCTGCTGGCCGGTATGTCCGGCCGGGTCATCGAGATAGGTGCGGGCAACGGCCTGAACTTCGCGCACTACCCGCCCGTGGTGTCGGAGGTGGTGGCCATCGAACCCGAGCGCAGCCTGCGGCAGTTGGCGGTGCGGTCGGCGCTGCGTGCCGGAATTCCGGTGGATGTGGTGCCGGGCGTGGCGGAGGCCCTGCCGGTGAAGAGCGAGGCGTTCGACGGGGCCGTCACATCGCTGGTGCTGTGCACCGTACGGAATGTGGAGCGTTCGCTCGCGGAGATCGTACGGGTGCTGCGGCCGGGCGGCGAGCTGCGCTTCTTCGAGCATGTGCGGGCCGACGACCGGGCCATGGCAGCGACCCAGCGGGCGCTGGACCGTACGGTCTGGCCGCTGGTGACGGGCGGGTGCCACACGGCGCGCGACACCCTGGCCGCCATCGAAAGGGCCGGGTTCACGGTGGAGACCTACCGCAGGGTCAGGATGCCCGACTGGGGAATCCGGCTGCCCACGTCCGCATGCGTGCTGGGCGTGGCGCGGCGGCCGGCCGTGGTCGACTGACGCATCGGCCACCACCGCGTACCGGCGGTGTCACAGACTCCACTGGCGCAGTTCGTCGGCGATGGCCCGGACGTCCGCCTTGCCCTCCTTCACCAGTCGAGCCAGGTCGCGCACCTGCTCGGGGGAGGTGATGACCTTGAGCCCGGAGGCGACGAGATAGCCGTATGCGACGGCCGAGGAGAACATCGCGTTCGAGTGTTCGAGCGCCGGAACGTGGAGCAGCAACTGCAGAAGGGCAGCGGCCCTGGAGTGCGGGTCGCTGTAGACGGGGCTGCCGAAGATCTCGGCCTCATGACGGGCCACCGCAGCCACGAGCGCACCCCAGTCGACGACCTGCGGATCGCCGGGGGTCTTGTGCTCGGCCACCATGAGCAGCCAGGAAAGGTCGATCTGGAGGTTCAACGCGTGCCTTTGCACTCCGGGCCGAACTCCTCGGCGAACACCGACTCGTACTGCTTCATGAAGTCGGCCGCGGCTTCGACAAAGGTGTGTCCGACCTCGCCCGCATCCTGCTTCACGAGCTCCTCTATGTAGCGGTTCACACTCATTCCCCTCTGCATCGCGCGCTGTCGCGCGGCCTCGGCGGTGGCCTCGTCCACTCTCACGTTCAGCTGAGTCTTGGGCACAGAAACACGCTAGCGCGGGTGCGCTAGCACCGGCAAGAGGAGCCCTCGGGTGCCCTGTACACCGGTCGCCGGTGACCGCATGGCGGAATTCGACCTCCGCCTTCTTCGTCGACTCTGCGAGGGCACCGCCCGGGGCAAGGGGAAGGGTGCCACCGGGATGCGGCGGCCCCCAGAAGCGGATTGCGACGGCCGTGTGCTCCCGCCGGAAAGGCCCTCCCTGGCCTGCCTCGCCTCACGCGCCGTCGACCTTGCGGTGTTAGAAAGGGCAATGTGGCCAGACGTTTCGGCCGATTCCGGAACGCACCGGTTCGGTCACTCACGGAGAAACACCCCTGGAGCCTCGCCGGGCAGGTCTTCGCCCTGCAGGTGGCTCTGGTGGTGTTCCTCGTGGCGGCCGCGGTGCTGGCACTCCTGCTGCAGTCCCGGCACGACACCAACACGGAGGCGAGACAGCGTTCGATCGCCGTCGCAGAGACGTTCGCGCACTCGCCGGGCGTCCTGGCCGCGCTGAAGTCACCCGATCCCTCCAAAGTCCTCCAGCCGCTCACCGAGGCGGCTCGGAAAGCGGCCGGCGTCGACTTCATCGTGGTGATGGACACGAAGGGGATCCGTTACACGCATCCCGATCCGAGCCAGATCGGTAAAAGGTTCGTCGGCACCATCGGGCCATCGCTGGCCGGCCATGTGTACACCGAGACCGTCAAAGGCCCGCTCGGCCGCGAGGTGCAGGCGACCGTCCCCATCTACGACCTCGGTCACAAGGTCGTGGGCCTGGTGTCGGCCGGCATGAAGGTCAAGAACGTGACCAGCGTGGTGTCCCGGCAGATTCCGATCATCCTCGGCACCGGAGCCGCCGCGCTTGCCGTGGCCACGGCCGGGACGGCGCTGGTGGCCAGACGGCTGCGGCGGCAGACCCACCGTCTGGGCCCCGCCGAGATGACTCGCATGTACGAGCATCACGACGCGGTGCTGCACGCCGTACGCGAAGGCGTGCTCATCGTCGGCAACGACGGTCGGCTGCTGCTGGCGAACGACGAGGCCCGACGGCTGCTGGATCTGCCGCACGACGCCGAGGGGCGGCACATCTCGGACTTGCCCGGCCTTGATCCCGGCACGGTGGAGCTGCTGACCTCGGGCCGTGCGGCCACGGACGAAGTGCTCCTTGCGGGGGACCGCTTGCTCGCGGTGAACCAGCGGCCCACGGATCGCCACGGTGGCCCCGAGGGGACGGTCGCGACCTTGCGTGACTCCACGGAGCTGCGGAAGCTGTCCGGAAGGGCGGAGATCGCCCGCCAGCGGCTGAGACTTCTGTACGACGCCGGGCTCGGCATCGGTACCACCCTCGACGTGGTGAGTACGGCCGAGGAACTGGCGAAGGTCGCGGTCCCCCGGCTGGCCGACTTCGTCACCGTCGATCTGTCCGACCCGGTCCTGCACGGGGACGAGCCGACCAGTACGGGCACGGACATGCGCCGCACCGCGATCCAGGGCATCCGGGACGACCATCCCCTCTATGAACGCGGCCGCCTGATCGACTTCCTCCCCTCCACTCCGCAGGCACAGGCCTTCGGCAGCGGCCGGTCCGAGCTGGTGCCCGACCTGTCCGCCGCACCCGGCTGGCTCGCCCAGGAACCGGAGCGGACACAAAGGATCATCGAGTACGGCATCCATTCGCTCATAACGGTGCCCCTCCAGGCACGGGGCGTCATCCTGGGCATGGTCAATTTCTGGCGCTCGGAGAAGCCCCAGCCCTTCGAGGAGGACGACCTGTCCCTGGCCGAAGAACTGGTCGCCCGGGCGGCGGTCAGCATCGACAACGCCCGCCGCTACACCCGCGAGCACGCCATGGCCGTGACTCTGCAGCGCAGCCTGCTCCCGCGGGCCCTGCCCGAGCAGAGCGCCCTTGAGGTCGCCCATCGATACCTGCCCGCGCTCTCCGGGGTGAGTGGCGACTGGTTCGATGTGATCCCGCTCCCGGGCAGTCGGGTGGCGTTGGTCGTCGGGGATGTCGTCGGCCACGGCCTGCACGCAGCCGCCACGATGGGACGGCTGCGCACGGCCGTGCACAACTTCTCCACGCTCGACCTGCCGCCCGACGAGATCCTCAATCACCTCGACGACCTGGTCGGGCGTATCGACCAGGAGGAGGTGGAGACGACCGTCGGTGCGGTGATCACAGGCGCCACCTGCCTGTACGCGATCTACGATCCCGTCTCCCGCCACTGCGCCATGGCGCGGGCCGGGCATCCCTTGCCCGCGCTGGTCCAGCCCGAGGGCAGTGTGTCGTTCCCCGATCTGCCGGCCGGGCCGCCCCTGGGCCTGGGCGGCATGCCGTTCGAGACCGCGGAGCTGGAACTGGCGGAGGGCGCGCAGCTCGTCCTCTACACCGACGGGCTCATCGAGGACCGCACCCGGGACATCGACGTGGGGATGGAGTTGCTGCGTCAGGCGCTGGCGTCCCATCCCGACCGGCCGCCGGAGGAGAGCTGCCAGGCAGTGCTCGAGGAGCTCCTGCCCAGTCGGCCGAAGGACGATGTGGCGCTGCTCATCGCTCGCACACGGGCGATCCCGCCCGACCACGTCGCCGACTGGGACGTGCCGTTCGATCCCGCCGCTGTGGCGGGGATGCGCGCCGCCGCGGCCGAGAAGCTCGACGACTGGGGGCTGTCCGAGCTCGCGTTCGCCATGGAGCTGGTGCTCAGTGAGCTGATCACCAACGCCATCCGCCACGGTTCCGCCCCGGTCACGATACGGCTGCTGCGCGACCGCACCCTGACCTGTGAGGTGGCCGACAGCAGCAGTACCTCGCCCCATCTGCGGTATGCCGCGGCATTGGATGAAGGAGGCCGCGGCCTGTTCCTCGTCGCGCAACTCTCCGAACGCTGGGGCACCCGCTACACCCCCCAGGGAAAGGTCATCTGGGCGGAGCTGGCGCTGCCCCGACCCGATGGGAGCGTGGGCGGCACGGCGTTCTTGAACATCCTTGACGCGGAACTCTGACAGCCGGATCTCCGCGCGGAAATCGTTCGCCGAGCAGGCCGGCCCTCTGCTTGGGTCGCCCCATGAGTGATCTCCACATCCGCTGCGCCGGCCTCACCGATATCGACCCCGTGTTGCGGTTCTGGCGCGAAGCCGCGGAAGGAACGAGCATCAGCGACGACCACGACGGGGTGGCGCGACTCATCTCGAGGGACCCCGGAGCCCTGCTTCTCGCAGAGCGCGAGGGCCTTCTCGCGGGAACCGTCATAGCCGGTTTCGATGGTTGGCGATGCTCCGTCTACCGGCTGGCCGTACACCCGGACTGCCGCCGGCGAGGCATCGCCACCGCCTTGATGGCAGCAGCGGAACAGCGGTTCGTCTCTCTGGGCGGGCGACGGGTGGACGCCATGGTCCTGGAAGCCAACGAACGGGCGCACCACACGTGGACTGCGGGTGGCTACCACCGCGAGGATCGCTGGCGGCGCTGGGTGAAGCCCCTCACGGACTGACACGATCAGCCGAAAGGGCAAACGACTTTGCCGATCCTTTACGATGGGTGGTCTCCTGACCGATCCTTCCGAAAGGTGTGAGCGTCCGCCCATGGGCGAGCCTCCCAGTAGCCGACATCGCCGACATCGAGCGATCCTCCTGCCCCTGCCCGATCATGGGACGGAGGTGAACCGATGACCGAAGTGCTTCTGCTGCTCGTGGCGGTATTGCTCTCGCTCGCCTGCGGCGCCTTCGTTGCGGCTGAGTTCTCTCTGACGACCGTCGAGCGCGGTCAGCTCGAACGGGCCGTGGAGCGGGGTGAGCGCGGCGCGGCGAGCGCCATGAAGGCCGTACGCAGCCTGACCTTCCAGCTCTCCGGCGCACAGCTCGGCATCACCGTCACCAACCTGGTGGTCGGCATGCTCTCCGAACCGTCGATCGCGAAGCTGATCCGCGGTCCGGTGGAAGCCGTGGGCCTGTCCCCCAGCGTGGCGTCCTCCCTGGCCCTCGTCCTGGGAACCGCGCTGTCCACCGTATTCCTGATGGTCGTCGGCGAACTCGTCCCGAAGAACTGGGCGATCTCCTCCCCGCTCGCCGTGGCGAAGGCCGTGGCGACCCCGCAGCGGGCCTTCACCGCCGTCTTCCGACCGTTCATCAGCCACCTCAACAACACCGCGAACCGGATCGTGCGCCGCATCGGCCTGGAACCGGCCGAGGAGCTGGCCTCCGCCCGCAGCCCGCAGGAGTTGGTGGCACTGGCCCGGCACTCGGCCAAGGCGGGCGCACTGGAGGCCGACACCGCGGAACTGTTCGTCCGCACCCTCAATCTGGCGGAGCTCACGGCGGAGAACGTCATGACCCCGCGGGTGCAGGTCACCGCACTTGAGGTGCAGGCGACCGCCGAGGACGTGGCGAACGCCACCCGTGCGACCGGGCTGTCCCGCTTCCCCGTCTACCGGGGCAACCTGGACACCGTCGTCGGCGTGGCACACATCAAGGACGTGCTGGCCATCCCGGTCGAGCAGCGGCCCCGTACACGCGTCTCGGAGATGCTGCGCGAGCCCCTGCTCGTACCGGAGACCCTCACCGTGGACCGGCTCCTGGACCGGCTGTCCGGCAAGCTCGCCATGGCCGTCGTCATCGACGAGTACGGCGGGACGGCCGGCGTCGTGACTCTGGAGGACATCGTCGAGGAGGTGGTCGGCGAGGTGCGCGACGAACACGACCCGCACGAGACGCCGGACCTGGCACCGGCGGGTGAGGACGCCGACGGACGGACCCTGTGGTCGGCCGACGGCGCCGCCCGCCTCGATCAGCTGAAGAGAATCGGACTGCGGGTGCCGGACGGACCGTACGAGACGCTCGCCGGACTTGTCGCCACCGAGGTCGGCCGCATCCCTGCCGTCGGTGATTCGATCGAGCTGGCCGGCTGGCGGGTCGATGTGGTGGACGCCTCCGGGCGCCGTGCCGCGCGAGCCCTGCTGCATGCGCCGCTGCCCGGCGACGACGAGCAGACGGAGGAAGCACGATGACCGCCGTCCAGCTCTTCATCGGACTGATGACACTGGTCGTCAACGCCTTCTTCGTCGGCGCGGAGTTCGCGCTGATCTCCGTACGCCGCAGCCAGATAGAGCCGGAGGCCGAGAACGGGAACCGGCGGGCGCGCAGCGTCATCTGGGGCCTCGAACACGTATCGGCGCTGCTCGCGGCGGCACAGCTGGGCATCACCCTCTGCACGCTGGTCCTCGGCATCGTCGCCGAACCGGCCATCGCGCATCTGCTGGAACCTTTCTTCACCGCGGTGGGTGTGCCGCACGGACTGATCCATCCGATCTCGTTCGTGATCGCGCTGTCCGTGGCGACCTATCTGCACATGCTGCTCGGCGAGATGGTGCCGAAGAACATCGCTCTGGCCGAGCCCGTGCGGACCGCACTGCTGCTCGGACCGCCGCTGGTGACCCTCGCCAGGGCGCTGCGCCCGGTGATCTTCGCCGTCAACGCCTTCGCCAACGCGCTGCTGAAGCTCCTGCGGGTCGAGACGAAGGACGAGGTGTCCGCCACGTTCTCCGACGACGAACTGGCCCGGCTGGTGAAGGACGCCGGGGACGCCGGGCTGGTCGACGACCGCGCTGCCGAGCGGCTGCACCACGCCCTTGAGCTGGGCCGTCGCCCGGTGCGGGATGTGGTGATGCCGGTGGAGCGGGTGGTGTACGCGAGGATCGGGACGACGCCGGAACAGCTGGAGCAGCTCTCGTACGAGACCGGCTTCTCGCGTTTCCCGGTGATGGACAGCGAGGAGCGGATCCTGGGCTACCTCCATGTGAAGGACGCCCTGGACGCCACACCGCGCGATGTGCCGTTCCCCGTGTCGGCAATGCGGCCGATCGCCCGGGTGCGGGCCGCCACACCGCTCGACGACGTGCTGACCGCGCTGCGGCGCAGCCGCACACATCTGGCGGCGGTTCTGGACGAGGACGATCGACTCGCCGGAATGGTCACGATGGAGGATGTGCTGCGCGAGCTGGTGGGCCGACCGCAGGCGCGCTGACCGCTGGACGGGGGCCACTGGGGGCCGGGTGCGGGTTCCATCGCAGGCAGGCCGACCGGTGACCGGCGGGGGCGCGGTGCGGGTTCCATCGCAGGCAGGCCGACCGGCGGGGGCGCGGTGCGGGTTCGGCCGCGCCCACCCGCAGAAGGGGGCGCCACCCGGCTCGGTTAGGCTGACAGTCCATGGCAATCAGCACCGCACTATGGTCATTCGCCCTGGTCGTAGGGCTCCTCACCCTCACTCCGGGCCTCGACACGGCCCTCGTCCTTCGCACCTCGGCGCTCGGTCACCGCAAGCGTGCACTCGGTGTCGTCCTCGGCATCCAGAGCGGAACCCTGGCCTGGGGCGCGCTCACCTCGCTCGGTGTCACAGCACTGCTCACCGCCTCGCACGTCGCATACGAAGCGCTGCGTTACGCCGGAGCCGCGTATCTGCTCTGGATGGGCGGAAGCATGATCATCAGCACCTTGCGCGGCCGGGGCGCCGAGGGGGTGGAGGTGCCGGAGGCCAAGGCTCATGCCCTGGCTTCTCAAGGAACCGACGGGCTCGCTGCCGGGTGGCGGCAGGGCGCCCTGACCAATCTGCTCAATCCGAAGATGGGCGTGTTCTACGTGGCCGTCCTGCCCCAGTTCATCCCGGCAGGCGCCCCGCACTTCGCCACAGGCCTCCTGCTGACCGGGGTGCACATCGTGCTCGGCCTGCTCTGGTCGGTGCTGTTGATCGCCTTCGCCCAGCTGCTGCGGGGCTGGCTGCAACGCCCGCAGGCCCGTCGGCTGCTCGACCGGATCACCGGGACCGTCATCGCCGGGTTCGGCCTGCGGCTGGCCCTGAGCGACTGAGAACGCGACCGCCGTCAGCGCACTGCGACGCCCGGTACCCGGCCTGCGCCTTCCGGAAGGGATCGGACCCCACCGCGATACGATCGCATCGCCATGGAAATGAATGCCTCCTACACCAGTCTCGTCGCGGTCGGCGACTCGTTCACCGAGGGCATGTCGGACCTGCTGCCCGACGGCTCATACCGGGGCTGGGCAGACATCCTCGCCGGACGGCTCGCGGTCCGCACCCCGGGATTTCGCTACGCGAATCTCGCCGTACGGGGCAAGTTGATCGCGCAGATCGTCGACGAGCAGGTTGATGCGGCCGCCGCCATGCAGGCCGATGTCATCACGCTCGTCGGCGGTCTCAACGACACGCTGCGGCCCAAGTGCGACATGGGCATGGTCCGCGAAAAGCTCGAAGAGGCCGTGGAGCGTCTCGCGCCCTCGTGCAGGAAGCTTGTGCTCATGCGCAGCCCCGGTCGCAACGGCCCGGTGATGGAACGCTTCCGCCCTCGGATGGAGGAGTTGTTCTCCCTGGTCGACGAGTTGGCTGCCCGCCACGGAGCGTCGGTCGTCGATCTGTACGGAGCACCGGCCCTGGGCGACCCCCGTCTGTGGGGCGTCGACCGGCTGCATCTGACGGCCGACGGCCACCGCCGGGTGGCGGAGGCGGTCTGGCAGACGCTGCGGCTGCCGCCGGAGAACGACTGGCGGACGCCGCTCCCGGCCTCCGCACCTCCGAAATGGGCGGTACGACGCGTCGACGACGCCCGCTTCGCCCGTCGGCACCTCATACCGTGGATCGGCCGCCGTCTGACCGGCCGTTCGTCCGGAGACGGGCGGACAGGCGCCCAGTACAGCGCTGAACTGGGGAGAGCGTTCTGGGTCACCCCCGAGGATGCCCGCGACCCCGGCCCGGTGGCGACGTGGCGCCAGGTGGATGTGACTCCGCTCTCGTAGCAACCCACAAACCGGACCGCGGCGCTGGCCTGCACAAACCGCCAGTAGAATCTGGACACGTGACTGCTGTGTCTGCGAAGCCTCGCATCCCCAATGTCCTGGCCGGCCGCTACGCCTCCACGGAGCTGGCCGTCCTCTGGTCCCCCGAGCAGAAGGTGAAGCTGGAACGCCAGCTGTGGCTGGCGGTGCTGCGCGCTCAGAAGGACCTCGGGATCGAGGTGCCGGACGCCGCGCTCGCTGATTACGAACGTGTCGTCGACCAGGTCGACCTTGCCTCGATCGCCGAGCGCGAGAAGGTCACCCGGCACGACGTCAAGGCCCGGATCGAGGAGTTCAACGCCCTCGCCGGCCATGAGCAGGTCCACAAGGGCATGACGTCCCGGGACCTCACGGAGAACGTCGAGCAGCTGCAGATCCGGCTCTCCCTGGAGCTGATGCGCGACCGCACGGTGGCGGTCCTGGCCCGGCTCGGCAAGCTGTCGGGCGAGTACCGCGAGCTGGTCATGGCCGGCCGCTCCCACAACGTCGCCGCGCAGGCGACCACGCTCGGCAAGCGGTTCGCGACCGCGGCCGACGAGCTGCTGGTGGCCTACGGACGGCTCGAGGACCTGCTGGGCCGCTACCCGCTGCGAGGCATCAAGGGTCCCGTGGGCACGGCCCAGGACATGCTCGACCTGCTGGGCGGCGACGCCGGAAAGCTCGCCGAGCTGGAGCAGCGCATCGCCGGGCACCTCGGTTTCGCTCAGGCCTTCACATCGGTCGGCCAGGTCTACCCGCGCTCACTCGACTACGACGTGGTGACGGCACTGGTGCAGCTGGCCGCGGCGCCCTCGTCGGTCGCGAAGACGATCCGTCTGATGGCCGGGCACGAGCTGGTGACAGAGGGCTTCAAGCCGGGTCAGGTCGGCTCCTCCGCGATGCCGCACAAGATGAACACCCGCTCCTGCGAGCGCGTCAACGGCCTGATGGTCATTCTGCGCGGCTACGCGTCGATGACCGGCGAGCTGGCCGGCGACCAGTGGAACGAGGGCGATGTGTCCTGCTCCGTGGTCCGCCGCGTGGCACTCCCCGACGCGTTCTTCGCATTCGACGGTCTCCTCGAGACCTTCCTGACGGTGCTCGACGAGTTCGGGGCGTTCCCGGCCGTCGTCGCCCGCGAGCTGGACCGCTACCTCCCGTTCCTCGCCACGACCAAGGTTCTGATGGGTGCGGTGCGCGCCGGTGTCGGCCGTGAGGTCGCCCACGAGGCGATCAAGGAGAACGCGGTCGCCTCGGCCCTGGCCATGCGTGAGCAGGGCGCCGAGCGCAACGAGCTGCTCGACAAGCTGGCCGCCGACGGGCGCATCCCGCTGGACCGCGCACAGCTGGACGCGCTGATGGCCGACAAGCTCTCCTTCACGGGAGCGGCGGGCGACCAGGTCACCGCGCTGATCTCCCGCATCGAGGAGATCACCAAGCAGCACCCCGAGGCCGCCGCATACACGCCGGGCTCCATCCTCTGACAGCCGCCACCGCAGCCGGATGACACCCGAAGAGCTCCAGGCCGCCCGCGACAGCACCGTTCCCGATGTGGTCGCGGGCGGCCTGCGTGTGCTGTTCTGCGGGATCAACCCGAGCCTGATGACAGGGGCAACGGGCCACCACTTCGCCCACCCCGGCAACCGCTTCTGGCCGGTACTCCACCGGTCCGGCTTCACCCCCCGGCAGCTGAAGCCGGCAGAACAGACCGAACTGCTGCGATACGGACTGGGCATCACCAACGTGGTCGCCCGGGCCACCGCACGGGCGGACGAGCTGTCCACCGAGGAGTTCCGCGAGGGCGGACAGATCCTGGCAGCCAAGGTCGAGCAGCTGCGACCGCGGTGGCTGGCAGTCGTGGGGGTCACTGCGTACCGCACCGCCTTCGGCAAACGAACCGCCCGGATCGGTCCGCAGGACCACACGATCGGCGGCGCCCGCGTCTGGGCCCTGCCCAACCCCAGCGGCCTGAACGCCCATTGGACCGCTCAGACGATGGCGGAGGAGTACGGACGCCTCCGTACCTCTGTCGAATGCGATGGCATCAGCACCACCGAAGGAACCTGACTCCCCGGCGGCTGTACGGCGACTCGATGCCGATGGCCGTCCGGTTGCGGTTGCGGTTGTGTCCGTGGCAGGAGGCTGGTGCCTGGCCCATGACGGCGAGCGGTGGCGGGGCCAGGGCCCGTCCGCAGGAGGCGGATACCCGGGCCGGACACAGCGGACGGCTGTCGCGCTCCGCCTCAGCGGGCAGCAGCCTGCTCACGTCACGGCGGATCAATCTCCGTCACTACAACGCTCAACTCGCAACCGGGGCCTTCCTCCTCCAGGTAGAGCCCCATGGCAACCCATCGGTCCTCGATCCGCCAGAGCTGGAGATACTCGCAGCCCGCAACCGTCTCGGCCCATGCCTCCGGTATTTCCTCACCGGCCATCATCCGCTCCTGCGCACTCCACAGACTGATCGCCTGCGGCTCGCCCCAGCGACCGGTGAACAGCGTCAGCAGCGCGTCATGCTCTGCGAGGCACTGGGCCCGGTGCTCCAGTCGCCCTGCCTCGTCGTCGTCCCAGTGATCGATGTCCGCGTGCAAGGAAACTGTGTGATAGCCGGGCCCGCTGACTCCCGAGCCTGACCGGATGCGCTCCGCGGGGAATTCCCGGGTGCGCATCCCGTCGATGAGGCGGAGGTGATGTGCGGTGGTCATGCCGCTAGTAAACCGCCCAGCACTGACAAGCCGCCCCGCGTCATGGGCTTTGAGGGGCTTTCAGCCGTCTTGCTCCATCTTTGAGGACGTGGCAGCGGGCTATGCGTCCCTTCGCCGGATCGCCCACCAGCCTGCGGGTAGTGCCGCCGATGCCCACGTCGCTGCCACCGTGAGTCCGCTCCACACGGTCCAAAACTGCCTTCTGGGCTCTGGTGGAGCACCAACTGTCCTGCCCTGTCGGGCAGATACTGTGCCGCGCCGCCGGCGACGTCTCCATGGCGTCGGAGGTGAGGTCGAGGCAGGCCTGTTCCAACGTGGCCTGTTCATCGATGAGTTCGAGGACGGAAATGCCTTCGGCGGCGGCTGTCGCACCGATCTCCCCGGCCTTCGCGCGGTCGCGCCCGGTGCCAGGCCTCCCCCCGCTCGGGGGAGCCGCCGGGTCCGCTCGGGGGAGCCGCCGGGTCCGTGCGGGCTGACACGATGGCAGCATGTTCCGCCTTCTCCGACCGCTCGCCGTACCTGTCACCTACACCCGGTGGCTGCATCTCCTCATCCCGGGTGCGGTCTACAGCGTGTGGCTGTACATCTCCCCGGACACTCCGTGGGCGCCCATGGTCTTCGCTGTCCCAGTGGGGTTGTTGCCCGCCATGCGGCTGGCCGAAGGTGTTCAGGCACAGCTCCTGCTCACGCCTGCCGAGCGGGGCCGCCCCCACGCGGCGATCTCCACAAGCGCTGCGGCCACTTGGACGGATCGCTGGCGAACCGTGTTGTGGCTGGAAATACGACTGCTGCTCTGCGTCGCCGTGGGGTTCGCAACAGTGCGGCTGCCGACGACCGCGGTTGATCTCGTCCTCACCGCGGCGGGCGACGGCCCGAGCGGCGAATGGCTGGTCCGCGCAGTGGCGCCGCGCTGGTGGTACGCCCTGCTGGCACCTCTGCCCATCCTCGTACTGCTTGCCGTGGTTGCGGCGAGCGGAGAGCTGATCACTGCGACCGCGCGTCGGCTCCTCAGTCCCTCACCGGCGCAGCGGTTGACGGCTCTGGAGGAGCGCACCGAGCAGTTGCTGGAGCGCAATCGCATCGCACGGGAGCTGCATGACTCGATCGGGCACGCGTTGACGGTCGCGATCGTGCAGGCGGGTGCGGCCCGGGCGGCTGACGACCCGGAGTTCACCGAGCGTGCACTGGCCGCGATCGAGGAGACCGGCAGGGACGCGGTCGACGATCTGGAGCGGGTTCTGCGGGTGCTGCGCGAATCGGGAACACCGGTGGGGCAGCGGCCCACGCTCGCGGAGGTGGACCGGCTCCTGGACTCCGCGCGTGGTTCGGGGGCCGAGATCGATGTGGACGTCTCCGGTCCGCTGGAGCAGGTTCCGGGGACGGTCTCCCGCGAGGGGTACCGCATCCTTCAGGAGTCTCTCACCAATGTGCTCCGTCACTCCGGGGCGGTGCCCGTCCGGGTGCGCATCAGCGTCACGAACGGCCGGCTGGAGATGGAGGTGACCAATCCGCTCACTGATTCCATGGGCACGCCGGGCGGTGGGAGCGGGCTGCGGGGCATCCGCGAGCGGGCCGCGCTGCTGGGCGGAAAGGCCAAGACAGGTCCGTACGACGGCGAATGGAGGGTGCACGCAAGTCTTCCGTTGAACGGCCTAGGCTGACCTGATGCCGGTTACCGTTCTTCTGGTCGATGACGAACCCCTCGTCCGCGCGGGGCTGCGTGCGGTTCTTGAGGCTCAGCCCGATATCGAGGTGGTGGGCGAGGCTGGTGACGGCGCCGCAGTGATCCCGTTGCTGCATCAGCTGCGTCCCGATGTGGTGGCCATGGACGTCAGGATGCCGCTGATGGATGGCATCGAGACAACGCGGGTGGTGCTGCGGACCGTGCCGGAACCACCGAAGATCCTGGTGGTCACCACATTCGAGAACGACGAGTACGTGTACGAGGCGCTGCGCGCCGGAGCGGACGGTTTTCTCCTCAAGCGTGCCCGGCCCGCCGAGATCGTGCATGCGGTGCGCCTGGTCGCAGAGGGCGAGTCGTTGCTGTTCCCGGCGGCGGTCCGGCATCTGGCCGCCGCGTACGGCACGAGCAAGGCGCGGGCGGCCATGGACCGGGCGTCGCTGACCGGCCGTGAGGCTGCGGTCCTCCGGCTGATGGCCCGTGGCCTGTCGAACGCGGAGATCGCCGCAAAGCTCGTGGTCGGTGTCGAGACGGTGAAGACCCATGTCAGCGCCGTACTGGCCAAGTTGGGTGCGAGGGACCGTACCCAAGCGGTGATCGCAGCGTACGAGTCCGGGTTCGTCGCTCCGAGCTGAGGGCCGTCGGCGCCGGATACCCGTTCCGGCCCGCAGTCGCCCTGCACCCGGGCAGCGAGTACCATCCGCCTGACATGCGCACGAGCTGGGAGGACACACCGTGGGCCGGCTGACCGGTGGGGATCCGTCACTGCTGCGACGGATCAATTCCGCGGTGGTGCTGCATGCCCTCCGGGGCGCCGACTCCCCCACCCTCACGGACCTGACCCGGGTCACAGGTCTGTCCCGGCCGACGGTCGAGGGCGTCATGGAGGGGCTCTTCGAGGCCGGACTGGTCGTGGAGTCGTTGCCCGACGGGGGTGAGACCCGACGCCAGGGGCGGCCGGCCCGCCGGTTCCGGTTCCGCGCCGAGGCCGGGCATCTGCTCGGTATCGAGATCGGCCCGCATCGGATCTCCGCACTGCTGTCGGGGCTGGACGGCCGGATCATCGGGGCGGGCTCACGCGAGGTGTCGGAAACGGCCTGCGCCGACGACCGGCTCGACAAGGCCAGGGTCGTGGTCGCCGATGTCCTGCGGCGGACGGGCGTGGCCCGGAGCAGTCTGCGTGCGGTCGGGGTCGGCAGCCCGGGCATCGTGGAGGCCGACGGCACCGTACGGCTGGGCACCGCACTGCCGGACTGGACCGGCCTGGCGCTGGGTGAGCGGCTGAGACGCTCCTTCCGCTGCCCCGTCCTCGTGGAGAACGACGCCAATGCCGCGGCGGTCGCGGAGCACTGGAAGGGTGCAGCCACCGAGTCCGACGACATCGTGTTCGTCCTGGCAGGGCTGAGCCCGGGCGCCGGTTCGCTGATCGGCGGGCGGCTGCACCGCGGTTTCGGTGGTGCGGCGGGTGAGATCGGCGCGCTGCATCTCCTCGGCCGCGAGGCGACGCCGGAGAAGCTTCTGTCGACGACGGACACGCCATTGGACCCGTTGGACGAGCCTGCGGTCGCCGCCGTGTTCGCAAAGGCACGGCATGGCGATGTCCGGGCGCAGGCGGCGGTCGAGCGGTTCATTCAGCGCCTGGTGCATGATGTCGCGGCGCTGGTGCTGGCGCTGGACCCCGAGCTTGTGGTGATCGGCGGCTGGGCCGCGGGGCTGGACGGTGTGCTGGATCCGCTCCGCCGTGAGCTGGCCCGCTACTGCCTTCGGCCGCCGCGGGTCACACTGTCGCTGCTCGGCGAGGCGGCGGTGGCCACGGGGGCTCTGCGGTTGGCTCTCGACCATGTCGAGGAGCAGCTCTTCGCGGTGGAAAAAACGGTGACGGCCCGCCGCTGAGTGCGACGGGCCGTACGCAGACATGGCAGACCGGCGGAGCCGGTCGTGCTCAGGAGGCCTGGCGCTCCTGGCCGTGATGGCTGATCTCCAAGTCGCCCGAGTCACCGAAGGTGAGCCGGCAGGTGTCGGCCCGGTAGGTGGCGACGGAGAGCGCCGCGGTGCCGCCCGCCACGAGATAGCGGGTGGTGACGACGAGAACAGGGGCGCCGGGAAGCCGGTCGAGCTCCTTGGCGTCGTCCACGCGCGCCGAACCGAGCTCCACCGAACGGTCCTGGCCGTCGAGGCCGAGGCGGTGCAGTTCGCGCAGGACGCCGCGGGCCCGGGCGGGGCCGGAAGGGGCGTCGATCGCGGAGAGTTCGGGCACGGACGACGACGGGACGTACAGCAGTTCCGCCGCGACCGCCTGTCCGTGGGTGACCCGGATCCGGCGGACGATGTGCACCGGCTCGTCGCCGTCCACGTCGAGCATGGCCACCACAGATGCCGGTGCGACCGCCGTCGTGCAGTCCACGGGCTGCCACGCCTCGACGGCGCCGCCGTCGGACCAGTCCCGCTGTGCCGTGGAGACGGCAACCCCGACCCGCGGCGGGGCGACGGTGGTTCCGACGCCGCGGCGGCGCTGCAGCCTGCCTTCGAGTTCGAGCTGTTCCAGAGCCTGCCGGAGCGTGGCTCGGGCGACTCCGAACCGGGCGGCGAGCTCGCGCTCGTTGGGGAGGATCTCACCCACCGCAAAGTCCGAGTCGAGTGCCTCACTGAGCACGGTCTTGAGGTGCCAGTACTTCGGCTCCTGCACCGTTTCCAGCTGCGTGGTCCCCACCCTGTCCTCCGCAATCGCCCAGCGGCTTTTCCGCGACGTTATTTATTAAAGGTTCCTGTCTTAACGTTGAGACCATAGGGCGGGACACACCCTTGGTCAAGACCAATCCTCCTTCGGTCACGCAGCGAAACGACCCTCTGCCGCAGAGCGTTCACAAGACGTTCGTGGTGCCGTGAGCCGACCGCAGCACTAGCCAGAGGCCGCCTCCGACAGCCACGTATGCCCGAACGCCTGCCCGCCGAGGGGCACCTGCCGCCGATCGGCGGGCAACATACCTGGTCACAGCGGTGCAGGCGCTCCTGGAACCACCACGCCGCGCTCGGTTCCGGCCGGTGAACTTCCGTAGCCGATTGCGTGGTTTCCCGGATGTCCTCGTCGCCCGGTGTCTGTGAATGTGGGTGCCTCAGGGGCGAACGGCGCAGCGGGAGGGACGGGTCATGGAGAGCACCACACCACAGGAATCGGGTGCGGCGCGGGGTGCCTCCGGCGCGGTGAGGCCGGTCCTGCCGCCGCGTGGTCACGAGGTCATCGGCGCGCGGGCCGCGGAGGAACGCTTCGGCCTGTCTGCCGACATCGGCAAGCCGGGCCACGATCACGCGTCGACGATCCGTCTGTACGGCGCCGGCCTGCACATCCGGGGTGACCTGGTCGCCCGGCACGGGGCCAGGCGCTGCGCGGACAACATCGTCGTGGATGGCGACCTGGTCATCGACGGTGCCCTCGACTGGTGGGAGGATCCGGACGGACCGCAAAGGTTCCTGTTGGTGACCGGGGATCTGAAGGCACGCTCGGTCCACCTCGGGGAATGCGTCGACCTCGTCGTGCGGGGGGATGTGGAGGTGAGCGGCGGAGTCTTCGCCTGGAGCCTCGGCGAGGGGCCGCTGGACGGCGATACGACGCTGACGGCCCGGAACGTGCGTGCCCGCTGCGTGTCGCTGCACGGGCACGTCGACATGGTGGTGCACGGAGATCTGGTGGCGGCCTGCGGCATCCTGGGCCGCGGCGTGGACGACCGCGGGTCGCTGTCCGTGGCCGGGCGCACCCGGGTCGGGGAACTGGTCACGGCCGACTGGTTCACCGTGACGCCGACGGGGCCGCGGGAGGTCGGCCGCAGCGCGGCGGTCGATCTGCGGGGCCTGCCGGAAGGTCTGCCGGAACTGCGAGAGCTGATCCGGCCCGAGCTGCTCGGCGACGTCGGCGACACCGACGACCCGCTCGGCCGGGAGCTCGGTGACCGCATCGAAGCCGCGCTGGCAGCCGGGATGCCCGTCCTGCGCGACACGCCCGGGCCGCAGCTGGCGGCCTCCGCGGACGAGGTGGCACGGCTGCGGGCCCGGCCCGCGGAGGTCACCGAACTCGACCTTGCGACGCACCAGGCCCTGTGGCAGGACCCGGAACGGGTGCTGGACTTCACCGCACTGCGCAGGCTCCGGCTCGCGGGCAACCGGTGGTCCGGCGCTGACCGGCTGCTGGCACGGCTCGGCGAGTTTCCGCATCTGAAGGAACTCGACATCTCGAACATGGCGCTGGCACAACTGCCCGCGGAAATCTGCCTGCTGCGTGGCCTGCAGGTGCTGAACATCGCCGACAACCCCCTGCGGGCCCTGCCCGACCAACTTGGTGACCTCTCCGAGCTGCGGGTACTGCGTACCTGGAAGCTGTCGTGCCCTCTCCCCGACGCCCTGTCCCGGTTGCCCGCCCTCGAAGAACTCGACCTGTCATGGCTGCACCCGGCACCGGCCGACCGCGTCGAGGACGACCCGGAGCTCGTCCCGTTCCCGCGACTCGCCACCCGGATACCCGGATTGCGCAGTCTCAACCTGTCGGTGGCAGTGCTGGATTCGGTCCCCGACGACCTGCTGCTCGCCACCGCGCTGGAGGAGCTGAACCTCGACAGCGCCCTGGGCCGGGTGGAGCGGCTGCCCGACCTGTCACGGCTGCCACGACTGCGCGTCCTGCGTATGAGCGGCAGCAGCGGCAACGCCGACCACTACCCCGGCCACCGCCTGCTCGACCGCGTGTGGGCGATCACCACGCTCGAAGAGCTGGAAATCAGCCGCTGGGGCGAGCAGACCCGGTACAACGAACGGACCGGACACAGGGAAGGGGTCCGGCCGCCCTTGACCCTGCCGGACGACGCCTTCGCCCGGCTGTCCCGACTGCGGGTACTGGACCTGGGGTTCAACGGCCTGACGACGCTGCCCGAGTCGTTCTACGCGCTCACCGAACTCGAGGACGTCACCATCGACTTCGGCCTTCTGGACCCGCCCGTCCGGCAGCGGCTCGCCGCCCTCGCCCGCAGCGAGCCCGACAACCCCGCCCGCGACTGGATCCGCGCCGTACAGGTCAAGCTGCTCCTCAAGGCGGACCGTACGGACGACGCCTACCAGGCCGCCAACCGGATCCTCGCCCGCCGCCCGGACTTCCGCGGCCTCGCCGACGTCGCCGCCTCAGCCGGCTACCGGACCTGGCGTGGCGACGCCGCCTGACGGCGCGTTGAGGCCGGCCGACGGCTTCCCGCCAGTCCCGTCGGCCCACCACCGGTGCCCGCCGCGTGCGGCACTACCGGAACGAGACCGCAAGAAGACCGCAAGATGAATGGAGCAGAGCGTTGATAGATGTACACGACAGCCTGGCGATCCTCCGCCGCGCCGCCGGGGACGGGACCGTCACGATCTCGGCATCGGAGCCTGCCTCGGCCGAGGCCGTAGCGAACCGGGAAACGGGCCTTGAGCCGCACTTCGGAAGCGTCAGCTGGACGGCGCCGCCCAGTTATCGGGCCTTCCTCGCCGAGCACAACGCCTTGAGCTGTGGACGCGAGACGGACGGCGGATCGGCGGAGTTCACCGTCGTCGATGACAAAGCCATCGCCGAGCTGAACGCGGATCTGGTGCACCTGCCCGAGCATGTGGGCCGCGGGGACGGCCGCTGGCTGTCCACCAACCATTTGGTCGGATTCGCCGTCGACGGGGGCAACGAGGCGGTGTGGTGCTTCGATGTCACCCAGCCGGACGCGGAGGGCGAGTACCCGGTCTACTACCACCACCAGGACGCCCAGGAGGGGCTCGCGCGCTATGTCGATGGCGGCGACTGGGAGTTCGCGGACGAGGCACGGCCGGACTATTCCTCGTTCGCGGCCTGGCTGGGCGCGATGAGTGCCGCGTTCACCGCACGCCGGCCGCCCAGCTGGTTCCAGGATCTGGGCGCGCCGTTTCTGAGGTTCCACAACGCCGCGCGCTGACGGCCCCCTGGGTCAGATCCGGCGCGGCATGGCGTGGGTACAGGATGGAGGCGGTATGGCAGGAGAATCACCGACCGCGGAGTGGCCGTCGGGCGGACCGCTGCTCGACGCATGGCGGATCAGGGCGGCGTACGAGCGGGTGAGACCGGCGCTGATAACGGATCCGCTGTTCGCCGAGGACGCCGCGGACTTCGACGTCAGTGTGGAGGAGCTCGACCGGTGGATGAGCCGCCCGCCCGGCTGCCTGGACGGTGACACGCTGTGGGACTGGCTCGGCGGAGCCGATCAGTACCGGTGGGCGGGCCTGTGGGTGCTGGCCGAAGCCTTCGCCGGTCCCGCATCGCTGCGGCTCGCCGGGCGGGTCGCAACTCCGTAATCACCGAGCCTGTGCCCGTTCCTGCTGCCAGTGTCCCCAACCCCGCCTATCCGCGCGACCACTTGATCTGCTGGGACTTCGGCACCGCCACCACGTAACCGACTTCGAGCTGTTCGAGCAGGCGGCGGAAGTTCCAGTCCTGCCCGTACGCCTCGTCCGCGGCCACCCAGGCGGGCCGGCAGACCCGCGGCCAGGCAGCGGCGCACGATGTCTCCGGCCAGCTCCCCCTTGGTCGCGAAGCCCCGCTCCTCGGGGATCTTCGCCGCCCGGCAGCGGTCACGGTCGGAGGTCCAGGACTTCGGCAGATACAGCTCCCGGTCCACCAGAGCCCGGCCCGAACCGGTGGCATAGGCGGCGAACACACCGATCTGGCAGTTGTCGATCTTTCCCGAGGTGCCGGTGTACTGCAGGCCGACCCCAGCCGAGGTGGTGCCCTCCTTGATGAACCCGGTGTCATCGAGAATCAGCACACCACCCGGACCGAGCTGCTCGGCCACGTAATCACGGACATCGTCACGCAGGGCGTCCGCGTCCCAGACGCTGCTGTTCAACAGCCGCTGGAAACCGTCCGGCGTGCGGCGGCCTGCCCATTCCGCGATCTGCCAGCCGTTCTTGCGTGTCACCCGCTCCAGCAGACCACGGACATAGTCCCGCATCCGCCACCGCAGATCCGCCCGAGTGAACCTACCCGCCACCCGCGCGAACACCGACTCCAACTGCGGCTTGACGTCGAGCTCGCGCGGATTGTTCAGCAATCCCTGCGATCCAGCACTACGGAGCGATTCAGCGGTGCCGCACTTCGGCCATCCGGCGCCCCGGCAGCCTGGCGACGCGACAGCGCAGCACAGAGCTGCCGGGAATTCCGGCTGTCATCTCATCGGTGTCTTCGACGTTGGCGGCGGCCACTGACAATCGGCCCCCGGCCGACGCCCGGCCGCCCCGGTCATGCACGGTCCAGCCATTCCTCCAGCGCGTCCGGGGTGTCGGGGAGCCCGTACTCCGAGGACAGGCGCATGCCCAACTGCCCCGACGCCCAGATCCGGTCACCGGTCAGCAGCGCCCGCAGCATCGCGTGCTGGCAGGGCGTCAGCGTGTCCGGGCTGCCGGGTTCGGCTTCGCCGAGCGCGAGGGCGACCAGATCCGCGGCCTCTGCCCATGGCACCTGGTCCTGGTTCTCGATACCGGCGATGGAACGTCCGGCTGCGTCCAGTGCGGCGTCCCGGGAGGCGGCGGGCAGCTGGTGGAGCGTCGGGACGATCAGCTGTTCCGGGGAGTTGAAGCAGAAGCCGGTCCTGGGCTCCATCTCGTATTCCTCCGGATCGGCACTGATCGCGCCCAGCTCCGCGACCAGTACGTCGATGGCCGTGGCCGGGACATCGGGGGTGGCGATCCTGCTCAGCGCCACCGCCGCCGCCCAGCGGTCGGGGTCGTCCACGTCGGCGAGCATCCGCTCCAGAGGGGCAGTGTCGGACCGGTCCCCGCAGGCGCCCGCCAGCAGCCCGATGGCGATGAGCACAGTCGTGCGGTCACTTCTGGGCAGCGGGCTCCGGACGCTCAGCCGACGCAGCGCGGGCAGGATGTCCGCCGCCCTGCCAGGGAACCAGGCCAGGAGATGGACCGCCTCGCCCGCGATCCCCGGGTCCTGGTGATCCAGCAGCGGCACGATGACCGGCACGCCCGCTGCCACGGCCGCATGGGTGGCGGCCTCGAGTTCCCTGTCCTGCTGCGGCCAGCCGGCGAATCCGGCCTCGTCGTAGCCGTCCGGCAGCAACGCGGCCTCGTCCTCGCCGACGACCAGGTGACGCAGGTAGACCAGGACGCGGGCCGGGTGAGGTGTGGTCCCCTCGGCGAGCATGTGCAACAGGAACGGCACGGCGTGGAGCGTGGCCTCGTAGACGCTTCCCTGGTGGTAGAGGTTGGACCACATACGGTCCCACGCCTGTGTCCGGCGTTCCCGGTCGCCGCGGACCAGAGCGCGCAGCTGCTCCGGGACGTCGGTCGCCGGGCCGTGGGCGTGTCGGAGTTCGGCCCAGGGCACCTGGTCGAGTTCGTCGAGTGGGCGGGTGCCGGGCGACGGTACGGCGCGGTCGGGTCTCACCGGGCGCTCCCCGGGGCCTCGGGTGCGGCGGTGCGCTGGGTCTGCCGCCACGACTGGAATTCGGGCAGCGCCGCGATGTCGGTGAGGTCGCCGAAGGACGGGTCGCGGCTGAGGATCTGGTCGGCCACCCGGTAGGCGTCGTCGGTGCGGCCGAGAGCGAGCAGGACGCGGACCTGGGTGTCGCGGACGAAGTCGTACTCCGGGGCGTCGGCAACCGACAGTGCCTGCTCGACTGCGGCGAGCGCGCGCTCGGGTTCGCCGCTGTGCAGCAGATGCCAGGCGAGGGCGTTGCCGGTGCGGCGTTTGACCTCTTCCTGGAAGGCGCCCTCGTCGGTGAAGTGCCAGATCGTGCCGGGTACCAGGGAGAGTGTCTGCTCGGCGTAACGGATGAGCTTCGCGGTCGGTTCGGGGCGGTCGCCGTCCGGGGCGTTCTCGGCGAGTTGGCCGAGGGCGTCGACCAAGCCGTAGTGGGCGTAGAGCCGGTCGTAGTCGGAGTGGCAGGCGCCCGGGGCGCAGAGCGCGACGGCTTCCTCGAAGGCGGTGACGGCCGCCGCGTGGTCCTGCGCGACCTGCTTCTCGGCGCCCATCCTGACCAGAGCATGCACGGACTGCCAGTTCGGGTCGTGGACGACCTCCTTGGTGCCGGTGTCCCGCAGGTCGAGCCGGGTCCGCGGAAACATCGCGCGCAACCGCTCCAGCGTGGGCCGGTCGAGCTTGGTGTACCGCAGGCCCGCGAAATCGAGCCGGCGCAGTCCGAAGAACGACTCTGGAAGGGTGGTGAGTTCGTTGAACGACAAGTCGATGTGTCGCAGGTTCGACAGGTGGGTGAACGCGTCGTCGGGCAGCGCGCGGAAGGCGGTGCGCGCCTTCCGGCCGTCGAACGTTTCCTTGCCCCAGCGGTCGATCTCCAGGTGTTCGAGGGTGGTGATGTCCCAGATTCCGGAGAGCAGGTCGCGGCTGGGCGGGGGCTGGTTGGAGCCCGGGGTTCTGCCGCTCAGGCGCAGGACGCGCAGCCGGGGCAGCCGGGCCAGGTCGGGCAGCCGCGTCAGCCGGGCGGACAGGGAGTTGCTCAGGTTGAGTTCCTCCAGTTCGGTCAGGTTCAGCAGTTCGTCGGGGACGGAGGCCAGCCAGACGTACGACAGGTCGAGTGTCCTCAGTCCGGTCAGGCGGGTGACGATCGGAGGGAAGTCGACCAGGGTGTCGCAGTGGTAGCGGCCCTGGTGCTGGCGGGACAGGTCCAGTTCGCGCAGCGTGTGCAGCCGGGCGAGCGTGTCGGGGAGCGGGCAGGTCAGCTTTGCGGCGTGCAGCACCTCCAGGCGGTCCAGGTCGCCGAGGGAGTCCGGCAGGGCTGTGAAGGCGTTGTCGGAGATGTCCAGCAGCCGCAGGTTCCGCAGCCGGCCGATGGACTCGGGCAGCCCGGTCAGCTGTGTCCCGGCCAGGCGGAGTTCTTCGAGGGCGGCCAGCTCGCCGATGCGCGGGTCGATTGTCTTGAGCTCGGCGTTGCCCTCCAGGGAGAGGACCCGGAGGTTGGGGAAGGAGAGGAGCTGCTCGGGGAAGTGCCTCAGCTTGCGTTCGGACAGGTCGAGTTCTGTCACCTCCTCCGCACGCACCAGCAGCGCGTCCAGCTCCTCCAGGGCGGCCAGATGGCTCGGCCGGACCCCGGCGCGCAGCACCTGCCGCCCCTCGCGCAGGGCCTCCTTGATCTTCCACGCGTCGGCCGTGCCGTGGTCGTCTAGGAGTTCGGGCAGCAGGACGGTGTCCAGCTCCTCTTCGGTGAAGTCCACCGGGCAGTTGGTGTAGTGGGGGTCGGCGACGAGCAGTGCCTGCGGCTGCTCGGCGAAGGTCATGCCGAAGTACGACCTGCTGATGATGATCCGGGCGCGGGTCCGCCCGCACACCACGAGCACACCGCCGTCTTCCCCGTACGAGCCGCAGATGCCGCCCGCCACCTCCAGGTCACCACGCACCACCACGTTGGGGCAGCCGGACAACAGCACGTTGCGCGCCCGCAGAGCCCCGGTGACCAGGAAGAAGTTGCCGCCGCTGTCGTCCCACCAGGCCAGGTCACCGTCGACGGTCAGATCACCGTCCACGACGGTGTTGTACGGCACCCAGTCGCTGTCGCCCTCCGGCTCCAGGTGACCCGCGACATGCAGACCGCCCTCGTACAAGCGGATCTCCTGCTCGTCGGCGAAGTCCACGTACGGGTAGCCGACATCGGCGGAGACCCGGAACCGCTCCTCCGCCTCCTGGGCGCTGATGAGGCGGTACCCCACCGGTGAGTGCACCGTTGTGAGGGCGGGGGGTACTGACGGGCCGCTCTGGGATTCGTCATCGGCCATCTGTGGTTGCTCCGTGGGGTGAAGTGCCCGGTAAGGCGGATTCGGTGGGGGAAGTGCGAGGCGCGGTCGGCTGGGGCGGGCCGCCAGGCCGACGGGTACATGCGCTCAGTGGGCCTCGGCTTGCGCGTCCGCGCGGAAGACCGGCAGACCCTCGCGGAGCCGGGCGAACAGCAGACCCCGGTCCATCATTTCCTTGCCCTCGTCCTCGTCCTCGTCCTCGTCAGCGGCGAAGACCTCGTCCACCAGCAGCTCGCGCAACTGCTCCTGGACGCCTTCGCCGTGCCCCTGCTGGAAGTCGTCCAGGTCGAAGTGGAGATCCGCTTCCACCGAGGCGATCGTCGCGTGCTCGTCCTCGATGACCAGGCGGGCGCGGATGGTGCCCGCCTGGAGCGTGTTGTCGTTGTAGTAGCCGTAGACGACATCGGCCTCGATGTCTCCGTCGACGGACATCTCGCCGTCGGTGAACACCCCTCGGGCCGTCACCCCGCCGCGGATGGCCACCACCGAATCCGGGCCGCAGTCCGCCAGCACGCCTTCCACCGCCAGGGAGCCGGTGACCACGAAGGGGGCCACCACATCCAGGTCGCCCTTCACCACCAGGTCGCCGTGATGAAAGAACGGCGTGTCCACCGACTGGTCGCCGACCAGGGTGCACGTCGCACCCGTTCCGCCGAGCGCCCTGGCGCACAACTCGGGAAGATGCGGCAGATGGTCGGGATTGCAGCCGTTGCCCAGTTCGGCCACGAAGTCCTGGTAGCTGTCGAAGTCCGGCTCCACCCGCCTGGTGAGCCAGCCGCTGTCGTCCGGGATCCCGGCGGCCTCACACACCTCGGACAGCTCGGCCCGCATCACCCCCGCCGCTTGCCGCAGCGCCTCCATGTCGATGGGCAGCGGCCCGCCCTCCACCACGGGATACCGCACATGCGCCGGGGCACCCGCAGCCTCCAACAGAGCCACGATCTCCGACCGTGCCTGCCGCTGCTCCATGCTGTACTCCGGCAGACGCAACGCGATCCCCAGCGGAGTCCGGCCGAGGCCGTCGACCGCGGCGTTGTCGGCGCCGTGCTCCAGCAGCAGCTTCACCAGCCCCGGTCGCGCCGAACGGACGGTCGCGTGCAGCGGAGTGTGTCCGCGATCGTCGACCGCGTCGGTCGGTGCGCCGTGGTCGAGCAGGAAGGCGTAGAGCGGCACGGCTGCGCAGCTGTTGTGGGCGAGGGACCCGCCGGTGGTGAATCTGCTCGGGCCGTCCAGCCGGGCGCCGTGCTCGACGAGCAGGGCCAGCACCTCCACGGAACGCCGCACCACGGCCACCGGATCGGAGTCGTTCAAGGCCACGGCCCACACGGCGGGGGTGACACCGTTCTTGTCGACGGCGTGCACATCCGCGCCGCACTCCAGCAGCGCCCGTATCACCTCAAGGGAAGGCAGCGGGTCGTCGGCGCTGTAGGGGGCCTTCACCGCCCGGTGCAGCGGGGTGGCGCCCTGCTCGTCGTGCGCCGAGACATCCGCCCCGTCGGCGATCAGTGATCGAACCAGTGCGGCACCCTCGGTGGGGTCACCGCCACGATCAGGCTCGACAGCAGCAAAAAGGGATTCGCTCATGACTTTGCTCATGGTGAGGACTCCTGGACAGCGCACTGACAACGGACCCCGGCAGGCCGGACGCCGGACCTGACGGAACGTAGAACATGTGACCAGGCCGTTGGTCATGAGCAGGGAGGTTCCGGTGGTTTCCGTGGCCGATTGCGTAGTTCTACTGACACTGGCGCCGGTCGAGACGCACACGGGGAGACGGCGCCATGCTCGGATGGGCCGGGTACCGCAGGCCGGCCACATCACGAAGGAGAACGAAGCCGTGCAGCTCGACGAAGAAGGCCAGGCGAGTTCGATCCCGGAGATCCTCGAACAGTTTCCCGGCCGCGAGTGGTCGTGGGCGCTGGAGGCGTTCGAGTACTGGGGCGCACCGCCGACGGTGCGGGTCTACCCCTCTGGATGCACGACGACGCAGCCGGTCGAGACCGGCGACGGCCCGTATTTCGTGGTGGTGGACGGCGACCTCACGTCCACCGCCCCCGTGGATCTCGCGACGTGCGACTACACCCCGGGGCTCGTGATCGTGACCGGGAGCCTGAACGCCCCCTTGCTGTATTTCGCCGACAACATCCGTGTGTTCGTCGGTGGCGATGTCCGCGTCAGCGGTGCCTGTCTTGGGGCACTCGGAGACCGCAACGCCATGCTCACCGTCGAGGGCGAGCTCCACGCACGCGCCCTGATCCTGGGCTCATACGCCGAGGTCTGCGCGGACGGAGGCATCCGTGCGCTCGTCTACGCCCACGGGTTGGATCAGCTCTGCCCCGACATCGTCAGCGACGGCTTGGGAGACGACTCCCGCTTCTTCCGCCCGGAGTTGCTCGACCACCACGAGAACTACCCACCCATACTGTCCTTTCCCGCGGCGGTCAAGGCCGCCTTCGCCGGGGAGGAACTGTTCCTGCCGGGGGTGGAGGAGCGCTTTCCCGAACGCCTGGTGCTGCGCCGCGACTCCGCATGACAGACTCCCGGTGACGACGCCGGACTTCCGTACCAGGTTGGATAGTTCCACGGATGCCCACGCCGGACGGCAATCCGTGCCGTCATCCCTCAGCCTTCGGACCAGGTCGGTCACCGCCGGCGGCGCGGCCGTGCCGGTGGCCGGCCGCCCGCCTTCGACGCCGAAGCGTACAAGCAGCGCAACGCGGTGGAACGCTGTATCAATCGGCTCAAGCAGTGGCGCGGCCTGGCCATGAGAACCGACAAGCTCGCCATCGCCTGCCAGGCCGCACTCCACCTTGCCGCCATCCTCATCTGGAGCCGCAGATGACCGAGGTTCCAGACTTCGGTCCACCACCTGCACCTCGTCGGCACGCAGACCTCCGCGCCCTTGGATGGCCGGCGGGGCCGCATGCCCTCCTACCGGTTGAGGATCTGCTCGACCGTGTCGGCCACCTGCTCGGCCTGGATGTCGCGGCCCTTCTCATTGGGATGCGCATACCAGGGGACCTTGGCTCCGAGATCGATCTGGGAGTCCTCCAGCAGGCCGCCGATGCCCCGGTCGGCGCCGTCGCACGCCGTATTGCCGCCGGTGTGGGCGTAGAGGTCGACGAAGTCGGCGCCGCCTTCGGCGTCAGCGGCGGCCTTCTTCATGACGTCGTTCAGCCGCTTCTGGATCTGGTCCAGGACCGGCAGAGCGTCCTTGGAGATGTCGGCGAACGGCAGCTCCGTCTGACCGGGCGCCGCGGTCAGGCACTTGGTGGTGTCCTCGGGCACGAGCCGGGGGTAGCCGACCAGGACGCGCTTCGCGTCGGGGGCGAAGTAGCCGATGCGGTCGAGCAGCTCCTCCAGATCCCCACCGACCTGCTCGAACCGACCGTCCAGCCACCGCTTGCCGTCCCCGGACTCGAAGAACTCACCGCACTTTGAGGCCGGCTTGTCCCCATCCACCGGCTCTCCCGGCAGCAGGGGGTGGCCCCGGAGCTCGTCGGAACACTGCTTCAGGATGCGGTTGAAGCCCAGCGTGTTGCCGCCCATGCTTCCCACGGCCAGCTGGGTGTCCTGCTTGAGCGCGTCCTGCTGCGGCGGGACCGTCATGCCGGGCAGCAGCAGCTCCTGTTCTTGCCAGAAGTGCTCGACGAGGGCGCCTGGGAAGGAGACACGGCCCAAGCCCCACGGCCGGGCAGCCCGTGGGGCTTCGGGCAGGGGCGACAGAGGGTCCCTGAGTAAACCGCAGGCGCCCGCGACGGCCGGGGGCGCGCCCAGCGGCCCGGAGGTCCGACTACACTCCTGTCAGACTGATGAGCTTGTCCGGATTGCGCACGATATATACGCACTGAATGAGCCCGTCCCTGACGTCCACCTGAAAGACGGAGTCGGGCTTTCCGTCCGAGAGCACGAGCAGGCCCGGTGCACCGTTGAGCTCCAGGAACCGGATGTCGAGGTCCTGGGTCTGCTCGTGAGTCACGGCGAAGAGGAAGCGGCCGACCTTGTCGGCGCTCTCGATGATCCGCAGCGGCGCCTTGGACTTTCCTCCGCTGTCGCCGACGAGGCGCACATCGGGTGCGAGCAGGGCCAGCAGCTTCTCGATGTCACCGCCCGCCGCCGCCGCGAGGAACCGCTCCGTGAGGTCACGACGCCGGGCCGGGTCGACGTCATAGCGCGGTTTGCGCTCCTCGACATGGTGCCGCGCACGTCCTGCGAGCTGCCGTACCGCGGCCTCGGTCCGGTCCAGGGTGGCGGCGATCTCGGCGTACGGGAAACCGAACGTCTCGCGCAGGACGAAGACGGCCCGCTCCAGCGGCGACAGCGATTCGAGGACGACAAGCACGGCGACCGATACGGAGTCGGCGAGAACCGCCTGTTCCGCGGCATCGGGCACGGTCGGTCCGAAGTCGGTGACGAGGGGCTCCGGCAGCCACGGCCCGACGTACGCCTCGCGCCGCGACTGCACCTGCCGCAGCCGGTCGATGGCGAGACGGGTGATGATCCTCACGAGAAAGGCGCGCGGCTCCCGTACCTCCTCACGTGATGCGGACGACCAGCGCAGCCATGCCTCCTGCACCACATCCTCGGCGTCGGCGATCCCGCCCAGCATGCGGTAGGCAACCCCGGTGAGCACGGGGCGGTGGTCCTCGAAGATGTCGGTCGCGGTGTCGACTGTCACCCCTCCATCCCAGCCGAGAGTCCGCAGACTGTCCAGCACGAACCGCGCGGCCTCTCGAACTGCAAGCTACCGAGCGGTAATTGTTGTTGACGAGACGTCTAAGTCGCCTTCAGGCATGGCCCGTTCATGCTGGATCACCCCGGGAGCACCAGCATGGCCACCACGGTCTCGTTCGGCGTCGGCTCACCGCAAGGGCCTCGGACCGTGTCCGTGGCGTATAAACGGACCGGTTCCGGAGAGCCGTTGCTCCTGCTCCACGGCATCGGCCATCACCGTCAGGCCTGGGATCCGGTGCTTCCCGTCCTGGCCGTGGAACGGGATGTGGCAGCCGTGGACCTTCCTGGTTTCGGTGCCTCCTCGGCGCTGCCCGACGGTGTTCCGTACGACCTGGCGAGCATGGCTCCGGTGCTCGGTGCGTTCTGCGAGGAGCTCGGCCTGGACCGGCCGCATGTGACAGGCAATTCGCTGGGCGGTCTGCTGGCCCCGGAGCTGGGCCGCGAGAAGCTCGTGCGGTCGGTGACGGCGCTGTCGCCCGCCGGTTTCTGGACGCAGAGCGAGCGGCGCCATGCCTTCTCCTGACGGGCGCCGAGGCAGGAGCGGCCCTGCGGCCACTGGGCGACTTCGGCACCGTGCCCGCCACGGACCGAACGGTGAGCATGGTTCTCGGCTACGCACATCTGGCTCCCCAGGACATCGCGCAGGGTGTGCGGTTGCCGGCAGCGGCTCAGCGATACGACAGCGGACCCGACATCGGTGAGGGCCGGGGCCGGGTGTTCATCCGAGGTTGGTGTGCGCGCCGCAGACGGGCACAAGGGTGGGGTCGGTCGACCAGCCGGCCGTTCGTCCGCTGTCCACTGCCCCGGAGGCGCCTCGATGTCGTACCGTCCGCGTATTCCGTCCCTCGACCGCCGCGGTGTGCTGCGCGGTTCGCTCGCCGCTTCGGCGGCGCTGGCACTCCCCGTGGTGGGCGCCGCGGCGCCCGCCTTCGCTCTGTCCGGCAGGCCGCGCGCGGCCTGGGGCGTGCAGGTCGGCGATGTCACCGCCTCGTCCGCGCTGGTCTGGGTCCGGTCGGACCGTCCGGCCAGGATGGTCGTGGAGACATCGGCGACGGAGTCCTTCCGGCGGGCCCGCACATGGCACGGTCCGCTGGTCGGTTCCGACACGGACTTCACCGGGACGACACCGCTGTATGGGCTGCCACCGGGTGAGCAGGTCCACTACCGGGTGACGCTCTCCGATCCCGAAGACCCCCGTCGCACCGGCGAACCGGTGTACGGAACCTTCCGGACCGCGCCCGCCCGGCGCCGGGACGGGGTGCGCTTCCTGTGGTCCGGCGACATCGCGGGGCAGGGCTGGGGCATCAACCCGGACATCGGCGGCTACGTGGTGTACGACGAGATGCGCCGTCTCGACCCGGACTTCTTTCTCTGCAGCGGCGACAACATCTACGCGGACGGCGTGATCGAGCCGAGCGTGACCCTGCCCGACGGGCGGGTCTGGCGCAATGTCACCACGCAGGAGAAGGCGAAGGTCGCCGAGACCCTTGCCGAGTACCGCGGGAACTTCCGCTACAACCTGCTCGATCGCAACCTCCGCGATTTCAACGCGCAGGTGCCTTCGATCGTTCAGTGGGACGACCACGAGGTACGCAACAACTGGTATCCCGGGCAGATCCTCGACGACTCCCGCTACACCGAGAAGAACGTCGATGTGCTGGCGGATCGCTCGATGCGGGCGTTCCGCGAGTACTTCCCGGTGTCCACGCTGCATGCCTCGTCCGACGAGGGGCGGATGCACCGAGTGGTGCGGCACGGTCCGCTGCTCGATGTGTTCGTCCTCGACATGCGGTCCTTCCGCAACGCCAATTCCCCTGGCCGGCAGCCCGACGACACCACCGGCATCCTCGGCGCCGAGCAGCTCAGCTGGCTCAAGCACGAGTTGTCGCGGTCCCGCGCGGTGTGGAAGGTGATCGCCGCAGACATGCCGCTGGGGCTGGTGGTCACCGACGGTGCGACGGATTTCGAAGCGGTCGCACAGGGCGATCCCGGAGCCCCGCTCGGCCGTGAGCTCCAAATCGCTGAACTGCTCCGGTACATCAAGCACCGGCGGATCACCGGCACGGTCTGGCTGACAGCCGATGTGCACTACACCTCGGCGCAGCACTACGAGCCCGAGCGCGCAGCGTTCAAGGACTTCGCACCCTTCTGGGAGTTCGTGTCCGGGCCGCTGGCAGCCGGTCAGTTCCCGGCCAACGCACTCGACGCAACGTTCGGTCCCGACCGGGTCTTCGTGCGGGCGCCCGACCGCGCGAATGTGTCACCGATGGAGTCTCCGCAGTTCTTCGGTGAGGTCGACATCGACGGCGACAGCGGCGAGTTGACCGTGCGGCTTCGGGCGCAGGGCGGTTCTGTACTGTTCAGCAAGGTGTTGCAGCCGGGGCGCGTCGGACAGTGATTCAGCACGCTGACAGTCGGCCCCGGGCAGTGGCCGGGGCCGACTGTCAGCGGTGGGTTCTACGGTTTTTGCATGACCCGATCCGTTCAGGCATTGGCCTACGCACGCCCGTCCGCTCTGGAGTCCTCGCAGACCGGACAGTTCCTCGGCCTGGAGACCGCCGGTGGTCACACGCCGCGGGGCGCCGAGCCCCACCCCCGGTTCTTCTCCGGATTTCTCACATCGCCGAGAATCGCTGCCCGCGGCCTGCTGGCCGTGGCGGACGTGGCGTCCGCGCGCTATTACCAGCGCACCCTGCCCGCCTCGCTCGACCCGGTGGTGACGGGCAACGGCGACCGGTTGCGCTTTGAGTCGTTCTCCGGCTGTTGCGGGGTGTATGCGCGCCTCGATGTGCTGCGGGACGGTCTGGACGGTGCGCGGACGGGTCACGGTACGACGAATGTGGATGTGAACAACCCGCTGCGGGAGGCTCTTTCCCGGATAGCGGTGGACGATCCACTGCACATGCGGGTGGGGCCGGACGAGTTGGCCGTCACCACCATGGACGGTCCGGTCGTGGAGAAGAAGGTGCCCTTGCCTGACCGGTGGTTGCGCGGCTTCGCCGAGGCGCAGGTGGTGTCCGCCGGTTTCGATCTGCGGGCCGAGTTGTCGGCCGCGGAGGCCGTACGGTTCCTGCGTTCGCTGCCTCGTTCGTCGGGGAATGCCTCGCGGGGCGCGCAGTGGGTGGTTCCCGCCGGGAAGACGTTGCGGCCGACGACACGGCCGGTGGCGGGGGCGGTGTGTTTGCCGGGCCCCGAGCGGCTGGTGGCACTGCAGCGTGTGTTGCGTCATGCGACGTCACTGCGGGTGTACGGGCCGGTGGCCGACGGGGCGGCGACCGCGAGCGCCTGGGAGGTGGTGCTGCCGGGCATGCGGCTCACCCTGACGCTGTCGCCCGATGCCTCACGCGGGTTCTCCGGCGAGGGCGGGGTGCTCGATGCGCTGGCCACCGACGATGCCGCGGCCGACGCCGAGCTGGTCTCCGTGCTCCTGGCCTGGGAGCCGCGGATCGAACCCGCCGACCTCGCGGAGCAGTCGGGTCTGACGGTGGAGCGGGTGCGGGCCGCACTCACCCGGCTGGGGACAGCGGGCCGGGTCGGCTACGACCTTGCCGACGCGGCCTACTTCCACCGCGAGCTGCCGTACGACGCCGACCGGGCCGAGCGGCACAATCCGCGGCTGGTGGCGGCGCGGCAGCTGGCCGGCTCGGGCGCAGTCGTGCTCGACGGGGAAGTGGCGGCCGTGGCCTCGGGAGAGCGCCGCTACCAGGTGAGGGAGAAGGACGGGATGTCGAGCTGTACGTGCCAGTGGTGGGCGGACTACCGCGGGCGGCGGGGCCCGTGCAAGCACGCGCTGGCCGTCCGGATGGTCCGTCGCGGTGCACCGGTCGTCGGAGGCGTGCGATGAAGGAGCTGCTCACCGCAGTACGGGAAGGTCGCAAGCAAGACGTGCCGGCGTTGCTGGCCCGGCTGGACAAGGCCGAACGCCGTTCGGCGCTGGCGGAGTTGAAGGAGCTCCGCAAGGAGGCGCGGAGCTGGCACTGGCGCGAACAGGACAAGATCAGGAAGGCCCTGCTGGTGGCCGGGGCGGGCTGTCACACCGGCGCCGCGGGCTGCGCCACCTGGATCGGGGGCCGGGATCTGCTGGGCTGGACACGGTCCCCGTACCCGCTGGTTCTCGAAGTCCTGGCGGACCGTGACCCTGCCTGGCTCGGTGACGTCGCGCATCGGCTGGCGGGGCGGGCCGCGACGGCGGAGACCGCGTACGAGCTCATCTCCGGGCTGGTGAAGATCGCTCAATGCCCGGTGCCCACCACTGACGGCTTCGTGCAGGGCTGGGCCGAGACAGTGTCGACCGCACCCTGGCGCCGGCAGAGGACGCAACCGCTGCGCGACATCCTCCGTGCCGACCCGCATCTGACCGTTCTGGTGCCGCTCCTGTTCGAGGTGGCGGAACTGCCGCCACAGGTGACCTGGATCGATGAAGCCGACAACCCGTGCCACTGGCCCGAGGCGCTGGCCTCCCTCGCGGACGAGGGCCTGTTGGAGCGGTCGGTGCTCGTCAACAGTTGTGTGACCCGGCTCCTGCGCGGCGGAAAGCCCGGCGATCTCCGGTTCTTCCTGGCCGTGTTGCGCCGGCTCGCGCTGACCGAGCAGGAGGAGGCCGAGCGGGTCGCCGACTGGATCGGCATGGCCGCGGACGGGATCTCCACCGTGGCCGGCCATGCCCAGGAGGCGCTCGGTCGTCTGGGCGAGCGCGGAGAACTGCCCGTGCGGGCCCTGGCAGATATGTCGGGTTCGGTGCTCTTCCGCACCGAGAAGAAGCTGGTCCGGGCTCAGCTCGTACTGATCGGCAAGGCACTGCGCCGCGATCCGTCGACGGCCGACGAACTGCTGCCCGTCGTCGCGGAGGCCTTCGGGCATGAGGACATCGCCATCCAGGAGCGGGCGCTCAAACTCGTGGCGCGGTACCTGCCCGTCGTCGGTGACCCGGTGCGGGAAGAACTTTCCCTGTCCGCCTCGCTGTTGGGACCGGCTCACCGCACCGCTGCGGCCGAGGTGTTCGGCGACCTGCTGGGCGACCGGTCGGCTGCTGAGCCGTACGAGGAGCTGCTGCCACCCGCTCCGCCCCTGCATCGTCTCGAACCGGCACCGGCGACGCTGCCCGAGCTCGTCGAGGAGGTGGTGGTCCTGGCGAGATCCGCATCGCGCGATGTCACCGCCTTCGAGCGGGCGCTGGACGGACTGGTCCGCCATGCCCACACCGATCGGTCGGCGCTGACCGACGCGCTGCGTGATGCGCTGGCGGGTCAGTGGTGGCTCGACGACGAACCGTTGCCGGAGGTCGAGCGGCGGCTCCGCTCGGAGGCGGGTATCGAGCTCGTCGTGGCCGTACTGCTCGGACGGGTGCCGGTGCAGGCCGTGCAGGACGGACGCGCCGCCTGGACCGGCACCGGGACCTGCGTCCATGCCGCGCTCAAGGGGGTGATGAAGGCCCGGCTGTGGGAGGCCGCCGACGCCGTGCTGAGCGGCAGCGCACCGTTCCTGCTGGCTTTTCCGACATGGCACACCGGCTCGCTCGACCCTGCTGTGCTGGTCGAGCGACTGCGTACGTATCAGCAGCTCGGGATCCGGCCCGGAGACGCGGATTTCGCCCAGGCCCTGCTGCGCGTGCGGCGCAACGGTCAGCACGAGGCCGCGGCGGCGGCCGCCCTGCTCGGCACCCCGGAGGGTGACCGGCTGGCCGCCTGGCTGCAGGCCGACGAGCCGCTCGCGCCCGTATTCCGGTTCGATCTGGAGAAGCAGACGTCCTTGGCCCATGGCTGGGACATGCGACAGCCGACCGACTGGAACCGGCGCGTCCTGATGGCCAGCAACGAACGCCCTTTCATCCAGCGGGAGTTCCCTCGTTCCTTCCACTGGCTGGGCCATCCGCATACGCCGCGCCATCGCATCTGCTACCACTGGGGCGACCAGCCGGGGTCCTGGCTCGCCACGCTGCCCGAGGACGGCGAGACACTGGCCGCATGGCTGCTGCCGAGCATCGCAACTTGTACGACCGATGAACTGAGGGGCTCGGCCCAGCCGCTCACCGCACTCGTCGAACTCGGCGGGCCCGCCTCCGAGGCCATACATCTGACCGTGGCATACGGGCTGGGAGCCCGACATCCGGAGGACCGGCTGTCGGCGGTGGACGCCCTGCTCATACTCGCGGCCCAGCAGCGGCTGGACGCGGCGTTGCTCGGCAAGATGCTCGCGATCCTCCACGACCACAGCCTGGTGAAGCCCAGTCGTATCGCGGATTCCACCCGTACCGCGGCAGCCACCGGGGCATACCGGACAGTACTCTGCGTACTGGCCCCCGTTCTGCCGGGACTGCTGGCGCGCAAGAAGGGACCTCGCGGGCTGAGCGACCTGCTCTCCGTGGCCGCCGAATGCGTGGAGCACTGCGGTGCGACAGGCACCGAGCCGATACTCGGGCTCGCCGAAACTGCCGCACGCGGCGGATCCTCGCAGCTGGTACGTCAAGCAGCGCGCCTGAAGGCGGCCTGGGAGCAAGGTTCGGTACTGACATGACCACCCAGGACATCCTGGCGTAACCCGCAGCGACCTGTCCGGGGTGCTGGGTTCTGCCCTGACAGGGCAGGTCCCGTCCGGCGCGGCGGCCCCTGTCCCGGCCCGGTGCTCGGGGGTCCGGGCCCGGACGGGAGCTGCCGTGCCGCCGTCTCATGGCCCGGGCCCAAAGGAGGCCGCAATACTGCTGCGAACCACAATCGATCAAGACATTAATCCGCCAAAACCGGTGATAGGGGACCAGACCCACACTTAACCGATCAGTCACAGAGCGTTCGTGATCAGGCAACACCGCTCAGTCACAGTGAAGGCATGACTGACGTGACATCCGCCAAGACCGCCCGCCGCTCCCACCACTGGCGGCGGGACGTGACCGAGCTGGCCGCACTGTTCACCGCGGTCGCGGTGGCCGACGCGATCGCCAACCTGATCGGACACCAGCCGGACGGACCGTATCTCCTGATCGCCTCGGCCGTGGCCCTGGCCGCCACAGCCGCGTTCCACACCTGGTGGGCACGTCGCCACAGCCACGCCCCGCCGCCGACCCGCACCGACCTCATCCCCGAAAGCGACAGCGTGTCCCACCGCACCGACGCCGCCGCGACCGCGCTCGTGACCACGCCCGCCACCACAGGCCCGGCCCTGTCCCCCGAGAACGCGGTGCTGTGGCGGATGCGTACCACCGTTCGGGACATCCCGGGCAGTCTGGCCGCGCTGTGCGTCGCGCTCGCCCGGCAGCGGGTCGACATCCTCACCCTGCAGACACACCCGCTGGCAGAGGGCACGGTCGACGAGTTCCTGCTGCGTGCCCCCGCCCCGCTCCAGGCCCAGCAGCTGAGCCGGGCGATCTCCGCCGCGGGCGGCTCCTCCACCTGGATCGAGCGGGCCGACGCGCACGACCTGGTGGACGCCCCGACGCGCATCCTGGGCCTCGCCACACGCACGGCCCTGGACGCCGCCGAACTCCCCCTCGCCCTGCGTCAGCTGCTCGGCCGCTGCACGATCCATTCGCTGCCCGCCGTCTCGCTCACCGGCCGCACAACCGGTGGGACCGCGCCCGTCGAGGGCGTGCTGGAGGAGACGGTGATGCGGCTGCGCGACCCGTCCGGAGGTGCCATCACCGTCGAACGGCCCTACCTTCCGTTCACCCCGACCGAGTTCGCCCGGGCCCGCGCCCTGGTAGAGCTCGACGCCCGGCTCGGCCCCCGTATGCCGCGCAGCGAGCAGGTACTCACCCTTCCCGAGGGCAACGAGATCACCGTGCGCCGCGCGGACCGCAACGACCTCGAAGAGGCCCGCGCCATGCACGACCGCTGCTCCGAGCAGACGCTGCGGCTGAGGTACCACGGCCCGGTCCGTGACGCCGACCGCTACCTGGACCATCTGCTGAGCCCTCGCTTCGGCCGCACTCTGGCCGTGCAGACGGCCTCGGGCCGCCTGGTCGCCCTCGGCCACCTCCTCTGGGACGGCGACGAGACCGAGGTCGCCCTCCTGGTCGAGGACGAATGGCAGCGCCGCGGGATCGGCTCCGAGCTCCTCGGACGCCTGGTGACGCTCGCCATCGAGGCAGGCTGCGAAAGCGTCTACGCCGTCACCCAGGCCTCCAACACCGGCATGGTCGCGGCCATGCGTGCGCTGTCCCTGCCGCTCGACTACCAGATCGAGGAGGGCACTCTGGTCATCACCGCACGGTTGGACGCAACTCCGGTCCGTTCGCTGCCGCCGTACGAGCAGGCCGGCCGCTGACCTCCTGACGGAGGACTTCCTGACGGCCCGCCTCCTGTGAGCTCAGTGCCTGGCACAGATCGGCCCACAGATCCTCGACATCCTCCAGACCGACCGACATCCGCAGCAGCCGGTCCCCGACGCCGGACGCCTGCCGGTCTCCCTCATCCACAATGCGGTGGCTGATGGAGGCCGGATGCTGGATCAGAGTGTCCACACTGCCGAGACTGACCGCGGGTGTGATGAGACGTACGGCCGAAATCACGCGGTGCGGATCCCCGTACACCTCGAACGAGACCATCGCCCCGCCAAGCTTCGGGTAGTGGACCCGGGCGATACGCGGATCGGCCGTCAGCCTGCGGGACAGTTCGGCGGCGCTCGCGGAGGCCGCCCGCACCCGAACCGGGAGCGTGGCGAGGCCGCGGAGCAGCAGATACCCGGCCATCGGGTGCAGCACCCCGCCGGTGGCGAAGCGCACCTGCCTCAGGCGGGCCGCGAACTCCTCGTCGCAGGCGACGACCCCGCCCATCACATCGCCGTGCCCACCGAGGTACTTGGTGGCGCTGTGCAGCACGATCCGCGCGCCGTGCTCGACGGGTCGCTGGAGTACGGGCGTGGCGAAGGTGTTGTCGACGAGCAGCGGCACGGAACCGCAGGAGTGCGCGATCGCGCGGATGTCGACCTCGGCGAGCGTCGGGTTGGCGGGCGTCTCCACCATCACCAGCCCGGTGTCCGGACGGATGGCCTCCGCAATGCCCGCAGGGTCGGTCCAGGTCACTTCGGTGCCCAGCAGACCGGCGCCGAGAAGGTGATCGCTGCAGCCGTAGAGCGGCCGGACGGCGACCACATGGCGCAGTCCCATGCTTGCCCGGACCAGCAGGACGGCGGTGAGCGCCGCCATTCCGCTGGCGAACGACACGGCACTCTCTGTTCCTTCGAGCCGGGCGAGGGCGGTCTCGAAGCGGCCCGTCGTCGGGTTGTCCAGCCGTGCGTAGACGGGCGGTCCTTCGAGCCTGGCTCCGGTGGCGGCGAAGGTGTCGATCCGCTCGGCCTCGCCCCTGGAGTCGTACGAGGGGTAGGTGGTGGACAGATCGATCGGCGGGGCATGCAGGCCCAGGGCCGCGAGATCGTCGCGGCCTGCGTGCACGGCTTCGGTGGCCAGCGCCCTGGAACGGGTTGTCGTCGAGGGCGCCATCGAGGATTCTGTGTCCATGACATAACCCTGAACAAATACCGGACCTTTATGCGAAGGCTCCGTGCTACGTTCGGCAGATGGCCGATTCAGTCGTTCTGGACCCGGTGGACCTGCACATTCTGCGACTGCTGCAGAACGATGCCCGGACCACCTACCGCGAGCTGGCCGCCGAGGTCGGGGTCGCACCGTCGACCTGCCTGGACCGGGTGGCCAGGCTGCGCCGCTCCGGCGTCATTCTCGGCCATCAGCTGCGTCTGGACCCGGCGAAGCTGGGCCGCGGCCTGGAGGCGCTGCTCTCCGTACAGGTCCGTCCGCACCGCAGAGAGCTCATCGGCCCGTTCGTCGAACGCATCAGGACGCTGCCCGAGTCCCGCGCGCTCTTTCATCTGACCGGGCCCGACGACTACCTGGTCCATGTCGCGGTCACCGACACCGCGGATCTGCAACGCCTCGTACTGGACGAATTCACCTCACGCCGCGAAGTGGCCAGGGTCGAGACCCGGCTGATCTTCCAACAGTGGGAGTGCGGACCGCTGCTGCCACCGTCCTCAGGATCGGCCGGGACTGGCCACTGAGGCCGAATCATGATGACGCGGGGGCCCCGCCGTACGAGGATGTCCGCATGTCAGACATTCCCAGCAGCGCGCTCCCCCGTCAGGTCGCCGACACCTACGTCGACGCATTCATCGAACTCGACCCGATCGCCGGCACCTATCTTGGTGTTGCGGAGAGTTCGCGCCGCCTTCCCGATTTCTCCCCCGCGGGGCAGGAAGCTCGTGCCGAGCTCGCACGCACCACCCTGGCGAAGCTCGATGCCGCCGAGCAGTTGCCCGGCGCGGACAGCGATGCCGAGCGCCGCTGCGGCCGCCTGCTGCGTGAGCGCCTCACGGCGGAACTCGCCGTCCATGAGGCCGATGAGGGGCTGCGTACGGTCTCCAACCTCGCCTCCCCGGCGCACAGCATCCGTGAGGTGTTCACGGTGACGCCGACCGAGACCGACGAGGACTGGGCGGCGGTCGTGGACAGGCTGCGAGCGGTTCCCGCCGCGCTGGAGGGTTATCGCGAGTCGCTCGCGCTCGGCCTGGAGCGCAAACTGTTCGGCGGACCGCGCGCCACGGCCACCTTCATCGACCAGCTCGACGAGTGGTCCGGCGACGGCGGGACGGGATTCTTCCAGGAATTCGCTGCCGCCGGCCCGGCGTCTGTGCGTACCGATCTGGACGACGGCGCCCGCCGTGCCACCGAGTCGGTCGCGGCGCTGCGCGACTGGATGCGCGATGTGTACGCCCCCGCGGTCGAGGGTGCGCCGGACACGGTGGGCCGTGAGCGGTACGCGCGCTGGTCACGCTACTTCAACGGCACCGACCTGGACCTCGACGAGGCGTACGCCTACGGCTGGTCCGAATACCACCGGCTGCTCGCCGAGATGAGGACCGAGGCCGAGAAGGTCCTGCCCGGCGCGGGTCCCTGGGAGGCGCTGGCCCATCTGGATGTGCACGGCAAGCACATCGAAGGGGTCGATGAGGTCCAGGCCTGGCTGCAGAGTCTGATGGACGAGGCGATCGAGGCCCTCGACGGCACTCACTTCGAACTCGCCGAACGGGTACGGAAGGTGGAGTCCCGCATCGCGCCGCCCGGCGGCGCCGCGGCCCCGTATTACACGGGCCCGTCCGAGGACTTCTCGCGCCCCGGCCGCACCTGGCTGCCCACCATGGGCGAGACCCGCTTCCCGGTGTACGACCTGGTCTCCACCTGGTACCACGAGGGTGTGCCGGGCCACCACCTGCAGATCGCCCAGTGGACGCATGTCGCCGACAGCCTCTCCCGCTACCAGGCGTCGATCGGCGGTGTCAGCGCCAATGCCGAGGGGTGGGCGCTGTACGCGGAGCGGCTCATGGACGAACTCGGCTTCCTGCCGGACGCCGAGCGCCGCCTCGGCTATCTGGACGCGCAGATGATGCGGGCCTGCCGGGTGATCGTGGACATCGGTATGCACGCGGAGATGGAGATCCCCGCGGACTCCCCGTTCCACCCCGGCGAGCGGTGGACCCCTGAGCTGGCCCAGGAGTTCTTCGGCAACCACAGCGGCCGTCCGGCCGACTTCGTGGAGAGCGAACTCACCCGCTATCTCTCGATGCCGGGGCAGGCCATCGGTTACAAGCTGGGCGAACGCGCCTGGCTGCTCGGCCGGGAGAACGCCCGCAAGGCACACGGTGACGCGTTCGACGCCAAGGCCTGGCACATGGCCGCCCTGTCGCAGGGGCCGCTCGGACTCGACGATCTCGTGGATGAGCTGTCCAAGCTCTGACCCGCCTCTCGCCCCCTCCCCTCCTGCTTTTTCGGCACTCCTGATGGAACGTTCCGGCGGGAGTGACCGGGAGGGGGCACTCATCCGGCCCGGACGCCACCGACTGGCGCATCCTCGATGTCCTGCAACGTGAAGGGCGCGCGACGTTCGCGGAGTTGGCGCGGGCGGTGGCGATGTCCCCGAGCGCCGTGACCGAGCGGGTGCGCAGACTGGAGCAGGCAGGGGTGATCAGCGGTTACGCCGCGGTGGTCGACCCCGACCGGCTCGGACTGCCGATTCTCGTTCTCGTACGGCTGCGCTGTCCGAACGGCAATTACAAGCCGTTCCACGATCTGCTCGACACGACTCCCGAGATCGTGGAGGCCCACCATGTCACCGGCGACGACTGTTTCGTGCTGAAGGTCACCGCACGCTCGATGAGTCACCTGGAGGAGGTCTCGGGGAAGATCGGCGCCCTCGGCTCCGTGACCACGAGCGTCGTCTGCTCCTCGCCGCTCCCCCGGCGTGCCATCAGCCGCTGACCTCGCCCGTGGTGCGGTGCCGTACCGCCGATCCGTGCCGCTCCTTCACCACTTCGAGCTGTGCGGGGATACGGCGGCGCAGGTCGGCGACATGGCTGACGATGCCGACGCTGCGGTCCCGCTCGCGCAGCGAGTCCAGTACGTCGAGCACCTCGTCGAGGGTCTGGTCGTCCAAACTGCCGAAGCCCTCGTCGATGAAGAGGGTGTCCAGGCGTACGCCGCCCGCCTCGTCGGTGACGACATCGGCGAGGCCGAGCGCGAGGGCGAGCGAGGCGAAGAATGTCTCGCCGCCCGAGAGCGTCGCCGTATCGCGCTCGCGGCCGGTCCACGCGTCGACGACATGCAGGCCGAGGCCCGACCTGCGGCCTCCGGTGCGGGCATCGGAGTGGACCAGCGTGTAGCGGCCGGACGACATGCGCTGCAGCCGTGCGGTGGCGGCTGCGGCGACCTGTTCGAGCCGGGCTGCGAGCACGTACGACTCCAGCCGCATCTTGCGTTCGTTGTCGGCGGAGGTACCGGCCGTGAGCCCGGCCAGCCGTGCCACCCGGTCGTACTCCTCGCGCAGCGGACCGAGCCTGCGCACCTCGTCCGCGGCGCTGCGCGACAGCCGGTCGAGCTCGGCACAGCGCTCGCGTGCGGCGGCCAGTGCCGCGGAGGCGTCCCGCAGCTGCCGCTCGGCCATGTCGTGTGCGGTCCGCGCGACATCGACCTCGGCTCGCGGGCCGTCGGCTGCTGCTCGGGTCACGGTCTCGGCGAGACGGTCGGCAACGGCGGCCGCCTCGGACTGCCAGGCGTCGATGAGACGCTGGAGTTCGCGCTGTTCGGCATCGGTGAGGAGGGTCGCGGCCGCGGCCTGCGGGGTGTCGAACCCGGCCCGGAACGCGGCGTCCGCGAGCCGGCCGTCGGCCTCCTTGCGGCGCTGTGCGGCCGTCTCCTCCTCCCGTACCGTCTCGGCGGCCTCGGCGAGCAGACCGACCCGGCGCTCCAGCAGCTCGGCGTGCTCGGCGACGCTGCCGGACTCACCGCGGGCCGTCGCCAACTCGGTCTCCAGTGCGATCTGTTCACGGTCCAGGCCTTCCCGCAGGGAAGTGCGGGCCGCGGCCCGGCGCTCGGCCAGCTGCCGGCTCTCGAGGCGCTCGGCCTGTTCCCGCTCGGCGGCTGCGAGGGCCTCGCGCGCCGCGTGCATACCGGCAGCGGACCGATGCGCCTGCGCATGCATGCGCGTCAACCGGTCGACGAGTGCGCCGAGTTCGGTGACGGTGGGGTCGGCGAGGGACTCGGTGGCGACACCCGGAAGGGGTTGCTCGGAGTCGGCCGCATCGATGGCAACCACCTCAGCCCCGGACACCGGCTGCCGCGCAGCCGAATCAGCGGCGACAACCCCGGCCAACCGCCCGGACACAGCCGGCTCGGCGGCATCGGCGCCGTCCCTCGGCTGCGGCACGGCCGCCTGTGCGGCAACCCGGGCCGCCATGTGCTTCTCGTGTACGACCCCGAGCTCCCGGTCCACCTCCGTGCGCGCCTCCTCGGCCCGCCGGTACGCGTCGAGAGCCCTCTCCTCGGTGGCCCGGTCGACATGCCCGTCGGCCGCGCGGGCGGGCTTGGGGTGGTCGGCCGAGCCGCACACCTTGCAGTCCTCGCCGTCCACCAGCTCCGCAGCCAGCTCTGCGGCGATGTCGCGCAGTCGTCGTTCGCGAAGCTCCAGCCACGACTCATGGGCACCCGAGGCCTGCTCACGGGCTGCGGCCAGCCGCTCGGCGGCGGCCGACGCCTGGATGGCCAGCGCGTCGCGGCGGCGGGCCGCTTCCAACCGTGCACGGGCCGGCTCCAGCCGCCCGGCGAGCTGTTCGGCTCGAGTGGCGGCTTCCTGGGCCTCCTCGATGCGTGCCCGCAGGTCGTGGCGTGTCGATTCCCAACCGGCCAGCCAGCCTCTCGCCTCGTGGATCAGCTCGTCGTCGGCCCGGGCCTGGCGCTCCAGTCCGGCCCGCTCGGCGTCGATCTCCGCGCTGCGCCGCTCGGCGCGCTTCGCGGCGTCGAGCCCGCCGAGCTTCTGCCGCAGGCTTCGCTCCAGTTCCGCCAGTTGTTCGGCACCGGCGTCGCCCAGAGTGTCGGGCAGCAGTGCACGGGCGCGGTCACGGGCATCGCGGGCCGTGCGGTAAGCACGCTCGGCATCGTCGCGCAGCTCCAGTGCGGGGGCGACGAGGTCTGCCTTGCGGGCCCGCGCCAGCCGTTCGTGGTGTCGGTCGTGGTCGGGGCGGCCGACTTCGACTGCGGTGGCGCGTCGCTGCGTCTCCTCGTAACGCTGCTGGAGTCCGGCGAGTTCGCGCTCGCTGTCGAGGGCCAGGCGTGCGGCCGACTGCCGGCCTTCGGCCATGGCCAGTACGGACTCGGCGATGTCGAGCCGTTCCCGGGCGCTGCTGCGGGCCGTCGCGGCCCACTCCAGCACACCCTCGGCGAGCCCCGGTTCGCCGGGCTGGATGTCGGGCAGCGGCGATTCGCTAAAGGCCGGTCCGGCGGCCTGGGCGATCCGCTGGGCGACCGCGAGGATGCGTTCGTCCCCGGCCCTGACCTGTGCTTCGGCGGTACGGCGCAGCTCGGCCAGGCGCTCCTCGACCGCGGCGAACCGGCGGGTGTCGAAGAGCCTGCCGAGCAGTTTGCCGCGCGCCTCGGCATCGGCGCGCAGGAAGCGTGCGAAGTCACCCTGCGGCAGGAGCACCACCTGGCAGAACTGGTCCCGGCTCATCCCGATGAGCTGGGTGATCTCCTCGCCGATCTCCTGGTGCGAGCGGCTCAGCGGCTGCCAGCCGTCGTCGGGGTCGTACTCCCGCAGCCGGCTCTGGGCCTTCTCCGTCGTGAAGCCGTTGCCCTTCTTCTTGGGGCGGGGCTGTGCGGGGCTCCGGGTGACTTCGAGGCGCCGGCCTCCGACGGTCAGTTCCAGCTTGACCTCGGTGGGGAGGTCTGCCGGGGCGTGGTCGCTGCGCAGCGAGGTGCCGGGGCTCTGGCGGGCGCCGGGCACCGCGCCGTAGAGGCCGTAGCAGACGGCGTCGAGGACCGAGGTCTTTCCGGCACCGGTCGGCCCGTGCAGCAGAAAGAGCCCGGCCGAGGAGAGTGCGTCGAAGTCGATGTCCTGCGTGGCGCCGAACGGCCCGAAGGCGGTGAGGCTGAGCCTGTGGAGTCTCAACGGTTCACCTCGCGCACGCTGTCGTCCACCCGCACATGGTCGAAGGCGCCGCGCAGCACCGTTCTCTCCCGCTCGTCCGCTGCGGAACCGCCCCGCACATGTGCCACGAAGTCCTCCGCGATCTGCTGGTCGTCGCGCCCCTTGAGGCGCTGTGCGTACGAGGCGAGCGGGTCGTCGGGGGCCCGGTCGGGTTCGAATACGAGACTGAGTGTGTGCGGGAACCGCTCGACGAGGCGAGCCATGGGCTCGACCGGGCGCACCGGGTCGGTGAGCGTGGCCTCCACCCAGGATTCCCGGTACTGCTCCAGCGCGGGGTCGTCGATGAGGGTGTCGAGGCGGCCGCGGAGTCTGGCGAGCGGGCGGGGCACCGGGCAGTCGATGCGCTCGGCGCCGATCGTTCCCGAGGCGTCGAGGTCGATCAGCCACATCGTCTTGCGGTGGGCGGCCTCGGAGAAGGAGTACGCGAGCGGCGAGCCCGAGTAGCGGACCCGATCGGTGACGGTCTGGCAGCCGTGCAGATGCCCGAGCGCCACGTAGTCGACGCCGTCGAAGACTCCGGCGGGTACGGCAGCCACCCCGCCGACGGTGATGTCGCGCTCGCTGTCGCTGGGCTCGCCGCCCGCGACGAAGGCGTGGGCGAGCACCACGGACCGGGTGGTGTCCGGGCGGCTCGCAAGGTCGGCGCGTACCCGGTCCATGGCTGCTGTCAGCACCGCCTCGTGCCCGGCGCGCTCCGCCTTGAAGACGTCCTTCACCAGGGCCGGTTCCAGGTAGGGCAGCCCGTAGAACGCCACGTCGCCGTGTGCATCGGGCAGGACGACGGGGGTGGCGCAGTGGGCGGGGTCGGTACGCAGATGGATTCCGGCCCGCCCGATCAGGCCCGCGCCGACGCCCAGCCTGCGTGCGGAGTCGTGGTTCCCGGAGATCATCACGGTGGGCACCCCGGCGGCGGCGAGCCGGTGCAGTGCGTCGTCGAAGAGTTCGACCGCGGACAGCGGCGGGACTGCCCTGTCGTACACATCACCCGCGACGAGGACCGCGTCCACCTCGTTCTCGCGCACCGTCGCCACCAGGTGGTCCAGGTACGCGGCCTGGGCTTCGAGCAGGGAGACCCGGTGGAACGACCGCCCCAGGTGCCAGTCCGATGTGTGCAGAATTCTCAAGAGCCGGCTCCGACCTGCATTGTTCTCTTTCTCCGCCCCCGGGGCCCATGTCTGCCTCGCACCGCGATCACACCGGGCCGTCGCGCGCCCTCGTCGTCTGCACCGACCACGCCGACACCGGCGAGCCCCGGTTTCCTCACCGACCACAGTCTCCCACCACCGCCGACCGTCGCCGGGACTTCAGCCGAGAAGATCGATCCGGGTTCCTACCGAGAGCCGTTCCGCCTGCCGGTACGCGTCCCAGGCGACGGCCAGGTCCTGCCAGGGGAGCCCGACGGGTGCGTAGACGGAGCGGGTCGTGCCGCAGGTGCGGCCGGGATGCGCGCCGCCGAGCAGTTCGCCGAGGGTGGCGTCCGCGGCGGTGGCCGGCAGTCCCGCTGCGGCGAGGGCGCCCATCGCCGCGGCCTGCTCACGGTCGTCGACGACGAGGAGGGCAGCGGCGAGCAGGTCGGCGGAGAGTTCCTGCTTGCCGGGTTCATCGGCGCCGAGCGTGGTGAAGTGCTGTCCGGGGCGGCTGTCGGCAAGGTTCAGCACGGGTGCGCGCGACCAGGTGGAGAGCAGGACGACATCCGTGGCCGCAGCGATTTCGGTCGCGGAGCCGAGGACCCGGCCGTGGTGCCGGGCGGCGAATTCCGCTGCGCGTCCCGGATCGGTGTCGTGCACCACGAGATCGCAAAAGCTCCGCAGGCTCCGGAGTCCGCGGACCATGATCTCGGCCTGTGCGCCCGCGCCGACGACGCCCAGCACCGCTTCGCCCGCAGGGTCAGGAGCGGCGATGACATGAGTACCGAGGGCAGCGGCCAGTCCGGTCCGCCATGCCGTGACGGTGGCGGAGTCGAGAAGGGCGAGGAGTTCGCCGTCCCGGCCGCTGTGCAGACAGATCACACCACGCAGCGCCGGCCGGGCACCCGGGAACTTGGCATTGACCTTGACGGTGTACGCATCAATGCCTGGCAGCAGCCCGGGTATCAGAACCGTCGCCGTGCCCGGGAAGGGAAGATCCGTGCGCACGCGCTGCCCGGTGACCGTCGAGGAATCGGCTTGGCGAAACCCCTCGCGCAGGGCCTTCAGTGAGGCTTCCGGATCGAGGACGGCCAAGAGATCACTGCTGGTCAGGAGTCGGGTCATGCGCCCATTGTCCGTGGGGCGGATCAGGCCCCGGCAGCACCCGGGGCCCCGGAGACAACTGTGGGGACATGGAGACCCGGTCAGGCGTCCCCGTACGCCTCGCCGCCCAGTTCCAGCTCGGCCTCACCCGCTGTCGCGTCCGCCAGCCAGCCTCGGAACCCCTCGACATCGGCGTCCGGCAGCCCGATCTCGATGACGACAGCCTCCGCGTAGCGGACCTCGCGGACACTCCGCCCGGTGGCTCGCAGGTCGTTCTCCAGCTTGCCCGCGCGCTCATGGCCGACGGTGATCGTGGCAAGGCGGAACCGCTGCCGGATGATGGTGCCGAGTTCGTCGAGGGCCTCCCCGACCACTCCCCCGTATGCCCGGATCAGTCCGCCCGCACCGAGCTTCACACCGCCGTAGTAGCGGGTGACGACGGCCACGACGTACCGCATCTCACGGCGTGTCAGCATCTGCAGCATGGGTACGCCCGCGGTGCCACCGGGTTCTCCGTCGTCGCTCGCCTTCTGTACGGAGGCATCGGCGCCGATCACGTAGGCGAAGCAGTTGTGGGTGGCGGTCGGGTGTTCCCTGCGGATGCGTGCGACGAAGTCCTGCGCCTCCTGCTCGGTGGCGGCGGGGGCGAGCGCGCAGATGAAGCGCGACCTGTTGATCTCGGTCTCGTGCACGCCCGCTCGGGCGACTGTCCGGTACTGCTCCTGCATCCGGCCACCCTATGCCCCGGCCGGGAATGGTCCGGGGCCACTGTCCGTTGTGCCGATCATGTACGCAGACGCAGAGACGATCCGCAGGATTCTCCGGGACACGGGCGAGACCTGGGCGGTGGTGGGCCTGTCCAACAACCGGTCGCGCGCGGCCTACGGCGTCGCCGAGGTGCTCCAGCGCTTCGGCAAGCGGGTGGTCCCGGTGCACCCGAAGGCGGAGCGGGTCCATGGCGAGGACGGCTACTCCTCGCTGGCCGACATACCGTTCCCGGTCGACGTGGTGGACGTCTTCGTCAACAGTGAACTTGCCGGCGGCGTGGCCGACGATGCGGTGGCGGCGGGCGCGAAGGCGGTCTGGTTCCAGCTCGGCGTGGTGGACGCCGAGGCGTACGACCGCACGCGGGCGGCCGGTCTCGACATGGTCATGGACCGCTGCCCGGCCATCGAGATTCCCGCGCTGAGCCGGTAGCCGCCGCACCCCCGTCTCTCGTCCGAATGTGCGTGGTGTCACACTCGGCGCCCGGCTGGGAGAATGACCCGTTGTGAGTACTACGACTGAGCCGACCGTCCGCCACAGCCGAACCGCGCTGGCCGGGCAACTGTCCGAGCTGGGCGTGGAGCGGAACGGCGTCCTCCTGGTGCATGCGTCGATGCGTGCCGTGGGGTCGGTGAGCGGCGGGGTCCGGGCGGTGGTCGCTGCGTTACGGGACGCCCTCGGCGAGCACGGCACCCTCGTCGTCCCGGCCTTCACCCCGGAGAACTCCGACACCTCCCCGCACTACCTCGATCGGGTGCGCGGTCTCACCGACCGAGCCCGGGACGCCGTTCGGGCGAGCATGCCGCCCTTCGACCCGGCGACGTCGGCCGCACCGTCGATGGGCCGCCTCGCGGAGGCCGTGCGGCTCACCGCGGGGGCGGCGCGCAGCGTCCACCCGCAGACATCCTTCGCCGCGCTCGGCCTCTCGGCCCGGAAACTGGTGGCGCACCACCGCCCCGACTGCCACCTCGGCGAGGACTCCCCATTGGCCCGGCTCTACGACCTGCGGGCCCAAGTGCTCCTGCTGGGCACCGGGTTCGGCACCTGCACCGCATTCCATCTCGGCGAGTACCGGATGCCTGCCGCGCCCCGCCGCACCTATCGCTGCGTGGTGACGTCCGGGGGCCGGCGCCAGTGGTGGGAGTACGAGGACGTCGCGCTGGACGACAGCGACTTCGCGGCCCTGGGAGCGGACTTCGCCCGCACAAACAACGGTGCGACTGTCCGCATCGGCCCGGTGGGGTCAGCAACGAGTCGGCTCTTCCGCTTCACCGACGCCGTCGACTTCGCGGCCCGCTGGCTGTCCTCGCATCGGGACGGAGCGCCTGTTCAGGCCCTCTGCCGAGCGCACGGCTGAGAACCTCAGACCCTGACGCCCAGACCCTCGACGACCACCGCGCCCGGCAGCGCCGCCAGCGCCTTGCCCGGGACGATCAGCTTGCCTCGCCGGCTGCCGCTGCCGATCAGTACCCATTCCTCGTCGACGACGGCGGGATCGATCAGCAGTGGCCAAGCGGCCGGGAGTCCGATCGGCGTGATTCCGCCGTACTCCATGCCGGTCTCACCGACCGCCGTGTCCATCGGGGCGAAGGACGCCTTGCGAGCGCCCAGGTGCTTGCGGACCGCGCCGTTCACGTCGACACGGGAGTGGGAGAGGACGAGGCAGGCCGCCAGTGTCACTTCACCGCCGCGCTTGCCCGCCACCACGACACAGTTGGCCGACCGGTCGAGCAGCTCCGCGCCGTGGTGCTCGACGAAGACCGCCGTGTCGGCGATGGCCGGATCCGTGTCGACATGGATGATCTGCGCGGCGGGAACACCGCTCCAGCCTTCGCTCACGGCTGCGGCGACGGGCTCGGTGAGCAGGTCGAGACGGTCGACCGCTGGGCAGGCATTCTCGAAGGATCCGATGGGTGCGCGCATGCACGCAACGCTAACAGCGTTCCGAGGGCGGCCGGTTGGCCGTCTCACCGTACGGGCGGGATGGAGACCGCCATGGTGACCTCGGTCGGCTCGGAGCCGTCGTTGCGGTACGCGTGCGGGTGATGCGCCTCGAACGTGGCGGACCCGCCGGCGGGTACGGAGTACGAAGCTCCGTCGACGACCAGGGTGAGCTCTCCCGCGGTGACGTGGAGCAGTTCGACCGTGCCCTCGGGGTGCGGGTCGGAGTGGCTGCTGTCGCCCGGCATCAGGCGCCACGCCCAGAGTTCGAGCGGCCCTCTGGCCTCCGTGCCGACGAGCAGCGTGGTGGAACTGCCCGCCTCCGTGGACCACATGCGCACCGCCTGGCTCTCGGGCACCAGCCGAACCGGTGAGCTCTGCTCGTAGTCGAGCAGCGTGGTGATGCTGACACCCAGTGCGTCGGCGAGCTTGACCGTGGTGCCGACGCTCGGGTTGGTGCGGGCCTGCTCGATCTGGATGATCATGCCGCGGCTGACCCCGGCACGGGCGGCGAGTGCGTCCAGAGTGAAGCCGCGTTCCCCCCGCCAGCGCTTGAGATTGCGCGCGAGCGACTGGGTGAGCTGATCGAGGTCAGACACATTCCGTCCAATATTTTGGCTGACAGGGTCGAAAATACTGCACTACGGTGTGGTGCACCCAACCGTTCATCGCACTGTACTGCGAGGCATGCAATGACAGCACTGTTCGCCCTGGCCACGAGCCTGCTCTGGGGGCTGGCCGACTTCGGCGGCGGGCTGCTCACGCGACGCACGCCCGCGCTGACCGTGGTCGTCGTCTCGCAGACCGCCGCGGCGGTGGTGCTCGGCGTCATCGTGATCGCGACCGGCGGCTGGAGCGAGGCGGGCCCGCAGCTCTGGTTCGCCGTCGCGGCGGGCGCCGTCGGGCCGGTTGCGATGCTGAGCTTCTACAAGGCCCTGGCGCTCGGCCCGATGGGCGTCGTCTCCCCGCTCGGATCGCTGGGTGTCGCCGTGCCGGTGAGCGTCGGGATCGTCGTCGGGGAGCGGCCGGGGCTGCTCCAGTTCGCGGGAGTCGGCGTCGCCGTGGTGGGCATCGTGCTGGCCGGTGGTCCGCAGTTGCGCGGGGCTCCGGTGCAGCGCCGGGCGGTGCTGCTGACCCTGGTGGCCGCGTTCGGCTTCGGGTCGGTGATGTCCCTGATCGCGGAGGCGTCCACGACGGTGACCGGGCTGTTCCTGGCGCTCTTCGTCCAGCGCCTCACCAATATCGCGGTGGGCGGCAGCGCGCTGTACGTATCGGTGCGCCGCGGGGCACGCGCATTGCCGGAGGAGGGCGGGGCCGCCGTGGTACTGGCCGCACTGCCCGCGCTGGTATTCGTCGGGCTCGCGGATGTCGCTGCCAACGGCACGTACTCGATAGCCGCACAGCACGGCCCGGTCACCGTGGCCGCCGTACTCGCCTCCCTCTATCCGGTGGTCACGGCCCTGGCCGCGCGCGGAGTGCTCAAGGAACGGCTGCGCGGGGTGCAGGCGGCCGGGGCCGGTCTCGCCCTGGTGGGCACGGTGTTGCTGGCGACCGGCTGAGGATCCGGCGCCCCACCGCCCCTCAGTCGCCGGACGGGCCCGGTGTCTCGCCCGGTTCCGCAAGGGCCAGCAGCTGCTCGGGCGTGACGCCGGACGGGATCGGCACCGGAGCAGGGGTGCGCAGCGGCGGCTGCCAGCCCTTCTCCGGATCCCAACTGCGTACGACACGGGCGGGAGCACCGGCCACCACCGCATGGTCGGGCACCTCACCCCGCACCACCGCGCCCGCGGCGACCACCACGTTGCGCCCGAGCGTGGCCCCGGGCAGGATCACCGCTCCGGTGCCGATCCAGCAGCCCGGACCGATGGCGACCGGCTCCATTCGGGGCCACTGTCTGCCGACCGGCTCGTGCGGATCGTCGTAACTGTGGTTCGTGGACGTGATGTAGACATATGGCCCGCAGTACGTGTCCGAGCCGATGGTCACCGTGGTGTCGGCGACGACATGGCTGCCGCGGCCGAGCACCACTCCGTCCCCCAGGGTCAGGATCGGCTCGGATCCGAGGTCCAGGTCGGGCATGAGCCCGGCCGTCAGCGTGACCTGTTCACCGATCACACAGTGGGAACCGAGCTCGATCCATGACTCTCCGAAGACCGTGCCCTGCGGGAAGGCCAGCCGGGTGCCTGCGCCGATCCGGCCGAATCGCAGCCGGCCGGGGTGTTCCGCGGTGACCGCGCCCGACTCCTGCACCCAGCGCCAGCCGCGGTGGACGGCCCGGGACAGGGCGCGCCTCCGCCAGGCGGCAAGGGAAGAGAACGTGTTCCTGTTCTTGGGCACTCGCACACGGTAGTCGGCGGCGCCCGGCGTCATCCCCGCGGCGGCCTGTGATGTTCACCCCACTCGGCGGCGCTCCACCGCCCGTCGCATACCGTTCCTCTGACGCGATCGAACAGCGGCGACCGCGCTGCTGCGATCGGACGACCGCGACCGCACGGCACCGGGGCACGGAGGAACGGACGATGGCAGAACAGGCGTTGATCACGGGAATGGGCGGCAAGGAGCCGGACATCGATGCGGAGGCCTTCACCGCACCGACATCGGTCGTGATCGGTGAGATCACGATGGCCGCGGGCTCCAGCGTCTGGTACCACGCAGTACTGCGTGCCGACTGCGGTCCCATCGTCATCGGCGCCGACAGCAATATCCAGGACAACTGCAGCGTCCACGTCGACCCCGGATTCCCCGTCACGGTCGGCGAGCGCGTCTCGGTCGGGCACAACGCCGTACTCCACGGCTGCACCATCGAGGACGACGTGCTGGTCGGCATGGGGTCCACCGTGCTCAACGGAGCCCGCATCGGCGCCGGTTCACTGATCGCGGCACAGGCGCTGGTCCCGCAGGGGATGCAGGTTCCGCCGGGGTCGCTCGTCGCGGGCGTCCCCGCCAAGGTCAAGCGGCAGCTGACCGAGGAGGAGCTCGAAGGCATCAAGTTCAACGCGGTGGGTTACGTGGAGCTGGCCAAGGCCCACCGACAGGTGCACGAAAACTGAACGGACCGGAGCCGAGGGGCGCGGCGGGCGGTGGACCGGGCCGGCACCGCCGCCCTGCCGGTCGGTCGCTGCCCGGTCAGTCCGCGGCCGGTACGGTCCCCGCTTCGGGCGCGCAGACGGCCGGCATCCGCGCCGTCGCCTTCTTGGCCCGGTTCTTCAGCACCAGCATCGAGGTCACACCGATCAGCACCGCGACCACCAGGCCGAGGTAGGAGAACCGCTTGAGCCAGGCCTCGGCGACGACTCCCACCGAGTAGACGACGGCTGTGGTGCCACCGGCCCAGACGATGCCGCCGAACAGGTTGGCCATCAGGAACTTCCAGTACGGCATGTGCAGTACGCCGGCCAGCGGTCCCGCGAAGATCCGCAGCAGTGCGACGAAGCGGCCGAAGAACACCGCCCACACGCCCCACTTCTGGAACGACCGTTCCGCCATGCCGATCTGACTCTCCCCGAAGTGTTTGGGGAACTTCCCACCCAGCCAGGCGAGGAGCGGCCGTCCGCCCTTGCGGCCGATGGCGTATCCGGCCGAGTCACCGATGACCGCGCCGGCCGAGGCGCAGGCACCGAGGATCCAGGGGTTGATTCCGTCGTGCCCGGCTGCCAGCAGCGCCGCGCTGACCAGGACGATCTCGCCAGGCAGCGGAATTCCGAGGCTCTCCAGCCCGATGACAACGCCCACCAGGACGTAAACGCTGACCGCGGGGACGGTCTCCAGCCACTCCTGGATGTGCAACGCCGGTTCCTCCCGTACTGATGTCCCGTTGCCCGCCGGCCAACTCCTCGGCGCACGGCGGGAATGCTACCTGTCCCGCCAACTGCCCGAACAGCACGAAAAACCGCCACGCCCCCTCGTGGGGTGCGCGGCGGCCCTTCTCGGAGCCGTCCCGGATCAGGCGTTCGGGCGCAGCGTCCAGACGACCGTCATCTCCCCGGTCACCGCACCGTCCGCGCGCTGGATCTCGATGACCACGGGGAACTCGGGCCGCTTGCCCTCGTCGAGTTCGGCGACGACATCGGCCACCGGGCGGCCGAGAGTCGCCGTCGCGGTGACGGCACCCATGGCCAGCTTCTTGTAACCGATCTCCGCCTTCACCGCCAGCGGCACAGCACGTGACATCTGGTCGCCGAAGGCGGCGATGACGATCGCACCGCTCGCCGACTCCGCGAGCGTGAACATCGCGCCGGCATGGGGTCCGCCGATGTGGTTGTGGTAGTCGGCCTGGTCCGGCAGACGGACCACCGCACGCTCGGCGGTCGTCTCCAGGAACTCGAGATTGAGGGTCCGGGCCATCGGAACCGTCGCGGCGAGCATCTCACCGACGGTCATCTGTTCAGCGCTCATGACCAGATGTTACTCACGAGTAGATCTCTTTGGCCATCCCGGAGCACCCAAGCCCCGTCCACTGATCGCATCCTTCACCGTCCGCTCACGGGGGCGGGCGTAGCAGACCGGCCACCTCCCCTCTATCGTTACTCGCCATGTGGCCAGGACAGCAGCCGCCCGGGGGCGAGCAAAACCCGCAGGACCAGAATCAGAACCCGTATCAGCAGCCGGGGTACCAGCAGCCGAATCCCTATCAGCAGCCGGGATATCAGCAGCAGGGACAGCCCGGACAGCAGCCGGGCTATCCGCAGCAGGGCCAGCAGCCCGGCTACCCGCAGCCGAACCCGTACCAACAGCCGACCGTGCCCCAGTACGCGGTCCCCGGTCCACCCAGTGGCCCGCAGCCCGGCGACAACAAGAAGAAGACCACCGCCATCGCGATCATCGCGGCCACCGCCGTCGTCGTGGCTGCCGTGGTCACGGGCGTCGTCGTGATGAACAAGGACGACAACAAGGGCAAGGACGTCGCCGACGACAAGAACTCCTCGGCGCCCGCCAAGCCGTCCGATTCCGCGTCGCCCGAGGCGAACCCGCGCGGCACCGACGGGGATGCCAAGCCCCTGATCGCCGGCTGGAAGGTCGTCACCAACCCCAAGTGGGGCACACAGTTCGACGTGCCCGGCGACTGGGAGGTCGGCACCCCCGGTACGTTCTCGTACTTCGAGGACGACAAGAAGGGCGACGGCTCGCCGCTCATCGGTTTCTCCGCCCCGTCGTACTTCCAGAAGAAGTATTGCGTGGACGATTCGAACAAGGACGGCAGCTCGGAGGACATGAGTCTGGCCAGCGCCGGCACCAGGGGCGCCCAGGGCGCCACCGACGCCGCCAAGAACGCCCACAGCGAGGCAGGCACCTGGGCGTGGGCCGCGTACGCGCAGCACATGCCGGAGAGCACCATCAAGTTCACGCCGGCCAAGCAGTACACCACCAAGTCGGGTCTGACCGGCCAAGTCGTCACGGCCACCGCTCCCAATGTCACGAAGCGGAAGAAGTGCGACAGCGACGGCAAGACCATCGCCTTCACCTTCAAGAACAAGAAGGGCGAGTTCGCGTCGTGGGTCCTGTACGGAGCCGACAACGTCAAGGACGAGCTCCCGGACACTACGATCCAGCAGATCCTGAGCACCGTGCGGCTGGTGGACGTCGCCCCTTCATCCTGACCGTCTCCACCGCCTCCGGGAAAGCATTTGGCAGGGCGGGGTCGCAGCGGCGATAGTCCGTTGGTGACTGCCGCTTCCGCACCCCTCATGAGCCGCCCCGGCCGCAATTACCGTCTGCTGACCGCCGCCGCGATCATCACGGGCCTGGGCACCCATGGCGCGCTGATCGCGGCGGCGTTCGCGGTTCTGGAGTCGGGCGGTGACGGCGGCGACGTCGGTCTGGTGGCCGCCGCCAGGACCGCGCCGCTGGTGCTGTTCCTGCTGATCGGCGGGGCGATCGCGGACCGGCTTCCGCGCCACCGGGTGATGGTCGCGGCGAACGCCCTCAACTGCGTCTCGCAGGCCGCCTTCGCCTGGCTGGTCCTGGCCGGCGATCCGAAGCTGTGGCAGATGATGCTGCTCACCGCGTTGTGCGGCACCGGGCAGGCGTTCTTCAACCCGGCGGCCGAGGGCATGCTGATGTCGAGCGTCAGCCGTGAGCAGGCGAGCCGCGCCTTCGCCCTCTTCCGGATGTCCATGCAGGGCGCGGCGATCGGCGGTGCGGCGCTCGGCGGCGCCATGATCGCGGCGATGGACCCGGGCTGGGTGCTGGCCATCGATGCCGCGTCCTTCGCGGTGGCGGGGGCGCTGCGCGCCTTCCTGGACGTCAGCCACATTCCGTCGCGCGCACCGGGCGGCGGCCTGCTCGCCGATCTGCGGGACGGCTGGCAGGAGTTCATCGGCCGCCCCTGGCTGTGGAGCATCGTGGCGCAGTTCTCGGTGGTGGTCGCCGCAGTGGGTGCCGCCGAGTCCGTGTACGGGCCGCTGGTCGCCCGGGACGAGCTCGGTGGCGCCCGCCCCTGGGGTTTCGCGCTCGCCGCGTTCGGGGTCGGCACGCTGGGCGGGGCGCTCTTGATGATGCGCTGGAAGCCCCGGCGGCTGCTGCTGGCCGGAACCCTCTGTGTCTTCCCGCTGGCCCTGCCGTCGGCGGGACTGGCGGTGCCGTTGCCGGTGGCCGGGCTCTGCGTGGTGATGTTCGTCAGCGGGGTCGCCATCGAGGTGTTCGGGGTCTCGTGGATGACGGCCATGCATCAGGAGATCCCGGAGGAGAAGCTGTCGCGCGTCTCGGCGTACGACTGGTTCGGCTCGGTGGCGATGATGCCGGCCGCCACCGCGCTCGCCGGTCCGGTGGAGGCCCTGATCGGGCGCAGTGAGGCCCTGTGGGGCTGCGCAGGCTTGATCGTACTGGTCACCGGCGCTGTGCTGTTCGTACCCGAGGTACGCAATCTGACCCGTGCCACCGTCACCACCGAGGTGGTGACGGCCAAGGCGCAAGGACCGGCCTCAGCCGATACTGAAGGCTCCGTCGGGCGGCTCGGGTGAGGCGACAGCCTCGCCGTCCCTGACCGGCCGGGCGGCTTTGACGAGCCGGTCCAGCGAGGTCCCGTGCTCGACCCTGGCAGGGAAGGCATCGGCGGCGCAGCGGCGGGTCAGCGTCGCCGTGTCGATGGGGCTTCGGGACGCGACGAGGACGACGTTGCCGAAGCGCCGGCCGCGCAGCACCGCCGGTTCGGCGATCAGTGCGAGTTCATCGAAGACGGCAGCGAAGGTGGCGAGTTGGGAGCGCAGGAAGCGGAAGGGTGCGCCGTCCGCGAGGTTGGCGGCGTAGATTCCGCCGTCGCGCAGCGCCCGGCGGGCAGCCTGTGCGTACTCGACGGTGGTGAGGTGGGCGGGCACTCGCGAGCCGCCGAAGACATCCGCGATCAGGACGTCGACCGAACCGGGCGGGGTCTGTTCCAGCCTGCTGCGTGCGTCCGTGCCGTGCACGGTGATCCCGCTGCCGTCGGGGACCGGCAGATGCTCGGCGACCAGGGCGAGGAGCCCGAGGTCGGCCTCGGCGACGTCCTGGCGGGAGCCCGGCCTGGCCGCGGCGACGTAGCGGGGCAGGGTGAGCGCACCACCGCCGAGATGAAGTACGTCCAGCGGTGTGCCCGGTGCCGCGGCGCATTCCACGACATGGGCGAGCCGTTGCGCGTACTCGAATTCGAGGTGGTCCGGCGCGTCGAGATCGACGTACGACTGGGGTGCACCGTCGACGGTGAGCAGCCAGGCCCTGTCCCGGTCCACGTCGGGCAGGAGTCTGGCGGTGCCCTGGTCCACGTCCCGGATGACAGGTATCGACTCGTTCACTCCCCCATTGTGGGGTGCCCGATCAGCTGCTCACGACCGCGGCGACGGCTTCGGTGTGCGCCGCCGACTGGGCGAGCCCGGCACGGGCCGCCGCGGCCCGCCGGCCGGGGTCGAGGGAGTTGCGGCCGAATGCCTTCTTCGCCGCCGCGTCCGGGGTGATGACCTCCACACGGGCGCCCTTCGCAGCCAGCTCGGCCGCCTGCGAGCGCGGCGAGAGGATGACCTTGTTGCCACTGGCCGTCGGAGCGATGACGACGACGCGCCCGTAACCTGCGGCAAGATGAGCGTTGGCCGGGGAGTGCACCCCTCCGTCGATCCAGGACCGTTCCCCGAAGGTGGCGACGGGCCATACGGCCGGGACGGCGGAGCTCGCGGTGACGGCGTCCACGAGGGGAACTCCGCTGTCCTTGCCGAACGTGTGGAGCTCACCGGTGGCCGCGTCGACCGCGGTGATGCGCAGGGGACGCCCGGGCCAGTCGGGTGACAGGAGACGGCCGGCGATCGCCGTACGCCGCTCCTGCGCCGTGATGCCGAGGTGGGCGCCCTTCGCGATCCGGGCCAGCTTCCGCCCGTATGCCTCGGGGGTACGTGCGGACAGCACGGCCCCCGCAAAGCGCAGGAACGTCAGCGCGCCGAGCTTGCCGCCGGTCATGCCCTGCGGATCGGCGAGCTGGAGTTCGTACAGTTCCGGAAGCCCGAGCAGTCCGGAGGCCAGCTGCGCGCCGACCACCGCGCCCGCCGAACTGCCGATGATCAGATCGGCGGTGGCCAGATCCACGCCCGCCTTCGCGAGCCCGTACAGAATTCCGGTCTCCCAGGCGCCGCCCGTGACGCCGCCGGCACCGAGCACCAGTGCTGTGTCTGCCATACCGTCAGTCTTGCTTACGGCACCGGGCCCGCCTCCCGTGGGGTACGGAAGGCGGGCCCCTGGTACGACACGGCTCAGAGCAGTCCGGTGACGGTGCCCGCGCCGACGGTGCGGCCGCCCTCGCGGATCGCGAAGCCGAGTCCCGTCTCCAGCGGGACGTCGCGGCCCAGCTCGACGGTCAGGTCGACCGTGTCCCCGGGTCGCGCCACCGCCACCGCACCGAGGTCGACGTCGCCCACGACGTCCGCGGTGCGGATGTAGAACTGCGGCCGGTATCCGGTGGTCACCGGGGTGGTCCGGCCGCCCTCCCGCGCCGACAGGACATACACCTGCGCGGTGAAACGGCGGCTCGGCGTCACACTGCCGGGCGCCGCGACCACATGGCCGCGACGCACCCTGTCGCGCTCCACCCCGCGCAGCAGCAGGGCCACGTTGTCTCCGGCCTCCGCGGACTCCATCGGCTTCCCGAAGGTCTCCAGACCGATGACGACCGTCTCGATGTCCGGGCCCAGCACCGACACCCGGTCACCGACCCGCACAGTGCCGCGTTCGACGGCCCCGGTGACGACGGTGCCCCGGCCGGTGATGGTCAGGACGTTCTCCACCGAAAGCAGGAACGGCGCGTCGGTGTAGCGGACCGGCATCGGCACATACGTGTCGACGGCGTCCAGCAGCGCCTCGACGGCCGCGGTCCATCGCGGGTCGCCCTCCAGGGCCTTCAGGCCCGACACCCGTACGACGGGGACGGCGTCGCCGCCGTAGCCGTGCGCGGAGAGCAGCTCGCGGACCTCCAGCTCGACCAGGTCGGTCAGCTCCGGGTCACCCGCGTCCGCCTTGTTCAGGGCGACGACGATGTGGTCGACACCCACCTGACGGGCCAGCAGGACGTGCTCGGCGGTCTGCGGCATGATCCCGTCGAGCGCGGAGACGACGAGGATCGCCCCGTCGAGCTGGGCGGCGCCGGTGACCATGTTCTTGATGTAGTCGGCGTGCCCCGGCATGTCGACATGCGCGTAGTGACGGGTGTCGGTCTCGTACTCGACGTGCGCGATGTTGATGGTGATGCCGCGCCGGGTCTCCTCCGGCGCCCGGTCGATCCGGTCGAACGGGACGAACGTGCCGGTTCCGCGGTCGCTGAGGACCTTGGTGATGGCGGCGGTCAGGGTGGTCTTGCCGTGGTCGACGTGGCCCATGGTGCCGATGTTGAGGTGCGGCTTGGTGCGCACGTATGCCGTCTTGGGCATGGCTCATTCCTTGGAATTCGAAGCTGAGAGAGAAGACCCCAGGGCCTCGCCGACCCTCCCCTTACGGGGTCCGCCGGACTGTCGGGGGAGGGTCAGCTTCGTGCGCCGCCGATGGGCGCTGCGGCAGCCGAGAACGCTGCCGCTGCGACAAGTGCCGCTGCGGTGACGGGGTTCACGGCAGCCTTCGGCGCGTCCGCGACTGCGGACTGCGCTGCGAGGAAGGCGTACCGGAACATGGGTCCGATCATGGCCGACCGGCACGGCCGCGTCGAATGGTTTTCCGGCGGACACCGCGCCGGACACGGGAGTTCGGGTTCCGCCAGCAGTCGCAGATGCCTGGTCCGCGGGACGCCGGCAGCGCGCGGGAGCGATATCGGCCGCCTGGCTCGTACCGTGCACATTACGGCGATCACACCCGGACGTCGGTTAGTCTCCCCGCATGCTCGACCCCGTCCCCTCCGCCCGGCCCGCAGGCGGCCTCGCCGTGCGCTGCACGAGGGCGCTGCTCTCGCCCTGGTCCCGGTTCTCGTTGCTCGTGGCGGTGCTGCTGGCCGCCGCGGCAACGATGCTGTTCCTCGAACCCCAACGGTTGCTTGCCACCGGCTGGCCCGCCCAGCTGAGCGGAGGCGCCGCCGCGGTCGTGCTGTTCGGTGTCGCGTACGGCGTGTGCACAGTGGCCTTCGTACCGCGGCCACTGCTCAATCTCGCCGCCGGTGCGCTGTTCGGTTCGCAGGCGGGCCTGGTCGCCGCGCTGGCGGGTACGGTGCTCGGCGCGGGCATCTCGTTCGGGCTGGGCAGGGTGCTCGGGCAGGACGCGCTCCGTACGCTGCTGCGCGGGCGCTGGCTCAAGGCGGCGGACGTTCAGCTGAGCCGGCACGGTTTCCGCTCGATGCTGGCGCTGCGACTGTTCCCCGGTGTGCCGTTCGCGGCGGCCAACTACTGCGCGGCCGTCTCTCGCATGGGGTATCCGCCGTTCCTGATGGCCACCGGGCTCGGCTCGGTCCCGAACACCGCCGCGTATGTCGTCGCGGGCAGCGAGGCCTCGTCACCGACGTCGCCCGCGTTCCTGGCCGCGATGGGCTTCATCGTGCTGACGGGGCTCGGCGCGGCCGTCGTCGCCTGGCGCAAGCGCCACCGCCTCGCCGCCGAGTGATCCGGTAAGCGTGGGAGCAGACACCGGGCGGTGGTCGGGCGCGGGGGTACGCGTATCGCTGTTCATCTGAGGGCGATACCCTGCCCGCGACCGACCGAAGATCTCCGGGCCCGGCACGGCCCTGCCCTCATTTGACCGCAATGCGCACGTTGCCGACGGCCCCTGCTGCCGTCGGCCGATGCACGATCACCTCCGGGATGGCCAAAGCCCCATGAGCTGGTTCGAATCGTTCGTCCTGGGCCTCGTTCAGGGACTGACCGAGTTCCTGCCGATCTCTTCCAGCGCGCATCTGCGGCTCACCGCAGCGTTCGCCGGCTGGCACGACCCGGGTGCGGCGTTCACCGCCATCACCCAGATCGGCACGGAGGCAGCGGTCCTCATCTACTTCCGCAAGGACATCGTCCGGATCGTCTCGGCCTGGTTCCGCTCGCTGACCAACCGTTCGATGCGCGGCGACCACGACGCCCAGATGGGCTGGCTGGTCATCGTCGGCTCCATCCCCATCGGTGTGCTCGGTGTGACGTTCAAGGACCAGATCGAGGGACCCTTCCGCGATCTGCGGCTGATCGCCACCACCCTGATCGTCATGGGCATCGTCCTCGGCATCGCCGACCGTCTCGCCGCCCGCGACGAGGCAGGCGGCAGGCACCGGGCCGCCAAGGAGCGCAAGACACTGAAGGAACTCGGCGTCAAGGATGGCCTGATCTTCGGCTTCTGCCAGGCGATGGCCCTGATCCCGGGTGTCTCCCGCTCCGGCGCCACCATCAGCGGCGGTCTGCTGATGGGGTACACCCGCGAGGCGGCGGCCCGTTACTCCTTCCTGCTCGCGATCCCGGCGGTGCTCGCCTCGGGTGTCTTCGAGCTCAAGGACGCGGGCGAGGGGCATGTGTCGTGGGGTCCGACGATCTTCGCGACGTTCATCGCATTCGGCGTGGGCTATGCCGTTATCGCCTGGTTCATGAAGTTCATCACGACCAAGAGCTTCATGCCGTTCGTCATCTACCGCGTGCTGCTGGGCGTACTGCTATTCGCCCTGGTGGCGGCCGGCGTGCTGAGCCCGCATGCGGGCGAGTCGGCGGGCTAGCGGGGGACCTGGGCCGTCTTTCGGCGCCCGAGCCAACAACTAAAGCTGGAGATTATTAGAGCGGATTAGAGGCGATTCAAGCCCGCTCGACGTGATCATCTCCCATTCGTCTCCCATCCAATCTCCCACATGACCGAACCAGAGCGAGGCCGCCACCTGGAGGGGTGGACTGCGGCCTCGCTCTGGTCGGACTGTTCAACGAATGGCAGTGACACGTGCATGACCGTCATGCGTTCGAGCGAGTTTGAACAGGAGTGATCGAAAGAAGGCCTTGACCGTTCGCTCACTACTAAGAAGTCGTCTAAAGGGGTGCGCGGCGAGCGGATGGTCACATGGGGGCAGACCCGGACTCGACGCCGGGTCGGCGACCGGCATCGCTTCACCATTCAACCTGCGGTTCGCATATGCCGGAAGGACACACCAAGAAATAAATCGAACTTACGTTCCCAGGTGTCGCCGCCATCACAGCCTTCCATGTAGCGACCGTTTGGGTACTGAATCGTGATCGATAGCCGCCGAGCGTTTGTCGAGTGTCACGCCGAACCCCCCTCCCTGCCTGGGTTCTCACCCGCCGCTCCGCTCTAGGGCATCGCATAGCCGCACTCCGTGGGGCCGCAGGCATGTCCCGTGATCAGCTCGCCGAACTCGCCGGCCTGGAGCGCCGAAGCATTCAGCGGTACGAGGGCGCGGTTCGAGACCCCCGCTACAGCGACCTGCTGCTCATCTCGCGCGCCCTTAACGTCACAGTCGCCCAGCTCACCGAGGAGGAGTAGATCCGCCAACTCGGGCTGGAAGGCAGCTGAGCCCAGGGACACCTGGGGCCGGTCTTCATGTCTCTTCGCCCAGGCAGCAGGGCCCTGCCCAGACCTCGGTATCGAGGTTGTGGGCTCCGAGCCGGTCACGGATAAACCCGACGCTGACCGTGCCAGTGGTGAGGGCCTTCTTGCACCAGATGCAGGCGCGACCGGCGGACTGGTCCCACGTCAGCACCCTCGGGTCGGGGAGAAGCCGGGATGCCGGGCCATCGGCTGAGGCCGTCATGGCGCCTGTCCGGCTTCCCGAGCGGCACAGACATCCGGGGCCGGACTGGTGGCATCTTCCAAGGCCGCCTTCAGCACTGCTGTCTCTGTGATCCACGCATCACTGCTGGGACAGACCCGCCATTGAGGGCCAGGTCCCTGGGTCCGCCGGGCCGGCGGGATTACGAGGTGGTCGGTCTCTCCGAGGATCCGCACACCCGGGACGTCCCATTCGCTGGCGGATCCTGGGGCGATGAGGAAGTAGAGCACGGCTTCATGCGGATCGTGCAGGGCTGCCCCGGACCTGGCTCCGAGGATGGTCACAGCGTCGAAGCCGACGCTGCGCGGCACGCGGACGGCGTCCCAGTCATGGCCGGCACCCTCGATGATGCAGCCAGACGCTGCTGCGCGCACTGCAGGCCGCGGGCGAGGCCGACGACGCGCTGCTCGGTGCGGCGGTCCTCGCCCACACAGCGTTCATCCCCGCTTGGGTCGGGCGCCGGGACGATGCGGCGGAGCGGATGGTGGCGGCCCGGACCTACGCCCGCCGCGGCCCGGCCAGTGCGGAGTTCCTGGCGTGGCTGGACGCGGTTGAGGCCGAATGCGAGACCCGGTGCGGGAACACGAGGACTGCCTTGCACCTGATCAGGCGTGCCGAGGACGTGCTGGCCTCAGGCGCGGAGCACACCTCCCCCGCGTGGCTGGACTGGTTCAGCCCGGTGAGGCTGGCCGCGTTCAAGGGGAACACCCAGCTCAAGGCTGGGCACCTACCCCAGGCGCGCGAGACGCTTCTGGGCGTCCTTGACGGGATGCCGGCTGCGGAGGACAAGCAGCGCACTGTTATCTACGGCGACCTGGCTGCAGTCGAGGCAGCGGCCGGGAACCCCGAGGCGGCTTGCGACTATGCATGCCGGGCGCTCGATCAGCTTGAGGTCACCTGGTACGCGATGGGCGTGGACCGGGTTCGGGAGGTGCGGCGCGCCCTGGCCCCACACCAGCATGAGCAGTGCGTGCGGGACCTGGACGAGCGGCTGTACGGGTGGGCTACGACTGTGAGCGCGCTCGCTCGTTGAACTTCTGAATCTGCTCCGGCAGTTCGGTCAGGGACTCGATGCGGAATGTCGGCAGGTCCCTGGCCTCTGTGGTCTGCCACTGGATGGTGCCCCACGGTCCACGGTGGATCAGCGCGGTCTGGAACCCGGCGGATACTGCGGGGCGGAGGTCGTTGTCGACGCGGTCGCCGACGTACAGGATCTCGCCCGGCTGGTGCGGGACGGCGTCGGCGACGCGGACGAAGAATTCGGGATCCGGCTTGCTGGCGCCCCAGTCGTCGCTAGTGCCGATGAGGTCTACGTCGCCGGTGAACAGTTCGCAAAGAATCCCGTCGGCCCGCACGGTCTGGTTGCCCGCGATGCCAAGCCATAGCCCGTCGGCCCGCAGTTGGGCGAGTGCGGGGCGGACATCGTCGTACAGGTCTGACTCGTCGAAGTGCTCGGGCTGGCCGGCGTCAGCGCGGGCCTGACGCTGGGCATAGAGGTCGAAGCCGGGGTCGAACTCCTGGAACACGTCCCGGTAGTCCCGGCCCTGGGCGATGACGGCTCCGAACATTGCAGCGAACGTGTGCCGCGGGACGCCGAGCCAGTCGGCCCAGGTGCCGTACTCGCGGGTCTCGTCTACCAGGCACTCACCGACGTCGAAAACGACGGCGCGAATCATGCGCTGATCCTACAAGGTCAGGCAGCGGCGCATTGTCAGTCCTGCCTCGTAGCCTGTTCCCATGCCGATCACGCCTTCGCCTTCCACCCTTGTGCGCTCCCCCGCCGCGGTGAACGCGGACATCCGCGCGCTCTGGGCGGCCGGCCCGCTGTCGCCGGAGGGTGAGGCGGAGTATCAGCGGCTGCTGGTGGAGTGGGAGGCTGCGGTCCGGGCCGACGTCGTCGAGGCGGCCTGACCTGCGCGGCTCCGGTCGATTGTCAGTGGCGCCGTTTACGATCCGGCCGTGGCAATCGATATTACTGATGATCTGATCATGCTGGACCGTTCCGCCCTCGCGGAGCAGAAGTAGGCCCTCGCCGAGCCGTACACGCCGGAGGGGAACGGCATGGGACGAGGCAAATGCGGCGGCCTTCCACCTGTATTCGCCTCAAGTCGACAAACGGGTAGGACCTTGAGATCGTGTACGGAAGCGTGAGGCCACCCTCTGTGGGGCGGTGGCTGTCATCGGATGCGGGGCCCATGTCTAGGGCCGCCCGGGGCTCCCCCGGTCTCTGCCTGAGCTGCGAAACCGTGCCGCTCAGGCGTGGAACCGCCTCTTCATTCACGCCCGTCCTGTGCATTCCAACCTCTCGGCTGGGCATTTCGTTCGCGTGATGCCCGAAGGGAAGGCAGAACAATGAACGGACGTTTTCGCTTCATCGCGTTGGCACCCCTGGCAGTGTCCTCACTGGCACTCGGCTCGGTGTCCTTCGCAACCGGTTCCGCCCAGGCGGTCGCGCCTGCGGCCACATGCCACGTGACGCAAGACCCGGGTGGCAATGCCTTCAACGTCATCGCGCAGGGACTCACCCCAGGATCGCCTGTGCAGCTGCGAGTGGGCGGAAAGATTACCCCGGTGGCCCTGGAGGCTGGGGCTGACGGAGGTTTGCAGACCTCCCTCTCGGTGATCACGGGCTTCGGGGCCATGACCCTGCAGGAGGAGGGCGGGCCGAGGCTCACATGCGGCACGGTCAAGCAGGCCGAGGAGAAGGAAGTCAACGACCAGTTGGCGATGGGCTTCAAGGCTGGCTTCGCCGCCGCCAAGGAGGCCTGCACGGCGGAGCTGCCGGCGGGCATAGCCGCACCGGACCCCAACTTCGAGAAGGGGTTCAACATGGGCAAAGACGCCGCTATAGCCAGATTCTGCTAGCGCTAGCGGGACTGGCACACCCTTAGACCAGCAACGCTCATTGATCCCTGACATGTCAATGGGCGTGGGCCCGGCAAGGGAAGAGGCCCCGGACAGTCTGTCTGGGTCCTTTTCCCTTGCCGGGCCGAATGGTTGACGCCCCGTCACAGCGTGACCTCGAGCCGATCGCACGGCAGCAGCTCCGGCACTGCACACGCGGAGGTTTCACGACACCCACTGCGACCGGGTCGGGGGCGTTCTCGTAGCTGCGCCCAGCCATAAGCGCGAATGTGATGAGTCCACGGTACTGGGCCCGTATGACAACCGGGCCGGGCAGCAGGTGGCCCCGCCGACGGGGGTGACAGCGGGGCCGAGGCCAGTGTGGCAGGAGTAGGTCGCGCCCACGCTGGGATTCTTTCCCTTGTTCGCACCTTCGGCGATCCGTAGGTGCGGCTGGATCTGCCTGATGGTGAAGCCTCGATCGCGCAGAGCGGCAGCCTGAACGGTCAGCGTCTCCGTCATGACAGGCTTGCGCCCGCCAACTCGGCCGCGCTTACGGGCGGCTTCCAGGCCGTCCTTCGTCTTCTTGACGATGTCCCGACGGCGATCCTCGGCGAGGGCCAGGGCAAGGTCGAGGATGAGGGAGCGCTCTTTGTGCTCGCCGGCGGCAATGCCTTCGAGCACCTTGACGGCGATGCCGCGCTCGAAAAGGTCGTTGAGGACGATCAGTCCCTCGAGGAGGTTGCGGCCGAGCCGGTCGACCTCCTGCACGCAGAGCATGTCGCCCTCGCGCACGTACTCGACCGCGGCCATGAGTACGGGTCGCTCTTCGGTGCTGAGCCTGCCGCTGATCTTCTCTTCGAAGACCTTGATACAGATCGTGTCCAGCGCATCGTGCTGCCGCTGGGTGTTCTGCCTGTCGGTGCTGACTCGAACGAGGCCAACTAAGGCCACAGGACTCCCCTTTGTTCATCAAATGCTTCCGATAGATACCTGAACAGCACCAGGTAGATGAACGGGTTTCTGAACAACTAAGGGTCCAGATAGGGGCGTTCGGCGCGTCAGCGTTCGGGTACACATCCCGACCGATTGATGAACGGCCGCTGGCAGGTAAGGATCGGTTGTTGGACACCCCTGATCGCCAGCCGTGCCACACAACGATGTGCTGTGTCACCGAACTTTGAGCGTTTGTCACTGAAGGCTGATCGCTCGCGGAGCGCCCCAATGCCGTCAGATCCTGGGCCCCCTTTGCCGGAGTGCATCCATGCTCTGCATCAACCTGCCGACCGCCTCCGCGAGGACCGTCTCGTCTCCACGCATGATCGCGAGATGCACTGCACTGGCCGCCTCAGTCAGTGCGTCACAGGTGTCCTTCACTCCGCGGGGTCCCGCTAGCACTAGGACGTCAGAAGTCTTCGCGACGCGTCTGCGACCCTCTAGTGACTGGGCGGTGAACTGGGCGTAATCCGGTGTGCGTGCCTCTCCCCGCTCCGCCGCAGCGTGGATCATCACGTCCTCCGTCAGGTGCAGGACTGCCGCCGCTTCGTTCATGAGCGCAAGGCAGCCCTCCTTTCGCTCCTTGCGAGTCTGGAGACGTGCCGCCCCCAAGCTCGTGACGAACGCCGCGCCTCCGGTCGCCACGGAACCCACCACCGCGCCAAGCACTGCAGCCACCCCTTGATCCATCTCGCTACCCCCTAGAACTGGCTCAGAGCCGTTCGGTAACGCTAGCAATCGGGGATCTCGCCGCTCAACGTTCAGTGGCACACGCTCAAAGTCCGATGGCGCAGGACAAACGAAACCCCCTCCCGCCGAAGCGGGAGGGGGCGATATCACTCGGTCTCGTCGTCGAGGGGCGGGATGTCGGGCTCGACGAACAGCCCGGCGTACTGCGGCACCGGCTGCTCCTCGACGAGTCCGAGGTCGACGAGCGTCTCCATGTCTGCAGCGCTGTCGTCCACGCGCCGCTGTACCTGCTGCGGCGGAAAGTCAGCCATCAAGTCTCCTGTACATCGAGGTTGTCGCCAGAGCGCCGAGCCCCAGCAGGTTGCGGGACTGGTCCGGGAACGGTGTGTCGGCGCCAGTACGGCGGCACACCAGGGCATCCGGATCGCTTGGTGGGGCTTGGAGAGAGTAACCGTTCGGGCAGGTCTGCCCGTCGGCGCCATCCTTACCGTTCTTGCCGTCGGTGCCGGGCGGACCAGCTGGGCCGGTTTCGCCCTTCGGGCCAGCCGGACCTACGACGGACGTCGCCGCGGGAAGTACACGAAGAAGGTCAAAGAGAAAAAGCGGTACATGGACATCACCGATGTCCACCAGTTGGCCCTCAACGCCTCGGTCTTCTGGGGGTTCCCTGGCTACGTGTTCATCCTGACGATGGCGTTCACCGGGATGCGTCCAGCTGAGCTGTATGCGCTGCGCCGCGAGTACGCCCATCCCACCTGGCCTGCCTCCGACCCTGACGACGAGCAGCGTGAAGAGTCCATCGAGCGGTACCTGGTTGAGCAGACCATGCCGGCGATCCGTGTGCAGTATCAGCACCAGTGGAAGGCCAGTGTGCTCACGCTTCTGCCGCCCAAGTACGACAGCCACCGGACGCTGGTGATCCCCCGGTTCCTGGCTGAGCTGCTGGAGATGCTGCTGGACAGCCACGACAGCGAGTGGGTGTTTCCATCAATCAATGGCGGTCCCCTGGCGAAGGCGAACTTCACGTACCGCTACAGGGGGAAGATCGCTGATGGCCGCGAGACATCGACGCCGCGCTCCACCTGGCGGCCGCTTCCCGGCTGGCCGACGGTGAAGGCCTACGCGGGGAAGCGGCTGTACCTGCTCCTCGCTGGCGTCGAGGGCACGTACAGCAACGTCACACCGACGATGGAGCGTGCCATCATGGATTCACTGCAGGTTCGGTGGCAAGGCTTCGTGGTGACTTCGGGGGCGGACTGGTTGCCCAGTTCTCCCAAGCCTCTCCCAGTTGATCTTCTAACTTGGATGAAGGGGCAGGTCAGCGCCGCACAGGTTTCCAACACACCAAGTGGTTCATGAAGTTCATCACGACCAAGAGCTTCATGCCGTTCGTCATCTACCGCGTGCTGCTCGGGCCAGCTCTGTTCGCATTGGTGGCGGCAGGGGTGCTGAGCCCGCACGTCGGCGAGTCGGCACTACGCACGCGCGCCCTCACCTCGTCCGTCCGGCTCAGCGCTTCGCCCTGCGGTGGGCCAGCACCGCGCCTATCACCAGTCCGACCAGCAGAGTCACGGTCAGTACCGCCCAGAGCGGCAGGGTGACGATGGGCACCCACATACGGATGCCGACCGATTCGGTGTTCGCGGCGATGAACCAGATCGCAAGACCGATCAGTACCAAGATCCCGATAGTGCGCATCCGCACGTCCCGGCCCTTGACGGAGAGGGTCGGCGGGGCGTGCGGTCGAGACGTCTTCTGTGCCATGAATCCAGTATCGAGCGATTCAGGTGATTAGTCCTGGCAGGTCTCATTCATCACGTTCTGCGCAGCGGGCTCGATGCCGGCCGCCGCCACACCACCTCTACGAAATTGCGTGGCGGTCAGGGTATGTCGCCCTGCCAGTCCCACCGGTCGAAGTCGCCGTCCCTGGGTCCGTACTCCGCTCGGCCGCCCGGGCCGAACCGCCCGATCTCCGTGTTCAGCGCCGCCCCCTCGCGCAGTGCCGTCTCCGTCCAGCCGGTCACATCGAGGAGCAGCCCGTCGAGTGGGCCGCCCACCAACTCCCGGTAGGAGTGACCGGGCTGGGGCCCCGGGTCGGGATCGTCATGGTCGGCGCCGTACACGCGCCGCTGCCGCATCAGCTCGTCCATGGGGGCAGGATCCCATCCGGCACTGACAATCGCGGTGGGCCGGAAGGCTCTCGGCCCGAGCAGCACGGCCCGGGTCCGGTCTCCGATCCGTATGTTACGAGGTCACCCGGGTGACCTCGACGAGTGTCAGGCCGAAGGAGAGCCCGAAGGCGACCGGCTTGCGAGGGCCGGTATCGCGCCGGGCAGCGCGTGGCGCAGCACGACCTGGCGCATCGGAAGCCCGTCGAAGGGGGCAGCCTCGACGTGCGGGGTGGCTGCCCGGTCGGCGAGCGCACCGCGCACGATGCGGGTGTTCCAACCGGCCTGCGGGATGACGAGGGCCAGGACCGGCAGGATCGGCCTGGTCCGGGTGGCGGGTTCGCCGTCGACGCCGGTGAGAGTGACGGCGGGCGGCCGGCCCGTCCACAGGGACGGGACGAGCGGCAGGCGCACGGAGACGACGAACTCGGGCACCGCGAACGCAGAGGTGGCCGCGTGTCCGGTGATCCGGTCGGCCGCCCAGCAGCCCAGGGCGAGGGACGCCGCTACGGTGAGGACGAACGCGCTCGCCGCCGGCAGCAGGGTGTTGTTACGCATGGTGGCATCTGCCCGGATCTTCCCGGGCAGATGAGGCCGAAAGGCCCTGCCAGAAGACGTGTATGCGTACCAACCTGGGACATGTACAGCCGGAACCCGGAAGGAAATCATGACCATCACCGAGCTTCCCGTGATCGCAGCCGTCGACGGCTCGTCGCACAGCCGTGAGGCACTCGACTGGGCCGCCCGCGAGGCCGTCCGCCAGGGGCTCCCGCTGGTGATCGTGCACGCCCGGACGCCGAACCGGCGCACCGGTCAGGAGACACAGCAGCGCGAGGCCGAGGAACTGCTCACCCAGTCCGTGCGAAGGGTGTCCGAGATCGTTCCGGATCTGCACCCGTCGACGCTCGCACCGCTGGACTTCCCCTCGGCGGCGCTCGCCTCGCTGAGCCGTGACGCGTCACTGGTGGTCGTCGGTTCGCGCGGTCTGGGCGGTTTCCGGTCCCTGATGCTCGGCTCCAACAGTCTGGCGACCGCCTCGATGGCCCAGTGCCCTGTCGTCGTCATCCACAGCGGACCGTCGGACGAGGACGAAGGGGAGGCGGCCGAACCCTTTCCCGACATTGTCGCGGGCGTCGCCGCCGACGAGAGCAGTGAAGCGGTGCTGGAATTCGCCTTCGCGACGGCCGCTTCCCGGCCCGGTGCACGACTGCGGATCGTGCACGGCTGGACGATGTTCTCCTCGATGCTGTCCGGCGGCCCGGTCTTCGACCGGGACGCGGCGGCAGCTGCGGCCGAGCGGACCCTCGCCGAACTCACCGCCGGCTGGCGGGAGAAGTACCCGCAGGTCGAGGTCGTCAGGGAACCGGTCGGCGGCTCCGCCGCCCGCACCCTGGTCACGGCCTCGGCGACCGCGGCACTGACCGTGATCGGGCGGCGCAAGGGCGGTGAGTCCCTCGGGCTCGGGCTCTCCCCCGTCGCACAGACCACGCTCACGCATGCCCTCGGCCCGGTGGCCGTGGTGCCCTGCTGAGGGTTGTGTCGGCCCGTCGTGCGTGCACGCCCCTTGGCCTCGGACGCCGGCGGGCAGACACTGACCCGATGACGCAGCGCGTGGATCTCTCGACCGTGATGGACCAGCTTTCCATCGATGCAGTGATCACCGGCTATGCGATGGCGGTGGACGACGGCGAATGGGTGGACTACCGGGCCCTGTTCACCGCGGACGGCCGCGCCGACTACCGTGGCGCGGGCGGAATCGAAGGGCCTGCCGCCGAGGTCGCCCAGTGGCTCGCGGAAACCATGCGGCTCTTCCCCGTACGCCAGCATCTGATCGTCAACCGCCGGCTCGACATCCAGGACCTGGGCGGCTACCCGGGCGACCGGGCCGAAGTGCGGGCCGACTACCTCAACCCGATGAGGCTGGACAGCACGGCGGGCGGCGAAGGCGGCTCCGGGGCGGGGGCGACCACGCCGAACTTCGTCTCCGGCGGGCGGTACGCCTTCACACTGTCGCGTACGGGGAACGGCTGGCGGATCCGGACCGTGACCGTGCATGAGAAGTGGCGCGGCACAGCTGACGCGCTCACCCCCTCCTGATCCCGCCCACCGGTGCTTCCGCCCCCGCGCCGGGAAAGAACTGCGGAACAGGTGACCAGGGGGGACACTGCTGATCAGCAGGACGAGGAGGCGCGGCATGCGGATTCCGGCCGGTCGGCGCGAGCAGTGGGAGCGGATGCTGCGGTCCGGCCGGTGGCGCGGCTGCCTCGCACTGCTCGCCGGTGCGCTGCCCGCGCTCGCGTTCCCGGCGCCTTCCCTGTGGTGGCTCGCCTATGTCGGTCTGGTGCCGTGGCTGCTGCTGATCCGGTCCGCCGGTACGGGGCGCCGGGCGGCGCTCGACGGCTGGCTCGGCGGGATCGGCTACCTGCTCGCCGTGCATCACTGGCTGATGCCGAGTCTCCATGTGTTCATCGTGGTCCTGGCGGCCCTGCTCGGTCTGCTGTGGGCGCCGTGGGGTCTGCTGGTCTTCCGGGTACTGCGCGCGCCAATTTCCGTCGCAGCAGCCATGGCCGCTGTCGTCGTCGTGCCGTGCGGCTGGCTGATGATCGAGCTGGCGCGCTCCTGGGAGGGCCTCGGCGGTCCCTGGGGGCTGCTCGGCGCGAGCCAGTGGGAGGTGGCTCCGGCACTCCGCGTGGCATCCGTCGGCGGGGTGTGGCTGGTGAGCCTTCTGGTGGTAGCGGTGAACACCGCCGTCGCCCTCCTGTTCGTGGCCGCTGCCGCCCGTACGGTCGCCGTCGTCGGCATCGTGGTGTGCGCCCTGGCCGCGGGGGCGATGGCGCAGTGGGCGCCGCAGCCCGAGCGATCGGGCGTGGCCAGGATCGCCGTCGTGCAGCCGGGTGTGATCTCGGGTCCCCACAGCGTGGAGCGTCGGCTCGCCGTCAGCGAGCGGCTGACCGGCAAGCTGGCGGGACGCGATCTCGATCTGGTCGTGTGGGGCGAGAGCAGTGTCGGTGTCGATCTCTCCCGGCACCCGGAAGTCACCGCCCGGATCGCGGCCCTCTCGCGTCGGGTGGGCGCGGATGTGCTGGTCAACATGGACGCCCGGCAGACCGGCGGACCGGGTCGGACGGGGATCTTCAAATCCGCGGTGCTGGTGGGTCCGGACGGACTGACCGGGGACCGGTACGACAAGATGCGGCTGGTGCCGTTCGGCGAGTACATCCCGGCCCGTTCGGTGCTCGGGTGGGCCACGTCCCTGGGCAAGGCGGCGGGCGAGGACCGGCTGCGGGGCACCCACCCGGTGACGATGTGGCTTCCCCGGGCCGCCGGAGGGAGGGGTCTGCGCATCGGGCCGCTGATCTGCTTCGAGTCCGCGTTCCCCGACATGAGCCGGCGGCTGACCCGGGACGGAGCGCAACTGCTGATCGACCAGTCGTCGACCGCGACGTTCCAGCACAGCTGGGCTCCCGAACAGCACGCCTCGCTCGGGGCGCTGCGGGCCGCCGAGAACGGCCGCCCGATGGTGCATGCGACACTCACCGGCGTCAGTGCGGTGTACGGCCCGCAGGGCGAGCGGATCGGTGCCCCGCTCGGTACGGATACGAGCGGCGCGGCCGTGTTCGATGTACCGCTGGCGTCCGGTACGACGCTCTACGTACGGCTGGGCGACTGGCCGGTGTACGGGGCGTCGGCCGTGCTGGCCGTGTTCTGCGCCTTCGAAGGGGTGCGATCGCTCCGCAGGCGCCACCGGGGCGGGCCGGCCGCCGCGAGGGGTGCGGCGGCTCCGGTGGTTGCCTCACTCGCTGAATCCGATGAATCCACCGATCGCTCCAGGCCGTGAGCCCGGAGACCGGCCGGACTATCCGGGGCCGTTCACGGAGACGATGTGGCCCTGGGCGTCGACAGTGAGCGAGACCCGCTCGACCTTGTTGGTCACGGCAAGAACCAGCCACACAGCGCCCCAGAGAAAGCAGGTGAACACCATCAGGATGGCGTGGAGCACGTGATTCAGCGGCCGGCCCCGGACCATGACCACCTGTGTCTCGGAGCGTGATTCCACTCGCCAGCCGCTCGCGATCCGCTGATTGACCGCCCAGTCGAGGATCAGCCCGCGCTGCATCGCGTCGGGCGGCCGCCCGTCGGCCGAGTAGTAGCCGGGCGGCGGCTGGAGTGCTCCCCAGCCCTTTGGCTTGTCGTGGGGCCTCACGAGGTCACCTCCACGGGCCGGTGGTCATCCCCCCAGCCTGCATCGGAGCCGGGCCCGACGCATCCCGGGGCCGAAGGGCCCGTGACAGGACACGGCTCCAGGGTCTGTGCGGCCCTTGACCCGCACAGACCCTGGCTAGGCGCAGTCCAGGTCGCGCAGGATGCGCTCGCACAGCTCATGCGTCTGCAGGGCGTCGCCGGCGCTCAGCACCTTTCCGGCCCGCACTGCGTCCAGGAAGGACAGCACGCTCTGCTCGATGCCGCGCTGGCGGGTCACCGGCACCCAGTCGCCGCGCCGTCGCACGCTCGGCTGCCCCTTGTGATCGATCACCTCGGCGAGGTTGACGACCTCGCGCTTGGAGTCCTGGCCGGAGACCTCCAGCCGTTCCTCGTTCGAGCCGCTGAGCCGGTTCATCGCGCCGATGGCGGTGAACCCGTCACCCGCCAGTTGCAGCACGACATGGTGCATCAGACCGTCGCGGATCCTGGCCTGTACGACGGTGTGCTCGATCGGCCCCGGCGCCAGGAAGCGCAGTGTGTCGACGACATGGATGAAGTCGTCGAGCACCATGGTGCGTGGATCCTCGGGCAGGGCCACTCGGTTCTTCTGCATGAGGATCAGCTCGCGCGGGTGCTCGGCGCACTGCGCGTAGCCGGGCGCGACCCTGCGGTTGAAACCGACGGCGAGGCTCACCCCTCGCTCTTCAGCAAGGCGCACCAGCCTCTCGGAATCGGCGAGTTCATAGGCCAGTGGCTTGTCGACGTACGTGGCGACGCCCGCGTCCAGCAGCCGGCCCACGATCTCCGGGTGCACGGCCGTCGGGGCGTGGACGAACGCGGCGTCCAGGCCCTCGGCGAGCAGCGATTCGAGGTCGGTGTGGCGCTGCCCGGACGGGATCCGGTGGCTCTCGGCGACCGCGGCCAGGGTGGCGGCGGTACGGGTCTGCAGATGCATTTCGACCCCGGGCAGGGTCGTCAGAACCGGCAGATACGCCTTCTGCGCGATGTCGCCGAGCCCGATGCAGCCGACCTTCACAGGGGTCTCCCTCTCACTGTTCAGCGCCGACCGGCGCGGTGTTCATCGATCGGGGGAGCCCGGTCGGGCTCTTCGAGCCGATGTCTGCCGCGGTGACCTGTGCGCGTCCTTCGTCGGGGCAGCATACGTGTGCTGCGGCGGCTGCCAGTCCGCGATGCCGTCGAAGGTGCGCAGGACGAGCGTGGGCCCGATCCGCGAGACGGTGGACATCAGGACGTCGCGCAGCGCCACGGCCGGGGCACTGGTCAGGCACATCAGCCGGGAGGCCTGTGCGGCCTTGCGGACGATGGCCGATGTGCGGGGCAGCCGGTCGGCGGTGTACGCCGCCAGACCCGCGCCGAGGTGCCTGCCCGGTGTCACATGGTGGGCGAGCACGATCGCGTCCTCGACGGCCTGGTTTCCGCCCTGGCCGAGGCTGGGTGCCATGGCGTGGGCGGAGTCGCCGACGAGGGCGGTGCGGCCCCGGTGGAAGGACGGCAGGGGGTCGGTCAGCTGGTACACGTCGTTGCGGAGTACCTGTCCGGACTCGGCGGCGGCGATGATCGAGGGGATCGGGTCGTGCCAGCTGCCGAACCGGCGCATGAGCTCCGACTTCTCGTCGTCGGCGGCACGGTCTCCGGCGGGGGCGACGGCGGCCCCGTAGGCGTATGTCCGGCCGTCCTTGAGTGGCTGGGTGCCCCAGAGTGCGCCGCGCCCCCAGGTCTCGTGCGGGGCGAAGGGCCGCTCGGGCGCGGGGACGACGATGCGCCAGGTGGTGAATCCGGCGTACGAGGGTCCGGGGTGGGCCGGGAAGAGTGCGCTGCGTACGCCCGAGTTGATGCCGTCGGCACCGATGACGAGGTCGGCCTCGATGTCCCCGTCCGCCGTCCGGACCACCGCACGCGCACCGTCCACGGCGCCCGGGTCCAGCAGTTTCGCGGCGGCGTCGGTACGAACGGCGGGGGCGGGCAGCCGGGCCACGAGGCGGCCGACGAGGGTGGCCCGGTGCAACAGGACGATCGGGCCGCCGAACCGCTCGGTCGCGACGGCGCTGTTCGTACGGGAGAGCCAGCGGCCGCTCGGGGTACGCATACCGCCGTCGCCCTGCCAGGCGGCGAGCGACCTGATCTCGTCGCCGAGGCCGATGACGTCCAGCGCGCGCTGGGAGTTGGGCGCGAGGGCGATACCGGCGCCCACGGGTTCCAGCGAGGCTGCGCGCTCCAGGACGGTCACCCGCCAGCCGCGACCGTGCAGGGCCACCGCCGCGGTGAGGCCGCCGATCCCGCTGCCGATGACGACGGCATGAGGCTTGTCCATCACTCCTCCTCGAAACTACAGCTGTAGTGACAACGTCACCGTACTACAGCTGTAGTTCCGAAGGTAGGTTGGCCCCATGGCCACACGCACCACCGGCACCTCCCGGGCCGATCTCATTACCGATGCCGCCCTCGCGCTCCTCGCCGAACGCGGGATGCGCGGCCTGACCCACCGCGCGGTGGACGAGCGCGCCGGACTCCCGCAGGGTTCGACGTCCAATTACGCACGCACCCGGCAGTCCCTGCTGGAGGTGACGGTGCAACGGCTGGCGGAGCGCGAGGCGCGGGTGCTCGCCCCCGGTGAACTTCCGGTTCCGGGCACCGGCAGGACGGACAGGCCGGATGCCGGCCCGGAAGGCGGTTCGGGCACCGGCGCGGAGAACGGCACGCGCATCGGCCCAGAGGCGCTGGTCGCCGGTCTCGCGTCAGCCCTGCACCGATATCTCACCCGCCACCCCGAACTGCTCATCTGCCGCTACGAGCTCGCCCTCGAGGCCACCCGGCGCCCGGAGCTGCGGGAGTTCTTCGACGCGACGGGCCGGCAGTTCCGCGAGCCCCTGATGGCGCTGATGACGGCGGCCGGGTCGGCCGAGCCCGAGCGGCACACCCTGTCCCTGGTGGCCTGGTGCGAGGGGCTGATGTTCTCGTGCGCCGCGGGGTCGTACCACCGCTCCGTACCGACCGAGGAGGAACTGCGTACCGGCTTCACCGAACTGCTGCGCGGGATGCTCGGATCGCAGGCGGCATTGCGCTGACCGGCGTCACTCGTGCGGGCCAATCATGGCTTCCCGGCTCACTCAAAACCGGGTTCGCACAGCAGAGTTGATCAGGTGCAACGAACCCGAATCACCGTGAAGCTCCTGGTTGGCGTGGCGGTCACGACACTGTCCGGATGTGTGTCCGTGGCGCCGCAGCCGGACGTTTCGTCCCGGCCCGGGGCCAGCAGGCCCGCCCAGGACCTGGCGCCACAGATCGTGCGACCGCCGGTCCACGACAGCCTGGGAGCCGTACCGGCCGCCGAGCCGTCCACCTCCGCATCCGCCCCGGCGCGGGGCGCACCGCCGGACACCCGCCGCGCCGCGCCCCGCGCACCACAGCAACGGAAGCACACCGGGGCGGCGCGGCCTCGGCCGCGCCAGGTCCCGCCCCCCGTGACCGCGCCCGTCCCGGACCTGCCGACCCCCGTCACCGAGAAGGACGTCTGCGCGCTGGGACGGGGATACGGGCACTGGCCCGCGGGCAGTCCGCAGTCCCGGATCTGCGAGAACACCTACGGTCGCTGAGCCCGGCAGGAGAGAGCCGAGCGGGTGGCCCGTCCGCCGCGGACGGGCCACCCCTCACAGCTCCCGCAGCCTCAGCTCCAGCCGCGCGATCGCCGCGCGGACCCCTCCCCCGTATCCGTCGTCCGCCCCGTCGTCCGCGAGCACGCCGGACGCGGCGCGCGCCCGGTCCAGATGGATCCGGGCCGCCTCGGGACGGTGGAGCTTCACATAGTCCGCCGCGAGATTGAGATGGAGCGAGGGATAGAACGCCCGCACCGCGAGCGCATCGGAGTGCTGTGCGGCACGCTCGTCGGTCAGGCTGCCGGCCGCGGTCAAAGCCCTCAGGTCCCAGGCGAGCTCATCACCGGGGTCGTCCTGCGTGTCGGCCATGTAGTGGGCGAGGGTGCACCGGTGCAGGGCGTCCCCGTCCTCGCCGATCTCCGACCAGAGCTCGCCGAAGCGATTGCGGGCCTCTTCCCGGTCGCCGCCGTGCAGCAGCATGATCGCCTGGCCGATCCTGGTCATGACGGCATCCTTCGACGCCTCCCGCTGCTCCGTCACTGCGGCCTCCCTGTCCACGTCCCGTTTCCGTTCGACGCTAGCCGCAGCCGCGGTCAATCCCGCTGAGGCTCGGGCGGGCGTCCCGAACCTGTCCACCGGGCACCCGCCCCCCGGCCCGGACCTGTCCACCGGGCGCCCGCCGCCGGCCCGGGCCGAAACCGCAGCGTCAGCCCAGGTCGGGGATGCGCCAGTCGATGGCCTCGTGCCCCTGCGCCGCCACCGCCTCGTTGATCTGCGTGAACGGACGGGAGCCGAAGAACTTCTTGGCGGACAGCGGTGACGGGTGCGCACCCTTCACCACCGCATGGCGCTCCTCGTCGATCAGCGGAAGCTTCTTCTGCGCGTAGTTGCCCCAGAGCACGAAGACCGCCGGATCGGGCCTTGAGGCGACCGCGCGGATCACCGCGTCGGTGAACTTCTCCCAGCCCTTGCCCTTGTGCGAGTTCGCCTCGCCCGCGCGCACCGTCAGCACGGCGTTGAGCAGGAGCACGCCCTGCTCGGCCCATGGCATCAGGTACCCGTTGTCCGGGATCGGCAGGCCGAGCTCCTCCTTCATCTCCTTGTAGATGTTCCGCAGGGAGGGCGGCGTCTTCACACCCGGCCGCACGGAGAAGCACAGCCCGTGTCCCTGCCCCTCCCCGTGATACGGGTCCTGACCGAGGACGAGAACCTTCACCTTGTCGTAAGGCGTGGCATCCAGGGCTGCGAACACCTGGTCGCGCGGCGGATAGACCGGCCCCTTGGCCCGCTCCTCCTCGACGAACTCGGTGAGCTCCTTGAAGTAGGGCTTCTGCAGCTCTTCGCCGAGGACGCCGCGCCAGGACTCGGGCAGCAGGTCGGTGTCGGTCACGTCAACAACCTCCGGTAACTAATCAGTTCTTAGACCGAGAACCTACCGGGGGCCACTGACAACGGACCCCGCGAGCCCTGCCGGGGCCTACCAGCTGGCCTTGCGGTACAGCTCCCACATCTGCATGACCGTCTGCGGGTCCAGGGCACGCTCGCCGCCGCCGATGTCCTCGCCCGCCGCGACGTACAGCTTGCCCTGCCACAGCGGCAGCAGCCGCACGTCGTCGACCAGGATCTGCTGGGCCCGTTCGAACTGCTCACTGACCGCGCCCCGGTCGCTCTCCTTGCGGGTCTGCGGCAGCAGTTGCTCGATGATCTCGCGCTTCATGTACGGCCTCCCGGTGACGCTTTCCTTGCCCACGAAGGGGGCGATGAAGTTGTCCGGGTCCGGGAAGTCCGGGAACCAGCCGCGGCCGAAGACAGGATACTGGCCCTTGGTGAAGCCTTCTTGGAACTCCTTCCAGGGCTTGCTCTTCAGCGTGATCCGGAACAGCCCGGAGGCCTCCAGCTGTCGCTTCAGCTCGTCGAACTCGGGGGCCGTGGACGAGCCGTAGCGGTCGGTCGTGAACCAGAACGTCATTGAGACGGGCTCGGTGATGCCCGCCTTGACGAGAATCCGCTTCGCCTTGTCCTTGTCCGGGTCACCGTAGGCGTCGAAGAAGCTCGTGGTGTGTCCGGCGATGCCCTTGGGGACCATGGAGTACAGCGGCTCGGCCGTCCCCTGGTAGACCTTGGCCACCAGGGCGTCACGGTCGACGAGCTGGGCGACGGCCCGCCGTACGGCTACATTCCCGGCGGCCGGATCCTCGGGGTTGAATACCAGGAAGCGAATGTCCGCGCCGACCGTCTCGACAATCTGCAGATTGCTGTTCTCGTCCTTGCTGTCTTCCAGACCGACGACCTCCTCGGCGGTGAGGCCGCGGTAGATCGCGTCGATCTCGTTCTTCTTCAGCGCCGCGACCACGGGGGCGGAATCCTTGAAGTACCGGATGGTCACAGCGTCGTTCTTACGGTTGGCGAAACCCTTGTAGTCCGGATTCTTCACCAGTTCGGCCCGGTTCCCCGGCTTGTACGAATCCAGGAGATAGGGACCGGATCCGGTGACCTTTCCGTCACTGCGGACCTTGTGCTTCGAATAGTCGCTGGGCGCCACGAGCGACATCGCGGGTGTGGCGAGGACGAACGGGAATGTGGCGTCCGGTTTGGTGAGATGGAAGATGACGATGTCGTCCCCCTTGGTCTCGACCCGGTCGAGCGAACCGAGCATACCGACAGGGCCGCCCTTGACCTTGAGGGCCGTGATCCGGTCCATGGAGTACTTCACGGCCTCGGCGTCGAGTTTGTCGCCATTGGAGAATTTCAGGCCCTTGCGGAGTTTGCACCGGTAGGCCGTGCTGGTCGTATCGGTGAACTTGCACCATTCCGCCGCATCGGGCTCGGGGCTGGTGCTGCCTGTGGGGAAACTCACCAGAGTCTGGAAGACATTCCGCATCATTTCCCAGGAGTTGTCCCACGCCGCCGCCGGATCGAGGGTGGAGAGCTCGCTGGTCGTACCGACGACTATCTTCTGCTCCGCTTTCGAGCCGCTGTCGGAGAGAAGTCCGCAGCCTGCCAGCAGAGAGAGGGAAGCAAGGACTGCAGAGGCCTGCAGACTGGCCCGGTAGAACACGTGAACGCTCCTCGATCAGCCATGGGTCGGCAGACCTTACCGCAGTGCCCCGTCGGGTCAATCCGCAGGCCCGACAGGGCACTTGAGTCAATCAGGGCCAAACCCACTCAGGCCGCTCTCAGCTCACGCCCGCATTCAGGAAGATCCCGCCGTCGATCACCAGGGTCTGTCCCGTGATCCAGTCGCTCTGGCTCGACGTGAGGAACGCGGCGGCGCCGCCGATGTCCTCGGGGACCCCCAACCGGCCGAGCGGATAGGCCGCGGCGGCCTCCGCCTCGCGGCCCTCGTACAGCGCCTTGGCGAACTTCGTCTTCACGACCGCGGGGGCGATCGCATTGACCCGGACGACCGGCGCGAACTCGTGCGCCAGCTGAAGGGTCAGGTTGACCATGGCAGCCTTGCTCATGCCGTACGCGCCGACGAAGGGCGAGGCGGAGATGCCGGCGACCGAGGCGATGTTGACGATCGCCCCGCCGTTCTCCTTCTGCCAGGCCTTCCAGGTCAGCTGGGCAAAACCGAGCGCCGAGATCACATTCGTCTCGAAGACCTTGCGGGCGACATTGAGGTCGAGCTCCGCGATCGGACCGAAGACCGGATTCGTACCGGCGTTGTTGATCAGGAAGTCGACACGGCCGAACGCCTCCATGGTGCGCTCGACCGCCGCCGCCCGGTGCGCCTCGTCATGCGCCTTGCCCGCCACGCCGATGACGCGGTCGGAGCCGAGCTGCTCGACGGCCTCCTTGAGAGCGTCCTCGCCGCGTCCGGTGATGCACACCCGGTCGCCGCGGGCGACGAGCGCCTCGGCGATGCCGTAGCCGATGCCCCGGCTCGCGCCCGTGATGAGCGCGACCTTCCCACTGTCCTGCACAGTCATGATGTCCGTAACCCTTCGGGTCAGTTGAGCGGTCCGCCGGCGACATACATGACCTGGCCGGAGACGAATCCGGCCTCGTCGCCCGTGAAGAAGGCGATGGCGTTGGCGATGTCCTCGGGGCGGCCGACGCGCTGCACCGGGATCTGGGTGGCGGCAGCGGCCTGGAACTCCTCGAAGCCCATGCCGACCCGGGCCGCGGTCTGCGCGGTCATCTCGGTGACGATGAAGCCGGGTGCGACGGCGTTGGCGGTGATGCCGAACTTGCCGAGCTCCTTGGCGAGGGTCTTGGTGAAGCCCTGCAGACCGGCCTTGACGGCTGAGTAGTTGGCCTGGCCGCGGTTGCCGAGCGCCGAGGAGGAGGAAAGCGAGACGATGCGGCCGAACTCGGCGTCCACCATGTGCTTCTGGACAGCCTTGGCCATCAGGAACGCGCCCTTGAGGTGCACGTTCATCACAGTGTCCCAGTCGGACTCGCTCATCTTGAAGAGCAGGTTGTCGCGGAGCACGCCCGCGTTGTTGACGAGGATCGTCGGGGCGCCGATCTCGGCGGCGACCCGCGCAACCGCGGCTTCCACCTGTGCGCTGTCCGACACATCGCAGCCGACGGCGAGGGCGGTGCCCCCGGCGGCGGTGATCTTCTCGACGGTGTCCTTGCAGGCCGCCTCGTCGAGGTCGAGTACGGCGACGGCGCGGCCCTCGGCCGCCAGCCGTACCGCGGTGGCGGCGCCAATGCCCCGCGCCGCTCCGGTCACGATGGCGACGCGCTGCTCGGTGGTGGACATGCTTGGTTCTCCTCGCCCTTGGATCGCGGCTCAGCGGACGTCGGGGCGCCCCGGCACGAAACCTTCGCGTGCGCGGAGCCTTCCCGATAACTGAGCAACCGCTTAGTACCTTCAGCAGACGAGACGCTAGAAGCCCTGGCACTCGGTGTCAACGGCCCACGGCCGCAGGGGCGCATGTCACACCCGGCGGCGCCGCTGCCGCAGTGGCGGCGGGCGGCGCCGCAGGGCGGCGAATCAGCGCACCAACAGGTCGAGCAGCCGTTCGACCTCGGCCTCCGGGTCGGTTGTGAGACCGCTGTGCACAGGGCTCGGCTGGACAACAGTGGAACGCGGGGCGATCAGCCAGCGAAAGCGACGGCCTGCGTCGTCGCGGGCCGCCTGGCCCGCGTCCGTGCCGCCGCGGCACACGCCCTCGACAGCATGCAGGGCGGCCCGTACACCGACCACGTCCGCACTCGGGTCCAGGGCTTTCAGCTTGGTCTCGTCGAGATGGATACGTGCGGCGACGAAACCCCGTGCGTGGCAGTAGACGACCACGCCCGCGTTGAAGAACTCGCCGCGCTGCACCCGCGGCACCACGCGCAGCAGCGCGTACTCGAAGACATCGCGCTCGGTCACCGCTGGCCGTCCTTGTCGCTCTTCTTCTTGGTGGGGTGCGGCCAGGGGGTGAGGTGCTCGGTGAGCCAGCCGGGGGCCTGTGACGGCTTGGGCCCGGTGGGGCCCTCCATCGCGATCCGCTCATGAATGGTGGCGGCGCGCGGCAGCAGCGCTTCCACATAGGCGCGGCGCAGTTCGTCGGTGGAGTCGAAGCCGGGCTCGTCCACCAGCCACTCGTCGGGGACATCGGCCGCGACCTCGGTGAGCAGTTCCTCGGTGACCAACGGGGCGAGCTCGGCGGCGGCCGCCGCGATATCGGGGGCGAACGGGGCCAGCGCATGGTCCGAGGCGTTGTACGGCTTGGCGGCGGAGACCTGGGCGCCGGGCCAGTTGTGGTGCCAGATCATGGTGGCGCCGTGGTCGATGAGCCACAGGTCGCCGTGCCAGATCAGCATGTTCGGGTTGCGCCAGGACCGGTCGACGTTGTTGATCAGCGCATCGAACCAGACGACACGTCCGGCTTCCCGGGAGTCCACCTGGTAGGCGAGCGAGTCGAAGCCGATCGAGCCGGGCAGGAAGTCCATCCCGAGATTGAGCCCGCCGCTGGCCTTCAGGAGTTCCTGCACCTCCTGGTCGGGCTCGGCCAGCCCGATGACCGGGTCGAGCTGGATCTGTACGAGGTCGGGGACACGAAGGCCGAGCCTGCGGCCGAGCTGTCCGCAGATGACCTCCGCGACCAGTGTCTTGCGGCCCTGTCCGGCGCCGGTGAATTTCATGACGTAGGTGCCGAGGTCGTCGGCTTCGACGATTCCGGGCAGCGATCCGCCCTCCCGCAAGGGTGTGACATAGCGGGTCGCGATGACTTCGGTGAGCATTTCCCCAGGCTATACGGCTCAGATCCCTGGAGATCCACGGACCGAGGTCAGGGCCGTACAGCCTGGGGAATCACCCCGATCAGCCCTGGGGAGAATCTGGGGAGTTTTGGCAAGCGACCCGCTTTCCGAGGAAACCGTCGATCACAGCCCGGCCCCGGTTCCCGGCCTCCGGCATGAAGTGCGCGTAGTAACCGAGCGTAATCGTCGGCGATGAGCGCCCCAACCGCTGGGCCAGCGTGACGACAGACTCGCCTGCCTCCAACATGATCGAGGCGTAGGTACGTCGCAGCACGTGGAAACCGTCCGTTGGAGCCGCAGCCCACTGCCAGGGCTTGGCTCCCTCGGGCCGCTGGGGGATGACCTCAGCCTTGGCCAGAGCAGGCTTCCACGTATAGGTGTTCCATGTATTGACCGCGATGGCGTTGCCAAATCGCGTGGTGAGCAGCAGTGAACCGCCCCGGGTGAGGTGGAGGCTCGATTTCATGAAAGGATCGAGTCATGGCACGACCTTCCCGTTACCCGCTTGAGCTGCGTCGGCGTGCGGTGCGCATGTTCGCCG
>NZ_BMRN01000030.1 GCF_014648655.1 Streptomyces atratus
CGAACCCGGTCCCGAACCCGGTCCCGAACCCGGTCCCGAACCCGGTCCCGAACCCGGTCCCGAACCCGGTCCCGAACCCGGTCCCGAACCCGGTCCCGAACCCGAACCTGAACCCGGTCCAGAACCCCCAGGACATCAACGGGCTGACGGAGCAGCCTGCGGGGCAGACTGAGCAGCCTGCGGCGACCGAAGAGCCTGCGGGGCAGACTGAGCAGCCTGCGGCGACCGAAGAGCCTGCGGCGACCGAAGAGCCTGCGGCGACCGAAGAGCCTGCGGCGACGGCTGAAGAGCCTGCGGTGACCGAGGAGCCTGCGGCGACGGCTGAAGAGCCTGCGGTGACCGAGGAGCCTGCGGCGACGGCTGAAGAGCCTGCGGTGACCGAAGAGCCCGCAGCAGAGGCACCGGCTGACACCGGTGAGGCGTGAGCGGGAGTCCTGAAAGCTTCTCGCCGGGTAGTCGGAACTCCGACTACCCGGCGACGAGCGTCCGTCGAGCTCGGGCTTCATGGAGGCGCGAACCGTGGATGACGAAGAGGCTGATCACGGCCTGTCTCTTCGCCCGGCTCGGCAGCAACGGCACTGGAGCCTTCGGCCCGGGCAAGGTCAACGAACTCGTGCTGAAGATCGGCCAGCAGTTGGTCAAGAAGGGAGCTGAGACGTTGTTCGGTGCGCTGGCGGCCGTGGAGCCGTCCAATTGCGTGGCGTCGTCCATCAGTGGCAGCCGCACCCATCGGGCAGTTGACTGCCCCGAGCGCCCCGGTAGGCGTTTGCGGCTGCACGTTTGTCCATTGAGGCTGCACTCTCGTGCGTAAAAGTAGGCCACATCTTGGATAGGAGAAACGATGTGCCAGGAGGTCGCGTGATCCACCAGTTGCTGCCGCTGCCGCTGCCGCTGCCGCTGCCCGGTCTCGACGAGATCCAGCGACTCGTCACCCCGGCGCAGGTTCGACGGGCAGGCGATCCAGGACCGCTTCGAAGCATTTAACGGCTCGCGCGGAAGTTACCATTAGCTCTGTGTCCGACCCCCGGCTTGCACTCGACCTCGCCCTCACCATCCGCCACGACGGGCGGGGAGGTGTCGCCGACGACCTCGACACCCTGGACGGGCTGACCCACTGGGTGCACGAGCGGCGCGGTCTGTTCGGCGACGCGTCGGGTGGCGAAAGCTGGACGGCCGACGAACAGGGCCTCGAAGCCGTACGGTCGCTGCGCGCCGCCGTTCGGGCGCTCTTCGCGTACGCCGTCCGCCCCGGCGAGCCGAGCAGTGCCGACGCCGGACGGCTGCTGCCCTTCGAAGAGGCGCTCGGCCGGCTCAACGCCGCCGCTGCCGCAGTCCCGACCGTGCCACGCCTCGACTGGGCGCAGGACCGTGATCCTGTCGCCCATGACCACTCGGCCGACGGAACGGCGGAAGGGAATGCCCTGCCCGCCGCCCTTGCCCGCGCGGCCATCGGTTTCCTCGCCGGACCGGACCGCACGGCCCTGCGTGCCTGCCACGCCCCACGCTGCGTGCGCTACTTCATCAAGGAGCATCACCGCCAGGAGTGGTGTAAGCCGTCCTGCGGAAACCGTGCCCGGGTCGCACGTCACCACGAGCGCCACCGCACCACGTAGCGTGGTGACCGTGACAGGTGAGCGCGATCTTCGAACCCTGCTGAGCGGCTTGCGGCCGGAGCTGAACCCGGGACGCCATGTCTTCGCCACCGCGCCCGACGGTGTGATGCCCGAAGGTGTCAATCCGGTCGTCACGGTCACCGAGCCCGAAGGGCTCACCCTGGTACTGCCGGAGACGGAAGCCGTATCCGCCGGGCTGCGATACGACTACGTGGCGGGCTGGATCACCCTGCGTGTCCACTCCGCGCTGGACGCGGTGGGGCTCACCGCCGCAGTGTCCCTGGCGCTCACCGATGCCGGGCTGAGCTGCAATGTGGTGGCCGGCTTCCATCACGACCACGTGTTCGTTCCCTACGACCGGGCCGCTCAGGCCGTCGACGTGCTGAAGGCACTGGCCGCGGAATCCGGCTAGGGGCAGGGCCGGGGTGCGGTTGGGGCACGGGCCGCAGTACCGCCGGAGTGCTGCCATCGGACCTGCCGGAGCCCGAGCCGCGGACCCGGCTTTGCCCCGGCCGGCGCAGACCCGGCTCCGCAACGTGAGCCCGGACACGTAACATGTCTGCATGTCCTTCCTCCGCCGCCGTAGCGCCGCCACACCCGCGGGCCCCGACTTCGACGTCCTGGCCATGGACCCGGGGGACTGGCCCGGAAACCTCGGCGCCGGTCTGCTGCCCGCGCCCGACGGGAGCTGTCAGGGCGTCTTTTTGCGCTACGACCTGTTCGGCGGCCGCGGCCCCGCGATGATCATCGGCAATCTCCCGGAGGGCTCGCCCGCCCGCGAGACCGAGGAGGGCCAGGTCCCGTTCGAGGTCGCCCAGCTGCTGCTCGCGCTCGAGAACGACGAGCCGGTCGAGGTCACCGGTACCGAGGACATGCCTGTGATGCAGGGCGACAACCTGCTGATCGTCCGCCGCGTCAAGCTCTCCGAGAGCCGGATCTCCTGCGTCCAGTTCGACCGCAGCGACGGCGTGCTTGTCACCATCGCCAGCTGGGACCGGCCGATCACCGACGATCTGTACACCCTGCTGAAGCCTCTGCCCGCCGAGCTGTTCCAGCAGGGCTGACACCGCTCCTTTGCCGGCCGCCCGTACACATCGGGTGGCTGTGGGCGCATGCCTGACCCATCTGTCCAAGTGTTGGCGGCCTCTGTCCAAGGGGCCGCTTTGTCATGTGCCTTGTCGCGGCAGTCATCGGACCTCTACCGTCGGCCGCATGACATCCGGGATGACTCGACGCACCACAGTGAAGACAGTGATAGGCGCAACCAGCGTTCTGGCGCTGGGAATCCCTGCCCTTTCCGGCACGGCGTCGGCCGCCAGTACCTCCGATGAATCAAAGGAGCCGAAAGGCTCCGCGTACTCGAAGAAATCGGCGGAACCGACGCTCCGGTACGACACCCCGGCCGCGAGCTGGGAGCGTGAGTCGCTGCCCATCGGTGGCGGTGCTCTCGGCGCGAGCGTGTACGGAACTCTGGCCTCCGAGCGGCTCACCTTCAACGAGAAGACGCTGTGGACCGGCGGCCCCGGTTCCGCCGAGGGCTACGACTTCGGCAACTGGACCGCGCCCAGGCCCGGCGCCCTTTCCGGCGTACAGCAAAGCCTCGACACTCAGGGCGCTCTCGGACCGGACGACGTCGCCGCCGAGCTCGGCCAGGCGCGCCACGGCTACGGCGCCTACCAGGTCTTCGGCGACCTGCGGCTGGACCTGCCGAACGCCCCGGCCGCCCCCGACGCCTCCTACCGACGCACCCTCGATCTGCGAAACGCCCTCGCCTCTGTCACGTACACCCACCAAAACACCTTCCACACACGGGAGTTCTTCGTCTCCTACCCGGGCAAGGTCATTGCGGGGCGCCTTGCCGCCGACCGTCCGGGACAGGTGTCCTTCACCCTGCGCTACACCTCACCCCGCAGTGACTACACCGCCACCGCCGACAGGGACCGGCTCACCGTACGCGGCGCGCTGAAGGACAACGGCCTGTGTTTCGAGGCCCAGATCCGCATCCGGACCAGCGGTGGCACCGTCACCGCCGGCGCGGACGGCACCCTCACCGTCACCGGAGCCGACAGGGCCTGGTTCGTCCTCGCCGCAGCCACCGACTATGCCGACCGCTACCCCTCCTACCGCGGCGACGACCCGCACAGGGCGGTCACCGCCGCCGTGGACTCCGCCGCCCGGACCTCGTACGAGAAGGTCCGCGACACCCACGTACGCGACCACCGCGCCCTCTTCGACCGGGTCGCCCTCGACATCGGCCAGCAACTGCCCGACCTGCCGACCGATCAACTGCTCGCCCGGTACACGGACGGTACGAGCCCCGCCGACCGGGCCCTGGAGGCGCTGTTCTTCCAGTACGGCCGCTACCTGCTGATCGCCTCCTCACGGGCCGGCTCGCTGCCCGCCAACCTCCAGGGCGTCTGGAACAACTCCACCACCCCGCCGTGGTCCGCCGACTACCACAGCAACATCAATCTGCAGATGAACTACTGGCTCGCGGAGGTCACCAACCTCGCCGAGACCACCGCACCGTACGACCGCTACATCGAAGCGATGCGCGCCCCCGGCCGTAAGACGGCCAAGGAGATGTTCGGGACCGTGGGCTGGGTCGTGCACAACGAGACCAACCCGTACGGCTTCACCGGCGTTCACGACTGGTCCACCGCCTTCTGGTTCCCGGAGGCCGCCGCCTGGCTCACCCAGCAGATGTACGAGCACTACCGGTTCAGCGGTTCCACCGACTATCTGCGCTCCACCGCCTACCCGGCCATGAAGGAGGCCGCCGAATTCTGGCTGGCCAATCTGCGCACCGACCCGCGCGACGGACTGCTCGTCGTCACCCCCAGCTACTCTCCCGAGCACGGCGACTTCACTGCCGGCGCCGCGATGTCCCAGCAGATCGTCCACGACCTCCTCACCAACACCCTGGAGGCCGCCCGCACCCTCGGCGACGCACCTGCCTTCCGCAGCCGCCTGGAGACTGCCCTCGACCGGCTCGACCCCGGGCTGCGGATCGGCTCCTGGGGCCAGCTCCAGGAGTGGAAGACCGACCGCGACGACCCGGCCGACGACCACCGCCATGTCTCGCACCTCTTCGCCCTGCACCCCGGGCGGCAGATCGAACCCGGCAGCAAGTGGGCCGAAGCGGCCAAGGTCTCCCTCGGCGCACGCGGCGACGGCGGCACCGGATGGTCCAAGGCATGGAAGATCAACTTCTGGGCGCGGCTGCGCGACGGCGACCACGCCCACAAGATGCTCGCCGAACAGCTGAAGAGCTCCACCCTGCCCAACCTCTGGGACACCCACCCCCCGTTCCAGATCGACGGCAACTTCGGCGCCACCTCCGGCATCGCCGAGATGCTGCTGCAGAGCCAGCACGACGCCGTCGAGATTCTTCCCGCCCTCCCGGCGAGCTGGGCGAACGGGTCGGTGCGCGGGCTGCGCGCCCGGGGCGGCTTCACCGTCGACATCGAATGGGCCGCGGGGCAGGCTCGCCGTGTGCTGATCACGGCGAGCCGCAACCGCGAAGTGACCGTCCGCAGCTCGCTGTTCGCGAGCGGCGAGAAGGTCTTCAAGGCGCGTGCGGGCGGGTGCTACACGCTGATGGCCGAGGGCTGAGCGAACAGCGCGGTCACCCGCGCCGCCGAGACACCGAGCCCCGTGGGACCGCTGAGGTGCCACGGGGCGCCGGTGCCCCGCCGCAGATCCTGCTCGCGGTAGCGCCGACAGCCCCGGTGCCAGATCAGGATGCCCGCGATCCAGTGCTTGAGCTCCTGCACGTACCCGGCCAGGATCTCCCTCGCCTCCGCGTCCAGCTCGAAGTCGTCGTACAGCACCGGGAGTTCCTCCTCGACGACGTGCAGGAACTGCCGCAGCCGCGATTTCATCAGGTCGTGCACGATCGCCACCCCGGTCGGATAGTCCACCCCGAAGAAGTTCTGCACCACCAGGACGCCGTTGTGCACCTCACCCTCGTACTCGATCTCCTTCTGGTACGAGAACAGGTCGTTGAGCAGACACGCGTAGTCCGACGCCGCGTTCTCCAGCGAGCGCAGCGGGCCGCTGTGGTAGATATCCGCCGGCACCTTCCTGCCGTGCCCCAGCCGGCACAGACTCATCGTGAGATCCGAGCCGAAGGTCTTCCGTCGCATCTCGATGTAGTCCACCGGGTCCGGAATGCGGTTCTGCACCTGGTTCGCCAGTTCCCACACCCAGCTCGCGGTCATGTCCTCGACCGCCGTCCGGAAGGCGCGGCGCCCGCTCGCGTCCATCGGGGCCGAGGTCTTCGCCCAGAGATCGGCGAGCCCCCGCTCCAGAGCGTTGACCGGCTCGGGCGTCCCGGACCCGTCCAGGGGCATGAACAGTGACAGACGCTCATTGGCGAGCCTGGCACCCGCCAGGTCATGAGCCCGCCCGTGCACCACCGGGAACCAGTCGTCGCCGTACGTCCCCCATGTCAGCCACTGGGAGGACAGATCCAGCTCCTCCGGCGTCGCATCCGGGTGCAGACCCGCCGCACACAGCGGCAGATCGATCGCGACGAGCCGCTCCTCGTCCCAGATGTGTGAACCCGGCACCCCCGGTTGTGCCTCCAGAATCCCCATACGGGTCGCCCAGTCGACGATGCGGACCCGAGCCCCGTCCAGGTGCGGGCTGAGCGTCGTACCGAACGGCAACTCGAAATCGGGCAGCAGGGACGGGCCGACATGCTGGTACGGCACATGGGAGTGGCTGCGCAGCCGGGCCGTCTCCGAGCGGGGGGTGAAACGGATCGACGCCGCGGCCATACCGAAGCCGAGCGCTTCCTCACGGGCACCGCCGTCGTTCATGTAGCGGCTGGAGCGCATGTGCCACTCATGACCGCCCGACTGCCAGTCCTGCAGCCCCTTGACGTACGCCAGAACCGCCGTTGTGTCCGTCGGGTCCAGCCCCTTCTCCACGCAGAGCGGACCGAGTTCGGTGAGCACCGTGTTCTCGAACTGCTGCAGGCGCGACGTCAGCAGATCGTTCACCGCATCGGCGGCCTCCTGCGTGGAACAGCCGAGGAAGTGCTCAAGGACCAGCACGCCATTGCTGTTCTCACCCTCCTCCTCGACCTCCCGCTGGTACGAGAAGAGGTCATTGCGCAGATGTACGCCGTCGGAGAAGGCGTCCCGCAGCACCTGCAGCGCACGCTCGTCGGCCACCGAATCGGGGACCTCCGCGCCTGCCGCGTACTCCACAAGACCCGCCGACCAAGGGGCACCGCCCACCTTGCGGCGCATCTCGATGTACTCGACGGGGTTCGCGATACGCCCCTCGTTGATGTTGGCGAGCTCCCACAGCGACTCATTGAGCAGGTTCGTCGTCGACTCGGCGAACCGGACCCGCCAGGCGTCGGACATGACCGGCACCGTCCGCGCCCACAGATCTGCCAGCCCCGCCTCGACCGGATTCGTCGGCTCCGGCATCTCGGCGCCACGGTCCATCGGCATGAACGCCGGCAACCTGTCCAGATACCGCTTGCCGCCCTCACGGTCGGGGGTGCGCTTGAACAGCTCCAGGAAATGGTCGTCGAAGAAGAAAACCCACACGTACCAGTCGGTGACCAGCGAGAGGGCCTCGGACGAGCAGTCGGGGTGGGTGTACGCACACAGCAGCGCGTAGTCGTGGGAGTCGAGGTCCTTCTCCTCCCAGATACCCGAACCCTCCAGCATCCCTATGCTGCGCGCCCACTTCTTGGTGTGCTGTCGTGCCTCCTCGACATGGGCGTTGAGCCGCGCCGGATACGGAACGTAGAAGTCCGGCAGGGTGAAGGGCTGAGCCATGTGCGTCCGGCCTTTCCGATGTCTCCGTGCGTACGTCGCACGGACCGGTCGTGTCCGCGCGAGCACTACCCTTCGGCCGTTCGGGGTACGCACATCCGGGATTAGTCACACAAAAAGTGCGCTCGTTCGTGGTGTGCGGGAGCGTAGGCCGCCGGTCGGCCGGCCGCTCCGTAAAACCCAGGTAACGAGGCGTCGTCAGCAACCGGTCGATTCTTTCCGACCGCAGGTCAGACACCCTGTCAGTGGTCTGGTCCACTGGCTCGACCTGCTACCACCACTGAACCCTTGACGCGCTATCACCTCAGGTCAGAGAGTGTGCGCGCAACGGAACAGTGAGATCGGATCACGCACGGCTCCATCACGTACGGCTCCAAGAAGGGTTGTCATGACGTCCAAGCAGAGGACCGGACTCGCACTCGCGTTGACCACGGTCGGCGCACTGAGCATGGCGCTGCTCAGTCCCGCGGCGCAGGCCGGTGCGGACGGGGTGCGGCCGGAATGCCCGCGCGGCCTCGAATGCGACTGGGTACCGGCGGCCTACCAGCAGACGGGTGACCCGGCCGACAAGGAGACGTACGGGAACTACGACACCTCGGACCGGCCGCACACCAACAAGATCAGATTCATTGTTCTGCATGACACCGAGGAAGACTTCGACACCACCCTGAAGATCTTCCAGAACCCGCTGAAGCAGACCTCCGCCCACTACGTGGTGCGCTCGGGCGACGGTCATGTCACCCAGATGGTCAAAGGCAAGGACGTCGCCTGGCAGGCGGGCAACTGGTACGTCAACAGCCACTCCATCGGCATCGAGCAGGAGGGCGTCGCCGTCGAGGGTGCCAAGTGGTACACCCCCGAGATGTACCGCTCGACCGCCAAGCTGGTGCGCTACCTCGCCGCCAAGTACGACATCCCGCTCGACCGCCAGCACATCATCGGCCACGACGGTGTGCCGCCCACCAGTGCCTCCGGTACCAAGAACATGCACTGGGACCCGGGTACGTACTGGGACTGGAACCGCTTCATGGCGCTGCTCGGCAAGCCCACCGTGCCGAGCGCCCCCAAGAGCAGTGAACTCATCACCGTGAACCCGGACTTCAAGAGGAACAAGCAAGCCTTCCGCGACTGCGAAAAGGGCGTCGACCTGCCGGTCCAGGCCTCCAGCGCCGTCCCGCTCCATACCGCGCCGTCCGCCGACGCACCGCTCTTCTCCGACCCCGGCCTGCACACCGACGGCTCGCCCGGCACGAACTGCGCCGCCGACTGGGGCAGCAAGATCAGCGCCACCCAGCAGGCCGTCGTCGCGGACCACGCCCCCGGCTGGACGGCGATCTGGTGGTACGGCCAGAAGGCCTGGTTCCGGACCCCGGCCCACACCCGGACCACCACGCCCACCTCGGGCTACGTGGTCAAGCCGAAGGCGGGCCGTACGGAGGTGCGGGTGTACGGGGTGGCGTACCCGGAGAAGTCCGATTACCCCGCGGACTTCGCGGACCAGCGGGTGGGCTCGCCGCTGCAGTACACCATCAAGGCCGGTCAGTCCTATCCCGGCGGCGGTGAGGCACCCACGGGCTTCTTCTACGCCCCGACGATCGACGCCTCGTACCCGCTGGACCACTCGTACTTCCGCGGCAAGGAGAAGTACGTGACGGTGCAGATCGGCCACCGGGTCGCCTTTGTGAAGGCATCCGACGTGGACATCGTGCGGACGCGCTGAGACCGCAGGGGGCGTCGTCGCAGCAGCACCAGAGATTGCGTGCATCCGAACAACGAAGAGGAGGCCTTCATGTACAAGCTGACCAGGATCGCCGCCACCGCGGCCATGGGCGTTGCCATGGCGCTCGCACTCACCGGCGCCGGCGCCGCAGTCACCGTCGCGACTGCCTCGGCCGCTGCCGCCTCCGAGGCCGGGGCGCAGGGCTGGGAGTTTGCCGGCTCGTACGGGACCCAGCAGGAGTGCGTCGCGGCCGGGGATGCGGGCGTCAGCGACGGGAGCTGGGCGGAGTACCGGTGCGCGCTGTTCGAGGCCCGGTGGGACCTGATGATTCCGGCGTGACCGCGTGACCGCGTGACCGCGTGACTCGTGCCCCTCCGTGCACGGTATCCGTACACGGAGGGGCACTTGAGGCCGTTCGGTCACGGACCCGGCTGCCCCGGCCTCTGTCAGCCCGCGACCTGGCGGTTCACCTGTGCGGGAGACAGCGCATGCTCGATGGCGAGGATGCCCGCCCCCACCGCGGCCGCATTCTCACCGGTGCGGCTCGGCTCGATCCGCAGCAATTGCGTGGCCAGCGGATGCGAGCGCCGATAGACCGCCTCGCGTACCCCCGCGAGCAACTGGTCGTGTACGGCCGCCAGCGCGCCCCCCATCACCACCGTGTCCGGGTTGAAGAAGTTCACCAGACCGGCGAGTACCTCGCCGACCGCCCTCCCCGCCTCGCGCACCATCCTCACGGCGTCCCGGTTCCCGGACTGCACCAGCCGCACGACATCGCTGCCCGATGTCGCGTCCAGTCCTAGACCGACCAGTTTCGCCGCCAGTGACGCGCCGCCCGCGACGGCCTCCAGGCAGCCCGAATTGCCGCACCGACACGGATCGTCGAGGTCCGCGACCCGGATATGTCCGATGTCGCCGGCGCAGCCCTGTGCACCCCGGTGCAGTTGGCCGTCGGCGACGATCCCGCAGCCGATCCCCGTGCCGACCTTGATGTACAACAGATAGCGGCAGTCCGGGAACGCGCGGCGCTGCTCTGCCAGCGCCATCACGTTCACATCGTTGTCGACGAGCGCCCGCACACCGAACCGGGCGGCGAAGAACTCCGGGATCGGGTACTGGTGCCAGCCCGGCATGATCGGCGGATCGACGGGACGGCCGGTGGAGAACTCCACCGGGCCCGGTACCCCGACACCGATGGACCGCAGCGTTTCGGGCTTCCGGTGCGCCTCGTCGAGCAGGGTGCGCACGGTCCGCTCCACGTGCCGCAGTACGGAGTCCGGCCCGTCACCGATCGATATCGGTTCCTCCTGCACGGCCAGGGTGGCGCCGCCGATGTCCATCAGCGCCACCCTGCAGTGCGAGGCTCCCAGATCCACCCCGGCCACCGCGTGTTCACGGGTGCGCAGCGCCAGTCGGCGGGGCGGGCGGCCGCCGGTGGAACCGCCGTCGGCGTCCTCGTCCACGAGACCGTGCGCGATCAGCGCGTCCACCCGCTGGGATACCGTCGAACGGGCCATGCCGGTGATCCGGGCGATATCGGCACGGGTCGCCACCGCCCCTGAACTGATCAGCGCGAGCACCTCGCCCGGCGAGTGCGAGGCGGCAGCGGATGTGCGATCCGACGGCGAAGACATGACAGTCACCCTAAGGACGACTTTCGCTGCTCACAAGGCATTCTCTGTTCGACTGTCGGCACAAGTCTGCGCCAAGTCGATTGAAATCAAAGGTGTTTGAGCCCTTGACAGTCCTAAAGCGTGTCACGACTCTGCTCTGCAGACCGCTGAGCGAGGAGCCATTCGATGCTGACGATGCACGGTGTGTCCAAGAGCTTCCTTGGGGTGTGTGTGCTCCAAGGGGTGGGGCTCGACCTCGAAGCCGGAGAAGTACATGCCCTGGTGGGGGAGAACGGCGCAGGAAAGTCGACACTGATGAAGATCCTCGCGGGCGAGCACTTACCTGACGAGGGGACCCTCACCATCGACGGAACCGCGTACTCCTTCAGCCATCCGGCGCAGGCCCAAGCCGCCGGGATCGGCATCATCCACCAGGAGTTTGCGCTGCTCCCGCACCGCACCGTCGCCGAGAACGTCTTCCTCGGCCGTGAACCGACCCGGTACGGACTCGTCGACCGGCGTGCCATGGAGCGGCGTACCGCCGAACTCCTCGCCGAGATGGACGAGACCGGTATCACCCCGCGGACCCCCGTCCACGAACTGTCCGTCGCACGCCGGCAGACCGTCGAGATTGTCAAGGCCCTCGCCTCCGACGTCCGGATCCTGGTGATGGACGAACCCACCGCCGCCCTCGCCGATCACGAGGCCGAACAACTCGCCTCCCTGGTACGTCGACTGGCCGCCCGTGGGCTCGGCATCCTGTATGTCTCGCACCGGCTCCGCGAGGTCTTCGATCTCTCGCAGCGCATCACGGTCCTCAAGGACGGCCGCCACATCGCCACGCTCAACACCCGCGACACCGACGCCGACACGGTCGTACGCGCCATGGTCGGGCGGGAACTCGGCGCCTACTACCCACCCCGCGCCCGCCCGGGCGAGGCGGGCGCGGAGAGGCTCACCGTCATCAGCGGCGGCAACGCCCGGATCTCCGGCATCGATCTGACCCTGCGGGCCGGTGAGGTCGTCGGCGTCGCCGGTCTCCAGGGCTCCGGTCGCACCTCCCTCGCCCGTGCCCTCTTCGGCGTCGCCCCCTTCACCACGGGCACCATGACCGTCGACGGAAAACCACTGCGCCCGTCCCGCCCCCGGGACGCCGTCCGGGCCGGAATCGCCCTGGTCACCGAGGACCGCAAGGCCGAGGGCCTCGCCCTGCGCCAGTCCGTGACCGACAACGCGCTGCTCGTGACCCGGGCCGTGCCCGCCCGCGGCAGACCGCCCGCGGGCCGCGAGGTGACCGCGCTGCTGGAACGCGTACGCCTGCGGGCCCATGGTGAGGACCAGCAGGTCCAGTATCTGTCCGGCGGCAATCAGCAGAAGGTCGTCATCGCCAAATGGCTCGCTGCCCGTCCCCGAGTGCTCCTCTTCGACGAACCGACCCGCGGCGTCGACGTCGGCGCCAAGGCAGCCATCCACACCCTCGTACGGGAACTGGCACGCGAGGGCCTCGCCGTACTGATCATCTCCTCCGAACTGCCCGAGCTGATCGGCATGAGTGACCGCATCCTCGTCATGTCGGAAGGCCGCCTCGCCGGTGAACTTCCTGCCGGGGCCTCGGAAGAGTCCGTCATGCGCGTCGCCACCGGTGGCAACCGTGCGCGGGAGGGAGCTGCATGACCGCACTCCGGCCCGACCTGAAGGCCCGCTCCCGCACCGGCCCGGGACGGACAGCCGAGCTGCGCCTCACCGGCCCCGTAGCCGGGGTCTGGCTTGCTGCCCTCGCTGTCACCGGTCTCGGCTGGATCGTCGTCGCCGCCCGCGGCGGGGACTTCCTCACCGTCACCAACGTGGTGACGATCCTGCAGAACTGCGTCGCCCTCGGTCTCGTCGCCGTCGGCCAGTCCGCCGTCATTCTCACCGGATCACTCGACCTGTCCGTCGCCTACCTCATCAGTCTGGGCACCCTTGTCGCCGCGGAAACGATGGAGAGCGGCAGCGTCCCCGTGGCGATCCTTGCCGTCCTCGCCCTCTGCGCCGCCGTCGGCCTGGCCAATGGACTGATCGTCACCGGCCTCAAGGTCAACGCGTTCATAGCCACCCTCGGCACCGCCTTCATACTGCGCGGCTGGATCGAGGACAATTACACCGGCCCAGCGGGCAGGGTCCCCGCTTCCTTCCAGCACCTCGGCTACGACCGAATCGGACCGGTCCCCGTCTCCCTCTTCCTGCTTCTCGCGGTCGCGGCAATCCTCTGGCTCGTCACCCGCCGCAGCCGGCTCGGCCACCACATGTACGCAACCGGCGGTGACGAGCACGCGGCCCGGCTCTCCGGGGTCCGCACCCGACGCACCGTCATCACGGCCCATGTCCTGTGCTCACTCTGTGTCGGCGCCGCGGCGCTCTTCCTCGCAGCCCGGCTCGGCGCCGGAGCTCCCTGGGCCGGCACGGAGGCCCGCTACGACCTGGAGTCCATAGCCGCCGTCGTTCTCGGCGGTACCGCGCTCGCCGGGGGCCGCGGGGGAGTGTCGGGCACCCTCGGCGGAGTCCTTGTCCTCGCCGTGCTCGACAGCGTCTTCAACCAGCTCGCCGTCGATCCGTTCTTCAAGAACGTCGTCCGTGGCGTCGTCATCATCGCGGCGGTCGCCCTGTACGCACGGGGCCGCCGCACCGAGCAGGAGAGGACCGCATGACCAGTGCACAGGCACCCGCCGGCCGCCGCGTCCTGAGTGCCCTCACCACCGGCACACCCGTCTACATCCTGCTCGCCGCTCTCCTCGCCGCGCTGGCCCTCACCGACCCCGGCTTCTACGAACCCGACCGCTTCCTCTCCTTCATCAAGCGCGCCGCACCTCTCGTCATCCTCGCCGCAGGTCAGTATCTGGTCATCGTGTGCGGAGAGTTCGACCTGTCCGTCGGAGCGATCGTCACTGCCGGGGTGGTGGTCGCCGCCGAACTGTACGGCTCGTTCCCGGGTGCACCCTGGCTGCTCGTCACTGTGATCCTGTTGCTGGCCGGAGCCCTTGCCGGTCTCGTCAGCGGACTGATCACCACCCTGCTGCGCGTGCCGTCGTTCATCACCACGCTCGGCATGATGCTGATCCTCGAAGGTGCCGTCTTCTTCTGGACCGGCGGTTCGCCGCACGGCGCGCTGCCCGCGGCATTTCGCCGGCTCGGGCGCGGCACCGCGTTCGGCTGGCTGCCCTGGGCCGTCCTTGTGTGCGTGGTTGCGGGTCTCCTCGCCGTACGCCTGATGCGTTCCGACTTCGGCCGCACGCTTCTCGCCACCGGCGACAGCGAACGCGCCGCGAGCCTGGCCGGAGTCCGGGTCGCGCGCGCCCGCACCATCGCCTTCATCCTCTCCGGCGCCGCGGCCGCACTCGCCGCCGTGCTCGTCGGTGGCTTCTCAGGAGTCTCGGCGCAGGCCGGCCGTGGCTACGAGTTCGAGGCGATCACCGCCGTCGTCCTGGGCGGCGTGGTGCTCGGCGGCGGGCGCGGCTCCGTTGTCGCGGCGATGGCCGGAGCCTTTTCGCTCCAGGCGCTGTTCACCCTGCTCAATCTCCAGGGCGTCTCAGGCGCCCTGGAATCGACCGTGCAAGGCGTCATTGTCATCGCAGCCGTCGCCCTAGGTGCAGCCGACTGGTCCCGGCTGCGCCGCCGCGGCACCGAGCCCTCGGGAGCGAAATCCTCATGAGCACGCGAAAGATCCGACACGCCTTCGTGCCCCTCGCCGCTCTGCTCGGCGCGGCCCTGCTCGCCGGCTGTACGAGCGACGCCCCGCCCGACGCGCCTGCCGGAGCAGCGAGCGCCGCCGCGGGCGCCCCGGGTACCGGCCGGCAGTCGAAGTTCTTCGACCGGGCCGAATACGACCGCCAGCTCGCCCTCGCCAAGGAGTCCCCGCAGGGCCCCGCAGGCAAGCCGTGGGAGCAGATGCTCCGACCGCAGCTCGTCGACACCACGCAGTACAAGAAGAAGGGCTCCGGCGGAATCCATCTCTGTCTGTCCAACGCCGGAGTCTTCAACCCCTGGCGCCAGGTCGGCCTGAAGAACATGCAGGCCGAGGCCGGACTCCACAAGGAGATCACCGACTTCACCGTGCTCGACGCGCAGGGCAAGGACGACAAGCAGATTTCCGACATCCAGGAGCTCGCCGGTCAGGGCTGTGACGTCCTGATCGTCTCTCCGAACACCACGGCCACCCTCACCCCTGCCGTCGAGCAAGCCTGCGGAAAGGTGCCTGTGATCGTCTTCGACCGGGGCGTCGAGACGGACTGCGCCGTCACCTTCATCAACCCGATCGGCGGTTACGGCTACGGGGCGGTCGCCGCCGACTTCCTCGTCGAGAAGGTGAAGCCCAAGGGGAAGATTCTCGCCCTGCGGATCTCCCCCGGCGTCGATGTGCTGGAGACCCGCTGGTCCGCGGCGAAGGTTGCGCTCGACAAGAGCGGACTCGACGTCGTGGACGTGAAGTTCACCGACGGCGACCCGGCCAAGACCAAGGCGATCGTCACCGACGCGATCACCCGCAACGGCGACATCGACGGCGTCTGGATGGACTCCGGCGCGACCTCCGTCGCCGCTGTCGAAGCCTTTGAGGACGCCGGCAAGGACGTGCCGCCGATCACCGGCGAGGACCAGCAGGATTTCCTCCAGGTATGGAAGGAGGAGAAGCTCACCGCGATCGCCCCGTCGTACCCCACTTTCCAGTGGCGTACGCCCGTCATCGCCGCGCTGAAGATCCTCAAGGGGGAGCAGGTCCCGAAGGAGTGGAAGCTTCCGCAGCCCACCGTCACCCAGGACACCCTCGACCAGTACCTCAAGCCAGGCATGCCGCCACTGCACTACGCGATGTGCGGCTGCGAGAACCTCCCCGGCTTCCCGGAGAAGTGGGGAGGCAAGAAGTGAGTGCCGTCGCGTTCTCACTCGGCGCGAATCCGTGGATCTGGCACTCGCCGGTGACATACGAAGCGCTCGGTGAGGCTCTGCCGCGCCTGTCCGCGTGGGGCTTCGACTGCGTCGAGATCCCGCTGGAGAACGAACGGGACTGGGCACCCGCATCAGTCGGCAAACTCCTCGACGCGTCCGGTCTCGCAGTCGCCGCCGTGATCGCTGTCATGCCGCCCGACCGCAACCTCGTCCGCACCGATCCGCAGACCGTCCGGGTCACCCAGGACTACTTGCGTCGCTGTATCGACGCAGCCCAGGCTGTGAACGCCCCCACCGTCGCGGGGCCCATGTACACGGCGGTCGGCCGCACCTGGCGAATGGACCGCGCCGAACGCACCGCGGCGTACGAGGAGTTACGGGAGAACCTCGCCCCGGTCGTCGATCACGCACGCGCCGCCGGTGTGCGCATCGCCGTGGAGCCCCTCAACCGGTACGAGACAAGCCTGCTCAACACCGTCGACCAGACCCTCGCGGCACTGACCGGGCTACCCGAGGACACCATCGGCCTCGCGCTCGACGTGTACCACCAGAACATCGAGGAACGCTCCCTGCCCGACGCCGTACGCCGTGCTGCCGGCCGCATCGTCCATGTCCAGGTGTGCGCCAACGACCGGGGCGCCCCCGGCGCTGACTCCCTCGACTGGCCCGGCTTCCTGGCCGCACTGACCACGAGCGGCTACCGCGGTCCGCTCTGCATCGAGTCGTTCACCGCGCACAACGACGCCATAGCGGTCGCCGCTTCCGTCTGGCGGCCGCTCGCCGACACCCAGGACACCATCGCGACCGACGGCCTGGCGTTTCTGCGCCGCGCCCTCGAAGCCACCCCCTGACCCCCGCTCGTCCACGACCCGCAGAGAGGACCCGCTCGTGAGCCGTCAACGATGGGAATGTCATGCTCGCGACATACGACATACGTTCATCGCGTTAGTGAGCGCACTGCTCCTCGCGCTCACCGCGCTGCCAGCGACCGCAGCCACCACCGGTGAGGCCCCCGCCTTCCGTGCCCTGCTCTTCACCCGCGCCGTCGGCTATGTGCACGCCTCCATTCCCGCCGGCATCCAGATGTTCAAGGAAGAGGCGGTCGCCAACAACTTCGAACTCGTCGAGACCGCCGACCCCGCTGTCTTCGACGACGCGATGCTCAAGGACTTCGACGTCATCGTCATGCTGCAGAACTCCGGCATGGTCTGGGACACCGACGCCCAGCGCGAAGCGATGCAGACGTACGTACGCAACGGCGGCGGCGTCGTCGCCATCCACAACACCCTCGACATGGGAATCGAGGACTCCTTCCCCTGGTGGGACGAGGCCATCAATGGCGGCGTCCACATGCCCGCCCACTCACCCGGAGTCCTTCAGGGCACCGCCAAGGTCGCCGACCGCGTCCACCCTTCCACCGCAGGACTCCCGGAACGCTGGGAGCGCCCCGAGGAGTGGTACAACTTCGACAAGAACCCCCGCGGCGACGTCCACGTCCTGGTGACCGCCGACGAAACCACGTACAACCCCGGCGGATCCGCCATGGGTGCCGACCACCCCATCTCCTGGTGCCGCAACACCGAGGGCGGCAGGGTCTGGGCAACCGCCATGGGCCACGACACGGCCTCGTACAGCGAAGCCGCCTTCCGCACCCATGTCATCGGCGGCGTCAAGTGGGCCGCCGGCAACAAGCCCGGCGATTGCGGCGGCACCGTCTGGAGCGGCTACGAGAAGGTCACTCTCGACGACAACACCGCCGACCCGATGGAGCTCGATGTCGCCAAGGACGGCCGCGTCTTCTACATCCAGCGCAGCGGCGAGGTGAACATCTACGACCCGGCGACCCACGCCACCACCACCGCCGGGAAACTGGATGTCTACACCGGTGGCGAGGACGGCCTGGTCGGCATGGAACTCGACCCGGACTTCAAGAAGAACCACTGGATCTACCTCTACTACGCCCCCGCGGGCGCCACCGAGGACGTCAACCGGCTCTCCCGCTTCACGGTCAAGGGCAACACTCTCGAACCCACCAGCGAGAAGAAGCTCATCGACGTCCCCGCCTACCGCGACCGCACTTTCCCGGAGCCCGGACACACCGGAGGCGCCGTCGAGTTCGGCCCCGACCGCACGCTCTACCTCGGCGTCGGCGACGACACTCCGCCCAACCTCGACCCGAACTGGCAGGGTTACGCCCCGCTCGACTGGCGCGAGGGCAAGCAGATGCTGGACGCCGCCCGCACCGCGGGCAATACCAACGACCTGCGCGGCAAGATCCTGCGCATCAAGCCGAAGAACTCCGGCGGCTACACCATTCCCAAGGGCAACCTCTACGCCCCGGGAACGGCCAAGACCCGCCCCGAAATCTACGCGATGGGCTTCCGCAATCCGTTCCGCTTCACCGTCGACCCCAGGACCGGCTATGTCCACGCCTCCGACTACGGCCCCGACCGAGGACTGCCCACCACCGACCGTGGGCCCGAAGGCCTCGTCGAGTACAACGTCATCAAGAAGGCCGGCAACTTCGGCTGGCCGTTCTGCCACGGCAACAACCAGGCCTATGCCCCCTACAACCCGGACACCAAGGAAGTCGGCCCCAAGTTCGACTGCGCCAACCCGGTCAACCCCTCGCCCAACAACACCGGTCTGACCGAACTTCCGCCGATCCAGCAGCCGGAGATCTGGTACGGCTACGGAGCATCGAAGGAGTTCCCCGAGGTCGGCAGCGGCGGCTCGGCCCCGATGAGCGGGCCCGTCTACCACTACGACAGCAAGAACCCGTCCACGACGAAGTTCCCCGCCTACTTCGAGGGCGCGAGCTTCTTCTACGAGTGGTCGCGCAACTACGTCAAGGAAGTCCGCTTCGACCAGGACCAGAAGCTCCTGAAGATCAATGACTTCCTCTCCTCACAGAAATTCAACAAGCCGATGGATATGACGTTCGGCCCCGACGGATCGCTGTACGTCCTCGAATGGGGCAGCTCCTTCGGCGGCGGCAACAACGACTCCGGGCTCTACCGGATCGACTACGCCCAGGGGAAACGCATCCCGGTCGCCAAGGCCACCGCCTCCGCCACCGACGGCCCCGTCCCGCTGAAGGTCGACTTCTCCAGCAAGGGCAGCAACGACCCCGACGGTGACGCACTCAGCTACGCCTGGGACTTCGACGGAGACGGCACGTACGACTCCACCGAAGCCGACCCCAGCCACACCTACACGGCCAAGGGCGACGTCGTCGCCCAGCTCAAGGTCACCGACTCCACCGGCAAGTCCGGCTACGCCAACATCCCCATCACCGCCGGGAACACCACCCCCAAGGTGACCATCGACTTCCCGGTCAGCGGCAAACTCATCTCGTTCGGCGACAAGATCCCGTACAAGGTCACGGTCACCGATCCCGAGGACGGCCCGGTCGACTGCTCCAAGGTCACCGTCAACCCGGCACTGGGACACGACGACCACGAGCACCCCACCACCGACATCCCCGGCTGTGAAGGCACCGTGGACACCGGAGACCTGGGCGGCCACCCCGAAGGCGCGGACCTCACCTACGTACTCAACGCCAAGTACACAGACAAGGGCGGCGACGGTGTCTCCGCCCTCACCGGCTACGGTCGCGCCGTCCTCCAGCCGAAGCACAAGCAGGCGGAGTACTACGACGCCCAGTCCGGCACTCGGATCGTCGCCCAGGAAGGCGCCGAGAACGGCAAACGGATCGGAGACGTCTCCAACGGCGACTGGGTCGCCTTCGATCCGATGAGCGTCGAAGGCATCGGCACGGTCAGTTACCGGCTTTCCTCACCGTACGGGGTCGGCGCGATCGAACTGCGCGCGGACGCCCCCGGCGGTCCTCTGCTCGCCACCACCCCGGTCCCCAACACAGGTGGCTGGGACAACTATCAGGCAACCCCGACCGTGCCGGTCCAGGAACTGAAGGGCACTCACAAGCTGTATCTCGTCTTCACGTCCCCGCAGGACAATTCGTTCGACGTGGACGCAGTCGACTTCAAGAGTCCCTGACCGACTGCCCACCGGCCGCAAGGAACAACACAACAGCGCGCTGCGGGCCCGGTGTGTCGGCACCGGACCCGCAGCGCGCGTCCCCCCGGGGCAGGGTCAGCGAGTGCCGACCGCGGCTCGCACGGCCCGGCGGGCCATGGCACAGTCGTCGTGCAGCCGGCGCAGCAGCAGCCGCTGCTCCTCGCTCGACGAGAGCACACCCGGCCGGTCCTGACCGGCTGCCGCGGGCGCCGGCTCCCGCATGGCCCGCTGGACAGCCGTCTCGTACGTACGGATCTCCCGAGTCAGCACCAGCATCAGGTTCACCAGGAACGCATCGCGCGCCGCAGGCCCCGCGGCCTGCGCCAGCTGGCTGATCTGACGCCGCGCGACCGGTGCGTTGCCCAGGACCGCCCAGAGCGTCGCCAGGTCGTAGCCCGGCAGATACCAGCCCGCGTGTTCCCAGTCCACCAGCACCGGACCCGTGGGCGACAGCAGGATGTTGGAGAGCAGCGCGTCGCCGTGACAGAACTGCCCCATGCTCTGACGGCCGCCCGCAAGCGCCAGACCGTGCAGCAGCTTCTGCAGATCGCCCAGATCACGGTCGGTGAACAGCCCCAGCTCGTGATAGCGGGCGATTCGCGAGGCGTAGTTCAGCGGCGCGTCGAAAAGCCCCGGAGACGGTCGCCAGGCATTGACCCGGTTGATCGCGCCGAGTGCGGCCCGCACATCCGCACGCGGTGGCGCCTCCGACGGGTGCCGGGTCAGCGCAGCCACCCGGCCGGGCATCCGCTCGATCACCAGAGTGCAGTTCTCCGGGTCGGCCGCGATGAGCCGAGGCACCCGCACCGGCGGACGGTGCCGGACGAACGCACGATATGCAGCTATTTCGTGACGGAACCGCTCCGACCATGCGGGGGAGTGGTCCAGTAAACACTTGGCGACCGCGGTGGTGCGACCGGTGGAGCCGACCAGGAGCACCGAACGGCCGCTGCGGCGCAGCACCTGGACCGGATTGAACTCCGGGCAGATCCGGTGCACCGAGGCGATCACCATCCTCAGCTGAGCGCCCTGCGGGCCGGACAGGTCCAGCCGCCCACTGAGCGGCGGGCCGCCCAGCCCCGCCGACCGCCGCGGCCGAACTGTGCCGGGTGCCGGCGGCGCGGCATGCGGTGCGAGGTACGGCCCGCCGCCCGCCCCCAGGGGACGAAGAGGCCGGGGCGGGGCGGTCACGGAGGACGATGCTGTGTACATGGGGGAGACAGATCCCTTCGCGCGCCGACAAGTTGCGTGCACCGCCCCGGCCGGCGGCCGTTCGGCACCCTGGGGAGTACCTAGGGCTGCCGGGCGGGGTGGCGCTTTCCTACCTGACACCGGACCGCGGGTAGCAGACCATCTGGCGCACCCTGGCGAACCCTGGCGAATAGTCGCAACGCATCTGACAGGGGGTTACTGTCAACACAGCCGAGAACCTGGGGGCTTGAAGTGACCGGAGAACCCAACACCCGCCTGTCCGACCTGTTCGGCCTTGCCGGCTGGTCCAAGGGCGAACTCGCGAGAATGGTGAACCGGCAGGCGGCGGCCATGGGCCATCCGCAGCTGGCCACCGACACCTCGCGGGTGAGGCGTTGGATCGATATGGGGGAGTCCCCCCGCGATCCCGTGCCCAAAGTGCTGGCTGCCCTGTTCACCGAGCGGCTCGGTCGTGTCGTGACCATCGAGGACCTCGGGTTCGGCCGACGCGGGCGTGTGGGGAAACAGCAGGAGGTCGGGAAGCAGCACAATCCCGACGGACTGCCGTGGGCGCCCGAGCGGACGGCAGCGGTCCTCACCGAATTCACGGGAATGGACCTCATGCTCAACCGACGCGGCTTGGTGAGCGCGGGCGCCGCGCTCGCCGCAGGATCGACCATCACCGGCCCCATGCACGACTGGCTGCACACCGACCCTGTGCTGGCGGCCGACGCTCCAAGGATCGACGACCCCCTGTACGCGGACCAGGCCGGTTTCGACCGGTACGAGGCCGCGCCCATCGGGTCGGAGGAGATCGAGGCGCTGGAGCGGTCCGTCGAGGTGTTCCGCGCCTGGGACGCGTCCCGGGGCGGCGGACTCCAGCGCAAGGCCGTGGTGGGCCAGCTCAACGAGGTGGGCGGCATGCTCGCCTTCCGCCACCCCGAACATCTGCAGCGCCGCCTCTGGGGCGTCGCGGCCAATCTCGCCGTACTCGCGGGATGGATGTCCCACGACATCGGTCTCGAACCGACCGCCCAGAAGTACTTCGTCATCGCCGCCCACGCGGCGCGCGAGGGCGGCGACCGCCCGCGCGCGGGCGAAGCGCTCTCCAGGGCGGCCCGTCAGATGGTCCACCTGGGCCGTCCCGACGACGCCCTGGACCTGATGAAGCTAGCCAAGTCCGGCTCCGGAGACATGGTGCTGCCGCGAACCCAGGCCATGCTGCACACCATCGAGGCCTGGGCGCAGGCGTCCATGGGCCGCGGCCAGGCCATGCGCCGGACTCTCGGCAAGGCCGAGGAGCTCTTCGTATCGGACAAGAGCGATGTGCCGCCGCCCAGTTGGATGCAGCTGTTCGACGAGGCGGATCTGCACGGCATGCAGGCCCTGGCGTTCCGTACGCTCGCCGAACACGATCCGTCGGTGGCGATCGTGGCTCAGCGCCACGCCAAGCAGGCACTGGAGCTTCGGGCCAACGGGCGCCAGCGGTCCAAGATCTTCGACTACATCTCACTCGCCTCGGCGTGCTTCATCGCCGACGATCCCGAGCAGGCCGACCGCTATGCGCGGCTCGCCCTGGTGACGATGGGGGAGACCTCCTCGCACCGCACCTGGGACCGGCTGCGCGAGATGTACCGGCTGACGGGCCGGTTCGCGGGCTACGCGAAGATCGAGGACCTGCGCGAGGAGATCAAGCTCGCCCTGCCGCAGAGCTCCATCATCAAGCAGCCAAGGCGTTCGTCGGAGATCTGACATGCGGGCACCGCAGTGAGGACACCCAGACCATCAACTGTCCGACCGGCCACAGTCCGGCCACCGGCTGTCCGAGCACCGCACTCGTAGGCGGTTCGCCCTCCTGCGTACCGCGCCGTGTCCGGTGTTTTGCGTGTCCGTGCCTCTGCGCGCGTGCCGCCGTGCCCTACGCCCCGATGCGGGCGATCAGCACGCATGCGTCGTCCAGGCGCTCGGTGCCACCGAACTCCGCGACGACCGTCCGTACGCACTCCTGTGCTGTACGGGCCTGCGCGAAGTGCGGTGCGAGGGCAAGCAGCGCGTCCGGGCCCGCATCCCGGTCGCTGTGACGGTTCAGCCCGCCGGTGTGCAGTACCAGCACATCACCGGGCAGCAGGCGCACTTCGTCCTGCTCGTACGCGACCCCGGAGGCCGCGCCGAGCAGGACGCCGTCCGGTGGCAGGAGCGGGCGCCCCTCGCCGTCGCGGAACAGCAGCGGTGCGGGGTGGCCTGCCTGCGCCCAGGAGAGGGTGCCGGTGGCCGGATCGAATCGGCAGCACACCGCACTGCCGAGAGCGGGCTGGACGGAGGACTCCAGTAACTGGTTGAGATACCCCATCAGGGCTCCGGGCTGGATGCCGGCCACTGCCATCCCGCGCAGCGCGCCGAGCAGCATCGCCATGGCCGAGGTTGCCTGGATGCCGTGCCCCGTCAGATCGCCGACCGTGAGGACGGTCCTGCCGTCCGGCAGTTCCAGCGCGTCGTACCAGTCACCGCCGATCAGGGAACTCGACTCCGACGGAAGGTAGTGGGCAGCGATGTCCAGCGCGCCCGCTCCCTGCGAAGGAAGCCGTAGCGAGCCCCGCCACGGGGGAAGCACGGCTTCCTGAAGCTCGACCGCCATCCGATGCTCGGTCCGCGCCATGTGCTGCTGCCGCCGCAGCGAATCCTGGGTGGTGCGCACCGCTTGCTGGCTGCGTCGGAGTTCGCTGACATCGCGCAGAACCGCCCACATGGAAGCCGTGCACCCGTCCGCGTCGAGGACGGGCTCTCCCATCATGTGGAGTGTGCGCATCCGGCCGTCGGTCCGCAGGATCCGGAATTCGCCGTCTATCGGCTTTCCGTCGACCAGACAGTCGGTGACCAGTGCGGTGAGCAGTGGCTGGTCCTCGGGAAGAAGCATGGACGGGAGGTCGTCCAGCGAGAGAGGTCCCGCATCGGGGGACCTGCCGAAGATCTGGAACAGTTCCTCGGACCAGGTGACCTCGTCGGTCAGTAGATTCCACTCGGCGCTGCCCACCCGGCCGATCAGCGAACCGGGCCGCGGCTCGTCGAAGGTCTCCTCCGCGGCGTTCTGCGTCGAAGTCCCAGTGGGGTGTTCCGAGGTCTCCGGCGCAAGGCCTTCCCTGAGCTGTCCCAGCTGCGTGCCGAGATCGTCGAGGTGGTGGACCGCCAGATCACAGAGTGCGCGCTGCCAGCGCATCTCATGGTCTTCCTCGTCGATCAGCACCGCGTCCCGCCGCACGGCATCCACGTCGCCACGCAACCGACGGGTCCGGTTGATCAACGCGTCGACGGCATCGCGCTCGGGTGGCTGTGGGGCGGGGCGGTCCGCGGACAGATGGGACGGCATCTCGTACTCCGATACAGGCGCGGCACGGCCAGGTCTGAGAGGTGGACCGTGGACGACTGTGGCACAGGCTGCGGGGCCCCGTAAGGGATTTGGCAACACTCGATGCGTTGTTGCTTCTGGCATATGCCACAGGCTGCGCTGGGTGCCGCCTCGTCGAACACTCATGCTGTCGACGGACGTTGACGCAAGTCACCCGGCGCGCGCAGACGGTTGTGTGCCCGCGCTCGCCGTTCCCCGGGCGGCGCGCCCGGCCGGAACGGGGCATATGCGAGGGGGCTCGCCATGGCGGGGGTTCGAAGCGATTTGTGGGCGGGAATGTGACTGGACCTGCTCGCGTTACAGCACCAGAACGAAAACGATACCCATTCCCATAAGGGGCGATGGGATCGACACAAAAGAGTGGAGGCGTCCATGGCACGCAGTGAGACCCGCCCCGTCGTGACGATCCGGTCGACGGCCGGCACGGGGCAGAGCTATGTGACACGTAAGAACCGCCGGAACAATCCCGACCGGCTGGTCCTGCGCAAGTTCGACCCCGTCGTGGGGCGGCACGTCCTCTTCCGCGAGGAACGCTGACTGCCGCACCCGCGTCGGACCCCTGATCCCATCCACTCCCCTGTAGTGGCAAGGAAGGAACGCCCATGAAGCCCCGTATTCACCCCGTCTCCCGTCCGGTGGTCTTCCGTGACCGCGCGGCGGGGGTTGCCTTCCTGACACGGTCGACCGCGGACGCGGACGAGCGGGTGACGTGGGAGGACGGCCGGAGCTATCCCGTCATCGACGTGGAGACCTCGTCGGCGAGTCACCCGTTCTACACCGGGACCAAGCAGGTGCTGGACACGGCCGGCCGTATCGAACAGTTCAACCGCCGCTACGCCGGCCAGGCGCCCGCCGTCGGCTGATCCGTACCCGGAAGACCCGATTCCGTGCCGTGAATCACAGTCCGGGGTGCGGGTTCTCGGGAACGGGGCGCGATGGTTTATCGTTCACCTATATGTGGATGTCGCGCATCGCGCCCACACGTGAGCCGCCCCGGCTGGATTCCCCCGATCCGGCCGGGGCTTCCCTTTACCCGTGGTGGGCACGGTGTCAGCCCCGGGAGTGTCTCCTGCGCACCGACTCGATCAGCAACGCACCCACTGCGGGCGCCACGGCCACCGTAGCTGCGGCACCCGGCCAGAACCGTACCGCCAGCGCGGTCACTGCCGCCCCTGCCACGACCGCGATCAGCCGGGCGGCCACCCAGCCGTCCCCCCGGTTGCGCGACCGCAGCGTCACGCGGCTGACGAGGGACGTGAGCGTGCCTGTGAAGTAATTGGTGGGCGTCGCGCGGATACGGCCCTGAATCCCCATGGCCACGGCAATGAGCACCAGCAGCCCCAGCCGGCCCCCGTCGGAGGTGATCAGGTCCAGCGCCCACAGCACAGCCGCCGCCGCCAGCAGTGCCACCTCGATCAGCAGCATCACCGGCAGAGACCACCGCAGCCGCTCGCTCATCCACGCACCGCACATGACCCCGAAGCTGTACGAGACGAGTGCGGTGATCACATGCAGGGCCACCCCCTGCTCCCCGACACCGGCGGCGGAAGCGCCCAGCAGCACCAGATTCCCGGTCATCACTCCGGCGAAGACCTGACCGACACAGATGAAGACGAACGCGTCGGCAGCCCCGGAAGCGGCCGACAGGAGCAGCAGGGCCCATTGGCCCCGTGGATCGCGTCCGGTGAGGAGGGTAGGAGTAGACACGCCTGAATTCTCGGCTCAGCCCCTCCGAAGGCGCCGACTCGCAGCCGGTACGGCGCGGCGAGCCGGTCAAGGCCGAGCACCGGCGCCGCGCCGTCGTGCACGGTGACATGACCTCAAAGTTCTGCATTGTGAACAGACACATAGCATTCGAACGACTGCACAACTTCCGTGACGTGGGCGGATATCGGGGGTACGGCGGCCGCCCGGTCCGCTGGGGGAGGCTCTACCGATCCGAATCGCTGGGGAAGCTCCGGGGAGGAGACGATTCTCGCGTGGTCTGCTCACGGGCCTGCTCGCATGTCTGCTCGCCGACTGGGCAGCCGGCCCAGGCCCCGAGCTTCCTTCCGCAGCTCCGATCCGGGCCGGGACACCCGATCGGCCCGTGGCTGATTGCAGGCCGTTCCCCTCCGGCTCGACGTGGGGTGACGCCGTATGCGCCGACGGCGTTCGGATCACTCGCCGACGAGCGGGGCGGGGGAGGGGCTGCTCGTCCTGTTCCTGGTGCTTGCGGCGGCCGTCAGCATTACCACATCAACCACGACCACCTGGTCGACGGAGCCCACGGACGGTATGTGAAAACCCTGTCCCGATCCGGTGCGCACAAGGCAAGATCATTGGATGACATGGACAGCACCTGATGTGAAACGCACGCCTGGCTCACTCGTGGCCGGTGAGCGGGAGATGCTCACGGGCTATCTCTCCTGGTTCCGCAGCACTCTGTTGCACAAGTGCGCCGGCCTGAACGGGGCGCAGCTCGCCGAACAGACGGTATCGCCGTCGAATCTCACACTTCTCGGGCTGATCCGCCACATGGCGAAAGTCGAACGCGTCTGGTTCCGGCAGCGGTTCGCCGGTCAGATGCTCGACCCCATGTACGACCCCGAGAAGGGCAAGGACGCGGACTTCGAGGACCTGGACCCGGCCCGCGCCGCCGAGGACTACGCGCGCCTCGTCGAGGAATGCCGACTGGCGGACGAGATCGTTGCCGATGCCTCGTTGGACGACACCTTCACCCATGCCGACGAGGTGTACTCACTGCGCATGGTCCACGTCCACATGATCTCGGAGTACGCGCGCCACATCGGCCACGCCGACCTGTTGCGCGAGCGGATCGACGGTGTGACGGGGTGGTGATGCGCCACTGAGAGAGGCTCGGTCCGGTAGCTGCTCAGACGGCGGGGCAGTCCGGCCCGGGGTCGGTGGTGCACGGTCCCGGTGCCGGGTCGAGCAGGGCGATGTCCGCAGCGAGAGCGGCGAAACGATCCGTAACGACTCCGGCCGCCGCCACGCGACGACGCAGGGCGGCCGCCGGCGCCGAGGAGGCGTCGGCCGCGGCGGACAGTCCGACGGGGGTCAGTGCGGCATAGGTCACTCTGCGGTCGGAGCACGAGGCCCGTCGCTCCAGCAGGCCCGCCTCGCAGAGCCGGTCGACGACCTTGGTGGTCCCGGCGGTGGAGAACCCCATCAGCTGAGACAGCTGGTTCATCGGGGCGGCGTGCTCCGGCACCGTCAGGACGACGGTCGCGAGGAACGCCTTGCTGACGCTGCCGATCCGGACCCGGTCGCCGGGCCGGATGGTTTGTCCGCTGCGCTGGTCGGCGACCCCAGAAGTGCCGTCCCGGCTTCCACGTGTGCCGCCGACACGCGGCTGGGCGCCGGTCGCCGAGGGACGTCGCAGGTCGTCGATGGCGGCCTTGCCGGGCGCGGGGCGACAAGGGCGGGAGAACGCTGGGCGATGCGGCAGCTGTTGCCGGGCTGCCCCTTCACCACATGGATCGCCGTCTCGGAGGTGCCGCGCTTCCGGCACGGCGAGGCCGGAGAATGCGCCGTCCACCGACGTAACGACGGGCAAGCGGTGGGATCGGAACAGCCTGGCTACCGGCTAGGCACCGTCGCTCTCTACCGCAACAGCCTGCCGTCGGCGCAGGAGGGCAGCGATCCGGAGGCACCAGTCTCTGTTCTCCTCCTCAAAGGCGAGGCCCCGCAGACAGGTCAGATACGGTCCGATTCGCTCGCCCCTGAGCAGAAACTCGTCCTCGTCCATCTCTCCGCGTAGTTGCCGCAGCAGGTTGCCGAAGAGCTCGATCTTGGCCGAGGCGGCGGCCGCCCGTTCGTCCAGCTGATCGATGACCGGACCGCTTCCGATGCGATCGGAAGCCTGGACCTTGACGACCAGGTCGTCGCGGATGAACCCCGGCTTCGCACTGGCTGCGGCGAATTGCTCCAGCTCGGCAATCCCGGCGTCGGTGACATGGAACAGCCGCTTGTTGGGTCGGGTCTCCTGTACCACCTGCCGACCCGCGACCAGCCCGCCCTTCTCCAGCTTGGCCAGTTCGGCGTACAGCTGCTGAGGCAGTGCGTGCCAGAAGTTCGCCACGCCGACATCGAACGCCTTGGCCAGCTGATACCCGCTGTACTCCCCGTCCAGCAGTGCCGCCAGCACCGCATGCCGCAAGGCCATGGCCCCGACCCCCTTCCCTTTCGCTTACTGCCCCTTCATGATACTCATTAAAGTGAGTAGTCAGATTTTTGAGTATGGAGACTGATGATGTCTGCCGAGACCGCGGACCGTTTCCGCGTCGCCGTCGAGAAGCGCGATCTTGCGGCACTGGACGGCCTGTTCACCGAGGACGTTCGCCTCTGCAGCCCGGTGAAGTTCACTCCGTTCGAGGGGCGGCCCATGGTGCTTGGGCTGTTCGGGGTCCTGCTGCGTACGTTCGAGGAATTCCGCTACATCGGCCGATTCGACGGATCGGCCGAGACCAGCACGGACGGGGTACAGGCCCCGTCCGAGATTCTGCTCTTCCGGGCGAATGTGAACGGCAAGCAGATCCATGGCATCGACCTGCTGCAGTTCGACGAGGCGGGCCTGATCAAGGAGTTCACGGTGATGGTCCGCCCGCAGTCCGCGGTGCAGGCCCTGGGTGCGGCGGTCCTGGAGGGTCTGGTCGCGGACGGCCTCGTCCCGGCTCCGGACGCAGGCTGAATCGCGCCACAACGGTGGGAAGCGGTGCCCGACGGGGTGCGCGCACATTCCCGCGAGAGCGGCCCCTTCCCGTCGTCTGCCGCCCTTTCCTGCCGCCACCCGTCGACTGTCCCTGCCTGGTCGGTTCGTCAGAGGGCGAGATCGCTCAGTCCGGGGTGGCCGCTGGGCCGGCGTCCCAGCGGCCAGTGGTACTTCCTGTCGGATTCCCGGATCGGTACGTCGTTGATGGACGCGTGCCGGGCGCTCATGAGCCCGTTCGAGTCGAACTCCCAGTTCTCGTTGCCGTACGAGCGGTACCAGTTGCCCGAGTCGTCATGACTCTCGTACGCGAACCGCACCGCGATCCGGTTGCCGTCGAATGCCCAGAGCTCCTTGATGAGCCGGTAGTCGAGCTCCCTGGTCCATTTCCGGGTCAGGAAGGCGACGATTTCGTCGCGCCCTGTAACCCATTCGGCGCGATTTCGCCACCGGGAGTCCTCGGTGTAGGCGAGTGCCACCTTCTCGGGCGTCCTGGAATTCCAGGCGTCCTCGGCCAGCCTGACCTTCTCGATCGCCGACTCGCGCGTGAACGGCGGAACAGGGGGACGTGCGGTCACGATCTCTCCTATCGCATGTGATCTCGGCGTGAACCCCGAGGGTATGGCCAGTTGGGCCCGGTGAGGGCTGACCGGAAGTCGCTTGTGTCGCCACCTCCGGACGAAGTCGGTGCCCTTGACGTGGGTGCGTCGGCGGGTATGGTCCAGTCCAAGTGCTCGCCTTCCGGATGCCTGCAAGGGCATACGCGATGGTGGATCTTTCCGCGCCCTTCGCGCCTCTTGGCCCTCGCACTGGAGAGGCCGGCCTGTCACTGCCGGGCCCCCACAGCCCGACCGTGTGCGGCGACGCCTCATGTGAAGGAGAAGCACGCACGCGAAAAGGAGGACGGCCGCAGCCATCGGTGCCCTGCTCGCACCCGTACTGGCCCTGAGCCTTCCGGCCGGTTCCGCCGAAGCCCACGGATATATTTCGTCACCTCCCAGCAGCCGGGCTCAGTGTGCCGCCGGGACTGTGAACTGCGGTGAAATCAAGTACGAGCCGCAGAGCGTGGAAGGTCCCAAGGGGCTGACCAACTGCAGCGGTGGCAACAGCCGGTTCGCCGAACTCGACGACGACTCCAAGGGGTGGAAGGACACCCCCGTGAGCCGGACCACTCCTTCCCCTGGTTCCTGACAGCCCGGCATGCCACGAGCACATGGCAGTACTTCGCCAGTGGCCAGAAGATCGCCGAATTCGACGACAACGGTGCGCAGCCCGGTGCCACAGTCACCCACCAGGTGAACTTCGGTGGCCTGACGGGAAAGCAGAAGGTCCTCGCGGTCTGGAACATCGCGGACACCGCCAACGCTTTCTACGCATGCATCGATGTGAACGCCCGCTGACCGACGGGCCCGGCCCGGCGCCCTCTCCAGGGGGCGGCGTCGGGCGCCCCGCTTTCGGCGGGAGGCCCTCTCCTGAAATTTCGCCGTGTCGAAGACCGAGGCGTCCCGCAAGGCCGTTTCCTCCGGCGCCCGTGACCGCCGGCGAGGGTGCTGTTCCGGCTGATGGGGGACACCGGCACTGCACAGACGGCGCGGCACCCGGTGAGAGGAACGACCGGTTGCTTGCCGGCCTGTACGTGGCCTCCGGCAGCGGACCGCCGGCGGAGGTGGCCCCACTGCTGGCCGCGTTCGACGGGCGTCGCGTCGTATCTCCGAGCCGGTTCAGCCTCTGTGTCGGGCCCGGTCCGTATCTCGGGCACGCGATGGAGGATGCCCTGCAGCGCGCCCGGAAGGCCTGTCGCCCGGACGTGGTTGAGTTCGACGATGACGAAGAGGGGCAGGGGCGGCCCGCGCCCGGCACTCATCAGCCGTCACGCGGCCTTGCCCAGCAGGTCATTGTTCGCCTGGGGCAACGATGTCTTGGCGCTCCCGGTGGAGCCGGCTGCGCCCGGCGTCGTCGAGGATCCGGTGCTCACCGTGCGGGACTGACGCGGACAGCTTCGCGTGCAGGTGGTCTTGGCTTCGTTGGTCCTGGGCAGTGTCTGTGCGGACCACGGTTGGGCCTGGGTGTCGTCGTGCCTCAGGGTGGTGAGCACGATCGGTGGTCACATCCGGGAAGCCCGGAGCCGCGCCACACGATGCCCCTCCGCCTTGACCGGCTGCGCGCCGGGGTCGACAACGGCTCTGCGGACGGCTACTGCAGGTCAGGGTGGGTGGGGCCATGAATGACGGGCATTCAGGACGACGGCATGAACCTCCGTCCCGGGCTGTGTCAACAGCGACACGCTGTCCCTAAAGGGTGAGCGGGCATCAGTAAGTCGCCCGGACAGGCTAACGGCATATCAACTGACCCATAAATATGGGTAATTGATGTTCGTCAGATTAAATGGAAATAGCATATGGGTGTCCCATGTACCCCGATTGGCGCCCCGGCCCAACTCTTTCCAACGTGTCCGAAATGACAGCTATGGGGGTCATTAGTACGTTCAATCACGGGCCAGCTACTCAGCCGGCCTCTCTGAGACAGGAGAAGTGACATGGTTACGCGTTCCACCGTCGTTACCGCCGCACTCGCGGCTGCCGCGGCCCTGGCCGCCACCGGCATCACCTACGCCTCGGCCGCCTCCTCCGAGCCGGCCCAGGCAGCCCCGGTCGTCCAGCAGGCCTCCGCCCCCATGTCGGCCCTCAACGGCGGCGACGCCGGCAACGGCAATTCGGGCAAGGGCAATGAGGGCAAGGGCAACGAGGGCAAGGGTGGCGGCTACGAGAACAAGGGTGGCGGCAACGAGAACAGGGGCCACCGGGAGCACTTCAGGGGCCGTATCCAGATCAACGAGCGCACGTACTCCGCCGAAGGCGGCGGCTGCGTCACGGTGGTCAGCGGTCTCGGTTCCAAGACCCTCAACATCCGCAACGAAAGCCGTCGGACCGTCGAGGTCTTCCGTGGCGCGACCTGCGACAACGGCGCCCCGCTGGCGACCGTCGGTCCCTGGAGCTCCAGCGACGGCGTCCACCCGGGCCGTGTCAAGGGTGGCGTGAAGGTCCGCAACGGAGTGGTCGGCAGCTTCCGGGTGATCGAGCGCCACCACGACGGTGGCGGCTACGGCGGCGACGACCGCGGCGGCGACTTCGGCGGCGACTACGGCGACGACTACTGAGAGCGGTGATCGAGCACCATCACGGTGGCCGGTAACCGAGCACCACTAACAAGGCCGGTGATCGATTCACCCGCCTGACACAGAACCCCGGCCCGCCGGAATCGGGCCGGGGTTCCAGTCTGAATACCTCTGCCACGCCATACTAGAGCCGGAGAGCGAGACGCTGCCAGCCCAGCCGGAACAGCCGCGCAGCGTACACGGTCTTTCCCGCCGTCGGGACGCTGCGACCAGGCGGCACGACATGGCACCGGCGCGGCAGACGCCGCCCGCGTCCCGGGCATGCAGGTACCCGCCCAAGCGGTATGTACAGGGCCCCGATCGCTTTTCCCCCCGCGGACGAGCAGAGCGTTGCAGCGGCCCTTCCGAGTTCGCAGATGGCTCCCCCTGCTTCAGTACGCGGAGCACATGGTGGGCAGACAGTTGCTGGTGCCGGATGAGCCGGGCAGGCCGGTGGTGCCGCCGACCCATGTGATACGACCGGCCGCCGTCCCCACACAGCCTGCGACGTCGCGCATGCCGTCGTCATTCGCCTCGCCAGACGTTGTCGAAGGCCGCCTCGTCGATGGCTCGCCGTTGCCGTTGGAACTCCAGATCCCTCAACGCGTCACCAACGGCGGCGAGTACCGTCGCCACCGCGTCGTCGGGCACGCTCGGAGAGTCGCCAATTGGCTTGTCACGGATTCCGACGGCCGCCGCAAGGGCGGCGAGTACGGGCTCATCCGATGTCCAGCGGTCAGCCGCCGCTCGGCGAGCGGGTGAATCGACCAACACCAGCTGACTGGCTACGGAGGGCATCCAGCGGGGGCGGCGTTGCCGAGTGAGCAGTCCTTCCGCCTCGAGGGCGTCCAGATAGGCCGTGGACAGACCGCGGCCTCTGCGCCACAGCCAGTCTTCGAGCGACTCGTACGGCGCTTGTCGGACGAGCGACGACGCGGCCTCATCCAACAGGCGATCAGCCATGGCCGGCGGGTGGCTCGGCACGATCTGATCGCCGTCCAGTCTGACGGCCTGGGCGCTCAGGAGATCGATCACCTCGGCTCCCGCGAGCGCAAGCGACAGATCGCCGCGCGCCAGATGACGACTCGCCGCCATGTCCATGGCGGCGATCAACAGGTCCCGCGGTGTGGTCATGAATGGCTCCGTGTCAGGGGCATGAGGAGTGTTGCGTCGCTCAGTAGCCGGTCCGGCGCCCGGCGTGACGCCGAACGTCGAGGTCAGATGCGGATGCAAGATGTCGATGGCCGCCGCGATCGCTGCGGGGATTTGCTGCATGTAGCGGGCAGGCGTGAAATCCGGCCGCCCGACGCCGTCCACCAGCTTACGGAGCACGGACGGCGGCTGCATCCCGCGCCGATGGCCCGGCCCGCTGGGGGAGCGCATATCCAGGCACAGGCCGGTGTCGGCAAGAGGCCCGACGCTCATGCTCTTGTCGACAGTCGCCCCGTACGGGTGCGTGGAGACAGTGATACTGAGCTCCAGAGGCTGTGCCCGGAACCTGGAAGCGGGCGACCTCATGGGCCCACGCCTCCGCGTACCCGGGGCGTCCTTGCATGTCTGGTAGCCCGAGCGCAGTTGCTTCTCAGGCCGGGCGAGCCGGGCGTGTGACCGGCTATGCTCACGTTGCGACGGCCTCTTCTGCTCCAGTCATCGCCGCTCGTCGGCAGATCCCGGGGGCAGAGGGAAGAACTCGTCGATCGTCGAGTCCTGCGTCGGCTTCGGAACGAGGGCGGCCGCATAGCTGCCCTGGGCTCGTTCGCCCCGGCCCAGTCTGCGATGCCAGGGGGACGCGCCCCACGTGTACTTGTCCTGACGGGTCCGTCAATGACTGGTTTGTTGGAGGTTTCGCAAGTTCGCGGGCAGGGCGACATCAGAGGATGCTCGTGGGAGCCTGCCCTGGAGGCCGGCAGCAATCTTTCGGATTGCGGCGAGGCGCGCGAACAGTGCATCTCCGGGGCAGTTGGTGGCATAGCCGTCGCGATGGCCGGAGATGGCGTCGAATTCTGCCGAAGCTCCCTTGGTGTAGCGGCTCTTGTCGTTCGTGGACGTGAGCTGCACCTTGTCGGTGGGGTGGATGCCGTTCAAGCCGAGCTTCCAGGCGGCGAGGGCAGCGATCGCGTGCTCCATGGCTGCCGGTACGGGAGTGCCTCGTCCGAAAGTGCCGATCGCCGCAATCCCCGTGGTGCCCTGGTTGAACCCGAGGGTGTGGGAGCCGACGACGGGGCGGTCGGTCCCGCCGGCGCGGCCTTCGTAGATGGTGCCGCATTTGTCGACGAGGAAGTTGTAGCCGAGGTCTCCCCATCTCTGGTCACGGGTCTGGCCCGTATACAGATTGCGCAGGGTACGCGGGACGTCGGCGCAGTCGTAGCCGTTGGGGGTGTCGGTGTGATGGATGAACACCGCCGTCACCCTTTGCGCGTAGTGGGCATGTGGGTCGCGTTTGGTCTCGTCGGCCCGCCACTGCGTACGCAATACGATGGCGGGCCGAGGCGCCGCACGGGGGAAAGCCACTGACCTCGCTCCGAGGGCCGGGAACGGCAGCGCGGAATCGACAGCCGACTCCGGAACCACTTCGGCCCGCCATACGGCAAGGGGGCCTTCCGGTGTTGTACCGCCGACGGCACGGGCCGTCGACACTCCGGGTGGTGCCGCCATGAGGGGAACGGCCACAAGGGCCGTGACCCACAGCGCTATCCGGTACAGACGCACGGGAAAACCTTCTTTAGTCTTTCGCCGAGGGGCCGGCGGGAACGCGTATGCCCACAGCTTCGTGGCGGGAGGTTCGCTGCGCGCCCCGGGTTAGTGCAGACAGGCGAGCGTGCCGGTACCCCTGCCGACTGCCGCAGGGGTATGTGGGTGAGAGTTTCCCCCATCAGGGTGAGGTGCGCGATGGCGAGTCGAGGCACGCACAGCCACCCCTGCCGAGTGGGCCGACCGGGTGCCTTCCCGGCACCTGGCCGAATTCGCCCGTGGCTGCGGATGCGACGTCGACCGGCCGTTCCGGCGGAAAACCGAAACTCGCTGCCGCCGAGCTCCGGCGCCTGGCGGATGCCACCAGGCGCTGCAGCCCGTGACTGCTGGGCAAGCCCCTTTCGCATGACGGCAGCCCGCCGCCCGCAGCCCGCGCCCCAGCACCTCGCTGACTCGCATCGGCCGATGACTCGCCGCTTGCGGGGAGCCGGGCTGCCCGTGAAAGGCCGCGACCGGCGATGGCAACCCGGCCCGGCAAGGCAGCCGACAACGAGATCGCTCATGCTGCGGCAGGACGGAACGCCCAGGGCAGTTACGGGACAACCCTCACCCTGGGACTTCCGTGCGCTCCCACCATTCGTAGACAGGAAATTGGCCTTCGTCGGTTTCCTGGTGACGTGTCGTCGCCTTGAAGTGCTCGTATCCACCACGGAACGGGATCTTGAGGTCGACGCCGGGCGTAGTGATGGAAACGATCCGCTCAGGGAGATCGTCGGGGCCGCCCTCAAGGACTGCTTTCATCGTGTTGGTCATGGCGAAAGTTTCCCCTGAGGGTGGTCCGGCTTCTCCATGACGCGCCGAAGTGCTCGCCGCCGTGTGCCCTGCTGCCATCCCAGCAGCACGCCCGTGATTTCCGGCAATCACTCGATGCAGGACACCCGTCCAAGGAGGCATGGAGACCGATGGACCGAACCCCGCGGCGCTCGCGAAGCTGCGGTACGCGCTCTGTGCCGGAGCTCTCCGGGATCGGGCACCCCGCGCCCGGTTCGGCGCTCCTACGTCGCCCCGCTACTGGGCACGGTCGCGGCAGACGAACTCGGTCCCGGGGTGCTCGGTCAGCCGGGCTACGACGGTGGCCGCCTCGCCGTCGCGCAGCAGGTCGATCGCGCACTGAGTTCCTTGCCGTGACCGGCCTGCCCCGCTGACCCCGGCAGCGTTCCGGCACAGGTGACAGGTGAATGGTCAGCGGGTCTTGACGCGCGCTGGGCCTGGTTGCGGACTGCTGTCGGCGGATCTGCCTTCCGACGGGCAGCCGGCTCGGCCGCCGGGGTGATGTCACGTGGAGTCGCGTTACCTATCCTGCCGCCGGGCATACTGCCGACCGTGGCGTGGAACGGATCTGCGCATGACCGAAAGTGCGAGCCCGCGTATCTCGACGCCTCGGATCACCGTGCTGAGAGTCCAGCCAGGTGATCCGCCCTTCCGCCTTGTGGAGATCGACGGGGAGGTCGTCAGCGCCGCAACATCGATGGCGGACGTGCTGCATGCCGCCTGGGCCGCAGGCATCAGAGTCCACGACCTCGACGATCCGGGCGAGGTTCGGTGGGTGGGTGGCGGCAAGTTCACCTGGAGGCTGCACTAGGCAGTTGCCATGCGCGCGAGGGCAACCGACTGCCGACGAGGATCGCCGCACCGCGTCTGCGTGGGCAGCGGCGACCTTTTCGATCCGGGCACCGGATCGGCGGTGGGCGCACCGTCGTATGTATCGACGGACACCCGATTGCTGCTCGGGCCGGCATCTCACGAGGTATTGGGAATGCCCGTCGGCTGGTCCCATTCGGCTTGGATGACGTCGGGCGCGGCCGCAGGGGGGTGATGACCTTCGCCGCCCCACCTGCGTTCCGAACCGATCCCGCGGCGGCCCGGTAGTCATCCATGCCGGGAAGTCGACTTGCGCGGTGTCCTGGTTGGTGAGCGCAGACCGGCGAATTCACATCTCGGCGGCCGGCTCCGACGACGGTTGGTTACGTCCCTGGAGACATGGGATGGGGCGCCGGGTTGTCGAGGCCGCCCATTCCTACGCTGTTGCCATGGCAGAGAAGCAATTCCAGGACGGAGCCCTGTCGGGTGAGGACGACTACTCGGACGGTCAGCGGGACGGCCCATGGCGTCGGTGGCATGACAACGGCAACCTGCTGGACGAGGGGACATGCAACCTCGGCAAGAAGACCGGCGAGTGGATCACTTTCAACAAGGCGGGCGAAGAGGTGAAGCGAAGAGTCCACCGTTGACTGAACCAAGGCTTCACCAGGCCACCCCTCATGTGGTTCTCAGTCGGCGATGCGGCTGTAACAGCTCAGGGCGCCGACGGTGCCGGCGACGGCAAGGAGGCGCGCGGCCCTCCTCTCGCATCCACGATCCAGTCGCCGGAAGCCGTTCCGCCAGGACATGGCGCGCCCCACAACCTACCGGCGCCGGCCCGGCCGACCGAAGCTCCAAATGCCGCAACGCGCAATGCACGACGCGGTGTTTCGGCTGCGCAGCAAACGCCGCGGGTGATTGAAGCCGTATCCCCTGTTGCCATGCGGCTTGAGCGCCCGACGCGGACCCGCGCACTCGATCGCCACCGACCACATCGGCGACCGCCGGCAGCGCACCGGCCCGCTCTGTCGCCTTGCGGGCCGCCGCCCTGTTCCACCTGGAACACGCAGGCCACGCCCCGGCCGCGTGGAGCTGCGCGCTCACCGGCTTCGACCCGACGGCACCGCGCGCTGCTTCATCGACCTCGGCCGGCGCTGTCTTCGCGCACTGTTCCGGATTTTCGACGACAGCCAAAGCCGACGAGATACCGCAACCCCACCGGACCAGACCACTCGAAACCCTTGTGATCCAGCCACACATCCCATAACCCACACCCACGCCCCGCGGTGCAGCCACAGCTGCCCAGGGGCGAAGGAATGAGCAGAGGAGACCCTGTGCTCGAAGAGGCGGACCAGCAGCTTTGTGGACGCCCGACGAAGTCCGGCGCTCAGTGCAAGGCCGTTCGCGCCGGAGGCGTCGCCAACGCCGCTGACAGAGTGCGCGTCAGATGTTTTTGTATCCGGCCCGCCCCGAACAGAACAGGGCCGGGATGCCGCGCTGCTTCGTGTCCCAAAAACGGCGCAGAATGGACGCTCTGAGTAAGCGAGAGGATACTCTTTGTCAGCTATCGTAATCGATCACCGGCACCTGAAGGGGACTTCTGAATGAACCGCATGCGCAACGTGCTTGCCGTGCTTGGCATCACTGCCGGGCTGGTCACGGCCCCCGCCGCGAGCGCCTCAGCGAAGCCGGAGGGCCGGACGCCTGCATCCGTGGCCCGGCACGATCCCTGCACGGGTGAGTTCCGCGGCGACGCCCGGCTCGGCCCCAAGTGGCTTCCGAATCGTCGGCTGGCCCCTGTGGGTCCGCTTCTGAAGGGGTACAAGCGCACCGGAGCCCTGTCCCCGCAGGCATTTCTGAAGAAGTACTGGGAAGGTCCCGCCGACTCCGGCAGCTGGAAGTACCCGCCCAACGACGGCTTCGGTCAGGTCAACGGCCAGATCGACAAGGAGCCGACCAAGCTGCGTGCGGGCCAGCGTCTGGACCGCTTCGGTTCTGAGTACGGCAGCTACCTGGCACCCGCTGGTGATGCGTACGCAGAGCGTGCGCTGCCACCCCAGAACCTCAACACCCGTGAAGCAGAAGTCGCTTGCGACTACCGCGTATACAAGGTGGCCAAGCCTTTCTGGGTGTGGCAGGGCAGTATCGCCCCGTGGTTCGAGCAGCCGGGGGGCGGCCGGCAGATCAAGCTCGACGCGGTCTTCCTCGACCCGGGCCAGGGGCAGCGGCTGAACGTCAAGTGGCTGCTGGAGCATGACTACCTCAAGTCTGCCGCCGCGTAGCTCCAGCGTGGAACGCCGGGAACTGCACGCGGTGCTGAGCGAGGCGGGAGTGGCCGACGGCTACTACCGCATCGAGGGCGTTCACGAACCGGTCCCCACCCCCACGGACTTTCTGTTCTTGCGACAGGCGTCCGATGGGGCGTGGGAGACCGGTGTGTACGAACGGGGCACGTACGAGGTCATCGCCCGCCACCCGAGCGAACAGGTCGCCTGCGCGCATTTGCTCCACCTGCTCCTCTGACACGCCGCTTCTTGCCGCTGGTCGTCGTTGTCATTGCCCTTCGGTGAGCTCAAACGCCCTTGCGCCTTCGTCGGCGAAGCCGCGGTGTTCATCTGCTCTCGTCGGGTGGTCGTCCGAACCGGGGACCGGTACATGGGCAGACCCAGATCTTCGAGGGCCTTCGCTTCCAGGTGGTCGCCGGCGCGGAAGGCGTCGGTGACGGTCTGTTCGTGGGCGGGGTGGCCGGGACGCCTTCCCCGCTTCCCTCGACCCTCTGCAGAACCGCCCACGTCCGGCGAGCGACGCTACTTCTCGGACACCGCGTCGGCGCAGCTCGGGTTTTCCTCCAAGGCTGCTGTGTCCAGGGCTGCCGTGAGTCGGTTGAGGCGGGCTCTCAGGTTGCTGATCTCGTCGAGGTCGAAGCCGGTTGCCGCGGCGATCCGGCGTGGCACGGCCAGCGCCCGCTCGCGCAGTGCCGTGCCCTCGTCCGTGAGGTGGATGTGCACCGACCGCTCGTCCTGGGCGTTGCGCTCGCGCCGTACCAGGCCCGCCGCCTCCAACCGCTTCAGCAGCGGTGACAGTGTGCCGGAGTCGAGCCGCAGGTGCTCTCCCAGCGTCTTCACCGGCAGCTCGCCGTGCTCCCAGAGCGCCAGCATCACCAGGTACTGGGGATAGGTGAGCCCGAGGTCCTTGAGGAGTACGCGGTAGACGCTGCCGAAGGCGCGTGACGCGGCGTTCAAGGAAAAGCAGATCTGCTGGTCGAGGCGTAGGTAGTCGGCCTCGGACGGGGCCTCGCGGTTCGGGCTGGACATGGAGGTCATGGATCCAGCATAACCCTGCACGCCATTAGATTGTGTGCAATTTAATTGTGTGCTTTCCTGGAGTGGAAGCGGTCGGACAGCGCCGCTGGGACATCACTTTCGAGAGGAATCACTTTCATGGAAGCGCTCTACACCGCCGTTGCCACCGCCACCCACGGCCGCGAGGGCCGCGCCGTCACCCCCGACGGCAAGCTGGATCTGCAGCTGGCCATCCCGGTGGAGATGGGCGGCAGCGGCCAGGGCACGAACCCGGAGCAGCTGTTCGCCGCCGGTTACGCCGCCTGCTTCGCCAGCGCCCTGGGGCTCGTCGGCCGTCAGGCCAAGATCGACGTCAGTGATGCCGCCGTGACCGGTGAGGTCGGCATCGGCAAGCAGGGTGAGGGATTCGGTCTGGCGGTCACGCTGCGCGTGGAGCTGCCCGAGGCCGTCGACGAGGCCACCGGCCGCAAGCTGGTCGAGCAGGCCCACCAGGTCTGCCCCTACTCCAATGCGACCCGCGGCAACATCCCGGTCGAGCTCGTCATCGAGTAGCTCTCCGGGTGGCGATGGGCCGGTGCCCGGGACCAACCCCACTGGGGGCCGGCCTCGCCGTGTTTCTGCTGCACGCCACCCCTCCGCGATTCGGGGCGGGCTGCGCGTATGGGTGTCAGCGGCCCCGGCGGCGGGGGAGCGGTACACACAGTCACGAAGCCCACGCAGTGTGGCTCGAAGGCACCGAGCGACACCGGGCGCGGTTCCGGCCTGGTCACCCAACGCTGGGTTGCGGAGCGGGCGTTCGCTCACCTGCACTGGTTCCGCTCGTTGGTGACCGGGAAGACGCCGTCGTCGGCGGGCGTGCCCCGGCGCGCAGCCGAGTTGGTCGCCGCGTTTTATGAAGGGTCACCCTGGCAGCCGAGGGGTGTGATGTGCTGGTGGCTACCGGCCTCGTGCCGGCCGTGGCCGTCGTGAAGTCGGTGGCCGAGAAACTGGGCATCCGTTACGTGTACGAGAGTTATCAGCCGGTCAGCCTGCCGTCGCCGCAGCACCAGCCGATCCCGCGGCCGGGCCGGATGCTCCCATCCGATGTGACCGACAACCGATTGCTCTGGGACCGGGACGCCCAGGATGCGCACGCGGTGCTGAGCGAGGCGATCAACACCCACCGGGCGTCGATCGGCCGGCCGTCATTGGACAACGTCCGCGACCACGTCTTCACCGACCACCGGTGGCTGGCCACGGACCCGATCCTGGCCCCGCGGCACCAGCCGACGGACCTCGACGTGGTGCAGACCGGCGCGTGGGCCCCGCCGGACGAACGCCCGCTCCCGGCCGAGTTGGTGGCGTTCCTGGATGCCGGCACACCACCGGTGTACTTGGGCTTCGGCAGCATGCCCATGCGCACATCGACGGACGTCGCCCGGGTGGCCATCGAGGCGATCCGAGCGCAGGGCCGCCGCGCGGTCGTGGCCCGCGGCTGGTCCGACCTGGCTCTGATCGACGATCAGGACGACTGCTTCGTCGTCGGCGAGGTCAACCATCAGGCACTGTTCCGTCGGGCGGCCGGCGTTGTGCACCACGGCGGCGCGGGCACGACGACGGCCACCTGGGCCGGCGCGCCTCAAGTGCTGGTACCCCAGGCGGGGGACCAGCCGTATTTCGCCAGCCGGGTGGCTCACCTGGGCATCGGCGCGGCATACGACGGTCCGAGTCCGACCACCGAGTCCCTGTCAGCCGCGCTCAGGACGGCCCTGACTCCCGAGACCCGCGCACGAGCGACCGCCGTGGCCGGCAGCGCACGTGCCGGCGCGGGCGGACAGTCATGCTTTGGTCTCGCATCTGGTCGAGGTCGGTAGAGGTCTTCGTGGCTGGGGCTACCGGCACCCCCCGTCGCAGGGGCGTGTGGAGGGTACGCCGCGATTCCGGAGAAAGGTTCAGCCCGGACCCGGAGAACCACCACCGGATATCCGCCTCATTCCGTGGCCTTGTTGCCGGTTCCGGGAGCGGTGCGTGACGCGGCTGTGCGTCCGCGATCGGCGTTGTCAGTGGTCGCAAGTATGTTCAGTCGTGTCCCGCCGTTGTGGCGCGGAAGTCCTCTTGGTGCATAGGAGATGGTGCGTTGTCCGACTGGGAGAGGTCGAGCACGGCACGGGTGATAGCACCCGCACGGCCGCGCAAGCTTGCCAAGGTTCCGTTTGTGGAGCTGGCCGACGGACGCTTGCAGGGCGTGGTGTCCAGCGGCTCGGACATTGAGCGGGTCTATGTCTCGTCGGTCGCGGCCGGCACTTACGCGTTCGCTTGCAGCACCAACAACAACCGGCCCTGCGGCGGCGCGCGGGGCTCGTTCTGCAATCATATCCGGGCCCTGATCAACGAGGCGGTGCTGCAGTATGGCGCCGAGCGCGTCGCCCGCTACCTGAGGGTCGAGATCGTGGACGGGGAGCCGAGCGCGCAGACCATTGCCACCGACATGAGCAACACACGTCCACCGCAGGGGGACACCAAGGCTGCCGCGCCGGTCTTCAGCAGGTTCCTGCGTCACCTGGCCTACCTGGAACTCGCCCCGACCACCGCACCGTTGCCGGAGATGCAGTGGTTCCCGCCGACGAGGGCGGTGGCTTGATGCGCGCCGACCTGCTCTGCGAAACGATTGCCGGGCTCGACGAAGCCCTGACGGCCGTCGACGCCTTTGACCGGGCTCTCGCCGCCGGCCTGCTCCGCCCCCAACCGGCCCAGGCCGCCGGCCTGACAGAGCTCGCCCGCGCCGTCGAGGGGACGCCGCTGGCTGCCAGGGTCGCCGAGGCGGCCGAGAAGGCGGCGGACGGAGCCGCGAGCGAAGACCAGTTCGTCGCCCTCGCCGCTGCCCGTACTGCACTGCTCGGCTCCGTTCACGACGCACTGATGACCCGCGTCGAGGAGGCGACCGGTCGGTCCGGCAGCGAGGAGAGTGTCCCGGCGCCCGGCGGGCAGCAGGCCGTGAACCTGCTCGCCGCCGCCCGCTCCTGGCTGTCGGATCTGGCGCGCTCCGGGTGGCAGGGCATCGACCACGATGTGGTCTCCGGGTCGGCGCAAGTCGTCTCCGCAATGCTTCCGGACCCGGCCCTACGCCGCCTGGCGACGCTCCTCGACGGCTTCTCCGCCGAACTCGCCGCATCCTGCCCGGGCGCGGCCCTGGAAAGGATCCCGGCACGCCGCTGGGCCGACCTGTGGTCGCGCGCGATGCTGCTGACGCTGCCCGGTGCGGCCGACGTGCCCATGACCGGTACGGCCACCGGCCGCCTGCTGCCCCTCGGCGTCGACTTGCAGGAACACGCGACCGCTGCACAGGCCCAGGTCCACGCGGTGTTCGAGCCCGCAGACGGCGCCGCGCCCCGCCTGGTACGTGCCGGCGTGTCGGTGCCGAAGCCCGACACGGTCGTCGGAGCCGGCGTCTGGCAGCTGCTCCGCCCCCACATGTCGCTGCTGGCGGCCGTCAGCGAGGGCCGCTCAATGGATCTCGTCGGCATGCCGGTCACCGCCGAGGGCGACCTGGTCTGGAGCGACGAGCACGCGCGCCCGAGCGAGCCCGCCGACGCCTTCGCCACTGCCCGCGTTGCCCTGCCCACTGCCACCGACGCGGCGACCGCACCCCTGGACCGGCACCCGGCGCGCATCGCCGTACCCGTGTTCCTGGAGGGCTACGCCGCCCAGAAGGGCGACGACACACTGACGTTCACCGTCGCCGGACACCCTCTCGCTGTCGACACCGACCGCATTCCGACCGCCGGACCGCTCACCCCCGACGCCGTCGCGGCGTCCGGTGCGTGCATCGGGCTGCTCCGCTGGGACGCCGGGACGTATCGCGTCCAGCCTCTGGCCGTCGAGACGACCGTACGGAAGAAGGCTGTCGCGATCCACGCCGGGGGATGGGCCGGGGGAACGACCGACAAGGCCGGCGTCAAGGCCGAGAAGGCCGCCACCGACGCCGTGGCCGTGCTGCGGGAGCGCGCGGGGAGGCTGCTGCGGAAATGACGGAGCACACGACTGAACAACCGGCCGGGTACGCGACCTCACAGAACCCGGAGGCGGACTTTCACGACAACCGCCGTCAGGTCTTGTACTGGCGCCTCCTCGCACGCCTCTTCGACCATGAGGAGCAGGCCTCGCTGGAATCGGCGAGCCTCGCCGTCGTCGATGACATAGGTCTGCCGTCCGCGCTGCTGGACCCGCAGGCATCCGTCGACTCGATCGTGCAGCGCCACCCGGAACTGGCTGCCGAGTTCGACGGTCTGATGGCGCCCGAGCCCGACGACGAAGGCGCATGCGGCCGGGCCGCCGAGGTACGGCGCGCGGCACTGGTGTCGAAGGTGCTGCTCAATGTCTTCGCCTCCGGCTCCGGCACGGTCACTGCCGGACAGCTGGCGCGCTGGCAGTCCGACGCCGGCTGGCTGGAGCGTGCGCTGGGCTGCAAGCCCGGCGAACTGCGTGGCGGCCGCGCCGGCGGCGGGGCCGGGAGAGGTGCCGCAGGACCGGGCGTCGGCCCGACCGTCACCGGCGGCCCGGGCACGAAGCACGATCTCGGCCGGTTGATTTCGACGATAGGCCCGGAACTCGGCGCCATCGAGGCCGACCTCGTCAAGCGGATGCACCTGCGCGAGGTCCTGGCCGATCCCAAGCTCGCCGCGCAGCTGACCCCGAGCATGTCACTGATCGAACAGCTGCTGCGGGACAAGAACAACCTCTCGGGCGTGGCCCTGGCCAATGCCAAGGCCCTGATCCGCCGTTTCGTCGACGAGGTCGCCGAAGTGCTGCGCACCCAGGTGGAAAAAGCCACGGTAGGCGCCCTGGACCGCTCCGTCCCGCCCAAGCGGGTGTTCCGCAACCTCGACCTCGACCGCACGATCTGGAAGAACCTCACCAACTGGAGCCCGGAGGAGGAGCGGCTGTACGTCGACCGCCTCTACTACCGGCACACCACCCGCAGGACGACGCCCCAGCGGCTGATCGTCGTCGTGGACCAGTCGGGCTCGATGGTCGACTCGATGGTGAACTGCACCATCCTGGCGTCGATCTTCGCCGGGCTGCCGAAGGTGGACGTCCACCTGATCGCGTACGACACGCGTGCCATCGACCTGACGCCCTGGGTGAATGACCCGTTCGAGGCCCTGCTGCGCACCAACCTCGGCGGCGGCAACGACGGTCCCGTCGCGATGGCCATGGCCCGTCCGAAGATCACCGACCCCAAAGACACCGTGATGGTGTGGATCTCCGACTTCTACGAGTTCGACCGCTCCCAGCCGCTGTTCGAGGGTATTGAGGCCGTCCACCGCTCCGGAGTGAAGTTCATCCCCGTCGGTTCCGTCACCAGCTCCGGCCGCCAGGAGGTCAACCCCTGGTTCCGTGAACGCTTCAAGGCCCTCGGTACTCCGGTGCTCTCCGGCCACATCCGCAAGCTCGTCCACGAGCTCAAGACGTTTCTCGCTTAGAAAGGCCCTGTTATGTCCGACCTGTTGCGCGCCCCTGCCGAGATCAAGTACGCCGAGGAACTGGACTGGCTGGAGTCCATCGACGACAACCCCAAGCCCTTCTCCTGGCGTCTGTCCCCGAAGATGGTCCGCTTGTTCATCCTGGGCTCCGAGCGTTCCGACGGCCTGGACCGGGAAATCCCGCAGAAGTGGTACGGCGACCGCAGTTTCGTCGAGCGCTCCATCGTCACGCTGGCCTCCGACCGCGGGCTTCTGCTCATCGGCGACCCCGGCACCGGCAAGAGCTGGCTGGCCGAGCTGCTGTCCGCCGCGATCTCCCGCAACTCCACGCTGGTCGTGCAGGGTACGGCCGGCACCACCGAGGACCACATCAAGTACTCCTGGAACGTGTCCATGGTCATCGCCAAGGGCCAGTCGCGGGAGTCGATGATTCCCTCGCCGATCATGACCGCGATGGAGGCGGGCGCGATCGGCCGTTTCGAAGAACTCACCCGCTCCACCAGCGACGTCCAGGACGCGTTGATCTCGATCCTGTCCGAGAAGTACATCTCGGTCCCGGAACTGGACAGCGACAACATCGTGTTCGCCAAGCCCGGCTTCTCGGTCATCGCCACCGCCAACAGCCGTGACCGGGGCGTCAACGACCTGTCCTCGGCGCTCAAGCGCCGCTTCAACTTCGTCCGCATCCCGGTGGTGACGAACAAGAAGAGCGAGGCGGAGATCGTCCGCTTCCGCACCGAGGAACTGTTGCGTCGCCATCAGATCGAGCTGGATGTGCCGCCGACGCTGCTCGACGTGCTGCTGCAGAGCTTCGCCGACCTGCGCGCCTCGGCGGCTGCGGCCGGCAGCGACGACGAGAAGCTGGAGTCCGCGCTGTCGTCCGCCGAACAGATCGGCGTGCTCGAGGACGCGATCCTGCACAGCAACTTCTTCGGGGAGCGCGCCCTGACGGCCCGTACGCTGGCTTCCTCGCTCGTCGGGTCACTGGCCCGGCGCGAGCCCGAGGACCTCGCCATCCTCAACAAGTACCTGCACGGCGTCGTCGAGCCGCGCAGCAAGGAAGAGGGCGGATCCTGGCCGGAGTTCCTGGAGGGCGGCCGCGACGCGATCGCCACCCTGTCATGAGCAGCACGCACGAGGGGCCCTTCGAAGCACTGCGCGGGCAGTTGCAGGAGGCCGCCGCGACGTTCGCCGACGGACCCGACGCCCTGCAGGGCATCCTCCTCGGAATCGTCGACGACGTCGATCGCGCGGTGCGTGAGCCACTGGAGATCTTCCCCGTCTGCCACCACTCGCCCGCCTCAGCGGTTGCGATGGCACGCCGCCTGCGGGAGAAACAACCGAAGGTTGTGTACCTGGAGCTGTGCGAGGACATGGCGCCGCTCCTGACCGAACTGCGCAACTGCAAGCTCCCGGTGGCCCTCCAGGCGTTCGCGACCGAGGTCGACGGCTTCCCGGCCGAGTGGTCCCCGCTGTCGGTGGTCGCACCGATCACCGAGGCATCGGCCGAATACCAGGCGATCGCCTACGCCCTGGACACGCCGGGCGTAGAACTGGTCCTCGTCGACCGTTCCTCGGACCACGTCTTTCAGTGGGACGCGCGCGAAACGCACGCCGACGAACCAGCGGATCCGGACGCACCGCGCGCCGAGGAGGAGGCCGCGCTGCACGGCGACGCGGTCGGCGTGGAGATCGGCGACCTGCGGCCCCGCTTCGCCGAACTGGAGGAACACCTGCTGCGCCACGGCAGGGTGCGGCACTGGTCGGAATGGTGGCACCAGTATGTCGAACTGCCGCTCGGCGACAGCGACCACGACACCTACCGCCAGGTCATGCTGCTGATCGGCAGCCTCTTCCGGCGCCTCGCACCCGGCGACCCCCATCGGGTGCGCGTGGACGAGGACCGGGAGCGCTACATGTGGACCAGGATGCGCGAGCACCTGTCCGCGACCGGCACCGATCCTGCGGACTGCCTCTACATTTGCGGCGCCTTCCACGCGGCCAGTCGCGTCGGCGAGTTCGGCGTCGACGGCACCGACACCTTCGAGATCAGTCCGCGCAGCGCCACCAAGTGGCAGCAGGGCTTGATTCCGTCCAGCCACGCGGCGATCGAGGCACAGTTCGGCCTGGCCGCCGGCTCGGTGTCGATCGCCGCGACGGTCTGGGCGAAGAACGTCAGGCGCACGCGCGTGGAGCCGTACCGCCTGGCGGGACAGGCGGGTGCGAAGAAAACGAAGGCCAAGAAGACCGCGGCCGCGGCGGCGCCCGTACCGGCGGTCGGGCCCTCGGACAAGCTGACCGGCTTCCTGCAGCAACCGCCCGTCCTGGACCGGCTGGACGAGACCGAACTTCTCGGCTGGTCGGTGGAGATCGTGCGCGCCGCGCGCCGAGGCGGCTACCTCGCCTCCACCGCCGATGCCATCGCAGTGTTCGAGACGTCGATCCTGCTGGCCGGGATGCGTGACCGGGCCAGGCCCACGCCGTACGACTTCCAGGATGCGGCCGTCACCTGCATCGAGAAGGACACCGTGCCCGGCCGGCGCGACGTGCGCCGCCTCGTGGAGATCATGATGGGCGGCGACCGGGTCGGCCAGGTCGGCTACGAAGCGCTGCCACCCCTGGCCCGCGACGTGCACGACCGGCTCGCGCCCTTGAGCCTGAAGCTCCAGCAGCGCGGCGTGCAACGGGCGCTGCTGGACATCGCCTCCGAGCCGGAACTGGAGCGGTGTTCCGACGTGCTGTGGATGCTGCGGTTCCTGATGCCGCAGGGCGCGGCTCGGCCGATCATGGGCGAGCGGAGACTGGGGGAGCGGCCGATCCAGGAGTCGTGGGACCTGGCGCTGGGCACCCATCAGCGTGCGCTCATCGAGCTCGGCTACGAGGGCGTCAGCATCGAGCAGGTTCTGGAGCAGCGACTGCGCCGCACGGCGTACGGCCCGCACGCCACCGCGGCGACCGTCCTGGAAGCCGTCGAGGACGCGACGTTGTACCTGTGCAGCCGCCGCCTCGCCGACGAGCTGGGCACACGCGCCCTGGAGGTACTGTCGGCCGAACGCAGCGTGGACGGCGCACCGGAGGTGCTGCGCCGGGTGCGGCGGCTGCTGGCGTACTACCGCACCAGCGAGCCGGTGCTGCCGCCGTGGATCGAGTCCTTCGTCAAGACCGGATACGCGCACTACTGCACCCTGCTGCCGACGGCGTTCACCGACGACGACGCCACCGTCCGCCAAGTGGCAGCGATGCTGGGCTTCCTGTTCAGCATGGAGAGTCTGGCGCTGTCACTGGGCTGCGACCGGGCCCAACTCGAGCTGGCCGTCGCCCAGTCGCATCCGCAGGACCCGTCGAAGACGGCGCTGCTGTGGGCGGCTCAGGTTCAGCTCGGGCACCTCTCTCGCGCGGACCTTCGGGCAAGGTGTGACGAACTGCTCGGCAACCCCTTGGTGATACCTGCCTACCCGCGCTACCTCAGCGGCTTCGTACACGCCCTGGAGCCCGTCCCGGGCCTCACCGACTTTGTCGTGGAGGCAGTCTCGAACGCGTTCGGACGGCTGCCGGACCCGGTGCTCCTGCCTTGGCTGCCGACCCTGATCACCACCCTGCGATCGGGCGGCGCCGAGCTGGCCCCGCTGCTGATCCGTGAGGCCGGGCGGATCTTCCCCGGCCGGCTCGCAGCGCTGGACGAGTGGGTACCGCCGTGGCGGTCGCAGCCGGAAGCCGTGCATACGGCGCGGCGCGCGGACGCCAGCCGTGGTTGCACGCTGCTCGCTGCCCATCCCGCGGCGTGCGACGCGGTGGCGAGCCTGCTGGGCTGTGACGGGACGTGGGAGACGGTGGATCCGGGTCCGTCAGGCGCGGCACTGGCCGGTCGCCATCCGGATACGGCCGTGGCGCTGGAGGGGCTGCTGGCCGGCGCGTGATCTCGGCGGGGCGGAGGCCCGCGCAGCGGAACCGCCGTCGGCGGCGACCGGTGCCGCAGGCTCCCCGACGCGGCCCGGCACGCGGGCCCAGGTCCGGCCGCAGCCGGGCCGGGTCCGCGGTCAGCTGCCGGGCGACGGCCGCCGTCACGCCCACCCGGCCGGCCAGGGCCCGGGGTTCGGGCCGTGTCCGGTACATCCGGACGCACCCGGCGACATCCGATCACGCTCGAACTCGCTCGGTGCCGCGTGGTCCAGGGGCAGGAACAGCGGAGGTGCCTTGGTGCAACCATGCGGCCCGCAGATGCATCTCCATAACTGAAGATCAAATGGTTTGGGAAGCGGGAGAACGATGAACAGGCCGTTGCGGCACATAGCCGTCTTCTGCGGGCTGCTGGTGCTGGCCTTGCTGCTCCGGGCGAACTGGCTCCAGTATTTCCAGAGCGATGCTCTTGCCACTGACGAGCACAACCGCCGGGTGAAGATCGCTCAGTTCGCCAGCCCGCGCGGCGACATCATCGTGGGCGGTGACCCGATCACCGGTTCGAAGGCGGTCTCCGGCACGGACTTCAAGTACCAGCGGACCTTCAAGCAGGGCGCGATGTACGCTCCGGTAACCGGGTACGCCTCACAGGCACAGGGCATGTCCCTGCTGGAGAAGACGTACGACAGCGTGCTCAGCGGCCAGGACGACCGGTTTGCCTTCCGGCACGCCAAGGACATTCTCGCCGGCGAGCAGCGCCGCGGCGGCGATGTGATCACTACGATCGACCCGAAGGCGCAGAAGGCGGGCTACAAGGGGCTGACCGACCTCGGTGCCCGCGGCGCGGTCGTCGCTCTCGACCCGCGCACCGGAAAGGTCCTCGCGCTGGTCTCCACCCCTTCCTACGACCCGTCCGTCTTCGCCGGGAATTCGTTCAAGGAAGGCGACAGGTTCCAGGACCTCGTCGACGAAAAGGCCAAGCCCCTGGCCAACCGTCCGCTGCGCGAGACCTTCCCGCCCGGCTCCACCTTCAAGATCCTCACGGCGGCCGCCGCTCTGGAGAACGGTGTGGTCACCGACGTCGACGCGGCATCCGAGGCCGTTTCCCCGTATCCTCTGCCGCTCTCCTCGAACAAGATCAGCAGTGAAGCCGGCGACGCGGTCTGCAACAAGGCGTCCATGAAGACCGCCATGCAGTACTCCTGCAACAACGTCTTCCTCGACGCGGCATCGAAGCTCGGCGCGGACAAGATGCGCGAGACAGCGGAGAAGTTCGGCTTCAACGCCGATGTCTACTCCGACGAGTTCGGCGACATGCTCGCCACCAAAAGCCTCTACCCGAGCCAACTGGACAAGCCCGGGACCGCGCTGACGGGTATGGGCCAGGGCAGCCTCACCAGCACCCCGATGCAGATGGCCATGGTGACCGCCGCCCTCGCCAACGACGGCAAGCTGATGCAGCCGTACATCGTCGAAGAGCTGCGCGGCCCCGACCTGTCGACCTTGGAGAGGAACGAACCGAAGCTCAAGAGCCAGGCCGTCTCCGAGGAGACGGCGAAAAAGGTCCAGGAAATGATGGAATTCACTGCCAAGGAGGGCAGCGCCCAACGTGCCCTGATCGACGGTGTCACGGTCGGTGGCAAGACCGGCACGGCGCAGCGCGGTGTGAACGTGAATGACGAGGTGCCGTACGGTTGGTTCGTCTCGTACGGCAAGAAGGCCGACGGTGCGTCGGTGGCGGTCGCGGTCTTCATCGATCCCACCGACATGGACATCTCCCGCTCGGACATCTCGGGCGGACGGCTGGGCGGACCGATCGCGAAGCGTGTGATGCAAGCAGTTCTGGGAAGCTGAGGAATCAGCTCATTTGGTGTGTCTGCGGTCTGATCCGCCGGACAGAACCAGGGCTTTGTCAGGTGTATGGCAGGTCGTGGTTTTGGTGGTTCTGCTGTTGGTCCGGGGCGGATCAACCCGGGCAGCCATATCCGAGGTCCAGCCCGGCCGCGCACCTCGCCTCCCGAGGAGTCCGGATACGCTTCGGTGACTATGACACCCCGGACACCCTGCATACCGCGTTCAGGGACGCCGACCGCCCGCGCACGTCACGGTGTATGAGGACGACCAGCATGTCGCCTTCCTTGACCGGTATCCGACAACGCCGGGGAAGGTGCTCGTGGCCCCAAATGCTCACATCGAGCACGCTGTTCGCGATCTGAATGAGTTTGCCTACCTGCGACTGATGTCGGTGGTCCGCAAGGTGGCCCTGGCGGTGGAGACGGTGATGAAGCCCGAGCGTACGTACCTGCTGTCGCTTGGAAGGCAGCAGGGGAATTCACATCTTCATTGGCATATCGCCGGCCTTCCTGTGGGAACCCCGTACCGGCAACAGCAGTTTCACGCTTTGATGGCCGAGAATGGCGTGCTGTCCGTCACGGACGAGGAGTCTGCTGCGATGGGCGAACGTTTGCGTGCGGCACTTTCCGAGGGCTGGATGGCCGACAGCGAGTAGGCGGCGCTGGGGCGCTGCCGCGTGGCCCGGCCCCAGACGGTCGCCGCAGCCGCGACAGTCTCGTTCCCCAGGCCCAGTGCGATGCCGCTGCTGGTGCGCTCGGCTTCGGTACCGCTCCGCTCGGCAACATGTTCCGCGCCATCCCCGACGAAGAGGCTGCGGCCACCGTCGAGGCCGCCTGGGACCAGGGCATCCGCTACTTCGACACCGCACCTTCTACGGCGCCGGTCTCTGCGACGTACTGTCACAGCACCCGCGCGACGAGTTCGTCCTCAGTACGAAGGTGGGCCGCGTCGTCCTCGGCGAGATCGAGGACCCTGCTGCCCGGGACCTCGGCAAGAAGGGCGGACTCTTCGAGCACGGCCGTCCGAACAAGATGGTCAACGACTACACCGCCGAAGCCACCCTGCACTCCATCGAGGACAGCCTCGAGCGCCTCAGGACCGACCGCCTCGACATCGTGTGGGTGCACGATGTCGCTCAGGACTTCTACGGAGACGACCCCAGGGCCTTGCCGCACTGCACCAGACACTCACCGTTGAAGCCGACTGACAGGCGGGCTGGGTTCCATGTCCCGGAGTCGTGCTCGGGGCGGGCGGCCGCCCTGGTCACGGGTGCGAGCGGGCGCTACGCCATCCTGGTCGGGTTGGACGATGCGGTCCGCCCTTCGAAAAGGGCGCCGACGACCTTGATGCCGATGGTGGTGTCCTTGACGGCGGCGTTGAACGAGACAGGCTCCGGGTGGGTGTGATCGGTGAGTACCTCTATGGGGCCTGCTTCTCCTTGGGGTGCTGAGCGACTGTGCCCACGGCGAGGGCGTTGGCGGTTACGATCACGGCGATGGCCAGCCACGATGCCATGTCGATGTGCTGGTCCAGCACGAGCAGGCCGACCAGGGCGGCGAACACCGGGTTGACGCTCATGAAGATCCCGAAAAAGTGGGCCGGGATCCGGCGCAGCGCGAGCAGGTCAGCCAGGAACGGCACGGCGGAGGACAGCACTCCGGCGACCAGCGCGCACAGCAGAGCAGGGACGGTGGGGCGGTGGAGCCACAGGACTGCGACGCCTACGGGCAGGTAGAGCAGGCCGGAGACGGCCGCAGCCGCGGCCGAGCCCTGCAGACCTGGCAGGCGCTTGCCCACGGTGCGGTTGAGCAGGATGTAACAGCCCCAGCAGACGGCGGCGAGGAGGGCCAGACCGATGCCGAGGTAGTCGGTGCTCGGCCGGGGACGCGTGAGGACCACCACGGCCGCAGCGACGGCGAGGGCGCCGACCAGATTGGTACGGCGGCGGGAGCCGGCCAGCGCCACGGTGAGCGGGCCGAGGAACTCCAGGGTGACCGCGAGACCGAGACCGATCCGGTCGATCGCCATGTACAGCGTGAGGTTCATGGCGGCGAACACCGCCGCCAGGCCCAGCACCGGCCGCCATTGCGCGGTGGTGAATGACCGCAGCTTCGGCCGGCCCGCGCCCAGCAGCACTGCGGCGGCCACCCACTGGCGCACCGCCACAACGCCTACCGGTCCGAGGACCGGGAAGGCGAGGGCGGCCACCGACGCTCCGACCTGATTGGACAGACCGCTGCCCAGCATCAGGGCGATCCCGGACAACCGGGGCGGGTCCATCGAAGGTGAACGGAGCTTGAGCTGCGGCACCTGCGCTGCCTGGTCACCATCGTCGACACCGGCGGCTTCACCGATGCAGCGATCGAGCTCGGTGTTTCCCAGGCCGCGGTCTCCCGCACCCTGATTGCGCTGGAGCGAATCCTCGGCGTACGGCTGCTGCACCGCACCAGCCGTACCGTCACCCCCACCACCGCCGGTGTACAGGTACTCGCCGGCGCCCGCCACCTGCTCGCCGACGCCGATGAACTGGTGCGCCTGGCCACCACTGGCCACACCCGCCTGCGCGTCGGCCACGCCTGGTCGGCAATGGGCCGCCACACCACCGAGTTCCAGCGGCGCTGGCACGACCGCCGCCCCGATGTCGAACTGCACCTGATCCGCCACAACACCCCCACCGGTGGCCTGGCCGAGGGCCTGTGCGACCTGGCCGTCGTCCGCACCGCCATCGACACCCGCCGCTATGCCCACGCCCTTGTCGGCCAGGAGCGCCGCTGTGTGGCCCTGGCCTCAGACGACCCATGGGCCAGGCGTCGCAGTGTCCGGCTGGAGGAAATCCGCGAGCGCACCCTCGTCGTCGACCGCCGCACCGGCACAACCACCCTGGACCTGTGGCCCGAAGGTTTCCGCCCCGCCGTGGAGAACACCCAGGACATCGACGACTGGCTGGCCGCCATCGCCACCGGCCGTTGCGTCGGCGTCACGCCACAGGCCACCGCCACCCAGTACCGCCGTGACGGCATCACCTACCGGCCCCTGCGTGACGCCGACCCCGTGCCTGTCCACTTCATCTGGCGCCGGCATGACCCCCACCCTGCTACTCACGCTGCCGTCGCCCTGCTCTCCGACCTCTACCGAGAAGACGCCTGACACCGAGCTCTCGACACGGAGCCTGGAACCGGTTCTGCTGGGGCGGCACGTCCGGAGTCACCGCCGGAGGCCCGCGAGTCGGTTTGCCGGTCGTCCCCAGGGGCCGGAACGCTGCAGGCGCCCTGCCCAGGGACTGCGGGCCGGTGGCAGATGACGCCGGTGCCTCGGCGGCTACGGGAATACGGCGCTCGGCCGACGCGCGCGCCGATCGCAACTCCTCGGGGCGGTTCATTCCGACGGTGCGGAGAAGGATGCGCGGTCGTGCGGGCTCAGTTCCGTCCGATTTTCGGTCGCGGCCGGTACCTCGGTGGACATTCACCGGCGATTTGTTGTGCGGTGTTTGATAACCGAGCATGGAAGCTTCCCCCGGCGGTACCCGCAGCTGGCGTGCGCCCGCACGCTGGGCCGCCGCTGCACGGGCCGGGGGGCCGTGGCGCTGCCTCGCCGGGGCAGGCGACGGTACCCAGCACGATGAAAGGCGCACCATCCCCATGCACGACACCGGAACCGTCTCGCAATCGGCTCCGGCCCCGGGCGGCCCCGCTCCGGCCCCGACCCAAGGCCCCGACCCAGCCCGGACGGGGCACCTTCCGTCCCCGGAGCGGGAAGGGGGCAGCCGGCACGCCCGGCGCTTCGGGCTTCCGGTCGCCACCGCGCTGGTCATGGGCAACATCATCGGCGGCGGCATCTTCCTGCTCCCCGTGTCCGTCGCCCCGTACGGCACCATCAGCCTCGTCGCCTTCGGCGTGCTCACCGTCGGGGCCATCGCGCTCGCTCTCGTCTTCGGACGGCTCGCGCAGCGTGACCCGCGCACCGGCGGGCCGTACGTCTACGTGCGCGAGGCCTTCGGCGATTTCGCGGGATTCCTGGCCGCCTGGTCGTACTGGATCACCTCCTGGGTGAGCAACGCGGCGCTCGCCGTCACCGCCGTGGGCTACCTGGACGTGCTGCTGCCCCTGCACGGCTCGCCGTGGCTGATGATGAGCGCCGCACTCGTCGTGCAGTGGCTGCCGGCTCTCGCCAACCTCGCCGGAACCCGTTACGTCGGCGCGGTGCAGCTCGTCTCCACCGTGCTGAAGTTCGTCCCCCTGCTGCTGGTCGCGATCGGTGGGCTGTTCTTCTTCGATCCGGACAACCTCGGTCCCTTCCAGGCCGGCGAAGGGGGCGCGCTCGGCGCGGTCTCCGCGTCCGCCGCGATCCTGCTCTTCAGCTATCTCGGCGTCGAGTCGGCGGCGGTCAGCGCGGGTGAGGTGCGTAACCCGCGGCGCAACGTCGGGCGGGCGACCGTCCTCGGCACGCTCGGCGCGGCGCTGGTGTACCTGCTGGGTACTCTCGCCGTCTTCGGTACCGTCGCGCACGACAAGCTGCTCACCTCCAGCGCCCCCTTCACCGACGCCGTCAACGCCATGTTCGGCGGCACATGGGGCGGCATGGCGGTCGCCTGCGCGGCGCTGGTGTCGATCGTGGGCGCGCTCAACGGCTGGACGCTGCTGAGCGCCCAGACCGCGTACGCCGCCGCCCGCGACGGCCTGTTTCCGGCGCGCTTCGCGGTGAAGCGGCGCGGAGTGTCGACCTTCGGCGTGACTGTCACGGTTGTCCTCGCCTCGCTGCTGACTGTCTACAACTACATGGCCGGGACGGCCCGGGTGTTCGAGATCCTGGTGCTGGTCACGACCTTCACCGCGACCGTCCCATACCTTCTGGCGACGGCGGCCCAGCTGTACTTCCTCGTCTCGGGACAGCATGACCGGGTCCGCCCGGCTCGCCTCGCCCGTGACGCCGTGCTCGCGCTCGCCGCCTTCGGCTTCTCCATGTGGCTCCTGGCGGGCTCCGGCTACGCAGCCGTCTACCAGGGCGTGCTGTTTCTCTTCGCGGGTGTCCTGGTCTACGCATGGATGTCGGCCCGCAAAGCGCGCGCCTGAGGCCTCGGCGGGGGACTGGTCAGCCGATCGGCCAGGTGCGGGCGGGCGCGTTGGAGCGCATGTGCTCGACGTGCCGGCAGGTCATCCGGTCTGTGCGGTCGCGCGGGGCAGGCCCGCATGCGGGTCACTGCACGCCGGTGGCGCACACCTCGCATCCCACTCGCGGAAGACCGGCGGTGTGGCGGCCGTGGGCGCCGGGGTTCTGAGGGTTCCCGTCGTGTGGAGGTATGACGCGGACCGGATGTGCGCGGAGACGGCCGGCTGAGGAGGAAGTCGCCGACGTTTCAGAGTTCCGCCGACTGCCCATGGAGATCGCCGGTTGGGTGAACGGAGTCATGCCGTCGAGGGTGGCGGGGCAACGCGCATCATCCCTTTGCGGCGGCGGGACCCCGCACATCGTTCGCGGGTGGGCCCGACGCACCGGCCCGGCCCCACACTGCACGTCAGGACCAAGTCGGCCGATCAGGTGCCGATCCCGCGATTCTGCGTAGTCCCTTCGAGTAATGCGTTACCCACAAAGGGCGAACCGGGACAATGGGGGCGGGGGGTGGAAGGAAGATCGACGGGAGAGTGGTGCATGCCCCTGCGGAGGCGTAAGGCGCAGCTGAAGGCCCGGGCCGGGCAGGCGGCGGTCAGTGGATACGGTGTGGTGGATGCGCGCCTGCCCGTCAGCGAGTTGGCCAGGCAGTTGCTGCGCAAGGCCTTTCCGGACCACTGGTCTTTCCTCCTCGGCGAGATCGCCCTCTACTCCTTCGTGGTCCTGCTCCTCACCGGCGTGTACCTCACCCTGTTCTTCGACCCGAGCATGATGGAGAGCGTCTACACCGGCTCCTATGCGCCCCTTCAAGGCGTGAGGATGACGCAGGCCTACACCACCACCCTCGACATCAGCTTCGCCGTGCGCGGGGGCCTGCTGATCCGTCAGGTCCACCACTGGGCGGCGCTGGTTTTCGTCGCAGCGATCGCCGTCCATATGCTGCGGATCTTCTTCACCGGCGCCTTCCGCAAACCGCGGGAGGCCAACTGGATCGTGGGCGTGACACTGTTCGTACTCGCGCTCCTCGAAGGATTCGCGGGCTACTCGCTGCCCGACGACCTGCTGTCCGGTACGGGCCTGAGGACGGCGGCCACCATCGTGGGGTCGATCCCTGTCGTCGGAACGTACTTGGAGCTGTTCGTCTTCGGCGGAGGGTTCCCGGGCCATGACGTGATCCCCCGTCTGTATCCCGTGCATGTCCTGCTCGTGCCCGGCCTGATTGTGGCGCTGATCACCGCTCATCTCATCCTGGTGGTCTACCTCAAACACACGCACTGGGCGGGTCAGGGGAAGACCAATGAGAACGCCGTCGGCTCACCGGCGTTTCCTCATTTCACCGCGAAGACCACAGGTTTCTTCCTCATGGTGTTCGGCGTACTGACCTTGCTGGGCGCGCTCGCCCAGATCAACCCAGTATGGAACTACGGCCCCTACCGCGCCGACCAGGTTTCCGGTAACGCACAGCCGGACTGGTATGTCGGGTTCCTGGAGGGCGCGCTCCGGCTGATGCCGCCGTGGGAGACCGACATCGCGGGGCACACCATCATGTGGAATGTGTTCATTCCGGCGGTTGTGCTGCCGGGCGTGGTCTTCACAGTGCTGTTTCTCTATCCCTTCTTCGAGAAGTGGGTGACGGGCGACCGCAGGGAACACCATCTGTGCGACCGGCCGCGCAACCGGCCGACCCGTACGGGGCTCGGCGTGGCGGCCATCGTCTTCTACGCCGTTCTCCTGGTCGCCGGCGGCAACGACGTCGTCGCCCTCTCGTTCAGGGTTTCGGTCGAGGCCATGACCTGGATCCTCAGAACCGCGCTGATCGCTGCTCCGCTCCTGGCCTTCGCGTTGACCAAACGCCTCTGCCTGGCCCTTCAGATGCGGGACCGCCGCCGGCTGACCGAGGGCGAGGAGACCGGCCAGGTGACCCAGTCGATGAACGGCGACCTCTCGGAGAGCCACCGCGGCCTGAGCCCGACAGCCCGCTACCGCATCCTGATGCGTGATGTCCCGACGCCCCTGGAGCTCCCCGCGGAGGGCCCGGTCTCGCGTCGGCGACGGCTTCGGTCCGTATTGAGCGGCTGGTACTACGGGGACCGCGTGGAACTGCCCGCCACGGACGAGCAAAGGTCCCGGATCGCCGAGCGGACCGCGCCGCCGGAGCCGGTCCGCGGGCCCGAGGGCTGAGAACCGTCCTCAGTCCTGGGCGCGCGCGTATTGGAAGACCATTCCGAACACCCCTGCCAGGACCACGCCCAGCCCGATCAGGAAGAGCCACAGACCGAACACCACACCGAGAGCGAGCACGGCCATCCCTGCGGCTGTCAGCGACGGCCAGATGCTGTGCGGAGAAAAGAAGTCCACCGGGCCGGACCGCTCATGGATGTCTCCGTCCCCGCGGTCCTCGGGGCGCAGGCCCTTCCTCCGGTAGTTGGTGGCGAAGAAGAACGTGACCAGCGACGCCATGAGGAACGAGATGGTCAGAGCCGCCGTGCCTGTCGGATCCCGGGACCACACGGCGTAGAGAACATCGGTCACGAGAAAGAACCCCGCGACTCCGGCGAAGAGAACGGCCTCGGTCTTCATTCGCCCGACTCCTCCGAGGCGCCCGATGTGGAGTGGGGCCCGCCTCGGCCGAGGCCCGGCTTCTCTGGTGTGAGGGGGTGGTGCAGGTCGAAGGCCGGCGAGTCGGAACGTACGCGAGGCAAAGCCCGGAAATTGTGCCTCGGAGGCGGGCAGGAGGTCGCCCACTCCAGGGAACGGCCGAACCCCCACGGGTCGTCCACCTCGACCTTCGGCGCGTAGCGGCTGGTGTGCCACACGTTGTACAGGAATGGCAGTGTCGACAGGCCCAGCAGAAAGGAGCCGATGGACGAGGCCGTATTGAGCAAGGTGAAGCCGTCCACCGCGAGATAGTCGGCGTAACGCCGGGGCATTCCGGCCTCACCCAGCCAGTGCTGGACCAGGAAGGTCAGCTGAAAGCCGACGAACAAGGTCCAGAAATGAAGACGTCCGATGCGTTCGTCCAGCATGCGTCCGGTCAACTTGGGCCACCAGAAGTAGAAGCCGCCGAACATCGCGAAGACCACTGTTCCGAAGAGCACGTAATGGAGGTGGGCGACGATGAAGTACGAATCGGTGAGATGGAAGTCCAGCGGGGGTGAGGCGATCAGCACTCCGCTGAGGCCGCCGAGGAGAAAAGTCACGAGGAAGCCAATCGCCCAGAGCATGGGTGTCTCGAACGAGATACTGCCGTGCCACATGGTGCCGATCCAGTTGAAGAACTTGACACCGGTGGGCACGGCGATGATGAACGACATGGCGGAGAAGAAGGGCAGGAGAACGGCTCCCGTCGCAAACATGTGGTGGGCCCAGACAACCGCCGAGAGCATGGTGATGCTGATCGTGGCCATCACCATTCCGAAATACCCGAACATCGGCTTCCGGCTGAACGCGGGAATGATCTCGCTCACCACTCCGAAGAAGGGCAACGCGACAATGTAGACCTCGGGATGTCCGAAGAACCAGAACAGGTGCTGCCACAGCAGCGCCCCGCCATTCGCGGAGTCGAAAACATGCGCCCCGAACTTCCGGTCGGCCTCGAGGACGAGCAGCGTGGCAGCGAGCACCGGAAACGCGAGCAGCGCGAGGATCGAGGTGAACAGAATATTCCAGGTGAAGATCGGAATCCGGAACATGGTCATACCCGGGGCGCGCAGACAGACGATCGTGGTGATGAAATTGACCGATGCCAGGGTCGTACTGATCCCCGACAGCACCAGGCCCATGGTCCAGAGGTCTCCGCCGGCGCCGGGCGAGAAGACGGCACTGTTCAGCGGAGCGTAGGCGAACCAGCCGAAGTGTGCCGCGCCGCCGGGCACCACGAAGCCGGACACCACGATGATTCCGCCGAAGAGGAAGAGCCAGTAGGTGAGCGCGTTGAGGCGGGGGAAGGCGACGTCGGGCGCGCCGATCTGGAGTGGCATGATCGCGTTCGCGAAGCCGCCGAACATCGGCGTGGCGAACAGCAGCATCATGATGGTGCCGTGGATGGTGAACAGTTGGTTGTACTGTTCTGCGCTGACGATCTGGAGTCCTGGCCGGGCCAGCTCCGCTCGCATGAGCATGGCCATCACCCCGGCCAGCAGGAAGAACCCGAACGCGGTGACCATGTAGAGATTGCCGATGACCTTGTGGTCCGTGGTCGTCAGCCAGCCCATGAGCCTCACACCGGCATTGATGCGCTTGTTGGCCGCCGGCTCGGCCGGCGGGGCTTCCTGCAGGTCCTGCGCCATCGGTTATCCGTCCCTCCCGGTTGACTCGATGGTGGAGCCTGCCACCATGGACGGCCCGTACGACTGGCGGTGACACCTCGAATTTCACCGGTTCACCGGTGCTCCGATCGGGTGTCCCAGCCGCCCGCAGCGTCCAGGATGCCCGTCGGTCATGGGCCGGACCGTCGTCATGTCTGGTGCAGGCGCCGGGGCGGACCGGGTGACGGCGCGTCTGTCCGGGCGGGAACACGCGGCTGGGCCCTGCAGCGGACCAGCTGTTGTGGCCCTGCGGCCGGCCCGCGAACCGGGCGGTTCCCCTGGCGACCTCCGCGAGCGACCGGTTCGACGCCACCAACACATCGTCCGGCGCCGTCGACGCACACCTGAACGCCTCGAAGGTCTACGAATATCTCAAGGACAAGCTCGGCCGTGACGGCGTCGACGGCAAGGGCGGCACGATCTACTCCGTCGTCAACGTCGCGAACAACGGCAAGGACTACGCCAACGCCTTCTGGGACGGCTCCAAGATGGTCTACGGCCACATGGACGGTGTGCCGCTGTCCGTGGGCCTGGACGTGGTCGGCCACGAGATGACCCACGGCGTCACCGAGCACACCGCCGGCCTCGTCTACCTGAACCAGTCGGGCGCGCTCAACGAGGCGATCTCCGACTACTTCGGCAATGCCATGGAAACCGCCGACAAGGGCGTCGCGATGAGCGACCCGACGTCCGGCCTCATCGGCGAGTACCTCTGCAACGGCACCAAGCCGCTGGAGGAGTGTGCGCTGCGCGACCTCAACGACGGTCGCAACGCGCAGAAGGACTACGAGCCCATCACGCTCGACATCGACAACGGCGGTGTGCACCACAACTCCACCATCGTCGGTGGCGCACTGTGGGACATCCGCAAGAACATCGACGCGGACCTCGCCGACCGGATCATTTACCGGGCGAGCCAGAACTATCTCACGCCACTGTCCGGCTACACCGACATGCGCAATGCGGTCACCCTGGCCGCGAGGTCCCTGAAGGTCTCCGCTGCCGAACTCGACACCATCGGCCGGGCCTTCGACGACCACGGCATCGAGGAGGGATGGGAGCAGAAGGCCGGCACCCATGACGGCACCACCATCGGCGCCGACGTCCTGCCCGCCTACGAGGTCTACAGCGGCATCGACGAGCAGGCCGCCCAGATCAGTGGCGATGTCTACGCCATCGGCCACGGTGACGCGATCGCCTGGGGCGAGGGCGGTGCCGCCTTCGGCATCACAGTCGGACGCTTCGGTAAAACTCCCCAGCACGAGCTGGCGCAGTCGGACGCCTACCTGATGGACCCGTCCCTCGACGACGAGCGTGTCGTCTTCACCCGGATCTCCGCCGCCGGCGTCGGCATCTACCGGGCCGGAGACAAGGGTCAGGGCGCGATCAAGAAGCTGGTCGACACCCCGGACGCCGACGAGACCGAGCCGGTCACCGAGAACGGTGCCCTCGCCTACATCAGCACCACTGCCGATGGCGAGCAGGATGTCATGCTCCTGAAGGCCGACGGCACCACGGTCAACGTGACGCCCGAAGCCGGGACCAAGGCCTCGCGCCTCGCCATGAAGAACGGCACCATCGCCTGGGCCGGCGGCGACGGGACGTACCTGTACGTCTACGACATCGCCACGGGGACGACCCAGAACAAGCGGATCCCCGGCTTCCTGTTCAACAGCATCTCGGACATCCAGCTCACCTCGGACCGCGTCTTCTACCGCATCAGCGGCGGGTTCCTGATCCCGAGCACCACCATCGGATCGACACCGGCCGCAGACGTGACCCAAATGAAGAGCCTGACCTACCCGAAGAGTCTGTACGTCGCTCAGTTCTCGGTCAGCGACGAGTACTTCGCCTACTCGACGTACGACATCTGGGGCGCTCTCGGCGCCTGGAGCGGTCCGACCAATGTGAAGGTCTCCAGGACCGAGGACGTGCTGGCCGGGCTGAACAACTTCAGCTTCGCTTCCTGCTCCTCCGGTTCGCAGCTGGCCCCGTCGCTCGGTGACGGACAGCGGATCGTCTGGCTGGACACCACAGCCGCTGCGACGGACGTGGTGACGCGCGGGACGTTCGCGGGCACCTGCGAGTAGCATCCGCCACACGCCGGAGGTGGTCACCGGACCTTCCGGTGACCACCTCTTCGCGTACGAGCAACCAAACGCTCGTCAACTTCCTGGCGACGACAGTGCGTACCGGACCTGTGACGCCGCTCGGTGCACCACGACGAACCGTTGCGCTCGTGGACACGCACGACCGTCGACTCGGGCGGGTGCTGTCCAGGGCCTCCGCCTTGAGCCGGTCGGGAGAACGGGCCGCACCCGGCCGACGGCACCCACACACAGGTGATCAACGAGTGCGTTCCGTGAGCAACTCCGCCAAGCGGTCGACGAATTCGCGCTGCCAATCCAACCGTGATCCGTTGCCGGTGCTGCGGAATCCGTGGCGGCGGCCACAGAACGCAGCCTGGACGGCATGGAGCCGGGCCCACCCACCCCGGGCGCGGTCGCGATCGAGTTCTGCGGCCTCGGTGAAGACGTACAGCGTGGCACATCGGCATCGGCGGTGCTCTCCTGTCACACCGGTTGCAGCCTCGCCGTCCCGCGGCGGCAGGGCTTTCGCTTGTCCGCGGCCGGTCGCCGAGGAGGCCGGGCCGGAAACGCGAAAGGGCCACGCCCAATAGGCGAGACCGCTTCGTGTTGCTGAGGCCGGGGCACTACGTGTCGCGGTCGACACGGCGACGCTGGGTCGCGGCGGCTCACTGCCGGTGCGCAACGCCGGCCCGACTGCTACGCGGTACCGCTCATGCGCCGGCCGCTGAAGCCAATGGCCGGGAGTGTGAAGAGCTGCCCGGCACACAATGCGGGCGCCCGCGGCGGACGTGACACATGGTCCGGCCGGTGTTCTCCGGAGCTCAGAGCACTGGCGAACACCGGCCGGCGTGTTTGGCGGGGGCCGGCTACATGGGGTCCATGCCCTGGTTGCCGCCGCGGCTCTCCTGCTCGCTCTGCTCCTGCAGTCGGCGGGCCTGGTCCGTCAGCCGTTTACGCTCCTTCGGGTCCGAGGTGCGCGCGGCCTCGTCCTTCATCTCCTGCGCCTTGGCACGCATCTGCTGGGCACGGCCGGATTCACCTGCAACGCTCATGATCACTCCTGGATCTGTCGGGAAGAGCGGGCCTCATCAGCGAAACAGCGCCCTGGCACCCACGCATCTCGAACAGTCACCCACCGCTATCCCCACAGCTCAAGCCCGTCCTGCTCGCGTGCCGGGACGTGTGGGCCGTTGCATTTTGTGCCGGCGTCTCCCGACCAAACCCTCGGCAGGTGGATCATTCGGTCGCGGTCCGGCCGCCATCGCCGTGGACTGGAAGGCATGAGCGAGGACAGGATGTCGCGACATCCGGCTGTGACTGCGGTGGTGAGTACCACCGGAGTGCAGACGTGAAGGGGCACCTCTTCCCGCCACTGCCGTACCGCTGCCCGAGCGGCAGCAGTTGGGTTCACACGAACCTCCATAGCCGCTTGAACACCGAGCGTATTTCTACTCCAGTAGCTTTCACCTGGTGCAGTAGCTTGCCAACGCCGCCTGGAATCACCAGCTGCCGCGCAGCAGAGCAACCGGAGGGTCACAATGCCCCGAGAGGCGCCGTACCTTGCAGTAGCCGACGCGCTGCGCGCACGGATTCTCGCGGGAGAGTGGGAGATCGGGGAGCGCCTGCCGTCCCGGGCGCAGCTCGCCGAGGAGTACGGGGTCGGGCGCAACGTCACGCAGAGGGCCATGGACCGTTTGATCATCAAGGGCCTCCTCGAAGGACGCGCGGGCTCGGGCACCTACGTCCGCACGCCGCGCGAGCGCCTGCGGATGGTCCGCTCGCGGCAACGCGAACGCCGGGACGGCTCCCCCTCCCTCGCCGGTATGAAGGAGCGGGGCAAGGCCGGCGCCTGGGATTCGCACAGCCAGACACGGGTCCCCGCTCCCGAGGCAATCGCCGAGCGGCTCGCCATCAGTCCTGGCGACCTCTGCGTCAACACGCACTACGAGTTCCTCGCCGACGGGCAACCCGTCCAGCTCTCCGAATCCTGGGAGCCGATGGCCATCACGGACGGAACGCCGATCGTACTGCCCGAGGCGGGTCCCCTCGCGGGAAAGGGGGTGGTTGAGCGCATGCGCTCCATCGGCGTGGACATCGAGACCGTGGTCGAGTTGCCGCGCCCGGCTCGTGCCACCCAGGCACAGGCGAACCTGCTGGGGATCAGCGTCGGGGACCTGGTGCTCCAGATCGAGCGGACCATCTACGACACCGACGGACGTCCGGTGGAAACCGCCGACATCGTCATTCCGGACGTGCGCCGGGAAGTGGCCTACGAGTTCGTGGTCGACCAGCCGTAGCCGTTGAAGCCAATAGAGCCGCATTTAAAATCCGACAGTAGGTAACTCGAATGCCAATACCCTCCCGACTCGGAATCCTGCGCGATCCGGACTTCGGGCGGCTGTTTGCCGCCACCGCGCTCGGTCAGCTGGGTGATCGCATTATTTTTCTCGCGTTGCCTCTGGTTGCGATCGTGGCATTGAATGCCGACGAGTTCCAGGTTGGATTGCTGGCCGCGATGACCACGGCGGGCTCACTCCTGGTCGGTCTGCCGGCAGGTGCGTGGGTGGACCGTATGCGGAAACGATCAGTCATGATCAGCACTGATCTCGCGAGGGCGGTGGCCCTCTTGACGATACCGGTGGCGTGGTGGTCGGAGCTTCTGACGATCTGGTGGCTCTACGCGGTCGCGTTGGTTCATGGAGTGCTGACAGTCTTCTTCGACGTCGCGTACGTGAGCTATCTGCCGCACCTGGTGGGACGCAGCAATCTCGTTGAAGGAAACTCAAAGCTCTCGGCGATACGCTCGGTGACCAGTATCAGTGGACCAGGGATGGCAGGGCCGCTCGTCGGCTGGCTCGGAGCCCCTGTAACGCTTTTGGTGAGTTCGGTCGGGATGGCGATGTCGGGTCTGCTCGCGACCGGTATCCGCAAACGCGAACAGAAGCCGGAGTCGAGTGAGCACCCTCAACTGTTTCGAGAAATAAAAGAGGGGTTGAAGTTTGCTCTCAAGCATCCTGTCCTGCGTGCAATCATCCTGGGGGATGCGATATTCAACCTCTTCCTGGTCATGTATCAAACCATGTTGCTGGTCTTCTTGGAGAGGGAGATGAACCTCGACTCCTTCGGTATCGGCCTCATTCTGTCGGGAATGGGCTGCGGCGCCCTGCTGGGCGCGCTGTCGGCAACCAGGGTCTCGAAGCGGGTCGGGCAGGGTCCGGTCATCTGGCTCGCACCACTCGTCACCTGTCCGCTGACAGCCCTGATGCCGTTGGCGCATCCGGGTTGGAGCGTGCATGTGGCTGCGCTCGGACTCGCGTCCCTTTCCCTGGGCGGAGTCATCCGCTTTGTGGCTCAATCAAGCTTCCAGCAGACCCTCACACCAGATCGGATCTTGGGCCGGATGAGCGCGACAGCCCGGTTCGTGTCCTGGGGCGGTATTCCGCTCGGCGGGCTTTTGGGGGGAGCTTCGGGCGCTGTGTTCGGAGCAAAAGCTACATTGTGGATCGGTGCCGTCGGCATGACGTCGAGCATCATCCCGTACTTCCTGTCACCGCTTCGAAGCATGCGCGAATTGCCCAAGGGAGAAGATCCCGAACTCGTGGGTTGAGGCTTGCAACGGCTGGCACCATGAGGTGGATCGGCCTTGATGGCCATGTCCGGCAGCGGAGCCGAGCGTTCGGTCCGGTGTGGGGACGTCGCCGTGGATCGTGGAACGAACCGGCCGTGCACCTCGGTCGGACCCGCTGACCAACGACGGGCATCCTCCGGCCTCGCATTCCACCCCATGGAAAGCCCAACGAGTATTCTCACAAAGACAGTTGCATTACTTCGGCAGTACTGCTTGGCGTGGGTCGTCGTGGTGCGCCACCTCGTGCGGGAAAGGGGAGGGAGCGGATGGGTCACTGGATCTGCCACGATCGGCGGCGAGCCGTGGTGTGATGGCGCCGTGAGCCGCGCTGCAGAAGAGACCAACCGCCGCATGCTTCGGGCACGCGATGCGATGGACCGCGCCTACGCGCAGCCGCTGGACGTCCCGGCCCTGGCCCGGATCGCCCATGTGTCCCAGGCGCACTTCACGCGCACCTTCCGGGCCACGTTCGGTGAGACGCCACACCGCTATTTGCAGCGCCGCCGTGTCGAGCGTGCGATGTTCCTGTTGCGGGAGACCGACCGGAGTGTGACGGACATCTGCTTCCAAGTCGGCTTCGGCAGCCCGGGAACCTTCAGCCGCACATTCCGCGATATCGTCGGCCGGTCACCGAGGACGTACCGCAAGGAAGCGGCGGCCACGAGCGTACCGACGTGCTTCACGATGGCGTGGATGCGGCCGAGCGCCTGAGCGTCCGCACTGCCCGTCCATTGAGCAGTTTTGGATAAGTTTTCGTCCGGCTCGCCCGGTAGCGTGATGCGCATGTTCAACGCCATCACGCACTCGCAGGTATATGTCCTCGACCAGGACGAGGCCCTTGATTTCTACGTCGGAAAGCTTGGTCTGGAGGTCAACGCCGACATCGATCTGGGCTTCATGCGCTGGCTGACCGTCAGCGTCCCGGGTCACCCGGAGCGCCAGATCCTGCTGGAGAGGCCGGGCGCCCCGGCGATGTCCGAGGAGACGGCGCAGCAGGTCCGCGAGCTGGTGACCAAGGGAGTGATGGGCGGCTCGCTCATCTTCAGCACGGACGACTGCCGCAAGACGTACGAGACGCTGGTGGGCCGGGGCGTCGAGTTCACCGAGGAGCCCACCGATCGTCCGTACGGAACCGACTGTGGTCTTCGCGACCCCTTCGGCAACAGCATCCGCTTCACCCAGCCGAGGGCATGAGGCGTGTCCGATCAACCCGTCGGCCGACAGACGTCGGCAGACGGGGAACCGGGCCGCGGTGAGCCCTGTTCCGAGGAGTGCGCCGACAACGGTGCCCAGGTTGAAGCATCCGTGGAGCACCGGCAGGACGGGGCGGCCGGTGAGACTCTCGATGGCGGCGCCCTCGACGTCGAAAGCCACCTCGGCCGGCCTCATGCCGAAGCCGAACAGGGCCGACCCGCACAGAGCACCCCGGCCGTCAGCGGCAGGCCCGTGGCCCCGGCGACGACGAGGAGGCCGGCGACGACCAGGGCGGCTCCGGTGCCAATGACCGTCCTGCCTCCGTAGCGGCGCACGAGACTTCCGGAGACCGTGACCCCGCCCATGGGGCCATGGACAGCCTGAACGGCACCGGACCATGGCCCCGATGGACACCTCCGGTCCGTCCCGGACGGCAGGGGCGCATGCCACCCACGAGGCCATGCCCGTACCAGCGGTCAGCATGAACAGGAACAGCGCAGCACGTCAACGGTGAGTAGCAGCATCCACGGCAGCAAATCCTCAGCGGACGAAACGAGAAGCAGTGCGTACGAACGTACACTCTGAGTGTACGATCGTACGCATGCCTGACTGCTTCGAGGGAGACTCCCGTACCAACCACGAGCGGATGCTCGCCGGAGACCTCTACATCGCCGACGACCCCGACATCGCGACGTCCCAGCAACGGGCCGTGCGCCTGGCCGCCCGGTACCAGGCCGCGTACGCGGAGGACACCGAAGCGGCGCGACCCGTCCTCGCGGAGCTCATCGGTGATCTCGGCGCCGGTGCCCACATCAGACCGCCGCTGTTCGTCGACTACGGCACGCACATCACCGTTGGTCGGGACACCTTCATCAACTACAACCTCACCGCCCTGGACGTGGCTCCCATCACCATCGGCCGGGACTGCCAGATCGGCCCCAGCGTGCAGCTGCTCACCCCGACCCACCCCGTGGAACCGCAGCCGCGCCGTGACAAGCTGGAGGCCGCCAAGCCGATCACGATCGGCGACAACGTCTGGCTCGGAGGCGGAGCAATCGTCCTGGCGGGGGTGAGCATCGGTGACAACAGCGTCATCGGTGCCGGAGCCGTCGTCACCAAGGACATTCCCGCCAACGTGGTCGCTGTGGGCAACCCGGCCCGCGTGATCCGTTCGATCTAGCGCAAGGAAGCACCGTGGCAACCGGACGGACCGACCCCGAGCGGCGGGAAAACATCATTACCAGCGCGCTCGACCTGATCGCGGAAGAGGGAGTCGCAGGCACCTCGCACCGCAAGGTCGCTGCCCGCGCCGGAGTGCCTCTTGGGTCGATGACCTACCACTTCGCTGACATGGACGAGCTGCTGCGCGAGGCGTTCATCCGCTTCACCAGCAGCATCGTCGCCGTATTCGAGGAGCGACTCGGAGCCGCCACCACACCCGGCCAGGCACGGGAAGCGGTCGCGGACCTCATCCACCACCTGTCCACCGGCAACCAGCGTGAACTCGTCCTCACCCACGAGCTGTACACCCTCGCGGCACGCAAGCCCACCTACCGGGAACTGACCCGGGAATGGATGCGTCGCAGCCGCCGCGCCCTGGAACGGCACTTCGACCCGGCAACGGCCCGTCAGCTCGACGCCCTCATCGAAGGACTGTCCATTCACCGTGCCCTCGACACCGAACCCCACGAACGCGCCCTCACTCTCGAGGCCATCATCCGTATCACCAGCACAGGCAGCGGCCCCGGCGCACAGACAGCCGCGCTGCCGGACGCCTGACCACCCTGCCCCTGCGACGCCTGACCGGCAGCACACCTGACCACGGTGCCGGCGCTCCTCGCCGCCCCAAAACACTGGCTGACCTCCTCGCCCGCACAACGGAGCAGACACATGAGCAACCAGAACACCATTGGCTGGGACGACGCGACCTGGCTCAACCCTCCCCTGGACGCCATCAGCGACAGCACCGGGCTGCTGGTCACCACCCGGAACCACAGTGACTTCTGGCGCACCACCAGCTATGGCTTCATTCGGGACGACGGGCACGCACTGCTGACAGCCCTGCCGGACACCAGCGCCATCGAAGTGACCTTCGTCGCCGACTTCGACACCCTCTACGACCAGGCCGGACTCATGGTCCGTGTGGACGAGCAGACGTGGATCAAGGCCGGCGTGGAAATGACGGACGGCGTCCCACACCTCGGCGCCGTCGTCACCCGCGGCCACTCCGACTGGTCCCTGGCCCCCGTGCCTGACTGGAACGGGCATCACATCACCGTCCGGGCCAGCCGAGACGGCGACGCCGTGACGATCCGGGCCCGCCGCGACAACGACCCTTGGCGCATGGTCCGGCTCGCCCCGCTCTCACCCGAGGCAGCAGCATCAGCCGGCCCCTTCTGCTGCTCGCCACAGCGAGAGGGCCTGAAAGTGCGGTTCACCGGCTTCTGTCAGGGGCCGGCCGACGCATCACTCCACGAGCCGACTGAATCGTAGATCAGGGGGTCGACACGACCCTGGCGCCAGAAGGGCCTCCGGCTCGGAGCAAGCCCGTTCCTGCCGCGCGACTTTCATGCGCGCGCGGGCAGGGCCCGGATTGCTTCGTGACTGTCGGCGGAAATTCTGAACTCAGGATCGCTGATGACTCATTGCTCTCTGGTGATGGGCGGTCTCGCCATGTAGTGTCACCGGCAGATGTCGTGGTTCGCAGTACCTGCCCGCGCTCCGGCGCGGGCACTTTGCTGTGCAGTGCCTGAGAACCAGGGCGATCACCTCCGGGTCCGCGCGGTGCGGATCCGACTATCGACTGAGAGGCACCGGCATGGCCAGCGGAACCGTCAAGTGGTTCAACTCGGAAAAGGGCTTCGGCTTCATCGCTCAGGACGGCGGCGGCCCCGACGTCTTCGCGCACTACTCCAACATCAACTCCACCGGCTTCCGTGAGCTCCAGGAAGGCCAGGCCGTCACCTTCGACATCACCCAGGGCCAGAAGGGCCCGCAGGCGGAGAACATCACCGCCGCCTGATCCGGCGACAGGCACCGCCAGGCCCCCGGAGCATCCACTCCGGGGGCCTGGCACATCCCGATCGGCCCAATCGGACGGGCCCCGGGCCGCGGCGTGCAGACCGTCGGCAGGACTCTGGGCACAGAAGGCCCGGGACCCGCAGCCGCTCCATGCCGCCCTGCTCAGTCGCACGCTGAGCGCACAGGCGCCAGTCGCCAATCCTCGGCGTCATGCTGGTCCGCGCCCCGGCGAGCCAAGCCGTTGGTCAGAGAACACCCCTTTGGACAATCCGGAGGCACGGAGCGCAGATGGCTTCTAGGATCACGAGCAGGGTGGGGCTGTAGCGCAGCGGTCGTCGCGCCTTCACGGCATGTAGGAAGACGCCGGTTCGAATCCGGTCGGCCCCACCCGACGCTTCATGGCCCAACCCGCGTCTGCCCTCATGCAGTCGGGTGTCTGAGTCTGGGGCTGGTCGTTGTCACGTAGCGCCGGGCGCTTCGCTGGTTCTCCTCGTTGAGGAGGACGGCGAAGGACCGGCTTTCTCTGCGCGGGACATCGTCGGTGTCGATGATGCGGATCTCGTTGAAGAACGCCTGGTCGAGGAGGCGCCGGACGGGGTCGGGAGCTTGCTGGCAGTCGGCCGGGAGGTCGAGGCATTCGTTGAGTTCAGTTTGTGCTTCGGCGCAGTTCGCGGTCGCGACGTCGAGCCGACCGCCGGAGCGGCGTGGGGGAGGCCGGCACGAGTACGGCGGGGCCGAGCGGCGGTCGCCCACCTTGAGTCATTTCCGCGCCCCACGGGCCGCCGATCGCCTGTCGTTCATCAGTCCTCGATTCTGTCCGTCGGTCGCTTGCCGTGTGCCGGTCAACCTGAGTGCGTGTCGTGGTGGAGCCGCGGGCGGGCGCCGCGCGCGACGCCTCGGCCGCTTCGCGCCGCGTACTGCGCGAAGCGGCCCTTCACGTGCAGGGGGCAGCCGTACCGCTGCCACGTCGCGAGTGCCCATGAACTGCCTGCGGATACGGGGGAATCCCAGGCTCCCCGATGTCGTGCTCGCAAAACGATGGTGCGGTGGCATGTGCGCGACGCACCGCACGCGTCAGCTGTCCTGGGCGGCGTTGAGCAGGTCGAGGGCGCTGCGTCGGCAGCCGTTGCCCGTCACCGTGAAGGAACCGGCCCAGTGCGGGCCGTACCGGGCCGGCGAATTCCGGTTGGTCGGAGTCCGTGCGCGCGGTCCGCAGACAGCGCGCTGATGGCATGTCTCAAGAGCCCCGCGTGACCCAACAGCCATGAACGGGACGCTGAACACTTCCGGGCGGCTGCGTGAAGTCGCTCAGGACCGACCGGTAACCGAACAGCGGATCATTAACGTCCGCTTTATGAAACACATATGCAGAGCAGCCGGGCTCGCCCTCGCGCTGCTGTTTCTCGTGCTGGGCATCGGCGCTCAGGCCGCGTCCGCGCATGTCACGCGCGAGCATGCGGAACTCGTGGTCGCGCCCGGTGACAACGTCACCAGCGGCCGCCTCATCGTGCACAACGCCGTCGTGGCTCCCGAGCAGGCCGGTGCCTGGGCGGCCGGGCTGCTCTCGGCCCCCTGCCCGGCCACCGGCTCGGGCGTGCCCGGCGACAACGGCGGCGTGCCCGGCGGTGTCGTCATCGAGCTGGCGTGGAGCTGCCACGTCGACGCGCTCGACCTGAGCCCGCTCATAGACAAGGGCGGACTCACCCAGGTCGTCGTCGAGTTCGACGGCACGACGGTCGACGCCTCTGCAGCCACCCCGCTCGTCGACGTCCGCGGCGCGCACGCCCAGCCGTCGATTCCCTGGCTCACCGTCACACTCGTCACGGCCGCCGGTGTCGTACTGCTGCTCGTCGTCCGCCGACTGCCGTTCCTCGTCCGCGGACTGGGTCGTACCCGGCGGCGCTGGCAGCTGGCGACCGCCGGAGCCGTCGCACTGTCCTTCCTCGCGCCCCAGGCAGCCTTCGCCGACGACAGCGCGGATCCGGTCGACACCGTCACCGTCGAGGGCACCGTCTTCAAGGACCGCAATGGCAACGGCGAGCGGGACAAGGGCGAGCAGCCCATGCCCGGCATCGACATCAGCGACGGCGCCGTGTGGACCACGACCGGTGCGGACGGCTCGTACAGCCTGCAGATCGACCCGAAGCGGCGCGAGACCGACCTCGTCAGCATCGTCTCGCCCGACGGATACACGCCGGCGCTGCGCAAGGACTACATCCCGCAGTTCTTCCACAAGGTCCCCGAGACCGGCGGCAGGGACGTCGACTTCGCGCTCGTACCCGATCGCAACGCCTCGAACCCCACCGAGAAGTGGGTCATGAACTCCGACTCCGAAGTCGGCAACCGCACCGACGACGAGGCCCGCCGCGCGCTGCCCCAGTGGACCGGCCAGGTTCAGGCGATGTCCGAGGTCGACAGCGCGACGATGCAGATCGCGACCGGTGACCTCACCGTCACGGACTACGCCGACGAGCCGCGCCGCCAGGGCGCGTACGACCTGTTCAGCAAGGGCCTCGAGGAGGGGCGGCTCGGGCACCCCTTCTATCCGGTGATGGGCAACCATGACTTCGGCGGCACGGCGACCTCCCAGGGATACGCCGGCAGCATGGAGTACTACCGCCGCAATCTCGCCCCCGAGTGGTACAGCTTCGACCGCAACGGACGCCACATCGTCGTCCTCGAGGACAACTACGACGCGAGCGGGCTGAAGCCGCAGCTGGAGTGGCTGCGCCGGGACCTCGACCGGCACGCGGTCGGCAAGCAGGTGTTCGTCTTCGCCCACCGCTCCCTGTTCACCCAGTGGGGCCCGGGCGCCGGAATGCAGCCGACGATCGACGAACTCGCCAAGTACGACGTACGGATGGTCGCTGCCGGTCACAACCAGCAGGCCGAGTTCCGGCGCGGCGCCTTCAAACGGTCCGTCGAGATCAACAACCAGGGCACGTACGGCATCGACGGTGCCCACCCCGACTACAAGGTGCTCGATTTCAGCGCGATCACGGACGATCCGCGCACGCCCCGCAACGAGGACACCGGCCATGTGACCGGCATCCACCGGCAGTTCGAGATCGACGACGACGCAGCGCTGGTCAGCCCCGCGCAGGGCAGCGTGCACGGCGCCAAGGCCGCAGTGCCCGTCGAGGTGTACGCGGAGGACGACGGCCGCACGCCCGCCAAGGCGGTGCTGACCGTCCGCAACGGCCGAGGGCACCTGGTGAAGCGTCAGGACGTGCGCTTCGACAAGGGGGCGTCCCGCCCCGGCATCGAGAACTGCTATACACCGCCCGGCGGCACGCCGGAGCCCTGCCCCGACGCACGCGGCGCCTGGACGCGGGCGAGCGGCACACTGCACGGGCTGCGGCCCGGCACGTACACCGCCGAGTCGGTCGCGTACGACACCCGGGGCAAGCAGTTCCCCGCCGTGAAGAACACCTTCGAGATCGTGCGCGACTCCGAGCTCGCGAAGCCCAGGACCGGGCAGGACTGGCTGCGGCAGGGCGGCGACGAGGCCGGGCGGTCCGCGAGCGGCGACGAGCCCGGCGCGAAGCTCGACCTCAAGTGGGCCCGCCACACCGGCGAGCAGTTCAACCTCAACGGCTCCGTGGTCGCGGACGGCAAGCTCATCGTCTCGTCCCGCGCCTTCGACTCGCCGTACAGCATGATGCTCGCGTACGACATCGCCTCCGGGCGCGAGCTGTGGCGTACGTACCTGGACGGCGACGCCGAGTCGGCGCCGACGCTCCACGGCGGCAAGGTCTATCTGACCACCGGCGTCGGCCGCATCTACGCACTCGACGCGGCGAGCGGTCGCATCGTCTGGCAGTCGATCGACCGGGAGGAGACCCACGGGGACACTGTGCGGCGCTACGGTCGCGCGGGCGGACCGGTCAGCGTCTTCGCGCTGGCGGGCGCGGAGCGGCGTTCGGTCGCCGTCTACCAGGACGCCTACACGGTCCGCTGCCGGGACGCCGCGACGGGAGGGATGCTGCCAGGCGGCTTCGGCGCCGCGTTCTCCTGGGGACAGGCACACAGCACGGTGATCCGCGAGCCCGGCTCCAACACCGCCTACCTGCAATCCATGTCGAGCAACACGGTCATCGCCATGGACCTCGCGACCTGCACCCAGCTGTGGGTGAAGGATACCGCGGGCGACATCGACAGCCACTCCTCGCCCGTTCTGACCGACCCGGCCACGGGCGAGGCGAAGCTGGTGACGTTCACGGCGTACGGCGTCCGCGGGCACGACCCGAAGACGGGCGCGGTGACCTGGGAGTCCAAGCTGGGCGGCGGCAGCACCTGTGAGCCGGGGCGTGCTCCGCTCACCAGTCCGGCCGTGTGGGGCGACATCGCCTACGTCGCGGGCCGGGACGGTGTCGTACGCGCCTATGACACGAGCGCGACCGATCCGTCGAAGCCGGTGTGGGAGGCCAAGTCCGGCTATCTGGCTGGGGAGAGCCCGCTGGACGACAAGTGGCGGGTCGCCATGGGCTGTTCGGCCGGAGCCGGTTCGCCGACGATGCACCCGCTGGCGACGAAGTCCCATGTGTACGTCGGGACGTGGGACGGTCGTCTGCTCGTCCTGGACCGGGCAAGGGGAACGCAGGTCGCCTCGTACAACCTCGGCGCGGGAGTGGCCTCGGCCCTCTCCGTGAGCGGTGACTGGGTCTTCGCCCTCACGGACGACGGCACAGTCCACGCTCTCGCCGCACGCCGGAAGTAGAGGGGAAGCACCATCGTGCGATCACCTCGCAACGGGGTGCTGCTCCTGCTGGCCGCCGTCCTCGCGCTGCTCCTGGGCAGCGCGGGGACGGCGCAGGCGCACCCCTTCGGAACCCCTCCCGTCGTGAAGATCGAGGCGGCGGGCACCGCCGTCGACGCGACCTGGTCCGCGCAGCGGGACGACATCGCCGTCCTGAAGAACGAGTCCGGCGGTGACGAGGCGGGCTATCTGCGCTCGCACATCGTCGTACGCCAGGACGACCGCCCGTGCCGTGTGGACCGGGCGGACGGCGTGAAGCTCCACTTCGTCTGCCCGCGGCCGGTGGACCGCATCGAACTGACGGTTACGGCGCTGACGGACGTCGACCCGGCGTACCGGACACTGTCGGTGACGGGAACGGGCTCCGGCGGGCTGCACACGGCGCAGGAGCCGACGCGGACGCTGACCCTGAAACCGGTGGCCGCGGGGACCGCCGTGGCCTCACCGGCCGCTTCGGGGTGGGGGGCCTGGACAACCGACCTGACCTCACTGCTGGACCACGGCGTGGCCCTCCCACTGGCTCTGCTCGTGGCCGCGGCCGTGGGTGCGCTCCACGCCTGCGCGCCGGGGCACGGGAAGTCGCTGGCTGCCGGGTATCTGGTGGGCGGCAGGGGCAGGCCGCGCGACGCGGTGTGGCTGGGCGGGATTGTCGCCGTGATGCACACGTTCTCGGTCGCCGCCCTGGCGGTCGGCTGGTGGCTGGCGGCGAGCAGCACGCCGGACATCGCGGCGCTGACGGGGTGGCTCCAGCTGATCGCGTCTCTGGTGGTGGCCGGGGTGGGGGTGAGCCTGCTGTGGAGGCATCTGCGCCACCGAAGGCACCACCAACCCCACCCCCATCACCGGCCTGATCACGAGCACGGGCATGGCCACAGGCATGACCACGGGCACGATCACGGGCACAGCCATCACATTCCGGATGCCCCGTCCCTCCTCACCTGGCGAGGCCTCGTGCTACTCGGCGCGTCGGGCGGCCTGCTGCCCTCGCCGTCCGCCTTCCTCGTCCTGCTCACCGGCCTGCTGACCGGCAGGGTCGGCATCGCTCTCGCGATGGTCGTCGCCTTCGGCCTCGGCATGGCGCTGACGCTCACCGGCGTCGGCCTGATCGTGCTGCGCGGCCGGGACGCGCTGTTGGACCGTGTCTCCCGCTCCCGGACGCTGCAGACGTGGACGCCGAGGGTTCCACTGCTCGCGGCCTCGGCTGTGGTGGCCGGAGGGACGGTGGCCTCGGCGGTTGCCGCAGGCCACATCCTCGCTCCGTGATGTCCGTGGCCCTGTGGGTTCCATGACGGCCGCGTACGGCCTTCAACGTCCTGCAGCACTCAGGGGCGCGCGCCCGGGTATCCGGAAATGTCGCTGTTGAGGGTCTGGCCGGGACGTTCCCTTCGGGCGAGGTCATGCTGGGCTCGAAGGGAGTGGAAGCGGTAGCGATCTTCAGTCGACGCTGACCCATGGTCCGCTGGTCGTCCAGGCGTTCCGGGCCCGGCGCCGCCGGCGGCCAAACGCTTCCACCCACACCGGCTCAGCCCTCAACATCCCGCGCATACAGAGAAAATGCCCAGATCGCGACCTTGCGCAACACGCTTCAGGGCCGCCTCTCCGGTCTGCTCACCGCTCCTGTCACCATCGCCGGTGCCCTCACGTTCTGCTCGCTGCGGCGTCGCTCGCGGCAAGCATCCTGGCGGCAGGATCTGAGATCCGAGGACCGGCTCTCGCCTGTGCGGCCTGCACGAGTCAGCGCAGTCCGCCGAGGACGCGGTACACCCCGAGGGTGCCCTTGAGGGCTCCGGGCGGCGTCGTCGAGTGGAACGGCTGTGAGGGGCGCACCATGGAAGGGCGCGAGCACGACATGGGGGTGACCCGGTCAGGAGTCCGCCGGTGGCACGTGGACGGTTGCGGATCTACCTCGGGGCCGCCCCCGGGGTCGGGAAGACGTACACGATGCTCGCCGAGGGGCAGCGGCTGCGTTCACGGGGCGCGGATGTGGTCGTCGGCTTCGTCGAGCCGCATGGGCGTCGGCCGACAGCGGCCATGGCCGCCGGTTTGGAGACGATCGCCCGGCGTACGTTGAGCCACCGAGGTGCGCTCTTCACCGAGATGGATCTCGACGCGGTGCTGGCCCGCAGTCCCCAGGTCGCGCTGGTCGACGAGCTGGCCCACTCCAACGTTCCGGGGGCCCGCAACGCCAAGCGATGGCAGGACGTGGAGGAGCTCCTGGCCGCCGGCATCGATGTCGTCACCACGCTCAATGTCCAGCACCTGGAATCCCTCAATGACGTGGTACGGCAGATCACGGGGGTCGCGCAGCGGGAGACCCTGCCCGACGAGGTGGCCCGCCGGGCCGACCAGATCGAACTGGTCGACCTGCCGCCGGAGGTGCTCCGCCGCCGCATGGTCCATGGCGACATCTATCCGCCGGACCGCATCGAGTCCGCCCTCACCCACTACTTCCGGGTCGGCAACCTCATCGCCCTGCGCGAAATCGCCCTGCTGTGGCTCGCCGACCGAGTGGAGGAGGGGCTGCAGCGCTACCGCGCGGAACACGGCATCGTCGCTCCCTGGGAGACCCGGGAACGCATCCTGGTGTCCCTGAGCGGCGGGCCGGAGGGCGAGACCCTCATCCGCCGTGCCGCGCGGATCAGCGCTCGTACCCCCGGCACCGAATTGCTGGCCCTCCACGTGGTCCCGGAGGACGGGCTCACCCGCGACGACCCGGCGGTACTGGACACCCAGCGCACCCTTGTGGAATCGCTCGGGGGCACCTACCACCAGACCTCTGGCGAGGACACCGTCGACGCCTTGCTCCAGTTCGCCGAGGCGGAGAACGTCACCCAGATCGTGCTGGGCGCGAGTCGGCACGGTCGTCTCGCCTCCCTCCTGAGAGCAGGTGTGGGAGAGCGGACGATCAAGGGGTCCGGCCCCATTGACGTGCACATCGTCACCCATAGGGAGGCAGCAGGGCCTGCTGCGGTGAGGATTCCGCATCCGATCCGTGGCACGGGCCCAAGACGGTCCTGGGCCGCGCTGGTCGGCGCCGTGATGCTGCTGCCCGTACTGACGCTCCTGCTGACCGCGCTGCGTGGCCATCTCGACCTCTCCAGCGACCTGGTGATCTATCTGCTCGCCGTCGTGGTGGTCGCTCTGGTCGGCGGGCTCCACCCCGCGTTGTTCGCCGCGGTTGCCGCAGCACTGCTCGCCGATTACTACTTCACCGCACCGGTGCACTCGCTGGCCATTGAGCGACCGGACGAGATCACCGCGCTCGTGGTCTTCATCGCCACAGCCGCTCTGGTCGGCACGGCAGCGGGAACGGCTGCGCAGCGTACGTACCAGGCCGTACGCGCGACATCGGAGGCGAGGGCGTTGAGCCGCCTGGCCGCCGCCACGATGCGTGGCCAGGATCTGACGGCACTGGTGGAGCAGATCCGGGAGAACTTCGGCCTCAGTGCGATCAGTCTGCTCGAAAGGGATCCGGAAGCATCCCCCGCGCCCCGCTGGTACGTGGTCGCCAGCGCCGGGGAGCGGCCGCCGGAAAAGCCCTACGAGGCGGATGTGGAAAGCCCCGTCGACGACAATCTCACGCTGGCTGCTCGCGGCTCGGGACTGAGCACGGAGGACCAGCGCGTCCTCGCCGCATGCGCCGCCGAATTGGGGCTGGCCCATGCCCGAGGGCGGATCGCCGGGCATTCCGGCGGCACGGACACCTTCGCCGACGCCGAACGCACCCGGGCATCCCTGCTTCTCGCGGCAGGTCGCGATCTGCGTGCTCCGCTGCACACCGCTGAAGCAGCGCTCGTGCGCTTGCGGCATCGACGCGCCGACGCGCCTGCCCCGGAGGAGGCGCAGTTGTTGGACGCTGCCCGCGCGGCGGTGCACCGTGCGGCGCAGTTGGTCACCGATCTCGACGATGTGAGTCGTCTGCACGCCGGGGCATTCGATCTCTACCTCCGCCCGGTCGACCTCAACGAGGTGCTGGGCGCTGCCTTGGACGACCTCGGGCCCGGCGGCCATTCGATCGTTCTGCATCTGCCGGAACAGCTGCCCGACGTGATCGCGGACGCTGCTCTCCTCACTCGCGCTCTGACCGCGCTGGGGGCCGACGCATTGCGTCACAGTCCGCCGGACCGGCCCCCCGTCTTCACCGCCGAGGTCAGGGCCGGCCGCGTGAAGATCCGGGTGGAGGACGGCGTGCCCGTCCGAGGTCCGGAACTGGGCGCTGCGGCCTCCCGGGCTCCGGGTACCAGGGCCGACAGCCTGGCTCTGCGGCTGTCGCGCGACTTGGCCGAGGCCATGGACGGGACCCTGGAGACGACCACTGAGGGCCCCGCCTTCTCGGCGATGCTCACTCTTCCGAGTTCCGCGCCCGGCGGCAGCGCGACATCGGGCCGCGTCGAGTGAATCCCCGCACTCCACCGTCATCCCATCGGCGCACAGGGCGGCAAGGCATTCTCGAAGTCAACTGATATAGCGTCAGAAATGAATCCACCTCGGATGCCGGATCAACCCCATATTCCGACCGGGAGGGCTGAAAAAGCCTGCCCCTGATGCCTCTGCGGGGTGCCTCGCGCATGTCGGACGTCGCGTACATCGGCCTCACGGTAGTGGTGTTCGTCCTCCTCGGCCTGGCCGCCAAGGGGGTCGGACGCCTGTGAGCGTGGAAAACATCGTCGGCTTGATCGTTGCCGCGTGCCTCGTGATCTACCTGGTCATCTGCCTGATCTTCCCCGAGAAGTTCTAGGAGAAGGCCCGGATGAACGACACCCTCGCGGGATGGCTCCAGGTACTCGCCCTGGTGGTCGCGCTAGGTCTCTCGCATCGTCCGCTGGGCGACTGCATGGCCCGCGTCCTGACCACCGATCGCCATTGGCGGGCCGAACGCCTGATCTACCGGGCAGGCGGAGTGAACGGCGACGCCGACCAGAGGTGGTCGGTCTACCTGCGCAGCATCCTGGCCTTCTCCGCGGTGTCGGTACTGTTCCTGTACGCGTTCCTGCGCCTGCAGAACCATCTCCTGCTGTCCCTGGGAATGAAGCCGGTCACCGCGGACCAGTCGTTCAACACCGCGGCATCCTTCGTCACCAATACCAACTGGCAGTCGTATTCCGGCGAGTCGACCATGGGCCATCTGGTCCAGATGGCGGGCCTCGCGGTGCAGAACTTCGTCTCCGCGGCCGTGGGTATTGCCGTCGTGGCCGCGCTGATCCGGGGCTTCAGCAGGAAGATTACCGATCGGGTCGGGAATTTCTGGGTGGACCTGACACGGATCGTGCTTCGCGTTCTGCTGCCCCTTGCGTTCGTCTTCGCGATCGTTCTGGTGGCCGCCGGTACCGTTCAGAATTTCCATGGGATCCACGACATCACCACCATCGCAGGCGGGCACCAGGGCGTGACCGGGGGCCCCGTCGCCTCGCAGGAGTCCATCAAGGAACTGGGCACCAATGGCGGTGGTTTCTACAATGCGAATTCCGCGCACCCCTTCGAGAACCCCAACGCCTTCACCAACCTGATCGAGATCTACCTTCTGCTGGTCATCGCGTTCTCGCTGCCGCGGACTTTCGGGACGATGGTCGGCGACAACCGGCAGGGCTACGCGATTGTTGCCGTGATGGCATTGATCTGGGGCGCATCGGTCGCCATCGTGACCGCCAACGAGCTGCACAGCGTGAGCAGTACGGCCGGTCACGCGGCCGGCGGAATGATGGAGGGCAAGGAGACGCGGTTCGGGATCTGGGCCTCGGCTCTGTTCGCCGTGTCCACCACCGTTACATCGTGCGGAGCGGTCAACTCCTTCCATGACTCGTACACGCCGGGCGGCGGCGGAATGACGATCTTCAACATGATGCTGGGGGAGATCGCGCCCGGCGGCACCGGCTCCGGGCTCTACGGGATCCTGATCCTGGCGATCGTCGCGGTCTTCGTCGCCGGACTGATGGTCGGCCGTACGCCCGAGTACCTGGGCAAGAAGCTCCGGGGCAGGGAGATGAAGTTCGCCTCGCTCTACATCCTGACCACGCCCGCACTCGCGCTGGTCGGTGCGGGGCTCGCGATGGCATTCCCGGGGGAGAGGGCCGCCATGCTCAATTCCGGACCGCACGGCTTCTCCGAGGTCCTGTACGCCTTCGCGTCGGCTGCGAACAACAACGGCTCGGCGTTCGCGGGGCTGAGCGCGAACACCGTCTGGTACAACACCACACTCGGTGTGGTCATGCTCGTCGGCCGGTTCCTGCCGATGGTGTTCGTCCTGGCACTCGCAGGCTCGCTTGCCGGGCAGCAGCCCGTTCCGGTCACCGCGGGCACCCTGCCCACTCACCGGCCGCAGTTCGTCGGGCTGTTGACCGGAGTGATCCTCATCGTTGTCGGTCTGACGTACTTTCCCGCGCTCGCACTCGGCCCCCTTGCGGAGGGTCTGCACTGATGTCCACGACCACCACTCCCGCTCCCACCCCACCGGACGCCGGGCGTCAGCAGCACCGGGTCTCGGGCGGACTGCTCGATCCCAAGCAGCTTCTGACGTCCTTCCCCGACGCCCTGCGCAAGCTGGATCCGCGCTCGATGGTCCACAACCCCGTCATGTTCGTGGTGGAGGTCGGGGCGGTGCTGACCACACTGTCGGCCATCAGGGCGCCCAGCGTCTTCGCCTGGGTGATCACGGCATGGCTCTGGCTGACGTCGGTCTTCGCCAACCTTGCCGAAGCCGTGGCCGAGGGACGCGGCAAGGCCCAGGCGGAGACCCTGCGCCGCACCAAGACGACGACGAAGGCCCGCCGTCTCACCGGCTGGCGGCCGGGCGCGACCGACGCCTCAGAGGAGGTGGTTCCGGGCGCCGGCCTTCGTCTGGGCGATCACGTCGTCGTCGAGGCGGGGCAGACCATCCCCGGCGACGGCGATGTGGTCGAGGGCATCGCGAGCGTCGACGAATCGGCCATCACGGGCGAGTCGGCGCCGGTGATCCGCGAGTCGGGCGGCGACCGGTCGGCGGTCACGGGCGGCACCAAGGTGCTCTCGGACCGGATCGTTGTGAAAATCACTTCGAAGCCGGGGGAGACCTTCATCGACCGGATGATCGCCCTCGTGGAGGGGGCCGCGCGGCAGAAGACGCCGAACGAGATCGCGCTCAACATCCTGCTGGCATCCCTCACGATCATCTTTCTGATCGCGGTGGCGACCCTGCAGCCCTTCGCCATCTTCGCGGGGGCCGAGCAGACCATCGTCATCCTTGTCGCCCTCGTGGTGGCCTTGATCCCTACGACGATCGGCGCGTTGCTGTCGGCGATCGGCATCGCGGGCATGGACCGGCTCGTGCAACGCAACGTGCTGGCGATGTCCGGACGCGCGGTGGAGGCCGCGGGTGACGTCAACACACTCCTGCTCGACAAGACCGGCACCATCACCCTCGGCAACCGCCAGGCCGCCGAATTCCTGCCGGTGGACGGGGTGGGCGTCGAGGAGCTCGCGGACGCCTCCCAGCTGTCGTCGATCGCCGACGAGACGCCCGAGGGTCGCTCGATCGTCGTCCTCGCCAAGCAGCAGTACGCGCTTCGTGGCCGTAGCGAAGGAGAACTCGCCCAGGCACAGTTTGTACCTTTCACCGCTCAGAGCCGGATGAGCGGTGTCGACCTCAACGATCCCCAGGAAACCCTGTCTTTGCGCAAGGGAGCGGCGACGGCAGTGATGCGCTGGGTCCGTGACAACGGCGGCCACCCCACGGCAGAGGTCGGCGGCATCGTCGACGGAATCTCTGCGAGCGGCGGCACCCCACTGGTCGTCGGCGAGGTGTCCCGGCGCGGCGACGTGCGCGGCGCCCGCGTCCTCGGCGTCATCCACCTCAAGGACGTCGTCAAGGAAGGCATGCGTGAACGCTTCGACGAACTGCGCCGCATGGGCATCAAAACCGTCATGATCACCGGCGACAACCCGCTTACCGCGCGCGCCATCGCCCAGGAGGCAGGGGTGGACGACTTCCTGGCCGAGGCCACCCCCGAGGACAAGATGGCCCTGATCCGCCGCGAACAGCAGGGCGGCAAGCTGGTCGCGATGACCGGCGACGGCACGAACGACGCACCCGCGCTCGCCCAGGCGGACGTCGGTGTGGCGATGAACACCGGTACCTCGGCCGCCAAGGAGGCGGGGAACATGGTGGACCTGGACTCCAACCCGACCAAGCTCATCGAGATCGTCGAGATCGGCAAGCAGCTGCTGATGACCCGCGGCGCGCTGACGACCTTCTCGATCGCCAACGACGTGGCGAAGTACTTCGCGATCATCCCGGCGATGTTCGCGATGGTCTACCCGGGCCTGGACAAGCTCAACATCATGCGCCTGCACAGCCCGGCCTCGGCGATCGCCTCCGCGATCGTCTTCAACGCGCTGATCATCATCGCGCTGATCCCGCTCGCGCTGCGCGGAGTGCGCTACCGGCCGTCCTCCGCCGCGACACTGCTCAGCCGCAACATCTGGATGTACGGGCTCGGCGGGCTGGTACTCCCCTTTCTGGGCATCAAGCTGCTCGACCTCTTCATCCAGCTCATCCCCGGCCTGCGCTGACAGACGGCCCGACGAAGAAGAAGGCGGTCCCACAGTGCGCACCCACCTTCCCCCCGTACTCCAGCACCATCTGACCGCCTTGCGGATGCTGCTGGCGTTCACCGTGATCACCGGCATCGCCTATCCACTGCTCGTCACCGGCATCGCCCAGGCCGGTTTCTCCCACCAGGCCAACGGCTCCCTGCTGACGACGAACGGCACACCGGTGGCCTCCGGCCTGATCGGCCAGAACTTCGCCCTGCCGAAGAAGAATCCCAACGACGCGAAGGAGCCGCTGCGCCCCGACCCCAAGTGGTTCCAGCCCCGCCCGTCCGCCGGCGGCTACGACCCCACGATCTCCGGCGCCTCCAACCTGGGCCCGAACAACACCGACCTGATCAAGACCGTCAGGGACCGCCGTGCCGCCGTCGCCGCCTTCGACGGGGTCCCGCCCGTGTCCGTCCCCGCGGACGCCGTCACCGCCAGCGGCTCCGGGCTCGACCCGGCGATCTCCCCGGCGTACGCCTACGAACAGGTCGCCCGCGTCGCGAAGGCCCGCCGTCTCGACCCCGCCGAGGTCAAGAGGCTGGTCGCCCATCACGTCCAGGGACGTGTTCTCGGATTTCTGGGTCAGGAACGCGTCAATGTCGTCGAACTCAACCACGGTCTGGCCAGGCTGATGTGACCAGAATGTGGGGGTTGTGTGCTGCTGGTGCCGTTCCTCGACCGGATGACCAAGGTGAACATGCAGATCGTCACCACGCCCGTACCAGCGCAGGAGGGCATCACGCGGCGCCTGTCGCCCACGCTCGGCGGTGGTGCCGAGGGGGCCGACAGGGGACCGAACAGCAGCTGCGCCACCGAATGCCGGGCCGGCGCTGCCGGGCTGACCGTGATGTCCGGCACAGCGCCGAATCGGGCCGTACGAGTAGCCGTCGTCAATCGCGCGTCAAGGGTCGGGTGTGCGGGATCAAGGGGCCGCTAACGGAGACCTCCGGCCCGTTAGGAGCGGGCATAGCGTCAGTCACTGGTATGCCCCGGCTTGCCGGTAGTCCGGGGTGATGTACCCGTCTCCATGAGGAGTGCCATGAACGACAGCCAGCGTGCCGAGGACCCCGACCCCCTTCAATCGGACCGGACCGGAGCGTTGTTCGTTCCGGTCCGGCCGGGGCCCGCGGGCTACTGTGCCCGCCTCTTTCGTACGCCCCTTGGTGTCCGCACCGCAGTCGCCTTCACCAACGAGCGACGATTGACCCTCACCCTGGGACAGCGGCAGATCTGGATCCGGCTCTCCGAGTCGGCTGTACGTGCCCTCGTCGCGCCCTTGGGGGTTGTCGGCCTCGTCGTCGACCCGCTACTCGCTGCCCCCGGGCCCAGTGCCTCACCCGCGGTGAAGTTCACCCGCCGTCCGGCCCCTGCGCCGCAGCGCGAGCACCGGCCGGACTGGGATCTGCGAGCGGTCGATGTTGTCCACGTGACCGGCACACAGTCGTTGTCTCCTGTATCAACCTCTTGATCGGCTGAGGGAACACCATGACCACAACACTGCCAGGACTGTCCGTTCCGGCGCCGGCACCGACCATGGCGCACGTAGCCCCCGTGCCGCCGAGCAACGCCGCAAGTCTGTCCGTCTGGCCCGCTTCGACGCGGCTCGCCTCCCGCGGCGATGTCGCGGTGGGAGTCGTCTCCCTCGCCGAGGTGGCCGAGCGGGTCGGTACCCCGGTCTATCTCCTCGACGAGGGCGAGGTGCGGGAACGCTGCCGCACCTACCTGCGGGCCTTCCCGGACACCGATGTCGTCTACGCGGCGAAGGCGCATCAGCTCGGCACCCGGCACCGCCCCGAGCCAGGCTGCCGTCTCGTGATCGGCGACCAGGCAGGGCAGGCAGCAGTGACACTCAGGGCGCGAGTGCCGGCGATGCGGCCTCCCATGCAAACCCGTCCGGGTCGGTGAAAGGCCCGGCATCGCCACCGATCGTGATCCGGTGCGCTCCGGTGCCGTCGGGAGAGACACCGGCGTCCTTGGCAAGGGCACGGCGCCTGTACAGCGCCAGCTTGACGGGACTCGACTCGGCAGCGAACTCGACGTACATGCCGCCGAAGCTCTTCGCCACGGCGAAGCCTCGGCCGACGTAGAACCGCTTGCTCGCGGTCACGTCCGCGACCCCCAGCAGGAGCACGATCTCGTCGAACTGCCGGGTGGCCGGGCCGGTGTCCTTCTTCGCCGAGGTGGCGACCTTCCAGACCGTCCCGTCCGGGGCTTGTACGACGCCGCCGTAGCCCCAGAGCGACTTCGCGGCAGGCTTCAGCGGCGTGGCGCCGGCGTCGAGGGCGGCGTCGATGAGGCCGTTGACGGTGGCCGGCCGGGACACCGTGAGCGACAGCGTGAACCCGCGGAAGCCGGTCGTCGGTGCCTGCGAGGCCCGCAGGCGCACCTGTGTGTCCAAACCGAAGGCGGTGGTGTAGAAGTGGTTGGCGGCAGTGGGGTCGGCCACGTCGAGGGTGACGGATTCGATGGATGCCATGGCCATCACGCTAGTTGCGGCTCGGCGACCGGCGCTTCTTGATTCCTGACCGGTCTTGTCACTTGTTTTGCCACACACGGTGGTATCCCCGCCGCAGCGCCCGTCGCGCGGCGCCGGTAGTCGCTGGGCGGCATGCCGACCAGCTCGGTGAAACGGGTGCTGAAGGTACCCAGGGATGAGCAGCCGACCGCGAAGCAGACCTCGGTGACGCTGAGGTCGCCACGACGCAGCAGCGCCGTCGCGCGCTCGATACGGCGCGTCATAAGGTACGAGTACGGCGACTCGCCGTAGGCCAGCCGGAACTGGCGGCTGAGGTGGCCGGCGGACATGTTCACGCCGCGGGCGAGCGCCTCTACGTTCAGCGGCTGCGCGTACTCCCGGTCGATCCGGTCGCGGACGCGGCGCAGTCGCGCGAGGTCGCTCAGGCGCTGCGCCGTGGTGCGTGCGCGCCCCCACGAGGGGTGACACATGAGAGAACTCCTTTTCATCGATGCCCACGAGCACCTGGGCTGCATGCCGGGGCAGGCGGCGAGGTACTCGAGGGCGATGACCGGCTTGCCGGAGTCGACGAGCCGGTCGAGCAACTGCTCGACGTCGGTGGGATGGAGGCCAGTGGTCGGCTCGGCGGGGATGTGGACGCCGCCCTTGTGGGCGGCCGGCGTGCGCGCCTCGGCCTCGGCGGCCGACCGCGAGCACCTGTGCGATGGTGCGGTCGCCGAGGGGGTGGTCGAGGACAGCGGCCCTGAAGCGCCGGCCGCCGCATTCTTCGCAGGTGATCGCGACGCCGGCCATCATGGCCGAATCGATGACCGGACGGCTCAGCGAAGCTCCTGGATGCGGACCAGGTTGCCCGCGGGATCGCGGAAGGCGCAGTCGCGGATGCCGTACGGCTGCTCGGTCGGCTCCTGGACGACCTCGGCGTCGCCGGCCTGCAGCTTCTCGAAAGTGCTGTCGAGGTCCCGGGTGGCCAGCAGGATCCAGCCGTAGGTGCCCTTGGCCATCATCTCGGCGATGATGCGGCGCTCGTCCTCGGTGACCCCGGGGTCGGCGGCCGGCGGCGCCAGGAGGATGGACGTGCCGGGCTGGCCGGCGGGGCCGACCGTGATCCAGCGCATCTTGCCCTGTCCGACGTCGCTGCGGACCTCGAAGCCGAGGGCGTCGCGGTAGAAGGCCAGGGATGCGTCCGGGTCGTCGTGCGGGAGGAAACTCGTGTGAATGGTGATGTCCATGACGGTCAGACTAGGTGCGGCTTCGTGACCCGCGCTTCTCGATTCCTGACCGATCCGGCCACCTGTTTTGCCACACACGGTCGCATCCCCGCCGTCGCGCGCGGGCCGCGGCGACATGCGCGGTGAAGGCCGTCGGAACACGCATCTCGGATGCGCTGGCTTTGTTCACGAGAACGGGTTCTGGCTCACTTTCCGTTTGCGCCGTGAGGCGCTGTTGGTTCGCGTGGAGGTGGAAGACCGTGCGCCAACCCGTTGTCGCAGCAGTGGGGTTGTAGCTGAGGGCAGCCTGATCCGGGTGATGCCGGGGAGGGTGAGAGCGGCCCTGACAAAGCCGGGACGTGTGTGGTACTGCCAGATGGGGCGGGTCCGGCAAGCGTAGGAGTTGTCAGTCCACCCGAAAGGATGACCTGCATACGCACCGCTTCCGGCCCAGATCCGCCAGGTTCGAGCCGGAGGCACCTTAGGAGAGCTCCGTGCCGACCCTCTTGCCGGGGTGAGCGCGCGGGCCGCCGTGCCGGGGCTGGGCGCTTTGCGGCGGGGCCCGGGAGGCTGTCTGACTTGCTTTTCAGACGGACGGGTTGTCCTGGTAGGTGAACGAGTTCCAGGAGGTGCTGCCGCCGGCGGTGGTGACCGAGATGGTGATGTTCTGGCCTGCCGATTGTGGTGGGGCGATGGCGCTGATCTGGGTGTCGGAGATGACGGAGAAGTCGGCGGGGACGTTCTCGAAGGTGACCTGTTGCGTGGTGGCGAGTCGGATGCCCGTGAGCGTTACGGAGGTACCGCCGCTGGTCGATGCGGTGTTGGGGGTGACGTTGGTGATGGTCGGCTGGGGCCAGTAGGTGTAATCGGGGCCGGCCGCAATTCCACCGGGGGTGGTCACGGTGACCGGGACGGTGCCCGGGTTCTGGGCGAAGGCGACGGTGACGGTGAGCTGGGTGTCCGTGGCGGACTGGATGGCGGCGGGGTTGGGGCCGAAGGAGGCGGAGATCGCGCCGGCGAGGTTGAAGCCGGTGATGACGGCGGTGTTGCCGCCGTCGGAGGGGCCTTCGGTGGGGCTGACGTCATTGACCTGGGGGGCTGGGAAGTAGATGAAGTCCCCCAGGAAGCCGGTGCCGCCGGGGGTGGTGACCGTCACGGGGACCGCTCCGGCCCCGGCAGGGTTGACGACGGTGATCGAGGTCGCGGTGCTGGTAAGGATGGTGGCGCTGGCGGTGCCGAAGTGGACGGCGGTGGCGTTGGCGAGGTTGTGGCCGTTGATGGTCACGATGGTGCCGCCTGCGGTGCTTCCCTCGTTGGGGATCAGGGTCAGCGGGATGACGCTGAGTGTGCCTGCGTCGGTGTTGGTCACGTAGAGGCGGGAGTCGTCCGGGGTGACGGCGACGCCGGTTGGGCCTTCCCCGACGCGCAGGTTCCCGGCGAGCGTATTGGTGGCGGCGTCGATCACGCTGACGGTGTTGGAGCCGTAGTTCGCCACGTAGACGTGGGCGCCGTTCTGGCTGACGGTTACGAAACGCGGCTGGTCCCCCACCACAATGCTGCCGGTAATGGTGTTCGTCGCGATGTCGACCACGGCGACGGTGTCGCTGCCATCATTGCTGACGTAGCCGTGGGCGCCGTCCGGGGTGATCCCCACAACAGCGGGTCCGTTGAGCCCGGTGATGGTGGTGGCAACGGTGTTGGTGGCGGTGTCGATCACGCTGATGGTGTTGCTGGCGAGGTTACCCACGTAGACATGGGCGCCGTCCGGAGTGACTGTCACACCGGTCGGCCCATTGCCCACCGCGATGGTCGCGATGACGGTGTTGGTGGCGGTGTCGATCACACTGACCGTGCTCGCGTTCTGGTTCGCCACATAGACGCGGGCCCCGTCCGGGGTGACCGAAACGCCCGTGGCTCCCGCCCCTACCGTGATGCTTGCGGTGACGGTGTTCGTCGCTGTGTCGATCACGCTGAGCAGTGCAGCGTCGGCCACGCTCACGTAGACGTGGGCCCCGTCAGGTGCGATCGCCACGAGCGTGGGCCCCGCGCCTGTGGCGATGGTTGCGGTGACGGTGTTGGTGGCGGTGTCGATCACGCTGACCGCGTTCGACGACCTGTTGGCCACATAGGCGCGCGTCCCGCCGGGCGTGAGAGCCACCCCCAGGGGATTGCCACCAACAGGAATCACGGCGGCGAAGGACGCGGTCAGTGAGAGACGCGTCTCACTTTGCGGAATTGAGCGGACATCGGTCAGGACAGACATGGCATACCCCTTGTTCGCGAAGCGGGATGCCGCCCATGTCTCGCGCAGGCGAGAGCCGCATCGCCGCGTAATCGGACGATAGAGACCAACTCGCCTTTGGGCCGGAGACGATGAGTCAATTCAGAATTACCCTGATAACCAAGGCTTTCAACACATACTCCCAAAGTGTGATCATCGGTCAAATGGTTTGAGGGTCATCAGGTGTACATGCAGGCGCCTGGGGTGGTGGTGCCGTCAGGGACGAGTGGATCACGCGGTTGGCCAGGACCCGGTCGTAGGCATCGCTGCCGCAGGCGCTGTGGCTGTGCGTGCTGCTCACCGCTGTGATCGGCTGGGACCTCTCGCCGGCTGTCCCCGTCGCCATCACGATATGGGCCGGATGGCTCCGGGGGGCTTTTGGGCATGTGGGCCGGATCGAAGACAACTTCAAGGTGACGGCCAGCCACCGCCCCGCTGAGCAGGTCCGAACCGCGGTGCCGGGATTGCTCCCGGTCCGTTTCTCCGGACCTCTCGCTGAGTGAAGTAGGCCGCCGACGAGGTGCCCGTGGTTCGGGTCCTTTTCCGACGCCCCCTTCCCGAACCGGACTGGCCAGTTTCCCGGCATCCGGCTCTCCAGTGATCATTTCCGTGATGGTGCGGTGCCCCGTCCGGCATGGATGTCCTCGTGGCAGCGGCGGCAGATCACCAGGGTCTTTCGCCGTCGTTTCGCCATGAGGTGCACCCATGCGGGCTTGTCCCGACGTCCGGGCTGGTTGAGGTCGGCGAGCTTGCGGACGTGGTGGACCTCAAGGTTCGTCCGGGCTTCGCAGATCTCGCAGCACTCGGCGAGGAGCCGGTGGATCAGCTCGTTTCGCTTCATGCTGGCCATGACAGGCCGTTGGTCGGTGAGGACTGCCGTGCGCTGTCGCTTGAGCGGGATCCCGCCGAAGCGGGCAACCAGCGGCTTCCTTCCTCGGTCGCGTGGGACGGTGACGGTCAGACAGGTTCGCGGTCCTTCAGGTGTCTCGACGGTGCTCTTGTACTTCCGAGCCATCTTCGTGACCGTCGACCGGTGCTT
>NZ_BMRN01000031.1 GCF_014648655.1 Streptomyces atratus
CCTCTCCCTCCTGACCTTCCATCAAGATCAGGTTCAGGCGAAGACCACCAAGTGGGTCACTTTTGATCCGCCGTCAGAGGGTCAGAATTCAAGCGACGCCGAGAACGCGTCCGCTGCGTCCCCGGGCACGTTCTGGTCGGTGAAGCACTCCGCCTCGCCCTGCAGAAGCACCACATCGAAGGTGTCCGGCAGCGACAGGCGCACCCGTGGTTCCTTGCGGACGTTCCGCGCGGTCACGGAAGTTGCGCTGGTGCACATCCACACCGCTCGACCGTCCCACGAAAACCACAGCGGCACCTGGTGCGGCCCGTGATCAGGGTGAGCTGTTGATACCCACACGTCGCGCTCTGTGGCGAGCCGTTCCAGAGAGTCGCGCCTACGTTCCGCCACCTGGCGACGAACGAATTCCGTGTTCTGCATGAGTACCGACCCTAGCCAGCAGGCTCGGGGTGCACATGGGGCGCCGGTCCTACTCCCAACGACCGACAAGCCCTTCAGCCTCGCTTCGGTTCTGCCTCTCCCGTTCCGCCATCCTGGCCACCTGGCCGGTGGAGGACCACCTCGACCTCCTCGGCACCTGCCGCCCATTCCGGCTCTGCCGCCTGGAGCCCGCCGAAGGCTTGCAGGTTGTGAGCCTCACACCCCATTCCCCCAGGCAGAAGCGGTGAGCTGCGAGGCTGTGAGACGGAGCTCGCGCTCATGCTTCCGCCCTGACCTCTGACACAAGATCTTGACCCTTTGCCAAGCGATCTTGACGGCCAACGAAGCAGGTCTGCCGCATGTGGGCGATTCAGTGCATGGATCCATTCGTGCTTCCGTACGCCCCGCCGTATGCCTCACTGCGCGGCCGTTCCGGGGAAGTAGTGGAGGCAGCGGGGCCGATCGGTCGGGTCGGCCCGGCGGCACCACCCCGCCCGGTGGGCCAAACGGAAGCGAGGAGTTGGACATGAGCGATCCATCGGCCCGGGAGGTCGGCGAATGGTACGACCGCTTCGGAGGCCTGTATGGCCTGACCATGGGCGACAGCATGCACCTGGGCATGTGGACCGACGGCGTGCGGACGCAGACGGGGGAGCCGACGGCCGACGAGATGTGGGAGGAACTCACCCGGGCCCAGGACTCCTGGACCGGCAGCCTCATCGACGTGGTCGGGCTGCTGCCGGGACAGCGGATGCTGGACGTCGGCTGTGGCACCGGCCGGCCCACCGTGCGAATCGGTGCCGAGTCGGGCGCGAGCGTGCTCGGCGTGACGGTCAGCGCCGCGCAGGTCCGGGCCGGCCGCGACCGCGCCTTGAAGGCGGGACTGTCCGACCGCGTCGCCTTCGAACAGGCGGATGCCATGGCTCTGCCCCAGGAGTCCGAGATCTTCGACGCCGCGTGGGCCATCGAGTCGTTCGCTCACTTCTCCGACCGCCCCGCCGCGATCCGCGAGGTTCGGCGGGTGCTGCGGCCCGGGGGCCGCTTCGTTCTCGCGGACTGCTACGAAGCCGTGCCCTTCACGCCCGAGGAAGTCCAACTCTTCCAGGCCGCGTTCGCCCTCTCCCGCCTCCCCGCCGGACCCGAGGACTACTCCCGCATGCTCGGCGAGGCCGGCTTCGCCATCCAAAACATCCGCGACATGTCCCGGGAGTTCAAGCCCACCTACGAGCTGATCCCGCGCCTGTTCGCCGCAAGGCGCGCCCAGATCGCGGAGCTGGTGGGCACCGCCGCGATGGCGCAGCTCGACACCGTCTACCCGAGCATCCTCGCCTTGTGCCGTGACAAGATGGGATACACCATGATCAACGCCGTAAAGTCCCCCTGACACGGCCAGGCCCGCCCGACTCTCAGGTTTCCGCCGCCAGCAGGCCAGTCACCAAACCGCCCGGCACAGCTCCCCATCACCAGCCGGCATCCCGGGCAGGCCGGGCCTTCGCCTGCGGGGAGGAGCGGTTCACCGTGGAACGGGCCGGTCAAACTAGCCTGGCAAACGGCCAAGATCGCTTGTCAGAGGACACGCACGCCCTGGTCCGGCCCGCCGGCACGGAGGACGATGGAGTCATGGGCGTGCATGACCAGGACCAGGGCGACGTCGCCGAACCGGCGCGGCCGCCGCTGACCGCGCCCGCGCCCCCGGGGTGACGGCCTCGCTGCGCGAGGCCATGGACGACGTCCGGCACACGGTCACGGTCCTCGCCGCCCGGGTCCGTGACGCGCACGCCGCCCAGGTCTGAACACCCCTCGGTTACCCGAGCTGGGAGGCGTATCTCCAGTACCCGGGCCCGAGGGCCCGGGGCTCCGCCATTCGGCGGGGCGTCTTCCGGCATTGCAGCATCCTTCCCTTCTCGATACCGCTGCCGCCCTTCCCCATGTGGCCGGCCTTCCCGGCCTCGGAGTACTACGGCGGCTCCGCCCCGTCCCGGACCGATCGGCGGTCGATGCGCCCAGCCCCGGCAGCCTGCTGGAGACAGGTGGCGGGGCGAGGTTCGGGACGGTTCCCGTGTTCACTGCGGTTCGCTCGACGGAGTAGGAGCCCGACTGTGTCCCTGCGGTATCGCCACGAGTACGCCGCAGGCTTTACTCGTGGCCTCCCGGCCAGCTTTCGTAGACCGGCCCAGGAGTTGTCAGACCACCCGAGAGGACGACCCGAGTACGCACCGCTTCCGGCCCAGATCCGCCAGGTTCGAGCCGGAGGCACTTTAAGGGACGTAAAACGCCGGTTCCTCGCGTACCCCTCTCCATCACGCTTGCCGGACCCGCCCCACCTGGCAGTACTGGTCACGTCCCGGCTTCGTCAGGGCCGCTCTCACCCTCCCCGGCATCACCCGGCTCAGGCTGCTTTCAGCTTCAACCCGCCTGCTGCGACAGGAGGTTGGTGCAGGTCTCCCACCTCCACTCGAACCAACAGAGCCTCACGGCGCAACCAAGATCTGTGCCAGAACCGAGAAGCGACAGCACCGGTCCGCGAGCCGGGCGGACCGCCGCTACGCAGCGTCCGGGACCCGGCGGCGAACCGCCTCCGCGACGTTGTCGAGACCGGGCGACTCCGGTGTCACCCGGAGGTGCAGGGCAGCGAGCAGCAGGCAGAGAGCGGCCATCGTGGACCACAGCGTGGTCGTCCCCGCGCGGGCGAGCAGTTGGGTGCCGAGGACGGGTGCGAGCGTCGCGGCGATGCCCCAGCTGGTGCCGAAGACGGCCAGGTAACGGCCGCTTCCGCCGGGCGGCGCGAGATCGGTGACGAGCGCGTAGATGCGGCCCATGACCAGCAGGTCGCCCAGGCTCCACACGGCGGCCGAGGCGAGCAGGGCCGGCAGGGTGCGGGCGAGGGCGTAGCCGGTCAGCCCCGCGGCCAGGAGGAGATGGGCGAGGGCGAGCGCGCCGGGTGTCGTGAGCCGGGTCGCCCAGGGCAGCCGGACGAGCGGCTGGGCGAGCACGGTGGTGGCCGCGGCGGCGGTGAACAACAGCCCGGCGTAGGCGGCGGGCAGGCCCTGCCGCGCGAGCGCTAGTGGCAGGGTCATCACGGTCTGCTGGTTGATCAGGGCGTAGGCGGTTCCGGTGGCCAGGACGCCCAGCAGGGCTCGGTCCCGCAGCGGTCGCACGGCGGTGCCGTCCTGGTCCGCTCCGGGCGGTGCCGGACGGTCGCGTGGAAGAGCCAGCCGGATCAGCAGCGCGCAGGCCAGGCACGTGGCGGCGTCGGTGACGAAGAGCCAGCGCAGGTCCCAGTGTCCGAGCAGGGCGGCGAGCAGTCCGGCGCCCATGCCGCCCGCCGCGAGCGCGGCGCTGAACAGGCTGAAGGCGCGTACCCGTTGCCGCTCCGGCACGGACTCGCCGATGATGGCCTGGCTCGGCGGTTCGTAAAGTTCGAAGGCCAGCCCGAGCAGCACTGCCCCGGTGACCGCCCAGGTGAGCGACGTGGAGGCCGCGATCGCCAGCTGCGCGGTGGCGCATCCGCAGAGCCCGAGCACGATGGTCGTGCGCCGGCCGATCCGGTCGGCCAGTCCTCCCCCGGCCAACCGCGAGGGGATCGTCGCGAGCCCGAAGACGGCGCTGACCAGCCCGGCGGTGGCCAGGCTCGCGCCGTGGTCGGCGCAGATCAGCGCGGTGAGGAAGGGCAGCGAGAAGGCTCCGAGCCGGTTGACGACCTGAGCGAGCAGCAGCAGGCGGACGGTGCGGGGCAGCGGTTCGGAGCGCAGCACAGCACCTCCCGTCACTGGCCAATCGTCTATTGTCAGTGACGTACACCGTAGGCGGGTGAAAGGTAACTGGTCAAGTGTTGTTCGACAGTCACATGTATGTCCTCCTCGATGCCTCGGTGGCGCTCGTCAACGCGCTGACCGACGGTGAGGCGCGCGGTCGTCGCTACCTCGCCCCCGAGGGCGCCGAACGGGTCGGGGCGGTCCGCGCGGCGCTCTCCGCCGGGGCAGACCTGGGACTCGGCGAGGCCGACCAGTTGGCCGACACCGCCCGCACCCTACGGACCGTGTTCGAGGCCGCAGCCGCCGACCGCCTCGACGACGCGGCTCCCGCCCTCAACGCGCTGCTGCGTGAGACCGGCGCCCGCCCGCAGCTCGACCGGGCTCCCGGGGAGCCGTGGCAGGTCCACTTCCACGGTGCTGACGACTCCTACGCCGTCGGTTGGAGCGCCGGCTGTGCCACCGGCCTCGCCATGGCCCTCGGCGGCGATTACGCCGGACGCCTCGGGGTTTGCGCAGCCCCGCGCTGCGACCGGGTCTATGTGGACACGTCCCGCAACGCCGGCCGTCAGTTCTGCTCGACGGCCTGCCAGAACCGCGTCAAAGCAGCGGCGTTCCGCGCGCGGCACGCGAGCGACCAGGCGTGAACCTCAGCCCCTCGCCTGTGCGAACCGAGCGGCCTTGCCCTCCACCCAGGCCCGTTTCGCGGCGCTTCGAGGTGGTGCAGGGACCGCCCACCCAGTGCAGGTGTTGCCTGTGACAGTGTCTCCGCCACGGCCCAGCGCCGAGGGCTGTTCGGCCAGTGCCTGGAGTGCGGTAATCGCCCGCTCGCGTTCGACGCCTTCCAGCGGTTCAAGGAACTCGGCGAGATCGGCCTGCCAAGCGGCCGCCTGAAGGGACCTTTGGAGCGCCCCGCCCTCAGTTGTCACCGCGTTAGCGGTACGGTCCAGCCTCCGGAGTTGGTGGCGCTCGCGCTCCGGGTCTCCCTGGGCCAGCAGGCGCGCCACGGCCGCGCGCACCCCGGCCCACGTATCCGTACCCGCCGCCTGCACCACGGCAGCGCCACCAGCCGCAGTCAGTGCCGTCAACGCCTCCGAGAGCATCCCCAGACCCCCTTCGCGCAACCCCACCGGACGAACAGAAAAGTAGCCCCGGCCATCCGCCCCCCACTGCAGAGTTCCGCGATCAGGCGCGCGTACACGGACACCATCATGGAGCGCTGATCCCCGCAGATTTGCCCCGCTCGCCCGCACCCTCAGCGGCCTCCAGGCTTTGACGGGCCGTCGTCGCACACCGTGGTCCGCCAAGCCGTGATGTCCGCACCCCCCCCGCGTCGCCTGCCCCTCCGAGTACGCGCGCCGACTGTCACTTCTGACATCAAATGCGCCAGTACCAGTGCCGTATTACGCGTCAGGTGTCATCGGATACGTATCCCCGTCGATCCACAGCTTGTCGTTGTCAGTGACGAAAAGGAAAAGGCCGATTCCGGGCGGCGGATTACGCAGATAGGCGACGGCGGACTCGGTGAGCCGGACCCTGCCGTTCCCGAGGTGGGTGATCCCCGCCGGTTCTGTGTGTCCGGCGAGCCACTCTGCCCGCTCCATACCCACGACCGTGCTGTACGACCGCTCCGAACTACGCAGGAGGTCGTCGTACCGGGCGAAGGTCAGGACGGTGTCCAGTGCCTCCTCGAACGTCTGCGGCCCCAGGAACTCCCTGTTCCTGAAGGTGCCGTCGCGCGGTACCCGGGCGTAGGAGAGCCACATGGATCCCGAGGACACGACGTGACCGACCGGGAAGCCGTCCGGAGAGCCTTCGCCCAGGCGCACGGACACCTTCTGCTCGCCGCGAGGATCGGAGGGCTCCTGGAAGAGGAAGAGGCGGCGCACCTTCAGCCGCTCCTTGAGGTCCGGGTCGATGCGGTCTATGTCCATGGGTTCCTCCTCCACGGCCAGCAGTGCCTCCGTGGAGCGGATGAAGTCGATGTTCACCGACGCGAGGAAGGGGGCAACCCTGACGCACTGCCAACCGGTCGGCTCTATTTGAGCGACGATCAAGTCGACCTCCTTGCGGATCTTCCTCATGGACAGGGCGCGGGTATCGACGTCGAAGCTGACGCTGAACGTCTGCTCACCCTGTTCAAAGGCGACCCTGGCGCCTGAAACCAGCCTCTGTATCCGCCAAGCGTGTAGAAGGCCCATTCTCTTCCCCGATCTGATAGGCCTCCGACGGCTCGAAAGCCTGCTCAACTATCGTGTGAAACCGCACGATTCGCGAGAGCACGGCAGCCCGCCGGGCGTCGGTGCTGGTGATACAACGCCGCCCGTCATCGTACGCTTCGACCAATCTTGATGTTCCAGGCTTTTGTGCCGCCCTTTACCAGGGTTCGGTTGGATGTGCGCCTGCTTCAGCAGGTCGGGAGATCAGCACTCGGACACCATCTCAGGCGTCACTTCACCATCGTCGCTCGTGATCGAGGTGCTTGCGTCGATATACCCTGAGCCGCCGTCGTAGGAGATCTTGTACGTGGCGCCGTAGCCGTAGCCACTGGCATCGGTCTTGCCTGGCTCGTAGCAGTCGACTGTGATCGGTGTCAGCGTCGTGAGCTGCTGTTCTGGCTGCGAACCGATAGGGTTCGCGTTCGGCCAGACGGCGACACTGTCGTAGTTCGCGATCTTTCCATCGATTCCGCCGCATCCCGAAAGTGTCAGCAGCGCGAGCACAGCGCCTCCCACTGACACCACGGCCCTTTTCCTGTTACCCACTCGTCTCCCCCGTGTCTTCGGAAACGCCGTAATCCTTAGGAAAACCGGCGATTATCGGCGCTGGCCGGTAGCCACGAGACCGCATAGTGCCTGCGCCGCCAGCCAGATCATTTGCATGCAGCCCAAGGGGATTCCTTCCCTGGCCCGCCGTACCTCGAACGGGGCCAAGCCCTGCCCATGGGTTCCTCCCTCGGATGGGACGGTTGCGGGGCTGCCCCACCTCAGTCGGGCGGGGACCCGCCCCGCCTTGCCCTGGCGCACAGCGGATCCTGTGACTGACTGTAGGACTGGATCGTGCGCCGTGAATTGCGCGTGCGCGTAAGGAAGTTGTTGCAGTGCGCAACGCTTGATGCCATGAGCGCGAGAATCAACTCTGGATATGCACACTACGAGAAGGCTGCGGTGAAGGGTGTCTTCGATGGCCGTGGAAACCTACGTTGTGGATACGTTGACAACCCGTGACGTGACGTTGCGTGAACGCACCGACTTCTGGAGCGAGCACGTGACGTCGTATCAAAGCCGGGTGGGCTACATGTACCCGCGCACCGACAACTTTCATGCGGGGACGATCCGCCAGTGCACTGACGCCTATCAGATCGTCATGTTCTGGTCGGACACGATCAAGTACACCCGGACCGCGGGCCAGGCGCGGCGCGACCCGGACGAGGACTACCGCTTGCTGCTACCGGTCGCCGGGGAAATGGTGCTGCGGCAGGACGACCGGGAGGTACGGCTGGTGCCGGGGGCCGGGTGCCTGATCTCGTTCGCCACACCGTTCGAGATCCTGCAGGAAGCCTCCATGCGGGCGCTCATCATGTCGATCGCCGCTCAGGAGGTGAACGGGCGATTGAATCGGTCGTCGCCGCTCACTGCAGGCCTCGACTTGACCACCGGCCTCGGCCGGGTGGTGGGCGGCATGCTGACCGGTCTGCATGAGGAGCGCGACACCCTCACCAGCGGCCAGTTCGACGCGGTGTCGGACCGGCTGGTCGAGCTGCTGTGCATGCTCGCCGCAGGCGAAGACCGCCCCACCGCCCCGGGCCATCTGGCCGATGTGGAGACGGTGGTCCGCCGGTACATCCGCGAGCATGCGGCCGACCCTGATATGACCGGCGTCACCGTGGCGCAGGCGCTGGGTTGGTCGCTGCGCCAGGTGCAGCTGGTCCTGCAGCATGCCGGGACGACCCCCCGCGAGCTTATCCGCGAGGAGCGGCTGCGGTTGGTACGAGACCGGCTGCGGGCACCCGCGTACCGGCATATGACGATCACCGAGCTGGCCTATGCCTCGGGATTCTCCTCCTCGAGCGCGCTCAGCACGGCATTCCGGCAGCGCTTCGGGGTATGCCCCCGCGAGATGCGGCACGCGGGCCCCAGTCCGTCGGCGATACGCGCCGGAATTGCTCGCACCGAAGGCCGGCCGGACCACAGGCAAGCGAGCGGGCGGCAAGACGGGCTCGCGTGAGCGCGGCCTCGCCCAGCACTCGCCCTGCTCACCCGCCTGAACCGCGAGCCCCGCGACACTGCTCAGGCTGCCGAGAGCGCGCAGACGCGGTACACCCAGAAGACTACGAGCCGACCGAGAGCGAAGTGGACGAGTCGTGGCACTGGCGGCGAGGGCCCCACGTAGTAGGCGGGCGGTGCAGGCCGGGGTCGGGGCGGGCAGTGTCAGGAACTCTCGCCGGGCGCTTGGCCGGAACGCCGGCGGTCGGGGAGGCTGCCGACGGCGTCGAGGCCGTCGAGCGGGCGCGGCAGTTGCGGCCGGACGTGGTCCTGATGGACGTGCGGATGCCGCGCCTCAACGGCATCGAGGCCACCCGGCAGCTCCTCGCGGAGTCGGCCGAACCGCCGAAAGTCGTGGTGATCACCACCTTCGAGAACGACGGCTACGTCACCGCTGCACTCAGCGCCGGGGCCAGCGGCTTCGTGCTCAAGCGGCTCCCGGTCCCGCAGATCGCGGAAGCAGTGCGGGTGGTCGCGGCGGGCGAGGCGATCCTCTTCTCGGCGGCCCTGCGCCAGATGGTCACCGCCCGCCCGCTGGGCTCCGCCGAGGCGCTGCCGCAGGCGGCGCTGACGGGCCGGGAGGAGGAGGCGCTGCGGTTGATGGCCACCGGCCTGTCCAACCCGGAGATTGCGGAGTCGCTCACGGTGAGCCTGGAGACGGTGAAGACACACGTCGGGAACGTGCTGACCAAGCTCGGCGCGCAGAACCGGACCCACGCGGTGGTGATCGCGTACGAAACCGGCCTGGTCGTGCCCGGGGTCACGGGCTGACGCGACATCAGGTGGCCTGACCCGGCCTGCCTGTGCCGCTGAACCAGCGTCCGGGGCAGTCCACGCTCTGGACGCCTCCCCACCCCGGGGCAGGCCCGGCTATGGGAACTTGGGGAGTTACCCGCCCTCGCGGTGGGAGAAGTCGGCCGCGTAGGAGTTTCGGGAGGCCCTGCCGATGGCCCGGCCCTCCTCGACACCACCCTGTGCAAGCAGTGAGCGCACCGGTCGGCCCGGCTATGCGGTGTTTCCGTCGCCGCGCGGGTTGCCGGTTGCCGCGCGGGCGGTGACCAGCCCCGATTCGTAGGCCGCGATGACCGCCTGGGCGCGGTCACGGACGTCGAGCTTGCCGAAGATGCTGGTGATGTAGTTCTTGACCGTGGAGACGCTGATGTGCAGGTCGTGGGCGATCTCGGCGTTGTCCAGACCGGTGGCCATCAGACGCCACACCTCGACCTCCCGGGGTGTGAGTTCGCCCAGGTCGGTGGGGAGTGGCTGCGACGCGCCGTGAGGGGCCCGTACGTAGGTGGAGATCAGCCGGGTGAGCAGACGCGGCGCGACGACGGCCTCGCCTGCGTGGACGGTGCGGATCGCCGCGCTCAGGTCCTCCGGCGAGCTGTCCTTGGGCAGGAACCCGCAGGCTCCGGCGCGCAGGGCACCCACGACGTACTCGTCCATGTCGAAGGTGCTGAGGGCCAGGACCCGGCAGCCGGGCACGGTGGCGGCGAGTTCCCCGGTCGCGCCGACACCGTCGAGGACGGGCATCCGAATGTCCATCACCACGACGTCGGGGCGCAGTCGGCGGGCGAGGGCGACAGCCTGCGCGCCGTCCTCGGCCTCTCCCACGACCTCGAAGGACGGGTCGGGGGAGAGGATCAGCGACAGGCCGCGCCGGACCAGCGGCTGGTCGTCCGCGATCAGCACTCTGATCCTCGGTGTGTTCGGCCGGGTCCCGGTCATCGGTGTGCCCCCTCGTGCTGGACGGCTGCTTCGGCCGCCTCGTCCGTGGTCAGCGGCAGGTCGGCCACCACTGCGAACCCACCGTCGGCCCGCGGGCCGACGGCGAGGGTGCCGCCGTGCAGGGCGACGCGCTCGCGCATGCCGATCAGGCCGTAACCGCCCGAGCCCACCGACGACGCCCCCTCCTGCGGCGGTGTGCTCCCGCCGTCGTCCCGCACTTCGACGGTGACCCGATCCTGGCGATACGTCAGCCGCACGGACGCGCGGGCGGGCCCCGCGTACTTGCGGGCGTTGGTGAGGGCTTCCTGGGTGATCCTGAACACCGTGAGGCCGACGGTCGGCGGCAGCGGGCGCTGCGGCCCGTGGACGCTGAACTCGGTCGGCAGTCCGGCAAGGCGGGATTCGGCCACCAGAAGGTCGAGGTCGTCGACGCCCGGCTGGGGCTGCGACGGCGCGGACTCCGGTTCGTCACCGGCCCGCAGCACATCGAGGAGCTGGCGCATCTCGCGCAGGGCGAGCCGCCCGGAGGATTCCAGGGTGACCAGGGCGTCCCGGACCACCTCCGGTCGGGCGAGGTTGGCCCGGGCTCCGCCGGCCATCAGCTGCATGGTGGTGATGTGGTGGGCCACGATGTCGTGCAGCTCCCGTGCGATGCGGCGGCGTTCGTCGGCCACCGCACGGTCGGCGAGAAGTCTGCGGTTCGCCGCCACCTCCCGCTGCCAGCGGTTGACCGCCATGGCGGTGCCGACGACGATCAGGGCGGAGAGGGGCGTGACAGCGGCGTCCTGCCAGGGCGGAATCCGGCCGTGGCTCTGGCTCAGCAACGTCAGCGACACCGTCGCGACGGCCGCGACCGCTGTCACCCGGCCGGTGCAGGCCCTGGCGACTGAGTACAGGGCGACCAGCAGGACGGCACCGAAGTGTCTGGGCAGCGGCGCGGTCAGGGTGGCTGTCGTATCGAGTGCCAGTACGGCAGCGAGCGCCACCACCGGGTGGCTGCGCCGGACGAGCAGCGGCAGGGCTGCCAGCGCGACGAGGAGGAACCCGGCCACGCTCACGGCGTATCGGCCGTCGGGGTCGTCGAAGAACACGTAGCTGAGCAGGTTCATCGCGCAGGCCCCGCCGGTCACGAGTGCGTCGTTGCGGGACCACGGCGGCCCGGCGCTGCCGATGTTCAGCGGCTCCCGGGCATCGCCGGGCCCGATGTGTCGGCGCCTGCGCATGTCTGTTCTCCCTGTGTCCGGCCTTACGGCCTCCGGTACAGAGTTGCACAGCAGCTGCAGCGACAGCACCGTCGGCGGCAGCTCGCGGCCCGCGACCAGGATGGGGACCAGGACCAGGACCTGGGTCCTGGTCCCTGGCCGGGGCAGGACCCAGGGCCCCGGCCCGGATCATCCGCTGCCAGGACGCTTACCGGCCCCTCGGGGTGATGGTCTGGATACCGGCCGGGAGCCCCCGGCAGACGTCCGCATGCAAGTCCGTCCGCCGGAGGACATCGTGATCCGCGCCCTGACCGGATACTCCACCAGACACCCGTGGAAAGTCATCGCCCTCTGGGCGGTGCTGGGTGTCGTGCTGAGCGCCCTGGCCCCGACACTGATCGGCCGCGTCACCCAGAACCAGACCGGGGATTTCCTGCCCAAGAGCTACGACTCGGCCGCCGCCCTGGAGATAGCCGAGGAACAGTTCGGGGTGAACCCCGACGCCACCACCGTGACGATGCTGGTCGCCCGGTCCGACGGCAAGGCTCTCGGCGCCGCCGACCAGAAGCGGGTCGAGGCCGAGGCGGCGAAGCTGGCGCAGCGCCGGGTGATCATGCCCAGGGAGGGCGACAGACCGAAATTCCTGGTCCCGGACCGCTCCCAGACACCCCGGATCGCCCCGGCAATGGTGGCACCCGACCGGAGTTTCGAACTGCTCTCCGTCGAGCTGATCGGGAACCGTACGGACAAGGGGGTCCAGGGCGTCTACCGGGCCTTCCGGGACGCCGCCCGGACGCAGTTCTCCGAGGCGGGGATGCGCACCGGCTTCACCGGAAGTCTCGCCGACACCGTCGACACCACCGATTCCCACGAGACCGCCGCGAAGGTCGGGGGCGCCCTCCTCATGGGGCTCATCCTGCTGATCAACGTGCTGGTGTTCCGCAGCGTGCTGGCGGCCCTGCTGCCGCTGGTCGCGGTCGCCATGATCATCGGCGTGGCGGGGGGAGCCGTCGCGGGTGCCGCGATACTCACCGGGCGCAAGCTCGACGCGGGCACCCCTGATCTGATCAGCGTGGTCCTGCTCGGCATCGGCATCGACTACCTGCTGTTCCTGCTGTTCCGCTTCCGCGAGCAACTGCGCGCCCGGCCGGAGCAGTCCGCCCGCGAGGCGGCCGGGCAGGTCTCGGGACGGGTGGGCACCGCGATCACCTCGGCGGCGCTGACCATCGTGGCCGGGTTCGCCACGCTGGGCGTGGCGACCTTCGGCCAGTCCCGCTCGCTGGGCCCCGCCATCGCCGTCGCGGTCCTGGTGATGCTGCTCGGCAGCCTCACCCTGCTGCCGGCGCTGCTCGCGGCCGCCGGGCGCAAGATGTTCTGGCCCTCCAAGGCCCTTGGCCACGAGCCCGACGAGGGCCGTGCCGCCCGCTTCGGGGCGCGGGTCGCACGACGACCGATGACGATGACGTTCGCCTCCGTCGCCCTGCTTGCCGCGCTGGCCGCCGGGCTGATCGGGATCCGCATGGACTACGGCCAGGGCAACGCCGCTGCCAAGACCCCTGCGGCGGCCACCGCGACCGAGATATCCCGTGCGCTGCCGGCCGGGGTGTCGGACCCGACGAGCGTCTTCGTCACCGCCACTGACGGCGGCACCCTCACCGCAGGCCGGCTCGACGGCCTCTCCCGTGCTCTCACCCAGGTCAAGGGCGTGGGCCAGGTCGCACGGACCGTCCTGAACAAGGACCACCGCGCCGCCCGGATCGACCTCTACCCGACCGCGGACCCGCAGAGCCAGCAGGCCCGCGACCTGGCCTCCGGGCCCGTACGGGCAGCGGTCGCCCAGCACACACCCGCCGGAACGACGGCACACGTGGGCGGAACGGCGGCGATCTACGCCGACATCTCCACCGCCGTCGACCACGACCTGAAGATCGTGTTCCCGGTCGCGGCCGCACTGATCGCGCTGATCCTCCTGCTGCTCCTGCGCAGCCTGCTCGCACCGGTGATCCTGATGCTCTCCGTCGGGCTCGGCTTCGCCGCCACCCTCGGCGCCGCCACCCTGCTCTTCCAGCACGTCCTCGGTAAGCCGGGCGTCAACTTCTCCCTCCCGCTCGTGCTGTTTCTGTTCGTCGTGGCACTGGGCACCGACTACAACATCCTGATCAGCGACCGGATCCGGGAGGAAATGCAGCGACCGGGCCCGGCCCGCGCCGCCGTGGCCCGCGCGGTGCAGCACACGACACCGGCCATCGCGACCGCAGGCCTGGTCCTTGCCGGCTCCTTCGCCACCCTCGCCACGACCCCGGGCAACGAGCAGATCGCCTTCGCAATGACGCTCGGAATCCTGCTCTCCGCGCTCGTCCTCTCGCTGGTGCTGGTCCCCGCCCTTACCGCACTCCTCGGACGGAGCATCTGGTGGCCGGTCCGCCCACGGCCCACCAAGGGCGGCCACCCGCAGCACCGTGCGAACGCACCTGCCCCGGAACCCGACCGGGTCATGATGGCGGACTGACCTAACGGCTCAGGTGACCTGTGAGCACCTCATCTGTCCGGCGTGGCCTCGCACGGTTGAGCGTGCGCACCCGTGACAGCCACCAGATGTTTCAAGAGCCGTCAGAAACACCCTGGAAGCCCACTGGAAATCTTGAAATCGCGCCCGGCCCAGGCAGGTTTGCCCCGATCGATATTCAGGGGCGAAGCGGTTGAGTCAGGCAGTCAAAACAAGATCTTCATCGGACTCCACAGCAACGAGGTGCCTGGTACCGAGCCGAAGCCGACTTCCGCGCCGCCCTGGACACCGCGTTCCGCGGCACCGACCGTACCCACCAACCCAAGGAGACCTGTGACCATCCTCAGCCCCACCGCGTGGCGCGCCTCCGCCGCGAACCTCACCCTCGCCGCCTGCTTCATCACTTCCCCCGCCCTGGCCTCAGCTTCAGAGACCCCCGCCAAGAACGGCACCGGAGCCGGGCTCGACCAGTACCACCGGCAACACCTCGGCTGGGGCAGCTGCGTCACGGGCCCCGTCGACACGACGGGCCGCGATCTGGACAAGGCCGGTGTGCAGTGCGCGGACGTCACCGTGCCGCTCGACTACGCCCACCCCGCAGGGCGCACGATCACCCTCGCGATATCCCGGCTCAAGGCCACCGACACCCACCACCGCATCGGATCGATCCTGCTGAACAACGGCGGGCCAGGCGGACCTTCAGTCCAGTCGCCGCCGGACGTCCGCAAGGCGATGAAGGACGTCGGCGCGCGCTACGACATCGTCGGCTTCGACCCACGCTTCGTCGGCCGCAGCACCCCACTGGACTGCGGCTGGCCCGTCGGCACGTCCTGGTTCTCGGCCGGCACCAGCCGGGCAGGCTTCGACGGCCAGGTCGCCCTGCAGAAGAGCCTTGCCAAGAAGTGCCGCACCCATGACGCCTCAGTGCTGCCGTACATCAGTACCCGCAACACGGCCCGTGACATGGATGTCGTCCGCGGCGCGCTCGGCGAGCGGAAGATCTCCTACCTCGGCTACTCGTACGGCACCTACTTGGGCGCGGTTTACACCCAGATGTTCCCCGGCCGCTACGACCGCGTCGTGCTCGACGGCGCGGTCGCCCCCGCCGACTACGGCCCCCGCCTGACGAAGGGCACCGAGCGCGCGAGCGAGAAGGCGCTGTCCGCCTGGGCCGCGTGGGCGGCGGACCGCGACGCCGAATACGGCCTCGGCCGCACCCGCGCCCAAGTGCTCACCACCGTCGACCGCGTCCTCAAGGCGTCCGCCAGTGGCCCGCTGACCGTCGGCACCGGCTCGGACACCTTCCGGATCGACGACACCCAGGTGCCGGTCCTCCTCTACTCCAGCATCGGGGACGACACCGACCCGACCCGGGCGTTCCTCGCCGAGCAGCTGGCCGTGCTGAGCAGGGCCGCACGGGGCACGGCGCCGACGCCGCTCTCGCCGGAGTTCGCCGCGACGCTCCGGTACCTACTGCATGGCGCGGCCGAACCGTCGGGAGTCCAGGCCGCGGTCCTCTGCGGGGACGTGGCCGCCCCGCGCGACCCCGAGGTCTACTGGCGCGACATCGAACGCAGCCGGGCCGCGCACCCGGTGTTCGGACCAATGACCAACAACATCGGCCCCTGCGCCTTCTGGGACCGCCCCCGCGAGGAACCCACCCAGGTCCGCCGCGACGCCCCGGTACTGATCGTGGCAGCCACCGGCGACCCCCGCACCACCTACAAGAGCAGCGTGACCCTGCACGAGCAACTGCCCGGCTCCAAGCTGCTCACCCTCAAGGGCGCCAACCGGCACGCCCTCTTCGGCCGCTACGGCAACGCCTGCGTGGACGACGAGGTCAACAGGTACCTGGCTACCGGAAAACTGCCGACGAAGAATCAGACTTGCGTCAAGCGCGCCGGTGAGGCGTCTTCGTCGGATTTGATGACGACGAAGGCGTTGTCCGCGCCGATGGGGGCGTCGATCAGCATCAACACCGCGGCGATCACTGGTGTAGCCGCCGCGCTGATCGTCGCTGGTGGCGGCACCGCCGTCGCAGTACGCCGCCGCAAGACCCGCCGCGCCGCCTGAGCGGAACCGGCGCAACCCAAGGGCGGCATCCCCTCGGCGGGGTGCCGCCCTTCGCCGGCGTCTGGCCCACCGTCATCCGCCTCCAACCCCCGAACCGCTCCCGCAGCATCCGGACCTCGGTATCGGCCAGCACTCCCGAACCAGCCAGGGAGCACTGCGACCACTGAACCGTTCCGGGTTTGATCGAGGCTCGGTGTCCTGCGACGTGCCGCGCGACATCACCGAGGATGCCGAACGGCTCCACACGCTGTTCCGGCAGCCCACGGCCCGCCAGCTGCCCGCGGTCGAGGAAGCCATGGGAATCCGGACCAAGGCCCTGCTGATCCAGTTGAACGCCGTTTGCAAGGCCGTCGACGAGCTCGCCAAGGCTGTGGAGCGATCCTTCCGCACTCACCCCGACGCGCCGATCATGCTCAGCTTCCCCGGCATCGGCCCCGGTGTCGGGGCTCGCCTCCTGGCAGAGATGGGCGACGACCGCACCCGCTTCGCAACCGCCGGCGGACTCAAGGCGTACGCAGGCGTGGCCCCCATCACTAGGGCCTCCGGCAAGCGCAAGTACGTCGGCCGCCGGTTCGTGAAGAACAACCGGCTCAACCATGCCGGACACCTATGGGCCTTCGCCACCCTCACCCACTCGCTCGGAGCCAACGCCCACTACCGACGACGCCGTGAGATTGGAGACTGGGATGCCCAAGCCCTCCGGCATCTGTTCAACCGCATGCTCGGCCAACTCCACCACTGCCTTCAGCAGCGGGTGTTCTATGACGAGAGCGTTGCCTTCCCTCCGGTGGATGGCTCCACCCTGGCATGAATACCGATTGGCTGACCGCAGAGTGGCCCGCATGATGGGTGCGTGATTTCGAAAGAGCGTGCTGTCGAACTGGTTGAGCAAGCACTGCTGCGTGAACACCAGGGCCGTCCGCTCTCGCAGGACACCGTGCCGCCCGAGGTGGTTTCGGGCGTGGCGCGGCACGAGTTCGGATGGCTTGTGTCAACGCAGTCCCGAGCATGGCTTGAAACGGGAGATTCACGGCATCTCATCGTCGGTGGCGGACCGATCCTGGTCGACGGCGAGGACGGCAGCGTCTACATGATTCCGATCGTGACCTTCAAGATGGACAACTGGCAGGACGAGTACCGCCGGCGCTTCAAAGGACATACGCCGTCCAACGCGAAAGCCCCGCTCAGTGCACATGTGGCGCAGATTCTCGCCGACAAGGGACGCCTGGCTGCCCTGCGCGCACTACGTCAGCAGGCACCGACACTGGAGCTGGAGCAGGCGCTGACATACGTGTCGGCACTGGAACGCGGCGATGCACCCAGCTGCGAACTCGTGGCGCTGTCGGAGCCAGATGTGCCGCCGTCCGAGGTCTCGCTGATCCAGATGGCAGGGCCTGACCTTCGCCCCTGAAGTGATCCACTTGACGGCTATCAATGGTTGGTCCGGTTGAGGATCAAGCTCTCCTGATACGGCGCCTCTGCGCGTTCTGGTCCGCACCCCCAGTCCCACGCATGGCGGGCACCTCTGCAACGATCGTCTTGAAGGCGGCCACCGATCATCGGGGCCGACCTACGAGAGGACAACTTCGTGACACTCATGACGAGCAAGCCCACGGTGGCCATTTTGGGTTCGGGCGGCATCGGCGGTCTGCTGGCCGCCCTACTGTCCCGCTCCGGGCACCGCGTCATCTGCCTGGCCCGCGAAGCCACGGCACACACCTTGCGCAGCAGCGGGATCGAGGTACATAGCCGCCAGTTCGGCGACTTCACCGCAGCCGTGGAAACGGACAGCGAACTGCGAGAGCCGGTCGACGCGTGCCTGATCACCGTCAAGCAGATCGCTCTGGATGCCGCACTTACCCGCGTCCCGCCCGCAGCCCTCGGCGACGCCCTCGTCGTACCGCTGCTGAACGGCGTCGAACACCCTGCCACCCTCCGCGCTCGCTACCGGCCTGACCGGGTGGCCCCCGGAGTGATCCGCGTGGAGTCAACCCGCCTTGCCCCCGTTGGCACCGGGCCCGTCGTCATCGAGCACGGCAGCCCGTTCGTCGAGATCGACCTGGCCGCCGGCACGGCACCCCGCCCCCACGTCGAAGCCCTGGCGACCGCCCTGTCCGCCGCGGGCGTGACGGCCCGCCTGACTGAGGACGAGACCACAGCCTTGTGGGCAAAAATGGCCTTCCTCGCCCCCTTCGCCCTCCTCACCACCCGGTACGGCGCGCCCCTCGGAGAGGTCCGCACCCGCCACCACGAGGAGCTGGAGAGCCTGGTCGCCGAAACCGCCGCGGTCAGCCGTGCCTGCGGCGCACCGGTGGACCCCGCTCAGGCCTTGGCGCGCTACGACGCCTTCCCTCCCGACGCCAAGTCCTCCATGCAGCGCGACGCGGAAGCGGGCCGGCCGCTGGAACTCGACGCCATCGGCGGAGCGCTGCTGCGCGCGGCCGACCGCCACGGTGTGCTCGTGCCGGTGGCGACCCGCGTGGTACGGGAACTGCAGTCCGCAGGACACTAGAAGGGTGACTCCAGGGAGTACCCGCCCTCGCGGAGAGGGACGGATTCGGGCTTTGATTCGGCAACGCGCTGTCTGGCAGCCCGCTGCTCGGCCACTGTGGGGTGGACGGCGATCGCCTCGGCCGCCTTACCTTGCCGGACCAGGACCTCGAACAGTTCCTCACGTGCCTTGATCGTACCGAGGGCCCGCAGTTCAGTGGTGGCGGCGTTGAGGTGGCCGGCGGTGCTGAGGAGGCCGGCCTTGACGATACGGGGGTCGATCCAGCGGCATCGGTATTCGCTTCGAGGGGTCCGCAAAGCAGGTCAGCCAAGGCGCGGTGGACCCTGCGTACACCCGAAACGAGTCCCCGCCCTCCGCCGTGCCGATCAACGTTGCCCAGTCGGACCGCACCGACGTAGCAGCAGAAGGGCAACCGACCAGCGCGCAAAAGGCCGAAGGGCTCTCATCCGAAGCGACCGCAAGCCGGAGGGCTCTCTCGTCGGGACTGTAGTCCTGAACGAGAGGTGGGCAAGCCGGTACACCGGCTCCCTGCTGCGGTTTGGTGGGCGGCTCGGTTGTCGCAGATCAAGCGGGCCTGGAACATCAAGCGGCGTGCGTCACGCGTCGCTGAGGTAGTCCCGCAGCTCATGGGAGCGTGAGGGGTGCCGGAGCTTGCTCATCGCTTTGCCCTCGATCTGGCGTATGCGCTCGCGGGTCACGCCGTAGGTGTTGCCGATCTCCTCCAGGGTCCGCGGGCGACCGCCGAGGAGGCCGAACCGTAGAGAGATGATGCCGGCTTCACGAGGGCTGAGGCCGGCCAGGATGGCCTGGATGGCTTCCTGGAGAAGTCCGAAGGCGACCACTTCCCAGGGGGAGGGCAAGTCGCTGTCCATGATGAGATCACCGAACCCGGTATTGCCATCGTCGGACAGACTGACGTCCAGCGAAACGGGCTCCTTGGTGTAGGCGTCGAGCTCGATCAGTTTCTCCATCGGGACTTCCGCCTTGTCGGCCAGTTCCTGCGGGGTGGGCTCGGACCCGGTGTCGCGGAGGAACTCACGGCGGATCCGTGCCACGCGGTTGATGATTTCCACGGTATGCACTGGGATGCGGATGGTGCGGCTCTGATCGGCAAGGGCCCGGGAGACTCCCTGCTTGATCCACCAAGTGGCGTAGGTGGAGAACTTGAAGCCCTTGACGTAATCGAACTTCTCGACGGCTCTGATGAGTCCGGTGTTGCCTTCCTGAATGAGGTCAAGAAAGTGGAGTCCTCGTCCGGTGAAGCGCTTGGCGACGGCGACTACCAGGCGGAGGTTGGCCTCGGTGAAGTGCTGTTTGGCGCGGTGTCCGTCTTCAGCGAGGAGGCTGAGTTCGCGACGGTAGTGCGGGTCCAGGCCTGGCTCTTCGGCGAGAAGGTGCTCCGCGTACAGTCCGGCTTCGATGCGTTTGGCCAGCTCCACCTCCTGTTCGGCGGTGAGCAGTTTGACCTTGGCAATAAGCCGGAGGTAGTCCTTGACTTGGTCGACGGTGCCGCTGTCCGTGGGAAGACTGGGTGGAGGCGCCTCGCTCTCGTCGTCCTGGTCCAGCTGGAGGTCCTGCGGGTCCTGCGGGTCCGGCAGATCCGTGGCGTTCATCGGTTCCCCACCAAGTGCTTGAGGAACTGCCCGGTGTGTGACCAATGGTGGGCCGCGATCTCCTCCGGGGTGCCCTCGGCGACGACCTCTCCGCCTCGGTGTCCGCCTTCTGGGCCCATGTCGACGATCCAGTCGGCCGTCTTGATCACGTCGAGGTTGTGCTCGATGACGACGACCGTATTGCCGCCGTCGACGAGGCGTTGCAGGGCAGTCAGCAGCCGGTCAACGTCGGCGACATGCAGGCCGGTGGTGGGTTCGTCCAGTACGTAGAGGGTTCGACCGCGGCTACGGCGTTGGAGTTCGGCGGCGAGTTTGACACGCTGCGCCTCGCCTCCGGACAGGGTGGTGGCCGCTTGGCCGAGCTTGACGTAGCCGAGCCCGACGTCGTCCAGGGCCCGTAGGTGGCGGGAGATGATCTGGTGGCCGTCGAAGAACTCCAGGCTTTCTGCCACGGTCATGGCGAGGACGTCGGCGATGGATTTGCCCTTGTAGTGGACATCCAGGGTCTCGCGGTTGTACTGGGCGCCTCTGCACACCTCGCACGGCACGTACACGTCCGGTAGGAAGTTCATCTCGATCCTGACGGTGCCATCGCCGTAGCAGTGCTCGCAGCGGCCGCCCTTGACGTTGAAGGAGAACCGGCCGGGCTGGTAGCCACGGACTTTTGCCTCCGGGGTCTGAGCGAACAGCTTGCGCAGGTGGTCAAAGACGCCCGTGTAAGTTGCCGGGTTGGACCGAGGGCTGCGGCCGATCGGGGTCTGGTCGACCTGGACCACCTTGTCGAGGTGCTCGACGCCGGCGATAGTGCGGTGTCGGCCGGGCACCTTGTACGCACGGTGGATCTGCTGGGCGAGGGCGGTGTGCAGGATGTCGTTGACCAGGGTCGACTTGCCGGAGCCGGAGACGCCGGTGACCACGGTGAACAGACTGAGCGGGAAGGACACGGTGATATCACGTAGGTTGTGCTCGCAGGCCCCGTGCACGGTGAGGGCCCGGCCTGCCGTCGGCTTTCGGCGCCGTGCGGGCAGGGGAATGGTTCGGCGTCCGGAGAGATAGGCGCCGGTGACGGACTCGGGGTGCTCGGCGACCTCCTGCACGGTGCCTGAGCAGACGATGCGGCCGCCGTGTGTACCGGCGCCGGGGCCGATGTCGACCACCCAGTCGGCGACCTGCAGGGTCTCCTCGTCGTGTTCGACGACGATCACGGTGTTGCCACGGTCGCGTAGCCGCTTGAGTGTTTCGATGAGGCGCTGATTGTCGCGCTGGTGCAGCCCGACGGAGGGCTCGTCCAGCACGTAGAGCACGCCGGTCAGGCCGGCGCCGATCTGCGTTGCCAGCCGGATCCGCTGGGCCTCCCCGCCGGAGAGGGAGGCGGCAGGCCGGTCGAGTGAGAGATAGTCCAAGCCCACGTCGAGCAGGAATCGCAACCGCTCACCGATCTCCGCGAGGACGGCTTCCGCGATCCGCCGCTCACTGCCCGTCAGCTGCAACGCCGCCACAAAGCGGGCGAGTTCACCGAGTGGCAGCGCGGCTGCCTGAGCGATGCTGTGCCCTCCCACGGTGACCGACAGGACGGCTGGGGCCAGGCGGGCGCCTCCGCAGGCCGCACAGGGCACTGCACGCATGTATCCACCGAAGCGATTCGACGCGCCACCGGACTCGATGCCTTCGGCGAAGCGGCGCACGATGTGCGGGATCACGCCTTCGAAGCGGGCCAGGTACGAACGCTCGCGGCCCAGCCGGTTCCGGAATGAGAGGTGCAGCCGACGGTCCGCCCCGTGCAGCACCATCTCCCGCGTCTCGGAGGAGAGCTGGTGCCAGGGAGTGGCGGTGCTGAATCCGGCGTCGGCGGCCAGAGCTTCGAGAAGACGGGTGAAGTAGTCGGCGCCGCTGGTGTTGGTCCATGGGGCGATGGCGCCCTCGGCCAGCGACTTGGTCTCGTCGGGTACGACGAGATCGGGGTCGACTTCCATGGACGAACCGATGCCCGTGCAGGCAGGGCAGGCGCCCCAAGGGGCGTTGAAGGAGAACAACCTCGGCTCCAGCGACTCCAGGCCGATGTCGTGGGAGCGTGGGCAGGCCATCGCCTCGGAGAAGACCAGCTCGCGCCCTGCCCGGCCAGGCTCCCGGTCGATGAACTCGACCCGCAGGACACCGCCACCGACTCCCAGCGCAGTTTCCACTGACTCCGTCAGCCGCTGCCGGATGTCTTGCTTGACGGCCAGCCTGTCCACGATTACGTCGATGGAGTGCTTCTTGCGCTTGTCGAGCGCGGGCGGGGTGGCCAGTGCGAGGACCGTCCCGTCCACCCGTACCCGGCTGAATCCGTCGGCGGACAGCTGACGGAAAACCTCGGCATGCTCGCCCTTTCGGTCACGGACGACCGGGGCCAGCACCTGGAAACGGGTTCCTTCGTCCTCGTCCAGCAGCAGGTCGACGATGTGCTGCGGGGTCTGCCGGCTGACTGGTTCGCCGCACTCGGGGCAATGGGGGCGGCCGATGCGGGCGTACAGCAACCGCAGGTGGTCGTAGACCTCGGTGATGGTGCCGACCGTGGAGCGCGGGTTGCGACTCGACGTCTTCTGATCGATGGCGATCGCCGGGGACAGCCCCTCTACGGCATCGACGTCGGGCTTCTCGAGCTGCCCGAGAAACTGTCGCGCATATGCCGAGAGGGATTCGACATAACGCCGCTGACCTTCGGCGAATATGGTGTCGAACGCCAGACTTGACTTTCCGGATCCGGACACACCCGTAAAAACGATCAGCGCGTCCCGCGGCAGTTCCACGGAAACATCACGGAGATTATGCTGCCGCGCGCCCTTGACGACAAGCCGATTTCTCACTTCGTCAACCTCAGGTGTTGAGAGTTAGCCAGATTCCACCGTAACACCACAACATTGCTGGCCAGGGCGGCTGCTCAGCAGTTTTCAGCTGTGGGGGATATCGCGCTTGACAGTGAGTCCAGCGGTGTGAGCAAAGAATTATGCAGCCAGCCGGAAGGCAGTGGGAATGGCCTAGTATTCGCTGTTGACTTCTGGTCGACCCTGTGTGCAACAACAAGGCATCAGGCGATGATGTCGGCGGCCATGGATGATTAGATGGTGTGGGGAAATCCTTCTCACGGTCGTGATTCGACGGGGTGATTCGCGACAGCTGAGCTACGACGCCCGCGCGCGAATCACGGAATGAGCCTCCCCGTTCGGCGACAGTCTCGTCGTCCATCTCGAGCGAACGGAGCGGGTGCGGCAGGGCGCGGGTGTGAGAGCGCAGCGGTCTCAGGCAGGGACATTACGGGCCGTATGTCCATGGCACTGACGCTCCCGGCCGCCGCCCACGCACGTCGATGGCCATTGGCTGTGACGCCCCGGGGCAGGAAGCCGGCGCGGTCTGGGGCTGGCCATCGGGGGTGTGCCGCCGTATTGCCTGGGGAGGTGAACAGGTCAGCCAAGGTCCCAGGGAGGGCCCGGATCCCCAGCAGGGCGATCCTGGTCGGCTCAACGAGCTCTTCCGTGACCGCGCCCCCCTGCAACGACGGTTGAAGGAGTGCTCACCGGCCCTTCGTTCCGGCGGAGGCGCGCACCGGGCCGGGCACGGCATGGAGCGGATCTGGTTGAGCGAGGACTTCCGGCAGCGCATCGCCACCGAGCCGGGCGCCTGGACCCAGCGGAGCATGCTGGCGCCGCCGACGGACACCGATCGGGGCCTGTGGCCGGCCGCAGATCACCTCTTCTTTCGCGGGCTGGTACGGGACTTCGGCGCCGAGCACCTGGTGGTCGACGCGCCCGGCTGCGGGTCGTGGCTGCGCGCGGGGCCGGTGGGCCGCAGCCGCTGGAACGTCACTACGCACGGGCCGCGCGACATCTGGAATGAACTCCAGGACCTGGCAGCCCGGTGGCGGGCGGCCGGCGGGCCGCATCGGCGTGCCCCGAGGCCGGACTTGCGCCATCCCTGTTCGCAGCGGACGCCCGCCGTGCCCTGGGTGCGGTCATGGGCTGCGCTGCTGCAGCCGATCCGTTCCTGACATGGGTCCGTGGCTGCGCGTATGGACCAGGCCCTGCCACCGCTCCGCGATGTCCGCGGTGCCCACGGGGAGTTCGAACTGGTCGAGGATCCGCATGACGATGTGATCCACGAGGTCGCTGATGCCGTTCGGGATGTCGTAGAAGGCCGGCATCGGGGGGACGATGCGGACTCCCATGCGTGAGAGGGCGAGCATGTTCTCCAGATGGATCTCGCTGAGCGGTGTCTCCCTGGGCACGAGGACCAACGGGCGGCGTTCCTTGAGTGTGACATCGGCTGCGCGGGCGATGAGGTTGTCGGCCAGGCCATGCCGCACCGCCGCAATCGTCTTCATGCTGCACGGGACGATGACCATGCCCGCGACCGGAAAGGAGCCGGAGGAGATCGTGGCACCCAGATCGCCGAACTTGTGTGTCACATCGGCTAGTTCGGCGCAGTGTCTGCTGGTGTAGGGCGTCTCCACCTCGATGGTGGAGCGGGCCCAGGTGCTCAGCACGAGATGGGTCTCCACCTGCGGCACCTCCCGCAGGATTTCCAGTAGGCGAACAGCGAGCGGGGCCCCGGTGGCACCGGTGACTCCGACGATGAGGCGGGTTGGGGAAGCGGTTGTCACGGCGGGCTCCAGTTGCGGCGGGGATGGGGGCAGAGGACGGACCGGCGGGGGAGGGGGCGGACTTGCGGGGGAGGGGGCAGCGCGCTGCCCCCTCCCCCGCGGTGCCGGGCTACATCGACAGGAGCCCTGCCCAGCGCTTGCGCAGCTCGTCGCGGGTCGCCTCGTCGACGCGGTTGGCTGCCGGGTACTGGTCCTTCCATGCGAACGGCTTGCATGCGTCGATCAGCACGATGCCCATCGACAGATCGCCAGCGGCGCGCTTGCCGGGCGACAACCGCGGGTCGATGGCGGTGGTGGGCGCGCGCAGCACCTGGATGGACTCGGCCGGGTCGACGCGGGTGAACATCGCCCACAGGACGTGGTTGACGTCGGTGATGTCGATGTCCTCGTCGACCACGACGAAGTACCGCTCCATGCCGCCGGTGCGCTTGCGCCCGGCCGCCGCGAGCAGCGCGTGCATGGCGTCGCCCGCGCCGGTCTGCTCGATGGAGACGACCATCATGAGCTGGCGGGCATACGCCCACACGCCCTTGATGTTCTGGACGCCGGAGGCCTCCAGGTGATCCCACGTCACTGATGCCGAGTACAGAGGGACGGCCTGGTCACCGGCCGGGACGGTCGGGAGCATCGGCGGTGCGCCCAGGATGATCGGGTCGTTCCGGTGCATGATCCGGTTGACCCGGACCACGGTCTCCTGGCCCGAGTGCGTGTAGTAGCCGGTCCACTCCCCGAAGGGCCCCTCCAGCACGGACTCCTCCTCGGCAGGCGGCAGTTCGCCCTCGATCACGATCTCCGCGTGCGCCGGGACCGGAAGGTCGCTGCCTGGTGCGTACAGGACCTCGACGCCCTGCCCGCGGAGTCCGCCGGCGAGGTCGTACTCCGACATCCCGGACGGTGCGGCGATCGCCGCGGCGGTCGACAGGATCGGGTCCTGGCCCACCACCACCGCGATCGGGCAGGTCCGGCCGCGCTCCCAATACTTCTCGGCGATCGCCCTGGCGTGCCGGTTGCCGAGCATCCACAGCGAGAGCCGGTCCGGGCCCTGGACGCAGGCCCGGTAGGTGCCGACGTTGACCCAGCCGCTGTCGGGGTCGCGGGTGATGACCATGCAGGCAGTGCCGATGTAGCGGCCGCCGTCTCCGTCGTGCCACTGCGGAGTGGGGAAAATGCCGAGATCCACGTCGTTGCCTACCAGGACGTTCTCCAGGACCGGACCCGTGGCGACCTCCACCGGCGGGACCGGTTCGAGCTGCCTGCTCAGGTCCTTCCAGGCCCGCACGATGTCGAGCTTCGAGGTGTCGCGCGGCAGTCCGAGAGCGACTGCGGTCCGGGCGGCGGTTCCCATGAAGTTGGTGAACACACGGTGCCCCGCCGGGTAGCCGGGGATATTGTCGAACATCAGGGCGGGGCCTTCCTTCTCCGCCATCAGTTCGGTGATACCGCCGATGTCCAGGTCCCGGTCCGCGCCGTCGATCTGGAGGATCTCGTCCTTCCCGAGCGTCTCCGTCATGTGGTCGATGTAGTGCCGAAGGTCACGGAATGCGTTCATGTGTCGTCGGGGAGCCGGGCAGTACGTCCGTGCCTCCCGTCCTCCTCTTCTTCTCTTTCCTGATGGCGGTGGCTGCGCCTGCAGCAGTCGCCATCAGGGGCGGCTTCACGGGGCCAGCCACCGCACGGGCCTGCGTCGTCAGGATTTGGACCGGCCGGGAGGGGGTGCAACGAGTCCGGACGCCTATGCCGGATACTGCGCGAGATAGAGTCGGGATGCGTGGAATGCATCGATCTCCAGCTCATTCATGCACTACAGATTGATGGGCGCGCACCATTGCGCCGGCTTGCCTCAGTGCTGGGCGTCTCCGATCAGATGGCCGCCCGCCGCTACGCCCGGCTGCGCGAGACGGCCGGGCTCCGGGTCGTCGGCCGGCTCAATCCCCGGCCCGTCGGTCAGACCGTGTGGGCACTGCGGCTGCAGTGCGTTCCCAGCGCCTCGCTCGGTCTGGCCCAGGCACTGGCCGAGCGCGAGGACACGCGATGGGTCCAACTCGCCTCCGGCGGAACCGAGATCATCTGCCATCTCGCAGTGCACAGTGACAGCGACCGGGACGCGCTGCTGATAGACAGGCTCCCTTCGAGCCGCCGGGTCACCTCGATCACCGCCCACCGCATGCTGCGGCTCTTCAAGGGCGGCCCGACCACCTGGGACGGTCCCACTGCCGCGTTGAGCCGGGAACAGATGGATGCCCTCGCGCCCTCGTACCCAACCCCTCGCTCCCAGGCAGCGCCGGTGCAACTCACGGATCTCGACCACGTCCTGCTCTCCGCGCTGAACCGCGACGGCCGCGCGTCGCACGCCGCGCTGGCCGTCGAGGCCCGCTGCCACGAGTCGACGGTGCGCCGCCGCATTGCGCACCTGCGCACGGCCGGAGCACTCTTCTTCGTCCTGGACGTGGACGAGCGTCTGCTGGGTGACCCGTCCGGCACCGTCATCTGGATGTCGGTGCAGCCCTCGCAGCTTGCTGCCGCCGGCGCCGCGCTGGCAGGCCACCCTGAAGTGGCCTACGCCGCCGCCACTACGGGGCGGACCAACCTCCTGGCCAATGTCCTCTGCTCCGACGACGAGTCCCTCTACGTGTACCTCTCCGACCGCATCGGTAGTCTCCTGGGCGTCGACACGGTCGAGACCGCGCCGATCATCCGCACTCTCAAGCGCGACGGCGCAGTCGCACGCAATCACAGCCTCGGGATTGGTGAGCGCCGTTGACCGTGTGGCAGGAACCGCCGCCCGCGACGCACAGCCGACACTCGAAGAGCTGTTCGTGGTGCACGGTCCATATGGCGGCGACGCGTCCGGCGACGAGGACGGCGCGTAGGCCGGCGACGGGCATGCCGAGGTGGGCGTGGTCGATGATGCGGCTGCGGTCCTGTAGCCGAGTACCGCGTTGTCGAACGCCGGTAGGAAGCGGACGGCTGCGGGGGTGTCCGGGTGTGGGCGCGGTGCGTCGGTAGGTCGAGAAGCTCACGGCCGCGTTCGTCGCGGAAGGTGACGAGTTCTGCGTCGAAACTCCCGCTGCAGGCTGCCGCATGAACCGACCAGAGGCCTGTCCTCGCCGGAACTGCGCCCGGGGCCGTGAGCGAGCGTGCTCACCGGCACGCACCACCGTCCATTGAAGAGATCGTTCAGGACCCGGCGAGAAACAGATTCACTCCCGAGCAGGTAGGCCAGGCGTTGCTTCACCAGATCCGAGGTGGTCGATACGGCGTCGAGCGGGCCGCTGCGTTCGCTGGGCTACTGGCCCGTGCCTATCACAGCGAGCAGGAGCGCCCTCGCTGAAACTAGAGGTACTTGCCCACGCTGATGCCAACGCCGGCCAGGAGCTGCTGTCGTTTCGTGGGGGTGTAGTTGAGGTACGGGGTGCGGTGTGTGCTGAGATATCCGGGATTGGTTGAGACCGTGTGAGCGCGGGTTCGCGGGGGCGTAGGCCTGCTGGTCTGGGGTTGTCTCTTCTTCGGTGAGAACACCAGGGTCTTCCCCAGGTAGCGTCGACGTGTAAAGAGCCGAGTGGTGTTTTCCCTGTTCACGGCCTTTCTGCGCTGCTCATGGCGGGGGCCGGGGGCAGAGGGAGAGGTTACCGGCGGGGTGTGCGGGGCCGGCCTGTGGTGGGCCGGTGGTGGGTTTCGGCGAGGTGGTCCAGACGGACGGCATCAAGACTTTGCTTGGTGATCCGTTCGGTGCCGTCAAGGATCGCGGTGATTGCTGCTTGCCGGATGAGTCGGGTCAGGCTCCCGATTCTTCCTGCGGTCCGCTGGTGGAGATAGGACGCGTGGCGGGGGAGCGTCCCGGCCCGGTGCGCGTGGAGGTCGAGTGCTGTTTCTACCCCCGCGATCAGCTCGCGGAAGGGTTCGCGTGTGCCGAGGCGTGCCGGGAAGGCCCCGCATTCCACCAAGCTCGCGCGTGCAGCGAGTTGCGCCCTGCGGACCCCGGAGAACAGGGCGGTGTCGGTGACGGCGATGCCCGCGGACACGAACGTCGCACCGATGCGTTCGGTGAGTGTTTTCTGGTTTATCTCAAGGGCAGGGACGTGACGTTGTGTTCTCGCAACTTCGCGCCTGACGGCCCGTTCTACGAATTCCTGCCCTGAAACCGACCGTGGTGGTATCTCCGGTCCCGGCGACAAGAGATACCACCGCGTGAAGGTACCCGTGATCGGGCCCAGCGGCTTCGGGGACGCGGTGAGCGAGCCGTGCGGGCCTTCTCAGTGCCTCGCGATCCGCGGCGGGTCGACCACGACCGGCCCGGCCTGTGCCTGCGGGCAGGCACAGGCCGGGCCGGGTCGGGCCGGGAAGCGTTCCGCGTACGACGAGAACACGGTGTCCAGTTCGCCGCCGCTACGCCGCGGGCCGGCAAAGCCCGGTGGCGGCGCTCAGAAGCCCGGCGGGCGGCGGAATCCGCCGATCACCTCCGCAAGGCACCGCACGAACTGGACCGCGGTGCGGTCGTGCAGGTAGGGCGCGATCACCTGGATGCCGACAGGAAGCCCGTCCCGGGTCGTCCCGACAGGTGCCACCGCCGCGGGCAGATGGTTGACCGCCGACGGCGCCATCCACGTGAGCATGTCGCGATACGGCCGGTCGGCGCCGTCGACCTGCAGTGTCCGGACCGACCAGGTGGGATCGGGCTGCTGGTCGTGGGGGAAGGCGGCCGTGGGGGTCACCGGGCAGAGGAGCACGTCGACGTCGCGGAAGAACTCGGACCAGCGGCGCCGGGAGTGCTGCCGACGTTCGTCGAGCGCGTGCCACTCACGGAAGCTGACCGTCAGGTCCGAAGCGAACCCGCCCGCGGCCCCTTCAGCGGCGGCGAAGTCCACGAGCCCGGCATACGATTCGTCCGACTCGACCAGCCCGCTCTGCGCCATCAGCAACGGCTCATAGAGGGCCATCGTTTCTTCGAGCCCGACCGGTCCCTTGCCCTCGACCACAACGGCGCCCTCGGTCCGCACCGCCTCCAGCGTCGCCTGCATGATCGCGACCAACTCGCTGTCGACGGGGCAGAACGGGTCTTCGAGCCATGCCGCGACCCGGAATTCCCGCAGAGTGCTCGACCTGGCGGCGGGCAGCTCCAGCCGCCAAGCCGGGGCGCGGTCGTGGTCCGCTCCTGCGAGGATGTCGAGACCCAGGTCGAGGTCGTCGGCGTGCCTGCCGAGCGGGCCGAGTACCGCCATATCGAAATCCGCCAGCGTCCCAGGAGCATGTCCCGAGACGCTTCCGTACCTCGGCACGATTCCGAACGACGTGCGCAGCCCGTAGACGCCGCAGAAGTGGGCAGGCACCCGAATCGAGCCCGCCGAGTCGCCGCCGAGCTCCAGGCCGGTCAGCCCAGCGGCGAGTGCCGCGGCGGACCCGCCGGACGAACCGCCAGGTCCGCGAGTCGGGTCCCACGGATTGTTCGTGGTCCCGTAGACCTCGTTGTAGGTCTGCCAGTCCCGGGCGTCCGGCGGCATGTTGGACTTGCCGAACACGATCGCTCCCGCGTTCTTGAGGCGCGCGACCGACTCGGCGTCGCTCGTCGAGACATGCTCCCCCCAGCGAGCCGAACCCCCGGTGGTCCGCATGCCCGCAACTTCGAGACTGTCCTTGATCGTCACAGGGACGCCGTGCAGGCGGCCGAGCGGTTCGCCGCGCGAGACCGTACGGTCGGCCTCCAGCGCTGCGGCCCTCGCACCCTCCTCGTCCCGGGCGACAATGGCGTTCACCTTCGGATCGAGTTGCTCCACCCGGGCGAGGTAGTGGTCGAGCAACTCGACGCTCGATACCTCCTTTGCCGCGACGGCGGCAGCGAGCTGGCCTGCGGAGCGAAATGCCAGATCGGTCATGCGAACCTCCAACAAAGCTTGACCCGCGGCGATCACATCTCTGTGGGCGACGCAAAATCCCAGTTCAGGGCGGGTCCAACTCGACTTTAGCGGACGTGGGGGACCATGTCGGGGTGTGGCTTTTCTCACTTTCCGCCACAGCTTCGCCCGGCACGCGGGGCAGCGACCGGAGGTCAAAAGGCTCACTGCCCGCGCTCTGGCATCAGAGATGTCCCTCATCGACCACGACGCGGATGCTTCGTGATGGTCAGTCAAGATGAGGCGTCTTCGGGTTCACCGTCGTGAGTCAGATCTGCGACGGCTTCCACCAAACCCACAAGGCCGTTGCGGGGCCACCGGAGCGTGATTGATCGGGGCCGGTGGTCCAGGTGGAAGGCTTGCTCGAACTCGATCTGGGTGAAGCCGGTGAGGTGCGCGACTCTGCGTTCGGTCTCCGGTCGCTGTGCCTCCGGGTCGGCATCCAGCCGCATCAGATGGCTGAGCTCCACCCACGACTCGTAACCCACCAATTCGGCGCTGGTCGCAGCCCAGTACCAGCCGGGGAAATTGCGCTGCCCCCGGTACGACGGGAACGCACGCACCTGCCCGGCCACCTCGAACCGGGCCCGCCACATCACTTCGAGCGGCCCACCGCGGGACTCACCCCGGGCATTGACGTACTCCAACCAGAAGTCCTCAGCCTCCACCAGGTAACCCCACTCGGCGTTGACCAGGTGGAACGGCCGTAGGGGCCGGAGGAGGCCCGATCATCCCGATGGTGTTGGCCTTACACCCGAGCTGGCGGGCGGCTTTGCGTAGTGCGGCAACTCTGCTGCGCATTTCGCTGGGGCGTGCGGGGTGAGCGTGTCGGGGGCCAGCAACTGCGAGGTGACGTTGGGGTGTCAGGTCTCCCGGTTCTCGCTCAGAACAGTGCCAGGCCCTCGCCGCTGGTGTCCGCGATGACTGGCCGGAACTGGGCAGGGAGGCCGTCCAAGCGGTCAGGACCGGCCGCGGCGGCCACGGCAGGGGCCGTCTCGGCCAACCAGACACGAAACCGCTCGGCGGCTTCGCGGTAGGGGACTCGCGCCAGGACACGGTGCTCGCCGGAGGGGCAGAAGTCGACGGCGACAGTGAGCAGGCAGGAACGGGGCGCGTTCTGACTGCCCGCCCAGGACACGCGCAGGACACCGCAGGGCGTGCGCCCGCGGGGGGCGCGGTGGGTCGGACGCAGCGATTGGCAGGCTATGCGGGCGGTCCATGCGGCGAGGTGCGGCAGGGGCAGGGTGGTGCGTGCGCGGCAGCCGGGGCAGCGGTGCCAGTGGCGGAGCCAGTCGTCGGTGTCGGTGTGGAAGAGGCGTGTGTAGCGGTTCGCCACGCGGATGTCGTTGCTGTACAGGTGGTCGGGGCGTTCTAGTGTGTTGCAGGACTGGCAGAGGGGGGCGCGGACGTAGCCGTGTTCGTGGCAGTGGTCGAGGACTGTGGCGGGCGCGGTGCGGCAGACGGCGCACGCCCACCCGGCCACCCTGCGGGAGGTACCGGGCTTCCTGCTGAGCACCGAGTACAGCTGGCCTTCCAGCTCTTTGTTGTACGGGCGCAGTGAGGCGGTGGGGCCCTTGGGGCTCGTCGTCTGCCGACCGTCGGCGGCTCGGGCCTGGCGGGGGTGGAAGGGCGGCTCGGTGACGGCTGCGCTTGCCTGGTGGGTCCGCGCGGCTTGCACCCACTGCGTTTCGGTGTGCTCGGCCGCATCCAGCAGCCTGACCACAGCGCGCGGCAGCCACCACGTGCGCTGCGTCCCGTCGCGGGTCTGCTCCACGAGTATCTGTCGCCAGTCGATCCCCGCCAGATGGTACGGCCGGGCGTCTTCACGTCGTGCTGCCCGCTCGGGGCCGCCCGGCTCCTGCAGTTCCCCCGTGATGCGCTGGCGCCAACGCAGCGGCGTTTCCTCGTTGCACTCCTGCCTCGGCGCCCCACGAAACGGGCCGATGCGGACGAGGTCTTGCCGGTCCATCCCCACCGCGTTCAGTTCCGCGGCCGCCCGGCGCACCTCAGCCTCCGGAACACTCAACTGACCGCCGCTCGCTCTCACCGTCGCCACCGCATGGCCGCCGAGCAGGACGTACCCCACCCGGGCATGGGCAGGAGAGCAGGTGAATGCCCCAGAAGCCGTCGGCACAGCACTGTCGGCCGTCAAATCGGCCCACAGAGCGTCCGCGGCAACCAGGGTGATCAGGCCGTCCGTGCGACCGGGCATGACACGCTCTGACATACCGACAGGCTAACGGCCTGCAACGCGGCAACGGGTCTCCAAGCGCCTCGGTCAGCCGGGCGATGAGGACGGGCGGATCGTCGGGGCCGGCGGCGTCGTGGTGAGCGCGCGGTCGTGGAGTCCACGAGGGACAGGTCCACCTCCCCCGCTTCGCAGCCTCCGCGATCAGGCCCTCCAGCAGGGCCTCGAAGACACCGGCGTCACGCCATTGCCGGAAGCGGTTATGGACGGTCGACCAGGCACCGAACTCCCGCGGCACCCCCCGCCACTGCCCACCGGTCCTGAACCGCCAGATCACGCCCTCGAACTGCTGCCGCAGCCGCTCGGGGTACGGGCCGTATCTCCCGATCGGTAGATACGGCCCAATGAACTCCCACTCCACGTCCGTCAGTTGCGCGCGAGTCATCCAAGATGATCTTCCGGATAAACCCTCCCGTAAGGGCCGATCCCTAGAACGATCACGACTCGATATGCAGAACGCCTTCCAGCGCCTCGTCCGCTGGTACGAGCGCCGGACCACCGTGATCAACGCGTTCTTCGATCTCGCCGACACCGTCATCACCGTACGCAGCCTGATCCGCCAGGCATGGACAACCCACCGCTGGGACGAACGCCCGCACCGCCGCTCATGAGAACACTGTGTGGGACACCCCCGGGGTGCACCGCGCGGGACCTGGTCAGCGGCGGGCCAGCACAAGTCCCCTCGCGAAGGGAACGGCCACTGCCGGATTCTCGGGCAAGGGCCGTCAACTCCCGGAGGTGGGAGGCGAACCGTCCTGGTTGAAGGTGACCGGGGTTACCGTGTCCGAGTTCGCCGTGTCCAGGAACAGCTGGTACAGGTCCACGCCTTGGTACTGGCCGCCGGGTGCGCCGCCGATGATCTCGACCAGCGCAAGATGCAGATGCGTCGCTGTGGGGGCGAACTCGTACACCTCACCGAGCACATCCCCGCGGGAGACCTGCGAACCGACGGTCAGCCCTTCCGGGACATTCGTGATGTGGGTGTAGAAGCCGCCCATCATGTCGTTGGGGGCGCGCATGAACAACTGGGCTCCGTAGACCTTGTTGGTGTCGGCCGAGGGGTCGTGCGGACTGTACTTGGTGATGTGGGCGTCGAAGGCGGCGAGGACCGTCGAGCCCGCGCTGGCGCCGAGGTCCATGCCGTACTGGATGTACCAGTCAGGAGACTGGTGGCCTCCCACGCCGGGGCCGCCCAGGCCACTCGCGAATTCGCTCGGGAACGGGTTCGACATGTCAATTGTGAATGCAGACACCTGTCTTGCTCCTTATTTGCGTGTCGCCGTACCGCTCTCATTTCAACTCCTGTTCCAGTCTCACGGCATTCGCGGTCGATGGTGATGGCAATCACTTTGCGGGAAGCCGCGGTTGTGGAATGTGAAACGAATTCGGCGGTCGCTGATCGGAGCGCATGCGAGCCCTGCCTGAGCTGCGCCGCGGCGCAGCTCATTCGTACGCCACACGAGTGAGCTGCGCCGCGGCGCAGCTCACTCGTGTGGCGTACGAACAGGATCGGCGTCATGATGGTCCTGGAAGCAGAGGATGACGATTCGGTTCCGACGGCGGAACGCCCTCTCATAGTCAAGGACTGGCGGCCGAATCGCCTTTTTCCTGGAGTCCGGTTGCCCAACGCTCTTAAGTGTCGGAGGCCACCATGGCTTGGGCCAACGCACCCGACGTGGAACCCGGCGATGTCATCAGCATCCTCGGTGTCGATCACGTCTTCTACGAGGAAGCGATGCGCACGGGAGGCACCCCTTCCTGGAACAACCAGAACCCGGGGAACATCGTGCGCTCGGAAGAGGCCGAGAGTTACGGCGCCTACCCCGGCAAGCACAACGACATCTTCGCCGTCTTCCCCAGTGAGGAGGTCGGCTTCGAAGCCGTTCGCCGCTACCTTTCGGGACGCGGGGACAAGACGATCCTGCAGGTGATGCAGGCCTACGCCCCGGCCGGCCACGGCTCCAACGATCCCCAGGCGTACGCCCAGAGGATCGCCGACGCCCTGGGCGTGGGAACCGACACCACCCTGGCGGGACTGGACGGCGGTCAACTCACCACGTTCGCTTCCGCGATCCAGCAGGTGGAGGGCTGGCGGCCCGGCCAGACGCATGGCCCCGAGGATCTGCCGGATGACATGGCGCAGTGGCTGACCGACCATCCGAGCCGCGCCGAACGGGAGGCTGCAGACCAGCCGTTCGCCCGGCAGGGCACCGTGGCGGAGGGGGTCAAGAACATTCAGCAGCGCCTGAACGACCTCGGCTGGGATCCTCCCCTCGTCGTCGACGGCAACTTCGGCCTGCACAGCGACGAGGCCGTGCGGTGGTTCCAGGCCAACAACGGCCTGGCGGCGGACGGCATGGTCGGCAACAAGACGTGGCTCCGGCTCATGGAACTCCCGGGCTGAGCGCACGGGAGAAGGACAGGAATGAGCGGCATGACAGCGACCAGGCTCGACGTCTGCTGCGTCCACGCGTCGACCGCTACCGACGTATCCGCGAGCGAGGCGGTGGCCGCGCTCGCGGGCACGATCCCCTTGAGCAGCCTCGGGACGTCCTTGCAGGGCTTCTGGCCGGGCAACGGCTCGAAGGGGACGATCGGATCCGGCCCGACCCAGCCGCTGGGGGTGACCGCGCCGGTCGACTTCGTCCAGAACCTGTCCCTGCGGGACCACGACGACGTGGGCAGTGACGACGTGTTGGGCTCGATCCGTATCGAGGAGTCGGAACGTGGGCCGGGTCCCATCGCCAAGCCCGCCCCGTCGCCCGTCGAGGGTTCGGTCCACTACGTCGCCTACCGGATGGAATAGACCATGGACGGCGCCTGGAAGTGCAATTACTGCGGCACCGTAGCGCCGCCCGATGCACAGCAGTGTTCTTGCTGCGGTGCCTGGATCCCGCCGTACGGCGAGGACGACGATCAGAGCCCACAACGGCCCCGCATCCCTCAGCGTCCACTGGTCCCGCCGCGCCGGTTCGAGGACGAGCCACCCCGGCACACGGACGGTCCCACACTCCCCGTCGGCACCCTCCAGGGCAAAGGGACGGTCGAGGGCGCGGCACGGAACGTGCAACTGCGCACCGAGGTGAGCGGGAATTCCAGCAACACCACCACGACGATCGTGTGCAACTTCTGCGTGGAGGTACGCAACCGCGAGGGCCGTCCGGTACGGCTGGTCCCCGTCGAGATGCGCGGCCACTCCTTCGAGGGCGCCGTCAACGAAGGGGACTGGGTGCGCGCCCAGGGCCAGGTCAAACGCGGCACGTTGCGGGTCAAGCGGCTGCACAACCTGACGACCGGCGCCGAGGTCTCGACCCGGAGCACGCCCGTGGCCGTGATCATTGTTGCCGTCCTGCTCTTCGCCGGGTGGATGGTGTACGTCATCGGGTTCGCAGGGCGCTGACGCCTCGCAGCGCTGCCTACCGGCGATGGGGAAAGGGCACTCGGAGATCCACCAGCTGGAATTCGTCGCCACCCTGCGGGTCGACGAACGCGAGGGGGGCGTAGTGGTAGGGGACGCCATGCGGGCGGCGCCGCAGCGGCTGTCCCTGGCGGCCGCGGGGCCATTCGATGTCGCTCGTGAGCACCCTGGCCGGGATGAGCCAGTAGTCGCCCCTTCGGTAGACGCGGGGCGATTCCTGGCTCGGTTCGAACCAGATCTCGACGCCGTCCTCGATCCGCAGCCACTCCCCTTCCCGTACGGGAAGGCCAAATTCACCCCCCGAGTATCCGCCCTCCCGGCCGCTCGTGTCGTGATCCCAGCGGCGCAGGAACGGACGATGTGCTGCCACCCGGCCGACGTTCGGCTGGTACGGATCGTCTGCGGGGTCGCCGTCCAGCTCGACCCGAAACCCGGCGTAGTCGATCCCTGTGACGGTGTACAGCCGGCTGCAGTCCTCGTCGTGCCGGTCCGACGCCCCGCGGCATACCGTGGCGTCGTCGACGAGTTCCACCACGTCGCCCGTGTCCACGCCGAGCTTGTCGTCCCGGCCGAGCGTCTCCAGCTCGACCGAGACACCGGAGACGGCCCGGACGGGCAGGATCACGGAGCCGTTCTCCCGGGACCACTTGAACGTCGCCGTCTCCGCGGTACCGCCCCGGTGCACCTCCACCCGGTACAACTGGTTCTCGGGGCCCCGGTAACCGGAGGACGGGGGCAGCTCACTGGGCGAGGCGTTCTCCTCGGGGCGCCGGGTCTGTGCCGCGAGCAGGCAGCGGGGCTCGAAGTCCTGGCGGATGCGGTCCCGCAGGAAGCGTGAGGCATTGCGCATGTCGGGCACGAACGAACCGGGGGCCAGCGGGAGCCGGCATACCTGCCAGACCACACGGGAGCGTGCGGTCGTGTCCGGGGCGGCCGGGCCGAGGGCCACCTCGCGGATCCAGGGTGCCTCCCACGCGGTGACCAGGCGCTCCCAGACACGCAGGTACACCAGGAAGGGCCCGGGGGGCAGCAGGTCGCTCTCGCGCTCGGGGTCGAGGTGGCCGTCGGGCTGCTCCCAGTAGTCGATGCCGTCGCACTCGCACAGAATGCCGTCGACGTACATGCGTCCCGCGGTCACGGTGAACGTCTGTCCGTCGAATCCGTCTACCCCGAATCCGCCGATGCCGTCCTCCTCGGGCGGGTACGCGGCGGGCCCCAGGAGGTCGGCGGCCAGAGTCCGCACGTAGTGCAGGAGGATCGCCGTCTGCTCGTTGATCTCGGCATCGAGCTGGACCCGGCCCTGCTGGGACAGCACGGCGGAGAAACGCCGAGCGGGATCGAAGATGACGCGGGAGAAGTCGCCGTGCATGGGTGTGCTTCCTGCCTGGGCCGAGGGCCGACGGTGAGGGGGTGGGGGCGGGGGAGTCCTGCGCGGGGGCTCAGGTGACGAAGAAGAGTCCCGTGTCACATCCGGCAGGTGTGTACTCGGTCAGCCGGGTACGGAGGTTGTCCTCCCGCTGCGGCTGGAAGAGGTGGTGCAGCGCGCCGGGTTCCGAGCCGTTGTCGCCGCCGCGGCGGATCTCCTCGGCGCAGCGGTCGGCCAGCCGGACGTAGTCGGGGGAGCCGTACCGGGTGGATGCGAAGTGCGGCACCACTCGCGCCCGGTCGCCGGAGTGGTCGGGTTCGCAGTGGAACCGGGGCGGGGTGGGGGAGTCCTGAGGCAGCCAGCAGAACCGCACGGAGCCCTGGTCGCGCCGGTCGATGCTCACCTCTCCGTACAGCAGGCAGTTCTCCAGCAGTTCCACGGCCCGGGCGCGTACGGATCCGATGACGGTGGTGCGCCGGGCCGTGAGCAGGACGTCTGCGTGGCCGTCGTCCGGGCCGCCGAGCGCCGACGCCTCGCGTAGCGTCGCGTCCAGCACGCTGTCGCACAGTTCGACACGGTTGGGCTCCGTCGCATCGTGGCGCGCGACCACCAGGATGGCGCCGAGGACGCTGTGGTGGACCTCGGTTCGGACCGGGCTGTCGGAGATGTCCAGGCTGGGTGCTCCGGGCGCCAGGGGCGTGCCCCGGGCCTCGAGTTCCCAGCCCGGTACGAACGTGCAGTGCCGGACGACGAGACGGTCCAAGCCGCCCCGCACCCGTACGCTGCCGCCCGTCACCACAAGCCCGTCGAGAACGATCCGAGCCGTGACCTCGGAGCGGCACCCGCTTGCGGTACCGGTGATCGTCAGGGCGCGCGGCCCGTCACCGCCGCGCCGGCCGGTCAGCCGGATGACAGGGCGGACGCCGTCCGCGGCGCGCAGGGTGAGGCGGTCTCCCGGGTCGAGGCGGATGTCGGTCAGATCCTCGTACACCTCGTTGGCGGTGATCTCCACGACCGCCTCCGCCTTGCCCGGGTGCCCCCGCTTCTCCTCGCGCCAGCGCCCGAGCGCGTCGGCGATGCTGTGGTGGTCCTCGCCGGGGCCCACCCGGTAACGCTCCGCCGCGCCGGCCGTCGCGGGTTCGGGACGGGGGTACTCGCCGCCGCCGAGGTCGCCGGAGAAGGCGTGGTGGTACGTCACTCGGACGTCGTGCGCGGGGGCGGTGCCCGGCGGGAGCACGAGGCGGCCGAGGACGGGGTCGACGGCGACCTGACCGGCATCGGGGCGGTACTGCCAGTCGGAGAGGTCCGCGACGACGATCCGCCCCAGGGGCACCACGGAGTCCTCGGCGTCGGGGCCGGTCCACACGCACAGGCTCTTGCCGGGCCCGTAGTAGTCGTAGAGCCGTTCCGCCAGGGCCCGGCGGCCGATGGGTTCCGGTACGTTCGTCTCGTCCGCGACGTGGTAGCTCGACGGTTCGGGCACCGGGGCGGTGAACAGGGGCGTGTCGATGGCGAGCACGTTGAAGGTGTAGCAGGCTCGGTCGCGGTCCAGACAGTATGCGGGGGCTCGTGTCACGGAGTACGTGCGCAGCCGCCACAGGTGCAGGCCGACGGACTGGATGCCGTACCGGCCGGGGCGGCGCGTGGAGCCGGCGCGCGGTACCTCCACGGTGCGGGCCAGCTCATCGAACGGGCCGCCCAGACGGTCCAGGGTCCCGGCGCGGCGCACGTCCACCAGTCCGCCGCGCGCCGACCTGCGGCGCGCGTTGTGGCCGTCGGAGGTATAGCGGCGTACGGGCTGGGTGACGCAGAGCAGACGGCGGTACTCGACGACCCGGGCGGGCCACCCGGCCACGTCCGACGCGAGGTCTTCCAGCAGCGCGAGGGTGCCCTTGCGGCGCCGGTTGACGACGGTGTCGGCGACGTCCCGCCGGGGAACGGCGGCGGAGGGCAGCCCGGTGGCCCGGGAGGTGTCGTCGGACAGGGCGGCGGCGAACCCGGGCAGGATCTCGTACCCGACGAGGTCGCCGATGTAGGGCACCACCCAGTCGTCGCAGGTTTCGATGAACCAGTTGTCATAGAGCCGCTCGATGTCCTCCTGGACGACGGCTGCCTGCTCGGCGACGATCGTGAGCAGCGCGCGCAGCGGGCCGCCCTGTTCCGCGTCACGTCTGCGGTGTACGGCGGGCAGCAGCGAGTACAGCTCGTCGGGGGTCATGGAATCCTCCGCAGGATCAGGGTCCCGGGCACGGCCGGGTCCAACAGGACCAGCTGGGCGGGGCGCAGGACCAGGCGCGGCGCGGCTGCGGCGGCCCTCTCCCGCGGGCCCTCGGCGACCCTGCGGTCGAGCAGAGCCGTCGGGGCCTGCGAGGCATCGACGGCGGTGGCCGGCTCCGGGGGCCGGGTCCCCGCTGTGCCGCCAGAGAGCGAGGGGGCCCGCACCGTGCGCAGGCCGGCGGGCAGCGCGGGGACGCAGGAGACCACGGAGGGATGTTCGGCGAACCGCACGACGTCGTCCGCGTCGGCGCTCTCGGATACGCCCCCGAAGGCGTCCACATGAACGAAGTCGACGCCGGGAACCGCGTGCGCGGCGGCGACGACGGCGCTCAGGTACACGGGCTGGCCCAGGTGCGCCCCCGAGAAGCCCAGGCGGTCGGCCAGCGCCTCGCGCACCTGCCGTTCCACCTTCTCCGGAAGGTGACCGGGGACCGTTCGGACGCCGAGCACAAGCACCAGTCGTACGCGGTCGCAGGGTTCGACCCGCACGGGCATGGTGGGGTCGCCGTACTGGCGCAGTGCCGTGCCCAGCGCGGCCAGGAGGGGTGAGGAGGGGGCCAGCGGAGCGTCGTCGGCGGCGGCGACGGTGACGTGCAGGACCGGGCGGTTCCCGTCCAGGCAGCGGCTTGCCACGGCCTTGCCGACGCCCGCGAAGGCGCGGGCGAAGGACTGGTAGTCGCGCACCGACACGAGCCGGTCGAAGGCGGCCAGCCGCAGGGGGATCGCCTGGCGCATCTCCGCCGGGCCGTCGGCGTCGGCTCCGCCACTCGCGGCCAGCGGGTTGGTGACACCGCTGACGCCGAGCGGCCTGCTCACGACCTGGCTGATCCGCCCGGCCGCGACGTTGCCGGCGCGTCCGCCGCCGATGCGGTAGCGGGCGGTGACGTTCTCCGTGCCGGAGGGCAGGCGGGCGCCGTGCCGGCCGTCACCGAACTCCACCGCCGCCCTTGTGCCGGCGCCCGCGCGCAGCCGGAACACCTGGGCAGCCGGGCCCGCCCGGCCCAGGTCGGCGGTCCGCCGCCACGCCACGTCGTCGACGCGGACGGTGAGTGCCTCCTCACCGCCGTCGGTGGTCGCCGACGGCAGCCAGACGAGCGGAGCCTGCCGCAGGGGCAGCACTTGGCCCGCACGGGAGGCGTCACCGCTGCCGAGGACCTCGGCCACGGTCTCGCCCGCGGTCGCCGGGACGACGTTGCCGTGGACGACGACCGTGTCCCGCCGGTAGCGGTGCGTGAGCGGGCCGGTCAGCAGCAGCGTCGTACGCACCCGGTCGTCGAAGGACGTCCCGTCGAAGGCATGGCGTACGCCCGCGAGGACGACGAGTTCGCAGCCCCGGACACCCGGGCCGCGACCGGTGCCCGCCCCGTCCCAGGGCACGACGTCCGTGCGCTCCCCCGAGACGACGAGCAGCCGTCCGGGAGCCAGTCCCTCGAACGTTCCGTCCAGGGGGATCGTGTCGCCCGCCACCTCTGTGGGGTTGGGCGAGGCGGCGAGAACGAGCGGCGCGCCCGCTGCCCACACGGTGGTGGCCCGCCGGACGGCCATGTCCTCGCAGTCCTCGGTCCATGGCCCGGCGAGGTTCAGCCGCGTCACGCGCACGGCATCCTGGTCGTTGGCGACGGACAACTGCCCGGCCTCGGTGACCCGGACGACGCGGGTTCGCGCGCGGCCCGCCACCCGCACCGCGATCCAGCTGCCGGGCTGGATCTCCTCGTGCACCGCGTCCAGCAGCAGAACGTCGCTCGCGAGCGGGCCGCCTCCCTCCGGCCGGGACGGTGCCGCCGCACGCAGCAGCCGTTTCACACGGGTGTCGTCGGGGAGGGAGGAGCCCAGTGGGGTGGCGGTGACGCGGAAATGCCCCAGGCCCGGCGCGGTGGCCGGGGGGCAGACGGCGGACAGCGCCGCATAGAGTGACGCGGTGAGGCCGGGCCGGTTCCCCGCCAGCAGGCGGGGCAGGGCATCGGATCCGGCGCCCAGGGCGTCGGTGACCGAGAGCGGTGTCCGTGCCGGCTGTTCGCCCTGGCCGAGTGCGTGCACCAGCGGATCGACCGCGTGCAGGACCCGGCCGCCGGGGCTTGTGAGGTCCCGCAGCAGCGCGGGCCCACCGGCCGACGCCGCCCGTTCGGGCTCCTCGCCAAGGCGCCGGACCGCATCCTGGACGGTCGCGAGCCGTACGGCGGCCCGCTCGGCCAGCGCATCGGCGTCCACGCCCCCGCCGATGTCGGAGAGGCGCTCGCGCAGTTGGCGCAGTCTGCGGTCGAGCCGGGCCGCGAACGTGTCCGGGTCGCGCAGGTCCGCGGCGCGCTGCTGTACCTCCCGCAGCAGCGCCAGCAGGTCCTCGAACGGGCCCCCGGACGGCGCTCGGTGCGCGGCTTCCTCCATGTCTTCCCGCAGCGCGTCCACCGCGTTGACCAGCTGCCGGGGAGGGGCCGGCACTCTCAGCCGCACGGTGGTCCGCCCTCGTGCGGGGTCGCGCTCCACGCCCTCCACCACGCGCGTGAGGTTCAGGCGGGCGTCGGGATAGGTGAACAGCAGACGGTCACCGGGGCGCAGCGTGTGCTGGACCCCGTCGACGTCGACGGCGGGGATGCGGGTCGCGGCGTCGGCCGTGAGGGCGGTCGGGCGGGTGGTGCGCACGGGCAGCCGGTTCCATTCCGCCCTGGCGGCGAGATCCTTGGCGGTCTCGAAGACGAGGGGCACAGCGCCCGGTCCGGGCTCGCTCCTGACCTGCGAGCCGGCCGGTACGAGGCAGGAGGTCCCGGCGTCCAGGGTGTAGGCGAGGTGGGTGGCGGCCGCGAGCGCGGGGCGCGGCCGGTGGCCGACCAGCCGCCCGAGCCGGACCAGAGACTCGTGCTCGGTCGCGGTGCGCAGGAATCCCTCGTTGGCAGTGCGCTCCTGATAGAAGGTCAGCACGTCGGCGATGACGGCCCAGGCGTCGAGCAGGGCGATCGACGGGTCGTCCGGCTCCCGCGTGGTCAGCCGTGCCGGGGGCGACTTGTCGCCGGCCGCGGGCAGCCGGGCCAGCATCGCGTCGAGGAACTGCCGGTGGCTGCCCACGCGGTAGGACAGCGCGGGCAGACCGGGCCGGTTCCACACGGGTGCCGGCCCCTGCGGGCCGGAGGAGAAGTCGGTCATCGTCCTCCTCGCAGACGCAGGGTCAGCCATCCGTTCTCGGGGTGGGTGACGTCGCCGTCGAGCCGCGGGATCTCCAGCGGGCGCATTCTCAACTCCCCGGAGGGCGGCACGTCCGGGCCCTCGCCCCCCGGGCCGGAGGCGGGCCACCTGCGCAGCCGGGTGACCTCGGCGTGCCGCACTCCGGGAACCCCCATGCACAGGGCCACCAGGACACTGGACCGCACCGGGGTGCCGAAGGTCAGTGCCGCCGGGTCGAAGAACCCCGCCTTGCCGCCGGGCCGGCGTGCGGGCAGGAAGCGGCGCATCAGGGCCTCACGCACATGGGCGGTGACGTAGTGCGGGTCGACGAGCACGTTCAGGGCCACGTCGAGCGGCACCAGCAGGGCGGGGTGGGTGACGACATCGTGGCCGATGCGCCGGTAGCGGTGCAGCGCGGCGCGCACCTCCTGCAGCAGCCGCGGCGACGGCACGGAGGTGCCGGCCGGGTCGAGGGCCACGTCGGCCTCGTACCAGCTGCCGGTCCAGCGCAGGCAGGCGGCGGCGCGCTGCACGCCGGGTTGGTTCCCGGCGAGGGTGGCGTAGTCCTCGGCGGTAACGGCGCGCAGGAGCGTGCGGAAGGGGGCATGGGGGGCGGCCAGCCGCACCTCGGCCACCGGCTCGGGGTCGGTGCCGCCGGTCGCCGGTACCGGGTTGCGCACCCGCGTGATGCCGATCAGATCTCCGTCGCGGTGGGCGATCCGGTTGACGGCCTCGCTGCCCGCGTTGCCCGAGCGGCCGTTGCCCACGCGGTAGACGGCGTGCAGCCTGGTTCCCGGCTGTGGAGCCTGTCCGCACCGGTCGTCGCCGAAGCGGAGGGTGAGCACGCCCTCGTCGTCGGTCTCGCCCACCATATGGCGGTCGCGGGGGCCGCTTTCCAGGAGGTCCCGGCGAGGGATCCATTGCACGCCGGAGTCCGCCGCCTCCACCAGGTGCAGCGCGGGCAGAGCCTCGCGAGGGTCGGGGCGCAGGGCGTTGCTTGCCGGGCCGTGCAGGGCGGGGTTGTCGCTGCCCAGCTCGTGCGCGGCTTCGTCGCCCCATGTGTGCCTGAGTTCCCAGCCTGTGTCCGCAGGGTCGAGCACGTATCCGGACCGGGCACGCCGTGCGAGAGTCTCGAGGCGGCGCAGTCGGGCTTCGAGGAACTCGTCGAAGCGGGCGAGGAGTCGGGCGACGGTGTCCTGGAGATCGGCGGAGGGGTCGTCGAGGAGGGAGGCCCTGAACAGCTCTGTGAGGAAGTCGCGTTCGTGCCGACTCTGCGCGGTCACCCCTTGGTGGAGATCGCGCAGGCGGTCGCGTGCCCGGGTCGCGAGGGCCATGAGCTGCCGTGCCTGTGCTGCGCCCAGGTCGGCCGCGCGGGGGTGCGGCGGGGACCAGGTGACGGGGGTGCCGCGCAGTGTCGCCGTGAAGGGCCGGGGCGGCGTGGCGGTGTGCGCCCCGGTCGTCGCCCCTGGCACCTCGATGATCTCGTCGGCGTCACCACCGGGCAGCCAGGTGTTCTCCAGGCCGTGCTCGACGAGGAGGGCGTTGCCGCGGGCCACGACGGTCGCGCTCGGCCGCCCGTCGGGTCCGCGTGGGTTGCGCACGCACAGCGGGAAGGCGAGGGAGTCCTCGTCGGCCCAGGCGATCTTCAGGACCGGAGTGCCGGTGTTTGCGTCGAAGTCCCGAGTTGCGCGGGTGAGCCGGACGGCCTGCCGGTGGCCGGGGTCGGGCGCGCTGTCGAAGGGGCCCGCCATCTCCTCCAGGACGAGCAGGTCGCCGGGCGCGAAGTGCAGTGCGCGATGTTCGCCGTTCCCGTCGAGGAGGGCGGCCCGGGTGGTGCCGGCGGGCAGCCAGAACGTGTCCTGCCCCCAGGCCCACAGAGGTACGCTGTTGTGCTCGGGACGCAGCCGCATCCTGCCTTGCTCCAGCGGCTGGTAGACGGGATGTGGGCCCGCAGTGAGGGCCTCACGTGACATCACCGGGCCGCTCGCCTGCGGGAGTTCGTCTCCCGGCAGAGCCGTGAACGCCAGGTCGCCGGTCCGCACGGTCCGTTCCGCGTCGGTCTCCACGCAGACGACGGTGCGGGCCGCACAGCCGTCGTGCATCGGGTAGCCGACGAGGCGTGCGTGGCGTCGCACGGAAGTACGCAGCCGTGCGGTGTCCAGGTACGCCTCGGTGGCCACGGCGTCCTGCTGATAGCTGAGCCGGTCCCCGATGTGGGCCAGGAGCTCCACCAGGGTGACCCAGAGGTCGGGCGCGTGCCGCTCGGTCCACTGCGGCAGGGTGAGTGCCAGCCGCTCCAGCAGCAGGCGGCGGAAACTGGCGTAGTCCTTGGCCAGGTAGTCGATCGCCGGTGCGGTACGGGCGGGCGGCCCGCTCGCGGGGGCCGGTGCGGTGGCGGTCGTGTCGTGCGAAGGGCGGCGGACAGTGGGGTGAAAGGTGAAGCGGGCCTGGTCGTGGCCGCCGTGGAAGCCCCGCCCCAGCACCCGCAGCCGGTAGGCGGAGTCGTCGCCCGGCCGGTCCAGGGTCAGCCGGAGCCGGGTCGCCGTGCCGCCGTCCGTTTCCCCGACAGTGTCGCGGGTGACCCGCAGGACGCGGATGCCGACGATCCGCCGTCCGCCCTCGATCACGAAACTGTGGCGGTCCACGCCCGGCGGGAGCACGCCGAAGAATGTCACGGTAAGTGTCCGCCGGTCCGCGTGCGCCCGCACATCCTCGATACCGGCCGGTCTTCTCTCACGCAGGCCCTCGTCAGGGCCGTCCAGCACGGTCATGAAGGGACACCCCCGCTCACCGTGACGGCGTGGTTCTCCCCGGTGGCCGTGAGGAGGTAGGCGACGTGCACCCGCAGAGTCGCCTCTTCCGCCGTCACAGTGAGGGACTCCACCGTGAGCAGGTCGCCGAGCCAGCGTTGCAGGGCAGCCTGGGCGGTCATCTCCAGGGTCGCGGCGAGTTCGGGGCTGTTTCCGGCGAAGACCATGTCGAGGAGGTTGCACCCGAAGTCGGGCCGGTTGACCCGTTCTCCCGGGCTGGTGAAGAGAACCAGTTCGACCATGTCCCGGACATGGCTGACGTGGTCGACCGACGCCGTGCAGCCGCGGGCGTCGACACGGTAGGGGAAGCCGATGTCCATCGCGGTCACATCCCCCGGACTCTTGGCTGCACGGCCTGCACCATCGGGGGGTTGGGCGGCGGCGTACCCACGCCGATCGCCGGGGCGAGGCTGACGGGCGGGGTCGGCTGGAGGAGGACGGGCAGGCCTCCTACGAGCACCCGGGTGGAGGTGTGCAGCCAGGTGACGCTTGTGCAGGGCGGCGCCCCCGGCACGGTGGCCGGGAAGCCACAGCCGGCCACGAGGAAAACATCGGCGCTGGTGGCGACCGGGTTGGCCCCGACCCGGACGCGCTGCTGGACCGGCGCGGGGATGGTCACGAGGCCGGGCGGGTGGGCGCACATCATCAGGGCGCCGTAGTGAAGCAGCAGTCCGGGCATGGGTTCCTCACAGCACCGTCAGCGCATCGCGGTTGACGCGGACCTCGGGTCCGGAGAGTCGGATGGTGGCGAGTTCAGACCCGCAGGAGATCTCGATCGACGTCTCGTCGATCTTGATGAATGGGCCTTCCTCGCCGTGCAGTTGTAGCTTGATCCCGCCGTTGGGGCCCGGCACGTCGCTGATGACCAGGGCGTTTCCGGAAGGCGTGGCCAGGACGATCTGCGGGACGCCCGGCGGTGCGGACTTGGCGGCCGATGGTACGTCCCCCGGTCCGCCCCGCCGGAATCCGACGCACACCGCCCGCTCGGGGTCCCCGTCAAGGAACTGCACCCATACGCCGGAGTCCGGCGGCGGCACCACGTACATGCCGCAGTCCGAGCCGGCCAGCGGGGTGGGAGACGCGACCCACACGTGGGCGTCGCCCAGGACCTCGGGGACGCGCACCTTGAGCTTGCCGACGCGGGTCAGGTCCTCGGCGGAGACGACGACACCCTCGTACATGCCGTGCCACTGTCTCGCCTGTTCCGTTGTCATGCGGTCACCGCCTGGGTGTCGGCGCCGAGCCCGTCGCGGACCAGCGTGAATTGCTGCTTGTAGGTGTCCCGGGTGAGCTCGTGGGTCACACCGGCCACGAAGAAGCGCCCGTCGTACGCCCGTCCCGCCCCCCGCACGCCCACCAGGCCGTGGACGCTGAGGACATGGCCATAGCGCAGCACGTCGACGGTTCCACGGCCCGTGAGGGGGTCGGCGGCGACCTCGCGACCGAGTCCGGCCAGCAGGGTCCGGGTCAGGGAGCGGCCGGTCTGCCCGCTGAGCGGGGCGGCGCGCAGGGCCCGGGCGGGGCTAGCCGCCAGGCTTTCGCGCAGCAGGCGCGTCTCGGGCGCGGTGACCTCGCAGGCGGTCGTCGACGGGGGTTCGAGCCGCTGGGTGCTGTAATCGGCCGTGGCCAACCCGTCGAAGGAGAAGATCAGTTCGTCGACGTTGTCGGCCGCGCCGCAGCCCGTGGTGAGGGCCGGCTGCAGCGCTCCGGCGCGGTTCTGTGGCCCCCAGTAGGCGGTGCTGACCCCTGGGACGGGGCCGGGTTCGATGTGAAAGACGTGCCCGACGTCCGCGGCCATCGAGCGCAGGTAGGCGAGATCGGTCGCCGACTGGACCGGAATGTCGGTCACCGGATTCGGTTGGTCGGTGAGGACCGGGGCCACGGATCGCGGTGTGATGCCGTACTGCGCGTACGCGGCGCAGACCGTGCTCGCCCGCAGGTGCGGGGGCAGCCCCGGGTACGCGCGCCGGACGTGGCGCAGGTCCATGAGCAGGGAGAGGTCCTCGCCGGTGACGACGAGGAACGACGAGCCGGGAGCCCGGCCCGCATGCATCTCCTGCTGCGTGATTAATCCGTCCATGAGTACGTGACACCGGCCCGCCAGGACCACGGCGACCACGACCCGCTTCTTCGCGTAGAGCACCCCGTCCGGCATGACCGCCCCGGCCAGCTGCGAGCGGGCGCTGACGGCGAAGGTCAGCTGGAAGCCGCTGGTGGCACCGCTGGCGGTGGTGATCCGCACGCTGTGCAGGGCATCGACGAGCACCGCCGGGGCCGGAGCGGGCACGACGTCCCCGACGAGCAGCATGAGATGCAGGCTGTAGGTCATCACCGCGCCGGTTCGCCCGCGACGACCGCCGCCGACGCCTCGGCGGGCAGGGTGATGCGCAGCCGCCGGCCGGGCGCGGCGGTCAAGTCGTCCGGGCGCATGGCCCGGTTGGCATCGGCGATCCGCCACGACTGTTCGGGATCGCCGTACCGCCGGGCCGCGATCCGGTCGAGCCGGTCCCCGGCGACGACGACGTGCTCGCCGACGGCCATCAGTTCCTCGGGCCGGGGCAGGAAGCGGCGTCGCAGATGGCTGACGGTCCTGCCGTCCGTGAGGGTGTACGTCGTCGTGGGAATTGCGTGGTACCTGCTGCTGGGCTCGAACATCGCTGACTCCTCCGGCTTGGTGGTGCACGGTTCAACCGCCTGCGTAGCCGATGGCTTCGGGGCCGTATCCGACGAGTGACGCGAAGCGTTCCCTGCCCTGCAGGTACTGCAGGTAGAGGCCGCCTGCCTTGTGGCTGAAACCGACGTCGTCGACGGTGAGGATCCGCACCGTCAGCCTCACCTGCGCCCTGATCGGATTCAGTTCCCCGTCGTACGCCTCCTCCGTGACGCCGAGGTCCAGCATCCGCACGGGCAGGACCCGGTGCGGCCCGAGCACCAGCACGGGCAGCGCGGCCTGCGTGGGAGCGATCTCCAGGATGCCCTTGGCGGACAGGTCGTTCTGCTGGGTCAGTTGCGCACCCGTGGGACTGACGGCCGTCTCCAGCGCGGACAGCATCCCGAACAGCCCGGATCCGGCGGGTGGTGCCGGGCCGGCCGCCGAGGCCACCTGGTCCGTGGCGTCGAACTCCGCGTCGATCCGGAACGTCTCCCGGGGCGGCCCCTGCAACCGCAGCGCCTCCAGCCGGTCGCCGGCATCGGCCCCGATGCCCCGCGGCTGGAGCGTACGGACGATGCTGTCAGGGTTGTACTGGAATGGCACGACCCGCAGGGCACGTCCCTGCTCGGGGTCGAGGAAGACGAAGCCGCCCCGCCGCGGCGCTGGTCTGGTCATGACGTGTGGTCACCTGCCTTCGGTCGTGGCCCTGCCGTCTCCTCGGCACCCAGCGCCCGGTGGACGGCACGGGCGATGTGCAGGCCGAGTGCCGCGGCGCCGGAGTCCGCCGGTACGGCCGGACGGCCGGCCCGGCCACGGCTGCCGTCGGCGGGCGAGAGACCGAGCAGCACGGCGAGTTCCGCCTCGATGGCCACGCACAGCGCGGCCCGCGACGGCCTGGTGGTCGAGTCCAGCACCAGCCGGCGGATGCGCAGTTCGACACGGGTGGTCGTCATGTGATCACCACCGCCGCCCCGGCGTCGAACCGCTCGGCGCCCATGTCGGCCAACGGGCTGTCCACTCCGTCGACGCGCAGCCGCAGCGGATACCGGCCGGGCGCGCCCGCTGCCAGCCGGAACCGCAGGGTGCGGGTCGCCCGCGCGAAGGGCTCGGCGGGCACGGGCAGATCCCCCACGACCAGTTCGGCCTGCTGACCGGGGTGAACGGCGGGGACGCAGTCCACCGACAGCAGCACAGCCCCGTTCCCCTTCCGTGCGGCGGTCAACGGCAGCGCGCTGGTGATGCGCGGAGCGACATGGAGGGCCCGGGGCCCAGTGGTCCGTTCGCTGCCGTCGGCAGCGGTGAGGACGACGACCACGGACCAGCGGCCCGCGCCGTGGTCCTCGCCCAGGGTGGCCCGCACCGCGGCCTCCCCGTCGGCACGGGCCGGCAGCACGACCGGCGTCCCGAGCAACGGGTGGGTCAGGCGTACGCTCGGCGCTCCCGCGCGCAGGCCGCTGCCACTGAGCACGATGTCGGCGCCCGGCGCGGCGACGGACGGCAGGACGGCATGCAGGACCGGCCACGGTTCGGCCGTCGTCGCCGTGGCCTCGGGCCCGAGCCCGGTTTCGCCGCGCCGCAGGACCGGCAGGGGCGCCCGGCCGGGCACGGCGCTGTCGATGAGCACGACCCGCGCCTCGTAGGGCACCGACAACCGGTAGCCGTGGCCCAGGGCCGCCCACAGGCAGTACATCTCTTCGGCCGTCATCACCGCCGGGGTGACCCTCACCGGCTCCTGCTGCAGATGCAGATCACTGAAGTCCGCGGCAGCCCTGAGGGCGTCGGCGCGCAGTTCCGGCCGGTCGTGCAGAGCCGACATCGCCGCGCCGAGCAGCCGCTCGGGGACGGTGGAGTCCTCAGCGGGTGGCGCGTACCCGGTGAACAGGTAGTGCAGGACGAGCGGAAGCGCCGGGTGGCGGGTCTCACCGGGGTGCGTCCCCGGGGGGTCGGTGTTGCGCCAAGCGGCGTCGACGGTGGTGCGGTACAGGAAGACGTTGAGCGTGGGCGCCGTGCCTTCCTCGTCGGCAGCGGCTGCGCCACCGGGGTGCCGCACCGTCACCACCGCACCGGGCACCGCCCGCTGGACGGCTTCCTGCAGCACGGCCCGCAGTGTCTCCGTCACCGCGGCAAGGGCCAGGGCATCACTCACGACCGTCTCCCGAGGTACTCCTCGAGACTCAGCCGCGACCGCCGCTGTGGATCCGGAGTGTCGTTGGCGGGCTGGGAAGCCGTGGTGTGGACGACCAGACGATCGATGGTGACGCGTACGACGGTTTCCGCAGAGGGCTCCGTTGCGGTCGACACCTCTGGTGCCGGCCACGCCCGTGGTGCGGTGGGTCGGGCCGGCCGGGAGGCGAGGACGGGCCGGCCGGCAACCGGCCTCGTGGTACGGACAGGCAGCGCCGGGTCGAGTGGAGGGTTCGAGGGGGAACTCGAAAGGGAGTTCGCCTGCGTCGCGTCCGGGACGGTGACCGATCCGGACGCGGGCTGAGGAGGGGACGGTGACGGTTCGGCGCGGCTCGACGACGAGGCGGGCCCGGTCGGCACTGGTGCGAACGGGACGGACAACGCTTCGGGCGCCTCGTACGCCCCCAGGACGTCGGTGGATCCACCGAGGTCCCCTTCAACGCCGACTCCTCGAACACTGCCGCGCGCCCGCGCGGCGAGTTCCACCGTGTCAGGGACGCGGCTTCCGTGGGGGACGTCCTGCGTGCGATGCATCGGGGTGTCGGGGCGGCCCGGGCGAGTCGGGCGGCGTACGGGGCGCTCGTCAGCCGTACGCGCGCGGCCCTCGACCGCCGGGGCCGGTTCGCCTGGCACCGGACCGTCACTCATCGCGGGGACGCCCGCACCTGACCGTGCCTGCGGATGCCGCCCGGGCAGTGGCGTGCACGGTGCGGGTTCACCGGCGGCACGGGGCCGGTGAACCGGGAACGACGGGGAATCAGCAGAGTACCGTTCGGCCGCCCGCGTACGGTTCTCAGCCGAGGGTGCCTGGCCGTCCGGCGCAGGACCGTCACCGACCACGGCACCTGCACCGGACCGCTGCGGCTCCCGCGCGAGCGGGGACACGGCCGACCCATCGGATACTCCGACCCCTTGAACCGTACGACTACACGCCTCAACCGGCGGTACACCAGCGGCCTGCGCGCGACGGTCGACCTCCTGGGCGGCCGCATGAAGCGCGGTCTCCGACTTCGGCCCCGTTGGCACGGTCGGCAAGGTCGGCGCGATCGGCTCACCGAGCACCTCGGCCGGAGAGGCGGGAACGGGCGCGGACCAACCGGCAACGCCGTCGTCTTCCGCCCGGTTGGGCGAAGCGCGGAGGCCGGTGTGGTGCTCGGCCGGACGTGCCGGACCGAGCGGTGCCGTCGAGACCGGTTGTACGTCCTCCCCCTCGATGGGGGAGGGGCCGTGCGGGAACTCCGTGAACCCTGTCGGTGCCGGGTTCCCCGACGTCGGCGCCCCCGGACCGGGCGGAAGCGCGAGCGCCTCTCCCTGAACAGCGGGCGCGTAGGCCGGACTGCGACCACCCGGCAAGCGCGTCACACCCGGGTCGAACACGTTCGGCGCCAGCGGCCGAAGCCGCGGCCCAGGCCCCCCGAGCAGCCGCTCCACGAAGTCGCTCATCCGGTGCTCGCCTCCAGATAGAAGTGCCGACGTGTCGGGCTGATCGACAGCACATCGGCCTCCGACCAGCCGTAGGCCCGTGCCAGGGTGTGGACCTCATGCAGGAGCCTGTGTGCGTAGCCGGAAACGTCGGTCCACAGGTGGTCGGCGATGTCGAGGGCTGCCTCCCAACAGTGCCCGCACTGCGGGCAGTTCAGGGTGAGCACGGTGTCGGCTCCCGGGTCGAGGCCCGGGAGCCGCCGGGCCACCTGCTCGAGGACCTCGTCGGGCAGATCGTCGGCCGGTGGGCTGACGTCCACGACGCACCGGCGCAGCAGGGCCTGGCGTGCCCGGGGCGCGGTGGGGTCGACGTCCCGGACATCCCGGCCCGTCAGGGCGCGGTACGTGACTGTCATGCCGTATGCCGTCAGCGTCCCCGTAGCAGGCACGGCACCGCCTTCACCGGTGCCGCCGCCCGCCGCACCGGGACGCAACTCCCCGACGGCCACGGTGACGTCGAGGCTGTCGCCGCACGCCGGGCAGTCGGCCGTGCAGGGCAACGCGTCGCCGAAGGCGCCGCAACGTAGTTCCAGCAGAAGGGAGTTGACGGCGCTTAGGGGTAGATCCGCGACGCTCTGACCGGCTGGGGCCGCCACCGAGGCAAGCAGGAGAGAGCGGGCCGCCGGATTGCTGCCGAGGCCGTCCTCCCACACCTCGAGGACGTTCGCCTCCGTCAGTCGATGCGGCATGCCGTCACCCGGCGGTGTCGGTGAACTGCGGCTCCTGCGGCGGGTTGGTGTGTTCCCGCACCCAGCCGTGGTGCTCCAGCTTGATGTGTTCGAAGGCGACGGCATTCGACCCGGCGTCGAGTTCGGGAAGGCCCTGGTACTCCGAGACCCAGCAGTCGTGGACGGAGTAGGACAGCACCTGCTGGTTGCCCTCATCGAAGACGTCGATGATGAGGTCCCGCCGGAAGTCCTTCAGGGAGGTCTCGAGCCCGCCCGCCGAGTTCTTCAGGCTCCAGACCCTGTTGGCCCATTCCTCGAAGGCCGTGTCGACGGTGCATCCACGCTCCAGGGTAATGGCCTCGTACTCGGTGCGGCCTGGGAGTTTGCGGCTGGTGCCGGGGTCTCCGCCGTCGCGGTGCCGGATGACCTCGGTGGTGCGCTTGAGTCCGCTGACCCTGCTGATTCCGGCGATGTAGGCGGTCTCCCCGCTGAACTTCACCCGGAAGCGGAAGTTCTTGAAGGGGTCCCGGCGCGTGACTTCCGGCATCGGTCGTCCTCCTAGACCTGGATTTGTCCGGCGAGCTGCTGGATGTGGACGATCACGAACTCCGCGGGTTTGAGCGGGGCGAAGCCGACGTGGATGTTGACGATTCCGCGGTCGATGTCGTTCTGCGGGTTGGTGTCCTTGTCGCACTTGACCAGATAGGCCTCCTGAGCAGTCTGGCCCTGGAACGCACCCGCGCGGAACAGCGAGTTCATGAAGGCGCCGACGTTCAGCCGGACCGACGCCCACAGCGGCTCGTCATTGGGCTCGAACACCACCCACTGCGTGCCCCGGAACAGGCTTTCCTCGACGAAGAGGGCCAGTCGGCGCACCGGGAGGTACTTCCATTCGTCGGCGAGCCGGTCGGCCCCGCGCAGGGTGCGTGCTCCCCAGGCGACCGGGCCGGTGGCGGGCAGCCGCCGCAGGCAGTTGATGCCGACCGGGTTCAGGCGTCCGATCTCCAGGTCGGTCAGCGGCACTTCGAGGTCACTGACCCCGCTCAGCGAGGCATCCGTGCCGGCAGGGGCCTTCCACACCCCGCGCTGGACGTCGGTCCGGGCCAGGACGCCGGCCATGACCCCACACGGAGGAAAGGCCTGGAGGGCACCGCCGCGCAGGGGGTCGGGTGCGAGCACACGGGGGTAGTACACCGCGGCGTTCTTGCCGGAGTCGCCCATCTCGAGCTCCGCCGCGTTGTCCAGAACGGTGCCCACCACGTCGGCGTTGGAACCACCGCTCGCCCGCTGGCCGGTCCAGGAGGGCGGCGGGTCGACCAAGAGGATGGCCCGCCGTTCGAGGCACAGTGGAAGCGCCTCGTTCTGCAGGGCCTTCGCAGCGCCCGCGCTCTGCCCGTCGAGCCAGTGGGCGTCGGGCAGGCACAGCATGTTGAAGATGTCCGTCTTCAACAACTGGTACAGGCCCGTCTTCTCGGCTTTCTTGCCCAGGTACGTGTCCACGTCCTGGGGGCGTTCGTCCTCGTCGCCCGCGCGGGCGACGTTGTCGGCCGGGGCGTAGCAGAACGGCTGCGGCCCCTGTGTCCCGTCCTCGGCCTTGGCCGTGAACGGATCGGAACCGTCTTCCGGGCTCGTGTTGTCCTTTGGCAGCGCCTTGATGGGCGCGTCGGGGTCGATACGGACGAGTCGCGAGGAGCCCAGGAGGTGCGCGAGGTTGCGCGGGCTGTCCGGCTTGATGCTGACGTTGAGGTATCTCTCCTCGGCGCCGGTCTCCATGTCGCGGACTGTCAGATTGAACAGTTCGCGCCGTTGGTCCTGCGTGCCCTTGGGTTCGGAGGTGTCGTAGTCGACGCGGGCGCGCAGGTGCTGCGCCCACCGTCCCGGGGAGGCGGCGAGGAGGCCTGGGACCGCGGTGGAGCTCCTGCCCGAACGGCCGGAAGCCCCTGTCTTGGCGTCACCGCCCGTTCCGTTCCCGCCCCGTCCTTTGCTCTTGTCATCGGAGGCGGAGTCCTCCCCGGAGGTGTCGGAAGCGGAATCCTCTTCCGCGCTGCTCGCCGCCGCGGCGGGCGGAGGCGCCGATCGGGTGGGTTCTCTCGCAGGCGGGCTCGTCCCGAGGGGCAGGCGGACGGGATCTCCGTCCTTCACCACCCTGACGATCTCGGCCTCGCTGCCGCCATTCAGGTAGAACTGGTAGACCGCATAGCTCAGCGGGCAGTTCGCTTGCAGGCCGCCGAAGACGGCCTCGTAGTCGGCCCAGCCCGTGAGGTGCACGGGCCGGTCGACCGGGCCGCGGGGCGCGTAACCGACGAAGGCGGCGACCGAGGTCGGAACGCCCGTGATCGTCCTGACGGAACTCTTGACCTCATTGATGTAGACGCCCGGATAGGTGACGTTCACCGGCATGCCGGCCCCTTCTCTCCATAACTGGATGCGCCTGTCCGGTGCATATGCCGGGGGAGGGTGCGGGCGGACCTGGGTCCGCGGGCGCCAACCTGGAAGGACACCGCTCGTGATCCGTGATCAACGTATACATACGTATTCAGACAAAACGCTCTGCGTGGCCGCCGGGATGCTGCGATCGGGTGATGAGATGTCCACTGATCAGCCGGACGGCGCAGAACAGGGCCTGACCGGCGGGCTGGCCTCCAGGGGGCCGGTCGTGGCGCGCCCGCTCAGCGCCGTGGTGGTCGGCCTGTATGGCGACAGGAGGGGCCGCAAAGCCGCGCTGCCGCTCTCCATCGGCGCCATGGGTGCCGGAACACTGGTGCTCGCGCTCACCCCGTCCGCCGTGTACATCGGGATCGCGGCACCGGGCACCGCTGGCTGGGCTCAGCGTGGAGTCGGCGTTTGGGCGGCTGCCATCTCGTCGTGCAGCAGGTGGTGCTGGTCGGGCGTGCCCCCAGGACCCGCGCCCCGGAGGACGTTCGCCGAGCACGGTCTGACCGACGACCTCACCTTCATCGGCTCCGGCAAGCTCGGCCTGTCCGAGAACGCCGCCGTCGCCTTCGCCCTGGGTGTCGACATGATCAACGTCGCCCGCGAGGCAATGCGTCGGTGGCGGACGCCCGCTCCAGCTCAATCGTGTCGCTTCAAGACTCAATTTCGGAGTTCACTCGTGGCGTGCCACAGTCAGGCAGAGACGGGCCCTGGCGCCGAGGTGAGGCTGGGCGCCTTCGGGCAGTGGGATGTCGGCGCGGAGTTCGCCGCCGTCCACGGTGAATCGGCAGGCATCTCCCGAGATCGGGTCGAGGTCCTCGATGATGCCTTGGACTTCGGACTGCCATGCCGCCCAGGCCTGCAGCATCGTTTCGGGTTCGTCGTCGTGGCGCCCGACATCGACGATCAGGTTTTCCTCCCAGTCGGCCATCTGCTCGAGGTGGTCCTGCCAGAAGAACTGGCCGTGCTTCTCGTCAAGGTGGAAGACCCGCAGCGCCAGGCTGTATCGGGAGCGGCGTAACGGCTGGCCGCGGTTGTCCCGGTGGAACTGGGCGGGGTCGAGGAGGAATGTGGTGGCCAGCGGCACCAGGCCGTCGGGGCCGTCTTCCCTGACATGGCGATCGGCTTCCAGGTCGAGTTGGACGGGACAGTGGTGAGCAGCGAGTTGCTCATGCATGACGATCGGCAGGCCCCGGACCGAAAGCCGTACCTCGGCCTGGCGGATCCGGGACCCTGTGGGCGGCTGTTCAGGCAGTTCCACACCGCGGAGGTCGACGCGCACCTGGTAGGCCCCGAAGAGGAAGCGGCGGAGGTTCTGGTAACCCTCCTCGGAATTCACCAGTCCGTAGCGGCCCGAGTGGGAGCGGTGGACATAGGCGCGGTGGGCCTGCCGCACGTAGGCGTTGTCGATGTGGACGAGCCCGTCGCTGCGCGGTCCTACGGCCTTCTCGACCAGCCCGTAGTCGGCCGCGTTTGTTCCGACGAGGCAGAACACGCGGCGTACATCGAAGGCCTCGGGCGGGATTTCGTTGGCCCGCCAGCCAGCCGGTGGTGCGGCGCCCTCAAGCGCGCCCGGCGTCAGGTAGGCGTACATCCGCTCCGGGACGAACATGTCCGATCCATTCGGTCCGAAGGTCTCCATGGCCCAGTCCACGAGCCCCCCGCCAACATCGAAGGAGATTCCCCCGTGCGGCGTGCCATAGGTGAAGAGACGGTCCACCAGCTCGCTGCCGGGCCGGCGGGGCTCACCGGTGGCCGGATCGGGCGTGCGCGACACCTTCTGGATCATGCAGCGTGCAAGCAGGCCGCCCATGGAGTGGGCCACCAGGTGCACTTTGGGAGCGCCGGTTTTGAGGCGGACCAGTTGGACGAAGTCGTACAGCCGCTCCGCGGCCCTCTCAAGGTCGAACTCCTCTGGAACCCCGACGACAGAGGTGCCGAAGGTGGAAGCGGCGTAGTCGTAGAAGCGATGCACCCAAATGGACGCAGGGGGTACCGTGCCATCGTCTTGCGACGCCAGATACGCCTGCTGATCACCGCGGACCAGGAGCTGGTACCCCTCATCGTTCATCAGCCGCAGGAGCGGGCCTTCGAATTGGTAAAAGGTCGGTACCTCGTCGCCACCGACGCGGATATGCGTGGCACCGCTGTTGAGTCCGTAGAACGGATCATCAGTCTGCTTGTCCACGCCGCTCGGCGGGCCGGCGTACCCGCGCAAATAGACAATGGGCTGTCGCTCCGCCATGTCGCGTGCGTCCTCCCTGGCCGGTAAGCCATCGGCGACAACGCCAGCGTCACGCCAGGAGAGAGCCCGCGCCACCCGACAAAGCCGAACGGGCGTCACATCGGGACCTGTCACCGTACTGCAGGGCATCGTCGGCACGGGCGGCGGGGGCGGGCGGTGACCCGCGCCGGGTGCTGGTGCTGCTCGCCCTGCCGGCGCTGCTGGCAGTGGCGCCGATCCGCGTCCGCGTCGCCGGGTGTCGCCCACACGGCCGGCGGGCAGCCTCTCCCGCAAGGAAGGCTGGCGCCGCTTCGCGAACGCCCCGCCACGGCAGCGGCCCGAGACACTGACCCGGGCCCAACTGGCCGCGCTGGGCGAGGCCTCTGCCGAGGACTACAACGACTCGCGGCACGACTGGCACGCGAACTTCGGCATCGTGCAGACGCCGCAGCTCGCGGGCGTCCACGACGAGCTTGAGCAGATCGTGGCCGGCAACCGGCAGGACGGCGACCGCACCGTTCCGCAGCCGTCATCGACGCACTGCCGGGCCTGGGCAGGACCACCATCGCCAACCTGTTCGGCCGCGAATTCGATCGCCAGCAGATGCGCCGCCTGTCCAAGGTCACCGAGGCCGGACACGAACGCATCCCCGTCTTCCGCGTCGGCCTGACTTCCAACACCACCCTGCGAACCTTGAACCGGATGATCTGCGAGTACTACGGTCACCCGGCCACCGACCGGGCGAACGCGGCAGCCCTGGCCAGTCACGCCCTGGACTGCGTTCTGTCCTGCGAGACCCAGCTCGGCATCGTCGACGACAGCCCAGGCGCAGCCGGGGAATCCCGCCGTCCCGTCACGCAGCCCCGCTGCAAGTCCTCGTCAGAGTCGCCCGAGAGCCCGGTAGTTGGTTCGATCGCCGAGTCGGCCTGCGCACCCGCCTTGGTAGCGCTCCGCATTGACCACTGATCTTGTGTGACATGGCACTGCTGTCCTAGGTTGAACGATCAAAGCCGGGCCAGCCACGGTGTGGGGGAAGAATTTGAACGTTCATACCCCTGGCTTGCCTCTCCACTGCCTGTATGTCGGATTGGAGGATCCAATGACGGGTCAGCTCAACGAGCTGTCCGCGGGGATGAAGGACCTGTTCGGAGTCCAGGCGCGGCGCAGGCTCCATGCCCCAGCGGTGGTGGTGGAAGCCGGATGCGGATCCGGCTACGACGAGGTCGGGGTTCCCCTGTTCGAGCGGTCCGGCTCGTTCGCCGAGGAGTCGGAGTTCCACCGTCTTCCAGAGCGTGCCGTCGTGACCGGGCCCGATGTCGATCCTTCCGGGCCACCGACCCGCCGCGACCAAGGACGATCATGAATAATCCAGCGATAGAGGCACGTGGCCTCAAGAAGGTCTTCACGCCGGCGATCCGCCAACCGGGGTTCAAGGGTACGGTCCGATCCCTGATCGCCCCTGAGCATGCCGAGATCGTCGCGGTCGCGGACGTCTCGTTCACCGTCGCCGAGGGCGAGCTGATCGCGCTGCTCGGACCGAACGGAGCCGGGAAGTCCACCACCATCAAGATCCTGTCGGGGATCCTGACCCCCACCGCGGGCGAGGTCCGGATCGCCGGGCGCATCCCGTACCAGGACCGGATCGCCAACGCCCACAACATCGGTGCGGTCTTCGGCCAGCGCACGCAGCTGTGGTGGGACCTTCCGGCCAGGGAGTCGTTCGCAGTCCTCCGCGACATTTTCAAGACGTCCTTGGCCGACCACGCCCGGCGTCTGGACGAACTCGACGGGCTGCTGGAGCTGAGCTCCTTCTGGGACCGCAGCCCCCGGCACATGTCGCTCGGGCAGCGGGTCCGCGCCGACCTGGCCGCCGCGCTGCTGCACGACCCGCCGATCGTTTTCCTCGACGAGCCGACCATCGGCATGGACGCCGTGGTCAAGGAGCAGGTTCGGGAGTTCCTGCGCTTCCAGGTCGCCGAACGCGGCCGCACGATCGTCCTCACCACCCACGACATGAGCGAGGTGTCGCGGCTCGCCGAGCGGGTCGTACTGATCAACCACGGACGCGTCGTCTACGACGGCGGTCTTGTCGAGCTGCAGCAGGACTACGGCAGCGGATGGCAGATCCGGGTCGTGGTCGACGACGATGCCGCGCTGCGGGACGTCCCCGGATTCCTCGCCAAGGAGGGTGCCGCGCTGGTGTTCGGCGGTGACGACCCCGGTGAGCAGCGCAGGCTGGTCCGCCTGCTGACCGAGCTCGACGTCGTCCGGAATCTCGAGGTGCGTTCCGACGATCTGGAGGACATCATGGCCACCGTCTACCAGCGGCGCGCGGTTCCGGTGGCCCGATGACGGCCATGGCAGCCGCTGCCCGTCGCTGGCGAGTGGCCCGGATCTCCGCGCGTTACGAGGTCTCGCAGCCGGGGCGCGTCACGGGCGTCGCCGTCCAACTGGCCCTGCAGATCTTCCTCATGTGGTGTCTGTGGCGCGCCCTGTACGCCGTATCGCCGACGAACTCGGGGCTCAGCGAGGCGCAGGCACTCGCCTACGCCGTCCTCGGCGTGCTCTACACCCGGTTACGGGGCCCGGACCGGTCAATCGCCGAAGACACCGTCGCCCAGCATGTCCGCGAGGGGAGGATCTCCTACTGGTTCCTGCGCCCGCTCGAGCCCCGGCACTACCACCGGCTGCGCGCGATCGGCGACCAAGCCTACGGCTTCGCCTGGGCGGTTGGGGGCTATCTCGTCTGCCTTCTCGTCGGACTGGTCCAGAAGCCTGTTTCTGCCACGGCCTTGTGGGTCTTCCTCGTCTCGCTGCTCCTCGGCCAGGTGGTGCTCTACCACCTGCTGGCCATCACCGACGTCGCCACCTTCTGGCTGGTCGACAACACAGGTGTGATCGGCATCATCGCCTTCGCACAGAGCCTGTTCGCCGGCGCCATCGCCCCGCTGTGGTTCTTCCCCGGCTGGTTCCAGACCCTCAGCTCGTGGCTGCCGTTCCAGAGCTCGTTCCACATCCCCGTATCCATCTATGTCGGCCGGATTCCGGCCGGGTCGGCGGCGCGTGACCTCGTGGTGCAGCTGCTCTGGTGCCTGCTGCTGTCATTGGTGCTGCGCTGGCTCTGGGGCCGGGCCGGACGACGCGTCATCGTCCAAGGAGGATGAGCGTGCTCACATTTCGCCTCGCCGCGATGTCGGTCAAGGCCTCTGCCGCGAACCGGGTCGACTTCCTCTCGCGGATCGCCATCGGCGCGGTGACTCAGGTCGCCGTCGTCGTCTTCGCGACCGTGCTGATTACGCGATTCCCGGGGATGGGCGGGTGGGCACAGGGGGACGTGCTGCTTATCGTCGCGATCCGGATGAGCGGCCATGCGCTGGCGGTGGGGTTCTTCGTGGGGCTGCGGCTGGTCGCGCGCCTGGCGCGGACCGGCAACATCGACGCGCTCCTCCTCCGTCCGCTGCCGGTCTACCGTCAAGTGCTGCTGGCTTTCTTCCACGTGCCGGTCATCGGCGACCTGATCGTCGCGGCGGTGCTCACCGCCACCGCTCTGGCACACCTCACGGTCGACTGGACTCCTTGGCGCGTCGGCTATCTGGCCTGCGCGATCGTAGGTGCGATGCTGCTGGAGGCGGCCGTACAGACCTTCCTCGGCGGGTTCGCGATCCGGTCTTCGGGCGCCAAGCTCTGGCAGGAGTGGGTCGAAGAGCTCATGGCGACCTTCGGCTCGTATCCGCTGCACATCCTGCCGGACGTGGCTCGCGCGGCCTTCACCTTCCTGTTGCCGGTGGCTTTCGCCGCCTACCTGCCCGCCGCCGTAATCACCGGGCACACGACCGGACTGCCTGTGCCGGGGTGGGCCGCGGCCGCCGCTCCGGGGGTCGGCCTCCTGTTGTTCCTGGCGGCGCGGCAGTGGTGGAACCGGCAGTTGGCCCGATACGAGAGCGCCGGGGGCTGACACCGACCGCTCCATCCGCACTGCTGACACCGGCCCGGTCGGCGGGCCGATCTGAGAGGAGAGCCGTCCGCCATGGACGAAGTCTGGGAACCGCACGCAAGAAAGCTCGCCGGGACGCGTCGGCGAATCAGCGCCGGCGGCCTCGAACTCGAGGCCGTGGGTGGGACACCCGTGGTCCGGACGCTCGACGACAGCGTCATCGAGGTGACGCTTACCCATGAGGACGGCGATGGCTCCGGGACCGCCGGCCGCGACGTTCGTGTGTCGTGGCTGGTGCCCTGTACCCGGGCGACCGCCCTGTGGACTCCGCTGACGTCCGGCACGCATTGGATTCCCGCCGCGTGGTCGCCACCCCGGCCCGCTTCGTTGTCGAAGGGCGCCCCGGTGGCGTCCCTCGTCGGCAGCGGGGACGCCGGTCTGTGCACGTTCGCCGCGTCCCGGATCGACGCGGTCGTCGGAGCCGGGGTCGTCGAGGAGACCGGTGATTTCCACTGCTGGGTGCAGGCTTCCGGTGCAGTCACGGTGCGTATCGACATGTCCGGTCGGCACTTCGCGCGATGTCTCGCCGACGTAGCGGCGTGGTGGGGCGGTGGCGAGACATACCGGATCCCGGGCATCGCGCGGATGCCCGCGTATTCGACGTGGTACTCGATGCACCAGAACGTCGGCCCGGAGCGGGTCGAGACGCAGGCGGCGCTTGCGAAGGAGTTGGGTTGCGAGGTCATCATCGTCGACGACGGCTGGATGACCGAGGACCGCGCACGAGGGTACGGACACTGCGGCGACTGGGAACCGCTGTCCCTTCCCGACACCGCCGCGCACGTGGAGCGTGTGCACGGGCTGGGGATGGCGTATCTGCTCTGGTACGCGCTTCCGATCGTCGGCCGCGACAGCGCGGCGTGGAAGGAACTCGAGCCGTATCTGCTGCGCCGGGTCGACTTCCTCGACGCAGGGGTGGCCGATCCACGCTATCCGGTCGTCCGGGAGCATCTGGCCGAGCGGGTGGCGCGCAGCGTCGCCGAGTGGGGCATGGACGGAGTGAAGTTCGACTTCATCGACTGGTTCGCCGCACGGGACGGCTTCGACCCGAACGAGGCGTACCCGCCCGGGCCGGAAGCCGACTGCGCCGTTGTGTCCGAGGGCGTGCAGCTGCTGCTCGCCGAGATACACGCGAGGCTTGCCGTGGCTCACCCGGCGGCCATGGTCGAAAACCGGCAGCCCTACGTCAGCCCCGGACTGTGGCCCTACTCGACGATGATCCGCGCGACGGACTGCCCGCTGAACCCGACGCTGAACCGGACGCGCACGCTTGATCTCAGGCTGATCGCCGGCCCGCTGGCGGTGCACTCCGACATGCTGATGTGGCACCCCTCGGAGACGGCTGAGCAAATCGGAGTGCACTTGATCAGTGTGCTGTTCTCCGTGCCGCAGATCTCGGTGGACCTCGCCGCGCAGACAGTCGAGCAGCGGGAGGCGCTGGCCTTCTGGCTCAGCGTGTTCCGCGGCAACGCCGACGTACTGCAACTCGGGGTGCTGGAACCGTCGCGCCCCGAGCTGTGCTACCCGATCGTCCGGGCCCACGACGGCGCCTCCATGGTCGTCGCGCGCTACGCACCGTTGCCGGTCGAGGTGCCTGCTGTCGGTTGGTCGAAACTGCTCGTCGCCAACGCGGACGCCTCCAGCATCGTGTTCTTGCTCGGTGGACCGGAGGCCGATGCTGAGGCGGTCGTCCAGGACGCCCGCGGACGCAGGGTGTGGAGCGGGATCGTTCGCCTGGGAGCGGGATCGACGGCCGTCGACGTCCCGACGGGCGGCCTCCTCACGCTGACGGCAGACAGCAGGGCCGTTCTCGATCCAAGCATTCCGACTCTGTGAGAGCACAGCAGATCGGGGTCGCATGAGAAGCCAGGAAACGCCGAAGCGGAGAAGTGGCCGATGCTGCGAGTTCATTCGCGTGCCGTCGGATATCACCACAACAAAGCGCAAGCCAGGCCCCGTCTTCCAAGCCCTTGAAAGTGCAATGTCACATTGCTAGATTCTGTTCGTCGCTGTTCGATCTTGAATATCAAAGGCCTGCTGAAGCGCAGGATGAACAGGCGGCTCCGTGTTTGTCCGGATTCCACCAGGCGCCACTCGGACCCTCTGACTCCCAGCCGACCGAGCTTTCCGCAAGAACGGGAACGATGAGTATTCATAGATTGCTTCTCAATGCCCGGCATACCGGAACCATCGGGGCGTGGGTCGCCGAAATGGCCTACCGCACCGCCGCACCGGTGAGCGAGGCCGTCGCCCGGGAGATCTCCGCCGGAATGCTGGGATACAACGATCCGCTGAGGTTAACGGCTGCCCGCGAATCGACCGCGGGCTGGCTGCGGACGTCGTACGCATGGGATATGGATTCTGCCCGGGTGGGTTTCGTGGGCGACATCGTGAGCGGTTATGCGGCGGTGCTCCGCCATTTTCTGCCGACCGGTGCCCCGGTCGTGGTGCCTACGCCGGCTTACGGACCTCTGCTCACGGTTCCGGAATTCCTGGGTCATCCCGTCGTGCGCGTCCCAGGAGTGGAAACGCGAGCCGGGCACAGGATGGACATCGACGGCATAGAGCGGGCGCTGGCCCGCGGATCGCGGCTGGTCGTCCTTTGCCATCCGCACAACCCGACCGGTCGGGCCTTCTCGCGCCCGGAGTTGTCGGCCTTGACCGACGTCGTCTCCCGTCACCACGCTCGGGTCTTCAGCGACGAAGTCCACGCACCGCTCAATCTCTCCGGTCAGCCGCACATCCCCTACGCCGCCATCGATGAACGGACGGCGGCTCACACGATCACCGCCACGTCCGCGTCGAAGGCGTGGAACGTCGCCGGTCTGAAATGCGCGCAGCTGATCTTCTCCGCGGCCGGGGATGTGCCGGTGTGGGAGCGAGTGGCGGCGTTCTACCTGCGATCGGTTTCGCGGCTCGGAGTTGCCGCGACGTGCGCCGCCTACGATCACCCGGACTCGCACGACTGGCTGGCCCGGACTTTGCTCCGGCTGAGGGCGAACAGCAAGGCCGTGGCCGAAGCGGTGGACGCCATGCCTGGCGTCAGCTGCTCCCGGACAGAGTCCACCTATCTCGCCTGGCTGGACTGCACCGCACTCGGAATGGCCGACCCGGCCGCACACTTCCGGAGCCGGGCCCGAGTGGACCTCGCCGACGGAGCCGAGTTCGACAGCCCTGGCCACGTGCGACTTAATTTCGCGCTCCAGGAACCGGTCCTGGCCGAGGCGCTGGCCGCCATGGCGGAGTCCCTCAAGGGGTTTACCGGCTCCGGCGCGGGCATTTTGAACGTTCAAGCTGACCTGGCAGACCCGACGGGGGAAACGGTATGACGGGCGGTGGCGTCGTCGAAAGCCCGAAAGGGGCGGGCAGGCCGGCGGAGATTCGCGTACTGGTTTCGGGATACGGGGTGTTGACCCGGGGCATCCTGCCGTACCTCGCCGCCCGGTCCGGCCTTTCGGTCGGGCTGATGAGCCGTCACCAGGTCGAGCCGCCCTTCTCGGGCGTCGAGGCGGTCGGTGCCAAGTCGGTGCAGGATTTCCGGCCGGATGTCATCCTCGGCTGCTTCGAGTCGGACCGGCGCAGTCGTGTGTTCTGGACCGACTCCCGGATCCGGCGCGCGATCGCGGATCGCGGGGCCGGTTGCATCGAGATGTCCACACTGAGCCTCGGCTGGGCGCAGGACTGGCACGTGGAGATCGCCGCCGCGGGTGGTGTCGGCACAGAGTCGCCGGTCACCGGCAGCCGCAGTGGGGCCTCGGCCGGAACGCTTTCGGCCTTCGTCTACCAGAGCGCTCCCGATCCGCGCGCCGACCAGGTGCTGCGGACCTTCACCCGCACACGGTACGACTTCTCCGCCCCGGGGAACCCAACCCGTTTCAAGCTGGTCTACAACGCCTGGGGGGCCTCGCTGCTCTACTCCATGGCCGCGTTCGTGCCGATGCTGCGGGAATCGCTGGGGGAGGATTTCGCGTCCGCCGAGCAGGTCGTCAGGACGGACGGCTGGATGGCACCGGTGTGTGCGAGCAAGCTCGACCGGATGCTGAGCGGCCGGTACGACGACCCGGACTTCGCCGTGAAGCACATGGTCAAGGATCTCGACCAGGCCACGGAAATCCTGGGCTCATCCCACGAACTGCTCGCCTTGGTGCGTGGGACTTTCGACCGGGCTGCCGCGTTGCACGGTCCCGGCGCCGACTACACCTCGATCACGGGGGGACAAGTCCTATGAAGGCTACTGATCTGGGATTGCTGCGATCCTGGCTAGAGCGGGAGTTCGCCGATGCGGTGGGCATGTCGGTGGCGGTCTCGGGCTCGATGGCGCGGGGTGACTACCGGGTCGCGGCGACCGGGGTCGTCACTTCCGACCTCGACCTGATACCCGTCATAGCCCGGGCAGCCGACGTCGACCTGGCCAGGGCGCAACTGGCTCCTGGGCTTGCGAACCTGGCGAACCGCCTCGAAGTCGCCTGCACCGCGGCCATCACGCTGATGGCGAACTACCGTCAGACGCCGCACGCGGGCTACGTCACCAGCATGGCCCAGCAGCCTTTCGTCTGTGATCCGCTCGGGTTGCAGCAGTTGCCGGTGCCGATGCCGGACACCTCCCCGGGTCGGGTTCTTCCCTGGCTCGTCCAGCCGATCACCTACTACCTCGCGAAATCAGGAGTCAGCGGCCACGGACAGAATCTGACGAAGGCATCCCTCGCGCTGCGTCGGCTCGCGGATGACCCGCTCCTGGCGTCGCACGCCTTGCCCGAGGCGCTGTCGCGAGAACTGGAGGTGCTTCAACGACCCGGCATCTCGTTGAACGCGCAGCGCAGTGCTTGTGTATCCGCACTCACGATGCTGGTGGAGCTCTGCGCGACCGAACTACTGCCTTCGTCGAGCGAGTTCCTGAAGCGCGACGCGGCGGCGGAACCCCGTGACAGTACCTTCCTGGCGGTACGGAACCTCACCTTCCTGGAGAACCAAGGCCTGCCCTTCGAGCAGTCGGCGATGCGTGCCCTTCCATCATGAGCCGTCCAAACGGCATCTCAGCCTGGCCGGCAGTCCGTAGACCGAGCATGGAAACCGAGAGAGACATTGCCCATCAACCTTCCCAACCGCTTCACATGCCTGACGCGGACCGCGGTGTTCGACGAGCAGGAGGACATCGACTTCCGCGCGATGGCGCAGCCCGGTGTGCCCACCGAGCTGCTTGACCAGCTACGGGTCCGGCGCTTCCTTGTCTCCCTGTCCCGGGTCTCCTCCGAAGTGTCGGAACAGCACTCGATCGATTTCACCGAGGTCCTGGTGAAGATCCCGATCCGATGGCGGGACCGAGCGTTCCTGTTTCCGGTGGTCGGCTACGTGGACCACGAGTACTCGCTGATCCGCGGTTACCTGCTCGGGTTCCAGAAACTTTTCACGCCGCGATCTCCGGGCGCGGAGCCGTTCGCTCTGAGCCGGCCTGATCGAGGTCTGGACGTGGACCTGCGCGACACGCGCGGAGTCCGGCCGGAGGAGGAACCTCTGCCCAGCGAGCAGGAACTCGAACTGCTGCTGTGGCGGGACTATGACGTGGGTCCGACGGTCCGGTCGCACGGGCTGGGAACCCTGACCGTCGAGGACTACGTCCGAAGCGATGTCCGGACGCTCACTCCGGCCAGAGGGTCTCAGACCGTGGCGGGCCGGGAGGTCTCGGTCCGCCGGCTCTTCGAGGTCAGGGACAGTTTCGTGGTCACGGGAACGGTGCCGCTCGCCGACTCGGACGATGTGGCCGAGACAGACCGCACCGTCAGGACAGGCGGCAGGCTCCCGAACCCACCCTCCGTTCTCTCCGCTCGAAACCACCACCCCAGCCGCTGACAGCGGCCCGAACCATCCGGAGTACTTGTATGGACCTTCTCATCACCGGCGGTGCCGGATTCATCGGGAGCACGGTGGCGTCCGCCGCGCTCGACGCCGGCCACCGCCCGATCATCCTGGACAACCTGGTCACTGGCCGGAGAGAGTTCACCGAAGGCCGGATCTTCTACGAGGGGGACATCGCCGACCGCGCCCTCCTGGAACGGGTCTTCGACGATTTCCCGGACATCGAGGCCGTCATCCACTGCGCCGCCCTCATCATCGTCCCCGACTCGGTGGCCGCGCCGATCGACTACTACCGGGCCAACGTCTCCAAGACGCTGGAAATGGTGGACGTGCTCAACAAACGTGGCTGCCGGCGCCTGATCTTCAGCAGTTCGGCCTCCATCTACGCCGTCTACGACGACTTCACCGTGGACGAGTCGTCAGACGTCGCGCCGCTGAGCCCGTACGCGCGCACGAAGGTGCACGTCGAGCAGATGCTCGAGGACATCGCCACGGCCACGGATCTCAAAGTGCTGTCACTCCGGTACTTCAATCCGATCGGTGCCGATCCGAAGATGCGCACCGGCCTGCAGATTCCTTCGCCCAGCCACGCCCTGGGCAAGCTGATCCAGATCAAGCGGGAGGGCGAACCGTTCCAGCTGACCGGCAACGACTACCCGACCCGCGACGGCACCGGCATCCGCGACTACGTCCACGTCTGGGACCTGGCCCAGGCCCATCTGGCGGCGCTGGACAGGTTCGACAAGATCCTGGAGTCGGAAAGCCACCGGGTGGTCAATCTCGGCACCGGAACGGGAACCACGGTCAAGGAACTCGTGGCCGCCTTCGCGGCGGTGACCGGCGAGCCCGTGGACGTCGTCCCCGCGCCGCGCCGCCCCGGTGACTCGGCGGGCGCCTACACCCGCAGCGACCGGGCGGCGGTCGAGCTGGGCTGGACACCTCGGTACTCCATCGAGCAGGGCATCGCGGACTCGCTGGCCTGGATCGAGAAGCGCCCCTCGATCCTGCGGGATCTGGCCCTCCCCGCAGTCTGATCTTGAGGGCATCACTGGTGACCCGGTGGCTTCCGTCACCGGGTCACCGGTCCAGGCTCGACATATCGAGCACGGAACATGAAAGGCAGGGGACCAAGACCGTGGATTTGTCAGCAGCCGACGTCGAGCGCCTCAGGCGCGGCAGCACCGCGGTGGCGACGCTCGGTCCGGTTGGCACCGACGCTCATGCGGTGGCCGACAAACTCTTCTCGAATGTCGTCCTCACCGAGTCGTTCGCCGCGGCGATGACCTATGGCGAGCAGCACGATATCTACGCCCTGGTGGCCGCGGGTTTCCTGGAGCGCAGCGAAGTCGACGTCGTCGACAGCTGGGTCGATCTGCACTTCCGCTCGCTGGACCGCATGCTGCTGGCCACCATCTGGGAGAGCTCCACCAAGACCATGTGCATCGCCACCAATACGCGGCGAGCCGACACGCTCGACGACGTTCGGCGCATAGCGATCCACCCGGCCACGGCGGTCTTCGCCCGCAAGTACGCGCCTCAGGCCAGCATCCGCTACGTGAACGCGAAGCCGACCGCTGTGGAGTGGGCCGACCAGGGCGAAGTCGACGCCTGTGTGGGTTCTCTGGACGTCGTCCAGAAGGCGGCCAACTTGGTGGTGCAGGAGGTATTCACGCCGACGATGGTGTGGTGCCTGTACCAGCCACGGGCCTGGGAAGAACGGAGAGTCCGCGACTCGGGACTCGCCGGTCCGCCACGTAGTGGAACTCTTCAATGACCGTCGGCCACTTTATATCTTGAGAGGTACTGCATGGCCCTGTTCGAAACGCCCGCGCGACCGGGCCGCCTCGGCCTCGTCCTGGCGACGCCCGGCGGAATCACCTACGAGGGTGGTGGCGCGCACGTCGTGATCAATCAGTTCGTCGAGGCGTTCCCGGCGCTGGCCCGTCGATACGAGGTCCTCCGGCGTGCCTCGTTCCGTATCGTCGCCGCCGACATCGCCGCCTCCAGTGAGAATTTCCGCGGCGACCTTCTCCATCGCGCACAAGAGGTTGCCGCGGCCCACTCGGGCGGAGTCGATTTGATTCGGAACGGAGACAATCAGTTCACCGGGTTCGCCGATGTCTACGGACCGCCTCAGGACATTGAGCGCAGACGGAGCATCTGCCGCGACTTCGTCAGCGGCATCGAACGTGTCGGCGAGGACTACGACCGAGTGGCTGTGCTGGCGCATGAGGACCATCTCAGCTGGCTTCCGACCGAACTGGACCGGCGGACGAGAGACGGGGACCGCTTCGCTGTCTTCTGGTTTCCGCATACGTTGTCGGAGTTCTTCTCCACGCCGTTTCCGGAACGACGTTCCGCCGAGCAGGAATCGCTCTCGGGATTCCGTCCTCAAGATCGGGTCGTGTCGGTCGGGGGTGCGGTTGACCGATTTCTTCGGGGGACGTACGGAGTTTCGCCCGACCGCCTGGTGAAGTGCTACAACGAGATCTATCCGGACGCGGCGAGGTACTCGACGGCCGGGTTGGACGAGACCGCTGTCCCGGATCGTCCCTTCGCCCTCTTCTGCGGTCGGATGAACTCTGACAAGCGTCCGGACGTCGTCCTCGACATGTATGTACAGGACACTGACTTCCGACTTCCGGATCTGTTGTTCATCGCGCCTGCCGAGAATAGAGGATCTCCCTACGTCGAGGAGGTGTTCGCGAAGATTGCTGCTATCCAGGAGATGCGACCCGGGCGGATCGTGCCCGTCACCGCCTACCAATCGCAACTTGTCCACCAGGCGATCCAGTCCCCGAACGTCCGCATCGTCCTGATGCCTTCGGCGATGGAGCTGCGCAGCATCCTGTCGCTCGAATACTGCGCCCTTCTCCCGGCGGACGTTCCCGTTGTCTACAACGAGATCCCCGCCCTCACCGAGGTGTTCGCGCGTCGACCCCTGACCTTCGTATCGGACTCGGCCGAGCCGTCTTCCTTCGCCTCCTCTGTGCATGAGGCTCTGGCGCAGTCCGCGTCCCAGAACCGAGGAGTGCGAGATCGTGGCTCCAGCGACCAGTATTGCCACACCTATGCCGAGCTCATGGACCAGGTGACGGGATGGCTCGACACCGAGTCGATCGGAGGCGGTTCATGAAGCACGTGGAAATCCTCCCCCCGCATCCGCTCCGGGCTGACTACATTCGGCACTTGCCGTCTGGAAGCGCCGAGGATCTCTTCCAGCGAAGGCTGGAGCCGCAGAACTTCAACGGGCAATATCTTGGCGACCTTGTCAAGCTTCTGGAGCAGGCGCTGGCTCAAGATCCACAGGATGGACGCAGTGCCTACATGCTTGCGTTCTGTCTGCTTCAGAACTCTGCCGACGAAGCCGCGGTGTACCGCGCGAACGCGCTCCTGGACCGAGCGGCTGCCGATGAAACCATCGCCCGCGCAGGCGAAACGGAACGCCTGCGAGTGCTGACATCGTCGATCATCTGCCGCATGGAGCGACCGGTACCCGGCGTCCGTCCCGTCGCCTACCGGGTCAACTGGTCGATCAACAATCGTTGCCCCATGGCGTGCCGCGGCTGCTACAACCCGTTCGCCGCGGACCAGATCAGCGCCGAGACGGCTTTCGAGATCATTGACCAACTGGTCGCCCACGGCACCACCGACGTCGTCGTCTCAGGCGGCGATCCGCTCCTGTGGCCGCCGATCTTCGACGTTGTCGACCGCATGCGCGCGGCAGGGCTGCGAGTCGCCCTCGACACGACGGGCTACACCTTGGACGCGGTGAAGGTCGGCCGGCTGAAGAGGGCGCTGGATTCGATCCGACTGCCTCTCGACGGCAGCACCCCGGAAGTGCAAAGGGCGTTCAGGAGAAGCAACGACCCGGATCTCGTCTCCCGCTTCCAAAGATCGCTACGGCTGTGCGACGACGCGGGATTCCACGCGGTCCGCGTCCACACCGTGGTCTCGAAGCAGAACGTCGACGATCTGCCCGCGATCGCGGAGAAGATCTTCAGCCACGAGTCGGTCAAGCAGTGGGTGCTCTTCCAGTGGTGGGGACGCCGATCGGCCCGACACCTCGTGGAGGAGATGGCCATCTCGCAGGAGGAGGTGCTTCAGGCGGTGACAGCGCTGAAGGCCGGCTGTCCCGACAAGGAGATCCATTTCGCCGCGGCCGAGGAGCGAGAGCTGGTCAACTTCTTCATCCAGAGCAGCGGACAGGTCGTCACCATGGCCTCTGGGCATGCGGAGGAGTTCATCGTGGGCATGCTACCGACCAGCGATCTGGCGGACGTCATCGCCAGCCCGATCCTCGACTTCTCGGCGATTCACCGCGGGCTCCCGGTTTCCGTCCCCCAGGGGTGACGGAGGGTAGCCCTGGACCCGCGCGGCAAGCTGGACGCAACACCCGACCAGCTCACGTGTCTGTGCTCAGCCCTCGGGCTGGGCACGGAGGGCAACCCCACACCGCGAGCGGTCATCGAGGAGCACCGCGTCCCATCCTCGGACCCGACGACCCTCAGCCTGGACCCACTCCCGACGTCGGCGTTCCCGGGTCGGCCAGCGATCCCCGATCGCTTACCAGAACACCTTCCACTCGACATCAACCAACCTGACCCGAGCCGCACCCAAGTTACTTGTGCGGCGCGGGCCCCGTTGTGGAGCGGATCACCAGTTCGGGGTCGAAGAAGAGTTCTCCCGTCGGTACTTCGCGGTTGCTGACGAGCGACAGGATGCTGCGGCCGACTTCGAGGGCGAGCCGATCGGCCGGCTGCCTCACGGTGGTCAGGGGCGGATCGACGAACTCCGTGATCATGGAGCCGTCGTAGCCCACGACGGAGACATCCCCGGGGACCGAGAATCCCTGTCGGCGGATGCCGCGGATCGCGCCGAGGGCCATGTAGTCGCTGGCTGCGACTATGGCGGTGGCACCGAGCTTTAGCAGGGTGTGCGCGGCTGCCTGACCGCCTTCGACGGTGTAGGACTGCCTTATCACCCAGCGCTCGGCGTCCTGGCTGCCCCGTTTGGCCATGGCGTCGAGGAAGCCCCGCACACGCCGGTCGGCCGGGTGGTTGCCGGCTGGCCCGGATGCCATGCCGATGGCGCGGTGACCGAGACGGTGGAGATGGTCCACTGCCAGTTCGGCTGCCAACGCGTCGTCGGTGGAGAAGACGGGCGCGGGAACGTTGTCGGCGAACCCCCCGTTGACACCGATGTACGGGATGCGTCGGGAGCGGAGCATCTCGTACGTTTCGGTGTCGGCACCCTCCACGGTGTTGGACGAGGACAGGAACACGACGGCCGCGATGCCCTTGTCGATGATCGAGGCGATGAACTCCCGTTCCTGGACCCCTCCGGGAAACGCCGGGCACAACACGGCCTTGAGTCCGTGTGGTGCCAGTGTCGCCTCGATGCGTTCGGCGACGTCGGCGAAGAAGGGGTTGGAGACGTGCTCGGTGATCACCGTGACCAGTTGGCCCTCCACGGGCCTTTCGTAGCCGAGTTCTGCCATGGCCTTTTCGACGGCGTCCCTGGTCTTCGTCGCCACTCCTTGACGCCGGTTGATGACCCGACTGACGGTGGCTTCGCTCACACCCGCCCGGGCAGCGATCTCAACGATGCCGACCTTCATTCGTCCCCTTTTCGCTGTCAGGGTCATGCGGTTTTCCGGATCAAGGCCAGCCCCATGTTCGGCACTGGCAGGATGTGCAGGCCGGGGGTGAGCGTGATCCGGGTCTGCTCGATGATACGGCCCGAGGGATCACGGATTTCGGCCTCCACCTGCGCTCCCTCGTCCTGGACCTCCAGCACCAGTCGGTTCTCGGCAGTCGCGTTGATCAGGACCGTCTCGCGATGGACCGCAGGCTGCACCGGTACGGTCCGGTTGCTGAACGCGGACACCACGTTCACCCCGTCTGCTCCGGCCTGCACCAGGGTGTAGAGGTCGTCAGGGCGGCCGGGCTCGACCGTTCCGTCGAGCAGTTGGGGGCGCAGGCGGCGCCACTGGGCCAGCCAGAAGCGGACCGCTTCGGCGTGGTCCTCGGAGAGTGCGTCGAGGCGCACGGAGACCTGCGGAACGGAGTGAAGTGCCCCGATGAGCTGCCGTGCGGCGGTTGCCGCAGGGGCCGTGGTGTCCCACAGCAAGGGGTCGGAGTGGACGACACCGCCAACGGCCAGCAGCGCGGTGTCGATCGTGCGGACGCGGTTAGCCGTGGAGTCGGCCGGGCAGTCGAAGGATCTGAGCATGTTGCCGAACGCGGCCATGCCCGGACCGACGTAGGGCTGACGCAGTTCCAGTAGCAGATCGGACCGCTCGGCGAGCAACGCGGTGCGCAGTTCGGTGAGCAGGAGTGTGAGTGCCTGTCCGACATCGCCCCTGCCGTCGCCTGCGTAGGCCATGGCTTCGTCGAGGAAGTCGACCTTGAGTCCGTCGAGACCGTAGTCGCGCACCAGACGCACGCACAGGCGGACGACATGGGATCGGACTTCGGGGCTGCGGGGGTCGAGGACGTGAGCACCGGGAACCTTGGCGAGGGCCGGGGCGTAGGAAGCCCACTGCTCGTAGCAGTCGGCCCGGGGGCCCAGGAGCAGAGGAGCGACCCAGGCCATGTAGCGCAGTCCGAGTTGGCGTACGCGGGCGACGTGAGTGGCGAAGCAGGGGAATTTGTCGGGGTCGGGGAGCCAGTCCCCCACCCCCGCGTATCCGCGGCCGCTGCCGAAACGCTGCCAGCCGTCGTCCAGGATGAGCGTGCCGAAGCCCATGTCCGCGGCGAGTGCGGCCTGCTGCTCGACGGCTGCCGCATCGACCTGCTGGTTGAAGGCGTACCAGGTGCAGTACAGAGGCAGTCGGGCCGCTTCGGGAACTGGCATGGCAGCCGGGGTCTGCTTTTCGTACCAGCCGCGCAGCAGGCGCATGGCCCGGGCAACCGACGGGCTGCGCGGTACGAAGAGGATGCGGTGCGGTGTGGTGGAAGGCGGCAGTTCGAGGTGGACGACGTGGGTGTCGTTCTCCTCGGACACTCCGAAGCGCAGGGCGGCCTCTGCGACGGGGTCGGCTGCGGCGAAAGCGAGCAGTGTGGCGCCCGAGTAGTCGTAGAGGCAGCCGGCGGCGAGGCCGTCGATGAGGCTGACCCTGGATCTGCCTTCCCAGTCGGCGACCAGGGTCCGGCTCCAGCCTGCCTTCGGGTGCCAGTAGCCGGCCGTATCGCCGAGCGGGGCGGAGAGCCGGATCTCCACCGGTGAGCCGGGGGCTTCGACACGCAGCATTCTCAGGCCGCCGGGCACTTCGGACAGTGTCCAGGCGGGGTCGGCGCCCGGGGCCAGGACGGCGATCTCCACGGTGTCGAGCAGTGGCTCGAAGGTGGCGGGCGCCAGTTCCGCAGTGGTGACGGCCTCGGTGGACAGGGTGCTCACGATCACTCCTTGACAGCACCGGCGAGCAGGCCGGAGACGAAGTGGCGTTGAAGGGAGAGGAAGACGATGATCATGGGAATGGCGGCGACGGCCGTTCCGGTGAGGATGGCCCCGTAGTCGGTGTCGTCGACGCCCTGCAACGAGGCGAGTGCGACGGGAATGGTGAGCGAGGCATCGTCGCGCAGCACGATCAGGGGCCAGATGAAGTCGTTCCACTGGTAGAGGAACAGGAAGATGCCCAGTGCTGCCAGGGCGGGCCTCATCGGCGGCAGGACGACCCGCAGGAACAGACGCAGTTCGCCGCAGCCGTCCATGCGGCCGGAGTCGAGCAGTTCGTCGGGCAGCGCAGCCATCGACTGGCGCATGAGGAAGATACCGAACGGCAGCGCCAGATTGGGCATGATCACTGCCTGATACGTGTTGAGCCAGTGCAGCTCGGCCATCATCTTGAACAGTGGAACCAGTGTGACCTGAGTCGGGATGACCAGCCCCAGCATCAGCATGCCGAAGAGTGCGTCACGGCCCTTGAAGCGGTACTTGGTGAAGGCGTAGCCGGCCAGGGTGCAGACGGCTCCTGCACAGACTGTGTAAATGACCGCGATGAGCAGTGAGTTGAGCACGACCTGCCCGAAGGATGCGGTCTCCTGCAGGCTGGAGAGGTTCTTGCCGAGGTCTCCGCCGGGAAGCAGTGGCGGCGTGGAGTCGAAGATCTCGTCAGTGCTGCGGGTGCTGGCGATGACGAGCCAGTAGAAGGGAAGGAGCACGCCGGCGAGCACGATGGCCAGCCCCGAGGTCAGCAGGATGCCGCGGCCTGGGCGGTGCAGGCCGGTGCGTGGTGCGCGGGCGGCGCCACGTGCGGGGGTCGTCATGATTTGTCTCCCAGGACCCGGAACTGGATCAGGCCGAGGACTCCGATCAGCACCGCGAGGACGTAGGCGATGGCCGACGCGTAGCCGAAGTCGAAGTACGTGAAGGCGTTCTGGTACAGGTACACGCCGATGGTCAGCGTCGCGTTGTCGGGGCCGCCGCGGGTGAGGATGTACGGCTCGTCGAAGATCTGCAGGGTGCCGATGGTGGAGAGCACCGTGGCGAGGAGGATCGCCGGACGCAGTCCCGGAAGCGTCACGTGACGGAAGGACTGCCAGGCTCCGGCCCCGTCGACCGAGGCGGCGTCGTACAGCTCCGTGGGAATGGTCTGCAGACGGGCCAGCAGAATCACCGCGTTGTAACCGGTGTAGTGCCAGGTCAGTGCCAGACCGAGGGAGATCTTTGCCCACAGCGGATCAGTCAGCCACGGCACTTCGCCGATTCCGACCAGCGACAGCAACCAGTTGACCAGCCCGTACTTCTCGTTGAGCAGGACGGAGAAGATGACACCGTACGCCACGAGGCCGGTGACCATCGGCATGAAGAATCCCAGCCGGAACACCGAGCGTGCCCGCAGGAATGCCGAGTTGAACGCGACGGCCAGGCCGGTGGCAAGCGCCAGCATGATCGGCACCTGGACCGCCAGGATGACTGCCGTGTTCTTCAGTGCCGTCCAGAACAGCGGGTCGTCCAGTAGCCGCTTGTAGTTGTCCGCTCCGACGAAGGTGTCGACGCCGTCGACCGTCTTGTGGAGGCTGAGAATGAACGACCAGCCGATCGGGTAGAGCTTGAAGGCGGCGAACAGCAGCACGGCGGGCAGGACGAAGGCGTACGGCGCGAGACGGCGGGCGCTCAAGCGCGGTGGTCGGGAGTCGCGCACACCCGTCGTTCGCACCGTACGGGTCGGGGAAGTGACAACGCTCATCGGGCGACCTTGCGTCCGGTCTGGGAAGCGAGCTGTTCCGCCGCCGCATGCAGCACCTTGGCCGGGTCTGCGCCCTTGAGCAGCACCTTCGTCTGGGCGTCGGTGACCACCTTGAGCGCTCGGGCATAGTCGGAGGTGTAGTTGAACGCCGGCGAGGGCGCCTTGAGGGCACCGAGGAAAATCTCACCCTTCTTCTGACCGCCGAAGAACTTCGACGGCTCATGGAAGACCGGATCGTCGTACGCCTTCAACAGGGCCGGGGCGATCCCCTTGCCCCGGTAGATCTTGACCTGCGACTCGGGCCGCGTCAGCACGAACTCCACGAAGTTCCAGGCGGCGGCCTGGTGCTTGCTGGTACCGGCAACGGCCAGGTGCGTGGAGTTCACGGTGGCGGCGGTGGTCCCGCCGCGGCGTACGGACGGGGGCAGACGCACACCCCACTTGCCCGCCTGGTCGGGGACCGTCTCCTCGATGATGCCGCCGAACCAGGTCGGCCACGGCAGGACCGCCGCCGTTCCCTTCTTGATCGAGCTGATCAGCGCGTTCCAGCCGCCGGAGATGTCGCTGACGAGCCCGGCGTCGTTCATCTTCTTGATGAGCGACATGGCACGTACGGCCTCGGCGGAATCGAGGGTGATGTCGCCGTCGGTGTTGAAATAGAAGCCGCCCTGGAGCTGGAGCAGCAGCTGGAAGAAGTTCGCCGAGTCCGGCTGCGAGGCGGGCTTGTCGATCCCCAGAAGGTACTTGCCCGTCTTCTTCTTGATCTTCTTGCCGGCCTCGATCGCATCGTCCCAGGTGTCGAGCGCTCCGACATCGACACCGGCTTCCTCGAAGACATCGGCACGGTAGTAGAACCCGGCCGAGTTCGCCTCCCACGGAAGCGCGTTCACCTGTTCGCCCTTGGGCGAGACCGTCTCCCACAGGCCCTTCGCGAAGGCGTCCCGGTACTTGTGGGCTCCCAGCTTGCCGAGATCGGCGAGCTGGCCCGGGAAGCGGTCCACGTATCCGGGCAGGTAGTCGACGCCTATGTGCAGTACGTCCGCGAGGCCCGCCCCTCCGGCTGCCATGCCCGTGGTGATCTTGTCCCAGATCGCCGGGTTCCCGATGTCCTGCACGGTCACCTTGATGTCCGGGTACTTCTTGTTGAACGCCGGAACCAGTGCCCGCATTTCCGCCGCCGGGCCCTGCCAGCTCCACACCGTGATCGAGCCCTTGGTGGCGTCACCAGCACCGCCTCCCAGAGCGCCTGTGCTGCCGGTGCCGGAGCAGGCGGTCAGGCCGCCGAGGCCCGCTCCTGCGGCAAGCGCGCCGCCCACTCCAAGAACTCTGCGACGACTCATGTCCATGAGATGACCACCCCTACATGCGGCTCGGACATCGACCGAACTCCGGGTCGACTGCAGGGAAGTTAGCAACCAGTCAGACTCACTTGCAATGGTTGATTGAAAACTTTCTGATCGATTCTGCATCGCAGGATTGCAGGACTCTTGCAACCCGTCGAGCGCCGCTGCTAGCTTTCGGCCACTCATTCGAGCCCCGCACTGGAGTACGCCATGAGGCATCGCCGTCCTGTCCGCCTGGCAGTCGTAGCCACACTCGCCACACTCGCCCCGCTCACACCACTGACCCTGGGCAGTCCGGCCATCGCAGCCACCTCAGCGCTGACCCTCAGCAATCTCGGATTCGAGGACGGCACCACGGGCTGGACGTTCACTTCCGGCACCGGAGTCGCCACCAACGCACCGCACGGTGGCTCAAAGCTCGCGTACCTGGATGCCGGAAGCGGTAACAAGGTGGCGCAGACCACCACGGCGTCCGGTGACGGCACATACGATTTCTCCGCCTGGATCGCCACCGGCGGCACGGGGGCAAGGTTCGTCGCCCGGGTGAACGGCGCGCAGGCCGGTGCGGTGGATCTGCCCAGCCGGTCCGGCTACGCCCGGTACACGATCAGCCGGGTGTCTCTGAAGAACGGCGACAACCTGGAGCTCGCCTTCGAATCCGGCAGCAATTGGATCAACGCCGACGACGTCATGGTCTCTCCCGCGGCCCCGGTCGACCCGGAGATTTCGTCTTCCGATCCGAAGATCGTCGAGATGTTCAAGTGGTCGAAGCGCAAGGCCAACAGCTGGGTCCAGATGCCCGGCGCGACCGGTCCGCTGAATGTCGACGAGAACCACCTGTCCGGCACCGGAACCGGGACCTACGGTCCGTCCTACTGGGCCGGGTATGCGCATCGCAGCGCCTACTACTCACGCGATATGGCCCACCAGCTCGCCGGTGCCTCCATCCTCGGACTGAACGACGCGAACAAGGCCATGCTGCGCGCCTTCGCCGGCTCCGCGACGCCCGAGCACAAGTACTACCCCGTATGGGCCATCAACTTCGACAACAAGACATACCTCTCGATCGACTACCGGAGCCCAAGCTCCTTCGTCCGAGAGGTCCCGGCCACGTTCGAACTGGTGGAGAAGGCCAAGCACGCCTACCGCTGGAGTGGCGACAGCGCCTACGTCAACGACGGCACGCTCTGGGATTTCTACAAGCACGCGACCAAGGACTTCGTCGAACTCCACGACGCCAACAAGCCGAACGGCGTCGCCGAAGGCACCGGCAACGGCATCTTCGCGGGCGCCGCCAGCTACAACGAGGTCGGAGAGGAGCACCTGGCCGAGTCCGGGGACTCCATCGGATCCCAGTACCAGGCCTACCGGGCGATGTCCGACCTGGCCGCCGCCAAGGGCGACAAAACCCTGTCCAAGAAGTTCCGGCAGAAGGCCGACAGCCTCAAGGCGTACTTCAACGACACCTGGAGCGGCTCCGGCTCAGGGGCCGACATGGTCCGCGGCTACACCACCGACGGCAAGGCGCTCACCGGCTGGGGCAAGGAGAACAGCTGGTTCATGCCCATGAAGCAGATCATGAATCCGGGGGCGCGCGCCGACGCCTACCTGGACTACGTCGACGAGCAGGCGAGCGGCAGCGGCAAGCCGTCCAACATCGAGGCGATCAGCTACCTGCCGGACACCTTCTTCGCCTACGAGCACAACGACACGGCCTGGAAGTGGATGCAGTACGTCTACGACAAGCGGAACGACCAGCACCCGGTGTCCAAGCAAGGCCCCAACGGCGACTATCCTGAAGTCTCTTACACCCTGCTGAGCCAGACCGTCGAGGGCCTCATGGGCGTGCAGCCCAACGCCCCGGGGCGCGCCCTGAGCACCCAGTCCCGCATGCCCGCCGGAATGGGCTGGCTGCAGATCAAGGACATCAGGATCGGCGGCAACACCTTCACTCTGCGTCATGACGGTGCCACCAAGTCGACCCTGACCAACGCCTCGGGTTCGGCGCGCTACAAGTGGGAGGCCCGCTTCCCCGGCAGCCATTCGACGATCAAGGTCAACGGCGTCCCTCAAGCAGTCAGGACGAAGACCGTCAACGGAAAGACCTGCACCTACGCAAAGGTGTCCGTCGCCCCCGGACAGAAGGTCACTGTGCAAGTCTCGTGACGAAGGAGTGTCATGAATCAGTACTGCAGCGGCGCTTGAGGTGACGAGGTCGCAGTTCAGGGGCTGTGACCTCGTACGCCTGGACGATCTGGGCACCGACGAGCGCATGGGTGTCTGGGGTGAGAAACAGGCCTTCGCCGGCGAGTCTGGCTCCCGCCGAACCGAAGACGACCTTCGCGCCCGACTCAGTGATCCGTTCATGGACCGATTACGCCAGGCCGTTGGTGTCGAGGCGACGGGGCCGAACAACCCTGCCTGGTCCCGCAGTACGGCCAGATCCGCGATGGTCTCGCCGCCGTTGGCTGGCATCAGCGCCAGATCGGTGGCGAGCCGTCCCGGATCACGCCCGGGCCCGCGCCGCCGAAGCGACCTGAGCGCGGAGTACGCGGCAGTCAGCCCCCTGGCATCAGCAGGATCGGCCAGCAACCGTGCCCCGGCATGACCGACTACCCCGAACCATCGGCACTGACATGGCCCTGGGACGCAACCCGGTACTCTGCACCTTGAAAGTGCCCTCCGCCTGGACCGACAGAACCCCTCAGCAAGGTTCATCGTCCCAGGTCAGGAAGGCACTTTCGCGTTTTCGCCGCACCAGCCGCCATACCCAGGTGAAACGGCGAGGCCAGGTTGTGGTTCTTCTGGTCGACAGGGGTCGGGCGTTACGGCAGCAGCTTGGCGCCCGCCCAGTCGGCGTGGTCGCTGTTGATGCCGTCGCCCGCGTCGGTGACCTTCAGGACCAGGGACTTCACGCCCTTGATGCTGACGTCGACGGACCGGGTCGGGCTCGCCGACGTCATCACCTCCGGGGTCTCGTACAACTTGGTTCCGTCGCCCCAGACTTCGAACCTGACGGTCGAGTTCGCGCTGACCTCGTCATCGACGCCCACGTCCGAATGGAACCGCGAGTAGGCGCCATTCAGGGTGTACGTGACGGTGCTGTTGGCGTGCGTGCCGATGCCCTTGGCGTACGCCGTGCCGTTCAGCCTGATCGGGTTCCCGTCGACGCTACGGTCCTTGCGCAGGGTGCCGAAGTCGCTTTGGGCGTCGCTCCAGGTGAGATCACTCAGATCGACCGTCTGCCCGTTCCCGCTCGCGGCGGTGGTGACGGAGACGGCGGTGCTGGCGCCGGAGGCGTTCTGGGCGGCGTCCACCGCCTTGACGGTGAACGAGTACGGCGTCGAGGCCGAAAGCCCCGTGGCGGTGAAGCTCGTGCCCGCGGACGAGCCGACCAGCGTGGTGCCCCGGTAGATCTGGTAGCCGGTCACACCGACGTCGTCGGTCGAGGCCGTCCACTTCAGGTCCACGCTGTTCGAGGTCACGTTGCCCGCCGTCAGGCCGGTCGGCACGCTGGGGGCCGTGGTGTCGCCGACCGTGGTGCCGGCGCTCGCGGTCACGGACGCGCCGACGGCCACTGGGACGGTCACGTAGGAGACCGTCTTGCCGTAGAGCGACTTGGTCCGCGGCGTCTGCGCGACACCGTTCACGGTGATCGTGGAGGGGGTTCCGTAGAACTGGGCCTCCCAGGTAATGGTGCCGCCGGAGTTGTTGGTCAGGGTGGAGGCCGTCGTACCGGTGTGCTTGAGCTTGAGGTCGTTGTCACCGACCTTGAGGTGGTCGATCTCCACCCACGGCGTCTCGGAGGTCAGCCGGGGGACGGTGGCCACCTTGTCGTGCGGGGCGTCCGGCTGAACACCCATCATGCCGTCGATGACGCTGCTGACCGCGAGGAACGAGATCTCCGGGTAGCTGTCGCGGCCGGTCATGAGCTTCTTGAGCCAGGCCCAGCCCTCCGCGGACCGGTTGTACTGGTAGTACATCTCCGGCAGGTAGGAGGTCGCCTCGACGTTCAGGTTGTCGTCGTTGGCGGCGATGAAGTCCAGGTAGCTGTCGGTCCTGGCGCCGTGGTCGCCCAGCCCGGTCAGCATCATCAGGAAACTGGCCTCGTGGCCCCAGCTGCTGTAGCCCGTGCCGGCCGCGTCCTTGCCGCGGAAGTACCGGTTGTTCGACGCGTCCCACCACTTCGACTCGAAGTCGTCGCGCACCCGCTGGGCCCGGTCGGCCCACTTCGAGCTGTTGGCGGTGTCGCCCTTCGTCTTCAGGATCTCCGAGTAGGCCAGCATCGACTGGTACTGGTACCCGAGCGAGTCGGCCGCCGAGACCAGGTTCTCGTTCGGGAACTCGAAGTACGTTGCCGTGTACTCCCCGGGCTGCTTCTTCGAGACCGGCTGCTCACTGGACGGGTTCGCGTCGTTCCACACCACCTCGTGGTTGGTCAGGAACTGCCCCATCGTCGAGTCGTAGTACGCGGAGAGGGTCGGATCGTTGATCCAGTCCGAATTGCCCGTCCACTGGTACTGCTTGTACGCCTTGGCCATCACGTTGAACGGTGACGGCAACTCCCGGAACCCGGTGCCGTCGATGTAGTACATGGCGCCGTACGAACTGTGTGCCCACAGCGGCCAGCCGTTCTGGCCCGGATCGTCGGCGTCGTCGGCGAAGGTCCTCAGCATGTTGAAGGTCTCGGTATCCAGGCCGAGCGCGTGCGCGCCGTCGGACTGGTGGGAGATGTCCCGGTTGTAGAAGGACTCCCGGTTGGTGTACGCACCCCAGTAGCCGGGGGTCACCGAGGTGTGGGTGGAGTCCTTGAGGCGCCACCACTCCGGTTCGTGCCCCATCATCGGGCTGCCCGGGTAGAAGGTCATGCCAAGGGCCCGGTTCTTGCCCCAGTCGAAGCCGTCGTTCAGCGTCGTGTTCGGCGAGTTGATGGTGAGTGTGCTGGTCGGCGGACCGACGTGGGCCTGGATCGTGATCCTGTCGACGCGCGGCACCTCGCCGGCAGAGGTGGCCGTCAGCTCGATGACGTCACCGGCCTTGAGCGTGACCTTGCTCGACGTCCGGGTGTCGATGTCCACCGGGTCGGTGTAGTCACGGCCGTAGCGCAGGGACGTCGACCAGGAATCCACCTGGGTGGAGTTCACGGAGAGCTTGTACGTCACTCCGTTCGCGGTCTTGCCGTTGTAGCGCGTGATGAGGTCGTACGTCCCGTCGGCGCCGTTGAAGGTCGTCCTGGCGGTGCTCGTCTGTCCCGACGCGCCTCGGGCGTAGGTGACGTTGTCGACCGACCTGCCGTTCCAGGTGTGGTCCACGGTCTCCGTCGCGAAGTTGGTCAGCGACATGTTCTCGACTTCGAGCACGTAGGGCCCTGCCACCGACCCCGCCGCCGCGGGTGAAGCGGGCAGGGCTGTCGCGGTGCCGACCGTTGCCAGTACGGCGGATAGTGCACAAGCTAATCGACGCATGCGTGATCGATCCTTTCGAGTGGGGGCGCTCCTCGTTCCTGCGACGGTCGACCTCAACCGCCCAGCCGTGGGGTGTGGAACGTGCCGGGCGGAGCGCTCCCGGCGGCTGCCGGCGGCTCCATCCGCTGCGCGTCATGTTGGAAGAAGTTGACCTGTGTTGCATATTGAGTACTTCACGGCAAAGCGCTGTCAATAGCTGTGACCGGCTTGGCCGTTGCGCTTTCACTCCCGTGCAGACCTGGCCCCCCATCCCGATCCCGATCGTGTCGGCCCGGATGATGTCGAGTCTCCGCAGGTCAACGACGTGAAACGATCGGGCGGCACCGAGTGGCCGAGGCGGGACGGCCCCACCGGGAACGCCTCGCACGACCCGGGCTCGATCGTCTACTTGCACAGGATGGCTGACGCTGGTTCAGAAAAACTTCAATGCGATATTGCATGTCGCGACAAGTGTGAGTAGCGTCCCCGTCCGCAAGGCTCATCACCGCACACCCAGGAGCAGCCCCAGGCTGGCGTGTCAGGGCCGGGAGGGGCCCGGTTCCGGGCCAGTGCTGTGCCGAACTGGTCGGCGGGCCGCTGGACGGCCTGTTGCTCGACATCACCGGCTGGACGCAGGAAGAGATCGACAGCAGTGTCACCTCATGGGTGACGGGCTTGCTGTATCCGCTGCTGCTGGCGGCAGCTGCACTGGCCGCCCATTTCGCGGTGCGGTCGGTCCGCCGAGGACGGAGACCGGCTGCGTCAAGCGCCCCGCCACCCGCTCCGGGGTCGGCGGCGGCAGCTGGGCCAGGGAGTCGCCCCCGACATGCCGCGCGGCGTTGAACTCGTCCACTGGGCAGACCAAGCGGACGCCGAACCCCGCTTCAATCTCGACGGCCTTGCGGGCCTGCAGGAACCGGTGGAAGCCCTTGAAGATCTGCACATACTCGCGGCGGGTCGATGCCGCCCGCCCGGCAAGTGCCAGGTCGCCGACGACACGCTCGATGTCTTCAGGAGTGACCTCCCACGCGGGCCGGCCCAGCGCGGTGAGCGTCCGTTCCAGCAGTCCGATGTCGTTCTCTACCGTCACCGGGCTGAACCCACGGGCCCGCCATGAGGCAACGAACGCCTCAACGCAGTCGGCCTGAAACTCCCACGGATCGGCGGTCACCGGCTCCAGTAGGACGGCACCACCTTGGACCACCCTCAATCGGGATGTCACCGGCACACCTTCCTCGCACCTGACCGATCAAGGCAGCACCTGGAGAATCCGGGCACCACCATGAAGACCAACGAGGACAGCAGGAGATGGATACGGACCGGTGGCAGCGGCGATCCGCGAAAAGGAACATGTGCCAGCCCCAGATGGCTGGACCAAGACTTTCACCGACCCCCGCCTCTGCGCGGCCATCGTCGACCGCCTCACGTTCAACGGCACCATCATCGAAACCGGCACCGACTCCTACCGCCTCGCCAGTACCCGAGCACGAGCTGAGCAGCCCGCCAAGGCCGGCTGACCGCAGCCTACGTTCCTCGACGGTCAGCCGTCCTGGCGGACGGCTGGCCGTCCCACGTTCGCGGTGTCCTTTGGAGAAGGTCTCAAGAATCGAGCACGGCGGCGACGGCCTCGATCTCGACGAGTTGGTCCTTGTAGCCGAGCACGGTGACGCCCATCAAGGTGCTGGGGACGTCATGGTCAGCGAACAAGTCCCGGACTACCTGCCAGGCAGCCACCAGGTCCTCCTGCCGGGCCGATGCGACGAGGACCCGGGTACTGATGACGTCCTGCAGTGACGCCCCTGAGGCAGAGAGCGCGGCCTGCATGTTCTCCATGGCTTTCGCTGCCTGGCCCGCGTAATCCCCGATCGCTGCTGTGGAGCCGTCATCGTTCAGCGGACACGCCCCAGCGAGGAAGATCAGGCGTGACTCGGCGGGCGCAGTGGCCGCGTAGGCGTACTCGGCGACGTCGGACAGGGAGGCGGAGCGGATCAAAGTGATGGCACGAGCCACGGTTGTCGGGTCCTTTCCCATCGGATGTTGAGCGGGGACATCCTGCCAACGGCCAGTTGGCTTCCGCCTTCCCTTTTTCTCGCCGCCCCACGGCAACGCCGTCATTTCTGCTTGACATTCCCACACCGGATGATCACCAACTGACTCCGGAACCCATCAAGAAATGCTGTTCCTAGAGATCAACGTAGCCAGGCACCGCAGGTCAGATCTTGGTCATGCGTCACTTTGAGCGAGACGGGACTCTGCTCGCTCTGCGGGCGAATACTGCAACCCTCGAATACCGACACTCCACCAGTGCCGCCGCGAGACCTCCGAAGCGATCAACGGCGGACTCACCGGAACTCTGCGCCGTCCGCAGCTGCTTGTCCTCGGCCGGTACGACACAGACGGCCGGCTGCGCGCGGTCGGCCGGACCACGCCGCTGAAACCGGATGCCGCCCGCCGGCTTGCCGACCACCTCACCGAGGCCGGACCCGACCACCCATGGACCGGCGTGCGGTTCACCGCCACCTGGGGCAGCCGTGAGGCCCTCGAACTGACCCTCGTCGTGCCCGAGCTGGTCGCGGAAGTCAGCGCACCTGCCGCCGTCGACCTGACAGGCACGACGGCGGAGGGATTCTCGGGCTCGACGGCCAGGCGCCGGCGGGCTTTCACCCACGCACCGACCATGTCCTCGTCACCGCCGCAGGCCCGGACGTAGGAAGCCAGAAGTTCCTCTCTGGGTAGCTCCGGCCGGTTCAGGACGCCGGCGAGCGTGGTGCGTGGCAGCACGTCTCCCGCGGCGTTGGCCCGGCGCTCCAGCTGCCGGTAGCTCAGATCCGCCCATAGACGTAACTGCCGCATTGCTGCCACGAACTGAGCGGGATCCGTAACATCCTGCGGCTGGGGTAAACCGTCGTCTGCCTCCGCACTCCGGAGGTTTTGTCTGAGCTCTGTCACCTTCGGCAGCTCAGGACAACCCGAGGGCACGGCGTCCTGCAGCCCATGGCGCCCGGCGTCAGCAGAGGTCGTTGATGAGGATTCGTGAAATTCCCCAGGGTCGCTCACCTTCCCCGCTTGATTGCGCCGCTGAACAAGAGCCGGTCCGGGGCCGACCTCGTCGGCAGCCTGGGTGGCTCCGTTCATGAGAACGGACAGCACTTCGACGTCAGTTTCGGAGGCGGTTGGCCCCTGGGCCCTGGCGCTAATGTTCACGAGTTTGGACAGCGGCCTACGGCCGTGCGGGCTTGAGGATCGTGCAGATGTCGTCCGCGCCGCAGGTGGCTGGGTCGGTGGTTGCTGCGCGGGCTGCGACGTCGCGGAGTGCTTCGCGAGTGGCGGCGAGCTCGGCCATACGTCGGTCGATGTCGTTCAGGTGCTCGTGGATGAGGTCGGTGACGTGGGTGCAGGGTGCGTGGCCGTCGTCTCGAAGGGCGAGGATCGAGCGGATCTCGGCGAGGGTAAGACCGGCGCGCTGGGCGTCGCGGATGAACGCGAGTCGGGTCGCCGTGTCATCGGCGTAGTCCCGGTAGCCGCCCGGGGTGCGTGGTGGTGAGGGCAACAGGCCGCTGCTCTCGTAGAAGCGAATGGTCTTGGTCGTCAGCCCGGTGCGGGCTGCGAGGTCACCGATGCGCATGTCTCCAGGCTAGCCCTTGACCTTCCAGTGCACTGGAAGGTCTACCGTCGGTTCGGAAGGCGGACGACGGTCTAGGAGGACAGGACAGATGCGAATCACGGTGCTGACGGTGGCGGATTGCCCGAACGCGCAGCCCGCGCTGGAGACGGTGACCGCCGCTCTGGATGGACGACAGGCTCAGGTGGAGCTTGTTGAGGTGACTGACGAGGCCGAGGCCGCCCGGTTGGGCATGTACGGGTCGCCGACGATCCTGATCGACAGCACCGACCCGTTCGCGCCGCCCGGGGCGGTGCCGAGCCTCTCGTGCCGCCTCTACAGGGACGCCGATGGCACCGTGTCGGGCGTGCCGGACGAGTCCGCCCTTCGTCAGGCCCTCGCCGGGGCGACCCCGCAGGCCCGTAATGCAGGGGCTTCGGACTGCTGCACACCGCAGCCGCTGGACGTGGTCGGCCGGGCCGGCCGCGGGCGCCGCGCGCCTGCCGAGAACGGCCTGCGCGCGGTGCACCAGCAGATCCTGCGCCACTTCGCCGCCACGGGAGCTGCTCCCGACGCGCAGATGCTTCAGCCGCTGGCGGCCGGGGCCGGGAGGAACGCTACGGAGGTGATTACCGAGCTAGCCGACGAGGACTTCCTCACCCGGGACGAGACCGGGAACATCCGCGCCGCCTACCCGTTCTCCGCTGCCCCCACCCGCCACAGGGTCCGCCTGGAAAGCGGTGTAGAGGTCTGGTCGATGTGCGCCATCGACGCCCTGGGCATCCCGGCCATGCTCGGCCAGGACGCGGTGATCTCCTCCGCCGACCCGGTCAGCGGCGACCCCATCACCGTCACCTCGTCCACCGGCACGATGTGGTGGGAACCGGCCACCGCGGTGGTCTTCGTCGGGCAGCGTCCCGGAGGCGGGCCCGCCGCCTCGGCCTGCTGCGACGCGCTGAACTTCTTCACCGACGCCACGAACGCCCGCGCCTGGACAAGCCAGCACCCCGACATCCCCGGCCAGGTAGTCGACCAGCCGACCGCCGAGCGCGTCGGCCGACAGACTTTCGGCCCCCTGCTCGCCCCTTGAAAGCCAAGTGGCACGCGCCGACACGAGGGCATCTTGGTAGCGGATCCGCTGTGGTCACCCATTGCCGGTACTCGGTGTCCACGGACAGTGGGACATCCGGGTGAGCGGACAGGTCAGATCCTTGCTGGCGGACAGTTGATCTCCTTGTCCGGTATGACAATTCATCGCCCGTGCGGCTCAACGTTCCGGCGACTGGCCTGCGGCTATCGCCGTGGGTGCGTTAATCGGGCCGCCGCCGGCCCCCAGCGGCCGGCGGCTACATCGACGGTTTGCACGCCATCGCCCGCAGCAGGGGCTTCAGAAGGATCACCAGGTCAGTGGCAAGAGCCCTTGCTGAAGGTCGCGTGGGAGAGGTAGAACGCGAACATCCCCGGGTCGGGGGGCGGCCGGTCCTCGGCCCCCGGGAAGACTACGGGGGGCTGCTCGTCCAGGGTCAGCGTGATGCGGACGCAGTACTCCGTCTCGGTGTCCTCAGTGC
>NZ_BMRN01000032.1 GCF_014648655.1 Streptomyces atratus
ACTCCCGCCTCGGCCAGATCAGCCCGATCGCCTACGAACAACGATCAACTACGCTGGCCACCGCCGCATGACAACCGGTGTCCACGATCAAGGGGAAAGCCCCTCCCTACCAGGTTGGATAGTTCCACGGATGCCTACGCCGGACGGCATATGCCAAGCTCCCCTCCGAGCCGCCGGGCCCACCCCAGCCCCCGGGGCCGCCGCCGTAATCCCCCGGACGGCTGCGGCCCCGTGTCGGTCCGGAGCGCCCGGCGGTTCTCCAAGACCCCTTGTGCCGAAGGCCAGCGCACGCCGCCCTCGGGGCAGCCGACGCTCGCAGGACCGGCAGGCCGGCACGCAGCTCCGCGCGGGGCAGCCTGCGCGAGCCCCGCAGCGAGGACGACCGTCACCCGGCCGCGGACCGGGTCATATCCCCCCGGGGAACGGCTCCTCACGCCGGGCGCTGTCGAGCATTCTGCGCAGGAACTCCATGAAGGGGCACGCCGCCGTCCATCCGCATCCGGTCCGGCTCCTCGTCGTGGTACCAGACGTGGACGCGGTCGTCACCCTCGTGCTGGAGCGAGAGCAGAGCGAAGTTCGCGTACCCGTCATGGCCCATGACCGGCATCATCCTCGTCATATCCGCGACGCCCGCGTTCTCCTCGTGCCAGCCGTCGTGCAGCCAGCGGGTGTAGACCGTGTGCGCCCCCGGAATGGAGTAATTGTCAATTCCTGTGGATCGGTGGTGCGCTTCAGCCTTCCTCGGGCTTCTGACCGTTGGCTTCGAGGAGGTGGCGGAGACGTCGGATCTCGGCGATCAGGCGGGGAATGTCCTGGCGGGCGTTGGCGATGAAGTTGGCGTTCTCGTCCCAGCGTTCGTCTGCGACGTCGACATATCGTGGCTGCTGAACCAGGGTGGCGGCCACGATCTGCCGGTGGTCGAAGTCTGGCCAGCGTTCGCCGGCTCCGGTGTCGGGGACAGTGCTGATGGCGACGAGGCTCATGGCGAAGTCGTCGTCCAGTTGGCGCACGTGCCAGGGGCCGGGAGTCGCAGCACTGGCAAGCTCCTCGATCACGGCGAGTTCCTCGTCGGTCAGCGGATTGGGGGTGTCCATCAGGCTGCCCGCTCCTCGCGCTCAACGAGCTGACCGCGTTTGAAGCGGGCTCCGGCCCGGACAAGGGCAACGAGGTGGGGTGCGTTCACGGCTCGCCAGCGGGCCTGAGCGGACTCGATTAGCTTGAAGGCCATGGTCAGTCCGGCCGCGCGGGAGCCGGCGCCCCTGGTGACCTTGGTCCGCAGACGCACGGTGGCGGAGGTCGACTCGATCGGGTTGGTGGTCCGCAGATGGATCCAGTGCTCGGCGGGAAAGTCGAAGAACGCCAGGAGTTCGTCCTCGTCGTCCGTGATCCGCTTGACGACCTTGGGGTACTTGGCCCCGCAGGCCCGTTCGAAGTCGCGTACGGCCCGGGCCGCGTGCTCCTTGTCCTCGGCGTTGTAGATCTCCTGGATCGCACGCTTGGCCGCGGGCTGGGCTGACTTCGGCAGCGCGTCCAAAACGTTGGCGGTTTTGTGAACCCAGCACCTTTGATGGCGGGTGTCGGGGAAGACCTCGCTCAGCGCGTTCCAGAAGCCGAGAGCGCCGTCGCCGACGGCCAGGACCGGGGCCCGCATGCCCCGGCGGGCGCAGTCCCGCAGCAGGCCCGCCCATGCCTCCGACGACTCGCGGTATCCGTCGGTCATCGCGATCAGCTCCTTCGTGCCGTCCGCGCGTACCCCCATCAGCACCAGGACCGCGGCCTTCGCCTCCTCCAGGCGGATGCGCAGGTGAACGCCGTCCGCCCAGACGTACACGTAGTCCGTGGCGGACAGCTCCCGGTCCATGAATGCCGTGTGGTCGGCCTGCCAGTGAGCAGTCAGCCGCGTCACGGTGGCGGGCGAGAGGCCGGCCGAGGATCCGAGAAACTGCTCCAGCGCGGGCACGAAGTCGCCGGAGGACAGGCCGTGCAGGTAGAGCAGCGGCAGTACCTCACTGATCTTTGGGGACTTGCGGCACCAGGGCGGCAGGATCGCCGAGGAGAACCGCTTGCGCTCACCCGTCGTGTCATCGACGCGCTTATCGTTCACGCGCGGGGCCCGCACCTCGACCGTCCCGGCGGCCGTGGTGACCTTCCTCGGCTGGTGGTAGCCGTTGCGCACGACCAGGCGGCGACCGTCGCCGCCCCGTTCACCGGCCAACTCGGCCATGTCGCTGTTGACTTCGGCTTCCAGCGCGGCGGCCAGCATCCGCCGGGCGCCCTCGCGGACGATCTCGTCGATCAAGGAGCCGTTTGGCGTGGAACCGTCAGCATTGACTACCGTGAGCACGGGCGTACCTTCCCGACCGACGCGCCAACGTCGGCCTACTCGATGACCATCACAGGATCATTCGGGAAGGTACGCCCTTCGCGTTGCCTCCCCGACACCGATCCACAGACATCCGAGCTTGGTAGGAAGTCAAGCTGCGAGCGTCACCGGCGCCGTGGACGCGGCGGGGAACGCCTTGCCGGGATCGAACTTCTGCCCGGTCTGCAGGCAGTGGTAGAGGCACCCCAGGAAGCGGTTGAAGACGTTGCGCATGGCGGCGGTGTGCCGGTCCCCAAGGTCCCGGCGTCGGTCGTATTCGGCCTTGACCTGTGAGGAGGGCAGTGCCCCGAAGATCCATACGTAGCCTGCGGCGGTCAGCCGCTGGTTCTTCACCCGCCGGTGGCGCACGAGGTGGCTCTTGCCGCTGGCGATGGTGACCGGCGCCGAGCCGGCATACGCCTTCAGGGCGCGGGCGTCGGCGAAGCGGGTGCGGTCGTCACCGATCTCGGCCAGAACGCGTGCGCCGGTGAGCGGCCCAATCCCGGGGAAGCTGCCCAGGATTTCGGCGTCCGGATGCGTGGCGAACGCCTCGGCCGCAGCCTCGGCGAGGTCGTCGGCCGCCCGGCAGGCGGCATCCAACTGGGCCACCAGCGCGAGGGTTTGCCGCCCCATCGCCTGCTCGATGAGCGACGGCTGGTGCAGGTATTCGCCGGTGAAAATGGTGCGCAGCCGTTCCGCCCAGACCTCGATGTTCCGCTGCCGTCCGGATCTGCGCAGGGCGGCCCGCAGTTGGGCATGGGTCAAGCGGGCGGCGGTGTGCGGGTCGGGTGCCACGGCGAGGACCGCGCGGGCCTCCCGGGAGTCCAGGCCCACGCCGCGGACGGCGAACGCAGCGAGGGCGGCCAGGTAGTACTGCTTGAGGTGCGAGCGCAGCTGGTTGTTGAGCTGGGCTCGGTTCCACACCGTGTCCTGCTGGGCGCGGGCGAGAACGGCGATCGCCCGTACCAGTTCGGAGTCGGCGGGCAGGGGCCGGTGCACGTCGGCGTCGGTCCGCAGGAGGTTGGCCAGTGTCATCGCGTCGGCGTGGTCGGACTTCGCGCGGGCGCTGCGGTGCCGCTCGCGGTAGCGTGCCACGGCCATCGGGTTGATCGAGTACGCCTTGCGGCCGGTGGTGCGCAGGCAGGCGAACAGCAGGCCGCGGGCGGTCTCCACCGCGACCGGTATCGGGGCTTGAGCGCAGTCACCGGCTTCAGCGAGCAGGGCAAGCAGCTGGCGGAAACCGCCCGCGTCGTCCTTGATGCGCTGCTTGGCGACCAGTTTTCCCGTCTCGTCGACCAGCGCCACGTCGTGGTGGTCTTCCGCCCAGTCGATCCCGCAGGTGATTGTCAACTTCAAGCTCCCTACTCTTCGTGCTCGTCCTGGTGTGAGCCTGCGCAGGGCGCGCCGCGACCTAATAGGAGGGCTCGACGGCCCGACATCCGATGAGCAGTTCGCAGCCCCAGCTCCCCGCACGGTCCCCGGTCTCTGGAAGGAGCTCGGCGGCTCGCGTGGTGAGGGAGAGGTGGCCGTACGGACGGCTCAGGTCACGATCATGACGTCATCGTGGAGATGTTTGACGCGCTTCGGCAGGTGCACGGTGACGGGGCCCTCTGCCTGTGGAGAGGAGTCCGGCTCCAGGCCTTGAGTAGGGGTCACCCGTCACCGTGCACAGCTATTAGGTCTTGAGCATTGCTCGGACCGGGGCGTGATCTCGTCTCTGCGATCTTGTGGTGGCAGGACAGGTGTTGGCGCGGTATTGAGGCTGCTGCGGACTCTGGAGACCTCGCGATGATCCGTCTCCGTGACGTTGGGGCAGTGACAGAGGTGCAGGAGGCGTATCAGTGGGTCTCCGATCACCGGGTCAATATGGATCGTGCCTTGCGCTGACCAACGGGGTGCCGGTCATCTCACGAACAAGAGCTGGTTATGGCTGAATATGGGCTGCCGCTCTCCTTACGACAGCAGAACTCGTTTGCGGAGAAGTTGGAAGCCGGCTCGGCCGAACATCTGGCGCTTGAGCATCTTGATCCGGTTGACGTGTCCTTCGACGACGCCGGAGTTCCAGGGCAGGGTGAGGCCGGCGATGACGGCGTCACGGTCGCGGTCGATGCCTGCGGCGAGGGTGTGGAGGCTGGGCAGGTTGTCCTTGCGGACGGCGTCGAGCCACTCCGGTAGCCGTTCGCCCTCGCGCTCGGTGAGCATTCGGGCGAAGGACCGGACGTGACCGGTGAGGGCGTTCAGCTCCGGGCAGTGGGCCAGCACGGCCTTGAGCCGCATCTGTTCGCTCTCTGTGAGGCTTTCGGGGTGCCGCAGAATCCACCCGGAGACCGTCCGAGGGGTCGGCGGCCGGGCGGAGGCCGTTCCGGGTGAGAGGCGTTTCTCCCGTAGGTAGGCGCGGACTCGCTGGTAGCTGCCCTTGTAGCCGAACGGCACGATCTCTTCCCACAATGCCCAAGCACTGGTGCATCCCTGGTTCCAGCGGTCGTCCAAGTAGGGCTTGTATTCATCAAGGACGGTGGGGCGGTTTTGCCACTGCCCCTGGAAGAGGTCTTCGGGGGCGGCGGCGTCAGCCAGGCGCTTGACGGTGCGGTGGGTCATGTGGAGCCGGCGGCCGATTGAGCGTCGACTGTGTCCTGCCGCCAGCAGGGTGTGGACAGTGGCGTGCCTGTCCCGAATACGGTCGGCGAACCGGTGCCCTGTTGGCCATGGTGATCCGGTCATCTCCTTGGGCGGTGGAGCCGCAGCATCTGACTCGGCTGGCTCACGAGCCAGGACTCCAAGGCAGCCGCGGTGCTGGGAAACGCACCGCTCGGCAGCCTCGCTCGGGTTGTGCCACAAGTGCCATCTGCCTGCGACTTGCACGGCCTGGGGCGCCCCGGCGGTGGCTCCTTCCGCGAAGAACGGTGCGCGGTCGCGGCAGACGACCTCAATGCCGGGGCGTTCGGCCAGCCAGGCGGCCAGGCTGGATGCTTCCCGGTCGGGCAGCAGGTCCACCGGCCGCCGGGTTTCGACGTCGACCAGAACGGTCCCGTAGAAGCGGCCCTTGCGCGTCGCGTACTCGTCGACGCCGACCACCCGCGGCACCGGTGGTTCGGGATCGGGCAGGGCCTTGACCAGCCGGAGCACAGTGCTGCGGCTGACGGACACTCCGAAGACACTGGCCATGCGGGCACCGGCCCGACCGGCGAGCGCGAGGCCGATCGCGGCCCATGTCGACCGCAGGCGCTCGGTCCACCGGCCATACCGCCGGGTCAGCCCGGCTATCTGCTCGACAAAGGTCCGCCGTTCACACAACGGGTTCTCGCAGACGAACCGGCGAACCCGCAGGCATAGCCGAACCCGCTTGCCTGCACTGGGCACGTCAGCGGGAAACCGCAGATAGGAGCTGTGAACCCGCTCCGACCAGCCGCCGCACCCAGCGCACTCGGCCCCAACCATCGTGCACCGAGTCTCGATCCGTATCGCCTCATTGCTCACGTCGACCGACAGCACCGCAATGTCCCGGACCGACGAGAACAGCAGCTCCTCCAACCGGAGCACCATCTCTTCCACGGACCCGAACTGTCAGCCATCCAAGATCGCCACTGATCATTTTCAGGCAACTTCCCGAAAGCCAACACGACCCCCGACCGTCACTCACAGTGCCCCCGTGACGGAATGTGTGCCGGAACCCGTACTCGTCGATACCGGGATGGGGACGCCGCAGGCGCCTCCCAAATCCATCGAGAAGCGCCTTCACTGCTGCTCGATAAAGCCACCGGCATGACCGTCGAGAACACGGAGGACCTTCCACTGTAGGAGGTCCTGCGTGCCCACGGTCTCCAACACGGGTTGCCCCTTCTCGGTACGCCACCACCGTCAGTGGGACGCCATGGTGAAGCAGCTCGCCGGCGGCATGACCCTCATTCAGCTGATTCGCGGCTCCTGGGTCGACCCCGTCAGCCAGGAGGACTTCGCCGAGCGGATGATCCCCGTCCGGATCATGTGCACCAGCGAGCAGATCGTCGGGATCTGCAAGGAGACCGCCCGGTTCTACGACGAGTTCTCCGTGCTCGCCACCCTCGTGGCCACCGAGCCGGTGCTGGTCAAGCCCCCCGCACGCCAGCAGGCCCGCTTCATCGAACTGACAGGAGGAAAGACATGCCCAGCCCTGATCACGACAAGTACCGGCCGCCGGCCGAGGAGCGCTGGACCGACGACATGCGCACGGAACCCGTGCAGATCACCGTGCGCACCGAGTGGCTTTACAGTGAGTACAACCCGAAGGCTCTCCTTCCTGAAGGCCGTACTCGCCATCCGTTCTCGCGCAGCGGCAGGGTCACTGCCTCGGATGTGCCCGGCGTCTACGCGCACATGCAGGACCTCGCCGCGCATCTGCACCGCGCCGTAGCCGCCTTCGGCGACGACAAGGACCTCGTGATCGAGGTTCGGCTCGCCGGGGACGGCCCCGCCGTCCCGAGAAGGCCGAGCGTTCCGCGACGCCCGGCCCAGAGATCGTCCCTTCGGAACCCGCGTCCTGCCCACCGGCTACCGGGAGTCCCCGTTGATCGATCAGCAGCACTTCCAACTGAGAGTCTGCTGGCGCGAGGTGGAGCCCGAGACCGGCGAGGACCGCTGGGCCGTGGTGCGCACGGGCTCGTACCTCGCCGCTGACGGGACCTGGGAGCACGAGCTGCTGCCGTCGACTGGCTAGCGCGCTACAAGTTCACGCGTGAGGAGGCGTTGGGGCTTGCCGTCTCCTCCGCCAACGAGGTCGTGATCAACGGCCACACGCTCGCCCAGTGGGAGCAGCACTTCGCGTCACGTTCCGATGGTTGATGGAGTGACCCCCTCGACTTTGCCACCTACAGGCGTCGGCCTCCGGGTTCTGGGTCGGCGTAGCCGACCCGGGTGCGCGAACATCCGGCCCGTTTCCTGCTTGTACGCCGACGTCTCGTCAGGGGCAGCACCGGGACTCGGGGATGCCCCTGACGAGACGTCTTGCTGCCACGGGCCGGACGCGAGGGCGACACCGATGACCGATGTACCGAGCCACACCGATGAGACCCGTCGGTGCTTCGGTCGGGACACCCATCGGCCGTCAACCAGACACGTAGGGCCTTTCTTCTGGATCAGGCTGGATCAGGGAGCGGGGTCCGGTGCGTGTGATCGCAAGGCGGAGGAGGGAGACAACGCGGAGCGTTGGCGACCGACGGCAACGCGGCGAGCGCGCGTACCGGGGCACGCGACCCCAGCAAAATCCAATAGACAGGCCCTAGGCCGGCGCCGCTCGCCCGCGTCCGGACACCTGCTGTCCGTCCCCTCTCCTCACCCGCGCTTCGAGGACCAGTGGGCCAACTCGGCTTGCCCGTAAGGGAAGAGAGCAGCGTCCCTTGATGCTGCCTTCGTGGTCCTTATCCTCCCGCGCCGGTTCGTGGAGGCTCGGCTCGGACGCTTCCGCACCATCGCTGACAGGACCGGCCTGCCGTGCACGCTCACGAAAGCGCGCCCGATAAAGACGACCCGAAAGCCCCGAAGCCGCAATCGGAGCCGCGCGAAGAGCAGCGGACTCGGCAGTCCGCGGTACGCGGCGGCGGCATGCCCGACGTCCGGTCCATTCAACGATTGCAGCGAGGCGCGGGAAACGCCGCTGTGTCGCGGCTGCTCACGGCGCAGCGGCCGCCCTCGTCACCGTCACGGCAAGGGCCGCCGGGTGGAACGGCCAGCCCGGCTGGTTCCGCCGGTCCGGCGGGCATGGCCGTGCCGGCTGGTCAGGTGGAGCAGCCGGGGCAGACGGGTCAGCCGGGGTACGCGGGGCAGGCGGCGACAGGGGTCGCCGCGCCGCGCTTCGCCACCCCTCGTACAGGCGCACCTGGTACAGCCGATGCTCCCTCGGGCAGCCTATCCGCCGCCAACCCCCCTTCCGTCCGGCGAGCGACGGATGGCGAGAAACCGGGGCGGCCGCAACGGGACAGTCCACCCGCGAGCGCGTCGACACTGCCCGAGGGGCTCCCCCAGGGCGGTGCCGCCGCTGCCGCCGCCACGGTGGAAGCGCGCCAGAGCGAGCTACAGGCGACCCGTACGAGGGAGCGTCCCGCCGTATCGCTCCTGAAGAAGCAGCGCGAGGCCCGGAAACAGCAAGGAGAAGGAGGGAAAGGAAAAGAGAAAGGGGGTCGGGACCACGACCCACATGGCGGCCCGTCTCCCCGCCACGGCCCCGGCCGGACCGCCCAGGACGACGCGGTCGGCGCCGGTCACCGTGAGGGCAGCGGGTCGGAGGTCGACTTCGTCGACCTGGACCTGGAGCCGCTGCTACCGCCGTTGTGGGGGCAGTCGCCACAGCAGCACGAGACGGAGGTTCAGGGCTACAAGCAGGGACTGGCCCAGGACCGGGGCGTCGCCAAGGAGAAGGTGGAGGCCTTCACCGCGAGCCGCCGGGCCAGATCGGCGGAGTTGGCCGCCCTCGGACCCCAGTTGACGCAGCAGGTCCAGGCGGCCGACGCGGCGGCACTGGCGAAGATCGGATCCGCCGAGACCTCGAGTGTGGCGAGGGTGCAGGCCGCGGTGCAGGGTGCCCGGTCGCGAATCCGAGCACAGGCGCAGACGGCCCGGGGGCAGGTGACGGCCGGTCATGCGGCGACGGTCGCGGCGATGGGTACGGCCGCCTCGGGGGCGCGTACGGCCATGGACGGCGGATTCCGTACGGCGGGAGAGGCCGTCACCGGCAAGCAGAACAACCAGATCACCAAGCTCGGCGAGCTGTACGGCCACACGGAACAGCGGATCCGGGACGCCGCGAAGCATGCGGGGGAACTGGCGGCCGGCGAGGGCAGGAAGCGCGCCGCGCAATACCGCTCCAAGATGATCCACCGCGACGACAACTTCTGGGACGGTCCGCTCACCGACAACCGGTGCAAGGCGCAGGCGGAGGCCGCCACCGCGGTCGGCGATGCCTACAAGGACGAACTGCCCAAGGCGGCGGACGAGCCCATCGCCGACATGCAGAAGGGCAAGCCGGACGCCGAGAAGACGATCGGCAAGATCGCCGATGACGTCCGCGAGAGCCTGAAGACCGTGCTCAAGCAGTGCCAGGAGGGCCTGGCCGACGGGCACAAGCAGGCGTCGCAGGGCGTGGACGGCGCCAAGGCTGCCGCGCTGGCGGGTATCGGGCAGGCGCAGAGTTCGGCCGAGGCGAGCCTGACCCGGCTGCAGAGTGCGCAGATCGCGGCGGTCAGGGCCCAGGCCGCGCAGCAGCGGCAGGCCGTCCAGCGGAACGCGGCCGCGGCCACCGCCGCGATCGGCAAGGGCGTGACGACGGCGCGCGGCGGACTGGACCGCAGCCTGAGGAAGTTCGTACGGATCCTCGGCCAGGACGCGGTGCCCGATCCCCAGCAGCTGGAGGAGGTGCTGCGGGACACCGGCGCGCAGTTCGACGAGCGGCTGGAGGGCGTGGCGGAGCGGTTGCGCGCTCAGGCGGCCGGGGCCGGCAAGGCGCTGGCCACGGCGGCGGAGGGCGCGGCGCAGGGAATGGCGAAGACCGCCGGGGCCGCGGCGGAGTCGGCCGGGCGGACCGCGACGTCCGCCGGCGCGGCACTGAGCCATACCGCTTCGCAGACGGTGAGCGGGCTGCGGCAGGTCCAGCAGTCCTTCGCCGAGACCGCCAAGGCTATGCAGAAGGGCTGTGCGGACGCCGACAAGCAGGTCCTCGAAGGGTTGGACAAGGCGTACACGGAGCTCGCAGGCAAGTTCAAGGAGGGGGCGGACGGGCAGGTCAAGGCCATCGCCGAGGCCTTGGAGAAGGCGGCCACCGGGACGGGCGAGAAGGACATCCATCCCAAGATCACCGAAGAGGCGGACAAGGCGCGCGCCAAGGTCAAGCCTCGCTGGCACACCGTCCTCACCTTCATCGTCGTCATCGTCGTCGTCATCGCGCTGACGATCGCGCTCGGCCCTTTGGTCATCGGCGCCGTGACCGCGGGGGCCACGGCCCTCGGCGCCGGGGCCGCGGCGGCCGCGATCGGGACGATCGTCGGTGGCGCCCTCGTGGGCGCGGCGGCGGGCGCCGTCGGCGCGGTGGTGAGCAACGTGATGAACGGCGCGCCGGTGCTGGAGGGGGTCGGCAAGGCGGCCCTGTTCGGAGCCATCGGCGGAGCGGTCGGAGGCGGCGCGTCGGCCGCAGTCGGCAAGACCGCACTGAGTACGGGTGCCCGGGTCGCGATCGAGATGGCCGTCGAGGTGACAGTCGAGGTCGGCCTGGAGGCCGGGGACGCCGCCCTCAGCGGCCGGGAGTACAGCTGGCAGCAGGCGCTGCTGACCGCGGCCACGACGGTGGCGGTCACCGGGGTGATGGCCCACCCGCGCGTCCACGCGCTGACCGGCCGGGTCCAGACGGGCACGGAGAACCTCCTGGGCAAGATCGGCATCAAGGTCCCGTCGCCGGGGGAGGTCGAGGCCCCCGGGACTCCGGATACCCTCGGCGCTCCCAAGGTCGATGTCCCGTCCCCCGATGCCGCGTCCGCGCCCAAGACTCCGGACGCGTCCGGTCCGTCCCCCGACGGCGCCACCGGCGGAGCCCCTGACGGCAGGCCGCAGCCGGGCCGTGGCCCCGACGGCGTGACGTCCTGGGACGGCTCCCGTATCGACCCGACGGGCGGTCAGGGCAGCGCGGACGGCCCGATACGTCCTCGCGACCAGGACGCGGTCGAGGCGGAACTCCGCAAGGCGCTGGGCCCGTTGGGCGACCAGGTCGACGTCAGGATCGACCCCAAGCTGCCCGGCCGTACCGTGCGCGTCCACTACGACGTCGACGACAACGGCCTGATCACCAACGTCCGCATGGCCGCCGGCCCTTCCGCCACGCCCACCGACATCCGGCTCCACACCCCCACCGCCCGCACGATGATGCGCTACGGCGGGCTGTCCGGGCGCGTACGCCAGATGCTGCGGCAGGTGGGCGCATGGGTCGGCGTCCATGGCTCACCCCCGGTCGGCTCCCGCGCCTGGGAGGCCCGCCTCGAACTCCGCAAGCTCCCCGACATCATCGTCGACCGCGCGCGTGCCTACGCGGACGCCGATCCGGCGGCACGCGCCGAACTCGAATCCGAACTCGACTCCCTCATCCGGCAATTCGAGACCCATGCCGAGACCCTCAAGCAGTGGAACCTGGATCCGGGGCGGGGGTACGTCGCCGCCGAGAGTCCGGAAGTGGCCAACATCAGGAAGAACTGGAGCAATCTTTCCGAATTCGACAAGACTAAATGGCCGAACGGTTTCCCGACGCCGAAAGAGGGGGAGTTCTATCGCTTCATGTCCAAAGATAAGCCACCCCGGCTCGAGTTCCGCGGGAAGGTCACCGCACCGGACGGCAAGGTGACGACAGAGGTGCTCCACCAGTGGAACACGGAGACGGGCGCCGAGATACCCAAGGGGCAGACCACGCCGCCCAAGAGGTTCGACCCCGATACCTCCCAGGAAGACGCCTTCCAGAAATTGATCGACGAGAGTCCAGGGTTCGAAGGGTACGTCAAGGCCCTTGAGGAGCTGGGCATCATCACAGATCGCAGTGAGATGCTCCGCAACATGCCGGACGATCCATCAGGCATGACCTACGATGACGTGCGGCACGCCTTGAAGAAGGACTACAAGGACAAGATGCTCGATGAAATCAAGGATCACAAGACATTCTTGAAGATCAGTCAGTTGCTCGGCGTCAAGGACAAGGGAAATCTCGGCGAGCGATGGTTCGCGAAGATGGAGGGCTTCGAAGGGCAAAGCGGAGTTCTCAGCGAGGTGCGCATACCGAAAGATGTCGTCGACCCGCCCCTCTCGTCGTCCCGAAGGATCGACCACTTCAAGGACGGCACTCTGTATGAGATCAAAAACGTCGAAGCGTACGACTCGGAGATCAAAGCACAACTGGATGACTACCTCCGGCTTGTCCATACGGATGTTCCCAACCTGGGGAAGCCCAGCCGGCTACAGGTAGTCTTCCTCAATCCGAAGGGGCTGACCGAAAACGCTTCCTGGCTGCGGGGATTGCTACGGGACAACGAGGGGAAGCTTGAGGTAGGCGTCTACGACAAAGACGGGAAGAAGTGGCCGGATAAAGATCCCATCACGGATTCCATGCTCGACTTCAAGGGCAAGAACGGGAAGCTGAACGAAAAAGCTCAAAGACTTTTGAATTTCCTGGATGGCAAGAGCGACGCGTAACGCAACCGATCGACCGATGCGAACAGCGGAGAAGGGTAAGTCCCATGCAAGGAATGATCGCGATGGCACTCGAGGGGAAAGATGTCGTCAGCCTGGCGGAGTCCGCACGAGAACGCCACCTCTGGGGACCTGGGGCGACACCGGAGAATGTCGAAGTGGACTCCCTGCCGGCGAAGGCGTCGGAGCGCTGGATCGAGCAGTACTCGGATACAGGAAAGAGAGTTTCCGCGTACTTCGACGAGAATTACGAAAACTACCTCATCATGCATCCCGCAGCGAAAACGGTTCGGGCTTCCTTCAACTTTTCAGGCGACCTCCCGAAGCTAATCGAACTATTGAGTGATCTACCTTTCGAGGTTGCGTCATTCGCGCCGAGATATCGCGTCTGGTACAACAAGTACAGGGATATCCCGGGTTTCGGCGGATACCACTTCACGCATGGCTGGGCCTGCGCTTTCCGAGGGGACGGACATGCCCGCCTGGCTTCCCGCCGCTGGTTGGATCACGGGCCCTGGCGTCTGTATCGCGGAGCGAACGACACCTCCTTCGTGCAATTCCACGACCTCGAACTCGACGAAGATCTCGCGTACGCCCAGGCGAAATTCGCTCATCAGCGTATGGGCATTACGGACGAGGGTGGGTACCTTCAGTCGGACTATGTATACCAGGACGATATCCGGGGGTTCTACAATTCGGCGCGGCGCGTGCTCGAACTAGTCGTGATCGGCCGGACCGTCTCGGCGCGGGAAATGCGCGACGCGTGTGCGGCACGCCGAGACCAAGTACTCGGCCCGGAGCAGCCGATCGACAATGTCGCCTTCGTCTTCCTCGACCCGTCCGAGGCCGACACGCACGTACCCAGGCTGTGGCCGTACGGGTTGGAGTGCTGGACGATTATCAATGAGGTCAAGACCCGCCTGGACAGCGAAGAACCGCCAGAAGGGACAGGTGCCTGACATGAGCCCCGATCACGTGGGTGACGAGGCTGCGGAGACTGCTCGGTTCCTGGGCTCGCTGCAGGCGCTCGCGGTCGCGGCCACGGCGCGGGGCAGGGATGCCCAGCGGGTACGGGAGGAAGCGGTCGCCGCTCTCTCCGAGTTGGCGGATCCGCCTGGCGAGGAAGAGCCGGCCGTTGACATCTCGCACATTCTGCGCGGCATCACCCCCGGTGACCGAGCGCTGCTCGGCGAAGCCTTGGAGATGTTCGCCCAGTGGATTCGGGAGCCGGGGGAGGAGAGCGGGCACGGGGTGGACGCCATGGTCCAGCGGTTGCGGAGCGAGTTGGGACCGTTGATCGTGCGGGATCGGGAAGCCGAGAAGGCGGCGGAGCGGGAGCGGCTTCGCCGGGAGGTGCGGGAGTCCCTCAGGTTTCGGCTTCGGGAGGCGGGGGTTGTGGGCGCCCAGGGCAGCTCGCGCGAGGGCGATTCGGAATAGTCGCCCGGACACGTCCTGGTCGTACAGGTCGGCCTGAACGAACTCCGCACCCGGGGTGCCGTGTGGGGGGCGCCGGTCCAGGAGGCGCAGCGGCACTCCTCGGTGGCGAGGTCGGCGGTGACGAGGTGCGGTAGGCCGGTTCGTTTGGGTCACTTCCGCTGGCCGAGGTTGTCGTTGATGATGTCCGTGTGACTCACCGCATCAGCGCTCTGATCTCGGCCTTCGGCGTCCTTGCCAGCGTGATACTGCTCGTTTTTGCCGTTCGTGAGTACCGCTCTGGGGCGTCGGTCCTCTGGCTCGTGGCTGGAGCCGCGATCTTCTTCGGCGCTTCGTACACGCTCGCGCGGGACGTGCGGCGGCTCCGCACCGGGCTGGCCGCCTGACAGTTGCACCGTTCCAACCAGCCCCGCCAGTCGTTGTTCGTGCGTGCCGTTGACTGACGCGCAGTGGGCGCGAATCGAGCCGTTACTCCCAGATCGGACACCGCGGCGGGGTGGCAGGTGGAGAGACCACCGAGAGGTGATCGACGCGATCGCCTGGAAGTTCCAGACAGGATCGCAGTGGATCCACCTCCCCGAGAAGTACGGCAACTGGCGAGGCGTCTACAACCGGCTGCGGATGTGGGCCATCGACGGCACCTGGGAGCGGGTGCTCACCACGCTGGTCGCGCAGGCCGACGCCGAGGAAGACCTCAACTGGGCCGTCTCGGTCGACTCGACCGTAGTGCGCGCACACCAGCACGCGGCCGGAGCCCGCAAAAAGTGCCCCTATGGGTTTGGTCAAGCAGCGGCGGTGGGTGCGGGGTCGTAGAACGTGCCGTCTCGGAGCATCGCGAAGAGCACGTCGATGCGGCGCCGGGCCTCACCGATGTCGCCGACCTCCGGCTGCGGCCGCCGGTGATGTTCGCCAAGGCCGCCGCGTCGCTGGAAGGAGATCCGGTCCGTGAGGGCGGACAGGTGGGAGATCAGGGTCCAGGCCTCAAGGTGACCGGGCTGGTACGGGTTGTCCTGGACGGCGATGTAGTCGAGGCCCGAGCCCTCCGCCCTGCGGGCCAGGAGCTTGTCGACGTTCCCCATGGTGACCAGCCCGCGCCGGGCGAGTCGAGTGGTGCCGGCCTGAGCCCGGAGGTCGTGCGAAAGGCGACGTTCGAGGAGGCTAGGCGGACGATGCCGAACGTCGCGATCGGCGACCTGGATGCGTTCGGTGAAGAGCTAGTGTGATGCGCCAGAAAAGTCGATCTTAAGTCTGTAGGCTGTTTTTATGTCGCATAGAGGCCCGCGTGCTGTCGAAGTCGTGCTGTCCGCTGGGGAGCGTGCGGAGTTGCTGCGCTGGGCGGGTGGCGGGGTGCCGGCCCGTGTGGCGGAGCGGGCGCGGATCGTCCTGGCTTGTGCGGACGGGTCGTCAAATACCTCTGTGGCGGCGGACTCTGTGGTCTCTGTGGAGACGGTGCGCAAGTGGCGTTCGCGGTTCGTGGCCCGGCGGCTGGCGGGTCTGGTGGATGAGCCGCGGCCGGGCCGGCGCAAGCCGGACCTGGTGCTCAGCGAAGCCGAGCGGGCGGAGCTGACGCGCTGGGCGCGGCGGGCGAAGACCGCGCAGTTCCTGGCCCTGCGCGCGAGGATTGTGCTGCGGTGTGCGGAGGGCGGGACGAACAAGGAGGTCGCGGCGGAACTCGGCATCGCCCACGCGACGGTGAACCGCTGGCGCTCCAGGTTCATCACCCTGCGTCTGGACGGGCTGATGGACGAGCCCCGCCCCGGCAGGCCGCCCTCGGTCCTGCTCGACCAGGTCGAGGACGTACTCGTGGCGACTCTGGAGTCCGTCCCGGGCAAGGACACGCACTGGTCGCGTGCCTCGATGGCGAAGCACAGTGGGCTGTCGAAATCGACCGTCGGGCGGATCTGGAAGAAGTTCGACCTCAAGCCCCACCTGCAGGACTCCTTCAAGCTGTCCACCGACCCGCAGTTCGTCGCCAAGGTCGTCGACGTCGTCGGCCTCTACCACCATCCGCCGGAGAAGGCGGTGGTTCTCTGCGTCGATGAAAAGAGCCAGATCGTGTGCCACGAACGCTGAAGGAGGCGTTGATGTAACAGCTTCTGGAAGCGGTGCTGTGCAGGAGATGGAGGTAGGTCCTCCGGAGTCGCTCTGCAGGGGGAGGCTCCAAACCACCGCAGGCTGCGTCGGTTAAATGCCGGTCGTGGTGAGCGCTGTGGAAAAGGCGCGGCAGTGATCGCGTCAGGTATGGGTCAGGAAGGCGAGCGTGAGCGAACCGCTGATGACGTGTCGTAATCTTTCTCATTGGCGTCGAAACCGGGGCATGATCTGGGCTCCGGGACAAGTCTGGGGGAAGCCTGTTGACTGCCCAGACGGCGTCCGGCATGGAGGCGGCGCGAGCCTGGCCCGGGCTCTTGCGCGGAACGTGGGAACCTGTCGCCCCGATACTGCGGCTGGCCTGGTAGGCCGGCGGCGAGAGGGAGAACCCCAAGCGGACAAAGCCGCGAGGGGTCGAGTACCGATGCGGGGCACGGGGGCGGACCGTCTCGTAGTAGCCGTGAAATCCGGTAATGCGGATGGAGCGAAGGGGACGGATCGTCCGGGTCTGCTTGGTGGCCAACCGGAGTGCCCGGGATGAACCAGACGAGCGGATCGAAGTCGTTCGAGATCTCGAAACACCTCGTGTTCGAGGCGTACTTGAGGGTCAAGGCCAACAAGGGTGCGGCGGGTGTCGACGGCGAGTCGATCGAGCAGTTCGAGGCGGACCTGAAGGGCAACCTCTATAAACTGTGGAATCGCATGTCGTCGGGCTGCTACTTCCCGCCACCGGTCAAGATGGTGGAGATCGACAAGCCGGGAGGACGCGGGGTCAGGGTCCTCGGCGTGCCCACGGTCGCGGACAGAATCGCGCAAACGGTGGTGGCCATGGTGCTGGAGCCACTGGTGGAACCTGTGTTCCACCCGGACTCCTACGGCTATCGGCCCCGCCGCAGTGCGCTGGATGCGATCGCGGCATGCCGGGAACGGTGCTGGAAGACAGACTGGGTGATCGATATGGACATCCGGGGGTTCTTCGACAACCTTGATCATGATCTCGTCCTCAAGGCCGTCGGGCACCACACCGACCAGCGGTGGGTCCTGCTGTATGTGGAGCGATGGCTCAAAGCCGCGCTTCAGAGGCGGGACGGCAGCCTGCAGGCCCGGGACTGCGGCAGCCCGCAGGGCTCGGCGGTTTCACCTGTGTTGTCCAACCTGTTCATGCACTACGCGTTCGATACGTGGATGGCCCGGGAGTACCCCGGCGTCCGGTTCGAGCGGTACTGCGACGACGTGGTGGTCCACTGCCGCAACGAGGTTCAGGCGCACCAGGTGCGTCAGGCCATCGGCGGGCGGCTGGCCGAGTGCGGTGGTCTGGAGTTACATCCGGACAAGACCCGCATTGTGTACTGCAAGGACCGGAACCGGCGTGGCTCGGCCGAGCACACGTCGTTCACGTTCCTGGGGTACGGGTTTCGCGTGCGAAGGCTCCGGACGAAGCGCGGAGATTACTTCTTCGGCTTCAATCCGGCCATCAGCGACGAGGCAGCCAAGCAAATCCGGATGCAGATTCGCCATTGGAGACTGCACCTGCGTAGTGACACGACCCTGGAAGAGCTCGCCCGGGAGATCAACCCGGTCGTGCGGGGCTGGATCAACTACTTCGGGCGGTTCCACCCGTCTGCGTTGCTCTCCACCCTCAACCGCATCAACGACTATCTGGTGCGGTGGCTCGTCCGCAAGTACAAGCGGTTCAAGCGGAAGCGAGCGAGAGCACGAGAGGCCCTGAACCGTCACGCCAGGCGGTTCCCCGGACTCTTCGCTCACTGGAAACTCGTCAAACCGTAACCGTGCACGACTGGACGATGGGAGCCGTGTAAGCCGAGAGGTTTACGCACGGTTCTGAGAGCGGCGGCGGGTGAAACTCCCGCCGCCGACTCACCCAGGCACTGGACCGCTCGCAGCCGGTACTGCCGATGATGCCGGGCATGCCCGAACGCCGCACCCACGACTACTACCGGCACGGGATCACCAGCCTGTTCGCCGCCTTCAACATCGCCGACGGCACCGTCATATCGGAACTGCACCGCCGCCACCGCGCCATCGAGTTCAAGAAGTTCCTGATCCGGATCGACAAGGCCGTGCCCACCGGACTCGATGTCCACCTGGTCTGTGACAATTACGCCACCCACAACACCGCCGAGATCAAGACGTGGCTGGGTAAACACCCCCGCTTCCACGTCCACTTCACCCCGACCGGCTCTTCCTGGATGAACCAGGTCGAGCGCTGGTTCGGCCTGCTGACCGACAAACTCATCCGCCGCGGCGTCCACACCTCTGTGACAGCCCTGGAGAAGGACATCACCGCCTGGATCGACACCTGGAACGAGAACCCGAAGCCGTTCACCTGGACCAAGACCGCTGACGAGATCCTCAAGTCCCTCGCCGACTACCTCACCAAAATCAGCCCACCCAGCACCAAAAACTAGCAGCAGATTTAGGACCGCCTTTTCTGGCGCATCACACTAGTCGAGGTCCTACGGAGGGGAGGGCATGTGTCGGAGTGAGATGTGGGTGAAGATGTCCGGCCGCACAACCGCTCGGCCGTTGCTGGATTGTGACGTTCCAGATTGAGGATTCCTTACATTCATTCCCCTGACGCACACTCGTTCGGCATGTCACTCTGGCCAGGGCCCACCCTGGGAGGTCTCCGTACGGGAGCTAGGGGGATCGGTGGGAAACGTCATCAGTCTGGAATTGGGGCCGCAGGACAGCCCAAGTAGCAGTAGAGGTGGTGTGTGTCCTGCCCTCCAGAATTGCCCAAGATTGCGGTCTTCAGGAACGCACGAGACAGCTCATGAAGGCACCGGGACTCGACTGCTCATCATGTCGCAGTTGCCTCGTTGGGTAAACGCAATAGGGCAGGCAGTGGGAGGTGCCGGCGGAAGGGATGCTCGCCAGCACCCCGCGCACCACTCGTCAATCATCGGTGGGATGGCAGGTGCCCTACATAGAAGTGCGCGGAAACAGCATCCGCGTGAAGTGGTGGAGCGGCGAGTACAAGCTCGGCGCTGACGGCAATCCGACGAAGAAGAAGCGGTACGAGTCCGCCAGCGGCCCCGAGCCCGGCGTGACGTTCCAGGACACGAACGAGGCGTACACCTACGGCCTCGACCGAGAGTCTGACGTCCGCAACAAGCGCAACCGCCGCATGGCGGGTGACCCTATGAACATGGCGGTCTACATCGACCGCTGGTTCAAGGAAGCAGACCTGCGGGCCAACTCGAACAGGACCAATGCGTCGCGGCTGAACGCGGTGATCAAACCGTACTGGGCGCAGTGGGACGTCGAAGAGATCACGCCGCTCGAGTACGACGCCTTCCGTAACTACGTTACCGGCAAGTACTCGGAAAACTACAGCAAGAATATCCTCGGGCTTTTCAAGATGCTGATGGACGACGCGGTCGTAAAGTACAAGCTCCGCGAAGAAAGCCCGATCGTGGAACAGCATCGCTGCGGCCGGTACAAGCGAAAGCAGACCCGCCGCGTCATGCGCAAGCTGTCCATCCAGTCCGTGCACCAGTTGGCCGTGAACGCCCACACGTTGTGGGGCTTCACCGGCTGGGCGTACATCTGGACCGTGGCTTTCACCGGCACCCGTCCTCCTGGCGAGATGTTCGGCCTCCAGCGGGGCTACTCGTCGCCCTACTGGCCCGCCTCCGAGCCTGATGACGAAGTGCGCGAGGAGGCCGAGCAGCGGTACGAGGCACTGCACGCGATGCGGGTGCAGTATCAGACGTACGTCGCGGACAAGCAGCACGTGCTGGCAGCTCCGAAGTACGACTCATGGCGAACACCGGTGATGCCGCCCGTCCTCCATGAGATGCATGTGGCTCTGCTGGCGTCTCATGAGAAGCCGTGGACGTTTCTGTCTGTCACGGGGAAGCCCCTTCTGGGGACGGATTTCGATCGGGACTACTGGTACCCGATGCGGGACGGCGACGAGGAACGGGACTCCGGGCCGCGGTATGCGCGGTGGGCGCGGCCCGCGATGCCGGCAGTCCCGGAGATGGCCGGGCAGGACATCTACCGACTGCGCCACTGGCACAAGGCGAAGCTGGATGAGTCGGGGACATTCCGCGCGTGGCGGTGGAGGCCCGAATGGGGCATGAGCTTCCGGGTGTGGAGGGTGTGTACAGCGAGGTGACGGTCGGGATGGAGGAGAGGATTGGGGAGTACCTTCAGCGTGTGTGGGAGAAAGAAGTAGTGGGTGCGGGGTTGTGGACGCCTCTTTTTCCCATGCCGCTCCCAGATGGCCTGCACGATGCTGCTCCGCCCCTGTTCAGTGGCCTACCAGTCCTGGAGTACGAATGATCGTCTGGATCAACGGTGCGTTCAGCGCGGGCAAGACGAGCGCCGCGCGCGAGCTGGTCGATCTGATCCCGAACAGCACGTTCTACGACCCTGAGCTGATCGGCGCAGGGCTGCGGTATCTGCTGCCCCAGAAGAGACTTGCCGAGGTGACGGACTTCCAGGACCTGCCGATCTGGCGGCGTCTGGTGGTGGACACCGCCGCGGCCCTGCTCGCCGAGGTGTCCGGGGTGCTGGTGGTTCCTATGACGCTGCTGCGACAGGAGTACCGCGACGAGATCTTCGGAGGGCTCGCCTCCCGGCGCATACCGGTGCGCCATGTACTGCTCTCACCTGAGGAAACGATCCTGCGCAAACGGATCGCCGACCGGGTGGAGTTCGCCGACGACCCGGAGCACAGCGAGCGCATCCGGCAGTGGGCCTACGAGCACATCGAGCCCTACCGGGCGGCGCTCGGCTGGCTCAACCGGGACGCCCACACCATCGACACCAGCGCGCTCACTCCGTACGAGACGGCCGAGCGGATCGCCGAGGCGGTCCGCACCGGAGCGGCCACCGCATGCGAGATCGTGCAGACGCCCGAGCCGACTGCGGAGACCGTCGCGGCCGGCGTGCTGCTCTTCGACGAACACGACCGGGTGCTGCTCGTCGACCCGACGTACAAGCCCGGCTGGGAGTTCCCGGGCGGAGTGGTCGAGACCGGCGAGGCACCGGCACAGGCCGGGATCCGTGAAGTGGCCGAGGAGATAGGCATCGATCTCGAACGGGTGCCGAAACTCCTCGTCATCGACTGGGAGGCGCCCGAACCACCCGGCTACGGAGGGCTGCGGATGCTCTTCGACGGCGGCCTGCTGCCCGGTGCGGACGCCGACCGGCTGCTGCTGCCCGGCTCCGAACTGCGCGGCTGGCGGTTCGTCACCGAGGAGGAGGCGGCCACCATGCTTCCTCCGACCCGGTACGAACGGCTGCGCTGGGCACTGCGCGCCCGGGAGCGGTCAACCGTGCTCAACCTGGAGGCCGGAGTCCCGGTCGGCTGAGGCACGCAGCACCGCGGCGGTGTCGACGGTGAGGGGATCGCCGTGCCCGAAGCAGACCGTGGCCGGTTCCGGAGCGGCCAGCCGTCGGAACGAGGCCACGGCCTGCGGCCGGTCGATGTTGAAGACGCCCAGCATCACCTGACCGGCCCCGGCCACGCAGTCGCCGGTGAACAGCACTCCGTGGTGCGGCAGATGGATACCGATGGAGCCGGGGGTGTGGCCCGGTACGTGGACCACACGGGCCCCCGATCCGAAGCGGATCTCGTCGCCGTCGGCCAGTAGGCCGGCACCATGCCGGATGTCAGCACAGGGACGCACGTCCGGCCGGTCACGGGGTCGTACTGCGAGGGGAGCGGGGCGGTGAAACCGGGGGTGTCGGCGTGCAGTCGGGCGACCATCACATGGAGCCGGCAGCGCGAGAGCGCGTCGAGGACCGCTTCCGTGTTTCTGCTCGCCCCGGACTCCTGCAGCAGTCGTTCGGCCTCCGTCGGCGGCGCCCGGCCGATCCCTGTCCCCGTTGTCACGGGCCGATCCTGTGAAACCGGGCCCGGACCGGCCTGTGGCGGGTGGTCCGGACCCGGTCCGCCGCGGACGGAGCGGCGGACCGGTCGGCCCTGCGAACAGGAGATCCGCAGGGACACGGGGCATCAGTGACGCGAAGTCAGGCCCGCTTGGACTCCGCGTAGTTCCGCAGGAAAAGGGCCTCGGCGAGCGAAAGCCGCTCCAGCTCCTCGGGTGACACGCTCTCGTTCACCGCGTGGATCTGTGCCTCCGGCTCGCTCAGGCCGATCAAGAGGATTTCGGCCTGCGGGTAGAGGGCGGCGAGGGTGTTGCAGAGCGGGATCGAGCCGCCCATCCCGGACGTCTGCATCTTCTCGCCGGGGTACGCGGCCTCCATCGCCTGCGCCATGGACGTGTACGCCGGGCTGGAGGTGTCCGCGCGGAACGGCTGGCCCTGGCCGACCTGTTCCACCGACACCTTGGCCCCCCACGGGGCGTGCGCCTTGAGGTGAGCAGTCAGCAACTCGGTGGCCTCAGCGGCGTCCTGGCCCGGCGGCACCCGCAGGCTGACCTGCGCCCGCGCGCTCGCCTGGAGCGACGGTGTCGCGCCGACCACCGGCGGGCAGTCGATACCGATGACGGTGACGGCGGGCCGTGCCCAGATCCGGTCGGCGACCGTACCCGTGCCGATCAGTCCGACGCCGTCGAGGACCTTCGCGTCCTTGCGGAACTCGGCCTCCGCGTACTGCAGCCCGTCCCATTCGGCGTCCGTGGCGAGCCCGTCGACGGTCGTGGTGCCGTCCTCGGCGCGCAGCGACGACAGCAGCTGGATCATCGCTGCCAGCGCGTCCGGGGCGGCGCCGCCGAACTGTCCGGAATGCAGGTTTCCTTCGAGGGTGTCCAGCGTGACCCGCAGCATCGTCATACCGCGCAGCGTCGCGGTCACCGTCGGCAGACCGACCCGGAAGTTGCCGGTGTCGCCGATGACGATCGTGTCGGCGGTCAGCAGTTCGGGGTGCGCCTCGGCGTACCGCTCCAGGCCGCCGGTGCCCTGCTCCTCGGAGCCCTCGGCGATCACCTTGACGGAGACCGGGACGCCGCCGTTCGCCTTGAGGGCGCGCAGGGCGAGGAGATGCATGATGAAGCCGCCCTTGCAGTCGGCCGCGCCGCGGCCGAACCAGCGGCCGTCGCGCTCCGTCAGCTCGAACGGCGGGGAGAGCCAGGCGCTCTCGTCGAGCGGCGGCTGAACGTCGTAGTGCGCGTAGAGCAGTACGGTCGGGGCGTCGGCCGGGCCGGGCAGGAAGCCGTATACCGACTGGGTGCCGTCGGGGGTGTCGAGCAGGGCGACATCCTGGAAGTCCTCGGCGCGCAGGGCGTCGGCGACCCAGTTGGCAGCCGCCTCGCACTCGCTCTTCGGGAACTGCGCGGGATCCGCCACCGACTGGAAGGCCACGAGCTCGGTCAGCTCCGCCTTGGCGTGGGGCATCAGCGAGGCAATGGTCTCGGAGATCGGACGGGCGGTCATGGGCACGCTCCTCGTGGGTGCGACGTTATGTGTACGAATCCGGGTACATGTACACCGAGTGTGCGGCGTTGCATGTAGGACGAACGCACGGTCGATCCTCCCACAGAGGGGGCCGGGCTTGGCGCGCCGTAGGATGCCGTGAGCAGCATGGGCCACTGGTGGGATCGGGAGCAGAAGCACATCGTGAGCAGCGAGAACGCAGACGCCGTACATGAGCACGAAGAGTCGTCCGTGTGGGACGTCGTCGTAGTCGGTGGCGGACCGGCCGGAGCCTCCGCGGCATACGCGGCGGCGGTCGCCGGCCGACGGGTACTGCTCCTCGAGAAAGCGGAACTGCCCCGCTACAAGACGTGTGGCGGCGGCATCATCGGGTTTTCGCGTGATTCGCTGCCGCCCGGATTCGAACTGCCGCTGCGGGACCGGATCCACGCGGTCACGTTCTCGCTCAACGGCAGGCTGGCGCGGACCCGCCGCTCCAAGCGGATGCTCTTCGGGCTCATCAACCGCCCCGAGTTCGACGCGGGGCTGGTCGAGGAGGCGCAGAAGGCGGGCGCCGAGCTCCGCACCGGAGCGACCGTGACGAGGGTCGAGCAGCACGGCGCCGCGGTGCCGGACCGGCGCACGGTCGCCGTGGTGCTGTCCGGCGGCGAGACGGTCCTGGCCCGCGCGGTCGTCGGTGCGGATGGCAGCGCTGGGCGGATAGGAGCCCATGTCGGGGTGAAACTCGACCAGGTGGACCTCGGCCTGGAGGCCGAGATCCCGGTTCCGGAGACGGTCGCGGAGGACTGGGCGGGGCGGGTGCTGATCGACTGGGGCCCCATGCCCGGCAGTTACGGCTGGGTGTTCCCCAAGGGCGACACCCTCACCGTCGGCGTGATCTCGGCGCGGGGTGACGGGGCGGGAACCAAGCGGTATCTGGAGGACTTCATCGCCCGGCTCGGTCTCTCCGGCTTCGAGCCGAAGATCTCCTCCGGGCACCTGACGCGCTGCCGCAGCGACGACTCGCCGCTCTCGCGCGGGCGGGTGCTGGTGTGTGGCGATGCGGCGGGGCTGCTGGAGCCGTGGACCCGAGAAGGCATCTCCTTCGCGCTGCGGTCGGGGCGGCTTGCCGGTGAGTGGGCGGTCCGGATCGCGGAGTCGCACGATGCCGTGGACGCCCGACGCCAGGCGCTCAACTACGCCTTCGCCATCAAGGCCGGCCTGGGTGTCGAGATGGGTGTCGGACGGCGCATGCTGAAGCTGTTCGAGCGCCGGCCCGGTGTGCTGCACGCGGTGCTGACGGGATTCCGCCCGGCCTGGAACGCGTTCGCCGGGATCACCCGGGGAACGACTTCGCTGGCCGAGCTGGTCCGTACGCATCCGCTGGCGCAGCGGGCCCTGTCCGCAATGGACCGCTGACACCTGACCTCTGACGCCGAGGGCGGGCCGGACCGCACCGTCAGCCCTCCATGGTGATCCGGAAGACGGGGTGGTCCGGGCAGGCGGCCTGGAGTTCTGCGTCCGTGGACTTTGCGGTGATGCCCTGGAAGTACTGGTTGACCTCCCAGCCCCACCGCTCCAGATAGGCGCGGACGATCAGCACCTTCTGCTCGTCGTCCGCGATCTCCACGGCCGTGAAGGTGCGGATCTTCCGGCCCACCCGCAGCTCGCCGCCACCGGCGACCCGCATGTTGCGCACCCACTGGGAGTGGCCCCGCGCGGAGACCAGATACTGCGTGCCCTGGTAGGTGTGGGAGTTCACGGGGATGCGCTGCATCTGCCCGCTCTTGCGGCCGCGCACCGACATCTCGGCCGAGCCGAGAAGGCTGACGCCGTGCCGGGCGAGCCAGCCGACGATGCTGTTCATCCGGACGTTGAACGCGTTGCCCTGAAGGTAGTACGGCTGAGACATGGTGACTCCCCCACTGTTTGAGAGCAGTGCTCTCGCTTGAGATCAGTGTGTATGGAAGTGGCGCTTAAAAGCAAGAGCAGTGCTCTCGTTGTTGGTCGGCGCTCTTTGTTCGTGGCAGACTGAAGACCATGAGCGCTATCCGAGGAGCCAGGGAACGGGCCCGCATCGAGGTCACCGCCGCCATCAAGGACGAGGCGAGGAAACAACTCGCGGCCGAGGGCGCCGCAAAGCTCTCGCTGCGCGCCGTGGCACGGGAACTCGGAATGGCGTCCTCCGCGCTCTACCGCTACTTCCCCAGCCGGGACGAACTGCTCACGGCCCTGATCGTCGATGCGTACGACTCCGTGGGCGAGAGCGCCGAGGCCGCCCACCGGGCCGCCCGTGCCGACGCCGCCCCCCACATCACCCGCTGGACCGTCGTCGCCCACGCCGTACGCGACTGGGCCCTCGCCCACCCCCATGAGTACGCACTGATCTACGGCTCGCCCGTGCCGGGTTACAGCGCACCGCAGGCGACGATCGGTCCCGCCTCCCGCGTCGGTCTCGTCCTGATCGCGGTCGTCGGCGAGGCCTACCGCACGGACGGTCTCGCCCTGCCGCCGCTCGCCGACGAGCTGCGCGCCGAGGCCGGGCGGATGGTCGCCGAGTTCGCCCCCGACCTTCCTCAGGAGGTCGTCGCCCCACTGATCGCCGCCTGGTCGCAGCTGTTCGGGCTGATCTCCTTCGAGATCTTCGGCCAGTTCAACCGGGTGGTGGAGGCCCGGGAGGTCTTCTTCCGGGAAGCCGTCACCGAACTGGCCCGCACGCTCGGCCTGCTCGGCCCCCGCAGCAGCCGGAGAGGATGAGGCACGTCCCCGCCGACCTCGTCCGACGTACTCCACAGGGAGTACGGGTGATCACCACGCCCGGCTGACGCCGCCTCCGCGGCTCGGGGTCTAGCGTGGCCGACATGGAAGAGCAACACTCACACTGGGCGCACGGCGGGCCGCCGCGCTGGCTGACAGGGGCGCCGGGGCACTATGCCTCCCGGCTGCCCTGGCCGTCGACGATCCTGCTCGGTGCCGTCGTCATGGTCGGTTCGACCATCGCGGCCCGGGGGCAGATGGACGAGCGGGCGCCGCTGGACATCTTTGCGCGGCTGTTGCTCTTCCTGGCCGTCGCCGTACTTCTGCTGCGCCACCGCCACCCCGTGGTGGCCGTCTTCGGCAGTTCGGCCGCAGCGATGATCTACCTCGCGGCCGGCTATCCGTACGGACCGGTTTTCCTTGCCGTTGCCGTGGGCTGCTTCAGCGCCGTTGTCTCCGGACACCGGCGGGCCGCCTGGACGGCCGTCGGGATGGTGTGGCTGGGGCACGTCCTGGTGGCCCACTGGCTCTACCGGTGGCTGCCGCCCTCCGACGATCACCCCGCCGCCTGGGGGCAGGAACTGGGCGTTGCCGCTTGGGTGGTGGCCATCATCGCCGCTGCCGAGTTCGTACGCGTGCGCCGTGAGCAGTGGGCGGATCAGCGCGCGGAGCGGGAGGCCGCGGAGCAGCGCCGGGCCGACGAGGAGCGGCTGCGGATGGCGCGCGAGCTCCATGATGTCCTGGCCCACAGCATCTCCGTCATCAACGTCCAGTCGAGTGTGGGTCTCGCGTTGCTGGACTCCGACCCCGAGCAGGCCCGTACCGCCCTCACCACCATCAAGGCCGCCAGCAAGGAGGCGCTGGGCGAGGTCCGCCAGGTCCTCGACACCCTGCGTACCCCTGGAGACGCCCCCAGGACCCCGGCTCCCGGACTCGACAGGCTCCCCGAGCTCGTCGAACAGGCGGCGGGCGCCGGGCTGACCGTCACCGTCGAGACCGATGGCGTACGCGGCGCGGTGCCGCCCGGCACGGATCTTGCCGCCTTCCGGATCGTGCAGGAGGCGTTGACGAATGTGGTCCGGCACTCCGGATCGCGCACCGCGCAGGTCCGTATCGGTTACGGGCCCGCCCGCATCCGGCTCCGTATCGACGACGAAGGCCCCGCCACCGGTGACGACGCAGGGGGCAGCGGCAACGGGCTGGCAGGAATGCGGGAGCGGGCCGCCGCACTGCGTGGCACGATCGAGGCGGGTCCCCGGGCCGACGGCGGCTTCCGGGTGCGTGCCGAGCTTCCGCTGTCGTCCGATTCGCCCGACGCGGCAGCGCACAAGGAGGAGACACCGTGATCCGGGTACTGCTCGCCGACGATCAGCTGCTGGTCAGGGCCGGTTTCCGGGCCCTGCTGGACGCTCAGCCCGACATCGAGGTGGCGGGGGAGGCTGCCGACGGTGAGGAGGCCGTACGCTTGGTGCGCGAACTGCGGCCGGACACCGTGCTGATGGACATCCGGATGCCGCATCTCGACGGCCTGGCCGCGACCCGTGCCATCACCGGGGACTTTGAACTGAGCGGCGTCAAGGTGGTCATGCTCACCACCTTCGAGCTCGACGAGTACGTCTTCGAGGCGATCCGCTCCGGTGCCTCCGGCTTTCTCGTCAAGGACACCGAACCGGAGGAGCTGCTGCGGGCGGTACGTGCGGTGGTGGGCGGCGACGCCCTGCTCTCACCGGGGGTCACCCGACGGCTGATCGCCGAGTTCGCGGCCCGGTCCAAGGAGCCCGCGGCGGCATCGGGGCTGAGCGAACTCACCGAACGCGAAAGAGAGGTGATGGCACTGGTAGGCATAGGGCTCTCCAACGAGGAGATCGCCCGCCGGCTGGTCGTCAGCCCGCTCACCGCCAAGACCCACGTCAGCCGCACCATGGTGAAGCTCGGCGCCCGCGACCGGGCCCAACTCGTCGTGCTCGCCTATGAGTCGGGGCTCGTACGTCCCGGCTGGCTCGGCTGACCCGGCCACGGCGGAGGGTGCGCAACCGCCTGTGGTCCGAACCGTCGCAGGTGCGGTGGCCGGCGGGCGAGAACTCCCCGTCGGCCACCGCACCTTCCCCCTCGCCGGGTGGTCGGTCGCGCACGGATACCTTCTGCGCGGCGGACGCCTCGGCTGCGGCGGGGGTCAGCGGGTTCGCGCTGCGCCGCTCGATGGTGACGAAGACGGTCAGCAGTACGGCGACAGCGAGGAACGACAACAGCGTGCGGCGGAGACCCAGTCGGCCTCCGGGCCTGAACGACCGTGAAACCCGGCAGCGGCATGGAAGCCGTGCCGGTGACGGCGCCCGGCAGGTCGTAGCCGCGGTGGGTGTCCTCGCGCTGCACGCACAGGACGCTCTGTGAGCTCGGCCGCGAGCTGCACCAACACGGCCTCGGCACCAGCGATTTCGAGGTGCTCGACGCCTCGCGGAGGGCGCGGCGGAGGACGGCAGCTCCGCCTGTCGTGTACAGGAACTGGCTGCCCGGGTCCACCTCGGCCAGAGCGCGCTGTCCCGTCCGGTCGCTCGCTTGGAGAAGGACGACATGGTGTGCAGCGGGGACCGGCGAGGTGTCCGGGTCGAGCTGACGGCGAAGGGCCGGGCACGTCACGCCGAGGTGAGACCGTCGTAGAGGCCGGTGCTCGCCCGCATGCTGAACGAACCGAGGCGCTGAGCGCCTCGCCGTGCGGTGTCCCGCCCCGGCCTGCTGTCACGACCAGGTGACTCCGGAGTTCTCGCACCAGAGCCGGGCCGGCTCCGGGTCGCCCGTCAGCGTGATCGCCGTGAGCGGCAGCCGGTTCCAGAGCATCAGATGGAGCTGCTCGGCCGTCGCGCTCAACTCGCAGTCCGCAGAGCCCTCTTCGGGTGCCGCTTCATGCCGTACGGTCTGCGGCGGTTCCGACGAGAGCCGCACGGTCCAGGTGGCATCCGTGTCCGTGGCCCGTACCCGCAGGGAACGCGGCTTTTCCGTACGCACTTTGCTCTTCGGGCGGGCGTGGAATCCGCGCAGCAGCTCGTCGATTCCGTCCACCGCGTGATCGGCCGCCAACGGTGACAACCGCCCGCCGCGTGCCGACTCCGCGTCCACCCGGTGAATCGTGGTCTCGTGCGCCTGCCGCCGGGCCCAGAAGGCCAGTGGCGACGGCGCGGGCATGAAGGTCCAGCACTCCAGTCCGGCCGGTGCGGCCGCCAGCGCGTCGACCAGGAGACCGTGGCCCTCGCGGAACCAGTCGAGCAGCTCGGGCCCGTCCAGCTCCGGTTCCCCGCCGTCCGGGTGGTACGACGTGTGGCCCTCGACGACGAACGCGGTCGCCCAGCGGTGCACCATCCCGGTGTGCCGGAGCAGATCGCGCACCTGCCAGCCCGGGCAGGTCGGCACCGGTGCCCCGGTTCCCGCACCCTGTGCCGCGGTCGCCAGCAGCTGTCCCTCGACGGTCAGGGACTTGATGTGGTCCGTGATTTCCATGGTCTCGATTGTGCCAGCGGTTCAGGCTCCCTGGGGGTGGGCGGTGCGAGTCCGGCTGCCGCCGCGCACCAGTCGTACGCACCAGCCGAGGGCGAGCGACTGCAGCACTACGGACACGACCAGGGCGAGGTGGACGAACCAGGCGGGTCCGGCCGCCTCCGCGCCCCACAGCGCGCTGCCGATGAAGAAGACGAACACGGTGGGTGCCGCAAGGAGGAACAGCCAGACCCCGGCGAACGAGGTGTCCTCGTGTGCGACGAACAGGATGTCCACGCTGACGAACACAGCGGCCGCCAGGACGAGGCCGAGGTAGATCAGCGAGGCGGTATTGCCGAAGGTCAGCCGCGCGAGCGTGCGGACGTGCTGCTTGTCGATGACCGGCTTGTTCATGGCCCGCTCCCCGTAGATGGATGACGCTTCCATCGTGTCTCCGGGGAGCTGTTCCTCCCTGAGTACGGCTACTTAATCGCTCATGTGTGCGCCGCGCTGCGTGCTCCGTACCCCAGTACCGCGGCCGCGGCGGCCAGCAGCGCCACTGTGGTGAGGGCCAGGGGGAGGGAGAACCAGTCGGCCAGGAAGCCGATCGCGGGCGGTCCGAGCAGCATCCCGCCGTAGCCGAGCGTCGACGCGGCGGCCACTCCACCGGGCCCGGCCAGCTCACCGGCCCGGCCGACCGCGACGGGGAAGATGTTGGCCAGACCGAGACCGGTGACGGCGAAACCGAGGAGCGCCAGCCAGGTGGTCGGGGCGAGCGAGCCGAGCAGCATCCCGGCGGCGGCCGTCGCACCGCCCGCGACGAGGGTCCGGGTCTGGCCGAGCCGTTCGAGCAGTGCCGTGCCGCTGAGCCGGCCGGCCGTCATGGCCAGTGCGAACAGGGAGTATCCGGCGGCGGCGATGCCCGGGTGGGCGTGCAGGTCCTGTTCCAGATGGAGGGCGCCCCAGTCGGCCAGCGCGCCTTCGCCGTACGCGGTGCAGAGCGCGATCACGCCGAACAGGAGCACCATGCGGCGGGCCCGCCCGGCCGGTCGCCGCGGCTTCTCGGCGTCGTCGGCCGTGGATGCGGGCTTCGGCGCCGGTTGGCGCAGCAGCACCGGTCCGGTCGCCGCGGTGACCAGGAGTCCGATTCCGGTGAGGACGAAGAGATGCGTGGCGGGGGAGAGGCCGCCCGCGACCAGTCCGCCGAGCCCGGCACCGACCATTCCGCCGAGGCTGAACGCGGCGTGGAAGCTGGGCATCACGGGACGCCGCAGGGCAGCGACCAGGTCGACCGCCGCGCTGTTCATCGCCACGTTCATCCCGCCGTACGCGGCGCCGAAGACCAGCAGCACCAGGCCGAGTGCGAGCGCCGAATGCGTCTGAGCGGGCAGGGCGATGCTGAGGGGGAGCAGAACACCGCAGACCACGGTCACCGGATGGCTGCCGAAGCGTCGGCACAGCCGGCCCGTGAGCATCATGGTCACCACGGCCCCGGCGGATACGCCGAGCAGGGCGAGGCCCAGGGTGGAGGCCGAGGCGCCGGTCTGGTGCTTGATGGCCGGGATGCGGACCACCCATCCGGCGAAGAGGAAGCCGTCGAGGGCGAAGAACACGGTCAGCGCGGTACGGAGGCGGGCCAACGAAGGTGGGGCGGTGTCTTTGCCCGGTCCCCCCGGTAGGGCCGTCCGCAGTTTGTTTAGTTGCGGCACAAACTCAGCATAGAGGCGTCCGGACAACGGGCGCAACATGGCCGCCCGCCGCGGCCGCACGGGGCGCAAGTGCGCCACCGGGGCGTCGGCGGCACCCGCGGATCGTGGGAGACTCGCCCCCATGAACGGCAAGGTGACCACCACCCGGACAAAGTTGGAGAGGGGCCGCAGCGCGCTCGGACCCGCGCTGGAACTGGTCCACACCGGACGCGCGCCCACCCGTGCCGTCCTCACCTCCGAGCTCGGGGTCACCCGGGCGACGGCCGGTGCGGTCGCCGCGGAACTGGAGGCGCTCGGCCTGATCCGGGTCGACTCCCGGCCGGGCTCCGCCGCCGGCTCGCAGGGCCGCCCCTCGCACCGGCTGGCCATCCGGGAGTCCGGGCCCGTCGCCATCGCCGCGCAGGTGCACGCCGACGGCTTCCGGGCCGCGCTCGTCGGGCTCGGCGGACGGCTCGTCGCCACCGCCCCCGGGTGTGTCACCGTCACGGCGGACCCGGCGCAGGTCATCGGCGAAGTGGTCGACGACTGTGCCCGGTTGTTGCGGGACAGCGGCCTGCGCTGTGTCGGTGCGGGCCTCGCGGTGCCGTCCGCGGTCGCCGAACCGGAGGGCACCGCGCTCAACCCGCTGCACATCGCCTGGCCGGCGGGCGCCCCGGTGCGAGAGATCTTCGCCGCCTGCGTACGGGAAGCGGGCATCCCCGGACCCGCGTTCACCGGGAACGACGTCAACCTCGCCGCGCTCGCCGAACACCGGCACGGTGCCGGGCGCGGTGCCCAGCATCTGCTCTGTGTGGCCACCGGTCACCGGGGCGTGGGCGGTGCCCTGGTCCTCGACGGCCGTCTGCACACCGGGAGTTCGGGACTCGCGCTGGAGGTCGGCCATCTCACGGTGAACCCCGAGGGCCGCCCGTGTCACTGCGGCGGCCGCGGCTGCCTCGACGTCGAGACCGACCCGCTGGCCTTCCTCATCGCTGCCCGTCGCGAACCCGGTCCGGAGGAGTCACTGCTCAAGCAGGCCGGCGATCTGCTGCGTACGGAGTACGAGGACGCGGCGGTACGGGGTGCGGCCGAGGAGCTGATCGACCGGCTCGGCCTCGGGCTCGCCGGGCTGGTCAACATCCTCAACCCCGATCGCATCATCCTCGGCGGACTGCACCGCGCACTGCTCGACGCGGATCCCGAGCGGCTGCGTGCGGTGGTGGCCGACCGGAGCCTGTGGGGGCGCAGCGGCAGTGTGCCCATCCTGCCGTGCACGCTCGACCACAACAGCCTGGTGGGGGCGGCGGAACTGGCCTGGCAGCCGGTGCTGGACGATCCGCTGGCCGCGCTTGCGTGAGGGGGCCTCGGGTGCGTTGTGCTCCTCGAGTGTCAGGCGGCGGTGTCACCGGGGGCGAGCAGCGCGAGCAGTCCACGCGCGCCCGCGTCGAAGGCGTCCGTCGAACCGGAGGCGCGGGCCAGCACATAGCCGCCCTGCACCGTCGCGACGATCGTCGCCGCCACGTCCTCGGGAGCCAGAAGGCGGGTGAACTCGCCCTGGTCCAGGCCCTCCTGGACGATCTCGGCGAGCCTTCCGCGCAGCCAGCCGATCGTCTCGTCGACCGGTGCGCGCAACTCGTCACTGGCGATGACTTCCGGATCCATCGTCAGCCGGCCGACCGGGCAGCCGCGCAGCACATCGCGCTCGCGCAGGAGATACGTCGAAATCCGCTCATACGCCGTTCCCGGGCCGTCGAACAACTGCCCGGCCGTCTCGCGCATCTGCGAGGCCGTGCGGCGGATGGCCGTGAGTGCCAGATCGGGCTTGCCCGCGAAGTGGTGGTACATGCTGCCCTGGCCCGCCCCCGCCTGCTGCTGTATGGCCTTGGGGCTGGTGCCCACATAGCCGCGCTCCCACAGGAGCTCCTGGGTGGCTTCGATCAGACGGTCCGGAGTGCTCATGACTCGACTGTACATACCAGTAGGTACAGAATCCGGTGATGTCGGCCCGACGACGGGAGCAGCCGCACATCCGCCACGTACTTCCGAGGGGGTACGCGCACGGCCGCCGGCCGTACGACGACTCCGACCCCTCCCGGGGTCAGGCTCGGAGGCGTCAGGAAAACCTGACTGCGAACCCTGAACCGAGGGAGTTGACCGAGATGAACACCCTGGCGTACAGCGGTGGACCCGGACCCTGGATCCTCCTCTTCCCGCTCTTCTGGGCGGCCGCCGCGATCGGCGGCGTCACCCTGCTGCGCCGTACCGTTCGGCGCGGCCGACGAGGCCCCTGGCAGGCCCGTACCACTCAGGAAGCACCCGCCGAAGGGTCACCGATCACCCTGCTCGGCCGCCGCTTCGCGGCCGGAGAGGTCGACGAGGACGAGTACTGGCGTCGGCTCTCCGTCCTCGACGAACAGTTCGGCCGCGGCAGCAAGGAAGGAGTGGCATGACCACCACCGTCCCCACCTCCGAGCCCACCCCCACCCCCACGTCCACCTCAGCCGCCTTTGCTGCCCGGGTCGTCGACGCAGTGAAGCTCTACGGCACCGGCGACACCCGGGTCAGGGCCCTCGACGGGGTGAGCGTCGACTTTCCGGCCGGCCGCTTCACCGCGATCATGGGGCCCTCCGGCTCCGGCAAATCCACCCTGATGCACTGCGCGGCGGGACTCGACACCCTCACCTCCGGCTCCGCCTTCATCGGCGACACCGACATCAGCGCCCTCGACGACCGCAGGCTCACCCTGCTGCGCCGGCGGCGCATCGGCTTCGTCTTCCAGTCCTTCAACCTCCTGCCGACGCTCACCGTCGCCGAGAACATCACCCTCCCTCTGGATCTTGCGGGGGAGCGACCCGACCCGGAGTGGCTCGACGCACTCGTCGACACCGTTGGACTGCGGGACCGGCTGCACCACCGGCCCGGCGAACTGTCCGGCGGACAGCAGCAGCGGGTGGCGGTGGCGCGGGCCTTCGCGGGCAGTCCCGATGTCGTCTTCGCCGACGAACCGACCGGCAACCTCGACTCCCGTTCCGGCCAGGAGGTGCTCTGGTTGCTCGGCCGAACCGTCCGGCAGGCTGCCCGCACGGTCGTCATGGTCACCCATGACCCGGTCGCCGCGGCCCACGCCGACGAGGTCGTCTTCCTCGCCGACGGCAGGCTCGTCGACCGGATGTCCGAGCCCACGGCGGAGCGCGTGCTCGACCGCTTCAAGTCCTTCGCCCCTCACCCGTCACGCAGGCGGTGACGACATGACCAGCACCCGGGCCTCCGTACGCCTCAGCATCTCCTCGCTCCGCGCCCACAAGCGCCGCTTCGCCGGTACGTTCGTCGCCGTACTGCTCGGCGTCGCGTTCCTCACCGGGACGCTCGTCATGGGCGACACGCTCCGCGCGAGCTTCGACACCATGTTCGGCAACGCCACCGCCGGTACCGATGCCGTCGTGCGCAGCTCCAATGTGGTCACGGTCGCCGGTGAGTCCCAGGGCACCCGGCAGCCGGTGAGCACCGGTCTCGCGAAGAGGATCGAGCAGACCCCCGGCGTCGCCGCGGCGGCCCCCGACATCCAGGGCGCCGGCCAGCTCATCGGCTCCGACGGCAAACCCGTCGGCGGTCAGGGGCCGCCCACTCTCGCCGGCAACTGGATCGACGACCCGAAGCTCAATCCGTACCGGCTCGCCGCCGGACGCGCCCCGTCCGCGCCCGGTGAGGTCGTCATCAACCGCGGCACCGCCGACCGGGGTGGGCTCGGGATCGGCGACACGACCGTGCTGCGCACCCCCGACCCCGTGCACGTCACGATCGTAGGACTGGCCACCTTCGGCGGCCAGGACGGCATGGGTCAGGTCACCTACACCGCTATGACGCAGGCCGATGCCGAGAAGTACCTCACGCCGAAGCCCGGCGAGGCATCGACCATCCAGGTGCGCGCAGGCCCCGGCACCAGCCAGCAGGAACTCGTCGACGCACTGCGCCCTGTACTGCCCAAGGGCGTCGAGGCCATCACCGGACAGGCATCGGCCGCCGAGAACCGGGACATGATCTCCGGTGCCTTCCTCAGCGTGTTCACCACACTGCTGCTGGTGTTCTCCGGGATCGTGCTGCTGGTCGCCACCTTCTCCATCCACAACACCTTCGCGATCGTCGTCGCCCAGCGGACCCGCGAGAACGCCCTGTTGCGCGCCCTCGGCGCCTCCCGCAGGCAGGTCGTCGGCTCGACCCTCGTCGAGGCGGCCGCAGTCGGTGTGATCGCCTCCGCCGCCGGTCTGGCCGGTGGCATCGGCATCGCTGCCGGACTGCAGGCGCTCTTCCCCGCCGTCGGATTCCCGTTCCCCGAGGGAGCGCTGGTGATCAGCGCCGTTTCCCTGCTGCTGCCGCTCGCCGTCGGCGTCCTCGTCTGCCTCGGCTCCGCCCTCCTGCCCGCTGTCCGGGCCGGACGCACCGCTCCGCTCGCCGCCCTGCGCGAGAGCGCGGCCGACGACTCCGCGGCGTCCCGGGCACGTGCCCTCGCCGGGCTCGTGCTGCTGGTGGCCTCCCTCGGCACCATCCTGACCGGCGCCCTGGCCGATGTGTCCGTCTGGCTGTCGGCCGCCGGTGCGGTGTCGGCACTCGCCGCGTTCGTAGTGCTCGGACCGGTCGCCTCCTCGTACGCCGTTCGGTTCCTCGGCGCCCCGCTCGACCGGCTGCGCGGTGTCACGGGCCGACTGGCCCGGCGCAACGCCCTGCGCAGCCCCCGGCGGACCGCATCCACCGCGACCGCTCTGATGATCGGCGTCGCCGTGGTCTCCCTCTTCACCGTCTTCGGCGCCTCCCTGAAGGCGACCATGAACGGGGCGGTCGACCGCTCCTTCGCGGGCGATGTCGCCATCAGCGCTCCCGCCTTCGGAGCGGGCGGCAGCGGCCTCAGCCCCCGGCTGGCCCCGGCCGTCGACCGGCTGCCGGAGGTCGCGACCGCCGTCGGTCTCGGCAAGGGGGTCGCGGAGGTCGACGGCGCGGGACGCGCGCTGACCGTCACCGACCCGGCCGCGCTCGGCAGGGTCTTCGACCTCGGCCGGGTCGACGGATCGCTGAAGGGGCTGGGCGTGAACGGGATCGCCGTGTCCGACATCGAGGCCGGCAAGCGCGGTCTGCACACCGGCTCCACCGCGCGGCTCGCCTTCACCGACGGCACGCAGCAGAACTTCACGGTCCGTGCCGTCTACGACCGGTCGGAACTGGCGGGCGACTACGTCATCACCCGCCTGGCCTGGGCCCCGCACCGTGCACAGGACTCCGACTCGCTGATCGCCGTCTCCTTCAAGCCCGGTGTCGCCACCGCCGTGGGCAAAGCGGCGGTGGCGAAGACAGCGGCTGCGTACGGCAACCCGGACGTACAGACCCGCAGCGAGTACGCGCAGTCCTCGGCCGGCGGCATCGACATGATGCTCACACTGGTCTACGCCCTGCTCGCACTCGCCGTACTGATCGCGCTGCTGGGCATCGCCAACACGCTGACCCTGGCGCTTCACGAACGCACCAGGGAACTGGGCCTGTTGCGGGCCGTCGGACAGACCAGGAGCCAGCTGCGGTCCATGGTCCGCTGGGAATCCGTTCTGGTCGCGGCGTTCGGCACGGCGGGCGGCCTGTTGCTCGGCGGCGTCCTCGGCTGGGTGCTGGTCGAGGCGTCCGTGGGCACGGGCGACACCGCCTTCGCCTTTGCGCTGCCGCCGCTGCGGCTCCTGGTGGTGGCCCTCGTGGGGATCACCGCCGGGGCGCTGGCGGGCCGGCGGCCCGCCCGCCGGGCGGCACGGCTGGACGTGCTCCGCGCGATCGCCGCCGAATAGCGCGACAGCGGGGCGCCGGACGGCGCCCCGCTCCGCTTTCCGCCGACTCTGCTAGCCGACCACCGACGACCGCGCGACGGAGGGCGTCCTGCTCTCCAGGTACGTGACGGTGTCCGGCTCGAACGGTCCGTCAGTGGTTGCCCCGTACACCGCGTGCAGCGGCTGTGCGGCGAACAGGGAGGGCGCCGGAAGAGTGAACCAGACAACCTTCCCGGCCCCGCCCCTCGGGCAGACCCCCCAGCTCTCGCTGACCGCGGCGATCAGCGCGAGCCCGCGCCCCGATGTACTGAACGCAGAGGCCTCGCGCACGGTCGGCAGCCGTGGGTCGTGGTCGTGGACGGAGACGGTCAGGCGTTCGAGCAGCAACTCGATCTCGACGGTGCATGACTTGTCCGGCTGGGCATGCTGGTGGACATTGGTCAGCAGTTCGGTGACGCCGAGCGCCGCATGGTCGATCAGAGGATCGAGATGCCAGTAGCGCAGCTGTGCCGAAACGATTCTGCGTACCTGCCCGATCCGCGACGGCAGGGCCTGGAGCTCCACTGTGCAGTGCCTGCTCGGCTCGCTGATCACGGCTGCGACTCCCCGAAATAGGTCCGGAAGAAGACGAAGGAACGATTCAGCAGATGACTGGCTGCTGATTCAGCTCCGGCGGTGCGGATCACAAGGTCACCGCCGGTAAACCATGAGTGACGTGTGACCAATGTCGCTCAGGGGGCACGGCTCCGCAACTCGCGGTGTACCGGCGGCGCCCCGTCAGATCATCCGGCCGCCCGCACTGCGCAGCGTCTCGAGAAATCTGCGGGCCGGCCCGGCCTTGTCCGGACCGTGGTTGCGCTGCCCCATCGTCAGTCGGTACCGCGTCCCGTTGAGGCGCGCCACGGCCGCACCGGCTCCGGCGAACCACGGCCTGCCCGCGCTCACCGCCCCCACCGGGGCGCTGTCGATCTCCCGGCCGTAACTGGTCAGCAGAGCCAGCCTGCCGTCCTTGACGATCACCTGCCCCGCCCTCGTGACCGAACGGGCCCACCGCTCGATCCGTACCCCCGTCGCACTGAACTCCGTTTCCGGCATGACTGCTTCGCCCCCTTCGTAACGCTTCTGATGGGCAGTCTGCACAAGCAGGGGCCGACGCGCCAGGCCGCGTCCCGGGTCGATGTCACAGCTGCCCCGCCCGCCAGGGCCAAGGCAGGGCTATGGACCATCAAAGCGAACATTTGTGCAGGTAGACGGAATATTGTTGACGGTGGAGAGTGACGGCGACACGAGGAGGAACGCGCTGATGGGCACCGCGATGCACAGAGATGACGGCCGGGCCACGGCGACCATCGACATCGACCGCTCCGACCCCGAGTACCGGGCCTGGCTCAAGGAAGCCGTACGGAAGGTCCAGGCCGACGCCAATCGCTCCGCCGACACCCATCTGCTGCGCTACCCGCTGCCCGAGGCGTGGGGCATCGACCTCTACCTCAAGGACGAGTCGACGCACCCCACCGGCAGCCTCAAGCACCGGCTGGCCCGCTCGCTCTTCCTCTACGGGCTCTGCAACGGCTGGATCCGGCCGGGCAAGCCGGTGATCGAGGCGTCCAGCGGTTCGACGGCCGTCTCGGAGGCGTACTTCGCCAAGCTGATCGGTGTGCCGTTCATCGCCGTGATGCCCCGCACCACCAGCCCCGAGAAGTGCCGCCTGATCGAATTCCACGGCGGCCGCTGCCACTTCGTCGACGATTCACGGAAGTTGTACGAGGAGTCCGCCAAGCTCGCCGCCGACACCGGCGGCCACTACATGGACCAGTTCACCTACGCCGAACGGGCCACCGACTGGCGCGGGAACAACAACATCGCCGAGTCGATCTACCAGCAGCTGGGACTGGAGCGCTATCCGGAGCCGACATGGATCGTCGCCACGGCCGGAACCGGCGGCACCTCGGCCACCATTGCCCGCTACGTGCACTACATGCAGTTCGACACCCGGATCTGTGTGCCCGACCCGGAGAACTCCTGTTTCTTCGACGGCTGGACCCACCACAACCCCCTGGCCACCAGTGACTGCGGTTCCCGGATCGAGGGGATCGGCAGGCCCAGGATGGAGCCGAGCTTTGTGCCCGGGGCCATCGACCGGATGATGAAGGTGCCGGACGCAGCCAGTGTCGCGGCTGTGCGCGCCCTGGAAAAGGCCATCGGCCGGAAGGCGGGCGGCTCCACCGGCACCGGACTGTGGAGCGCGTTCAAACTGGTCGCCGAAATGGTCGAGCAGGGCAGCGTCGGCAGCATCGTCACCCTGATCTGCGACCCGGGCGACCGTTACCTCGACAAGTACTACTCCGACAGCTGGCTCGCCGAACAGGGCCTGGACATCGCCCCGTACACGGAAACCATCGAATCCTTCCTGGCCGACGGCAACTGGCCCGGATAGCCCGGACGGAACGCGGCGCACCCGGTCCGCGGCCGCTCTCAGGCCGCGGGCCCGGTCAGCAGCCTGTCGAGATTGTGTACCGCGTCCCGGAACGCCCGGCCCACCCCCGGCCGGCCCAGCCGCAGCGCGAACCGGAAGGGTGCGGAAGCGTCCGCGGCGAACGTCCACTGGACCTGCGTCCCGGTCCCGGCCGGGGTGAGCCGCCACTCCTCCAACAGGGCCCGCAGGCCAGGGGCGTTCGACTCGTCGACTCGGTAGACGTACCGCTCGCCGGGTTCCGCCGCGATGATCGTCTCGCGCAACACCGTGCCGCCCTTGAGCCGGACCTCGCGACCTGCGCCGTCCTCGGTGGGCCGGGCCGCAGTCACCGAGGTGAACCAGCTGGGCCAGCCCGCCACATCATCGGCGAGCGCACGGTAGACCACCTCGGGAGGCGCTGACACCTCGGCGGCGAAGACCAGTCGCAGTGGAGCGGACTCGACGAAGTCGAGGTCCACGGAACGGAGTCGGCGCGGCACGGATCGCACCTCCCGTGCGGTCGGCGGCGGGCGGGGTGGCGCACACCATAACTGACGTATCGTCAGATGTCTTTGTGTGCAAGGGTATTACGTGGCGGAGCGATGCGGGACCGCCCGTGCAGCGGCGGTGATGTTGCGGGCCATACCGCCGAACACCACCGAATGGAACGGCCACACGCTCCACCAGTAGGCATGTCCGAGCAGTCCGTGCGGATGGAACAGCGCCCGTTGCCGATAGACCGTCCGCCCCTGCTCGTTCCGGTCCACCGACAGTTCGAGCCAGGCCGGACCGGGCAGCCGCATCTCCGCGCGCAGCCGCAGCAGCTCACCCGGAACGATCTCCTCCACACGCCAGAAGTCCAGTGAGTCGCCCACCCGCAGCCGCTGCGCGTCCCGCCGCCCGCGCCGCAGCCCGACGCCACCGACGATCCGGTCGAGCCAGCCCCTCACGGCCCAGGCCAGCGGGAAGGAGTACCAGCCGTTCTCGCCGCCGATGCCCTCGATCACCCGCCAGAGCGCGTCCGGCGCCACCGGCACCGTGAGTTCCCGTTCGTCGCTGTAGAGACTGCCGCCGGACCAGTCGGGGTCGGTGGGCAACGGGTCGCTGGGGGCACCGGGCACCGCCGCGGACGACCAGCGGGTATCGACCCGGGCATCCTTGATCCGCTGGAGCGCCAGCCGCAGCGCCTGATCGAAGCCGATGATGCCGCCGGCCGGATCGGGTACGTACCGGGCGATGTCGCGCTCGCGGCAGACCACCTCGTGGCGCAGCGACTGAGCCAGCGGCCGGGCGATGGAGGGCGGCACCGGTGTCACCAGGCCGATCCAGAGACTGGAGAGTCCCGGGGTGAGCACCGGTACGGGGAGGATCACTCGGTGGGGCAGCCCGGCGACCGCGGCGTACCGCTGCATCATGTCCCGGTACGTCATGACGTCCGGGCCGCCGATGTCGAACGTACGGTTCACGTCGGCCGGCAGGTGTGCGCATCCGACGAGATACCGCACCACGTCCCGTACCGCGATCGGCTGGATCGATGTGCGCACCCAGCTCGGGGTGATCATCACCGGCAGCCGTTCGGTGAGATGACGCAGGATTTCGAACGATGCCGAGCCCGACCCGATGATGACCGCAGCCCGCAGGACGGCCGTCGGCACCCCGGAATCCAGCAGAATGCGCCCCACCTCGGCCCGCGACCGCAGATGCGGTGACAGTTCCCGTTCAGGCACCCCGGCCGGAGTGAGCCCGCCGAGGTAGACGATCCGGCCGACCCCCGCCGCCCGTGCCTGGGCACCGAAGACCCGGGCCGCCTCGCGGTCCGTCTCCTCGAATCCGGGTCCGGAGCCGAGCGCGTGCACCAGGTAGTACGCCACATCCATGTCCCGCATCGCCGCCCGCACCGAGGCGGCGTCGGAGACATCGCCCTCGACCACTTCGACCCGGTCGGCCCACGGGTGGTCACGCAGTTTCCGCGGGGTCCTGGCCAGTGCGCGCACCCGGTGGCCGGCGTCGAGGAGTGCGGGCACCAGTCTGCCGCCGATGTACCCGGAAGCACCGGTCACCAGACAACGCAGCGGCGTACCACCGGAGGATTCGGTCACTCGTCCCAGTCTTCCACCGGACCGCCGTACGGGGCCCGGTGGAGCACTCCGAACGGCGGCACGCGGCCACCCGGTTTCACCGCACCGCCACCGGCCCCGCTCAACCGCGGCCACCTACGGATGCGACCCCGCCGGACGGTCCAGCATGCCGTCCAGCGCCCGGCCGAAGACCCGGCGGCCTGCTCCGGCGAGCAACGGGTCGGCCCACCGCGGCAGCAGCCGGACAGTCAGCTCCTCCACCCACACCACATGCGATCCGGAATCTGTCGGATACACATCGATCGACGCCCGGCCCAGCACCAGCGAACCGCGCTTCTCCAGTCGGCACAGCCCCGCACGCCCGGCCGCGGGCGGTGTCCACCGCACCACTTCCATCGGATCGTCGAACCCCAGCGGCCCCACACCCGTGCGCGCCACGAAAACGGTTCCGATCCGGGTCGTCAGCCCCGTGGGAACGGTGATCGTGGTCAGCGGTACATGCGCCGCGTGCCGCTCCCAGTCCGTCACCCGGCGCCAGGACTCGGCTGCGGGCAGGGGCGTGAAGCGCTCGATCCGGAAGACGGCCACAGCGCGATCCTAGGCCGTGTACCGTCCATCGCGAGCTGAGCGGAAGCCACGTACCGGCCGACGGTTCAGGAGTCGGCGTCCGCGATGCGGCCCGTCACCAGCAGGCCCGGAAGATGTTCCTCGATCTCCTCGCGGGCGGCGGCCGACAGACCCGAGTCCGTCACGAACGTGTCCACCTGCTCCAGAGTCGCGAACGAACTCAGGCCCACCTTGCCCCACTTGGTGTGGTCGGCGACCACCACCACACGCCGCGCCGACTGGACGAAACGGCGGTTGGTCTCGGCCTCCGCCAGATTCGGCGTCGACAGACCGGCCTCCACCGAGATCCCGTGCACCCCGAGGAACAGCACATCGAAGTGGAGCGAGGCGATCGCCTGATCGGCGACCGGGCCGACCAGCGAGTCCGACGGGGTCCGCACCCCACCGGTGAGCACCACCGTGGCCGCCCCGGTACGCGCCCCGCCCGCAGCCCCCGACCGCTGCGCGGAGTGGAACACATCGGCGACCCGCACCGAGTTGGTCACCACCGTCAGATCCGGTACGTCCAGGAGTCGTTGGGCGAGCGCGTACGTCGTCGTACCGCCGGAGAGCGCGATGGCGCTGCCGGGCACGGCCATCGCCGCGGCCGCCCGCGCGATGTCCTCCTTGGCGGTCAGCTCCAAAGCCGACTTGGCCTCGAAACCGGGCTCGTGCGTGCTGGCCTCGACCACCGGAACCGCCCCGCCGTGCACCTTCTCGATCACACCCTGGCGGGCCAGCGCGTCCAGATCCCGGCGGACAGTCATGTCGGAGACGCTCAGCTTGCGGGTCAGCTCATTGACCCGGACCCCGCCACGCCTGCGTACCTCGTCGAGGATCAGGGCACGCCGCTGCTCCGCGAGCAGGTTCTGATTCTCGCTCAACGCCGGTCCGGTCCTTCCCTCTGGCCGTGCAACAGTCTCTTCGGACGGGGTCATCCTGCCACGCGGTGTCGTAGGGCGTCGCACTGGGGAGATTCCGTGAGAGCGGTGCGTGCACCGGCCCTCTTCCCTGATTCTGGTGACCGTGCATCAGCACCCCCACGACCGAGAGAGCGAGTCACTCCAGTGCCACCTGTCACCCAGGCCCCGCAGAGTCCGGGGCCCGCGCTGGAACTGCTGGTCCATGGCGTGGGCGGAGCCACCCCGCAGGAGATGCTCGACGATCCGCGTCCGGTCCGGGTCACCGGCGACGCGACCGCCGCCATCTACCGCCGCGCCGAGGACATGGACGCCGAACAGCACCCGGAGCGGTACCGCGACCGGCCCATCGCCGAGGCCTACTGCTGGTCCAACCTCACATCCGGCAACGGCTCCCGCGCCCTGTGGCTGCTGCTGCTCCCGTTCATGGTGGTCAACCTCGCCCACTGGATGCGCCCCACCGCGCGGGGCCGTACCCGCGCGGTGCGCCTGTACGGCGTCCTCGTCCGGCTCGTCGCGCTCAGCCTCACGGTCCTGTTGACCGCGGCGGCGTGCGAAGTCGCGCTCGATCTGACCGCCTGGCAGTGCGCAGGCGTGCCGGACTGCTCGAACCGGCGGTCATGGCTCGGCTTCCTGTCGACGGCACAGGGCGGCTGGTGGTCCCAGCCGGGCCGAAGGCTCGCCCTTGCCGCTCTGGTGCCCACCGCCTTGGTGGGGCTGCTCTGGTTCCTGTCCAACCGGACATGGAGCGCGTACGAATCGCAGCGCCCGCTCACCGGATCCGAACCGGATGACGTCGACATCCAGACCGCTCACGACATGAACACCACCGGCACCGCGGTCGGCGGCCGCCCGGCTCTCGGCCGACCCGGTTTCTGGTACGGCCGCAGGCTGGTCGCCCGGCTGCGCGCCGCCCACACCGCCGCCGGATTCCTCACCGTCGCCGCATCGGTCGCGGGCGCCGCGGCCCGCCACGACCGCGCGGTCACCGGCCCCGTGCCCGAGATCCTCGGCAGGCTGGTCGAGGCGGCGCTGGTTGTGGGCGCGCTCGTCGTGCTCTGGGTCGTCTGCCGCCGCGGCCGCAGCGAACGACGTCTCGACAACCGGCTCGACCATGCCCTCATCACCTATCTGCCCGGCGCCGCCCTGGCCCTGCTCGTCCTTGCCGCGGTGTACGCGGCGTGGTCGCGCCCCGCCTGGGTCTCTGCGGGCGCCCTGCCCGGCGATGTCACCTTCAGTGTCGTCACGCTCGGTCAGGGGGCGCTCGTCGTCATCCTCGCCGTGGTGTCGCTGGGCCTGTACCGCCGGACCCCCGAACCCCGCACCGTCATGTACGGACTCGGCGGACCGGCCGTCGCCATGCTCGCGTGCGCTCTCGGCGGCGTCATGACCGGCGGGGTCGCCCAGCGCGTCGCCGACTGGCTCGACGGCTCCGGCACCCCGGGCATGGGCAGGAACTCCGCCATCGAGGGACCGCCGGTGCTGCTCAGCTGGCAGGCCTCGGTCATCCCCGTGCTTCTGGTGCTGCTGGCGGTACCGGGCCTTCTGCTGCTCGTACGCACATGGCTCGCCGCCCGAGCTCTGGAACCCGAGGTCGACCGGGAGTACGGGCCGCAGCGGCCGGACGCCGCCCGGACCCGGCAGATCGCCCGGATCCGGGCCACGGCGGCCCTCACCGATTCCGCGCCCTGGATCCTCGGCCCGGTCTCCGGCGCCGCGCTGCTGCTCGGTGCGGCGGCGGTCGGCGGGGCCTGGGCGAGCGGTGAGGTGCCCGGCCTCGCGATGGAGGGAAGCGGCCCGTTCGCCGAGTCCGCGGCGGAAGCGGCCCAGTCGACCGGCTCCTGGATGGTCGGACTCGGCTTCATACTCTTCGTCACCTGGGGACGGCGTGCCTACCGCGACGCCTCCGCCCGGCGCACCATCGGCATCCTCTGGGACGTCGGTACGTTCTGGCCGCGCGCCGCCCACCCCTTCGCACCGCCCTGCTACGCCGAGCGCGCCGTCCCCGATCTGGCGTCACGGATGTCCGGCTGGACCGGACAGACCCGCGGCAGGCTCGTCATCTCCGGCCACTCCCAGGGCAGCGTCCTCGCAGCGTCCGCGGTCTGGCAACTGTCCGCCGAGACCAGGAGCCGGGTCGCCCTGCTCACCTACGGCTCGCCGATCGAGCGACTGTACGCGCGCTGGTTCCCGGCCTACTTCGGCCCCGCACCGCTGCACGGACTGCACCGGTCCGTGCACTGCTGGCGCAACCTCTGGCGGGCCACCGACCCGATCGGCGGCCGGGTCCGGCTCGACGAGGGACCGGGGCCCGAGGTGGACCGGGGGCCGCTGAAGGACCCCCTGGTCTACGGGCGCACCCCCGAGCATCCGCTGCCCGAACCCGTTCTGGGGCACTCGGACTACCAGGCCGACCCGGTCTTCGCCCAGGAGCGGGCCGCACTGCTGGACCGGCTGGCACCGGTCCTGCCGCGCCAGGCCGACGGGGAGGGGGCCGAGGACACCCCACGGGCTCAGGGGAGCTCCGGCAGATCCTCCGGATAGAGCAGCGTGAGGTCGTCCGTGCTCGGCTCGGCGAGCTGGGCGACCCGGCCCGCATGCCGCTCCACCATCGACTCGAAGGTCTGCCGAGCCGTCCGCCCATTGCCGAAGGCCGGGCCCTTGGGAAGCTCCGTGAAGTACTTCAGCAACGCTTCCCCGGCCCCGGACGCCAGGGTGTATTCGTGCTCGTCGGCCTGCTGCTCGACGATCCGCAGCAGCTCGGCGGGCTCGTAGTCGCTGAAGGTGATGGTCCGTGAAAAGCGGGACGCCACACCGGGGTTGATGGTGAGGAACCGCTCCATCTCATGGGTGTACCCGGCGACGATGACGACCACCGCGTCCCGGTGGTCCTCCATCAGCTTCACGAGCGTGTCTATTGCCTCCCGGCCGAAGTCCCGGCCGGAGTCCTCGGGTGACAGGGCGTAGGCCTCGTCGACGAACAACACCCCGCCGCGCGCCCGGTCGAAGGCCTCCTGGGTCCGGATGGCAGTGGAGCCGATGTGTTCACCGACCAGATCGACGCGGGACACCTCGACCAGATGGCCGCGCTCCAGCACACCGAGCGAGGCGAGGATCTCGCCGTACAGCCGGGCCACGGTGGTCTTGCCGGTGCCGGGGGAGCCGGTGAAGACGAGATGGCGCCGGACCGACGCGGCCTTGAGCCCGGCCTCCTGACGTCGGCGGCCGACCTCGATCATGTCGGTGAGGGCGCGCACCTCCCGCTTCACGCTGTCCAGGCCCACCAGCGCGTCCAGTTCCCCGAGGACGGCGTCCGACGCGCGTACCGGCTCAGCGGCGGGCACCGTGGCCGGGGTGGGCTCAGCGGCACGGGGCCCGGGGACCGCGCCGAGCAGCCCGGATGCCGACTGGGTCGCCGTCAGCACGGTCGGGGCCGGGGGAGCGGGGGAGCGCAGCGCGCTCTCGTCGCTCGTGCAGTCCTCCACGACGGGCCCCGCTCCCGTGCCGTCGCCGTGGGCGGTGCCCCCCTCGGCGAACTCGTATCCACCGCGGGCACACCGCTCGGTACGGCAACGGGTCAGAGTCGTACGGCAGCCGTCCATCACATGGAAGCCATAGCCCTCGCTTCCGGTGACCCGGCAGCTGTGGAAGGTGCCGCGGCCCTCGGCGGAGACGTAGAAACCGGCCTCGGCGGGGGAGGTGACCGTGCAGCGCTCGATCGTCGGGTCGGCGCCCTTGGTGACGATCACTCCGGTCTGCGCGGCGTCGATGGTGCAGTTGTTCAGCGTGCCGCCGCTGCCGTGGTCGCGGAACCATGCGCCGGTGGACGCCTCACGGATGCGGCAGTCGTCGAGCTGGGCGGTCGCCCCGTCGCTCACCGACACCGCGGTATTGCGGACCTGGGACAGATCGCTGTCGACCACATCGGCGCGCGATCCCCGGTCGAGCACGAAGATGGCGTCCGGTACGTCGTGGACCCGGCAGGAGTCCAGTATCACGGTCGCCCCGTCGCTCACCCAGACCGCCGGGTAGTCGCCCGTACTGTCATGTATTTCGCACTGGTTGGCGTCGACCCGGGTGCCGGGGTCCCAGACGGACAGGCCGTTGCGACCGAACCGGCGCACCGTGGAGCGGGTCAGGGTGAGGACCGAACGGGAACGCAGATCCACCGCGTTCTCCGGGATGTCGTGGATGTCGCAGTCTGCGAGTGTCAGTACGGCGTCCGTGTCGAGCGTGACCCCGTCCGCCGAAGTGCGGTGCACCGTGCAGTCGGTGAGGTGGGCGGCCGCGCGAGCGGTCACCTGTATCCCACTGCCCTTGATCTCGTACACCTCGCAGCCGACGGCCTCCAGGCCGCTGCCCTCGCCGGTGACGCTCAGCCCCGCGCCCGACGCATGGTGGATCCGGCAGCGCTCCAGCCGCGGATGCGCACCGTCACGTACCGAGACACCCGACTGGCCGGCCGAGACGACCTCGCACTGCTCGAACACCCCGCCCGCACCGTCGAGTACGGCGATGCCGACCCCGGCCGGGTTGTCGACCGTGCAGCGGCGTACGGTCGGCCGGGCCGCACCGCGCACCTCGATCCCGGCGGCCGAACGCGTGACGATCCGCAGATCCGCGAGCTCCGGTGCGCCGTCCTCGACGAGCAGCGCCGGGGCCGTCGAGTCCTGACCCTCCACATGCAGGTCCGAGACGACGGCGGAGGCACGGACGGTCAGCGGCACGCCGTCGACCGGTGCGATCCGAACGGAACCGACCGCGCCTTCGGGGCCGCGCAGCGTCACCGCGCGGTGCAGCACCAGATTCTCCCGGTAGGTGCCCGGCGCGACGGTGAGGACATCACCGTCGGCCGCGGCCTCCAGGGCTGCGGTGAGGGAGGCGTATTCGCCTGTGCGGCGCCGCCACCGCGATGTGCCGGTGTGCGTCACCTGGACCGTGCCCTGTGCCATGGCGCTGTTGTGCCCCCACCTCGTGCGTATGTGATGCCCGTGTCACCGGCCTTGCGGCAGCGACGAACCCCGGGCCCGCCCACCGAGGAAGCGGGCGGGCCGGTCCACCGTAGCGCGCGCGGCGGGCGGGAGTTGACCCGATCGGCAGCTGATCAGCTGCCGGTCCCGGTCCTGCCCCAGTCCGGACCGGCCTTCGCCCAGGCTCGGTCGATTTGGGTGTACCGCCCCCGCACCATGCGCCAGACGATCAGGCGCCGACCGCCCTCGACCACTCCGACGGCGAGCAGCGTCGCCCCCACCCCGGCCAGAGCCGCATGCGTATGAGCCGTCGGTGCGTCCATCGGCCGCAGCGCGGGGCGGCCGTCGAGGTCGGTCCAGATCTTCACCTCGGCCCCGGGATCCGTCTTGCGGGAGGAGGTGGTCACCGTACCGCGGCGGTCCGTGCCGTCCGGGGCCTTCCAGCGCGCCACCACCGAGGTCTGCGTGGTGCGCTCCGAGGACACTTCGGGATCGGTGACGAGACGTGATGCTCCCGGGGCCCGGCGTACCACGACCGCGGTCGTGGTACGACGCTGGGCCTGCTGGGCCTGCACCGATTCCTGCAGGGCGTCGTCCGTGAGCGAACCGCACACCCAGCCCACTGCCGGTGCCGCCAGCACCATGAGAAGCAGTGCGACAAGAGCCACCCATGCCTCGCGCCGGTCAGTGGCGCGGCGCAGGGGATTGCGCCGCCAACGCCACACTCCCGTAACCGCTCGCACAGTCCTGCACCCCCTTCCGTATCCGTCTTAACCTGATACGGCACGCTTCGCTCGCCGGAGCAGCGAAGAGAGAGCAACCTCACCCTGACCAACGCGCGGACTGCCCCCGTGAGTTCCCCTGCCTCATCGGTCCGGGCTGACGGTCCGTCCGGGGCGTGTGCGACCGAGGGGCTGTACTGCCGGTGCGGGCACACCGGGGTCGCCGTCGAGTCCCCATGGCTCGACGGCGACCTCGTGCGATTCCCGGCTCAGTACCCCCGGCCCTGGTACGGGCGGTTGTACGGATCCTCGTAGGGCGAGGGTGCCGGGGCGGGGCGCGGTGACGCCGGACGCATCGCCTCGTAACCGGTGCCGGGTGCGGGCCGCTGCTGTTGCGGCGGGTAGGGCGCCTGGTACCCGCCGCGGGCCGCGGTCGGCTGCTGCGGGATGTACGGCGCCGGGGCGTGCTGCAACTGTGCGGGCTGCATCGGCGCGTAGCCCTGCTGGGCCGGCTGCTGGTAGCCGTACGACGGATTGGGCTGGGAAGGCGCCGCGGGAAGAGCCGGCAGCGCCGCCGGGAGAGCCGGCAGATAGCTGTTGCCGGTGTCATAGGCGGCAGGCACTCGGATCGGAGCGATCTGAGGGGTGCCCCGCTCCGCGACCAGGGAGTCGTAGATCGGAGTGTCGGGGAACGACGGTGCGGCGTAGTAGCCGCCGCCGTAGGTGGAGCGGGGGGAGGTCATGACACCTAAGTTAAGCCCACGATGTGCCGGTTGGGGAGACCCAATCTTGGGATCATCCGTTTTACGCTGGTTCTGTCTGTCTGACCTGCTGAAACATCGTCAAAGCTTCCGTTGACAGCGGGGGTGCGAGCGCGGGTCATCTCGCGGTGGGTGCGGCGTTGTCCGCGCTCGCGGGTTTCGTCCGGGGCGCTCGGGGAGAGGGGCGGCGGCCGCAGCTTGGCCAGGCGGGCGAACCCGGCCGCCGTGAGCGCTGCGGGATCGACGCGGGCGAACGCGTCACGCAACGTGCGCTCGCCGGGAACGCGGTAGCACCCGGCGAACGGATCGTAGGGGCAGCCGAGCCGGGCCAGGACCTCCTGCTCACACCGACGTGCCCATCCCGCAATCGCCACCAGGGAGTTGTGGTCGGCGCAGGTCATCGCGCAGACGCCGACGGCCAGCAGCGTTGCCAGGGCGAAGCGTCGCCCACGGCGATCTCGCGGATCGAGCACTCGGGCCAGTGCGTCGAGCAGCCCGGACGGCACCACTGCCCTGGACCGTGACGCCCCGGAGGCGGTCGGTGGCGGGAGCAGAGCGGACGGGAAAGATGATGAGGCAACGAGCACGGCGACCTTACCGGGGCCGGACCGAGTTGCCGGTCGGTGCGGCGAGTTCTTTGCTCATGAAGATGCGGCTGGTGCCCGGTGGATCGCAGGGGACCTCTCCCAGACGCTTCCACCCTTGTTTGTGATAGAAGCCGGGGGCCTGGAAGGTGATCGTGTAGAGCACTGTGCGGCAGCCGCGGGCGTGGGCCTCGTCCTCGGCCTGCCGAAGGATCTCTTCCCAGCCCGCTGCCACGCAGCTGAGGCGGCAGGTAGAAGAGGTCGATGAAGAACAGCCCGAGCGAGGTGCGCCCGGTCAGTCCGCCGACCGCCTGGTGCGTCTCGGGATCACGGACCAGGACGGCGAGCGGTTTGCGGTCGGCGATTCCCGTGAGCTCTGTGTTGAAGCGGTCCAGCGCGTCGGAGATTGCCGCGATGTCCGCTGGGATGGGGGCGTCGGTGACCACGAGGTCCGTCCGGGGTTCGGGCTGGGGTGACGCGGTCATGGTTGCTCCAGAGGTGAGCGGAGGCGGCACGGCCTCGCGGGCAGATGCAGGTGCGGGGTCGGCGAGCCCTGCGCACGTGCCGACGCTAGGACGTGGACGCTTCGACGAACGTCGAAGGGACGTCGGCGACAATGGGAACGTGGACATTCAGCGTGCAGGTCAGGATGTGGGTGTGGACCTGGCGGGCGTGGCCGGGTTGTTGGCCGACGGAACCCGGGCAGCCTTCTGCCTGGCGCTGCTCGACGGCCGGGCGTGGACGGCGAATGAGCTCGCGCGTTATGCCGGGGTCGCACCGTCCACCGCGACGTCGCATCTGAACCTGCTCGTGAGCGGCGGGCTCCTCGTCGAGGAGCGGCACGGACGCCACCGTTACGTACGGGTGGCCGACCGCAGGGTGGTCGAACTGATCGAGAGTCTTGCCGCGCTGGCACCGCAGGGCAGCGCCCGACCACGTTCGCTGTCGGCCTCCGGCCGACAGCAGGCACTGGCCCGTGCGCGGCTGTGTTACGACCACCTGGCCGGAGCCGTCGCGCTGGCGATCACCGACGCGATGATCGAGCGCGGCCTGCTGGAGTGGGGGCCCGAGCCGGGCCTGACCGGCAAGGGCGCCCTCTGGCTGGCCGAGGCCGGTATCACGGTGCCTGGCGGCTCACGCCGACCGCCGGTGCGCGCATGCCTTGACTGGACCGAGCGCCGTCCCCACCTGGCGGGCGCGGTGGGTGCTGCCCTGTGCGCCCACGCACTCGCCACCGGATGGATGACGCGCATCGGCACTACCCGCGCCCTCATCGTGACGCCCGCCGGCCGTCGGGCATGGCACGACCACCTCGGCCTGCCGCCAGCTGAACTCTGATCCTTTGGCGGTCGTCGACAATGTAGACGCGGCCGACCCCACGGCAGTCGGCAAGGCGAATGTTGTCCGATGCGCACCAGACACCCTCGTGATCTACAAGCTCCGCGCTCGTACTGAGTCCGGGCCACACCCACGCCCGTGACCAAGTTGGGCGAACAGGACTCTCCCCGGGGCCCTGGTGACGCCCCCGGGCCCCGTGGGGGCCGTCATGTGCGTCTTGGGCGTAATATCTGCCTGAACATGTCAAATGTCCGTCAGCTCGCGTCCCGGACTCGCGCTCCTGGGTAACCAACTCCCTTCGTAGGTAAGGGGATTCGAGAGCGGACATGGCAGTCCATCGCGGGCGACGGTGTTGTCGTGGCGTTGAGCGGGTGCTCCGGAGGCGGGGGAGCGCAGGAGCCTGCTGGGTCGCGATGCTCGTTCGACGCTGATTCCGGCACAGCGTCATGACGCTCGCTCGGCCGGCTGTCGAGCCCAAGCCGAAGATCCTGGCCGGCCCCCGCGGTCTCGATCTCGGTGGTTGCCAGTGCGCGGTTGCGGCACACGGAGAACCAGAAGGACCAGACGATCAGGAGACGCCCCCGAGGCCGGTGACGAGCCTGTTTATTCTGCGGTAGCGGACGTACATCGCGCCGATGCCGAGCGCGAGCCGGCCCACCCCAACCAGCCGTGGATCCAGCACGCTGCGGACGTCTCGCCCACTGACGACGCCCCGGCGCTCGCCGCTCGCCGCTCGTCCAGCACATCGCCTCGCTCTTGAGCGGGGGCTGCTCAAGGGTGAAGTGCCGGGGCTGACCGAGCGGCTGTGCGGCAGTACGAGCACTGCCGCCTCGGTCTCACCGCCTGCGGGTGTCATGTCCTCGACGGCAGCTGCCGAGTCTCGCGCCCCCCGTATGAACGCCGTCAGCTCTCCGCTCCGTCGCCGGTCCGCCGGAGGGCGGCCTGTGCCGAGGCGAGGCGTTCGGCTTCGTTGCGGCCCGTGGTCCTGCCGCCCGTGACGTCGTCGGCCCAGCCCAGCAGCCGGTGCAGCTGTGGGTCGGTCGAGGACGCGTCGATGCGGGGCTCGCCGACGACGACCTCTCCGCCCGTTCCGTCAAGGGCGATGAAGGTGCCTTCGGGCAGGGTGCGTCCGCCTGCCCGGACGCAGCCGTCGGCGGCGTCGACGGTGAGGTTCGCGGCACCCACGACGGCGGGTTTCCCCATCGACCGCGCCACCACGGCCGCATGACTCGTCGGGCCGCCGCGAGCGGTGACCACCCCGGCGGCGGCGGCCAGGCCGTGCATGTCGAGCGGGGAGGTTTCGGGGCGCAGCAGGACGACCGGCCCTCCCGCGGCGAGCCGGGCCGCGCTGTCGGCGGTGGTCGCCACTCGGCCGACAGCGACTCCCGGGGAGGCGCCCAGCCCCCGGGTGAACAGGTCGCGGGGTTCGATCGCCGTGATCCGAGGCGTACGTACGTGGGTGAGGTGCTGCGGTGAAACGCGGAGCAGCGCCTCGTCGCGCCCGATCGTTCCCGCGTCGGCCAGATCGACCGCGACCCGGACTGCTGCGCGCCCGACGAACCGCCCGCGGCGCACCTGCAGGATCCACAGTTCGCCCGCCTCGAAGGTGAACTCGACGTAGCACGCGTCGCGGTAGTTCTCCTCGAGCCGGGTCAGGGCGGACAGCAGGCGGGTCCACACCTCGGGTTCCCGGTCGGCCAGTTCGCTCAGGGGCTCGGTCAGTGACGAGCCCGAGACGACGTCTTCGCCTTGGCGGCCGAACAGGGCCTCACCGAACGGGACATGCTCGCCGGTGTTGGGATCACGGCTGAACGCGACGCCCGTCCCGCTGCGTTGGTCACGATTGCCGAACACCATCGCCTGTACGGTCACGGCGGTGCCGAGGTCGTGCGGGATGCCGTGCAGTTCGCGGTAGGTCTTCGCGCGCGGTGTGTTCCACGACGAGAACACGGCCTCGACGGCGAGCTCCAACTGGCGGGTGGCGTCCTCGGGCACGCTGTCGCCGCTGCGTTCTGCGATGAGCTGTTCGACGTCCTGGATCGCCTCGGCGAGGCGGCTCGTGTCGGTGTCCTGTCCGGCGAGCGCACGGTCGATGCCCGCCAGGCTCTCCGGGCCCACGCCGGCGACCTCGGAGGCGAAGCTGGTCAGAAACCTCAGCCGCGAGTCGAGTGCGAACCGCAGGTCGCCCGTCTCGTCGGCCAGGGTGGTGGTCGCCTCGGTGGTGAGCCCGAGGTTGAGGACGGTGCTCATCATGCCGGGCATCGACACGCTGCCGCCGGAGCGGACGGACACCGCAAGCGGTCGCTGTGGACCGCCGAGCCTGCGTTGCGTGGCGGCTTCGAGGTCGTCGACGGCGGCCGCCAGTTCGGCGTCGAGGCCGCTGGGCAGCCCTCCGGTGCGGAGGAAGGTGCGGCACGCCTCCGTGCTGATGACGAAGCCCGGCGGCACGGGCAGTCCCAGACGGCGGAGCACGACGAGACCGAGTGCCTTGCCGCCGAGGACTTCCGCCGTCTCCTCGACCTCGGCCGAAATCGGGTGAATCCAGGTCATCGCGTGGTCATCTCTGCGTCGCCTTTGCTGGTTCGGCTGCGGGGTCTGCGCCATGCGCGGGGTGGCGGGCGGCGAATTCAATGGCGCGGGATGCCGAGGGTGGCCAGCAGGTCCTCGTGCAGCTGGAACCACACGGTGTGATACGAGGACGTGCTGTCCGTCACGTACTCCAGAGCGCCGGCCCTCGCCCGGGCGAGCGCGTCGGCGAGCCGGACGGGGTAGCGCTGGAAGCGGAGCAACGCCGCGGACAGCTCGGCGCAGAGGGGCTCGGCACGCTGGTGGAACTCCGTGAACCGGTCGAGCACCCGGGCGTCGTAGGAGGGATCGCTGTGGTCGTTCATCGTCATGGAGCCGTCTACGGTGCGGGTCTGCCATGCCGTGCAGAGATCGAGCAGCTCGGGGTTGAGTACCAGGAACCGGTCGAACGCCGCGGTCAGTCGGGCCCGGGCTCCGGCTTCCTCCAACTCGTCGGCGATCTGCTCGGCGTCCGCGGCTCGGCCCTCCTCCGTAAGGCCCCATCCGCCGAAGTCGCCCGCGGCATGGGTGACGAGTCCGGCCACGGCGAGGTCGATCAGTTCCGATTCGACGTCGGACTCGGGGAGTCCCGACGCCCTGGCCACCCCGGAGAGGCCGGAGAAGCCGATGCAGCGGAGGGTGTGAAGCACCAGCAGGTCGGTGCTGGTGGTGTGGGACGAAACAGGCTGGGTCATGGCGCGGCCCCATCAGGTGTGGTGTGGGAGACATCTGCGGTCGTGAGATCGAAGGTGGCCGCTCCATGGGCGGCACCGGGTCCTTGGGCTCGGGTGACGATCGTGCCGTGCTGCACGCGTACCGCGTACTCGGTGGCGTCGTCGGCGTCCGGTACGCCGACGGCCGACGCCAGCAGACCGCGCTCGTCCAGGACGAGGCGGAGGCGTGGCCAGGCGCCGGGTTCGAACACGCGCCGCAGGCACCGGGCGAAGTCACCGGCCCTCAGCTGTACGAGGCGGCCGGTCTCGGCCGGGTCCGCCGTCGTGACGACCACGGTGATCCGGTCGCCGGTCCGTGCGGCGCGGACAGCCTCCTCGGCGGCTTTCAGGCGGTTGGTGCCGAGGAGCGTGATCACCCCGTCCTCGGCGAAGCCGACGGGGCGGTGCGTGATGAGATCCTGCAGCTCCTGCGGCGGGGACCAGCGGTCCCGGCAGGCTCGGGCCGGCGGGACGTAGGGCAGGTGCGGAGGGTTCCAGGTGTCGGCGAGGGCGAGCCCGCCCAGATGCGCGCAGGCCTGAACGATGTCGAAGGGGTCGCCGAAGCCGAGCGCCGGATCCGCCGAGGCCCCCGGGCCCTCCAGCAGCCTCAGGACCAGCTGGGCCCGCCGGACTTGGCGCACGAACGGGGCGTCGGCGGGCGCGTGCGACTCGAGCGCGAGTGCCAGCAGCAGAGCCTCGAGGTGGGTCACCTGTCCGAACGCGTCGCGGATCGGTTCGTCGTCGAGAACCCCGGCCGGCGAGCGGAGATGCGCCTGGCCGAAGGAGGGGGTGCCGTCGGCCAGGGGCATTCGTTCGAGCCAGGTCCGGGCGAATGCGCCCAACGCGTCGGCGATGGATCCCTCGGACGGTGCCGGAGGCTGCGGGACCGTGCTGGTGGTGCCAGACTCCGCGATGGCGTTCTGCTCCGTCGTGCCGCTCCGATTCGCGGAGTCGCTGTGCTCAGCCGTGGCGGCACGCTCGACCATGTCGACCAGCACCGCCAGATAGAGAGCGCGTTTGCTCGGGAAGTTCGAGTACACCGCGCCACGCGTCAGCTCGGCCCGCTCGGCGATCTCGTCCACCTTTGCCGCCGCGTAGCCGCGCTCGGTGAACTCCGCCTTCGCCGCGGCGAGTACGGCCGCGCGCGTGCGCTCCTGCTGCTGAGCCCGGGTCAGACGCACCATCCGCGACACCTCCCTGTCCGTTCGCCGCCGTTCACAGCAGAAGATACACGGAACATCCTGATGATGAGACCATCCGAGTCCCGGACCGTGCGAAGCGGACGGCTGTCGGCCGACCGGTTCAGGCTGCCGGTCGCCCAGGCCCGTAGGGGCCGGCCGGACGAGCCGTCAGAAAGCGCCGACCGGACCGGTGCGGTCGCCGTATTTCTCTATGGGTTCGTGAAGCTCCCTCCCTGCTGGGATGCACCGACTTCGGGATGCGCCAAGTAAATCCTTGCCCGAATCTTCAGGCGTTGAGATCCTCGATCGATGGCCGCACCTTATGGATTACTCAGCCGTAACGAGATCGAAGCCATTGCTTGCTGTGCCGTTCTCGGTGCCTATGAACCGCGACCGCGTTACTGTTTCGGGCTTTCTTTCATTGCGGTGGCTCCTGGAATTTCGCTGGTGGTGTGCCGTATAGCCTTCCGGCTCGCGCGTCGGCGTCTGCTGCGCCGGCTCCAGCGGTCCCACGGCGGTGTCCGGTTCGAGTGGCCGGACCTCCTCGCCGAGGTGCGCCGCCGTGATCGGAACACCTCCTTCCGCACGTGATGACCGTGTGTTTTGCCCTCCGGGTCCACCGGGATGATGGTCCGGTACGAAGGGTCATCATCGCTGTCTCGCCCTTGCGGCGCCAGGCTTCGACGGTGTCGGCGGCCGGAGAAATGATCAGCCCGCAGCGGTGCTGACGAATGCCCTGTACAGGATCTTCATCTTGACAGACATCGACCGAAAGCGATCAAATTTTCGCAGTGTCACGGTGCTCCGTGACCGAAGGGCGAGTAAGGAATCCGCTGGACGCGGATATTCTGCCATGGGGGGCGACTTTCGTATGCGAAGGCTGTGCGGTCTGCGCTTTTTCACCGCCACGACCATTGCTGTCGTCCTCTTCCCGCACCGGATCCGCCCGCGGCGGTATTACGCCGAAAAAGCATGGGTGAAATCCCATCGGTGTGCCCGCGCGGCGCCTGATTCCGTTCACGCCGGTTCGGCGCGGTGAGCCGCTGAGCCAAACCGGAAGCACCCACCACAGCAGCCCTCCCGGCTGCTCATTTCCTCCGACGCACGATCGCCCTCCGGCCCCCAACACGCACCCGAGGTGATTGATCAATGATCGGTAGATTGAAAGCCCATGCCGCGCGCACGCCGGAGGTGTCCGGCTTCGACGTGCCGGGACGGGGCAGCGGGACGGGCACGTCCTCGGCCGCCGGGGCCGCTCAGTCATCGGCCATCGAGTGCGTGTCCGTCGCAGCCCTGACGACCTCGGACACCCCGAGATCCGGTGGGGAGGACGAGGAGCACGTCCAACTGCTCGCAACGCTGCAGACACGGCTCCCGCCCATCGTCGTGCATCGTCCCACGATGCGCGTCATCGACGGTGCACACCGGTTACGCGCAGCGGTCGTGCGCGGCGACGACCGGATCATGGTCCGCTACTTCGACGGCGCGGAGGCGGACGCCTTCGTGCTGGCGGTCCGGCTGAACAGCGAGCACGGACTGCCTCTGTCGCTGACCGACCGGAAGGCCGCGGCGGCCCGGATCGTCGCATCGCACCCCCAGTGGTCCGACCGCAGGATCGCGGAGGTCGTGGGGCTGGCGGCGAACACGGTGGGGGCGATACGGCAGCGTTCGACTGCGCAAAATGAGCAGCCGAACGCCAGTATCGGCCGGGACGGACGCATGCGCCCCCGCAACGGAGCCGAGGGACGGCTGCGCGCCGGGGAGTTGATGAAGGCCAACCCGGATGCCTCGCTGCGGGAGATCGCCAGGCTCGCCGGGATCTCGGCGGCCACGGCCAGCGACGTCCGGGCCCGGCTCAACCGTGGTGAGCCGCTGGTCACGCCGCAACAGCAGCAGGCCGGCGCGCGCGAAAGCCCTGCGGGTTCGGCGGCCCGGCGCTCCGTTCGGTCGGGCTGCCCGGCCAGCGAAGTCCTGCTGGTGAGCCTCAGCAAGGACCCCTCGCTGCGGCTCACCATGGCGGGCAAGATCCTGCTGCGTGCGCTGCGGGCCTCCTCGGTCGACGCCGATGGATGGTCCCGGATCGTGGACGCGGTCCCGCCCCACCGTCAGGAGGTCGTGGCCCGTCTCGCCCGGGAGTGCGCCAACGCGTGGCAGCTCCTGGCGGATCGGCTGGCGGAACGCACGTCCGAGGGATCGACGGAGGCGGGTTGAAGCAGGGCACCGGGGCCACGCCGGGACGCGGGCCGGGCTGTGCGTCCGGTCCCGGCGTGCGTGCCCATCGCGCTCAGGGGGTGTCGAGGAACGCGCGGACGTCGTGGACGAACTCCGGGGCCGCCAGGATGTTGTGGCCCCGTCGCGGGTACCGCACCAACCGGGCCCCGGGTATCCCGGCGGCGGTCTCGTCGAACATCTCCGGCGGACACATGTGGTCGCGGCCGCCGCACAGCACAAGGGTGGGTGCCGTCACCTCGGCCAGCCGGTCCCGGACATCGAAGGAGTCCTCGGCCAGCAGCATCGCCTTCATGTCCGAGGGGTCCGGCGGCGGTGGATCCAGGCGGCCCGCGAGCCACAGGGGGGCCACCAGCAGGCGTTGCAGCACCGGGTTGCGGGTGATGGCGGGAGCGGCCCGGTGCATGCCGGAGCGGCCTCGTTCGGCCGCCGCGAGCAGGTCCCGGTGGAAACGGCTGCCGGCCGACCCCAGGGCGTACGCGGTACTGGCCAGGACCAGCCGGTCCACCGCTTCGGGGTGATCGACCGCCACTTGGAGGGCGATCGAGCCACCGGTCCCGTGGCCGAGTACGGGAACGGGGCCGGAGAACCGTGTGCGCAGCGCCTCGGCGTGCTCGTCGGCCAGCTCACCCATCGTCGTGCCGACCGGCATGCCCGGGCGGCGGTTGGTCCAGAAGACCTCGTACCCCGCGGCGACGAACGGAGCCACCAGCCGGGCCGCTCTCCTGCGCTGCGGCCCGGGGGGCGGCACCGTGTGCGTCATCGTGAATCCGGACAGGTAGACCAGCGGCTTCCCGGAGCCGAAGGCCAGATGGGGCAGGCCGGTGCTGAATGTGCCCTGCCTGGTCGGAAAATCCATGGGAAACCTCTCGTTATTGTTCTGACGTTCCGAGCGTTCGTGGTCACATCTCGTGTGCGCGGCTACGCTGACGTTCGGAACGGGGCCACCAAATATCGCATGAATGAGACGAGTTGGTCATCGGGCCGATTGTCCGGCTGGTTTCAGAGAAGAGGCGAGGTGTCGGGGTTGTCTGCCGTACTGCATCTGCATCAGCTGGGTCCGTTACCGCAATTCATGACCGGTGCTTTCACCGCTCCGGTGAAACGCATACGGACCCCGCCCGGCGACGCCATGTGGTTGGTGAGCGACTACGTCCTGGGCCGCCGGGTGCTGTCCGACCGGCGGTTCAGCCGGGCCGCCGCGGTAGTCCCCGGTGCCCCACGGCTGAACTCGGCGGCTCCGTCCCCCACGTCCATCATGAGCCTGGACGGCACCGACCACGCCCGGTTGCGCAGGATCGTCGCGGCGGCCTTCACCACGGGGAAGGTGGCCGCCCTGGCCCCGCTGGTGCAGCGGACCGCGGCGGACCTCCTGGAGGGTATGAGCCACTGCGGCAGCCCCGCCGACCTGGTGACTTCTTTCGCCGAACCCCTGCCCGTGGCCGTACTGGGCACCCTGCTCGGGGTGCCCGTCGAAGACCGGGAGATCTTCGACTCCTCCGTGGAGGTGCTGTTCGACATCACCGCCAGCAGCGATCTGGAGAAGAGCCGGCAACGGCTCCTGCTGGTCGACTACATGTCCACCCTCATCGACCGCAAGCGGCAACGTGACGACAACGACCTGCTGACCGACCTCATCCGGGCCCATGACGGCGACGCCCTGTCCAAGGCCGAACTCGTCAGTCTCGGCCTGGCACTTCTCACCGCCGGCTATGAGACGACGGTGGGGCAGATCAGCCTTGCCGCACTGGCGATACTCCAAGGAGGCGTTCCCAGGGAATTCGTCAAGGATGAGTCACGGGTGAACGAATTGGTCGAAGAATTGTTGCGCGCCAACCCGTCCACGGCCCTCAGTTTTCCGCGGGTGGCTCTTGAGGACGTCGAACTCGGTGATATCAGCATCCGGGCGGGTGAAGCGGTGGTGGTTTCCTTGCTGCACGGAAACCGCGACGACAGGGCATTTACCGAACCTGAAATTCTGCGAGAAGACCGGTCGGCGGCCCACCTCACCTTCGGGCACGGAATACACCGTTGTCTCGGAGCACCGCTGGCGAGGCTGCAGGTACGAACGGCGCTGCTGCAGCTGTTCGCGTTCTTCCCCGCGCTGCGGTTGACCGAGGACGAGCCCACGGCGCGCTCCGCCGTGGTGTGGAAGGACGGGCTGATCACGCGCGGGCTGGACTCGTTGCGGGTGACCTGGTGAGTCGTCAGCCGGGCAGCCCACGGCCGACCGGAGAGCCATGAGGGCCGGGGCGCGGCTCCTGAGAGACCGGTAGCTCCAGAAGGCCGGCGAAACCAAGGCAGGCAGAACCAGAAGGACCAGAAGGGGCGGAGAACCGACAGTGGCTGCACACGTGGCGGACGGCATCGCAGAACCGGGAACGACGCGGGACGAGGCGATCGCGATCATCGGCATGGCGTGCCGCTTCCCCGAGGCACCCTCGCCGGGCGACTACTGGCGTCTGCTGCATGACGGCCGCTCTGCCATCAGCCGCTCGCCCGAGACCGGCAGGCACGAGGGGACGCTGCCCGACCGGGACCGGTTCGACGCCGGCTTCTTCGGCATATCGCCGCGCGAGGCGAACGCCATGGACCCGCAGCAGCGGCTGACGCTGGAACTGAGCTGGGAGGCCATGGAGTCGGCGGGGCTGCTCCCCTTCGACCTGCGCGGTAGCGACACCGGGGTCTTCCTCGGCGTCTCGGCCGGCGACTACGACGGTGTCGTCCGGCGAGAGGGCGCGGCGCCGCTCACCCACCACGCAATGACGGGGACCCACCGCAGCATCATCGCCAACCGGGTGTCGTACGCCCTCGATCTGCACGGTCCGAGCATCACCGTGGACACGGGGCAGGCCTCCTCCCTGGCGGCCGTGCACCTGGCCTGCACCAGCCTGCGCGGCGGGGAGTCGTCCCTGGCCCTCGTCGGAGGTGTGCAGTTGAACATCACCGAGGAGGGCGCCGAGCTGGCCGCGGCCTTCGGCGGCCTGTCCCCGGACGGCCGCAGCCGTGCCTTCGACGCGCAGGCCAACGGCTTCGTCCGGGGCGAGGGGGCCGGCCTGGTCGTGCTCAAGCCGCTGGCCCGGGCGCTCGCCGACGGCAACCGCGTCCACGCGGTGATCAGGGGCAGCGCCGTCAACCACGGCGGCAAGGGCGAGGGCCTGACCGTACCCAGCGCGGCGGCGCAGTCCGACGTCATGCTGGCGGCTCACCGCCAGGCCCGGGTCGCTCCCGAGGATGTGCAGTACGTCGAGCTCCACGGCACCGGAACGAAGGTGGGCGACCCGATCGAGGCAGCGGCCCTCGGTGCGGTGTTCGGCGCGGACCGGCGAGGCCGCGGCCCGCTCCGGGTGGGCTCGGTCAAGACCAACATCGGCCACCTGGAGGCGGCGGCCGGCATCGCCGGACTGCTCAAGGTCACCCTGGCACTGGCCCATGGCGTCATCCCGCCGAGCCTCAACTTCGAGACGCCCAACCCCGAGATCGACCTCGACGGGCTCGGCCTGCGGGTGCAGACGCGGGCAGAGCAGTGGCCCGCGGCCGAGGGCGCGAGCCTGACGGCGGGGGTGTCCTCCTTCAGCATGGGCGGCACCAACTGCCACCTCGTGGTGTCGGCCGCGCCCCCGGTCGCAGCCGACGCCCCGGCCGCTGCGGGTCCATCGGCCGACGACGCCGTCGCGCATCGCCCGCACCCCGTGCCGGTGCCGTGGGTGCTGTCGGGACGCAGCGCCCAGGCCCTGCGGGACCAGGCCGGACGGTTGCGCGACCACGTGGTGGTGAACCCCTCCCACACGACCGCGGACATCGGCTACTCGCTGGCCACCACCCGAACCGCTTTCGCCCACCGGGCGGTGGTGCTCGCAGCGAACCGGGCGGACTTCGTGGCGACCCTTGACGCGTTGGCCCTCGGCAGTGACACGGACACGAGTACGGCCACCGGCACGGAAGCGGACAGGGGCAGGGGCGCGGTCGCGTTCGCCATGGGCAACGTCGTACCGGATCGGGAGTCGCTGACGCTCGTCTTCCCCGCCACGGCTGACGCGTGCCTCGACGCCGGGCGCGAACTGCTCACCTCGTCCGAGGAGTTCGCGGACCGGCTGGCCGAGTGCGACCAGGCGTTCGCGCCGTACGGCCTGCGGCCCGTCGCCGACGTGCTGCGCTCCACCGCAACCCGCGTGCCGGGGCCGGGGGAAGCGGAGGCGTGCGTCTTCTCCGTCATGGTGGCGCTTGCGGCGGTCTGGCGGGCGTACGGAGTCCGGCCGGACGCGGTGAGTGCCGGGCCGGGGCCGGGCGCGGTGGCCGCCGCGGTCGTCCGGGGTCTGCTGACGCCGGAGGAGGGCGCTCACCTCGTCGCGGCGGATGGTGTGCCGCCGGGTGACGAGGAGATCAGCGGTCCTCCTGCCGCCGACACGCTGTGGCTGGACGCGACGGGACGGCTCGGTGTCCGCACGCCGGACACCGGGGCATGGAGCACCCCGGACGGGGCGGCGGCCGGGCAGGGCTTCGCGGTGGCCGCCGGGCAGCTGTATGTGCGGGGCGTGCCGGTCGACTGGAGCCCCGCTTTCGCCGGCACACGGCCCCGGGACGTCGAACTGCCCTCGTACGCCTTCCAGCGGGAGTCCTACTGGTGGCCGGCGGCCGGAGCCGGGGCCGGAACCGCCGACGATGCGGCACCCGAGTCGTCGAGCCGCTCCGAAGTGGCTGCCGAGGAAACCGTCTTCGCTGTGGTCCGCGAAGTGCTGGGCGGTGATTTCGACGGACGGGTGGCTCTCCGGGACCTGGGTTTCGATTCACTGATGCTGGCCGCATTGCGGGACAGGCTGTCCGAGGTGACGGGCCTGGACTTGCCGTCGACGGTGGTTTTCGATCATCCGACGCCGCTGGCGTTGGGTGCGTTTTTGGGGTCGTTGCTCGTGGATGCCTCTTCCGGTGTGTTGTCGGTTGATGCGGCTGCGGCGGTTTCTGCGGTGTCTGTCGGTTCGGGGGGTTCGGGGAGTTCCGGTGTCGCGGTTGATCCTGTGGTGATTGTGGGGATGGCTTGTCGTTTTCCGGGTGGGGTGGTGTCGCCGGAGGGTTTGTGGGATGTGGTGGTGTCGGGGAGGGATGTGGTGTCTGGTTTTCCGGTGGATCGGGGTTGGGGTGTTGGGGTGTTGTCGGGTGAGGTGTGTGGGGTGCGGGAGGGGGGTTTTGTTGAGGGTGTGGGTTTGTTTGATGCGGGGTTTTTTGGTGTGTCGCCGCGTGAGGCGGCGGGGATGGATCCGGCGCAGCGGTTGTTGTTGGAGGTGTCGTGGGAGGTTTTGGAGCGGGCGGGGGTGGCGCCGGGTTCTTTGCGGGGGCGTGGTGGGGTGGGGGTTTTTGTTGGGGGGATGGGTTATGAGTATGGGCCGCGTTTGTGGGAGGGGGGTGGTGGGTCGGATGGTTATTTGTTGACGGGGTCTGCTGGGGGGATGTTGTCGGGTCGGTTGGCGTATGTGTTGGGGGTTGAGGGTCCTGCGTTGACGGTGGATACGGCGTGTTCGTCGTCGTTGGTGGCGTTGCATTTGGCTGTGGGGTCGTTGCGGTCGGGTGAGTGTGATGTGGCGTTGGTGGGTGGGGCGACGGTGATGGGGACGCCGGGGGCTTTTGTGGAGTTTTCTCGGCAGGGTGGGTTGGCGGGGGATGGGCGGTGTCGTTCGTTTTCTTCGGATGCTTCGGGGACGGGTTGGTCTGAGGGTGTGGGGATGTTGTTGGTGGAGCGGTTGTCTGTTGCGCGGCGGTTGGGGCATCGGGTGTTGGCGGTGGTGGCGGGGAGTGGGGTGAATTCGGATGGGGCGTCGAATGGGTTGACGGCGCCGAGTGGTGTGGCGCAGCAGCGGGTGGTTCGTCGGGCGCTTGTTGATGCGGGGGTGTCGGCGTTGGAGGTGGATGTGGTGGAGGGGCATGGGACGGGGACGGTGTTGGGGGATCCGATTGAGGTGGGGGCGTTGGTTGAGGTGTTTGGTCGGGGGCGGCCGGTGGGGCGGCCGTTGTGGTTGGGGTCGTTGAAGTCGAATATCGGGCATGCGCAGGCGGCTGCGGGTGTGGGTGGTGTGATCAAGATGGTGGAGGCGTTGCGGCGTGGGGTGTTGCCGCGGACGTTGCATGTGGTGGAGCCGGTGGGTGGGGTGGAGTGGGGTGGGGTGCGGTTGTTGACGGAGGAGGTGCCGTGGGTGCCGGCTCCGGGTGCGTTGCGGCGGGCGGGGGTGTCCTCGTTCGGTATTTCGGGGACCAACGCGCATGTGATTTTGGAGGAGGCGCCTGCGCTCGGCGGTGGGGAGAAGGGTACGGATGGGGCGGGTGCGGGGGAGGATCCGCCGGCGGCCGGCGGCGGTACCGGGGCGTTGCCGTTGGTGCTGTCAGCGAAGACGCCGACGGCTCTGCGAGCCCAGGCCCGCCGCCTCCACGAACTGCTGAGTGCACCAGCCGGATCGCCGGACCTGCCGGCCGAGGCGCCCAGCTCCCCCGATCCGGCCGCGGTCACCTACACCGCCGCCCGCGTCCAGTCCGGGTTCGGCCACCGCGCCACCGTCGTCGCCGAGGGCGGGGCAGGCCTCCTCGCCGGCCTCGCCGCACTGGCCGAGGACCGCACCGCGACCGGTGTGTCCCGAGGCGTGGTCAGTGCTGTGGACGAACGCCGGGTCTTCATGTTCGCCGGACAGGGCACGCAGCGGCCGGGCATGGGCAAGCAGCTGTACGAACGGTTCCCGGTGTACGCGGAGGCCTTCGACGAGGCGTGCGCCGCGTTCGCCCCGCACCTGGAACGCCCGTTGGCCTCCGTCGTCCTCGCGCATCCGGCAGCCGCGCAGGCAGCGGCACTGCACCGAACCGGCTTCACCCAGCCCGCACTCTTCGCCACCGAGTTCGCGCTGTTCAAGCTCGTGCGGTCCTGGGGAGTCCGGCCGGACATCGTGCTGGGACACTCCATCGGCGAACTGGTCGCCGCCCATGTCGCGGGCGTCTTCTCCCTGCCGGACGCGGCCGAACTGGTCGCAGCACGCGGCCGGTTGATGCAGTCGTTGCCGCCGGCCGGCTCCATGGTCGCCGTACGGGCGGGGCTCGCGGACGTGGAACCGCTGCTCACGGACCTGGCGGACGAGGTGGGCATCGCCGCGGTCAACGGCCCCGAGGCGGTGGTGGTCTCGGGCGCGAGCGAGGCGGTGTCCGCGGTGGTCACGTACTTGCGTGCCGCCGGGCACCGGACCACGGCGCTCACGGTCAGCCACGCGTTCCACTCGCCGCTGATGGCGCCGATCCTCGACGAGTTCAGGGAGATCGCGGCGGTGCTGACGTACCGGCGGCCGGTGCTGCCGATCGTCTCGAACGTGACGGGCCGGATGGCGGAGGCGGCGGAACTCATGTCGCCGGACTACTGGGCCGATCACATACGGCGCCCGGTTCGCTTCGCGGACGGCATCGCCGCGGCCCGCGCGGAGGGGGGGCGGCACTTCGTGGAGATCGGCCCCGACAGCACGCTGTCGTCCATGGCCTCGGCTGTGCTCACCGGTCTCGCCGAGGACCGGGACGCGGACGAGGCACCGGGCCGTCCCGTGGTCGTGCCGCTGCTGCGCGGCGGCCGCGACGAGGTGCGGGCGGCGGCGGAGGGACTCGCCACCGCCTTCGCCTCCGGGCTCGACGTGGACTGGCCCGCCGTGGCGGCCGCCTGGGGCGGCGAACTGACCACGCTGCCGACCTACCCCTTCGAACGCCGGCGGTACTGGCTCAACCCGACCGAGCCCGGGACCGAGCACCCCGCCGGGGCGTCGGCGGGACCGGGCGCTCCGCGCTCCGGAAGCCACCCCGTGCTGGGCCGGCCGCTGGACCTGCCCGACTCCGGCGACCTGGTGTGGTCCGGGCACCTCGACCCGGCCCGGTTTCCGTGGCTGGCGGACCACGTGGTGGCCGGACGGGCCCTGATGCCGGGTGCCCTGCTCGCCGAACTGGCCTGCCATGTGGCGCGGGACGCGGGCTGCGACCGAGTGGAGGAGCTGGTCCTGCAGAGCCCGCTCGTCCTGCCCGACGGGGCAGCGGTCGAACTCCGGCTGGTGGTACGCGCAGCGGACGGCTCGGGCCGTCGTCCCTTCGCCGTCCACGCGCGGACGCCCGACGGCCCCGGCGCCGACTGGCAGACCACGGCCACCGGCATACTGGCCGCCGCTGCGTCCGGCTCTGCCGCCCCGGTCCCTCCGGCCGCCTGGCCGCCTGCCGGCGCGGAGCCCCTCCCGCTGCACCACGAGGGCGACTACGCCGGCCTCGCCGCCCGCGGCCTCTCCTACGGCCCCGCCTTCCGCGGGCTCCGTGCCCTCTGGCGTACGGCCGACGGCATCTGTGCCGAGCTCGAACCGCCCGCCGCCATCGCCTCGCAGACCTCGCTCTTCGGCCTGCACCCCGCCCTGCTCGATGCGGCCCTGCACCCGGTCGAACTCCACGGTCTCGCCGGCGAGGTGGGCGCTCCCGGCATCCGCGTCCCCTTCACCTGGCGCGGCATGACCCACCACGTACCCCCGAACACCACGCGGCTGAGGGTCCGGCTGACGGCGGTGGCACGGGACGAGGTCGCGGTGGAGCTGTTCGACACGGACGGCAACCCGGTCCTGTCGGTCGAGGCGCTGAGCCTGCGCTCGCCGTCACCGGCGGACGACAGCCGGCTGCGTCGCCTGAGCTGGACGGCGGCCGACCGCTCCTCCGAAAGCGACCGGCTCCCCGAAGACGAGCAGCCCGATCGGCCCGGCCCGCCCGAACACCGGGAAATGCCCGAGCGGTTCGCGCTGATCATCCCGGGCGGTGCAACGACACCTCCGCCGTACGACGCCCTGCACACCTTGGACGCCGAGCACCGCTCCGACGTCGCTCAGCTGGTCCGGCAGGCGTCCACCGGAGTTCCCGACGCGGTGGTGGTCCCCTGCCCCGCGGGGGCGATGGGCGATGTCGGCGAGGTGGTCGGCGGTGTACTGGCTGTCGTCCAGGAGGTGCTGGCCGAACCGGCGCTCGCGCGGTGCAGGGTCGTCGTGGTGACCCGCCACGCGGTCGGCACCGGCGAGGACGATCCGGCCGGGGACGCGGCGGCCGCGGCCGTATGGGGGCTGGCCCGGTGCGCGCAGCAGGAGGAGCCGGGGCGGGTGCAGCTGGTGGACATCGACCCGAGCCGGGAGTCGGCCGAGTCGCTGGGGCGCGCCATCCGGTCCCGGCTCGCCCAGGTCGCTCTCAGGAAGGGCGAGTGGCTCACCCCGGAGCCGACTCCCCTCACCGATCGGCTGCTCGACGCGCCGGCCGGCGGCAGTGCCTGGCGGCTGGACTTCGTCGGACGAGGAACACCCGACGACCTGGCTCTGGTGGACTGGCCGGACGCCGACGCGCCCCTCCGCGAGGGCCAGGTGCGGGTGGCGCTGCATGCCGCCGGCGTCAACTTCCGTGATGTGCTTCTCACGTTGGGCGTCGTCGAGCCCCGTGCGGGCGTGCCGGAGGGCGAAGGGCAGCAGAGCGTGGAGGGCGCGGGCGTCGTCATCGAGACCGGCCCCGGCGTCGACAGCGTGCGTCCCGGCGACCGTGTGATGGGTCTGTTCGACGGGATCGGGCCCGTCTCGGTCACCGAGGAGCGGCTGCTCGGCCCGGTTCCGGCGCACTGGTCGTTCGCCCAGGCGGCCGCCGTACCGGTGGCCTTCCTCACCGCGTACTACGGTCTGGTCGAGCTGGGGCGGCTGCGAGCGGGGGAACGGGTCCTCGTGCATACGGCGACCGGCGCGGTCGGCTTCGCCGCCCGGCAACTCGCCCTGCACCTGGGAGCGGAGGTCTTCGCCACCGCGAGCCCGGCGAAATGGCCCGCGCTGCGGTCCGCGGGTCTCGACGCCGACCACCTCGCCTCGTCCCGCGACGACACGTTCGAGACGGCCTTCCGCGCCGCGTCCGGGGGCGTGGGCATGGACGTGGTGCTGAACTCCCTGGCCGGCCCGCTCACGGACGCCTCCTTGCGGACCCTCGCCCCGGGCGGACGGTTCCTGGAGATGGGCAAGACGGACCCGCGCGACCCCGACGAGGTGGCCGCCGCGCACGGCGGCGCCGCGTACACCGTCTTCGACATCCGGCAGGCCGGGCCCGACGGTATCCGGCGGATGCTGGCCGAGCTGCTGCGGCTCTTCGAGGACGGGACGCTGACGCCGCCGCCGGTCACCCTCCGCCACGTCCGCGACGCCCCGGCCGCCTATCGGTACGTGGCGGAAGCACGGCACGTGGGCAAAGTGGTCCTTGCCGTGAGGGACTTCGACACCGACCGCGCGGTGCTGATCAGCGGTGGACTCGGCACGCTGGGCGTGCTCGTCGCCCGGCACCTCGTGACGCGGCACACGGTGCGCGACCTGGTGCTGATCGGCCGACGCGGACCGGAGACCCCGGGCAGCGCCGAACTGGCCGCCGAACTGCGTGGGCTGGGGGCACGCGTCACCGTGGCGGCGTGCGACGCGGGGGACCGGGAAGCACTCGCGGCACTTCTGGACGAGCTGGCCGAGCGCGGTATCCGGATCGGCTCGGTGGTGCACGCCGCGGGCACCACGAGGGACGCGGCGATCGGCTCGCTGACCCGGGACGCCGTGGCGGAGGTGCTCCGGGCCAAGGCGGTGGCCGCGCTGAACCTGCACGAACTGACCGCGGACCTCGGCCTGTCGTCCTTCGTCCTGTTCTCCTCGGTGGCCGGGGTGACCGGCTCGGCGGGCCAGGGCAACTACGCCGCGGCCAACGCCTTCCTGGACGCGCTGGCCGAGCACCGCCGCGCCCGGTCGCTTCCCGCCCTGTCGATCGCCTGGGGACTGTGGGAGCCGGTGAGCGGCATCACCGGGCGGCTGCGATCCCAGGACCACGAACGGCTCGCCCGCCAGGGCATCCGCGCCCTGTCGGCGGAACGCGGTCTGGCACTCCTCGACGAGGCCCTCGCCACCGGCGCACCCACCGTCGTCGCGGCCCGCCTCACCCTGCCCTCGCCGCCTGCCTACGCGAACGGCGCCGCTGTACGCACGGGCGGCACCGTCGCCGAGCCGCGGGGGAGCGGCACCGCCGTACCGGCGAGCACGGCCGCGGCCGTGAACGGCGCGGGCTCCGCCCTGTCATCCACCCCCGTCCGGCGCCGGTCGCTGCTCGAACTCGTGCGAGCCGAAGCCGCCTCCGTACTCGGCCACGACTCGCCGGAGGCCGTCGCGCCCGATGCGCTCTTCCCGCAGCTCGGCTTCGACTCGCTCGGGGCGATCGAGCTGCGCAACCGCATCGTCGCGGCGACCGGCATCCCGTTGCTGTCCACCCTCATCTACGACTTCCCGACCCCCAAGGCGCTGGCAGGCCATTTGCGGGAGGAATGCCCGGACCGGGCGGAGGGGCCGGAAGACGGCGAAAGCGCGGCCGACGCCATCCTTGAGAACTTCAGAAAAGTTCTCGCTGAGAATCGACTCGATGCGAAGGAGTCGGCCGTTCTCGCCGAGCGGCTGCAGGCGATGCTGACCGGAAACGGAAACGGAAACGGGAATGGAAACAGAAATGGGCGCCGGAGTGGGAACGGCACCGGCATCGGCGCCGACGATGAAACCGTGAACGGTCCGGGAAGTGGTGACGGAAAGGAAAACGACGACGTGCGAGGGGCGGACCATGACCATTGATGCGGGCCGCTGGACGATGTCCTTCAACCCGGGTCCGGAATCCCGGTTCCGCCTGGTCTGCTTCCCGCACGCCGGCGGTTCGGCCGGCTCCTTCTTCCCGCTGGTGCGCGCCGCGCCGCCCGGTCTCGAGGTGGTCGGCGTCCAGTACCCGGGGCGGCAGTGGCGTCGTACTGAGCCGGCCGTCGCCGACATCCACGGGCTGGCGCGCGGCGCGGCCGACGCGCTGCTGGCCGAGCGGGATCTGCCGACCGCAGTCCTCGGCCACAGCATGGGCGCGCTGGTCGCCTTCGAGACCGTTCGGCTGCTGGAGGAGAAGCGGCCGGGGGCCGTCACCCACCTCTTCGCGTCCGGCAGCCGGGCGCCGTCCTGCCACACGGGCGAGGCCCGCCCGGCGCGGTGGAGCGACGAGCGGATCATCGCCGAGTTGCGTGGACTGGGCGGGACCGGCGACCGGCTCATCTCCGACGAGGAGGGACTGCGGTCGGCCTTACCGGCGCTGCGCGACGACTACCGGGCGCTGGCTGCCTACCGCCCGGCGCCCGGCGCCCGCGTCGGGGTGCCGCTCACCGTGCTCGTCGGGCGTGAGGACCCGAAGGCGGGGCCGGAGCACGCCGCCGACTGGCAGCCGCACACCGATGCGGCATTCGATTTCCGGGTATTTCCCGGTGGTCACTTCTTCCTCAACGAGAACGTCGCCGAACTGCTGGATCTCGTACGGATACGGCAGCTGTAAGTCTTGACCGTTGAGGCGTTGAAGCAGGTCGGGGGGCCTGCGGGCATGGGCACGGCCACCGTCACCACGGACGTTCGTGAGGACGAACATGGACCAGGTGGCCGTGGAGGCCACGACAGCCGAGCAGGTGTGGGCAGCTGCGTTCGGGCGGTGATGGCCGATCTGGCAGGGTGTTTCCCCCGGCGGACTCGCGGCTGCTGGCGCGGGAGATGACGTACGCGATGCCGATGGGGCTGGAGCGTCGCAACTGCTGGACCCCGGCCGAGGCGCTCGGCCATGACGGGCCGCACCCGGTCCACCTGGCGCCGCCGTCATCAGCACCGATCCGCCGCCTGCCATCAGCGCTGGAACGACGCCACCGCGGCAGCAACCACATGACCCGACCACCAATATCAAGACTTACAACTGCCGTAACAGAGCGGCCTTGTTATGCGGCAACGCCCGTGAGACGCTTTTCGGCGTCACCAGAAGCTTCACTGTCAATATCGCAAAAACAATGTCGCAAAATATGCAGGAAAAAGAATCGGAGAAGCGATGTCGAATCCGTTCGAGGATGAAAGCGCGTCGTACGTCGTATTGGTCAACGATGAACTGCAGTATTCGCTGTGGCCGGTGGTCATCGACATTCCCGAAGGCTGGCGCCCGGTGTTCGGCGAGGCCGAGAGGGGCGCGTGCCTGGAGTACATAGACCAGCACTGGACGGACACGCGCCCCAAGAGCCTGGTGGACGCGATGAGCACGGCGGCCGGTGACACGGGCCGCCGCACCGGGTGATGACTCCGGCCGGCGCGGACCGTCCGGCCGCGCCCCGGCCGCGGGTCCGGCCGGACCTGGACGGCCTGCCGCTGTTCCGGGGGCGTGCTGCCGAGGGCGGGATGATCGGCCTGGACTGCAACGAATCGCCGTTCGCACCACCCGTCGCCGTCTCGGACGCGATATCCGCGGCCGCGGGAGAGCTGAACCGCTATCCCGACAACGCGGCCATAGACCTCACGGCCCGGCTCGCCGAGCGGTACGGGGTGTCGCCCGCCAACCTCACGCTGGGCGCCGGTTCGGTGGGCCTGTGCGTGCAGCTGATCCAGATCGCCTGCGCGGCGGGTGACGAAGTGATCATCCCCTGGCGCTCGTTCGAGGTCTATCCCGCCATCGCGCGCACAGCGGGCGCGGTGGTACGCCGGGTCCCGCTGACCCCGGAACACACCCTGGACCTCCCGGCCATGGCCGCGGCGATCTCCGACCGTACCCGGCTGGTCTTCGTGTGCTCGCCCAACAACCCGACCGGGTCGGCCGTGTCCCGCGCCGAGGTGGAGCGGTTCCTCGGCGTGGTGCCGTCGGACGTCCTGGTCGTCCTGGACGAGGCGTACGCGGAGTTCACCACGGGCGACGCCGACCCGCTCGACGGGTTCGGTCTGGTGCGCGACCGGCTGAGGCAGGGCCGGACCAATGCGGTCGCGCTGCGTACCTTCTCCAAGGCGTACGGACTGGCCGGGCTGCGGGTCGGCTACTGCCTGTCCGCCGTGCCGGTGGCCGAACTGCTGGGCCGGGTGGCGGTCCCGTACGCGGTCGCCACCCTCGCACAGCGGGCCGCGGTCGCGGCACTGGACTGCGAGGAGGAGGTACGGGGGCGCTGCCGACATCTCGTGGGGGAGCGGGAGCGGGTGCGTACCGCGCTGCTCGATGCCGGCTGGGACGTGCCGGTCAGCGGCGCGAACTTCCTGTGGCTGCCCATCGGTTCGGCCGCGGAGTCCTTCGCCGCGCACTGCCGTGAACGGCGGATCCTGGTCAAGGCCTTCCCCGGCGAGGGGGTACGGGTGACGGTCGGTGCGGACGCCGAGAACGACGCCCTCCTGGCCGCTGCGGGGCAGTTCGCCCAGGTCGGCGCGGTGGATGTCGTCCGGTCGGCCCCGCTCGGCTGAGGAGGCTCGCCCGACACCAACCACTGGACTTCAACTTCTGGTTGACAAGCTTCGGTTGAAGTCGTCAGTATCCTCCCATGAACGATCATGCGGAGGGGCCTGACGTCCTGAGCCGTCCCGAAGACCCTGACCACGCCCGTGCCCGCCGGGAGCATGTGGCGCTGCGTCATGTGACCGAGCGGCTGGCCGGCGCCGGCGAGGCGGAGCCGGTCGATCCGGCGGGTCGTCTCACGGCTCAGGAGGCCGTCCACCTCATCGCCTCCTGGGCCGGAGGGAGCGGGCGGCCCGGCGACGCGCCCGAGATAGGCAGGACCGACGTCATGGCCGCCCTGACGCTGCTCCCGCGGGCCCGCGCCGACCTGGACGTACTGGAGGCGAGCCTGCTGTTCGTCGCCCGGGAGCTCGGGCTGACGTGGCAGGACATCGCCTACGGTCTCGGGCTCCGGTCCCCCCAAGCGGCGCAGAAGCGGGCCGGACGCGGCGTCCAGAGCCCGGGCGCGACCACACCGGCCCGCCTCACGACCCCAGCCGCAAGCGAACCTAAGGGTGAATGTGAACACTGAACTCGCAGTGGAGACCGTCGGCGTGGTGAAGTCCTTCGGGGCCACCAAAGCCGTCGACGGCCTCGATCTGGCCGTCCCGGCCGGTGCCGTCTACGGAGTCCTCGGGCCCAACGGCGCAGGCAAGACCACGACCCTGCGCATCCTGGCGACGTTACTCGCCCCCGACGCCGGCAGCGCTCGGGTCTTCGGTCACGACGTCGTCCGCGATGCGAACCGGGTACGGGAACGGATCAGCCTGACCGGCCAGTTCGCCAGCGTCGACAACGACCTCACGGGCGTGGAGAACCTGGTGCTGCTCGCCCGGCTGCACGGCTACCGCCCGGCGGCCGCCCGGGAGCGGGCCCGTGACCTGCTGGAGGCGTTCGACCTGGTCGAGGCGGCCGAGCGCCCGGCCCGGGGATACAGCGGCGGCATGCGCCGCCGGCTCGACGTGGCCGCGGGGCTCATCGTGCGGCCCCAGTTGATGTTCCTGGACGAGCCGACCACGGGACTCGACCCGCGCAGCCGCAACGAGGTCTGGGACATCATCCGGGCCACCGTCGAGCGGGGCACGACCGTTCTGCTGACCACCCAGTACCTCGAAGAGGCCGACCAGTTGGCGCAGCGCGTCGCGGTCATCGACCACGGAAAGCTGGTCGCCGAGGGTACCCCCGGCGAACTGAAGGCGTCGGTGGGACGCGGCTCCCTGCGCATCGAGCTGCGAGACCCCGCCGACGTGCCGGAGGCGAGCCGCATCCTGGTCGGCGCCCTGGGAGCGCCCGCCGAGAACACCGGCCGGGCCGAACTCACCGTGCGGGGCACCGATCCGCGAAGCGTGGCGCGTGCGCTGGGCGAACTCACCCAGACCGTCGAAGTGGACGACTTCTCCATGGACCGCCCGAGCCTGGACGAGGTGTTCCTCGCCCTGACCGGGCGCCCCGCCACTTCCGAGGTCCCCCCGGCCCGGAAACCCGGCCGCAAGCAGGGCGGCAGGGACGCCGGACCGGGCCGCAGGGACACCAGGGCCGACCGCTCCAAGAGCCGTGCCGACACCGCCGCGACGACGACCGAGGAGACCCGATGACGACCGCCACGCGCACCGTCGAGGCGGACGAGAGGCTGCGCCGGGTCCTGGGTGAGGACACCCGTCCCGAGCAGCGTCCCGGCGCCCTCTCCACGTCGCTGGCCCTCGGCTGGCGTGCGCTGGTGAAGATCAAGCGCTCGCCCGGACAGATGTTCAACGCGACCATCACCCCGGTGATGTTCATGCTGATCTTCACCTACCTCTTCGGCGGTGCGATCTCCGGAAGCAGCCGCGAGTACCTGCAGTTCCTGCTGCCCGGCGTCCTCGTCCAAGGGGTGCTGTTCATCTCCACGCAGACCGGCGTGGCGCTCACCACCGATCTCCAGCAGGGCATCTTCGACCGCTTCAAATCGCTGCCGATCTGGCGGCCCTCACCGCTGACCGGCGCACTGATCGGCGACGTGGTGCGGTACATGATCTCGTCGGTGGTCGTGGTCGCCGTCGGGCTCGCGCTGGGCTTCCGGCCCGACGGCGGACCGCTCGGAGTCATCGGCGGGGTGCTCCTCGCCGTCCTCTTCGGCTTCTGCGTCTCGTGGATCTGGACGTTCCTCGGCCTGGTGCTGCGCACCCCGCAGGCCGTCTCCGGCCTCGGCATGATGCTGCTGTCGTTGCTGACCTTCGCCAGCAACATCTTCGCCGAGCCGACCACCATGCCCGGGTGGCTGAAGGCATTCGTCGACATCAACCCCATCGGATACGTGGTCACCGCCTCCCGCTCCCTGATGAACGGGGACGGCACGTCCGACGTCGGCCCGGCGCTCATCTCCTGTGCGGTGCTGCTGATCGTGTTCGTACCGCTCAGTCTGCTGCGTTACAACAAGAGCGAATAAGAAGCAGGATTAATTTCGCAATTCTCGTACGGATGCTCCCCCAATAAAATTCGAACGTTTGCCGTCGGTGTGGCCCGTGGATAACATCGTCCCCATCGCATCGGAAATCGTCCGAAATTTATTGGGGGAGCGCCGTGCTCAACAGCGAGAATGCCCGGATCGACATCCCTGAGATCGCCATGATCGACCCCGAGGTGTTGCACAATCCGATTTCCGCCTATGGGCAGGCCAGGGAACGGTCCCCCATAGTGCGGCTCATGGCACCCGGTTACGGCTCGATATGGGCGGTCACCCGCCACGGCGACGCGAAGGCCATGCTCGGCGATTCGCGCCTCGCCATGACCGCCGACAGTTGGAATCAGCGCATACCGGATGACATCAAGCCGTACATGCTGACGATGTCGCACATGGACGGGGCCGACCACGGCCGGCTGCGCAAGCTCGCCGTGCGGGCCTTCACCGCCCGCCGCGTCGCCGCCCGCCGCGACATGATCCTGAAGAGCACCGAACGGCTGCTCGACGCCCTGCCCGGCCATGCCGAGCAGGGCACCGTCGACCTGCTGGAACACTTCGCCCGGCCGCTGCCCACCTTCGTGGTCGGCGACGTGATGGGCATCCCCGAGGCGGACCGGCCCCTGTGGCGCGCCTACGTCGCCCGGATGGGCTCCGGCCAGACGTACGACGACGCCCTGCGCGACGCCGTCGCCGGAGCCAAGCAGGTCGTCGCGCTGCGCCGCGAGGAGCCCGGCGACGACCTCGTCTCCGACCTCCTCCAAGCGCAGGCCGAGGCCGCCGACCGGATCACCGACACCGAGCTGGTCACCATGGTGTGGCACACCGTCTTCGCAGGTCAGGACAACCTTGCGAACTTCATCGCCAACTCCGTGGTGGCCCTGCTCTCACATCCCGAGCAGCTCGCCGCCCTGCGCGCCGACCCGGGCCTGATGCCCCGGGCCGTCGAGGAGCTGATGCGCTGGCGGCCCCCGCTGCTGCTGACCGCCATCCGCTACGCCCTGGAGGACTTCGAGCTGTGCGGCGCGCCGGTGCGCCGCGGGGACTCCGTAGTGGCGGTGATCGCCTCGGCCAATCGTGACCCGCGGGTCTTCGCCGACCCGGACACACTCGACATCACCCGGCCTGCCGGCACCGCGGTCCAGTTCGGCTTCGGCCACGGCCCGCACTACTGCATCGGCGCATCACTGGCCGCCGTCGAGGCGGAGGTGGCGCTCGGCGCACTGCTGAACCGCTTCCCTGACCTCGCGCTGGCCGTCCCGCCTCAGGAGGTGCCGCGGCTGCCCAACCCCGGCAGTTGGCACCTGACCGCGCTCCCGGTCACCCTCTGAGCCGTACGCCGAAAGCAGCCCGCAGAATCGCGGAATCGGCAGGCGTTGCATTCAGCAGGTGTTCGGATGATTCGTTGACGCCAGTCGGGGCGAACCATAGATTGACGACTGCCTGAATTTCCCGCCTCTCGAAAGGCGACTCATTGCGCCACTCCCGAGAATTTCGGCGAGTGAGGGAGGTGCCGCGGGAAGCGGGCTATGCAGGGGAGGTGAATCGATATGCGTTACCTGCACTGAAAGTAGAAACGAGACCATAGGCCGTAGCCCGGCATGGCCAGCCTTGCCGGGCTACGGCGCCGTTGACGGGGGTTGTAGAATGGCGGGGCCCGCAGACACCGATATATCAGGCTTGATCGCACGCGCCGAGGAATTCATTCGGCTGTGCTGTTCGGAGAACGCCGTCGACCGCCCGCCGGCCGACCGCATGGCGGAGATCCGCCACGAGATCCGTCAGTCCGGCAGTTATGTGCACACCGCCCGGGAACTCGCCTTCGGCGCCCGGGTCGCCTGGCGCAACAGCAGCCGCTGTATCGGCCGTCTCTACTGGCCCAGCCTCGTCGTACGGGACCTGCGCCACGTGCGGACCGCCGAGGGCATCCACCGCGAGTGCGTCGAACACCTGCGGCTGGCCTACAACGGCGGCCGGATCCGCCCCGTGATCAGCGTCTTCGCCGCCGACGGCCCGGACGGCGCCGGCCCGCGAATTCACAACCCGCAGCTCATCCGGTACGCCGGCTACCGGGGGCCCGGCGGTCGCATCACCGGTGACCCCGCCACCACGGACCTCACCGACCGGGTCCGGGCCCTGGGCTGGCCCGGCGGCCCCGGCACCCGCTTCGACGTCCTGCCGCTGCTCGTCCACACGCCGACGGAACCGCCCCGGCTGTTCGACCTCCCGCCCGACGCCGTGCGGGAGGTCCCGCTGCGCCACCCCGACCACGACTGGTTCGCCGAACTCGGCCTGCGCTGGTACGCGCTGCCGGTCATCTCCGACATGGTGCTGGAGATCGGCGGCATACGGTACGGCGCCGCCCCCTTCAACGGCTGGTACATGGGCACCGAGATCGGCGCCCGCAACCTCGTCGACCAGCAGCGCTACGACCTGCTGCCCGAGATCGCCGACCGGATGGCCCTGGACCGCAGCACCGACCGGACCCTGTGGAAGGACCGTGCGCTGGTCGAGCTGAACGTGGCGGTGCTCTGGTCCTTCCAGCAGAGCGGCGTCACCATCACCGACCACCACACCGAATCGGAACGGTTCCTGCGCCACCTGCGCCGCGAGGAGAAGGCCGGACGCACGGTGCCCGCCGACTGGTCCTGGATAGTGCCCCCGGTCTCGGGCGGCGTGACCCCCGTCTTCCATCGCTACTACGACGACCACGAGTCGTCGCCCGCCTTCCTGCCACCGCCGGCCACCGGACGCTGCCCGGTCACCGGACGCTGCCCGGTCACCGGACACGCTCCGGCGACCGGCGGCGTGCGGAACGGACCGGACCCACAGCCGCCTGTCAGTGTCGGCGCCAACACCGGAGACAGCCGTGACCGTATCGCCCGCCCCTGAGCACACCGACCCCCTGTTCAGCCCCCTCGACCCCGCGGTGCTCGCCGACCCCTATCCGGTCTACCGGCGCCTGCGTGAGACCCATCCGGTCTACTGGCACGCGGGCCTCGACTCCTGGCTGATGACCCGGCACGCCGACTGCACGGCGATCCTGCGCGACCCTGGCCGGTTCAGCACCGACTTCCGGAAGATCGACATCCCCACCCCGCCGACCCTGCTCAGCCTGCAGACCCTCGACCCGCCCGACCAGACCCCCTTGCGGCACCTCGCCCTCGACGCGGTGCGTGCACAGGACCTCGACGCCCTGCGGAAAGAACTCACCTTGTTCGCCGACCAGTTGCTCGACGAACTGGCCGACCGGGAGTCCTTCGACTTCATCCACGACTACGCCGACGTGTTCACCCTGCGGGCCATCACCCGGTTCATCGGCGTCGAACCACCCGAGACCGACGAGGCGTTCGCCCGCTTCAACGACGACCTCGACCACAGCATGGACGCCCAGCTCGACCCCGACGCCGAGGAACCCGGGCTGCGCGCCCGTGCCCACTTCAACGACCTGGTCCGCAGCTGGCTCGGCGACCCCGGCCCGCACGGCGTCCTCCCCGATGTGGTGCGGCTGCTCCCCGGGTCCGGCGTCGAGGCCGACGATGTCCTGGTCAACTCCGTACGCGCCTTCTTCCACGCCGGCTTCGAGGTGCCCAGCCGTTTCCTCGGCAACGCCCTGGCCGCCCTGCTCGCCACGCCCGGCGCATGGGAGCAACTGGTCCGCGGCGACGTGGGTCTCGACACCGCCGTCGAGGAGCTGATCCGTTACGTCGGCCCGGTCCAGGCCCTGGCCCGCGCCTGCCTCCAGGACACCGAACTGGGCGGGATGGCCGTCAAGGAAGGCCAGGTGGTGACCGCGCTGATCGGCGCGGCCAACCGGGACCCCGACCAGTTCCCCGACCCCGAGACGCTCCGGCTGGACCGCAAGCCCAACAACCACCTGGGTTTCGGCCGCGGCGCGCACTCCTGCCTCGGGCTCAACGTCGCCCGCATCGAGGCACATGTGACGCTCGGTGCCCTGCTGCGGCACCCCGGTGTCCGCTCGGCGGGAGAGCCGGTGGTCCGGCCGAATGGCACGCTGCGCGGGCTCTCCCGGCTGCCCCTCACACTCGGTTGACCCGAAGGAGTATCGGCAGCGATGAAGACGGCGAGCGGGACCAGCGAGGCAAACATGGAGTCGCCCCTGTCGGCCGGTGCCGCGGGCGCCGCACGCCTGGCCGGGCTGGCGACCGGCCTCGGCCTCGGCGACCGGAGCGGCGTGTGCGTCGACACATTCCGTGCCATGACCCATTCATGGGGCGCGGCCACGGCCGGGGAACTGCCCGAGTCCGATGTGTCGTCCGACGGATCGCCCGTGGAGTTCGCGGTCGGCTTCGACGACGATCCCTCCCTCCAGTTCGCGGTGGAGGCCCTGCGCCCCGGCGACTGCCCGGTGGACCGGGTCGTCTCCGCCCGCGCCACGATGGCCCGCCTGGTCCGCCGGTACGGAGCGGACGAGCGGCGGTGGGCGCAGGTCGCCGACCTGTACCTGCCGGAGAAACCCGCCACCGAACACGTCGCCATGTTCGGTGCCGAGGTGCGGCAGCACGGGGACGCCCAGTTCAAGGTCTGGTTCTATCCGGCCGTCGGAGGTCCCGAACAGGCGGCGGAGCTGTGCGAACGAGGGCTCGCCGCCGTCGGCCTCGGCGCGGCATGGGACGCGGTGGCCGCCCACATGCCGCGCGGTGAGAGGCTCGATCGGCCGGTGATGTTCTCGCTCGACCTCTCGGCGGCCCCCGAGGCGCGGGTCAAGCTGTACTTCCGGCACTACGCCACCGATGCCGGCCGCTTGGCCGAACTCATGGCGTCGTACCCGGGCTTCGGGGCCGGCCCGGTCCGGGAGTTCTGCCAGGTGATGGCTCCCGAGGCGGCCGCCGACCTCTCCGCCCAACCGCCGGTCACCTGCTTGTCGTTCACCGGCGCGCGCCCCGCCGCGGTCGGCGGGGCGACCGTCTACCTGCCGATGTGGACCTACGCCCCGGACGACGAGGTGGTGCGCCGCCGGATGAACGACGCCCTCGCCGCCTGCGGCCGGGCATCCGCACCCTACGAGCGGGCGCTGCGCGAGGTGGCGTCCCGCCCGCTCGGCACGGGCCGGGGCATTCACAACTACGTGGCCTGGCGGCCCGGCCCCGGCCGCCCCCGGCTCAAGGCGTACTTCTCACCCGAACTCCGGCACGCGGACCCGGCCGCACGGTACGCCCTCGACGGGCAGGGCTGACCGGTCGGCGCGCTGTGACACGCTGCTGACTGCATGCCATAATCGGGAATCGTGTATGAGCCTGTGGTCGACGCGTGGAAGCGATATTCGAGACTGCTGAACAAGCCCGGAACCCCCTGGCGTGCATCGCCGGGTGTGATGGCGGAAATTCATACCCGCTTCGGGCAGCTCGACATGTTGATGGAATCCATCGTCACGGTGCTGGACTCCGCCTCGTGGTCGCCCGCAGATGAAGGGGAGACCGCCGACGACGAGCGCCGGCTTTTTCTTCAGGCATGGGACTGGGCGTCGGTGTACACCGACGCCTTCTACTTTTTCGGCTGGCGCACCGTCGATCTGCTCAATGGTGCGGTGGACGGCCCTTTGCCGTGTCTCGAACCGATTCGGCCGACCGGTCTTCTCGCCGTCCGCGATTCCCTGCACGACCACCCCGAAGGCCAGGGCGACTACTACCGGCACGGATTGGAATTCCGGGAGGAGGCGCTGGAGAAGATCAGCCGTGCCGCGGACGCGCTCGAAGCGGGCGGGGGCGGCACGGAGCCGGGTTCGCGGTGATCCCGCTTCCCCGGCATCCGGTCCGCAGGGTCACTTCAGCAGTTCGACGACCGGGGCGAACTTCTCCAGCCACGGCTCCAGGACCACGATGTAGCTGAAGCCGAACCGCTCCCGGTACTCCGTCAGCCGATCGGCGATCTCCCGCTCCGTCCCGATCAGCCAGGCCGGCGCCGCGAGCAGCTGCTCAGGAGTGAAGTGCGCCAGCGGATGCCGGGCCCACTCCTCGGCGGTGCCGCGCGGGTCGTCCGTGACGATCACCTGCTGCACCAGCAGATTCAGCTCCACCTCGGCCGCCCTGGCCCCCAACTGCCCGCGGACCAGGGCCACCCGATCGTCCAGCTCCTCCGGGCTCGCCAGCTGCGGGAACTCCCCGCGCCCCGCGAAGATGCCGGTGAAGCCGATGATGTCGGCATGCTCGGCGGCCAGCCGCAGCACCCGGTCGCCGTTCCCGGCCACCAACAGCGGCGGCCCCCCGGGCTGCACAGGCTGCGGGGAGTGGTCGGGGTTCACCATCAGCCCGCGCAACTCCTTCACCGTGCGCTCCAGCTGGCTGACGCGTTCTCCGGCGGAGGGGAACGGCACACCGTCGGAGCCGGTGCCCTCCCGGATGGACCCGGCCGCCAGACCCACCTCGAGTCGGCCGTCGGTCAGCAGGTCGGTACCGGCCACCTCCCGGGCCAGGAGAACCGGGTTGTGGAAGGCCGCGTTGAGGACGAAGGTGCTCACCCGAATCCGCTCGGTGGCCTCGGCGGCGGCCACCAGGGCGGGGAACGGAGCGGGCGCGCCCAAATGGTCGGGCACGCCCAGCACATCGAACCCCAGGTCCTCGACCTTGCGGGCTTTTTCCGCCCATTCACGCCGGGGAGCGGGTGCGACGAGATTGACGCCGAAACGGAATGGTCGATTCTCGGGAAGAGTCATAGGGCGACGTTAGCAGCGGAGTCGGAATCCGAAAATGTTTCTGTTCTGCCGCCGTGGCCGAAACTCCGGCGGCCGTTGTTCAACTCCGACGACCTTGACACGGGCGAGTCAGGTGATCGATTCTCGGATTGAATGTCGCCTGTCTCACTTTATTTCTCGTGCAGGGGAAGGGATTTCCGTGGGTTCAGAACAAGCGCACACAGAAACAACTGTGGAAAAGTCGACGCCACCCCCGCCCTATTCCAAGGACGACGGAAAAGCGCTCCAGGACTGGTTCCGCGTCATGCGGGACGAGCGGCCCGTCCACCAGGATCCCGCGACCGGCGCCTGGATGGTTCTCCGGTACGCCGACGTCGTCGCGGCCAGCCTGGACCACGCCACGTACTCCTCGGAGTTGTGGCGCGCGTACCCCGCCGAGTGGGGAAAGGGCGACGCCTGGGGCGAGGGCAGGCTCACCGAGATGGACCCGCCGAAACACCGGCTGCTGCGGGCCGTGATCGGCAAGGCGTTCACCAACCGGACGGTCGCCGGCCTCGCACCCGAGATCGAGGCCACCGTGGAACGCCTGCTGGACGCCACGGACGGTCGCACGGAGATCGACGTGGCCCGCGACCTGGCCGACCCGCTGCCGGTCATGGTGATCGCCGAACTGATCGGACTTCCCTTCGAGGACCGCGAGTTGCTGCGTGGCTGGGCGGACCGGCTTCTCTCCTTCGAGGTCGGCGACCTGGCCGGCGAGGACCTCGTCAAGGCGATCGACGCGGCCGGCGCGGAACTGCTCGCCTACCTTCGCGAGCACTACCGGCTGCGACGCGCCGCCCCGAAGGACGACCTCTTCAGCAGGCTGGTGACGGCGGAGGTGGAAGGCGAACGGCTCACCGAGGAGACGGTGGTCAACCTCGGCAAACTGCTGCTCATCGGCGGACATGCCACCACCGCCTGCTCACTGGCCAGTCTCGTCTTCGAACTGCTGCGCCACCCCGATGCGCTGACCGCCGTACGGCAGGACGCCGACCTGATACCGGCCGCCATCGAGGAATCGGTCCGCTACCGGCCCGCCGTGGTGAACAGCCTGCGGCTGACCACACGTGAGACCGAGCTCGGCGACGTCACCATCCCCGCCGGACAGTTCGTGTCGCTCTCCGCGCTCTCGGCCAACCACGACGAGCGGCAGTTCGACGCCCCCGAACGCTTCGACATCCACCGGCAGCACAACCAGCACGTCGGCTTCGGCCAGGGCGTCCACTACTGCCTGGGCGCACCACTGGCCCGTACGGAGATCCGGATCGCGCTCTCCGCGCTGCTGCGACGGTTCCCGGTGCTGGAACGGACCGACGGCCCCCTCCAGTACTACCGCAACCCGAGCATCGCCGGACTCAGGTCCTTCCCGGTGGCCGTCGGCCGAGGCTGAGGACGGCCGCCGGCGACAGCTCTCACCCCGGCCACCTCCACTTCCTCCTCACCGCATCCACCACAACTCCGCGGCATCGCACACCACTCGGACCTCAGGGGCAGAAGGATTCATCATGCGATACGTTGACGAGCCGAACACGAGCGGACGGTCCGAGGACGGAAGCGCGAACCCGGGGCCGGCACTCGCCCCCACCACGCTGCCGGACATCTTCGAAGCCCGGGTGGCGGCCACCCCGCAGGCCCTCGCCGTCACCGAGGGCGCCCTCACCTGGACGTACGCCGAACTCGACGCGCACGCCAACCGCATCGCCTGGTGGCTCATCGGCCAGGGCGCAGGCCCCGACGACCGGGTCGCCGCCGCCGTGCCCCGCGGCGCCGAACACATCGCCGCCCTGCTCGGCATCATGAAGGCCGGGGCCGCGTACGTACCGCTGGACCCCGAGCAGCCCATCGAACGCCTCACCCACCTGCTACGGGACATCGGCCCCAAGGCTGTCCTGCTCCACGCCGACCTCGCCCGCCGCCTCCCCGCCGGCGACGCCCGCCCCCTCCCGCTCGACAGCCCCGACACCGGCGCCGCGCTCGCCGCCTGCCCCGGCTCCGCCCCCCGCGACACCGACCGGGCCCGGCCGCTGCTCCCGCAGCACCTCGCGTACGTCATCCACACCTCGGGCTCCACCGGCACCCCGAAGCCCGTCGGTGTCCCGCACACGGGCTTCGCCGCCCTCATGGCGACGGCGGCCCACCATCAGGCCACCGCCGGCGGCTCCCGCGTGCTCCAACTGGCCCCCGCCACCTTCGACGTGGCGATCTGGGAGCTGCTCACCACCTTCGCCGCCGGCGGCACCCTTGTCATCCCCGAACAGGACCGCCTGCTCGGCGAGGAACTCGCCGACGTGCTGGCCACCGAACGGATCAGCCACGTCACCCTGCCGGTGTCGGTGCTCGCCACCCTCCCCGCAGGCACCGAGTCCACGCTGCCCGAGCTGCGCCGGGTGCACGTCGGCGGCGAGAGCTGCCCGCCCGACCTCGTACGCCGGTGGTCCGCCGACCGCGAACTGGTCAACGGATACGGCACCACCGAGTGCTCGGTCGCCACAACCCTGACCGAACCCCTCACGGCTCCCCGGACCGCCCCCGACGGCAGCACCGCACAGGTCCCGATCGGAACCCCGGTGGCGGAGGTCCGGGTGTTCGTCCTGGACGACACGCTGACCCCGGCTCCCACCGGCACCGCAGGGGAGCTGTACGTGACCGGTCCGGGCCTGGCACGTGGATACGTGGGGCGGTCCGGGCTGACGGCGGAGCGGTTCGTGGCGTGCCCGTTCGGGGTGGCCGGTGGGCGGATGTACCGGACCGGTGACGTCGTGCGGTGGAACGCCGACGGGCAACTGGAGTTCGTGGGCCGGGTGGATGACCAGGTGAAGGTCCGTGGGTTCCGGGTGGAGCCGGGTGAGGTGGAGGAGGCACTGCGCCGGCTGCCTGCGGTGGCGCAGGCCGTGGTGGTGTCCTTCGCGCACGCGACGGGTGACACCAGGCTCGTCGCCTACGTCGTTCCGACGGCCGGCGCCGAGGCGACGCCCGCGTCGCTGCGCGCCGAACTCGGCGCGGTGCTGCCGGGGTATCTCGTGCCCTCCGCCGTGGTCGTCCTCGACGCGCTGCCGCTGACGCCGAACGGGAAGGTCGACCGAGCGGCCCTGCCGACCCCGGAGTACGACGGCACCGGAACGTCCCGCGCACCGCGCACCCGGACCGAAGAGGTGCTGTGCGGCCTGTTCGGGGACATTCTGGGGGTGCCGTCGGTCGGGGTGGAGGACAGCTTCTTCGACCTGGGCGGTCACTCGCTGCTGGCGACGCGGCTGGTGAGCCGGGTCCGGCGGGTGCTGGGGGTGGAGCTGCCGTTGCGGGTGCTGTTCGAGGCGCCGACGGTGGCGCAGCTTGTTCTTCGTCTCGACAGGGGTGAGGTGCGTCCGGCGCTGGTGGCGGGTCCGCGCCCGGAGTCGCTGCCGTTGTCGTTCGCCCAGCAGCGGCTGTGGTTCCTGCACAAGTTCGAAGGCCCCTCCGCCACGTACAACATGCCGCTGGCGCTCCGGCTCAGCGGCGACCTCGACCTGGCTGCCCTGGAGGCGGCGATCAACGACCTGGTCGCCCGGCACGAGCCCCTGCGCACCGTCTTCTCGGAAACCGCGGGCCGCCCCTGCCAGCGTGTCCTCCCCGTGGACCGAGCACGCCTGCCCCTGCACACATGCACCGTCGACGGCGACGACCTCGACGACGAGCTCCGCACCGCCGCCCGGTACCCCTTCGACCTCGGGACCGAGATCCCCGCCAAGGCCTGGCTTTTCCAGGTCGAGGGCGATCCGGCCGCCGCCGTCCTGCTCCTCGTCCTGCATCACATTGCGGGGGACGGGTGGTCGGCGGGTCCGTTGGCGCGGGACCTGGTGGCGGCGTACGGGGCACGGTCGGGTGGTGGGGCGCCTGGGTGGTCGGCGTTGCCGGTGCAGTACGCGGATTACACCGTGTGGCAGCACGAGGTGCTGGGTGACGAGGCGGATGAGGCCAGTGTGGTGGGGGAGCAGCTCGGATACTGGGCCGAGAGGTTGGCGGGGTTGCCGGAGGAGGTGACGGTGCCGGGGGACCGGCCGCGCCCGGTTTCCGCGTCGTACGAAGGTGATGTGGTGCCGTTCGAGATCGGCCCCGAGATGCGTGCGGGACTGCGGGAGCTGGCGCGATCGGCGGATGTCACCTTGTTCATGGTGCTGCAGGCGGGTCTGGCCGCGTTGTTGTCGCGGTTGGGCGCGGGGCCGGATGTCGTGGTGGGTTCGCCGGTGGCCGGGCGTACGGACGAGGGGCTGGACGACCTGGTCGGCTTGTTCGTCAATACGCTGGTGATGCGGACGGATGTGTCGGGGGATCCGTCGTTCGGTGCGTTGTTGGGGCGGGTGCGTGAGGTGTGCCTGGAGGCGTATGCGCATCAGGACGTGCCGTTCGAGTTGGTGGTGGAGCGGCTGAATCCGGTGCGCTCTGGTGGGCGGCATCCTTTGTTCCAGGTGGCGTTGGTGTTGCAGAACAATGAGGAGGCGCGGTTCGGGCTGCCGGGGCTTGAGGTGCGTTCGGA
>NZ_BMRN01000033.1 GCF_014648655.1 Streptomyces atratus
GGCACATCCCACCCGCCGAGCACGAAGCCAACTACTACAAGGAACTCACGAAACCCCAGGTCACAACCACAATCTGAGATCTCTACCGAACCCGGGGCGGTTCATACCGTGTCCTGCTCCTGCTCCAGCGGCGGTCGAGATCCAGCCGGTTGGCGGGACCTCCGTGGGCGTACTCGTAGCCGTTGAGTTTTCCGTCGTGGACCGGGTCGAGAGAAAGGAAGTGCCGGGTCGACGGGCTGTGGAGACGGGCACCCATCAGGGCGGTGCCGGCACGTGTTTCGGCCGACCTCACGCGGCCAGCCGGCCATAGCGGGCAGCGGCCTGCCCCCCCCGGTACCAATACTGTGGCCCACTGTCTGCACATGACCTTGTGCCTACCTCTGCGCTTGAGCGAGTACGCGGACGGCTTGTGGGCTTCGGCTCGGGAGATGCTTCTCCGTACACTCCGGCGTGGGAGTGTTCGAAGTCCCGAGGTGGAAGGAAGGCTCGATGCTGTTCGGCGATCGTGATGAGACCGGGTCGGTCTTTCGGCTCGGCTGGCGTGGCACTCACTACCCGGGAACGCCGGTGGACGACCTGTGGATAGCCATCCTCAAAGAGCCGGACGGAACCTGGTGGTTCGATGCCTACTTCATCGGACGCGTGCCACTGGGTGGCGGTGCGCCACGGTCCGCCGCGTTCGCCCAGTGGCTGCTGGCAACCCCACCCGAAGGCCCGTACGAGAAGGAGTTCATGCTGATTGATGGCGAGCGACAGAGCGGATTGCGACAGGTCACCTTGCTGACTGTCGAGGTCCTGATGGGCCGTGAAGAAACCGGTGGGCCCGAGAGCCTTCAGGTACTGCTGACCGGCGAGACGCGGGTGCAGCGCCTCGCCTTCGAAGTGTGCGCGCCACTGGAATGCACGCTGGTACGTCGTTCCCATCTCGAAGACTCCATCGCCCGACTTCTCAGGATCTCCGCTGATGAAAGTCCTGCGGCCAAGGCCTGACCTGCAAGTACGGTGGCCAAACCGCGCGGAATCGACAGTGCGTGCTACCGCGGGCGCAGCCCCGGTTCCCACGGGTGCGTGGTACGGCTCCTCGCTTGCAGGGGCCGGGACTGCCCCGGGACTGCGCTGTCGGGCCCTGCTCGTAGCGTTGTGAGTGAGGCCTCGCATCTGCCGGACCGTTGCCACCCGCAGTTCGCCGGACGATGGCGCTGTGCTTTTGGGCGATCACAGGCCCAGGGCGAAGGCACTGCCGGCCCCGTGGCCTGTAGCTCTGTGGTGGACGGAGACGGATCGCACGATTGAGGGGCTGTGCCGAAGCGTGGGGCCGGTATGTGACCCTGATTGCCTCTGGTGTGTGCGGGATGCCGTGTTCCAGGTTGACAGGCGTGGGCGGTGCAGGCGGGCGGTTGGGTTACTACTGGTGCCCCTGGCGTTGTTGTTCTCCCTCGAGTGGGCGGTGCACGCGGCGTTCGCTGCAGAGTCAGGCTCCGAGGCTCCGACGAGTGCGCGGAGGTCGGGCTGAGGACGGCGCGGATCACGACGAGCGTGGTGTTCACCCATGATGGTGAGGACCCGCACACGTGCCGAGAGCGGTCGTCCAGAGGCGCTCCCTGGCCGTGAACCGGCCCAAATGCGCGTGTGACGAGGCCAGGGGCAAAGAGGGCATCGACCACTGCTGGCTTCATTCCTGCGCGCGGGGAGCCCCACGTGCGCGGGGAGAGGCGCGCGGCGTCGTCGATCGCCGTGGGCTTGCCGGAGTCAGCCCCCACACGCGTGGGAACGAGAGTGCGCAGGCCACTGGCGCCGTGCCGAACAAGGAGCCAGTTCCCTGAAGCCGGCGACAGTCGTCGTCAGCCGGGACGACGTGTCGGCCATCGACGGCCGGACCAGCATGACCGAATGCAGTGGTGGCTTGCCTCAGCCTTGCGCGTAATCGGAATCCACAGCGAGTCGGTACGCCTGGCCCGACGGCGAGTACGACCACAGATCGGTCCTGTGCTCACGGGGTGGCGCACGGTTACGGCTCTCTTCTTGCGTGGTCGGCCGTGCACCATCCGAGGTCACGACCAGGTCAGAGCCTCACGGGGGCCGATGGCGGGGGTTGGTGCGACGCTGGGAGGGGGTGGAAGCCGGTACGGAGCGGGGTGGTGTCATTCAGCCTCGTGACGATTCCGGTCCAGCGCTCCGTCGGGCCCGGTTGTCGAATCAGCCGGAGAGCATTTGGCGGCCGGGGTTTTGAGGCGTCTTGTGAACCGTGGGAGGACAGCCCATGAATTACACATCGGGAAGCAGCGTGACCAAGTACTCGTCTGTGTTGCTCGTGGCAGGTGCTTTGGTTGGGTGCCTGATGGCAGGTACCGGTTCCGGGGCATCGGTAGACAGGGCCGCCCTTGGGCGGGCCCCGGTTGCCCCATGCACGAATACCCAACTCGTCGCGAACAGTGCGCAGCGGATGGAGCCCAGCCAGGTACGGATCACCGTCATCAACCAGGGTCCGAATCCGTGCGTGCTGAGTGGCTTTCCCACCGTGGCTCTAGCGGGTCAGGGCTCACCGGACAGGAACAAACCCCTCAATGTCGTCCGGCAGGGCAAGGTGGGGCCAGTGCAACTGGCGGTCGGCGGCCGGGCCTCTACGCAACTCTCCTTTACGCCGGTTCTTGGCGAGGCGGGCGGATATTGCGCCTCCGGCGCCGCACCTTCCGTCGCGCCCTCGATCGTGGTGGGTGTTGCGGGCGGGAGGCAGCAGCTGGCGCCGGATGACGGTGGCGACTTCGCGCTCTGCGGCAGCACTGTCCGTGCTACTGCCTTCCGCGCTGCCGGTTCCTGACGGTTGGAGGGCGTCGTAGCCCTGCCACTGTGGGATGCCGCCGACACCATGCTGAAACGGTGTCAGCCTCTCCACTGGCATGCGGAGTTCGGCGCTCAGCTCAAGGCGGAGCAGGGCTGAGGCGCACGCGGGGGCGGCACGGCAGCGCCGACTGCGACCCTACTCAGGAGCCTGATGTTCCGCCGCCGAGCAGGTGCCCACATCCCTGGAGGAACGGCGTGGACGACCGCCCTGCTTCCGCCCGGCCGCTTTCGACGGCGCCCTCGTCGACGCGGCGCAGCTCGGGTTTCCCGTGTCGTGCGAAGACCGCTCTGGATCCCTACTCGCCACCCTCGCCCACCCTCGCCGCCTCGAAGCCGCACGGCCGCATGGTCGAGCTCGGGGCCGGAGGCAGCGAGGGGGGCCGCCTGGCTGCTCCAGGGCATGAGCTCTGATGCCCGCCTGACCGGCGTCGAGACGGACAGTGCCCGGCAGACCGTCGCAGCCGAGTACCTCGGCACCGATTCGCGCGTTGCCTTCGCGGCGGCCGATGCCGACACCTGGCTCGACACCTACAGCGGACCGCCGCTCGCCCTGGCGTACACCGAATGCCGACCCGGAAAGTTCCACCGCCTGGATGACCTTCTCGGCCTTGCTGGACCCGGCGGTCTCCACGTCGTCGTCGACCTGCTGCCGCAACCCACATGTCCCAACGACCACCAGTCCCGCGTCGATATGTTCCTCGCACACCTGACCGATCGAGTCAACTTGCTTGCCACTACCGCGACATGGGCATCCGGGGTGCTCACCGGAACTCGCAGCTGTCGGGCTATCGTGAGCGGCATGTCTGCCCCTGAGCTGATCCGCATCGTGTCCCGCGACTCGCCCATGGCCCTCGCTCAGGTGGAGCGCGTCCGTGCTGAGCTGGCCGCGCTCCACCCCACCACTGCCACCGAAGTCGTCCCCGTCAAGACGACCGGCGACAAATGGATGGGTGACCTTGCCCAGGTCGAGGGCAAAGGCGCGTTCACCAAGGAAGTCGACCAGGCACTGCTGGCCGGGGAGGCGGATCTCGCAGTGCATTGCGTCAAGGACATCCCGGCCGACCGACCCCTGCCCGCCGGGACCACCTTCGCCGCCTTCCTCGAACGCGACGACATCCGCGACGCCCTCATCCACCCGGACGGCCTGCAGCTCGACCAGCTCCCGGCAGGCTCCCGGATCGGTACCTCCTCCGTACGCCGCATCGCTCAGCTGGCCGCATCCCACCCGCACCTGGAATGCGTACCGATGCGCGGCAACGCCAACCGCCGCCTGGAGAAACTCGCCGCAGGCGAGGCCGACGCCCTGCTCCTGGCCGTCTCCGGACTCGAACGCATCGACCGCACCGACGTGATCACCGAGATTCTGTCGCCCGAGGTGATGTGCCCACCGATCGGAGCCGGGATCCTGGCCCTCCAGTGCCGCGAAGGCGACACCGCCCTGATCGACGCCGTCAGCCCACTCGGCCACCCCGCCACGTACCGTGAGACCACCGCCGAGCGGATGTTTCTCCACGTACTGCAAGGCCACTGCAACAGCCCCATCGCCGGATACGCACAGGTGGAACGAAACGGCGAACTTTCACTACGGGCCAAGGTCTTCACGCCCGACGGCAAGACCGTGCTCAACGCCCACGAATGGGCCGGCCCCCTCGACCCCGCCACCCTCGGCACCTCCGTCGCCGTCAGCCTGCTGCGCCAAGGCGCACGCGAGCTGATCGACGGCATCGCGCACTGACTCCCAGCCGAAGTACCGGACGTCTCACCGGACTCAAGACCACTGTTGCAGGCCGCGTACAGGATCCAGCATCGGGCTCCGGACGCATCGGCGCATGTTCTTCCTTGGACGTCGCTGTAGGAGGGCTTGAACCAAGCCGACCTTTTGACCACTACAGATGCCGTCTCTGTACTGCGCAGGTCGAAGGGCGACATCGGTCCTGCTGGTCCTGGCCCCGTGGGGAAGGGCGGCGGTCATGGAGCTGTCGGCCGGAATGGGCAGACGTGTCTCGGCGACGGCGGAGACGGTGACCCGTAGTGGCGTGTGAGTTCTGATGACTGCCGCAACATTCAGTACTCGGATTCGGGCGCCCGCAATAGGATGCGGCCCATGATTCGCGCAGTCGTGTTCGACATCGGAGAAACCCTCACCCGAGACGACCGCTACTGGGCATCCTGGGCCGACTGGCTCGGCGTCCCACGACACACGATCAGTGCCCTCGTCGGTGCCGTCGTCACCCAAGGTCGCGACAACACAGAGGCGTTGCGTATGGTCCGCCCGGACATCGACATCGCCGTCGAGTATGCTGCCCGCGAAGCAGCCGGCCAGGGTGAGTACCTCGACGAGACAGACCTCTACCCAGATGTACGCCTTGCTCTTGAAGGACTTCGCAATCTCGGCATCCGTGTGATCGTCGCCGGGAACCAGACCAGCAAGGCCGGCGAGATGCTCCGCGCGCTCGGCCTTCCTGCCGACCTCGTCGCCACGTCGGCGGAGTGGGGTGTCGCCAAGCCGGATGCGGAGTTCTTCCGACGTGTACTCGCTGCGTCAGGAGCCGCCCCTCACGAGACCGTCTACGTGGGCGACCACCCGGCGAACGACGTATTCCCTGCCAAGGCTGCAGGACTGCGGCCCGCCCACATTCGCCGCGGGCCGTGGGGACACTGGTGGGCCGACGCCCCCGACGTCGTTGCCACCGCGGAGTGGTCGATCACTTCGCTCACGGACTTGACCGGCATCGTCAGCGAGTGACACAGCCAGACGGCCCTCACCTGAACTCAAGCCCTCGGGTGGAACCGTATGCATACCTTTGAGATGAAGATCCCGGTACGGCCCGAAGCGGAGGCCGTGAACGGACCACGTATGCCGCCGTCCTCAACTGGCCTGGCAGACCGATGAATCGCGTACTACCGCAGCTTCGCCCGCCCGAGCACGACTCAGCAGAAGATGGTCGGCGCCACGTGCGTAGCCCTGGGCAGGATCCGAAACATCGAGCGGCGTGAGCGAGGCGATACCGGCGACCTCTCGAGCGATCGCCGCACCCCTCGGTGTGGACCCGTCCGAGCTCACAACCGACGGAGAGTATGCGTCCACCCGGACGTGTGACGTACTGCCCGCCCTGTCGGCGGCAATCACCGCATACGACGTCCGGACGACGGGCCGGTCCGGTTGGCTGCCTGAGTTGAGGTCCGCGGTCGGCCCAGGCCACAGCCTGGCGCCTGTCTGCCCAGTATCTGCGGATCGCCCGGGCCGCCGGCCGCGAATTTCTGGCCGAACTCGCCCGCGCGACACAGGGCCCGGCCGGCACCGACGGACGTGACCTTGCCATGCTCCGTGTCGCGGTGTACCGCTGTGCCGACTCCGTAGCCTACAAAATACGGAACCCATGACCTGTCCGCACGACTCGTCGAGCTGATGCGCTGGGCTCCCTCGGGCTCGGACGATCTCCTCTTGGACTCCGCCGTCGGCTATGTCCGAGCCGAGGTCTTCTTCGCCGCTCGAGCCCACGCATCAGGCCCGCGCGCACCGGAGCAGGCAATCGATGCCTGCCCACCCCCTGTCGGCCATGAGGCCGCCGCCCGCGGGCCATTCCACATGAGGGCTGCAGTTGTCGCGGGGCGGGCCGGCCGCCATGACGCGGCCGACGAACACTCGACGAAGTACGGACCATGGGGGACTGCGTGCCGGACGGCGTGTACCGAGGTCAGTCTTGGCAACGAACACGTGCAGCCCTGCGGCGACATGTACAAGTACCACTGCACCAGTGCGCGGGCCACGTGGACGTCGAGATCAAAACGTATTGCTCAAATGCCGGGCCACGGTGCACGCTTGCTGCGCACGTCATCACCGTGGCCCGCGGCCACGTACGGGGCTGTTGACTTGGCCGAGCTCGCCGAATGGGTTGTCAGCGCAGGGTGGGATGCCAAGCTCACCGCCGCCCTGCGGCCTCGGCCTGAGCTCGCTGCAGGACGTTCGATGCTGGCTCCTGCTGTCATGCGGCTAGTTCTGACTACGGCCCTGTTCCGCATTCCGCCCCGGCGTTCACGACACTCACCTCAATCAGGAAGGACAGCGCACCGTGATCCGTACCATCGACCTCGCTGCCCTCAACACGGCGACAAAGTATCCGTCGATCCCCACCTACCACGTGCTCGACCCGAAGAACGGCGGCCTCATCGAGGAGGCGACCGCGTTCAACGGCGATGTGTACCTCACCGAGAAGGTCGACGGCACCAACGGCCGAATCATCAGCTTTCCCGGCGGTGACTACGTCCTCGGTAGCAGAGAGGAACTTCTCTACGCCCGGGGCGACCTGATCGGGAACCCCGCCCTCGGTATCGCCGACGCGCTGCGTCCCCTCGCCGACCGCATCACTCCGCCCACCAGCGGCATCCGGGTCCTGTACCTGGAGGTGTACGGCGGTAAGGTCACCGCGGCCAGCCGCGAATACACCAGTAACCGCACTGTCGGCTGCCGCATGTTCGACGCGGCCGACGTCCCGCTCGACGTCCTGGAGCGGCCGCGGGCCCAGATCTCCGGCTGGCGTGAGGGCGGCGGGCAAGGGTTCCTCTCCGAGTACGCACTGATCCAGGCCGCCAAGGCCGAAGACATTGAGCTCGTCCCGCGCTTGGCCATGGTGGACGCGGGCGACCTGCCGACTGGCGTTGCTGAGATGCAGACGTTCCTCGCCGATCGTCTGCCGACGACCTGCGTTGCCCTGGACGAGGGCGCGGGCGGCCACCCCGAGGGCATCGTTCTCCGCAGCGGCGACCGCTCGGTGATTGCCAAGGCCCGGTTCCAGGACTACCGGCGCACCCTCAAGCGCCGCCCCCAGAACACACGTAATCGCTGACCTTTTCGCGGCCGGCCGCAGTGGCGGCGGCCCGCCCGCGAGGCCGTGACCCGCTCCGTCGAGGCGCGGCGGGGGCTGCATGCACCATTGGCGGCAAGCGCCGCCCCGCGGTCGCGGCCGGCATCCTGGACGAACTCGCCGCCATGCCCCAGGCGGCGGACGCCGTCCTCGCCCACTCTCCTGGGCGGGGCCCGGCTGCGCGGCCCGCTGAACACCACGTGCTGCGAAGAGGCGTGGAACGAGAATGTGGCCCGCCGCGAAACCCTGCCCAGTTCGATGGTGGTCGAGGGCGAGGCTTACTCAGGTGATCGCGGAGTCCGTGCGGCTACCCGTCCCCGTCTCCGAACTGTCCTTGGCGTACCACCCGGCTGACGGAAGAAGAGCGTGGGGGCTTCCGGCTGACGGGGTACGGTACCTGCTCGGAGCTCCTTCAGACCGGTTGGAACATGCGATCCAATCGGCCGGTGACTTGCATGAACGTGGCTCTGGGGCCGCCGGAGCTGATCGACGGCTGCTGGGTGGTGGGAGATTCCCGGCGGCCGGGCGGCTTCTGGGTGGAGTTTTCGTGGGAGTGGCTGTATCGGCGCACGCGCTTCTCGGAGGGCGAGTTGATCCCCTGGTCCAGGAACATGCTGGGGGTGAGAGCGACGGTGGGGCGCGGGTGCCCGGCCAGGGAGGCAACTTCACGCTGCTGGGCCTGCTCGGCGGCCTGCCGGGTTTCAAGGGACGCGGCGGTGGCCACCTGGACATGACGCTGCGCCACCCGTACGAGGACCGGAGGGTGGACTTCCACCGGCACCGCCGCTGGTGCCGGGTTTTCGAGATCCTCCTTCTGGCGGAGTGTCGGCTGCGTTCGCCGCCCGGACCGACGACTGCGGATGCTTGACCAGGCGGCCCTGACTTCTGCGGGCGCCGAGCAGTTGGCGGCCAGTGTGTGGATGGAGCAGAGCGCAATGATCTGCGCGGTCAGCTCCTCCTCGGGTCTCGGCGCAGCAACGCTACTGAGCGGCGGGTCTCCGCGTGCTGGAACAGACGCCGTATCAGGTCGGTTGGAAGAACATCTTGAGCGGCCAGCGTCAGCAGTTCCGCATCGAGGTTCATCGATCGCGGGCTGGAGCGTGCCATCTTTGATGGTAGTGAGGTCAGTCAGGCCTATCAACGACGCAGGTCTGGCAACCTGGAGCGGATTGCTCAGTCAACTTTGCCGTGGAGGTGAGCACGTGTCCTGGCCGTCTGTAATCATTCCTGCCCAGCGGAATATCGCCCGTGGCTCGAGGCGCGGGTTCTTTTCTTCGGACTCGTGCCGGACCCGCTGACCGGCGACGAAACTCCGTAACGAGACTCGACTCCGGCGAACCTGTCCTCAAGGGACGCGTGTCCCGTCGTGGCTATGGCGATGTGGCCATGCGAGGGTGCTTCTGCCGCTGGGGGACAGATGGATACGGTCTTGTATCCGACTCCGGTCCGGTGGGCGGGAGCAGAGGTCTCTACCGCAGGAATGCCGCAGTGGTCGCCACGAACTGGTCGGCGTCGTCGAGCCAGGGGTAGTGGCCCGCTCCCGGCTGCACCACGAGTGTGGCATCGGGGAACAGCGTCGCGAACTCGGCCGCTGACTGAGGGGGGCTGTTCAAGTCGAACTCTCCCGCGAGAAGCAGGACTGGTGCCTCGCAGTCGGCGAGCGCGGCACGAGTGGTCTCCGGGGCGAAGGCACCCTCGGCTGCGAAGAGAGCGACAGCTTCCTTGTTGCTCGGCCGGCTGGCCGCATGGTGCTTCTGTGCCTCGGCGTCCCAACGACCCCAGAAGAAGGGCGCGATGGCCTCCCAGTCGCCGCCCGTGCCCTCGGCAATCGCTTCCAGGGCGGCGAACGCCGCCGGGAACCACGGCTCTTTCTTCCGAAGCTGCGCGTGCTCGCGTCGCATCTCTCCAGTGATCGCTATACCAACAGCTCGGGGACTGTGACCGATCAAGGCGAGCCGACTGACGTTCTCCGGGTGCCGGGCCACGTATTGCGTTGCAACATTCGTGCCGGCGGAGTGGCCGAGCAGGTCCATCCGGGGGAGACCGAGGTGTTCACGCAGCGCCTCGACGTCGTCGACCAGGCGATCGCAGCGGTAGGAAGAGGTGTCTTCGGGGATCGCGGACCGGCCGGTGCCGCGAAGATCCAAAACGATCAGCTGACGGTGCGTGGACAGGCCGCCGAGGTCGCCGAGGTAGAGAGAGTCCGTGGGACCGCCCGGGAGGCAGACAACCGGTTCGCCGTCTCCGATCACGCGGTAGGCGAGTTGGGTTCCGTCAGGTGCAGAGAAGGATGGCATGACCTGGATCCTGTCAGTCATAACCAGGTTGTACAACCTGGTTATGACTGACAGGGTGCTCGGGTATATAACCGAGCTATGGCAGCCGAAGAGGACACGCACCAGAACCCCGAGGCACTGACGGAGGAACAGGCCGAGCGCATGCTTGCCGATATGAACGAGCTCATCCGCGCGGGCGAGGAGATGCGGAAGCTGCGCGCCGAAATGATCAAACTCTTCGCCGGCTTCGGCTGGACCCAGGACAGAATTGCCCAGCTCACCAACATGAGTCAGCCCGCCGTGTCCAAGCAGGTCGCGAAGCGCAAGGTGGGTGCCCCATCGTCTCCGATGGGACTCTCCCTCGACCAGTACGACATCCCATGGCTCGAAGGGCGCCTTTGGGGTCTCGCCGAGGAAATCTCCGAGACCTTCGACACCGCCCGCTGCACCCGCTACGTCAACGCCATCGCCCGGGGGAAGAAGCGATTCACTCCTCAGAACGTCGACGAGCTGCGGCGCCTCCTCGAAGAGGACCTGATGCTGCACCAGGCTGAAATGCCCGGCAGCTACCGGGACGCGTACGACGAGATCAGCCGTGGTCTCGACATTCCCGCGAAGTCCACCACCGTCACGGCATCAGCCTCCATGCGTCGCACCCTCGCTCACCGGATTCAACGCGACCAGCTCAGGAGCGACGCCTGAGCCTCTGCGGCCGAATGAGCGGGCGGCATCAAAGCTCACAGTGGTTGATCAGGACTGCAGAGTCATCACGACTCCCTCGGAAGCTGACACAGCCGGTGACGGGGAAGTGCGCGCTCGGGCAAGTGCATGACCGGTGTCTCTTTCATCGAGGTCACCGTGTCGCTTTCGTTCTGACGGAGGTCACACCACTGACACCGGCGGGGCTTGGCCGACCTGAATGTTCGCGAGTGAGGACAGCAACCCGTGGCCTTTCTCGCGGGCCGCGTGTGGTCGCCGCTCGCTGTAGCCGTAAGGCACCGGGGAGGAGCGGGGCCGCCCGGCTTCCCGCCCCCGGTGTCTGCGCTACTGCGTGATCGTTTGTGGTAGGTGGGGCGGCGTGCTGACGCAGCTGTAGAACTGGAGGGTGTAGCCGCGTCCGACGGTCACCAGAGTGGGCGTGTGCGCGTTCCGGTACGGATGCCCGGCCGCCTCCTCGCCGTCCTCGGCCGGACGCCGCTCCCACTCGCTGCTGTTGACGGTGAGCAGCGCTTCCACGGACCCTTCGCACTCCCCGCAGTGCGGCTCGTCGGAGTCCGTCGGGTCACGGAAGGTGAAGTGAGCCGGCCAGCCGCTCAGCTTCCAGCCGGGGACGACGGACAGATCCGCCCGGTAGTCCACCGACCGCTCCTCCGCCCAGGCATCGAGGCACTTCGCCTGCTCCTTGTCGAGGATGTGGTCCGGCGGGTATTCGCGAATCTGTTCCGGGTGCAACACACACGGCGCCGGCACATGCTCGCCCTGGTCGACGTAGGCGGGCTCGGGCGGCTCCACCAGGGCCTCCCGCACGTTGGAGAACAGCCGCCACCGCAGCTGCACGGCATTGGAGCACCCTTCGATCTCCCCGACGGAGGACCACGGCACCTGCAGCATGTCCGTCCCCTCGGGGCAACAGCCTGCCCGGGAGAGCTGACGAGCAGGAAAGCCCAGCAGGAGGCGGCCCGGTCAAGCCCGGGGCGGGGCGCACCGGTTAGCCGCTGCTCATCAGCATGAGCATCTGCCGTCGGTGCCTGTGTACAAAACCAACCGGTGCTACCGCAGTGAACTGACCGAGCATCAGGCTCTGGCTCTGGCATGAGAATCACACCGGTTTGTCACTCTTCTGTGCCAGGCTGAGGATGCGTCGTGGATGCCGCGGGTGGTGCGGTTAGCGTCCCGCTCCATGAGCACTGCGCATCTCCCACCCGCTGAGTACTATGCCTCCCTGCCCGAGCAGATCGCCGGTGCCGGAGCAATTTTCCACGACGCAGTTGGTCGCATTCTTCTGGTTCAGCTGTCCTACGGCGACGGCACCTGGGAGATCCCCGGCGGCGGACTGGACAGCGGCGAGGACCCGCGGCAGGCGGTCCGGCGCGAGGTGAAGGAGGAGCTCGGCATCGATCTCACGCCGGGTCGGCTGCTGGCCGTCGACTGGGTACCGGAGCAGGCCGACGGGCGCCCGCCGCTGGCCAACTACCTCTTCGACGGCGGCCTGATCACGGAACGCGAGGCGCGGAAACGGATCCAGCTCGACCACGACGAGCTCACCGCTTGGCAACTGGCCTCCTCCGACCAGTGGGGCACCCTCCTTGCCCCGCACATGGTCCGGCGGTTGCACGCCTGCTCAGGTGCGCTGGCTCAGGGCACCGCTGTCTACCTGCACCACGGATTCGACCCTACCTGCCACCAGACCTGACGTCCTGCCACCCTTCCGGTCGGCGTACAGGCGACAGCAACGTGAACACCCCACCGCCCCGTTGCCGCGTCGCGTCCGGACGTGACCGACGCCGCCGCCGCTGTCCACGTCCTTGAATTCGATTACCTCGTCCAGGGCCCCAAGGGTGCCGCAGCGGATCCGACACTGTGTCAGATCTGCAGCCCCGAGCAGGGGCTGGGGTCGCAGTAGGGGGCGGCGTGCCCGAGTCACGCGATGTCGTCCGGGGCGAGGTCGGGCCGCAGCCGGTGCCGGGCAGCGTGGCGCAGCAGCCCGCTCTTGGCTCCTGGGACTCGGTGGGCTCAGTGCGTCGGGGCAGCCTGCGCCTTTGCCGCGGCGGCGTTCTCCTCCGCGAGCCGCTCCATGCCGCTCTGCGTCTTGAGCGGCTTCTCCTTGATGAACAGCACCGCGATCAGGGCGAGAAAGGCGAAGGGGGCTCCGATCAGAAAGACATCCGCGGTCGCGACCCCGTACGCGTGCTCGACCACCTGCCGGGCCGGTTCGGGAATAGTGGTGAGGTCGGGGACGCCGTGTCCGGCGCCCCCGTTGTCCGCCGCCCCGCCGAAGCCCTTCTCCATCTCGCTCGCCACCCGGTGGCTGAGCACGGCGCCCAGCGCGCTCGTGCCGATCGCCCCACCGAGGCTGCGGAAGAACGACAGCACCGAGGTCGCGGCGCCCAACTCCGAAGCGGGCACGTCGTTCTGAGCTGCCAGCACCAGGTTCTGCATCAGCATGCCGACGCCGACGCCGAGTACCGCCATGTAGATGCTGAGCAGCCCGAACGAGGAATCCGCGCTGATCGTGGCCAGCAGGCCCATGCCCGCGGTCATGATGATGCCGCCCGCGATCAGGAAGCCCTTCCACTTGCCCCGGGCGGAGATGATCTGCCCGGCGATGGTTGTGGAAAGCATCAGACCGAGGATCATCGGCAGGCTCATCAGGCCCGCGACGGTCGGCGACTTGCCGAGCGAGATCTGGAAGTACTGGGAGAGAAATACCGTGCCGCCGAACATGGCCACGCCGACCAGCAGGCTCGCCACCGTCGTCAGCGTCACGGTGCGGTTGCGGAAGATGTCCAGCGGGATGATCGGTTCCTGGACCCTGGATTCGACCAGGACTGCGGTGACCAGCAGGATCACACCGGCGGTGACCAGGGCGACGGTCTGCCACGAAGCCCAGTCGAACCGGTTGCCTGCGAGGGTCACCCACAGCAGCAGGGCGCTGACCCCGCTCATGATGAGGACGGCACCGAGATAGTCGATCTTCACCTCTCTGCGGACCGTGGGCAGCTTCAGGGTCAGCTGGAGCAGCACGATCGCGAGCAGGGCGAACGGCACACCGATGAAGAAGCACCAGCGCCACCCCAGCCAGGAGGTGTCCACGAGCACGCCGCCGATGAGCGGTCCTGCGACGGTGCCGACGGCGAAGACGGCGCCGAAGATGCCGGAGTAGCGGCCGAGTTCACGCGGGGGGATGATCGCAGCCATCACGACCTGGGCGAGCGCGGTGAGACCGCCCGCGCCGATGCCCTGCACGACACGGCTCACGATGAGCAGGCCGACACTGTGCGAGAAGCCGGCGACGAGCGAGCCGACGATGAACATCGAAAGAGAGAGCTGGATGAGGAGCTTCTTGTCGTAGAGGTCGGACAGTTTGCCCCAGATCGGGACGGTCGCCGTCATCGCCAGAAGCTCGGCGGTGACCACCCAGGTGTATGAGGACTGGCTGCCGTGCAGATCGGCAATGATCCTGGGAAGGGCGTTGGAGACCACGGTGGAGGCCAGGATGGCCACGAACATGCCGGCCATCAGGCCCGACATGGCCTGGAGTATATGACGACGCGTCATAGCTGGTGCGGCCCCCTCGGGCGCACCGGCGGTTCCGGTTTCGGGTGTGACGGCAGCGGTCATCGGCTGACGTTCCTCATTCTCTGGTGAAAGGCCCCGGTGGGGGCTTCGGATGTGCTTCAGCCGCTCAGACCGGCGGCCAGCGAGGCGAACGCCTCGCGATAGATGCTTTGGAACGTGCGGGTACGGCCGGAGGCCACCCAGAGCTCGACGGCGGCGCGCACGGCAGCGATCGTCACATGCGCGAGAAGCCGAGGGTAGAGATCGGACTCGGGATCCTGGCCAAGGCGCTCAGCCACGACAGCGACCAGTGCGCGTTCGTCCGCGCCCTGGGCTGCCAGGAATCCGGGCAGCAGCGAAGGACTCGTCCTGAGCACGGCCATCTGGAGCTCCCAGCGTTCGTGACCCTCCTCGATATGGGCGAGTTCCTGGCCGATCGCCTCACGCAGAGCATTGAGTGCCGTGAGTTCCTTCGGTGCGTTGAGCACTGCCCGACGGGCCCGCTCTGCGCTGTCCTGGTCGGGACGGGTGATCGCGTCTTCCAGGCACGGGAAGTAGTTGAAGAAGGTGCGCACAGAGACGCCGACCACATCGGTGACCGCTTCCACGGTCATGTTCTCGAATCCGCGGTCCGCGGCCATGCGCAGCGCCACGTCCGCGAGGGCGTCACGCGTCGCACGCTTCTTACGTTCGCGCAGCCCGAGAGGCATGTCATCGGCACTCATGAAGGTGCATGGTATGCAATTTTGCGCGGTGCGCAAAATTATGGACTGGGCACTCTTCTTCGCCGAGGCGCCTCAGTCGGGGACCCGCAGGCCATCCAGGTTGCGGACCGGTTGCACCTCTGGCACAACCTCAGCGAAGCAGCCGAGCGGACCGTCGCCCAGCATCGCCGTTGTCTGGGCGTTCTCGTCCTCATGGTGCCTGAGCCCGAGGCCGCGCCAGCAGCTGACCCATCCGGCTCGCCCTGGCCGCGAAGTCACCGGTTCGCGGACCACACCCGGGTCCGGCACGCCACCGTACACGCCTTGCTGGAAGCCGGGCACAGTCGGCGCTCGATCCAGCGGCGGCTCGGCATGACCAGCTGCACCGTCAAGCAGCTCGCCGACGCCGCGAGAGATCTTCACCGGCCAGTGGTGGAACCGGCCCTCCGTCCTCGACGAGTACAAGGCCTACCTCGACGACCGCTGAAGCGAGGGCTGCACCAACGCCCGGAAAGTCTGGAAGGAGGAGGGCTGCACCATTGCCGGCGTCTCCGGCGGACAGACAGCCCTCGGACCGGGCATTGGCGTCCGCGGCTCCGGCCGCCGCATGCCCAGCTACCTCATCGACCCCCGGCTCCGTCATGGGCGGGACACTGCACGTCGTGATCCGCGATGCCCCCATCCGGCATCTCCCCCTGGATTTCGGGCCGGCTCTCGAGTGTCGGCAAACGGACGTCTGCCGACACTCGCCCCCGTGATCATGAACCCGCAGGTGGGCGGTGTCGGCAACCCGCGTCGGAAATCAACGTCGGAGAATGGTGCTTGGGGTAGTTTCCGACAGTGCTTACCGGCTACTGCCGCATCTCGACGGCAGACCAGAGCCCTGATCATCAGATCGACGCCCTGCTGCGGGCCGGCGTCGACCGCGACAACATCCACGTCGACACCGCGAGCGGCGCTAAGGCGTCACGCCCGAAGCCCGAGGGCCGGGCCCGGGACGGGCGCCGGCGGGGACTGGTGCCGGCGTCGCCCGAGCTGCTGAGTGAGATCACTCGCGGCGCGTTGGAGCGACTGCTCACCTCGCAGTTGCCGCGCGAACTCGAATGGACCGCGGCCGATCTGCTGCGGGCACCCGTTGACACCGTGTTCTGCGGGGCGATCCATTCAGTACACCCCGGCATCGACGGTGAACAACTCCGGGCGGTCATGCCAACAGCTCGCGATGATGGGCAGGAGGCGGGCGCGTGACTGGGGTAACAGGCAGGGTGGCATTGGTGACAGGGGCCAGCAGGGGAATCGGTGCGGCCACCGCGGGCCTTCTGGCCGCGCGAGGGATGCGCGTGGTGGTCAACTACCTCCGCAGCGGAACGGCAGCCGATGAGGTCGTGGCCGGCATCGAGGCCGCAGGTGGCCAGGCCATGGCCGTGCAGGCCGACGTGCGCGGGGTAGCGGCGGTCGAGAGCATGATTGAGCAGGTCCATGCGGCATGGGGCGGCATCGACGTGCTCGTGCACAACGCACTCACCCCGTATGTGATCAAGCCGTTCCAGGACATGACGTGGGAAGAACTGGGCGGCAAGCTCGACGACGAAATGCGTGCGGCGTTCGCGGTCACCAAAGCCGTCCTGCCCGCCATGACCGAACAGGGCTGGGGACGCATCATCTATCTCGGTACCGGCCTCAGCCGCCGGCCCCGGGAGGGCATGATCGCACTGGGCACGGCCAAGGCCGCACTGGCGCAGTTCGCCCGGTACCTCGCCCAGGAACTGGGCCCGCGGGGCATCACGGTCAACGTCGTCGAGCCCGGGCCGGTGGAGGACACCCGCATGGCGCATGTGTTTGACGAGGAGCACAAGCAGCGGCAGGTGGCCGCTACCCCCTTGGGTCGCCTGGCACACCCGGGCGACGTCGCCCAAGCGGTCGCCTTCTACGCCAGCGAGGACAACGCCTTCATGACCGGCACCACGGCCGCGGTCAACGGTGGGATGTCCATGTACTGACGCCCCGCTGTCCTCCGCACACGGGGCCATACCGTCCCGGTCCGGCCGACGGCCGGACCCCATCCGGCACACCGTCACCTCAGCACCATGGGCCTCAGCAGCCGGGCCCGCGGCACGCGCGGGCGCATGGCGGTGACACGATCAAGGAAAACCGTTCATGTACACGATCGATCTCGCCTACGTCGGGCGGGGCCTGCACGAGGAACTGGTCGCCTACATCGCCGACCAGCAGGGCTACTACGTCGATGAGGGCGTCCACGTCGCGCTGCGCGACGGCTGCTCCTGGGACGAGGAGCGGCTGCGCCATGGCGCCACCATCGGGCTCGGCCGGGCGCTGCTGTCCCGACTGACCAATGGCATTCCCTGGGTCGCACTCAATGTCAACACCCACCGCCCGCTGTTCTGGTTCCTCGCCCGCCCCGGCCTGACCTCCCTGGCCGACCTGGCCGGCCGACGGCTGGCGGTACACGCCCCCCACACCGCACCCGGGTGCTTCGCCCGCATCGTACTGCGCCAGGCCGGCCTCGACCCGGACCGCGACATCCACACCACCGTCCGCCCACCCGGCGACTACGGCATGGACCTGCGCTGGCTGCACGACGGCAGGATCGACGCCGCCCTGGTCGGCAGCACCATGGCACCGGAGGCGATAGCCGCCGAGCACGGCTGGCAGGTCCTGGCCTGGGTCGGCGACCACTTCCAGATCCCCACCGTAGGCATGGCCGTCGACCCCACCTACATCCACCCGGACGACCCCGCGGTCCAGGCCGTCGTACGAGCCCACCGTCGCGCCCTGCGGGTGATCCACAACGAACCCGACACCACGGCCCGGTACTTCCAGACGTTCCTCGGCCGACACACCGCAGACGAAGTCCGAGCGCACTACGAGAAGTTCATCGCACCATATTTCACCACCGACGGCCAAGCCGACCTCGTCGTCGGCGCCGCCGCCATCACCGCGGTCGCCGCCGAACTCGGCGTCCCCGCCACCGTCACCGCAGCCGAGTTCTACCGCACCGCAACCGCCACGCCCTAGGAGCCCGGCGACGTCGGCGCCACCGCTGTCCAGGCAATCAGAGCCTCATAAGGTGTATATGGGGCGTCAATCATCGAAAGAAGGCACATGCCATGAAGTTCGCAGTCATCGGCGGAACCGGGCTGATCGGGTCACGGGTCGTGGAGAACCTGAACGCGGCCGGGCACCAAGCCGTACCACACTCCCTGTCCACAGGCGTAGACATCATCACTGGCAAGGGACTGGAGGCGGCCGTGGCGGGCGCCGACGTCGTCATCAACCTGACGAATTCCCCGACCTTCGACGACGCCTCGCTCGCCTTCTTCCAGACTTCGATGGACAACCTTCTTGCCGCGAGCGAGAAGGCCGGGGTCGGGCACTTCGTCATCCTCTCGATCGTCGGCGTGGACCAAGTGCCCGATATGGACTACTACCGGGCGAAGGTGCTTCAGGAAGACATCCTCAAGGCCGGGCCGATCCCATACTCCATCGTCCGCGCCACGCAGTTCATGGAGTTCATGGACGCGACCCTGTCCATGACCACCTACGGCGACACCGTCCGCCTGCCACGCACGCCCATCCAGCCGATCGCCGCCGCGGATGTCTCCACCATCGTGGCCGAAGTCGCCGCAGGCAGCCCTCTGAACGGCGTCGTCAACACCGCAGGTCCCGACGTCTACCCCCTCGACGAACTCGGCCGGCTCACCCTGACCGCCAAGAGCGACGGGCGCTCTGTCGTCACCGATGACACCGCCGGCATGTTCGCCGCCGTCCGCGGTGACGTCCTCACCGCCCGAAACGATGCCCGCATTGCCCCCACCCACTACACCGACTGGCTCTCCTGAACCAGCTCCCTCCAGCGGAGCCACCGAGTGAGGGGTGGACAGGACGGATCGCTCGCTATGACAGACACAGCCGGGACACTTTCGGGTGCTCCGGCTGCTTCATGGACAAGGTGCTGTCGGAACATGGCACCGGCCTTCCCGGCCTCGCAGCTCGCTATGGGATTGTGCGCTGTCAGATCACCGATCAGTGGCGTCCGAATCGCACGCAGACCTCAAGCACCGCCCACGCAGAGACGCCCGCGGCGGCTGGGCCTGCCTCCTGCTCCACGCGCTCCCTCAGCGGTCAGCCGGGTGATCTCCCGTGCCACGCGCAACGGCAGGGTCGGCGCGAAGGCGAAGTCCTCGATCTGCTTGGGGCATGGAACCCACCAGCGGGTGCTGCAAGTTGCGGGTGTAGTGCTTGACGGACGAGCAGCGGGCGTAGCCGATGCGGATGTCCGCGCCCGGGTTGTCGGGGCCGATCGGTGCCGGGGGCGGGGTGCCGGGTCGCCAGCCTTGCAATTCCTCGCAGACCTCAGTGCCGGGACGTTCGCGCCGCAGCAGGAACAGGACCACGTCCCGGCGGGGACCGTAAAACGAACGGCCCTGTCGCACTTTCGGTGGTGACGGTGCGGGAGGTTATGCCAAAAGCATGCGGTGAAGGAGGCGGCCGAAGCCTGCCCTGCCGTACATCTGCCGTCACTCCGCTCATTGCCTGCCGTGCCCTCGCTCGTTGGGCGCAACGTCTGATCGCATTTTCCTTTCGTGGCGCTTCGACGGCACGCTGCGGAAATGGAATCTGGGCCGGAACGAGGATCTGGTCCATGTGGCGGGAGCGATGAAGGTGCTGCCGGAGCACGGAAATGGCTGCCCCTGCACCCTGGGCGCGGGTGCGGGGGCAGCGTGTGTGAAAAGACGCCGTCGGACGGGCTAGCTGCCTGCGGCCCTGCGCCGTCGCGTCCACCACGTCAGCGCGCCGCCTGCGACTGCGAGCGCCGCAGCCACAGCGGCGATCATCCCGACGGGGGTGTTGTTGCCGGTGTGGGCGAGGTCACCGTCCGGATCCTTCGCCGGCGGAGTCGCTTTGTCACCGCCCGGCGTGGACGGGTCGGGCGCGGGGGTCGACGGGGTGTCGGTCGGCTTCGGGCCGTTCGAACCGGTCGGGTTCGGCGTCGGCTTCGGGTCCTCCGGGCTGGTGGGCTGGTCGGAGGTGGACCCGCCGAGGTAGGCGGTCTCACTGTCCTGGTAGGTCACCTCGGCCCGGACGGATGTCTTGGTGGTCTTGTCCAAGCCGCGGTGCTGCGTGTTGAACTGGGTGCGGGTGATGTTCTTCTTCGGCGCCTTGGAGAAGTCGACCCCGCCCATGGACAGGATCCACACCTTGCCGTCGTAGACGCGCTCGAACTTGTAGTCGCCGTTCTTGAACGAGTCGACGTACTTGTCGTAGACGGTCTTCTTGTCCCAGTCCTTGTTCTCGGCCCTGAGCGGCCACCGCTTGACGTCGTTGCTGTTGATGATCTTGCGGAAGTCGGTGGGGCTGACCGCGTCCTGGCGGCGGATGTACTCGGCAGCCACCCTCGAAGAGTAGACGCGGCGCAGGTCGGCGTAGGACTTGTCGTCGTTGACGCGGCGCTCGAGCTCCGGCTGGATCGTCGAGAGGATCAGGTTCTCGGCCTGTTTGGTCTGCGCCTCGGTGAGCTTGCAGGCGTTGGGCGGCACATCGGGTCCGGTCGGGACCTCCATGTTGACCTTGAGCGGGGCGTCCAGGATGTAGATGCCGCCGTCCTGCTCCCGGATCTTCGCAGGCTTCGGGGTGATCCACTGGCGGATGATGGGCAGGCACGGCATGCCTTCCGGGGTGCGGGGGGCTGCCCGCCAGAAGCGTTCCCCGCGCTCGTACTTGTCGGGGTTCATCGCATCCGCGTAGTCGTGCTTGAGGGTCAGGTCGGCCTCCAGCAGGACGCGCCCGGCATCGGTCTTGGCAAACTCCTTGTCCATGATCACGTCGGGGCGGATCGGGTTGAGGTTGACCCAGAACTTGTCCGGGGTCAGAGCGAGCCAGGTGAAGAAGGCGTCCGAGGTGAGCTGGAGCTTGGCGTCACCGCCGTAGCCGGGGTTCTCGTCCGGGTCCTTGACGTAGTCGGCCCTCATCGAATAGTCGAGGCCCTCGCCCTTGACGGGGGTACCGACGTAGTTGATCTCCAAGGTGGAGAAGTCGATGCCGCCCGGCCCGCGGCCGAAGTAGCCGCCGCGGTTGTTCTGGTTGTACATCGCCTGAAGCCGGCGCGCTTCCTCGACCGTCTTCCCCGACCGCAGGGCCTGGTCGATGATCGGTCCCCGGCCACCCTTGAGTGGATCGGGGTTGAACCGCTTGTCGTAATTGGTGTAGACATTCGGCTTCTGGGTTCGCTCGATGGCGTTCGACCGGCGTTCGTTGACCCCGGCCTGGGTGCGGTTGGTGCCCCGGTCCCGCTTGAGGTCATCGTCGAACTGCTTGATCTTGTTCTTCGTCGAATCCTCGGTCTTGGCGCCGGTCAGGTACCGGAACGTCGACTTCGGCCTCTCCTTGGCGATCTGCCGGTCGGCTGTGAGCTGGTCGTTCTCGATCTTGCCGTTGGACTTCATCTCAACCTTGCGCTCGGTGCGCCGGTTGTGTGCGTCCACGACGCGGGTTCGCTTCTCGCCGGTCTCAGGGTCGGTGTACTCGATCGGGTCCTGGCACCACCAGTCGGGACCGATCATGTTGTACTTCTTGACCATGCGGGCCTCGAACGCTTCACCCCGGGGCGGGTTGCCGTGGTTGCCGATGTAGCGCACGTCGAGGTAGCGCTTGAAGTCCTGGTAGCCCTTGGGGTTGTTGTACTGGTTGTTGTAGCGGGCGTAGATCTCCATGACCTTGTCCGCCGGGTTCTTCGTTCTGTTGTACTTGCGCTGCCACTTGCGGTAATTCTTCCCCGCGGCCGCGCGCTGGGCGTCGGTCGGCGGCAGCACCCCGTCATACGCCTTGGCGGGGTTGTCGTAGGTGTAGTTCTCGTCGTTCGGCCACGCGTCGTACGGAAGGCTGTCCGGCGGCCCGGAATTGGCCGGGGTGGAGGGGAACTTGTTCTTGAGGAACTTCTCGTCGCACCGCATCGGCTTGACGTTGGGCGCCTTCGCGGCCTCCGCCTGGTCCAGGCCGGGCAGGCCGGTCAGGGTCACCGCTGCGGCGGCGGTGAGGGCGAGCGCGAGGCGCCCCCACACGCGCCGACGGCGCGCAGGTTGATCTATCTGAATGCTCACTGGTTTCTCCCCCTGGGAACGCGGCGCCGTGGCTCGCGAGGTCAACTGGTCTGATTGCGCCGCCTGTTGTCCACACTAGGGGGGAGTCGTTCGGGGGGTTCCGGAGTTAAGACGGCATGTCCCCGCCAACTCGCGGTCTTTTCCGGATCGTTACGGTCAGAACTCGTCGAACTCGCCGATCCAGGTGTCCTCCAGGTCGCCGGTGGTCCCTTCGGTGTGCCGGACGCGGAACACGGACAGTGCGCGGCCCTTGCGGGGCAGCGGGGTGACGCGCTGGAGGGCGAGCCGCGTAAGACCTTCCCAGGAGAAGGACCCGGGGTCGGCGTCGAGGTCGATGCCTCGCCGTTCCAACGCATCGGGGCCGATGCCGAAGGCGCCGATGACGTCTTGCGGGGTGCCTTCGCGGTCCCAGTCCTCTTCTCCGCTCCATCCTGCGGCGAACAGGCGTGCCCCGTCCGGGTGGTAGATCACGTGGGTGCCGTAGGACACGTTGTGGTCGATCCTCGCCGAGCCGATGATGACCGCTCCGGGGAAGCGCTCGGCCAGCTCGTCCGCCTGCTCCGCGAGGGGGAAGGTCCCCCCTGTGGACACCAGGGCGGGATCGTTGATCTCGATCACGGTTCCCCAGCATCCGACGCCGACCAGGTCGAGGTCTGCGCGGGTGGCCAAGGGAAGCTGCTGGGTCGCCTCGATGCGGTCGACTTCCTCCACCACCGTGTCGACGGTGCCGAGAGCGGCGGCGAACTCCCGCGCCCGTGCCGGGTCATGAGCGGGCAGAACCCCTCCGCCGGTGAGGAAGGGCCGCTCGATGAGGGTTAGCCTGAACTCCCCGTGCTGCGCGACGCCCTGCTCCGGCGGGCATTCCCAGAAATCGTTGTCAGTCATCGGATCACCTCCGTGGTTATCTGCAAGGATCACGGCGCGAGCCGTGAGAATCCCCTCCCCTGAGGGAGGAGAGCGTCAAGGGCGCCACGATAGCGAGGGCCCTTGACAGACGTCGCGGCGGGGAGTGTGGGCATGGGGTCCGTCGGGACAGTTACGACAACGCCCCTGCCGAGAACTTGTGGATGCTGATCGAGACCGAGTGCGTGCGCGGGCGCGTCTTCGCCACCCGGGCCGTGGCGAACCTGGCGCTGTTCGCGTACATCGACGGCTTCTACAACCGTCGGCGTATCCAGGAACGGCTCGGCCGGCCCGACCCCATCGAGTTCGAGGGAAAGTACTGCGTAGGCCAAGCGACGGCCGAACAAGCGAACCTGAATCCCCGTCACCCCACTCCGACCAGCTGATCAACACCTCCCGCACAACGGGGGAACCTCAGCATCACGGTGGGGCGAGAATCCGAGCTCGGAGGAGTACGGAGGATGCGCGGCCGCGCATCCTCCGTTTGAGGAGCTTGATTCCGCAGACGTGGCCCGCGACCACGCCGCAGCTGTAGGGCAGGGTGAGTCCGGCGGTGACGGCATCGATGTCCTGGCGGAGGAAGCCGACGAAGGAGCGGATCGGCCTCAGGTCGCAGCGTGCGGTCTGATCGCCGATCCGACGGAGATCCTGGCCCGGCCTGCGCGCGGCCCGGACGACCCGTACGTGGCAACGACCCGGGCGGCACAGCGTCTCGGGGGCATCCACGGGGCCCGGGCCCCGCCGTGCTGGAGAGCACGGTCACGGTCTCGCCCGAGGGCGGGCGCCCCGGCCCGTCACGGGATATGAGCCCGGCCCGCCAAGGGGATCGTGAGCGGAACCTGTCAGGGGATCGTGAGCCGGACCCGTTCCGTCACGACCGCCAGGTCCTCCTCGACCGCGGCAGCTGCCGCCGTGAGCGCGGGCAGCACCGCTCGCCGCACATCGTCCAGGGTGCCCCGGCTGGCGTGGGTGGAGACGTTCATGGCGGCGGCCACCCGGCCGGTACGGTCGTGCACCGGGACCGCGATCGACCGCAGGCCTTCCTCCAGCTCCTGGTCCACCAGGGCGTGACCGTCCCGTCGAGCCTGCGCCACGGCCTCGGCGAGATCGGCGGCATCGACCCGGGTGAACGGGGTCAGCGACCGCACCGAGGCGTGGGCCAGCCGCTCGGCCGCCTCCTGCTCGGACAGACCGGCCAGCAGCACCCGGCCCATGGAAGTGGCGTACGCGGGGAAGCGGGTGCCGACCGTGATGTTGACGCTCATGATGCGTACCGTGTGCACCCGGGCGACGTAGATGATGTCGTCGTCGGCCAGCACCGCGACGGACGCCGAGTCGTGCACCTGCTCCACCAACCGCGCCAGATGGGGCTGCGCGATCTCCGCGAAGGTCAGCCGGGAGAGCCGGGCGTAGCCCAGTTCCAGCACCGTGGGCAGCAGCGTGAAGCGGCGCCCCTCACCGGCCGGTGCCGCGTACCCCAGCTGCTGGAGGGAGAGCAGTGCCCGGCGGGCGGTGGCGCGGGCCAGGCCGGTGGCCTCCGCAGCGCCGGACAGGGTGAGCCCACCGGGTGCCGACCCCAGGGCGGTGAGTACGGCCAGCCCCCGGGTCAGCGACTGCAGGAATTCCGGACCCAGCTCGGCCTTGACCGCGCGTGAGGTGTCAGGGCCGCCGGGTGCGTGCGGCGTGGCCGCCGGCGAGGGGGAGGCCAGGGCCGCCTCCATCCGCGCCGCGTACTCCCGCAGCCGGGGCAGGGCGTGCTCGGCCAGCGACCGGGCACTGTGCCTGCTGGTGTGACTGACCACGCTGAGCGCACACACGGAGCTGCCGTCGGGCGCGTGGACGGGGACTGCGACGGCGACCAGACCGGGCTCGATCAGCTGGTCGTCGACGGCCCAGCCGGCGTCCCGGGCGTCCACCACCCGCTGCCGGAAGGCCGACTCCACCTGGTCGGGGGCCGGTGGCGCCGGGCGGGGAGGAACGGCGGGGAAGCCGGCGTCGCGAGGGTCCTCGCGCAGCCGGGTGCGCCAGGCCGCTTGCTGCTCTGGGCTCCAGTCGGAGGCGAAGAGGGCGCCCGGGGCGCAGCGCTCGGCGGGCAGCAGGTCGCCGATCCGGAAGGCCAGCGCCATGGTGCGCCTCCGGGTGGACTGGCTGATGAACCGCACCCCGGCGCCGTCCGGCACCGCAAGCGAGACCGACTCGTCCAGCTCGTCGGCCAACGCGACGGCGAGCGGTTCCAGGGCATCGGGGAGACCGGAGCAGGCGAGATAGGCATTGCCCAGCTCCATCAGGCGCGGCGCGAGCAGCACGTCGCGGTCGTCCTCGATGCGCAGATATCCCAAGTGGGTGAGCGTGGTGACGATGCGGTCGACGGTGGAGCGGGCCAGGCCGGTGGCGCGGACCAGATCGCCGGGGCGCATCCGCGGTCCGGGGTGGGCGGCCAGGGCGCGCAGCACGGCCAGCCCGCGCTCCAGCGGTCCGACCGGGTCGCCGCCGGGTTCCGCGGCGTCCGCCTTGGATGCGGTCGCGGCATGCGGCATGCGGTCCTCCTCATCGAGCCTCCGGGGTGTGCGCAAACCGTACCCGGCGGACCCTTCGGCCGCGCGGGGCGGTCTGGTCCTGCGCTCCCGCTTCGCCTGCGCCGACGGGATGACCGGAGCCCGGCCCTGGGCAACGCCTGTGGTGCGTGGCCCTCTTCGGGCCCCGCACCGCCGCTGCGTCAGCAGGAGTTCAACGGATGCGCAGGCCCGCGTAGTTCTCGGCCAGCTCCGCGGCCGCGTGCCGGGACGACGAGACGCGGTCCAGCTGCGAGACCTGGAGCCGGCTCTCGAATGCGCTCTGACCCGGGTCGGTGTGCAAGGTCGTCGTCATGAAGTACGAGAAGTGCTCCGCGCGCCACACCCTGCGCAGACAGGTGTCCGAGTACGCGTCGAGCAGTTCGGCGGAGCCGCTGTCCTTCAGATGGGTGAAGGCCCGGGCGAGCACGACGACGTCGGAGACAGCGAGGTTGAGCCCCTTGGCACCGGTGGGCGGCACGATGTGCGCGGCGTCGCCGGCCAGGAAGACCCGGCCCCAGCGCATGGGTTCGGTGACGAAGCTGCGCATCGGCAGCACGGCCTTGGACGTGATCGGGCCGCGGGCGAGCCGCCAGTCGCCGTCGATCGCGAAACGGGCGTCGAGCTCGTCCCATATGCGGTCGTCCGGCCAGTCGGCCGTGTCGGTGCCGTTCGGGACCTGCAGATACAGCCGGCTGACCGTGGGGGAGCGCATGCTGTGCAGGGCGAAGCCGCGCGGAGAATGGGCGTAGATCAGCTCGTCGCAGGACGGCGGGACATCGGCCAGGATGCCGAACCACGAGTAGGGGTAGACCCGCTCGAAGGTGCTCATGGCGCTGTCCGGAACCGCCCTGCGGGTCACGCCGTGGAATCCGTCGCAGCCCACGACGTAGTCGCAGCTGAGCGTCCTTTCCTGGCCCTGGTGGGTGTAGTGGATGACGGGCCGGTCCGTGTCGGCTCCGGCCACCGCCGTCACCTGGGCCTGGAACAACAGCGGGGCGCCGTCGGCCACCTGAAGGGTGATCAGGTCCTTGACGACCTCGGTCTGGGCGTACACCCACACCTTGCGGCCGCCGGTGAGTGACGGGAAGTCGATGCGCTGTGACCGGCGGTTCCAGCGCAGCTCGATGCCGTCGTGGACCAGCCCCTCGCGGTCCAGCCGCTCGCCCGCACCCGACTCCCGCAGCACGTCGACCGTGCTCTGCTCGAGGATGCCGGCGCGCTGGCGCTGCTCGACGTAGGTGCGGTCACGGCTCTCCAGAACGACACAGTCGATGCCGGAGTTGTGCAGGAGCCGGGCGAGCAGCAGGCCCGCGGGGCCGCCGCCGATGATGCCGACGGTGGTGTGGTCCATGGCGGTCAGTTCTCCTCTTCGAGAATGCGGTTGGCGACGGCGAAAGCGGCGTTCGCTGCGGGCACGCCGCAGTAGACGGCCGACTGGAGCAGGACTTCCTCGATCTCCGCGGGGGTGAGACCGTTGCGCCGCGCGGCCCGCACATGCATGGCCAGCTCCTCGTGGTGGCCGTGGGCCACAAGCGCGGTGAGGGTGATGCAGCTGCGGGTTCGGCGGCTCAGCCCGGGCCGGGTCCAGATCTCGCCCCATGCGTAGCGGGTGATGAAGTCCTGGAAACCGGCGGTGAAGTCGGTGGTGCGGCTGATCGCCCGGTCGACGTGCTCGTCGCCGAGCACGGCGCGGCGCACGGACATGCCGGCGCCGTGCCGGGAGGCGTCGTCCGCGGGCGGGGCGGCATCGGCCGCGAAGTGCCCCAGCAGGGCGGCCAGGACGGGCACCGGACGCTCGACGTTGGCGAGGTGCGCGGCGTGCGCCACCTCGGTCAGGGCAGCGCCGGGGATGCCGTCGGCCAGCTCCCGGGCGTGTGCGACGGGCGTCGCGGGGTCCTCTCGGCCCGCAACGACCAGGGTGGGCGCGGTGATACGAGGCAGCTCGGCTCGCAGGTCGAAGCCTGCGAGTGCGTCGCAGAGCCCGGCGTAGGCCTCGGGGTCGGCCGCGGCCAAGTCGTCGACCACCGCCCTGGCGGCAGGGGAGGCCGCGAAGGACGCGGTGAACCAGCGGGCGGGGGCGGTCTCCACGACCGGGCCGGTGCCCTCGGCGCGTACCAGTGCCGCACGGTCGGACCAGCCCTCCGGCAGACCGAAGCGGGCCGAGGAGCAGAGGATCGCGAGCGAGGTGACCCGTTCGGGGTGGTGCACGGCGAGCCAGGTGCCGACGGCGCCGCCGAGCGAGATGCCGGCATAGCCGAACTCCTCGATGCCGAGCGCGTCGGCGAGGCCGAGGACCAGCCGCCCGAGGTCGGCGACGGTGCCGCCGTCGGGCAGCAGGTCGGCCGGGGAGCCGCCGTGGCCGGGCAGGTCCCAGCGCACCACTCGGTGGGTCCGGGCCAACGACGGGGCCTGCGGGTCCCACACGGCCAGCGAGGTACCGAGCGAGGGGCCCAGGATCAGCGGCGGGGCGGAGTCCCGGCCGTCCACGCGGTGCTGCAGCAGACGCTGCGCGGGGGCAGAAATACTCATGCGGTCTCCTCGTGCTGAGTGTGCGGGGCCGCCCGATGGGCGGTGGTTCGCGGACGGCTCACGGCCACCGGCCGGTGCGGGGCTGCCCGGCGCCGTCGGCATCTGATGCTTCATCAGATCGGTTCCGGGCGGCGCCGGTGCGGCGCAGGGCGCGGTCCATGAGGGCGCCCGCGGAGCCCGCGTACTGCGTCGGGTCGGTCAGTTCGCGCAGCCGGTCCTGTGGGAGCGCGCCGGCGATGCCGGGCTCCTCCCGGAGGGCCTCGTCGAGTTCCATGCCTTGCTCGACGGCGTGGCGGGAGGCCCGGGACAGCGCCTTCCTGGCCTCGCCGCGGCCGATCAGGGCCGCCAGCACCGCGGCGAGCCGCTCGCTGGTGATCAGGCCGTCGGTGGCGTCGAGGTTGTCCCGCATCCGGTGCGGGTGGACGCGCAGGCCTTCGGCCAGTTCGGCGGCGTCGCGGGCGGCTCCGCCGACCAGGCGCAGGGCCTGTCGCAGGGGCTGCCATTCGGCGTGCCAGGCGCCGGCCGGGCGCTCGTCCTCGGCGGCGAGCCCGGCATAGAGCACGGAGGCAAGGGCGGGGACCTGCCGGGCCGCGGCGGCGATCAGCGTGGCGCGGACCGGGTTGGCCTTGTGCGGCATGGCGGAGGATCCGCCGCCGCTGCCCTCGCCGAGTTCGCCGATCTCCGTACGGGACAGCAGCAGGACATCGGCGGCGAGCTTGCCGAGTGCCCCGGCGGTGAAGGCGAGGGCACCGCCCAGGTCGGCGACGGGGGTGCGCAGGGTGTGCCAGGGCAGTGTGGGCTCGGACAGGCCGGTCTCGGCGGCGTACCCGGCGAGCAGCCGCAGGCCCAGGTCCGGGCCGGGATCCGGGTCGGGATCCGGGTCGGCGGTCGTGCCGTCGGCCTCGGCGAACGCGTGGAAAGCCGCCAGGGTGCCGGCCGCTCCGCCGAGTTGTGCGGGCAGTGCTGCCCGGACAGCCGCGAGCCGTTCGTGGGAGTCGAGCACCAGCGAGCGCCAGCCGACGGCCTTGAGGCCGAAGGTGGTGGGCACGGCGTGCTGGGTGAGCGTGCGTCCGGCGATCGGTGTGTCGCGGTGCTCGGCGGCGAGCCGCGCCAGGGCGTCGGCCGTGCGTCCGAGGTCGGCGAGGACGGGTTCCAGGGTGCGGGCGGCTACCAGCATGGTGGCCGTGTCCAGGATGTCCTGGCTGGTGGCGCCGCGGTGCACATGGGCGACGGCCTGCCGGTCGCGCTCGGCGACGGCCGCGGTCAGGTCGGCGACGAGCGGGATGACGGGGTTGCCGCCGGAGCGGGCGCGCAACGCGAGATCCCGGACGTCGTAGCGGCCGGTCTCGGCGGCCGCCGCTGTGACGGCCTCGGCCGCCGTGGCGGGGGCGAGGCCCAGTGCGGCCTGGGCGCGGGTCAGCGCGGCTTCGGCATCAAGCATCGCGCGGACGTAGGCGGCGTCGCCGGTGGCGGCCTCGACCGGTGACCCGGCCGGCCCTGGGGAGAGCAGGCCGAGGTCCTCGAAGGAGTCAGTCGAAGGCAAGGAAGACCGTCTCCTCGTGCTCGGCGTCACCCTGCAGCCGGATGTCGAAGCGGTGCAGTCGCTCCCCGTGGGCGACGGCGAGGAGTGTGGCGCGGCGCTCGGGCTCCAGGCCGGCCAGCAGCGGGTCGGTCACGGTGTCGGTCAGGCCGGGCAGGTAGATCCGGGTGTGCAGATGGTGCAGCAGACCACGGGCGAAGACGATCACGGAGAGATAGGGGACGCCGCCGGGCGGCATCGTACGCAGCTCGTAGTGGCCGTCCGCGTCGGTCCCGACCCGGCCGAAGCCGGTGAAGCCGACGTCGCTCCTGCCGATGACCGCTCCGGTGACGGGGTCGCGGCGCAGCGACCCGGGCGCGCCGCGGCGTGAGCCGTCGGGTGCGGGCTGCCAGATCTCGATGAGGGCGTCGGGGACGGGAGCCCCCGCGCCGTCGTAGACGTAGCCGTGGACGGCGAGGGCGTCGGGGTGTCCGGCGGGGGCGATCTCGCCGCCCTTGGCGAAGGGCAGCGCGTAGCCGTAGAACGGTCCCACGGTCTGCGACGGGGTGGTGGACATCAGCGGCCCTCCTCGATCCAGGTGGCGGCCGGACCGTCGAGGACGATGTCCCAGCGGTAGCCGAGCGACCATTCGGGGGTGGACAGGTCGTGGTCGTACGCCGCGACGAGCCGCTCGCGCGCGGAGTCGTCGGTGACGGACTGGAGGATGGGGTCGTAGGCGAGGAGCGGGTCCCCCGGAAAGTACATCTGGGTGATCAGCCGCTGCGTGAAGGCGTTGCCGAAGAGCGAGAAGTGGATGTGGGCAGGACGCCAGGCGTTGACGTGGTTGCGCCAGGGGTAGGCACCCGGCTTGACGGTGACGAACTCGTACGCCCCCTGGTCGTCGGTCAGGCAGCGGCCCACGCCGGTGAAGTTGGGGTCGAGCGGGGCGGGGTGGTCGTCGCGCTGATGGGCGTAACGGCCCGAGGCGTTGGCCTGCCAGACCTCGACCAACTGGCCGCGCACCGGGCGGCCGTCGCGGTCCAGGACCCGGCCGGTGACCTTGATCCGCTCGCCCAGTGGCTCGCCCTGGTGCTGCCGGGTGAGGTCGTGGTCGAGGGCGGTGACGTCGGTGACGCCGAAGACCGGGCCGGAGAGTTCCACGGCCTCGGGGTCGTGCAGGGCTACCAGCGGCTTGCCGGGGTGGCGCAGGACGCTGCTGCGGTACGGGGCGTAGCCGCGGTCGGGGTGGCTGCGTTCGGGCGCGCCGACGGTCACGGCCTTGGTGTAGGCCTCGCGCCGCTCGGCTATTTCCTCGGAGATGCGACCTTGGGTCAGAGGGGTGGTCATACGGGGGTTTCCTACCTTTCCAGGACCAGGGCGAGGCCCTGTCCGACGCCGATGCACAGGGCGGCGAGGCCGGTTCCGGAGCCTGCGGCGGCGAGCTGGTGGGCGACGGCTCCGGCGATACGGGCACCGGAGGCGCCGAGCGGGTGACCGATGGCGATGGCTCCGCCGCGCGGGTTGACGACTGCGGGGTCGAGGCCGGGCCATTCGGCGAGGCAGCCCAGGGACTGGGCGGCGAAGGCTTCGTTGAGTTCGAACGTGGTCAGGTCGTCGAAGCCGCGTCCGGCCCTGGTCAGGGCCTTCCCGACGGCCTCGACGGGGCCGAGGCCGAAGTGCTGCGGCTCGACGGCGGTGACGGCCGAGGCCCGGACGCGGGCCAGCGGCTCACGGCCGGTGGCCCTCAGACCTTCCTCGTCCACGAGCAGCAGCGCGGCGGCGCCGTCGTTGAGCGGCGAGGCGTTGCCGGCGGTGACCGTGCCGTCCGGGCGGAAGACGGGCTTCAGCCCGGACAGCGACTGCGGCGACGTGTTGTCCCGAATGGTCTCGTCGCGGGTGAGGCCGACGCCCTCGACGGGCACGACCTCGCCGTCGTACAGGCCGTTCTTCCAGGCGCGGGCGGCCTTCTCGTGGCTCGCCACGGCGAAGGCGTCCTGCTGCTCGCGGGTGATGCCGTACCGGTCGGCGATCAGTTCGGCGCCCTCGCCGAGCGGGACGGTCCACTGCGGTTCCATGCGCTTGTTGACCATGCGCCAGCCGATCGTGGTGGAGAACAGCTCCTGGTTGCCGGCCGGGAAGGCGCGCGAGGGCTTGGGCAGCACCCAGGGGGCGCGGCTCATCGACTCCACGCCGCCCGCGACGGCGACCGAGGCGTCGCCGACCGCGATGGCGCGGGCGGCCTGGATCACGGCTTCGAGGCCGGATGCGCACAGCCGGTTGACGGTGCTGCCCGGGACGGTGACGGGCACCCCGGCGAGCAGCACGGCCATCCGGGCGACATTGCGGTTCTCCTCGCCGGCGCCGTTGGCATTGCCGAAGAAGACGTCGTCGATCCGGGCCGGGTCCAGGTCCGGCGTACGCGCCAGCAGGGACCGCAGCACTCCTGCGGCGAGGTCGTCGGGGCGCACGCCTGACAGGGCGCCCCCGTACTTGCCGACCGGGGTGCGTACGGCGTCGACGATGTAGACGTCGCGCAGCTGACGGGTCATCACCCGCTCCCTTCGGTGGCCGCGGCGATCCGGACCGGGGCGGCGGTGAGGCGCTGGATCTCCTTGGCGGTGACGCCCGGGGCGCTCTCCATCAGAACGAGGCCGTCGTCGGTGACGTCCAGGACACCGAGGTCGGTGATGACGCGGTCGACGCAGGTCCGGCCGGTGAGCGGCAGCGTGCACTCCTCGACGATCTTCGGGCTGCCGTCCTTGGCGGTGTGGGTCATCGTCACGATGACCCGCCGGGCCCCGTGTACGAGGTCCATGGCCCCGCCGATGCCGGTGACCAATTTCCCGGGAACGGCCCAGTTGGCGAGGTCGCCGCGGGCGGACACCTGCATGGCGCCCAGCACGGCGGTGTCGATGTGGCCGCCGCGGATCATCCCGAAGGAGAGCGCCGAGTCGAAGAAGGAGGCGCCGGGCAGGACGGTGACGGTCTCCTTGCCGGCGTTGATCAGGTCCGGGTCGACCTCGTCCTCGGAGGGGAACGGGCCGGTGCCGAGGATGCCGTTCTCCGACTCCAGGACGACCTGGACACCGGCGGGGAGATGGTTGGGGATCAGCGTGGGCAGCCCGATGCCGAGGTTGACGTACTCGCCGTCGCCCAGCTCGCGGGCCGCGCGGGCGGCCATCTCGTCTCGCGTCCAGGCCATCAGGCCGACACCTCCCGGGTCGTGCGCTTCTCGATCTTCTTGTCCACGGCCTGTTCGGGGGTGAGCGCCACCACTCGCTGGACGAAGATGCCCGGCAGATGGACCTGGTCCGGGTCGATCTCGCCCGGCTCGACCAGCTCCTCGACCTCGGCGATCGTGATTCGGCCCGCCATGGCTGCCGGCGGGTTGAAGTTGCGGGACGACTTATTGAAGACCAGGTTGCCGTGCCGGTCCCCCCTGGCTGCCCGGACCAGTGCGAAGTCGGTGGTGATGCCCCGCTCCAGCACGTACTCGACACCGTCGAACGCGCGGGTCTCCTTGCGCGGTGATGACACCGAGACCCCGCCCGCGCCGTCATAGCGCCAGGGCAGTCCGCCGTCGGCGACCTGTGTGCCGACGCCGGCCGGCGTGTAGAAGGCGGGGATGCCGCAACCGCCGGCGCGCAGCCGCTCGGCCAGGGTGCCCTGAGGGATGAGCTCGACCTCCAGCTCACCTGCGAGGTACTGCCGGGCGAATTCCTTGTTCGCGCCGATGTAGCTGCCCGTGACCCGGGCGATCCGGCCCGCCGAGAGCAGGACCGCAAGGCCGGAGTCCATCGCGCCGCAGTTGTTGGAGACCACGCCCAGTCCGCCGACTCCGGTGTCGAACACCGCCTGGATCAGCGTGTTCGGTACGCCGCTGAGCCCGAAGCCACCGACCGCGAACGACGCTTCGTCGTGGACATCTGCCACGGCCTCTGCGGCCGAGGCGACCACCTTGTCCATCCGCCCGCCTTTTTCTGATGTTCGCCAGATGAACTTAAGTTCATATTGTTGCTTCATTCTGATCCCGTGGCGCCCGGTTCGTCAACGGTTTTGGACGTCGGGGTTTCCAGGCGCACCCGCCGCATCGAACGGACGCGCCTGCGGAACGCCTGGCGTCGGCCGGGGTTCCGCGGGCGCGTCCGATCACGTCACTCGTGAGGCGGGGCGGGGCGTCAGTCGGTCGCACCGGCCAGTGCCGAGGTCTGCTGCGTGGCCGCCCCGCGCCGGGCGCGGAGAGCCAGTGGCACCAGGCAGATCGCGGCCGCGCCCAGCACGGCGGCGGTGGCGAAGGTGGTGAATCCGAGGCCGGCGTTGCCGCCCTCGATGACGGCGCCGCCGAGCCGCTGCCTGCGCGAGCCGCTCGGCACGGGTGATGCCGACCTTGGCCAGCCAGCCCGCACCGCCATCGGCCAGACCCGGCTCGGGTCCCCACTCCAGAAGGCCGCGCCCGACCATCGCGTCGTTGATCGCCGGCGCGACGGCTCCTGCCAGGTGGTCGTAACACAGCCGCGCACGGGCGAGTGCCTGCTGACGGCCGGAGGCCGACAGCGAACGGGGTCGGGCGGCTTGCTGTGGGGCCAGTGAGGCGAGGCTCTCGATCAGCTCGACCACTCTGCGGTCGGCCACCCGCAGGTAACGGTGGCGTCCGTGCCGCTCCTCGACGAGGAGCCCGCCGCTCACGAGCAGGTTCAGATGCGACGTCGCGGTCGAGGGCGTGACCCCGGCGTGGCGCGCGAGCTCGTCGCCGTCCACGCCCGGCCGTCGAGCAGCGCCAGGCAGGAGGCGGACCGGGTCCCGTCGACCAGCAGCCTGGCCACGGCCGCCAGTCCACGCCCACGTCATGACTTGCGCGCTCAACGTCCATGTCCCCGGTTGTCGCCGATCTCGGTTCGACGCCCATCGAAGCGTCCGCGCCTTTAGCGTCGCCGGGTGTGCCGGGCACGCCGAGATACCCCGCACCTGCACCGGGGGCCGTGCCGCCTCCGCTACCGCGAGGAAGCCTGCCCGCATATTCGGGAACAGGGGAGAACCCCGGAGGCCGACGTCCCGCGAAGCCCGGTGTCCGTGCCCGGAGTGCTGCTCACGCCGACGCATCACCAGCCAGGGTTGGAGCTGCGCCTGCCGATGCGGGATGTCGGCCGCGCGCGGGCTCCCCGGTCATCGGCGTCGTCTGCTTCGCGCAGCTTCCGCCAGAGGCGGGTGCGGTGCAGCATGTAGAGAGCGATGAACAGGACGATCGCCTGCAACCCCACGGCTAGCAGCCAGAAGACGACCTTGCTCTCCAGCTCGTTGGTCATGTACGTGAAGTTCATGCCGAAGAACCCAGTCAGGAACGAGAGCGGCAGGAAGATCGTCGACACGATGGTCAACCGATTGATCACTCCGTTCTGTTCTCCGGACACGAGGGAGGAGTAGCTGCCGAAGACGCGCCTGGTGGCTTCCTGGAGAGATTCGATGTTCGTGAGCACCAGCCTGGCGTGCTGTTGGTAGGAGCGAACAAGCCTCTGCCGTTCCTCGGGAAAGTTGGGGTTCATCATCCTCCGCGTCAAGGTTTCGTCCATCACCTGGAGGTAGGGCAGGAGCGAGTGGTGCAGGAGGGCGGCGTGCCGTCGCAGACGCGCCAATTGATAGACCTGCTCGGGGTGCCGTCGCTCGAACATCTCGTCCTCGAGGTCCTCCGCCGCCAGGAGAGCTTCCACGGCGGACCGGCGAAAGGACTCCAGGGCCTCCTGCAGCAGCAGGAACAGCGTGGCCACGATGTCGGAGGGTCTCTCGTGAGGAAGTCGGGCGGTGAGGGTCTTGATCAGCGCGAGCGGTCCACGGTGAACCGTGACCAGGTACCGCTCGGTCACGAACGCATGGAGATGAGTGACCTGGTCCGCCTCGACCACGGGCACGACGAACCCGGCCCTGTCACCGAGGTATTCGGCCCGCACGGATTCGCCCTTCCGGCCAAGCCACGTCAAGCCCTCGGCCAGACCGAGCTGGTCGGCGACCGGCATTTCGTCGGGCGACACTTCCTGGGGCAGTTCGATGTCCACGAGCAGGAAATCCGATGCTGTGAGACGCTCACGAGCCTCCGACACGTGTGTCTCGGCGACGCCCCCTTCCGGCATCGACACCACCAATACGATCATCGTTCCTCCCTGTGGGGCAGGGGCTGAGTCACCTCCAGCGTGCGCAGACCCTGTAGCCCACGCACACGGATGGACTCATTCGCCCCGCCGGGGGCCTCGAACGAGTGCGAGTCGCACTGTGCCGGTGGCGGCCGCCATCGACCGGCTCGCCGGCGATCCGGAGATCGCTCGCAGGCAGTGTGTGCCATGCAGTTCGCCGCCCAACATCCTGCGGCATGCCGACTGGACGCCACCGGACCTGGGCTGACCGGTCCGCGGCCATCCCGGGGCTTCGACACGTCGGTCCAAGGGAACGGCCGGGGTGTCAACCCTGGTGGCGGTGGCGGTGACCGAGGCCGAAAACCGCGACCACCTTGATGACTCGTCGGCTCACCCGCAAGCCTGCCCGCCAGGCGCAGCCCCGGGCCGACATCTTCTCCCACTCGTCAGCACCAGAGCCCGCCGTCGGCCCGGCTGCCCCACCTGTCGCTGCGTTGCTTCACCTTGGCGATCCGGTCGATCCGGGGACGGACATGTCGATCTGCTCGCCGACCTCGCGCGGGGGAGAGCAACTCGACATCGTGACAACTGTCGCCGCGTGGATCGGGGGCACCGGCTGGAACCTCACCGGGATCCGCACCAGTGTCGAGGGCATCCAATGTGAACACCGGGCCTGTTTTTCACCTCCGTCCGTAGATCACCAGCGGGCTTGGTTCCGGGGCGGATAGTTGCCCGCGATCGGTCTCACAGCTGCGGTGGGACCGGCCGTCCGAGAAACGCGGCAAGCCGATCGATGGCCGGAGCGGTCTCCTCGACGGGTTGCGGTTCGGCGAATCGTCCCGTGCGGGGCTGGGGGGAGAGTTGGACCTGAACGAACGCCAGGGCCTGCTCGGCAAGGTCTTCGGGCAGCCGGGCAGGGATGCCGGTGGCTCGGGCGAGGTCCCATCCGTGAGCAAGCAGATCGTACAGGCGGATCTGCAAGCGCTCGGCGCCCGTGGCACTCCCCAAGGGGCCGCGATAGCTCCGCTCGAGAACCCCCGGACGGGAGAAAGCCGCCTGCAGCGAAGCGCCGGAGGCCCGGCAGGCTTCGACCGGCTCGTCACCGAGGTGGTCTGCTCCGCGCTCGGGCATCGGGCCACCCTCGATCAAGGCTGCGAACACCAGGTCCATGCCTACCAGGTGGTTGACCACATCGCGCACGTTCCATTCCGTGCACGGCGTCGACGCCTTCCACTGCTCCGGGCGGATCTCGGCGATCAAGTCGCCGACGGCTTCGCACGCGCGTGTGAGATCTTCAACAGAAGCGGTCGTCATCAGGCAAGGCTACGTCGGCCCCCGTCAGGTGACCCGATGGTTTTGCGGCGGTCCGGAGACAACCGTGTGCGTTCATCGAGGCCCTCCCTGCCTGCTGTCCGTCCCGGTCCGTGAGCCCGAAGGCCGGCAAGTTCGTCCACGTGGTGCCACCCATGGCATCACCGTCATCTCCTGAAGCCAGACATGAGGCCACGTCAATGGTGATCAAATCCGTTGCTGATGTGGCCTCATCACGAGCACGCACTCAGTTTGTTTCTTCTGGCGCTTCTGAAGTGATGCGGGCAGGATGTGCGGCATGACAGACAGTTCCGGCTCTGTTCCTGCGGACGTAGGTGACCGCCAGGCGATAGAGAACATCCTCGGTCGTCCTTCGAGTCAGACATGGCCGACGGGTGCATTGGCACCGGGTAGCCGGGTCACGGTCGTTCGTGACCCGGACTGGGACGGTCCTCGGCAGGCCGAATTTCCTGGAACGATCGATGCCACGGGTGCCCCCGAACCCAACGAGCATGTCCAGGCGCTCAGTGACGAGCTGCTGTACTGGACCTCCGCCGCCCCTGGGAGTGGCCCACCGCCCCGAACCGGCCGACCCCGGCCCGGGCCCGCAGATGCTTCACCCGGGCGGACAGATCGACGATGGTGAACAACGTCTCACCTGCAGGGCGGTCCGGCAGACGTTCGGCGGGCGCGACCGTAACCGGTCGGGCAACTTGCGGTGGAGGCCGTCCATCCCGTTGCACCGGCCGCGCCGCTGTGACGCTGCGTGTTACGTGGCGAGCGTCAGGCGCGGGAGGACGCGGAGGCGGATGCCGTGGCGGGTGCGCAGCCGGTGAATTTCGAGAAGAGCGATGAGCGAAGTCGCCGTCGCGCCGCCGAGCGGCAGTATGGGCGGGATCTGCGGCCACTGGGCCAGTGAGAAGAAAATGTCCTGCAGAGCCAGCTCCCACGCGAAGGCGATGGTGATCAATGCCGGGAGTGCCTGATGGATCTCCATCGTGCGGAACATGTACCGAGAGATCGCCGGTATCGCATGGAGGAGGAATCCGACACCGCGCGCCGTTGCGTAGACGAGTCCCAGCGCGAGGGCCAGCATGGCTACGCCGGCGGCGACTGACGACGCCGGGCTGCGGCCGATGGGCCCGAAGTAGAACCAGGCCGCCGCACCCCAGATGGCGGCGATCAGCAGGATGTGCCCGAGGAAGGCACCGAGTGCGGTGAGCGGGCCACGCAACCGCACTGCCAGCCGACCGCCGAGCTGGCGGCGGACCGCCGTCAGGTACACCGCCACGATGACCGAGGCCGTGACCGCGAGTGCAACGGGGGCCAGCAGAAGCCGGAGCACACCGTCCACGGCCCACAGCGATAACCGCACCCGGTCGTTGAGAACGAGCGGCGCTTTGACGACCGCACCGATCATGATGCTGCCCCAGAACCTGATGCTTTGCAGCCACTCGATCGGCCGGTCCCGCAGAACTGCCTCCGGTACCGGCTCCATCCACCGTTCTGACAGTAAGCGGTCCTTGTTCTCACGCACCGGCCCGTCTACCTCGTCCACCATAGGCGAATCGTGGCATCCGCGCGGTGCGTACGACAATCCTCCGGACAGTGTGGCAAGGCCTCGGTGCTCGGGCCTGCCACGTGCTCGCCAAATGGCCTGCTTGGGGTGCAAGACGCCTGCTGCTCGTGTTCGCGCACGCGACCTGGAGTGCAGGTGAAAGTGGCGCCGCACCTGTGGGTGCAGCGCCGTACGTCAGGCCCTGACCGGACCGAGGCGGAGAACGGCATCGCGGGTGCGGCCGCCGACTACCTTGCCGCGCTCGGCCGTGAAAGCCATCACCGAGTCGGTGTCCGGGCGACCGTAGAGATCCTCGCCTTCAACCTGGTCGCCTCGGGCCCCTACGATCGCTCCGGAGCGACGAGGCCATGTGTCGTTCGAATCTGATCTGTTCAGTGCCCTCAGACAGGGAGCCGGATAGCTGGGCCGCTGGGTCACAGAGGCCGACCACAAGGCACTGCAGTGATCAGTGGCGGGAGCGGTCGGAGTGCATTGAGATCAGCCAACGGTCGGCGAGACAGGGAACAACGCAGGTAGGACGCCTGAAATGAGCGTGGACGAGAGCTGATCCGCCTCAGGTGTTCAGCAACGTGCCTCAAGCGCTTCCGCCGTGCTCGCGCGTCGCGATCCGGGCCAGCTTCGTCAGCATCATGCCGTTGCGGACCGCGACGATGTAATCCACGGGGAGTCCGTGCATCCGGGTGCCGGGGCCCCGGAGGGGGTGCCAGTCGAGAACGAAGAGGGTGTTCTCGCCCCACGGGATCAAGTTCATGGCAATGCGGGCTGCGCCGAAAGGATCTGCCTTTGCTTCCAGTTCGAGGCGGTGTTGCGGTTCGCAGATGCGGACGACACAAGTGTCGTCGAGGGTCAGGGGGCCGGCACCGACTCGGACTTTCAGGCGGGAGCCTACTTCTGGCCAGTGCGGGTCCGCGGCGAGGACCTGCTGGGTTCCTGTGACCCACTCCCCGTAGCGGTGGCCGTCGGACAGCAGGCCCCAGACCTCGGACGGCGAGCTCAGGATCAGACGGCAATTCCGGGCCACACTGATCACGTTCCTTCTGGAGGATGAGGGACATGGGAGATGCTGCCGGTCATGGCTCCTCCGGGACGAGGCGGTCCGGCACAGCAGGCGCTGGGTAGCCGTGAAGCCCGACGCGAGAACCTGGCGATTGGTCCGCCGGTGAGCACGCATCGCCTGGCGGGCCGCTTCATCGCCGCTCGTGTGGGGCAACCAGTCGAGCGCGCCGGGAAACGGCGGGAAATCCTCAACGGTTACCGCTTTCGCCACACCATGGATGCACTCCGCCCTTCGCACGGCCCAGCGAATGGCTGCTTCGATGAGTCCGAGCCGTCGACTCCGACAACGATGGCCCCTGGCTTCTCACGTCGGTCAGCCGCGGTCATCCTCGGCTCGACGGCTGGCGCGGCCGCACCGGATTCCTGGTCCGGCCGCCCACGGGCTTGGCCTCCAGCCTCATGCCGACCGCAACCCCTGCACAATCCGACAGGTCCATACGGGGCTGCGATCTGCTTGACCGCGTGGATCCCCTGGCCGGCCGTGGGCACGTCGGCGGAGGCTTTGGCGCTCTGGGCGTCCATCCCGCATGCGCTCGGCTCGGGGCCCGGCCTTCGGTCTCCCGTACCAACCGCCGGAGCAGGCCGTTGAGCTGGACGAATGCCGTCCTTCTGCCAGGCCGCAAAGTATTCGTAGACGGTGCAACGGCTTCCCACGGGGCGAAGTCGTGGGGGGAAGCAGCGCCAGGGAATCCCGGTCCGGTCTACGTACAGGATCGCGCCCAGACTTCCGTGGCCAGCGGCACCGTCGCCCCGGCGCCGGACGGCCGCCACGGTTCACCGGTCCGCGGATGCCGGGGGACAAAAGCGAGGTCGGGGCGGGCCGTGCCGCGGCGAGCCCCGGGCCGACCAGGCCTACGGACCTCGCCGAAGGCCCCGACGGGGGAGCAGCGCGGCGACCAAGGCCCGCCGCCGAAGTCGGGTCCGCGAGGACTACGTGCTCGACGCGCGAACCGGTGTTCGTCACCCACCGCCGGCCGGGGCCGGGCAAGGTCCTCAGCGCCCGTGACGTCTGCCCCGACACCGGGCACGCCCAGCTGTCCTACGACCTGGCCCGCGTACTACTGGACGAATACACCGTCGTACACGGGCCAGGCGCCGGTTGAGACCTGTACGAGCACCGGCACTCGGCGAAGCTTGCTCCGGACAACAGTGCCGTCGGCCGCGCCGGGGCCGTCGGGGAAGTGGCCAGGATGGAAGTGCCACTGGTCGGTGGCCGCGGCCGGTACGCACCGCAGCTCTGGCCCGGGGTACAGCCGTGTCCTCGCCTGGACTGCCCGGCCGGTCCAGCGTCCCTGTGCCCTTGGCCGACACCTTTGACCATGCCCCGTAGGTGTGGAACGCCGCACAGCTCCGCGAAGCGATCAAAGATCTGCCCGATGACACACCCATCCACATCGTGTCGCCGAAGACCCCGGTTGTTCCGACGGGTACCGATCAAGCGCCAGATGCACGGCCGATCCTCGATCACCCTGCTCAGAGCCCACATCCTCCTCCAGCCGCAGTCATCACGAAAGAGCGGCCACAACCACTCAGTTGGCGAGTTGAGCGTCTCCGTTCGTGGCCATGGTCGGGAGTGGCCTCCATCTGACGGGGACATTCCGCATGACCAGAGCGCAGTCCAGGGTCGCGCTTCCCGGCGGGAAGCGGTCCGGGTCGTCGAAGAAGGACGACGCGGCAGAGCGAACCCGGCCGGCTTCCACGTGCCAGGCGTTGGTTTGAAGTTCCATGCCGTCCAGGTGATGGCCCGACCTGGTGGCCGAGAAGCCCTGTGCCCCGTCTCGGAAGAAACGAGAAGCCTCTGCAAGATCCACGAAGAGCTTGCTGCCTCGCAGCTCGTCGGACAGCTCAACGGTGACATCCACTCGAGTGTCTCCATTCCAGGTCGCCAATGCGACACGCACCTGGCGGGGGGCCTCGTGCACCTCGAAATCGGCGCGTCCGTGTTCACCGGGGAAGACACGGCCTCCGGCCCAGGCGTTGAGCCGCGAAGAGGTGTCGCGGCGTGGGATGTAAACGCCGGTCTCGACCCCGTTCGGTCCGTCCCATTCGACGGCGATCCGATGCGCCGCGTTCTCGCTCCGCAGTCCGAATGCCTTGGGTGCCCAGGCTGGCCGAACATTTCCCAGGCGCAGGAGGCAGATGCCCGCGACCGCGTAACCGTGCACCACTTGCGGGCGCAGCGGCTCGGGGAGCAGGCGTGCCGCGGCGTCCGGAGCGACCCGGTAGTTCACCAGAAGCCGTCGTTCAACGGTGCTGGACAGTCGCGGCTGCCTCATGATCCCTCCCTCTGCGCCCCGGGGCGCCATTTCGTGTGGCGCAGCACGATCTGCTCGGGGCAGACGGCGCTGAGGAACCGACCGATGCAGGTCGCCAGGCGATCCTCGGCCAGTGTGTAAAGGATCCGGTTGCCGTCCCGGCGCTCGGTGACCAGGCCGGCTCCCTTGAGCACGCCGAGATGCCGTGAGATGGAGGGCGCGCTGATCGGGAACTTACCCGCGATCTCGCCAGCAGCGAGCTCGCCGCCTCTGAGGTCCTCAAGGATCTGACGCCTCGTCGGGTCGGCGAGGGCCTTGAAGACTCCTGTCTCGTCCTGAGCTTCTGTCACGTTAGATATTTAGCACATTGGCTAAATATCTAACAAGGGATCCGCGACCTGTGTCGGCGAAGTCGGCGACTGCTCGCCAGTCGCTCGCTCAGCCCGCCAACTCCTTCACCAAGACTGCCGAGCGTGACGTCCCTGCTCGCCGACGGGTGTCCCGTCCCATGCAAGCCGGCGGATTCTCACGGCATCTCACGTGATGTGGCGGATTCTCAATGGATCAAGGCTGGGCCGAGCTATGCGGTACTGGCTGTCCGTCTGGGAAGAACCCAGTCGCGCTCCGGCGACAGAGTTGACAGGATGCGGCTATGGCTAACGATCTCCTGCTCCTTCGCGCCCGGGAGTTGTGGGTGGAGCTGGCGGACGCACCGGTTGAGTTCTGTCCGTTGGGAGGGACGAACGTCGTGGTCGCGCCCGGTTCGCGGATGTGTCCACCAACGTGGGTGGGGGTCGTGCGGATCGGTGATGACGCCATCATCACTGCGCCGAGTGTGCGGGCCGCCGGGATCGTGGACACCGCAGTGCGGAAGATGGCCCACGAAGAGCTCGTCGACGCCGCCCGTCTGCGCGCGGTGCTGCCTGTCCTCGATGTCCTCGGGCCGGCTTCGCTCTTCTATATCGACCGGGACGGTTTTCGTCCTGCGCATGAAGGTACCGCGGTCGAGCAGCTGCGGATCGGTGACGGCGGCCTGGCTACGCTGCTGGCCCTGGCCGGGGAGGAGGAGGTGGGCGAGAGCGGTCTGGAGGACATCTCCTCTCCCGCATTCTGTCTTCGCCGGGGCGACGAGGTGGTGGCCGCAGCCGGGTACCGGTCCTGGCCGCGGTCGGTGGCCCATCTGAGCGTGCTGGTTACCCCGCATTTTCGGGGCAACCACCTGGCGCGGGTAGTGGCGTCCGCAGCAGTGGCCCATGCCTTCGATGCCGGCTTGCTGCCGCAGTGGAGAGCACGTGCCTACCCATCACGACGTGTGGCTGTAGCTCTGGGTTTCCAGGAACTGGGTGTCCAGCTCAGCGTTCGTCTCGGCGACGCCCCTGTCGACCGGGGCTGCTGAGGACGAAGCTTCCACTCTTCCACCACTTCCGCCTCTTCCGTGAAAGCCATGTCGTCTGGGATCAGCGAGCCCGAGGTTCTCAAACGACATGGCAACAGCGCAGGTCGGCATCCTGGCACCTGCCGATTACGCAGCGACAGGACACATGTTGCTCAGCCACGGCAGTTGTAGTTCCTGATCGGTAGCGTGTCGGTGCTGGGTGCCGTGTGTGAGCGGTCCGCCGTGGTGGTGGCTGTGACGGCGGCAAGGGCGCTGTCGTGAACGCTGATCACCGGGCCATGGTGTGGGAGTGCCGGGGCACGGTACGGCTGGGGTGGCGTGCCCACGCGGAGATCACCGGGACGGTGGCTGGGGCGAGGCCGCCCTGCGCCCGTCTGCCAGAATCGACGCGTGACTGAGCACGAAACCGACCGCGGCTACCTGCTGGACAACAGACAGTCGGAGGCGGGTATCCGCTTCGGCGCCCTCGCCGAGCTGTTTGACCCGGTGACGTTCCGGCACGTCGACCGGCTCGGGGTCGGTGCCGGCATGCGGTGCTGGGAGGTCGGCGCCGGCGGACCCTCCGTACCCCTGGGGCTGGCCGAGCGAGTCGTCCCGAACGGTACGGTGATCGCCACCGACATCGACGTGTCCTGGACCCGGGACATCGCAGGCGGTGTGATCGAGGTGCTGTCCCACGACGTGGCGGCGGACCCGCCACCGCCCGGTGGCTTCGATCTTGTACACGCCCGGCTGGTCCTGGTGCATGTCACCGACCGCGATGAGGCCCTGCGCCGGATGGTCCAGGCGCTGAGGCCCGGCGGCTGGCTGCTCCTGGAGGATGCCGACCCAGGGTTGCAGCCGCTGCTGTGTCCGGACGAGTCCGGTCCCGAACAGAGGCTCGCCAACCGGCTGCGATCCGGCTTCCGCACCCTGATGGCGGCGCGCGGCGCGGACCTCGCGTACGGGCGGACCCTGCCCAGAGCGCTACGCGAAGCCGGTCTGGGCGATGTGCAGGCCGATGCGTACTTCCCGATCACCTCGCCGGCGTGTGCCGTGCTCGAGGACGCGACGGTGCGGCAGATCCGCCACCGTCTGGTGGGGGAAGGGCTCGCCACCGACGAGGAGATCGACCGGCACTTGGCAAACGTCGCCACCGGGCGGCTCGACCTGGCCACCGCCCCGATGATCTCCGCGTGGGGACGCCGCCCGTAACCCCTCCCCGACTGCCCATCAGAAGGCATCGGGCGGTCGGCACCCCCCCCGGCGTACCCAGTCGTACCGCGCCTCGGCGCTACCACGCCGTGGCCCGGTGATCAGTGTTCACGACTGCGTCCGTGCCGCCGCCCCCATGTCTGAAGTCAGCCCGCCCGACCGCTGACCAGCACCGACATGCTATCGATCACAAACTACGGCTGCCGTGCCGGCCGGTCGGCATTGCGCCGACTATCGGTGAGAACAACGCGCAGCAGGGCGAGTTGGTGGTGGACAGCAGCGCTGGCCCGGCGCTCGTCGTCGGTGGCGAGAAGGTCGAGCAGGGCGCCCCGGAGCACGGCCAGGGCCAGGGTGCGGCGGGTCGCGCCGTCCTCGCTGTCTCTCTCGGGCTGTGGCTGGCAGGTGGCCAGGACGTCGAGCCAGTCGTTCACGGTGGCGCGGGCGAAGCCGGCCCAGGCGCCGTCGGGCTCGACGAGGGATCGGGTGTACGCCTCGGCCCACAGCCGTAGCAGCGGGCGATGCTCTTCGGTGGCGAGCCAGGCCCAGATTTGCTCAACCGCGGGGGCCAGGCCGATGGGCTGGCCGGCTTGCGCAAGGTGGTCCAGGACCGTCAGCTCGTCGGTGCGAGCGCGCGCCAGCAGCGCCTTGACCAGGCCGTCCTTGTTTCCGAACAGGAACATCAGAACGCGCGGGCTGGAGCCGATGGCCGACGCCAGCGGGCGCAGGGACAGGTCTGCCAGGCCGTGCGCGAGCGCGTATTGATAGGCGGCCTCCAGCAGCTCGACCTGCCTGGCGGACGGGATTGTCGCTTCCTTGGACATGGGACTAGCCTAGCGCTACTGAAACAGTCGTGTCAGTCGCAATCGAATGCAGTCGAGGGGCCAGGAGAGCAGCCCATGCCGCAGCAGCAACACCAGCCGCACGTCCTCGTGCGCCGCGCCAACCGTCCCGGTGACCTGGGCTGGGTGGTGATGGCCCACGGTGAGATCTACGACCGGCAGTTCGGCTGGAACACCGACTTCGAAGCCTTGGTCGCCAAGATCGTCGCCAACTACGCTGCCGACCACGACCCGGCCAAGGAGGCCGCCTGGATCGCCGAGGTCGACGGCGAGCGCGCGGGCTGCATCTTCCTCGTCGCCGGCGACGAACCAGGGGTGGCCAAGCTGCGCATCCTGCTCGTCACCCCGAAGGCCAGGGGCCTCGGCCTCGGCACCCGCCTTGTCGAGGAATGCCTGGTTTTTGCGTGCGAGGCCGGCTACCGGCAGATGACACTGTGGACGAACGATGTACTGGTGTCCGCGCGCAAGATCTACCAGGGTCTCGGCTTCACCCTCGCCGACGAGGAACCCCACCACAGTTTCGGCCACGACCTCGTCGGCCAGAACTGGGTCCTCGATCTGCCCACCACCCCGGCGGGCAACCAGAGAGACCCCGCCGACCGGGCATGAGTGCTTCCCGGGCCGCTCGGATGCCCGGTGACCCTCACCCGCGGTAGTCACGTCGCCCCGCGCCGCCCGTGGGGCCCGGACCCTGGCGGTTCACGTCGAGCTCGGCGTCTTGCGGGGGAGCACGCGGCAGCCGGTTGAAGCACCTCGATCAGGGCCCGGGTGTTGTTCCGCTCGCCGTGGACCTTGCGGGCCTGGTCCCTTCAGGCGTCATGGACCGCGGTGAACCTGCCTGCGGAGCGAGCCTCGACAGCGGTGGAGCCCGGGAAGGTGCCGGGCATGCGGACCAGGACTTCCGGGCAATGGTCCAGCTCCGGGCGGACGGCGCCCTTGGCGATCGGCGACGTGGAGCACATCGATTTCGACCCGTAGGTCCCCGGACGGCAGTGAGGCCCGAACCGTCGATTGTGACTGAGCAGCTCAGTCGGCCAGTTGAACATGACGGTTGGTCACATACGCTGAACTGTGAAAACGCTCCTTCCAGCTCCGAAATCTCGTCGAGTTCGTCGCGGGGATGCCTAACCTGGCTGCATGGCCAATGCGGAAGACCTCGTACGTCTGCCTGCCCTGTGGGGCCCCGTACAAGGTGCCCCACGACAGGAAGAAGCAGATCTGCCCGCGCTGCACGGAGTCGCTGATCCACGGGGGATCGGCTGTCGCCGCGCCCCCGCCCCGGGACAACGCGGCTTGGCGAATGCTCTCCTTCCTGCTGAATGCGGGTGTCCGCTTCCAGAAACGGCTCGGCTACCTCAGTCCGATCGAGTTCGAGGAGAAGCACTACGCCGACCAGGCAACGGTCGAACGAACGAACGAACCTGAAACCCCGTCAACCCGTCCTGGCCAGCTGATCAGCACCTCCCGCACGCCGGGGGAACCTCAGGGACTGGGTTGCCGTCGGCCATGCCTGGGTCCAGGTGCGTCATCGGCGTGTTGGGCGAGGTTGAAGGCCGCATACATGTCGCCGCCCTCGGCGGCCGCACGGAACAGTTCAACTGTGGCCGCACGGTCCTGCTCGCCGTGGACCCCTTCAACAAGCATGTAGCCGCACGTGCGCTGACCTGACGGGTTTCCGCTTTCGGCCGCTGCCCCGGCAATGGGTTGGTGCTGGCGGAATTGGCGACGGCCGTGAGCCCCCGCGGGCGGGCCATCCGCTGGGCATCGCCTACGGTCGCCTTACCTCGAACTGGAAGCATCCGTACTCCAGGGCCCGCACGTGCACCAGTGCCACCTCCGGCTCGGCAAACGCTTCCCCGAGGACCCGGTCGAACCCGGCCTCGGCGTTGTCCGGGATCTCGAAGAAGAAACCCCCGACGATGTGTCCCTCGGTGTTGTAGCGGCGGATGGTGCGCAGTGCCCCCGGTCGCGCGAAGGGGTAGCCCTGGGCTCCCCGTGGCTCTCCGCATTCGTCGGCGTGGATGAATACCGGCCCCGCTTCGTCGTAGGCTCCGGGGTCGGCCCCAGTTGCCGTCGCCCAGCGGCGCAGCGGCGCGTATGAGACGAGGGCGACCCGCTCGCCGGGCTCGATGGCCCGCAGGCAGCAGCGCAGCGGGCTGCCCACGCAATCGAGGGGAACGCCGTCCTCGCGCGCGGTGTACGGCCGCAGTGGCCGCCCGGCGTCATCGATCTCGCGGAGTTCCTTGAGTGCGGCGGGAGGGATGGGGAGAGGAATGTATGCGGTCATGGGGCCAGTGTCGGCGGCTGGCCCTTGGCGCGCTGGCGGGATTCAGACGCGAAGGTCTGCGACATTGCTGCGGTGTATTCGGCGGGTCACGAACGGCGCCAGCGCCGGATGGCTGCGACGGTGACGGTGCCGCGGAAGAGGTAGGAGCACTTGTCGGACCTCGTGGCCACGGCACGGAAGCCCTTGAGTTTATGGATGATGCGCTCGATTCAGATGTACCGGGTGATGAACGGGACAAGGGCGTGGAGGACCAGGCCGAGGGCGCCGGGCGCCGACCTGGTCCTCCACGCCGTCCTGGAAGCGCTGACAGAGCTGCCCCGTCCGGCCGTGGAAGATCTTCCGCGCGAGCGCGTGACGACCTGCCCGGAGGCTCGCTCCAGTGCCTCCGCAGTCTGCCCTCCGCGCTCAGGTTCGCCTCGTGGCCGCTGCTCGCCACAGGATCAGTCAGGCGCCGGCCATGCTCGTCATGCGTGGAGGTGACGATGGAGTGCCGCGTTCGGACATGACAACCACAACGTCGGCCCCGGCAGGGTTCTATGAGCGAGTCGCCTCGTAGTCGGGGAGTGCGGCCGCAGTGGTCCGGGGTGCCGGGCGCATGGTCAGGATCAGTACGGCCAGCCCGGCGAAGATGACCGCGGCGATGACGCCCGTGACGTGCAGGCCGGCGGTGAACGCCTCCCGCGCGGTATGCAGCAGTTCCGCGCCCTGGCCGGCGGGCAGGCGCTCGCTGGCGGCGACCGCGCCGGCCAGCGAGTCGGATGTGCCGTCCATCCGGCTGCGGTAGACCACCGCGGCCACCACACCGAGCAGCGCGAAGCCGAGAGAACCGCCGAAGTAGTTGCCGGTCTCCGACATCGACGCCGCCGAGCCGGCGCGCTCCGGCGGTACGGACCCGACGACCAGCCCGGTGCCCAGCGCGAACAGCGGGCCGGTGCCCAGGGCCAGTACGGCGATGCCGATCATCACCAGTGGCAGGGTGTTCGCACCTTCGGCGCCGACCAGCAGCAGGCCGCCCAGCGCCGACCCCACCAGCCCGCCGGCGATCGCGGTGGTCTGCTTCATCCGCCGGGCCAGCGCCGGCGCGGCCATGGTGCCGACCGCCACGCCCAGGCCCATGGGTGCGAACAGCACCGCAGACGCGAACGGCGAGTAGCCCAGGACGCTCTGCAGGTACTGGGTCACCAGCAGGCCCGTACCGGCCATGGCGACGCCGGCGAAGACCAGTGCGACGAGTACGGCCGTGAACGGGCGGTTGCGGAGCAGTCGCAGGTCTAGCAGCGGCGTCTCCAGCCGCAGTTGTCGGCGTACGAACAGGAATCCAACGGCTGCGCCGACGACGAGGGCCACCGCCGAACCGGCCGGCTCGCTCTCGACGGTCAACTGCTTGATGCCGTAGACCATCAAAAGTACTGCCACGAGCGAAAGACCGACGCTGGCCAGGTCCAGCCGGCCGGCCCGGTCGCTGCGGTACTCCGGCAGCAGGACCGGCCCGGCGAGCAGCAACAACGCCATCGCCGGCACAGCGACCAGGAACACCGATCCCCACCAGAAGTGCTGGAGCAGGAATCCGGCGAGTACGGGTCCGAGCGCGCCGCCGGTGAACTGGCAGGTCGCCCAGATCGCGATGGCCTGCCCGCGCTGCCGTTCGTCGCGGAACATATTGGTGATCAAGGCAAGTGTGGACGGCGCCAGGGTCGCGCCGGCGACACCCAGCAGCGCACGCGCGACGATCAGTGTCAGCGGGTCGGCCGCGAAGGCGGCCACGACCGACAGCACCGCGAACGCCGCTCCGCCGATCATCAGCAGCCGTCGACGGCCGAGCCGGTCGCCGAGCGTACCCATCGTGATGACCAGGCCGGCCACCATGAGTCCGTAGCTGTCACTGATCCACAGCTGCTGGATGTTGGTGGCACCCAGGTCGGCGCTGAGCCGTGGAAGGGCGAGGAGCAACGCTGTCATGTCCATCGCAACGAGCAATGTCGGCAGCATGAGGACGACCAGTCCCAGCCATGCCCGGTTGACTCGCATATCCGAAACTCCCTGTTTCTCTTGACGTTTCGCAGGTTGGTCGGAGTGGTCGGGAGCTTCTTGACATCGGTACGGACGAAAAGATCTCCGCCTCTGCCACGGGGGCGTCACCAGAAACGACGACTTCGCGGTCGGGCCATGTGACGGCGAAACTCATGCGAACGTTCTGGCGGGGGATGTCAAGACGACGGCGACGGCTCCGACCAATCGGTCGAAGGGCCCCGCCGGGGCTTCGCGAACCACAAGGAGTACGAGATGAAGTTCCTGATCAGCCTGCATATCAACCCGGCCGCGATGGACACGCTGAGCGACGAGGAGAAGGCGGCGATCGGCGCCGGCCACGGCACGTTCATCGAGGCGCTGAAGAAGTCCGGCGAGCTGATCATCACGCAGGCGCTGGTCGACCCGTCACAGGCAGCTGTGGTGTCTGTGCGCAACGGCCAGCCGGTGGTGACCGACGGACCTTTCCTGGAGTCCAAGGAGTATCTGGGCGGCTTCTACCTGATCGACTGCGAGAACAAGGAGCGGGCGATCGAACTGGCATTGCAGATCCCGGACACCGCGATCGAGGGTCTGGGGGTCGAGGTGCGACAGGTGATGTTCGCTGAGGGACAATTGGAGGCATGACAGCATCAGCCACCGAGGACCTGCTGCGTGAGTTCACGCCGCAGGTCCTCGGCGCGCTGGTACGTCGGCACGGCCAGTTCGAAGGGTGTGAGGACGCCGTACAGGAGGCCGTCCTCGCCGCCACCGTGCAGTGGCCGGCCGAGGGAGTGCCGAACAACCCGCGCGGCTGGCTGGTGACTGTCGCGTCCCGGCGGCTCATCGACCAGATGCGCAGTGACCACGCGCGCCGTGAGCGGGAGTCGGCGACGGCCACCGAGGTGGCGCCCGAGGACGTACCGGACACCGACGACACGCTCGTCCTGCTGTTCCTGTGCTGCCATCCGACGCTGACCGCGGCCTCCCAGACAGCCCTGACGCTTCGGGCGGTCGGCGGCCTGACCACCGCCGAGATCGCCCGCGCGTTCCTGGTGCCGGAGGCCACGATGGCGGCCAGGATCAGCCGGGCCAAGCAGCGCATCAAGGCTGCCGGCAGCTCGTTCAGCCTGCCGGACGGCGCGGAGCGCGAGGAGCGGCTACGGGTCGTCCTGCACGTGCTCTACCTGATCTTCAACGAGGGCTACACCGCCTCCTCGGGCAGCGAGTTGTACCGCGCCGACCTCGCGCACGAGGCGATCCGGCTGGCCAGGATGGTGCATGCGCAGCTGCCCGAGGACGGCGAGGTGACCGGGCTGCTCGCGCTGATGCTGCTGACCCACGCCCGCCGGGAGGAACGTACGACGGCGATCGGCGACCTGGTGCCGCTGGACGAGCAGGACCGTACGAAGTGGGACCGCGGGCTGATCGACGAGGGCATCGAGCTGGTCAAGGCGTCGCTGGCCGGCCCGGCGCTGGGGCCTTACCAGCTGCAGGCCGCCATCGCCGCCACGCACGCCGACGCGGCCACGGCCGAGGAGACCAACTGGCCGCAGGTACACGCCCTTTACCTGATCCTGGAACGGATCGCGCCCAACCCGATGATCACCCTCAACCGGGCGATCGCGCTCGCCGAAACCGAGGGCCCGGAGGCTGGGCTGGCCCTGTTGTCCGCATTGGACAGTGACGAGCGAGTGGCCGGGCATCACCGGCTGCTGTCCGTACGGGCGCATCTGCTGGAGAAGACCGGCGACACGGCCGGGGCGTACGAGCACTACCGGCGCGCCGCGAAATCCACCGCCAGCATCGCCGAGCAGCGCTATCTGGAGGCCCGGGCCGGTCGAGTGAGAACATAGAATCTGCCCCAATCCCTCCACTGGGTCACATGCAGCTTCAACGCTGCGAGGTTCGCGATCCACGCCATGGAGGGCAGATCACGATCAGTTCTCCTCGCGTGCTCAACCTGGACGACTGGGACGAGAACTGGGGTGTCGCCGTTGAGGCGCTGAAGGAAGAAGTGATTGAGGCATCTGAACAGCTCCTGAGCAAGCAGCCGCCAGGAGAGCGCAAGGACTTGACTGTCAGTCCATTCGCCGTCGGCCGGCGGTTCTGCGCGAATGGCCGACCGGTGATTGATCCGCAACACCCCGTATGACGTCGCAGCACCGCGTTGTCCTGTCAGGACCTGTCCTGGCCGCGTGATCAACGGTGGGCACGTCATCATCTACAGCCGTGATGCGGAAGCGGACCGGGCCTTCTTCAGGGATGTGCTCGAGTACCCACACGTCGACGTGGGGGGCGGCTGGCTGGTTTTCAAGCTTCCGCCGACCGAGGTCGCCGTGCATCCCACGGACGGCCCGGAGATGCAGGACTTCTATCTGATGTGTGACGACGTCGAAGCAACGGTGAAGAACCTGAATGCCAAGGGGGTCGAGTTCACGCAGCCAGTGACCGATGCGCGCTGGGGACGGCTCACCAGGTTCCGTCTGCCGGGTGGCGGCGAGGTGGGCTTGTACGAGCCCCGCCATGAGCGGGCTATCGACCTGTGAGGCATCCCGGCTCCGGGGGTTCCCGGGTGGCCGGGTCACCGACGGCGGATCAGTTCCCGGGCCAACCATCTGAGCAGCTAGTGTCCTGCACCGGGAATTCGATCAACATCGGCCGGAACGTGACACGGGGCAGCGGGCTGCGTGATGTCGGGCAAGGTCGCCTCTCTCCTGATCGCCGCTGGGTCGACGCCGCACTCGGCCGCGTGCCGAGCCTTGTGGCCCTCCCGGTCGAGGGCGGGCGGCCTCCCTCACTGCCAACGCGTTTGCGGTTGCCGATCTGGTCGGATGCGGGCCCGGACACGCTCGTGGTGCCGGAAGATGCGTCATTGATGTCACCCGCCGACGGCCGTGGGCCGCCTGGAGGAAAGCCTCACCGCCGGAGCCGGTGCCGGGCACCAGACAAGACACGGGGGCCATGTTCCCGGGTGGCCCCACGCCTCTTGAGATCCGGTTGCGCCATCACCTGCTCGAGGTCTGCTGATCGGTGCTCTGCAGTTTCAGACCCATGCACTCGGCAAGGCCTGCGGCCAGTGCCGACAGCGTCGGATGCTGCCAGACAAAGTTGCTGGCGAGCTCTACCCCGAGGCCGGATTCCAGACGGACCCGTAATTCCATGGACAGCAGTGAATCGAACCCCAGCGCCTTCAGAGGGACCTGCGGGTCAAGGGTGGTGCTGCCCAGCCGGAGAACTCCGCGAATGTGATCGGCCAAGTAGGTCTCGAGGGCCTCGCGCCGGGCGATGCCTGGCGCAAGGCCCTCAAGACGGCCCCGGATGTCGCGGGAGTCCTCCGGCTTGTCTGCCAGGTGTTCGTTGCCCGGCGCGAGAAGGCTGAAGAACGAGGACTGCCGTCCGGCGAAGGGGATCCAGGTGCTCGGCTCCCCGGGGATCACCCCGGTCTGGACGCGTCCGTGTGCCAGGAGCGAGTGGAGCGCCAGCAATCCCTTGTCGGTCGGGATCGTCTCGTAGCCCCGGCTGCTGAAGTCGGTTGCGACACCGGTCTCGCCCCACGGTCCCCAGTTGACGGCGAGCGTGGGCATGCCTGTGCGCGAGCGCCAGGCGGCGAAGGCGTCGAGCCAGGAGTTGGCGGCGGCGTACACACCCTGCCCGGGGTTGCCCAGCAACGAGGCCATGGAGGAGAAGACGACGAACCAGTCCAGTGTGTGGGCTGATGTCGCGTTGTGCAGTTGCCACGCGCCGGTGACCTTGGGGTTCCATACGTGCTTCAGCTGGGGGTCTCGGATATTGGTGATCGCGGCGTCCTCGAGGACCATGGCGCAGTGCATGACGCCGCGCAGGGGTGTCCCGTCTTCGGTGGCGGTGGACACCAGGCGTTCTGCGGTTCCCGGTTTGGCGATGTCGCTCAGTACGACAGTGATCCGGGTGCCGTCGGCGGACAACTCCCTGATCGTGCGCGCGGCGGCGAGGGAGGGAGGTGTGCGGCCGTTGAGAACGATGTGACTCGCGCCCTGCTCGGCCAGCCAGTGCGCGGTTGCCAGGCCGAGGCCGCGCAGGCCGCCGGTGACGATGTAAGCGCCGTCGGCGTGAACGACAGGCGGCCCCTCGGGAAGCACCGCAGTGGTCTCCCCTCGGTTCGGGATGGTCAGGACCAGCTTGCCGATGTGGCCGGCGCCGGCCATCAGACGGAAGGCGTCGGTGGCTTCGGCGAGCGGATACGTGGTGCAGAGCAGCGGCTTCAGACGACCTTCGGCGAACTCGGTGAGTACCTCACGCAGCACCGTCGTGAACATGTCCGGACGGCTCCGCTGGAGTTCGATGAGATCAACGGTGCTCAAGGTGATGTTGTGCCGGAACGGGGCCAGCCCAACAGGGGCGTCCGCCAGGATGTCACGCACTCCCAGTTCGACGAAGCGGCCGAAGGGCCGAAGCGTCTCCAGCCCTGCGCGGACTGCCGCTCCGGAGAGCGAGTTGAGGACGACATCCACACCCAGGCCGTGGGTGGCGTTGCGGGTCTGCTCGGCGAAGTCCAGGGACCGGGAGTCCATCACCCGGCTGATCCCGCTGCCCCGCAGGTATCGTCGCTTCTCTTCGTTGCCGGCTGTGGCCAGCACCTCGGCGCCGAGCAGCTTGGCGACGGCGACCGCCGCCAAGCCGGTGCCGCCACTGGCCGAATGGATCAGGACGCGTTCCCCCGCCCGCAGCCGGCCGACGTGGCGCAAGGCGTACCAGGCGGTGAGGAAGGCCGTGGGAACTCCCGCCGCGGAGACAGGATCGAGCCCGGCCGGAATCGGTGCGACCACGGTCGCCGGCACAGTGACGAACGAGGCGAAGGCGCCGCCTTCGAGGTGAACGGCGAGCACCGGGTCGCCGACACTCAGGTGCTCGACGCCGGGCCCGACTTCGGTCACCACACCTGCGCACTCGAAGCCGATCCGGTATCGGATGTCCTGCTCGCCGGGCAGGAGCCCCATGGCTGTGAGTACGTCGCGGAAGTTGAGGCCGGCTGCCCGGACGCACAGCTCCACCTCGCCCGGTCCTGGGGTCCGCCGCCCGGTCGCGGCGAGTTCCAGACTGCCGAGGTCCCCGAGCCGCCCCGCCCGGAGCCGGAATCCGTCCACCCCGTAGCGCATGGTGCGGGTGGCGGCCGTGACCTGTTCGGAGGCGGCAAGTGGGGCGCGGTCGAGCCGGGCGATGTACCGGGTGGCACCTCGTAGGGCGATCTCGTCCTCGTGGCTGTCGGCGAGCAGTTCCTCGGCCAGGCTCCGAAGACCTGGGCCGCCATGGTCCGTGTCCACCAGGGTGGCGCGCATGTGCGGGTGCTCGAACGCCAGGACGCGGATCACGCCGCGCAGGGCGCTTTGCTCGAGATCCACGCTCTCGTCGGCCGCTACCGCACGGGCGGCCCGGGTGACCGCGTACAGGCGAGGAGGGGTGGAATTGCGGGCGACTGCCTGGGCAGTGCCGAGGATTCGTCGGGCACGACGCTGGGCGCCCACGGTGGGATCGTCCGTGGTGGCGGGCGATGTGCCGCACAGCATCACCACGGCGCGCGCGGGGGTCGGGATGGCCTCCAGGTGTGTGCTGACGGATTCACCGAACGGTCCGAGCCGCTCATCTCCCAGCGGGGTGTCCCACACCTCTGCCTGAGCCCCGGCCTCGCGCAGGATGGCGGCCAGAGCCTCGGCGTCTCCCTGGCCCTCCCCGATGACGAGCCAGTTTCCGGGCGGGAGCTGCGACGTGACCTGTGGACGTGGGACCGGATGCCAACCGGCCTCCAGAAACCACTGGTCGGCATGGTCGGCCTTCCGCGGGCTTCGACGTGCAAACTTCACTCCGTCGACGGCCATAACCGGTTTGCCTGCTTCGTTCAGCAGACGGGCATGCCCCATGGCGCTGTCGGCCGTGGTCTCGACGATCCGCGCGTGGCAGTACACAGCGGTCGCGGGATCCCCCAGAATCCGTACCGCCTGCATGTGGACGGGGAGAATCAGCCCCTGGCCGGTGTCCTCGACGGGCCCTGCGACCAGGAGTTGCAGGCAGAGGTCAACAAGGACAGGGTGAACCCGCAAGGAGTGCTCTCCAGTCCGTGCGGGCTCCGGGACCTCCACCCGGGCCCAGAAGCTCTCTCGGCTGCGGGAGGCGTGCAGATCCGTGATTCCGGCGAACGCCGGACCGTGTTCCAGTCCCCGGGAACGAAGTCCTGCGTAGAGAGCCGCGGGATCGCTGGTTACCGAGTGCCTCCGGGCCAAGGTGGCGACGGACACGGTGCGGGTGCGCGAGGGCAGGGAGAGACGGCGCAGCACGGCGGAGGCGTACGTCACCCACCGGCCGTCATCACCGCGTCCGAAGATCTCGCACGTGGCGTGATCCGGGGCGGTCATCGTGACGGTCGTACTGAGATCGGTGTGCTCGGCCAGGCGCAGCATCTCCCGGAATGAGACGTCGGTGACTTCTACGTCTGCGGGGGCGGAGCCGAACACCTCGCAGGCAGTGGTCAGTGCGATGGCATAGTGGGCGGCGCCGGGCATTACGGGGGTGCCGTGCACTCGGTGGTCGGTCAGCCAGGGCAGCGCCGTGGTTCCGGCGTCCCCCTGCCAGCAGTGGCGTACCCGTTCGCCGGGTACCTCGGTGTGACTGCCCGGCAGGGCGACGGCCGAGCGCGCGGCGCTCCGCTCCGCAGGGCCGGCCGGCCGGGCGGCATCCACCCAGTGGCGCTTGCGGTCGAAGGCGATGGTGGGGACGTCCGCGAGGTCGGCCTGCGCGTACATCGGCAACCAGTCGACGTTCACACCCGCGCAGTGCAAAGCTGCGAGCTGGGTGCGGAACGTAGTGGGCTCGTCCTCTCCGCGGCGCAGCGTGGGCAGCACGACCGGTTCGCCGGCCAGGTCTTCCAGGCTCTCCGCGACGGCGTGTGTGACCACTGGGTGCGGGGAGACCTCGACGTACACCAGGTTGCGGTCCGCGGCGGCCGCGGCCACCGCCGGGGAGAAGCGGACCGGGTTGCGCAGGTTGGCGCACCAGTAGTCGGCGTCGAAGGCCGGCACCTCGTGCGGGTCCTTCAGCACGGTGGAGTAGAAGGGGATCTTGGGGCGCTGAGGAGTCAGGTCACAGAGGGTGGTGAGAAGTTCGGCGAGCAGCGGGTCCACTTGCGGGCTGTGGGAGGCGACATCCACCGCAACGGTCATTGCCGGGATACCACGGTCCTTCCAGTCGGCGACGATCCTTGCCACCTGAGTGGTGTCGCCCGCCACGACGGTGGAGTTCGGCGCGGCAAGGACCGCTACGGAGACGGACTCGGCGCCGTGGGCGGCGAGCTCGGCCTCCACCGCGGCGCGGTCCAGTCCTACGGTTGCCATGGCACCGGCTCCCGCGATCCGGGTGAGCAGCGCGGAGCGTCGGCAGATCACCCTGGCGCCGTCCTTCAGCGACAGTGCCCCGGCTACGACAGCGGCCGCGACTTCTCCCATGGAGTGGCCGATGACACCGGCCGGCTCGACTCCGTGGGCGCGCCAGGTGGCGGCCAGCGCGATCTGCAGGGCGAACAGCACGGGCTGCACTCTGGAACATTCCGTCACCGGTTCACCCGCGCGTACCACGTCCAGTACGGAGAACGCGGCCTCGGCGGAGATGTGAGCGTCGACTTCGGCCAGGGCCGCTGCGAAGGCCGGTTCCTGCTGCAGCAGTCCGCGTCCCATGCCCGGCCACTGCGAGCCCTGCCCGGAGAATACCCATACCGGCTGCCGGGAGACGGTGACACTCGTCGGCCCCGACACCACGGCCGGGTGGACCCGGCCCGCCGCGAAAGACCTCAGTGCGCCGACCGCGTCGCGCGTCGAACGGGCCACGACTCCGAGACGTCCCCGCCCTGCGCTGCGTCGCAGGGCCAAGGTGTGTGCGACGTCGCGCAACGGTACCTTCGCGCCGTCGCCCTCCAGCCAGTCGGCCAGCCGCAGTGCCGCAGTCGGCAGTACGGCGGGTGACCCGGCCGGAACCAGGACCACTTCGGGTGCGGCTTGAGACGTCTGCCGTCGGCGTGGCAGGGCCGTTCGGCTGTCCAGTGGCGGTTGTTCCAGGATTACGTGGGCGTTGGTACCGGAGAATCCGAAGGAGGAGACGGCGGCCAGCCTCGTCGGCGCCTGTACGGGCCACTGGGTCAGCTCGGTGGGCACGAAGAAGCGGGTCTTCTCCGCGGCGATGGCCGGATTCCAGCGCGTGAAGTTCACGTTGGGTGGGATGAGCCCGTGCTGGAGGCACAGAACCGTCTTGATCAGTCCGGTGACCCCGGCGGCAGGCTCCAGGTGGCCGAGGTTGGTCTTGACCGATCCCAGAGCGCACCGGCCGTGGCCGTTTCCGTACACCTGCGCCAGGCTGGTGAACTCGATCGGGTCACCGACCGGGGTTCCTGTTCCGTGAGCCTCGATCATCCCCATGTCCTGCGGGTCGATCCCGGCGTTTGTGAGTGCCTGCTGAAACAGGGCCTGCTGGGCAGTGGGAGAAGGGGCGGCCAGGCCGTCGGACCGGCCGTCCTGGTTCACGGCGGAACCGCGGACGACGGCGAGGATGCGATCGCCGTCCCGTTCGGCGTCGGCCAGGCGTTTGAGCACGACGGCGCCGCAGCCTTCACCGCGGACGAAGCCGTCCGCGGCAGCGTCGAAGGTGTGGCAGCGTCCCGTGGGCGACAGCATTCCCATGCGGGCGAAGGACAGGGTTGTCCTGGGTCGGAGCATGAGCGTGACGCCGGCGGCGAGGGCGAGATCGCATTCGTTCTGAAGCAGCGCCCGGCAGGCCAGGTGGAAGGCGACGAGCGAGGACGAGCAGGCCGTGTCGAGTGACACGCAGGGGCCGTGCAGGCCCAGGAGGTAGGAGATACGGCCTGCGGCGACGCAGTGTCCGTTCGTCAGGATGGAGCCCTCGAGTTCCTGGGGCTGCCCCGCGAGCTGATCCATGTAGTCGTTGTAGCTGAGACCGGCGAAGACCCCCGTCGGCGAGCCGGTCAATCGATCCGGTGGCAATCCGGCGTGTTCCAACGCCTCCCAGGCCACTTCCAGCAGCAACCGGTGCTGGGGATCGAGTACGTCCGCCTCGCGGCCTGAGACCCCGAAGAAGTCCGCGTCGAAACCTGACACGTCGTTCAGGTACCCGCCCTGCTGAGGAGGTGTGGGCCCGCCGGGGGTTCGTTCGGTGTCGGCTTGCGACCAGAGTGCGTCGCGTCCCGGCGGCGGACTCCCGACCGCCTCTTGCCCCGTGGCGAGCAGCCGCCACAGGGCCGCGGGAGAGTCGATGTCGCCAGGAAGCCTGCAGCCCATGCCGATCACAGCGATGGAGTCCGTTGCCTTGTTGGAGGGATGCCTGTGTCGGCCCACGAGGGTTCTCCTTGTCGATCAGTCGATTGACTGCGCAGGGAAGCGGGAAGCTTCCTGCTCTGCTGACGGCTCATCCGGGGTCGCGACGCAGACGGCCAGGGGGCGGACCGCGCGCCGGAAGGGGCTGAGGGTTACCGGGGCGGACCTCAGGCGTCGGGGCTTCCCAGGAGGATCGCGCTCTTCACCCCGCCGACCTGGTAGTTGAAACTCAGCGCGTAGTCGAAGTCGAGAGGCCGGGTACGCACGCCGGGGACCGGGTCGAAGGTGAGGTTGTCCGCCGGCTGCTCGCAGTTCGCGGTGGGACACACCTCGCCGCGCTCCATCATGAGCAGTGTCAGAGCAACGCCGAGACAGCCCGCCGGCGCGCCATTGTGGCCGAAGCAGCCTTCCTGAGACGTCATCAGCAGGCTCTGTGCGGCGGATCCGTACAGTTCCTTGATCGCGTTCGCCTCGAAGGCGGTGACCACCACGTTGCCGTCGCTGCCGCCGTGGACGTAGGGCACCTGGCTGATCTCCCAGCGGTCTCCGAGACATCGGCGGACGGCGGACACCAGCTCGCTGCCCGTCTCGTCGGAGGCCAGAGGATTGGTCAGCCCGTCGCGGGTCGTGGCCTGGGCAAGCACCTGACCGTACAGGTGGGCCCCGCGCCGGGACGCGTGCTCGCGGCTCTCCATGATGACCGTCGCCGATCCCTCGCCGTGGTTGATGCAGTCGGCACGCCGGTCGTACGGGCGCATGAGGGAGTCGAAGGACGGCAGAAGCGCGGGCATGTCGTCGGACCGGATGATTTCGTACGTCTTCTGCGCGCCCTGCAGCAGGCGCTGGATGTTACGGATCAGTTTGACGCTGAAGATGTCGACGCCGGTCACAACGGCGACGTCGACCTCGCCGTCCGCGATCAGGCGTCGGGCGTTGCCGATCTGCACCGCGGATGACGCGCAGCCGCACGAGACCGTGAAGTTGGGGCCTTTCGATCGAGACAGTGCGCCTTGGACCAGGGCGACGTCGGAAGGAGTGACGGCCTGTTCCGCCGCGACGAACAATTCCATCGCCTCCGTCACGCGAATGGTCTCGGGGTCGGCTCGCAGCACGGCGAGGTAGCTGTCGATGTTCGCGTCGACGCCGCCGCGTCCGGCCAGGATCGCCGCGTGGGCCAAGTCGCCCGAGAGGGGGTCCAGTTCAGCGTCCGAGCATGCCTCCACCATGGACACCAGGCCGAACCGGTGCGCTGCGGTGTAGTGGCGTGAGAAGAACGGCGCGACATCGGGGAGGCGTTCGTCGAACATCGCGTCCGAGAGGTCTACGGAGCCGTAGTAGGCATTGCTCTGCATGAGGCAGGTGGCCCCTCGGGAGGCGATGTTCCACAGGTCGTCCGCGGTGAAGACGGGTCGCCCGTCACCGGGAAGGCAGAACCCGATACCGGTGACCACGGCGTCCCGCGCGTACCGGCAGCCGCCCGCGATAGGTGCCGTCCCGCTCATGACACACCTACGTGCAACAGAGAAGTCGTCATTTTGATCCCCTCCGGATCGGTTGGCAGCACCCGCGCGTAAGCGGCTGCGTGCTGTTGGAAAAGAGATTCCGCAACGAAAGATTCGCGCAGGATCTATTCGGCAATGTATGTGCGGTAGATCCAGCGGTAGACCGGCAGTAGTTCGCCATCGAGTTCGGCATAGTGATCCGCGAACTCGAAATGCTCATAACCGTTCCAGTGGGGAACCGTCACTCTTGTTTCACTGTCCAGTGATCTCACTTCCCAGGTCGACGGAGAGCCCTCCGGTCCACCGCTGAGCATCACGCGAATCGATTGAGGCATAGCGCTCTCCAGTCTGGGGAATCAGCGCTGAGTGATCAGCAAATGCGTTGGTTCGATTACTTTCCGCCACGCCGCCTCGAGTGCAGCCGGAAATGTTTCCACCACAGGACGGTGAGTGTCACGAAGCCGCGCAGCTGGTCCAGGAATCCCATGCGCGGCGCGTCACCCTCCAGGACGCGGTGGCCGGATCGGAGGCGGCGCGGGCGGTATCGGCGGCCGGCCTCGCGTACGAAGCGACGAGGCGGCCGTCGGGATCGCGGCCGGTCCCGACGGCAGGAGGCGGACCCTGATGGGGGATTGGACAGCACAGATAGCTCGCATGATGCCCCTTGGCGAGGTGATGCGAGCCGCTCTTCCTTGCCGAGGGGCGCTCATTGCGACGAACGATCCCGATGCTGCTCACAACTGGCCGGCCAGTTCTGCGGCGGATCGTCGGTTGCCGCGCTCCCCGGAGAGGAGGGCAGCCCACCGGTTGGATTCAAAACGGTTATCCCATGGGGCTGAATAATCTCGCAACGAAACCGCCTGCAGTTCACCCGTATGGCGTAATTCGCTGAACGGTGGATGCCATCTTTTCGATGGGATCTCCCAATCCGGTCCCACCGGATCGCGAAGTCGCATTCGCGACGGTTTGCCGCCGGGATATCACGGCCGAAAAGACATGATGCACATCCTGGAAATATCCGATGGTGGCTGGCTGCGGTGAAGTGATCTTGGCGTGATTGCTGCGATCGCGGCGGCAGTGTCCGGCAGTTGGCCACCGTTCTCGGAGCGCATTTCGGGCTGGGCCAATCGGGTGACTGATTGGCGCAGGGGTTGATGGCGGTTCGTTCATTGGGGTTACTGAAGTCGTTGAACCGGTGGGCCGCCCATCCCTCTCCGGGAAGTTCGGCAATTGGCCCGCCCGTTTCGGCCCTTCCTGCTGGCAGGGCTCCGGCGAGCTGAGCCAATGCATGGCTGCTCCGGAGAGACACCGGCCGGTGGGTGCTCCCGACATCGGCTGGTGAAGCGGCCCGCCGTGCTTGAGACCGGGCAGTGGTGCGTACGTCGCGGCTGATGGCCGTCGGCCCCGGTCGCCGTCGGGTCCGCCCCCGTCCCGAGCGGACTCATCGCCGCAAGCCACTGCCCGGTCGCCTTCCCCGGAGCCGCGGGCCGTTCTTCCTCTCACCCCTGACCCCGCGTCGGGCATGAGGGAAGCCTGCCGTCGATCTCGGCCAATCCCTGTGCGGACCGCAACGGTCCGCCTGTCGTAGGAGGAACCGTCATGTCCACAAACACAACCTCGACCGACCAGTCGCGGTCGGCCGCCCAACTGCCCTTCCCCTTCGGTCCGCTGCTCCTGGCGGTCCTGCCCAACTCCGGACCGGTCGCCGGCGGCAATACGGTTCAGCTCCTCGGAGTGGGCCTCAGCGGCGCCACCAGCGTCCTGTTCGGTACCACGCCAGCCACCATCGTCTCCCAGGACGTGCTGGGGCTCACTGCCACGATCGTGGTCCCGGCGAACGCCGCCGCAGGCATGGTGCCGGTCACCATCACCACCGGCGGTGGCACGAGCAACTCGGTGTCCTACACCTACGTGGACCCGTCCACGCCTGCTCCTCCCACCGCCACCAGCATCACTCCGGCCTCGGGCCCGGTTGCAGGCGGTATCCCGTTCGTGATCGCCGGTACCAACCTGAACGGTGGCACTGTCACCGTCAACGGAGTTCCGGCCACCGTGCTGGGCAGTGACCCCACCGGGATCCTGCTGTTCGGGATCATCCCGGCCGGCACCGCCGCGGGCAACGTCCCGGTCGTGGTCACGACCGGGGCCGGCACCGCCACCGTCCCGGGCGGATACACCTACATCTGACATCCCCCTCACCGGCTCTCACCTGCCACGTCGTCAAGCCGACTGACCAGGGCCGAACAACGCCGGTCTGCGAGTTCCTTGCGCAGGCCGGCGCTGTTCGGAATCAGGGACGGCCGGGGGCCGAGACTGGTGAAATCGCGTGCCGCACATTCGCGAAATCGCAGATGAGGACCCGGGTCGGCTCACTGTGAGTGATTGCCTGACTTGAGTCTTGTCTCGACGCTTGCCGTTTCGGGCAGAGAAGACGTGGTGCCTGTTCAGCACGTCCACCTCGCGATCGGATTGGCCCTGGCGGGTCAGCTGCCCCGCCTGACTGTGAGTGTTCGGTACGTCGCCGGCTGCAGGTCAATCGCGCGACGGTGCCGAAACCCTGGTGGATATCTTGGTTTTACGCTTCGACGGCTGCATGCACCATGTCACTGCATGTTCTGCAGATGCGGGTGGTGGTAGGAAGCTGTGCACACGTACAGCTGCAGGCTGTAGCCGCGGCCGATGTTGAGCTGCGTGGCATTGGCGGGGCCGAGGAAATGTAGGCCGGTGTAGCCGGCATCCTCGACCGGTCGCCAGCTCCCGCTGCCGCCGTCCCATTCGCTGCCGTCGATGGTAAGTAGCGGCCGAACGCCCGAGCCGCACTCGGGGCAGACCATGGGGAAGGGGTCGGAGAAGCTCCACGGAGCGTGGCCGCCGACCTTGCAGCCGGGGGCTACGCCGAGGTCGTACTGGTAGTAGAAGTCGTGCTGGTCCTCCCAGGCCTCGATCCGCTCCGCCAGCTCCTCGCGCAGCTCGTGCGGGGCCGGGTATTCGGTGACCGTCTCGGGGTGCAGCACGCACGGTTCGGGCAGGTAGCCGTTGTTGCCGATCACCGATGGCTGCGGGGCGGCGCCGAGCGGGTCGGCGATGTCGGCGGCGGTTCGCCAGCGCAGTTCGGTCCGGGGCAGGTAGTCCTCGTCGTGGTCGAACGGGCACCACAGCAGCTGCAGCAGATCAGCGCCGTCCGGCCGCGGTAGATCGGGCACGTCCGCGGCGTAGAGCTGGGCCACCGGCACCATCGGGACCGGGCCGTCCAGGGGGATCCGCGAGCCTTTGCTGATGCGGTCGACCGTCGCCCGTTCTTCTGGGCTCAGCAGGTCGGCGCCTTCCTCCTTGGGCCGGCGCCATGCTGCGGCGAGAACCCGTCGCCGCAGCCGTATGTCCTCGGGCGCGACGCCACGCTGCCAGGGGCTACCGTGGTCCGGGCAGGTGGGCCAGGGTTCCCGTGCCGGCCACAGCAGTGGCGCCGATCGAACTGTCCACGGTTGCCGGGACGCCGGCGCGAGGGTGCAGCCGTACGGCATTGCGGGCCAGTGGTGCGAGCTCGGGGAAGTACACGGTGACGTCGACGGGGCGGGGCGGAGTGGTACGGAGCATGCACGAGAGGGTAAGCCCCACCGGGGCCCTCCCAGTACACGAGTCCGAGAGGGATACAACCCGCCATGTCGAGGTCAAGACCCAAGCCGAGCGATGTCCTGTAAATGACGTCGGCGGCTCGGCCGCTGTGCTGGAGATGTGGCCGACGCGCGGCACCGCGCAGCTGGTGAGGACGGCAGGGCATCGGCTGAGTCAGGTGCGCCCCGCCACGATCTCTTGGTGACGGCATGTGCATGAGCGTGCTTGAGAGTGTTGGTTCAGCCGCACCGGAAGCGCTGGTTGGTGCCCTCCACACAGTCCCACTGGACAAGTGCGGCGCCGTTTTTGGTGCTTGCGCCGTTGACTGACAGGCACTTGCCGCTGTTCACGGTTTGGAGCGTGTAGGCGCGTCAGGGGCGGATGTGTTTCAACGTGAACTCGGGCAGGGCATACGGGCCGGCCTGCGGAGCTTCGGGATCGGCAGGGACGTTGGCGTCGGTGATGTGCGACGCATGTGTTTCGGCGTTGTCGATGGGCGTGTAGGCCAGTTCGGACTGCGCGGGGAGTTCCCAGAAGCGGCGGGTGTTGGCAGAGACGGCATACACCGTGGCAAAACGCGTGGAGAGCGGGGCGATAAGCGCGGCGAGACAGAAGCCGACGGCATCGCGCGGGCTGAGCCATGTCGCCAGATGGCGCGACTCGGTGGGCGCCTCCTCGAAGCTGCCAATACGAAGGCAGATCACGGAAACATCGAACTTGTCCGCATACAGCCGCCCCAGAGCCTCGATAGCTGCCTTGCTCACCCCGTACAGCCCGTCAGGACGCACCGGCTCCTGTGGGCCTGTGTGATGGGCCGCGGGATAGAAACCGGTCACGCGGTTACTGCTGGCCAGTACGACCCGTGGAACCGCCGCGCGGCGAGCGGCTTCCAGGACATGGTGGGTGCCCAGCACGTTGGCTTCCAGGAGATGCTCAAGCGGTGCCTCGTCCGGCAGGCCGCCCAGGTGGAGCACGGCGTCCGCTTCCGCGAGCGCAGCCTCGACGGCGGCCGCGTCCCGAAGGTCGACGGTGTGGACCACCTCGTTCGCGGCCTCGACCTGGAGGGGTACGCGGTCGAGCAAGACCAGGCGGCCGACCTCGCCGCGCAACGCCCGGCGTACGACCGAGCCGATGTTTCCTGCTGCCCCGGTGACGACCACTGTTCCCAGCCTCACTGCACGCCTCCCCTGTTCGACCTCAACAACGCCTGATCCGAGCAGGCGGCAATCCTCTCATCGCTGGACGATCACCCTGAAGGCGTTTGGACAGCCCAACTCTGAGCGCTGTCGGAACCTTCAATGCTCGCCGGGGACGTATCGGCTGCAACCGATGAACCCGCTCAGCCTGCAAGACTACCTACGGACATCGGCACCCACCGCAAGGCGGCAGGACCTCCGCGATCCGCCGACTCGTCCTCCAGGCCCCGGCCCCGTGATCGCCAGGGCCCTCGGCCACCACGACAAGACCGCAACCCGGCCGGTCACCGAAGCCGGAGGCAACTGGAGTTGCTGGCGTAGGGAAGGTTCTGGAGAGAGCGGAGTTCACGATGGATCTCCCCGGCCGCCGGACAGGGGGCTCGGCGGACGGCGCCCCGGTCGCGGAACGACCTCTGGACGGATTTCACCCGGTAAGCGAGATCCGTGCCCAGAACGTGCGGCCGCCATCGGTCTCCAGCTGCGTTCCCAGTGCTTGGGCGGACTGCGCGACCACCACCAGACCTCGGCCGTATTCATTGGCGTTGCCGCCGCGGTGCGGGTGCGGGTCGGACGATGTTTCACCCTCGTCCTGGACTTCCACCAGAAGCCAGTCACCGTCCTTTTGCAGGCGGCCGGTGATCGAGATGCTGTTGGTGTGGACGATGGCGTTGGTCATCAGCTCGGAGATCACGAGTAAGGCCGCACACCGGACACCTTCGTCCGTTATGTCCGCGGAGTCCATCCACAAACGGGCCAGTTGGCGACAGACCGGCACCGCTCGCTCCAGTGTTGGCACGCGGAACGAGGCCAGTCGTCTACTTGGCCAACCGTCGGCCAGGGTCCGGGCCGACGCCGTTTTTGGCCATTGTTCAATCTCTTGGGGGGACAGTGCGATCTGCGCCCCCGACCAAGCAGTCGGCAGCATGGCTCTTCCTCTCGTCCTAGGCCTTGCTCAGGTGGGGTAGGGGTTTGCACTTCGGGACGGGACGCGGTCCGAGCCGCTGGCTGTGGGATTCCTGCCGTAGTGATGTGCTCGCCGGCCGGGGACAACCGTGCCGCGGGCCAAGTGGGCGGTTCGGTGGTGGGAAGCGGGGGTGCCGCCGCCGGCGCGGCGGACGTACGAAGGGTGAGCCAGGCCGCCCGCAGTCCCGTCTTTCCAGTGGAGTCGACCCCGACCCGGATCAGTCGCGGTCCATGGTTGCGACGCTCGGACCGGCACCGTTGAGATTGATTGCGTTGCCACCGGGCGGCAGCACATAAGTGAGATGAGCGGTGAACCCGCCGACAGGGATGGCGCCGGGCCCGTGAATCCGCAGAAGGCGGTCACGGTCACACGGACAGTGCCCGTGCCGCGTGGTGATACGGCCGCCAGGGCGGGATCGGGGGCGGAACGCCAGTCACCGAACGGGGTCCGTACGACGGCGTCCATCGGCCGCCCTGAGGGTGATTCGGTGCCGTGGTGTGCAGCAGACTCCGTGCTCCGGCGGGCCGGGCGTCGTACGGAGGAACAATCGTCAGGGAAGCTCGCATGGTGCCCCCAAAAGAGGTCACATGGGCCGCCGCGCCAGTCGGCACCGGCTACCGGCACCGACTGACGGATCCAAACCCCTCCCACGGGGGTGCCCATTGCGGCAGTCACGCCCAGCAGATCCCCAGGTCTTCACCTCACCTGGATAGCTACAAGACGAATGAACAGCCGCTCCCCCGGGGAGGGTGGGCGGCCCACCGGTTTGGATAGTGACAGTTATCCTCTTGGCCACATATGACAGCAACAAAGCTGACGGGCATTCACCCGAATGGCGCAGTTGTAGCAATATGCTCGTCACCCACATCGGACTGCTCGAAGACTCCCTGCGAAGTTCCACCATCAACCATCCGGGCGAAGTGGTTCATGCGCGTGGGCGGCCCGCGATGCCGTGAAATCGGTGCCACAAGGTTCAACTATGCGGCTTGGTGAATCGCTTCTTCTGATTCCCTTTCACAACCATCTGCAACGCCCGTTCTTGGCGTGATCCGTTCGGCGTGATCGCGCGTGGGAATTCGATGGGCGGTGGCACTACATGGCGGAGCCGTAAGGTGTCATGACATCGCGACCCTCTAGTTCTGTGCGCCGTGTACTTCGGCATCGTCACCGGCACCCATGGCTCGGCTGAAAACCGCACCGCCGCAGTCCGGATCACCCGCGACATCGCGAATCAGCCCGTCCACGGGTGTTGTGAGACGGGCCTGCCGTCTGCTGTGAGCAGGCATGTTGTGCAGCGACCCTGACTCCGGCCAGCACACTGCGCTGATCATTTGACCCTGAGTTACGGAATAGTGCAGCCTCGATGCTGCAGCAAATGAAGTGGCATGTCGGCGAGGGGATTGGTTATGGAGCTGATGCCGGATCGACAGGTTTCCTGTGGTGTCTTCACGTCGGGGTGAGTGAGATCGGGTGACGCTCACCAGCCACACCTGTATAACAATCAGCCGTTTCCACGCTGCACCTCCCGGTGTCTCGCCTGGATCCCTCTGGAGAGCATATTTATGCGGAAATGAAAATCCCTCCCACGGATAGGTGATCGAGCTTGGAACTTGCAGATGAGACAAGGGGTGTCTCCTTGTCGCCACCGCATCGATTCAGCCAGATAGTTCCTCGATTGGATATTGCTCCGTGCAGCCGGATGAACGTGAGGGCAACAGTCACTGGGCGGGCCCGGTGTGGGCCCCAGGCGTTTCGGCATATCTGCACTCCACCTATGTGGAATTTGAGTCGCTTCAGTCGCTGAAAGGAGTACGTATGGTTCCTGAGCTGCACCTATGTGACAGCAACTCAGGCGGGAGGGGAGCGTCTCAAGCGGCAACTCCGTGGTCTGACGCCTTGCCGATCGCGCTGTGGTGCGCCCGGCGGGGCCGGTCGGTGCACCCGCTGGCTGTCCGGCGCAAGACACCCCGGGCCAATTGCCACGACTGCCGAAAACCGGGCCACAGCTACCGCGAGTGCCCGTGTATCCGGGCCGGCCGTCGGTGTCACGGCTTCCACTTCGCGACGACCGATGCCACGTGTATCCGGGCATGGTGGGCGGAACGGCCCGGGTTCGGGGTAGGTGTCGCGTGCGGACCGGCTGGTCTGGCCGTCATCGACGTCGATGCCCACGAGACACCGCTGCCCGAGCGGGACCGGCAGCTGCCCGGCATCGCGATTCCCCATTCGGTGTCACTGCACGGACTCCAGCACGGATTTCACAGTCTCGTGCTCCTCGCGGTGCTGCGGGGTGCGGAAGACTCCGCCCAGGATGTGTCGACGCTGCGGGTGCGTACTCCGTCCGGAGGGCTGCGCATCCGGTACGTCGCTGGGCCGGGGTACACCTGGCGGTGTTCGGCGGGCTCAAGTCCGGGCCGGGCGCCGGCCTGGCAAGTGGATGTACGCGCCCACGGCAGTCACATTCTCGCGCCCGGGACAAGGGCAGCCGCCGGAACGTACCGGGCTCTCAAATCGATGCACCGCCCGGCACGACTGCCGGACCGGCTCGTCGTGGAGCTTGTCCGGAACGGCCACCGTCCTGTGCCACCTGCCCAGCGGGACCGCGCCACGCCTGTGCCGCAGCGTGCCCGGGAGGCTGTCCTGGCCGCAGATGGCGGCTTGAGCCTCGCGGAAGCGACCCTGGCCACCGTCCTGACCCCGGTCCTCGACTGCACCGCTGTGGCAGAAGGGGCAAGCTCCAGTGCCAGGCTCAACCGAGTCGCCCATACCGTGGGCGGTCCGGTCGGCACAGGCCGCCTGGCGGTGCACGATGCGGAAGCGGCCCTTGCGGCGGCCGCGGTTCAAGCGCGCCCGGGCCAGGAACGCCGAACACTGCGCATCATCCAGTCCGGGATGCTTGCGGGCAGCCGCCGTCCCCTCGATCTGGGAGACCGTGGGTGAATCACGCACCGAGCCACGACGACGGGCCGTTCGACCCTCAGACGGGCCGTTCGACCCTCAAGAGGTCGCGCGCCAGATTCTGCTCGGCTCGCCCGCCAACACCGTCCCGGCGCAGGCCACCAAGAGAGCTGTTCCGACGGTGATGCGGGCAACCGAGCACGGTCTGCTGCCCGACACTCTCAGTGACCGTGGCAACGCCAAGCTGTTCGTCGCCTTGTACGGGCGGGACTTCAGGCATGTGCCGGGCCTGGGCTGGTACCGATGGTCGGGCTATCGATGGGTGATCGACGAGGACGACACCGTACTGTGGGCGGCCGGTGAGATGGCCGAGAGGCTGGCGGAGACCGACCCGCACGGGCGGCACGGCGGGGCGGAGCTGCGCCGGCATCGCCGACGGGCTCTGGCTACGTCCGGAATGATGGCCATGCTGATGCAGGCCAAGGCCGCGCCGGGGATGGTTCTCAACGCTTCGCTGCTGAACGCGGAACCCTATGCGCTGTGCACGCCGGACGGGGTGGTCGACCTCCACACAGGTCTGGTCGCCGCGCCGGATCCGGAGACGCACTGGCACTCGCGTGCAACGAGCGTCGAAGCCCGGCCGATGGGAACACCGCGCTGGCAGCGGTTCCTCACCGACACGTTCGGCGACGACGCCGCCGGCCGTCAGATGATCGACTTCCTGCACGAGCTGCTGGGTTACTCGATCACCGGGGACGTCGGCGCGCAGGTCATGCCGTTCCTGTACGGACAGGGGAAGAACGGCAAGAGCGTTCTTCTGGACGTCATGGTCAAGCTCATGGGGGACTACGCGGATGCCGCCCCGCCCGGTTTCCTGATGGCGCGGTCTTTCGAAGGGCACCCCACCGATCTCGCCGAGTTGCATGGCCGACGCATCATCGTCTGCTCCGAACTCAAGCCCGGAGACCGCTTCGACGAGTCGCGCGTCAAGTTACTGACCGGCGGAGACCGGATCAAGGCCCGCAGGATGCGGCAGGACTTCTTCAGTTTCGCCCCCACCCATAAACTGTGGCTGCTCGGCAATCACCGCCCCGAGGTGGTCACCGGCGGCTACGCGTTCTGGAGCCGGATGAGGCTGATCCCGTTCGAGCGGATCGTCGCTGACGACCGGAAGGTCGAGAACCTCGCCGACGTCCTGGTCACCGAAGAAGGGCCCGGCATCCTGCACTGGCTCGTCACCGGCGCACGCCGCTATCTGAACGGCCCTCGCGACCTGACCGGCCCCCCGCAGGTACGCATCGCCACCTCCGCGTATGTGGAGACCGAAGACCACACGGGCCGGTTCCTGGGCGAGTGCTGCACAGCGGATCCTGCCCTGCGTGCGGAACAGACCCAGCTCTACAGCAGCTACCGGAACTGGTGCCGACTCAAGGGCGCCAACCCGATTTCCTCCCGGGCGTTCGCCGCACGTGTGCGTGAGACCGTCGGCATCGCCACACCCAAAGAGATGATCTTTTCAAACCAGCGCAAGTTCTACCCCGGAATCGGGCTGAACTCTGATTTTGGAGAGAAGGCATGAGCGTCCTCATCGAGCCCGGCCAACTTGCCCACGAGAACGCCCTCGTCTGGCTCGAGGACACCGGCGCGCTCGAGCATGTCCGCCAGGGTCTCGACCGGCTCCCCAGCCGCCGCGGAAAGCCCGCGTACCACCGCGACGGCCGTATGGTCGGCTATTCCGTACTCGGCCCCACCTCCCGCTCCTCACGCGCCTCAGGCACCTCCCTGCGTCGCGTCTTCTGGCTCCTGCCCCACGACCGGTGATGGGCAGCCCGACGGTCGCTGCAGCCTTTGAAGCCGAACTGACCGCTGTCGACGGCATCGCGGAGGCTTTGAACGGCCTCACCACACCGTCTGCGTCGCTTCGGACGGCGACCGCGACGGCGTCCAGGCGAAATCTGGAGATCGTCGCGTTGAGCGACCACTTCGCGGGGCGCATCATCAGCGCCGACGACGTCTCGACCGGCAAGCCTGCTCCCGATCTCTTCCTTCACACGGCCCGCTCCATGGGCGTGGACCCCGGGCGGCGCGTGGTGATCGAGGACAGCGCGTACGGAGTCCAGGCAGCCGGTGCCGCCGGAATGGGGGCCTCGGGCATTGCGGTGGTCTCATACCGGCCTCGCGGCTGGAACGGTCGGGCGCGACCGTGTTCGACGACATGCGCGAACTGCCCGGGCTGCTGGCGACCGCCACCCACTGAACATCTGCAGCGCCGCGCCCCCAACCGCCCGAAGGGCATCTCCATCGCGCAGAACAACAGCCACTCGGGCCACGCACCAGCTTGCCGCCGCACGGCCGGTCTGCGCCGTGGTGGTGGCCTTCACTGCTCGTTGAAGCGGTAGGTGGCGCGTTTGGGGTCCGTCCTCGCCAGGACGCCGACAGTGGCCAGACCGCGGAGGGGTTGCCGATCGGGGGCCTTCATCTCTGCCGGCCTCAGTCCGCGCATGCAGCCTCTTTGCAGGGCGCGCTTGAGGGCGGCGCTGTGTCCGCGGAGGATGACGTTCTTGTCGTCGCGGAGGTCGTCGGCGGGCACATAGCCGTCACCGGGCACTACCAGTTTGACGATGCGACGGGCGCGCTTGGGACTGTAGCGGGTCGATCCTCAGCCAGTCTGTCGGACCGTCAGGCCAGCAATGAGTCCGAGCTTGACGGGAGATCAGCCCCGGGCACGCGATCCGGGGCACGATAAGCTCACATATCAAGAGTTCTGTCGGGGGAGAGAGAACATGCCGAAGAACGGAGACTCACGCCCACTGCTCTTCCTGGATGTAGACGGCCCGCTGAACCCTTACGACGCTGCACCGCACAAGCGGCCTGAGGGGTACAGCACGCATCGCATGCGACCGACCGGCTGGGAGAACCCGTGGACAAAGCCCCTGCGGGTGTGGCTGAACCACGACCATGGTGCACAACTCCTCGCACTGCCCTACGAGTTGGTATGGGCAACCACTTGGCGGGCAGAGGCGAACGAGTGGATCGGTCCGCACCTTGGGCTGCCCGCATTGCCGTTCGTCGACTGGCCCGCGACACCGGAAACCAACGTGCGCCTGCACTGGAAGACTCGAGCACTGGTGCAGTACGCCGCTGGCCGCCCGTTCGCCTGGGTAGATGATGAACTCGGCCCCGAGGACCGGGAATGGCTCGCAGCTCACCATGACGCGCCCACGCTTCTGCACTGGATCAATCCACGTCTCGGTCTCCTGCCGGATGACTTCGCTGTCCTCACGAACTGGGCTACGGCTCTGCCCGAGGCCGCAGCGTGACCAGCACGCCCTCGACGGCCGACTGCCGACTGGTGCTTCCGTCCGCCTGCTTCTGACCGCCGAATACGACGACGGCCTTCGGGCTTGCCTTGCCGCGCTCGACACAGCAAGTGACACCCACGCCCAGGAGCAGCGGCCCGACCGCTGCCCTGACCCGCTCGCCCGGCGCCAAGGCACGTTACCGGAAGCGCCGCGACGACCACGGAGGCTGGCACCCCGCTACCAGCGCAACCTCTTCGACCGCGTGATCGGCCAGCTCCACCACTGCTTCCAGCAGCGCCCGCGATATGGCGAGGCACTCGCCTTCCCTGCCCCGTCCCACGAGGTGAGCACGGTGGCGGCACAGCCCGGCACCTCTACTGCCCCGGAGGCCGTACTCAGGGAGCGAAGCTGGTCTGGTGTCGCATCCCCGCCCGCCACCCCGCCCGCCACCCCGGCTTCCGCGCGGCTCAGCGCCGCGAACGCACCCGCATCCGCAGCGAAAGGCATTTGCTGGGACGGCTGGCCAGCCCTCGCGGCGTGATCAAGAACCCCGCAAGCCTTCTTCGTTAAAGGCGTCGAGCCGCGACAACCGCTGAACTGGCTGGTGTTGTGAGTATTTCGGTGGCGTCCAGGGCCGGGTGAGTGAGGTAGAACAGGCGGAGCTCGTCCACTTCGCCGCTGAAACGAGGCGGCCAGTAGGGCGAGGGGGTGAAGTCGTCCAGGATGAGAAGGCCACCGGGAGCAAGCAGCTCGACGACCCCCTGGGGGTCGTCACGCTTGCCCCCACCGTCGCAGAAAAAGACGTCGAAGGGGGCATGGTGCTCAAGCAGCCGCCAGTCCCCGGTGAGAACGCTGACGCGCTTGTCGTCCGCGAAGACATTGGCCGCTCGGCGGGCCAGCTCCTGGTCACGCTCTACGGTAACCAGGCGTGCACCGGCGCCAAGGCCACTGTGCAGCCAGGCGGTTTCCACTCCCGATCCGGTGCCGCTCTCCGCGATGATCCCGTGGGGTTTCGCAGCAGCGGCCAGCCTGAGCAACCTGCCTACTTCAGGGATGCAACTCTTCTTGAATCCCGCCTCGGAGGCAACACGCTCTGCAGCCACCACGCGGGGCGGAACCGCACGTTCTTCCATGATCAGGGCCCCCTTCACGGTGAACACGATGCTATCCGCCAGCGGAGGTGTTCGAACGGAGTTCTACCGGCCCGGACCCCGGCGAACCTGCCTGGCGATAACCTAGCATCGTCCCCCATGTTCGCAGCGGCCGTCACTGGTCCTCGCCGCCGCTGCCCTCGTCGCGGATCGGGCGGACAGCGTCGATGCCCTGACCGATGGGGTCGAGCGGCTGAGGAACCAGGTGAGCACCTGACGACAGTGCCTGTGCCAGCCGCTGCCACAGTCGGCCCGGTCCGTCACCTGCACGATCAGGTTCCGGGCGGCGCACTCCCACAGGATCCGCTGGTCCTCGACGTCGGGCAGGTCCAGCGGGCATGCCTCGAACCGCCCGGTGAGACTCTCCAGCCACCCGCGCCGTGCGCACAGGGCTGCGACGACCCGGGCGAGCGTCTCCTCCGGGGTGGTGATCGAGTCCCGCGGGCAGCACCGGTTCCCGACCGGCCCCCCGTCGAAGTCCCCTTCGTCGTACGCCCAGCGCCAGCCCACGACCCAGCGCCCGTAGCGCTGGACGAGGGCATGCGACATGGCGTCAGCCCAGGCCTTGCCCTCGCCCCAGTTCCAGGCACTCATCACAGGGTCGGCGAAGGGAACGTCGGGGCGGCGCGGCACATGCAGCGTCGGCCCGAGCGCGTGCACCACCGGCCTCTACAACGGTCGCGCGAAAGGGGCGGCGACCGCCGAGGAGCGTGAGGAATGGTGGAGCAAGGCGATGGTGCTGCGTGATGTGTGCCGGGCCGTACGGGCCCACGACCGGGATCAGCTCATCGAACACATAGCCCTGTGGACCCGAAAGATCGAGGAGCTGGAGTCGTCCGAGCGTGGCTGAGGCGAGCAGCACTTCCTGACCGAGGAGCAGCTGCAAACCGAGTTCGACGGCACGGTCCGGCGTGCAATTGTCACCCGGCCGTAGTTTCGGGAGTCCCGGGCCAGCGGGCCGACCTCGCAGAGGCGGCCGGCTGCAAGGAGTTCCTGTGCTCGATGCATGTGATCACGGAGAACGGCGGTGAACTACCCGGCGTCCTCGACAACGCCGACGGCGCGGGGGAGGACGAGTTGCGCGCGCCGGCCGAGAGGGTCGGCGGAGCGACTGCGGCCACTGTCGATGCGCTTGAGGACTGAGGGCTGTCCGAACTGACTACTTGGCGGTCCAATGGCTCAGGTTGTTTTCGCCGACGTCCGCCGCTCGCCGCAACGCCTCCGGGGAGCCCAGCATGCCGTGCGGCAGATAGCCGGACCGGACGCCCAACTCCCACCCGTGCACTTGGACCGCAAGGGCGGCCAGGGCCAGGGCGCCGAGCGGCAGCAGAGTCCTGGGGGCGGGATCGAGTCCCACGCTTTCCCGGTGCTCGATGAGCCGGTCCACGAGAGCCTGCTCGAAGGCGTGCCGGTCGTCGTCGAGGAGTACGCGTAGGAGGCGCTGGTCCGGTGTCAGGGGGCCGGCTGTGTCCAGTTCCCGGGCCGCCTCGGCGCGCTCGTCGGCGTTCGGCATGCACAGGGTCACGGTGGGCCAGTCGCGGGGCAGGTGCCCGCGCGTCTGGGTCAGGTAGCCGCACAGTGCGTCCATCGCTGCAAGGTCCGCCGGATCCGACGTCGAGTTCAACGTCGAGTACGGCACCCCGTCGCGGATCGCGGGCGCGTAGTCGCTACGTAGAAGCAGACCGACCACCCGCTGCCATTCCCACACCAGGCCGCTGACCAGGCACATCGCAAACGTGTCGAACCACGTTCCGGCCGTGGGGGCCTGCTCGATGACGTCGCCGAAGGCGATGTCATCGCTGCTGAGCTTCTCGCCGATGAGCGGAAAGACGATGTCCTGGTCGCCGTCGGGGAAGCAGCCGACGCTCAGCACCCCCAGGGAACACTCCGCCGCGGTCCGCAGTGCCGAGCGCGATGCCTCGTCGAGCGTGGGATCCTTCACGGTGCAGGCGGCGATGTGGTCGAGGAGCTCGTCACGCATCTCCTGCAGCTTCTCCGGGGACGCGTCGTCGTAGCGCATTCCGTGCCACCGCCGCCGGGTCCGTCGGCCGATGTCGTCGAGTGCCTGGGCTATGTGCTGTCCGTTGACCTCGTGGCGCGTCACTTCCTGCATGACTGCAGTCCTCTCATGATCTTTTCGGCCGGACGCGGCACGCTATCAGCCGGCTCGGACATTGCCCCGGGTCTGGCCGCGAGATCCCGGCAGTGACAGAGGAACTGAGTGCGCGATGCCTCCGCGTTCCTGTCTGCACCGGGACCCTTCCGCCCGATTTGCGACCCCACTCCCTCGTCGCGGGAAGGCCCAACTTCTCCTCGCGCGAAAGCGGCTACGGTCTCCTGTCTCTGACCCACGGTGCCGCGGTGCCTCCTGATGACCCCGTCTCTTCGTAGTCGGCCGATTCGTGACCAACGGGTCTGGTGAGGTGCGGCCCAGGGTGCGTGTTGAGCGTCAGGTAGGGATCTTCGTCGGCGAAAAGCACTGGGTTCCTCGGAGTCAAGTGGAGCGCCACCCGCGCCAAGTAGTTGTCCCGGGCGAATGTCACGTACACGTTCGGTCGCAGTCTGGGCTGATCAGTGTGCTTCAGGCTGTGGCGAAACGGATGGCCAGATCGATCAGGAATCGAGAAGCGCGGGTCACGGAGCCGCACCTAGTCTGATCGTCATGGACATCACGATTCACACGAGCTTCCTCCCGCATGACGACCCGGACGCGTCCCTGATTTTCTACCGCGACAGCCTCGGCTTCGAGGTCCGCAGCGACGTCGGACAGGGCAAGATGCGCTGGATCACGGTCGGCCCCGTCGGCCAGCCGGGCACGTCCATCCTCCTGGCGCCGCCGGCCGCCGACCCTGGGGTCACCGAGGACGAGCGTCGCACCATCGTCGAGATGATGGCCAAGGGCACCTACGGCTGGATCCTGCTGGCCACTCGGGACCTCGACGGCACTTTCGAGAAGCTGCAGGCCGGCGACGCCGAGGTCGTCCAGGAGCCGACTGAGCAGCCGTACGGCATCCGCGACTGCGCCTTCCGCGATCCCGCGGGCAACCTGGTCCGCATCCAGGAGCTTCGCTGAGCCGTCCGGTCGTCGATTCGGCCATGATGGCTGGCCCGCATCGCGACCACCTGCGAAGAATAGGCTGGCCAGCGCTTTCAGGCCGCTGTCCTCGCCTCCCTCGGCGGCCGCATCATCGCAGGGGTGCTCGCATGTCGGCCGCCGAGGCCGAGGCGCGCACGCCGGCCGCCCTCAAGGGCGGCGTCTGCATCTTCGCCATGCTGACCACCGGAATCCATCCCGCCGTCGTCGAGCAGTTGCTCGGCCTGCTCGGCCTGCTCGACCGGCTCGTCGACTCCAGCAAGCCGGCCATCACCATCGAGCGCCTCGCCGCCTACTTCGGCATGCAACCCAGGTGCTCGCGGACATCGATGAAAAGGAGTTCTCTCATGTGTCACCCCTCGTGGGGGCGCGCACGCACCGCGGCGCAGCGCCTGAGCGACCTCGCGCGACTGCGCCGCGTCCGCGACCGGATCGACCGGGAGTACGCGCTGCCACTGAACGTCGAGGTGCTCGCCCGCGGTGTGAACATGTCCGCCGGGCACTTCAGCCGCCAGTTCCGGCTGGCCTACGGCGAGTCGCCATACGCGTACCTGATGACGCGTCGCATCGAGCGCGCGACGGCGCTGCTGCGTCGTGGCGACCTCAGCGTCACCGAGGTCTGCTTCGCGGTCGGCTGCTCATCGCTGGGCACCTTCAGCACCCGCTTCACCGAGCTGGTCGGCATGCCGTCCAGCACCTATCGGCGCTGCGCAACGGGCGCTGCGGCGGGGATGCCGCCGTGTGTGGCAAAACAGGTGACAAGACCGATCAGGAATCAAGAAGCGCCGGTCGCCGAGCCGTAACTAGCGTGATGGCCATGGCATCCATCGAATCCGTCACCCTCGACGTGGCCGACCCCACGGCCGCCAACCGCTTCTACACCGCCGCCTTCGGTTTGGACACACAGGTACGCCTGCGGGCCTCGGAGGCACCCACAACCGGCTTCCGTGGGTTCACGCTGTCGCTCACGGTGTCCCAGCCGGCCACCGTCAACGGCCTCATCGACGCCGCCCTCGACGCCGGCGCCATGCCGCTGAAGCCTGCCGAGAGGTCGCTCTGGGGCTACGGCGGTGTCGTACAAGCCCCGGACGGGACGATCTGGAAGGTCGCGACCTCGGCGAAGAAGGACACCGGCCCCGCCACCCGGCAGGTCGACGAGATCGTGCTCCTGCTGGGAGTCGCGGACGTGGCCGCGAGCAGGCGGTTCTACGTCGGCCAAGGCCTTGCCGTGACGAAGAGCTTCAGCCGCATGTACGTCGAGTTCGCTGCTGGGGCGAGTCCCGTCAAGCTGGCGCTGTACAGGCGCCGTGCCCTTGCGAAGGACGTCGGCGTCTCTCCCGACGGCACCGGATCGCACCGGCTCGTGATCGGCGGCGATGCCGGGCCTTTCATCGACCCGGACGGGTTTGCATGGGAGGCCGCATCGTCGGCACCCATGCCCTGATGTGTCACTGCTGCCTGCCCTGCCTGGGTGCCGATCACGAGACAGCCGCCGGGCTCGGGGCGGTGCCGGGTGCCGAACTGATGCGCCTGCCGCGGCCGACCACCATCGTCACCCGGACCGAGTGCACCGCGCGCCTCGCCGCCCGTGGGGGCCCACCGAGCGGTCACGGCAAGCTGTACAGCTGAACCGGGGCAGCGAAGCGCCGCACCCACCATTCATCCTGGAGGCCACATGGACCTGTCCCGCGCGCTCGCCATCTTCGGCAAGAACGACTTCGGAGATGTCGACTGGCCGTACGGAGTAGCTGTGATGAGGCGCCCGTCCAAGTGGTCCGACGAACGCTACCGGGAGCACGTGGAGAGCCGGGAGGAAGCCCAGCAGCTCGTGCTGGAGTGGGCTGAGAAGCACGGCTTCAAGCACAACACGATCGCCTGCTGTCCGTACTGGCTGACCCGGAAGGTGTCCCGGCGATGTGCGCCCACTTCCCGCGGGGACCGGTGTACCCGTTACGGGTCGACCCCTCCGGACCAGCACTGGCTCGATCACGGCAGCGGCTGGACCCTGAACGGCCGGCCGGCGGCCATTACGAGCGCCCCGTATGAAATTGATGAGGGCGACCATGCTCGCCTCGCCCACTGGACTGGACAGGGCATGAACGTCGCTTACGGCGAAGGCTGGTACGGGTTCACAACGCAGCAGGTTGTTATCTGGCTCCCTGACCGGATTCCGACCGTGACGCCGGTCAGGCCCCGGTAACCCACGATCGCGTGAGCCGACAGCGCGGTCCGGAGCTCACCGACCACCGCTATGTCGAGGGCGTGGCCGATCCGGTAACTTCGCCTTCTGCCCAGATCCCGCCGCCCGCCTCAGCGTGGACGGTGGCGGCGTGCTGACTGTTCAGGCCACCCCGGAGTGGCTCCAGCACATGGCCCACGCCCCGGATTGGACCGACTTCGCGGAACAGCTCGCTGCGGCGGGAAGGGCAGCGGTCGACCACGCCTCTGCCTCAGCACCGAGACTCGAACAGCTCACCCCTGCCGGATGAACACGCAGCACGAGCCGTGTGTTCACCACGGTCCCCGGCACAACGAAATTCGGTGCGGGGCGCCAACCAAAGGCGGCCACGGCGCCGACCCGACTGACACCTGTCGGTCACCACGCCGTGGTGGCCGACAGGTTCTGTGTCAGCGCGACCCGGCCGGCGTCGGTAGCGACGACCAGGTCGGGTCGTCACCCCTGCCTCAGCAGGCGCTGCTGAACAGCGGATCGGGTGGGGCCAGATCGCCAGGCGGACCGACGCGGCGCTGGAAACGCCTAGCGGATCATCTGAGGCTAGAGCGCCGTGTGGGCCAGCCAGTGGTCCAGCAGCGCGCGGTCGCCCGTCACCGTCACCCAGTCGTCCTGCGGAGGGACACGGCGGGAAAACACCAGCATGAGGTCCGCCACCGTCCCCGACACCACCACGTCGGCCTCGACCGGCCCGCGCTCCCACCGCAGTGCCTCAGGCGTCCTGGTGACCACCCAGCCCTCCATGGACCTCGGCCGGAACCCGATCCGTTCGCCCCGGCCGCGCAGCCCGGCGACCGCCGGCCTGGCCGCCTCAAAGGCCGGCGTGGACAGCAGGCCCATGCTCTCGCTGATCACGTCGGCCGCGAGGTCATCGGCGATCTCGAACGCGGTGTCCGTCGCAAACGCCGCGTCGTAGTGGTGGACGCAGGTGTCGCTCAGCGTCCTGCGCAGCCAGAAGGCCGCCGGCCGCGGCCCGATGAACGTGTGCATCTCGGTGTCCGCGCCGGTCTCCTGGATCGCGCGGGTCAGCTCCTCCGCGCCCTCGCGCAGCCACCGGGCCCACTCGTCCGGGGCGCCGGGATCGGCCTGCCACGGGTCAGGGATGGGCAGCTGTTCGCACCTGCGCACGAGTTCGGCTGCCCACCGGTGCTCCTGGCCGACGTGCCCGACGAGGGTACGCAGCGGCCATTCCGGGCAGGTGGGCACCCGAGTGTCCGGGTCCCTTCCGGCGACCGCGCGGGTGAACCCTCCGGTCTGCTCCCACAGGCCCTCCACGAGCCGTGCGGTGTCCAGCATCGACGTCATCACGAAAGCTCCTCTCATAGGGTGATGCCGGTAAGGTAGAAACTCCAGTCCAGTGGAGGTTCAAGTGCCTTTGCTCGATGAGACGCTTGGGATCGGCGACCTGGCGCGGCTGACCGGCGTGTCAGTGCGGACCATTCGCTTCTACTGTGACGAAGGCATCCTCGATTCGGTGCGCAGCACCGGCGGGCACCGCAGGTTCGACCAGGCGGCCGTGGAGCGGCTCGGCCTGGTCAGACGGATGCGCGGGCTCGGGCTCGGTCTGCCCTCCATCAGGCAGGTGCTCGCCGGCGAACGCTCCGTGGCCGAGGTAGTCGCGGCCGAGCGGGCCGCGCTCGACGTGCAGCTCGCGGACCTGGCCTGGCGGCGGGCCTCGCTGCGCGCGGTCGAGGAGGCCGGACCGGCCGACCGGGCCGCCAGGCTGGAGCTGTTGGCCGCCGTGGAGAGCGGGGGTGCCGCCCGCGACGCGCTGATCGACTTCTGGAGACGCACGATGGTCGCCCCGGTCTCTGAGGCAATGCTCACCGCGTTCGTGACCATGGCCGTGCCCGAGCCACCCACCGACCCGACCCCGCCGCAGGTGGTCGCATTCGCCGAACTGTTCGTCCTGGCCGGCGACCGGGCACTGACACGCGTCCTGCTGGCCATGGCGCGTGCCAACGCCGAACTGATCGCCGACGAGGCCGAGCTGATGAACGGGATCAGCGAGGCGTGCGCGCTGGCCCGGCCCATGGTGCAGGCGGGCGAGCCTCCCCGCGTGGGCCCCGAACTCGATCGGTTCGTCGGGGCACACGCCTCGGTGCGCGGCGGCAGCGACACCCCGCAGTTCAGAGGCCGGCTGCTGGCCCACGTGGCCGCCGACCGCGACCCGCGGATGCGCCGCTACTGGCGGCTCGTGGCCGAGGCCGGCGGCGACCCGGTCACACTCGGCGCGTCCCACCTGTGGCTGACCGACTCCCTCGAACGCTCCGTAATTCCTGACGGGTGCTACTGAGGCGTGCCCAGCGGACCGGGGCGGTCCGGGGTGACGTTGAAGGCCGGAGGATGTGCAGTCGCTGCTGGTCAGTAGCTCGACGATGGAACAACTCCCGGGGGTTCCGTGGGCACGCCGGGCCTTCTGACGCCTGTGATGTGTGACGGCCTGCGAGCAGATACCGCCGTAACTGAACTGCGTTGAAGCAGCGCCCATGACGAAACTCCCCGCTGTGAGATATGCGGCGAGCTCGTGTCGTCCCGCGCGGTTCTGCGGCGTGTGCTGGTAGAAGGCTCATCAGCGCGGGGCCCGCACTGAGCCTGATGGCGATTCGTCCCGGATGCCGCCGCGGTGCGGTGTGCTGGGCCGCGATCAGATGGACGGGGCTCGCCCGGGGACACGGCTTTGCGAGCCATCCCGGCAAGGCTGGGTCCGTCTTCTTTCCTTGAGCCCCGCACACCACAGCCGACGCCGTCGGCGAGAACGGAACCTTTGCCGGGCCGCTACCTGGAGTTGTCTGGGCTGACTGCGTGGGAGGAGACACGGAATGACCAGTGCGCCCGACTACAGCCAGGGGATCGACTCCGAACGCGCCCTCAAATACGCCGTCCAGCACATCCGCGGGGACCGCGTCCAGATCACCGAGGGGATAATCGAGCCCGTGTCACCGACCTGGGACCACGAACGTCCGCCCGCGTAGTGCGTCGGCAGCTCCAGGACCGCGTCGACGAACTCGGCTGCGTCGAAGGCTCCGGGAACCTGGACCTGCCCGGGTCTTCGAACTGGTACGTCCCCGACATCGCCGTCGTTCCCGAGGAACTCGCCAAGGGCGGCGGGGCGCTGCTCCCCGACCAGACACTCCTCGTCGTGGAAGCGACGTCGGAGTCGAACGCGGAAGCCGACCGGATCGTGAAGTGGCGCCGGTACGCCGAGTGCCGGGCCCGCTCTACCTCCTCGTCGACCGGATCGAAGGCAGCGTCACCCTGTTCTCCGAGCCCGGTCACCTGGGCTACACCTGGGTCGACGGTCCGAGAGGCAGACCGGGCTGAGCATGTCGATCTGCCGCCACAACCCCAAAACCGGCAACGGCATCGACTTCGGTCTCCAGGAGTACGTGGACGTCGCCAATGCGAAGGAAGCCCTCGAACAGGGCAGGGATACTGATGTCGCATGCCGAGGGGGAACGCTGCCTGAGCACGGGGCCGGACTTGGGGACGCCTCGTACGGAGTAAATCTTCCCGAGGACGCACAGGTGACAGTCCGGGTGGGCCGCGTACTGATCGAGGTCACTTCCAGCGGGCAGTTCCCCAGGGCGTACGCCCTGGGGGTCGCACAGGACATTGCCGACCCGGCAAAGGGGAAGTTCTGACGTAGAAGACCGCCCAGCCTCAGCCGTTCTTGGGATCCAGCCCGCCGCGACGCGGACTGTGTGCCTGCACAAGCCCCGTGTGCCGCCGAACAGCACACTGGACGGGTTCTTTCCCGTCCAGCGCGGCTGGATCGCGCCCTACCGCACCTGACGACCCGTCCGGACCCTGAAGAGCATGGGGGACACCGAGAACACCACGCCCGTCCCGGACCGCCCCGACGACGCACTTCAAGCCGCCCTCGAAGGCGCCACCGCCCCACCGCCGCCTGCCGCACCCGACTGCTCCTTCTGTGATCTCCCACAAGACCGCTACCCCACCCACTACGAAGGCCACTGGGTCCTCCTTGAACCGAGGATCGTCGTCCCAGCCCACACCGTGCCCCCGCGCCGACGCTGGATCATTACCTCGGACGGGGCCGCCATGAACCTGTGGGACGCCGAACCCCTCCCCGGCGCCCAGTGCCGCATCGCGCACCGCATGGTCTGCCCCTACCTCCCGCGCGAAGACCCCCCGCTGTGGGCCACCGCGCTCCGGCAGGAGAACGAACGCCGGGCACAGCGCCTGTTCAACCTGCCCGACGACTGGGACCTCCCCGACACTGGCTGACCACGGCTTGACCGGCCCGGCACCGTGTCCACCGGCGGGGTTCGGTTCACCACCCGGTGATCAGTCCCGCACCCCGGTCCCCTGTACCCCGGATCAGCGCTCTGGCCCGGGGTGCAGCCGTGTCCTCACGTGGACTTCCGGTGTGGTCCTGCATCCTGTGCCCATGGCCGACACCTTTGACCACGCCCCGCAGGTATGGAACGCCGCACAGCTCCGCGAAGCCATCAAAGACCTGCCCGATGACACACCCATCCACATCGGTGTTGCTGAAGACCCCGGCGACTTCGACGGATACCGCGACTTCGTGCTCGTGAACGCCGAACACGTTGAGAACTGGTGGCCGGCGACCTCCACCTCGCCCGAGCGCGCGGAGACCGAGAAGGCACTGACCCTGTTTGCCGACTGGAAGGCCGACGAGTACGACATCCTCGACTGAACCCGCCGCGGTTACCCCCCCGACCGGGGCGTCTTCCGGCTCGGTGCCGTCATTGCCAGGCCGCGGATTTCTGCGGTCCCACCCTTGGCGGGCCAGCAGCATCGCCGCAGCGGCGAACGGCAGTGCTGGTTCCGTGCTTCGACGCGTTCGGACTCGGAGCAGAAGACTTGTTTCCGCCTCGGCAGACTCGGAATCGAGAGTTGACAACCTCCCTCGGGCTCCCTGCTGGGGTAGGGGACAGGCTCTGCTCTGGGATTTCCGCAGTCGTTTCGGTCGATTTTCAGGGAACGTGTTTGGTCGTCGAGCTGCAGGACAGCAGGCCGTGGACGGAGCCGCCGTGGTGTGGTGCCGCGCCCGGTTCCGCCGTCGTCGGCCTGGGTGACACGCCATGAACGGGAGATCGAGCTGACTCGCGGCCTGACGGCGTACACGTAGCGGCTGAACGGAGCCCGGCGGTCGTCGTTCTCGTCGTTCGCGTACTACCCGAGGGTCCACTGCGCTGCCCGGCCGCCTATCCGACTGTAACTCAGTTCCTCACAGCAGATGTTGAGGAAGGACTCGCGCTTTCCCGGGCGCGTCCCTCCGCGCCAGGAACGCAGCTCCCCTGGGTTCTTGCCGGTACGAATTGCGGAAAATTAGTACTTGTCGTTCGCCCTGACCGCACCCTGCACGCGGTCTTCGCCGTTCGCGATGCCTTCCCAGAAGGACTTCACACTGTGCAAGTAGCCGCTTCGTTCCCCTCTGAGTTCCCAGCGGGCGAGCCGGCAGCGGAGGCCGGTGAACTTGCTCACCAGCAGCGTGGGGCGGCGGCCGGTACGGTCCAACGACACCTGGCCGGAAAGCGCATCCGGAAGACGACATTCTCAACGGTCGAAAAGACACGCCCGTTGAGGTGTATCGCGAAGGGTGGCGTTTCGAGCAGACAGGGCCGGGACTGGCACATGCCGCTGGGACTAGAGACTTTCGTGAGTCACAGGCCGCTCGCGCGGCTGAGTTGAGCCTTGCTTCTGGCGACGCGAGTACCCCTTTGCTTCGCACTACGCCTACGTGCACCCGCAGGGAGCCCGGCTCCTCCCCAGTCGTGAGGAGCGAAGCGCGCGTTCATGACATGCGCTGACACCACCATGCTGCGTTCCGTCATGCAGCATGCCACCGCCCATTACATAGCCACCGCGCTTTTCGCGATCACCCTGGTGGTCGCGCGAGGGCTGCGCATCCTGTGGCGCCGCAGGCCCCGGCGGGGCGGGTACCGGAAGCGCCGGCCCCGGCGCCGGGGCGGCCCCGGCGCCGGGGCGGCCCCGGCGCCGGAGGGCCTCTTGCCCACGTCTGTGCGGCCGATTCCTGGCACTGGCCACAGGGAGCCAAGGATGGGCATCAGGGTGGCGGCCACGGCTGGCCCGAACTGCTCGCGCGGGAGTGTGATCACGGTACTGTTGTCCGAACCGCGCTACATTGTGCCTGATACCCGATTTGCGCGGCGCTGATGGCGGAGCGCGGGGTGGTGCGGTGGGGCGCATCGGGGAGTCGGAAAGGGTTTGCTGTCAGGGGTGGCCGGGGTGATTGCCA